>PGYB01000033.1 GCA_002839445.1 Candidatus Riflebacteria bacterium HGW-Riflebacteria-1
ACAATCGCGTAGACGCGGAAAAATCGGCCGGATCACGGGTCTTGCTTGCGCAACACCCGCGCCCGTCTCGTTTTTCCGGTCACGACAGGCGTTATGTGAGGAATGAAAATGCAACCAATATTTACAATCCATGCGGGGGAGTATCTTGTAGGTTCTCATATTGAGCAAAACCTCAGAGATGATTCTGGAAACAAATTTCAAGTTTGGATTCCATCAAAAGATAAAGGGATAGACCTTCTTTTGACAAATCATGACAATTCCAAAACAGCATCTTTGCAGGTGAAATTCTCAAAGGACTTTCTTGTTACTCATGGGCGACCTGAATACCAAGAAAAACTAGTTTCTTGTGGCTGGTGGACGCTAAATCCAAAAAAGATTGAAGAATCAATAGCCGATTTTTGGGTTTTTGTCCTACACACGTTTAACCAAAGAAACATGCAATTTGTTGTTATTTCTCCAAATGAATTAAAAAGAAGATTAAATTTAATTCACTCAGACATAAAGTCTCTTCAAACATACCTTTGGATCACAAAAGACCATGAATGTTGGGAGACAAGAGGATTAAAAAAAGAAGATACTGATTTAATCCTCCAAAAGAGCTATTCTGGGCCAGATAAAGAAAACAGAGATTTCTCTGATTTTTTAAATAATTGGAATGCAGTTACAAAAAAACTCACATAACCATTGCGTATACGCAAAAACTGAGGCCGGATCACGGGTCTTGCTTGCGCAACCCCCGCGCCCGTCTCTCATTTCTCCTCACGACTGGCATACCCGGTCGGAAATTCAGAAGTTTGTTTGGATTTTGTGAACCGCCGCCACTTGGCAATATGCGCGGCCACGGAAGCTGAAGCGGCTTTGCGGGAAAGTGTGGCTCTTGGAGGCTGATGCCAATTTGCGGTATACGCGGATATGCAGGCCAAAGCGGTCTTTGATCAGACATATCAATGTTTCTGTAAAATCCATAGACAATCTATCGCGGTATGCGTTAATTTGTAGGCTGATGACAGATGTAATAAAATCGTTGGATAAATGTTTTAGAGAATCGGACGAACCTTTTAACAAGTCGGTTCGCGCGGACAAAGCTTCGCTTCTCCCGCTCAACCGGTCGTTATGTGATTGGAGAAAAAATGAAACAACAGAAAGAAGCAATGAGGCTATTAGAAGAGGCTTTGAATGAACTTGAGTCCAGTAAGGGCTCTATTTTTGCAGCAATCCAAAAATTGTCCCGAGCATCTTCTGTAATCGGTAACAATAAGGTTTTTCTTTGGTGCCAGATTCAATTTGGTGATCAAAAATTGTCGTTGGCCTTAAAAGAATATGTTGATGCGATATTGAATGTTAATAAAGAATCTTCTTCGGAAAACAAAAGAGAATTTAAAGCTTGTGAAGATAAGTTAAGGAGCTTTGGATTGGAACCAGAAGTTCATTATCCGACCGATGAATTGGAAGTAAAACACAAGAAAAGTGGTGGTGGATTCGTTAATATCGGGTTTATTGAAGAAAAATATGCTGACTTAGTTCGAAGAAAATCAGGGAACGATGGAACTTACTATAAATCCAATTTAGCCGAACACTTAGTATTTGTTCGTAAAAAGGCTCACGAATTAGCTGCAGAATTGTATAACGAAATTAAATTTTCAGGTACAGTTAGCAATTGTTTTGAAATTTTAAAAAATGCAGTTGATGACAGACTATTAGACTTACAGCCCACGCTAGCAGAGCAGTTGATGGTAGCATTTAAAGCGATTTCATCAAAAAATATAGAAGAATGGTCGCAGGCATTGACATCATGCAGAAGGTTATTAGAAGGACTTGCCGATCAGCTTCAACCTGTGACCAAAGAAAATGTCAACGGACGGAATTTAGGGCAAGGGCAATACGTTAATCGGTTATGGGCATTTATGGATAAATCTATTGAGTCTGATAGCAATAAAGCGCTTGCTAAGACACATGTTGATTTTCTTGGAGCGTGGTTGGAGAAAGTAAATAAAATTACGAATAAAGGTGTCCACTCTGAATTAGATCAACTAGAAGCTATTAAAGCGGTGTTCCACACATATTTAGTTGTGGCAGATATTTTGAGTTATTTAAAGACTGAACCTAATTCTAAATCATCTAAACCAGACATTAACAACGCATCAATAGATGAACTTGAAGTGTTACTAGGGGTCAATAGAAATGTCGCAAAAGAAATATTCAAGTATAGAATTAAAGAGGGCTGTATTGATTGTCAGTCACTGTCCTCAATAAATGGCGTTGGTCCGAAAACGTTGCAACGCGCTAAGGATGAATTTGAAATTGCTGAATAATCACATAACATGTGCGTGAACGCGGGAAATAAGGCCGGATCACGGGTCTTGCTTGCGCAACACCCGCGCCCGTCTCGTTTTTCCGGTCACGACTGGCGTTATGTGGAAAAAACACTGAAGATTGATAAAACTTAAATAGTTAATTGACTTGTGTTGAATTGCACTAAAAATTTTAGGAGAAAAAATGAAAAAAACAGAGAAGGATGAATCACCCAAAAAGATCGATGACAATCGACCAGATCTTGCACAAATATGGTCTGTTTTGTGCAAAAATTTGAAACCTGAAAATAAAGTTGGAACTCAAGATAGGCAAAATGAAATCGGTGAAAAGATTTGGCTCAAGAGATTGGTTAGATCAAGCTTATCAGCTCCAGTATGTTGGCCCGAAATTAGCAAAGATAATTTTGGTTTTGTATTAATAAAGCATGACGAAGAGACGTTTGAAGACTTTGTAAAAGCAAAGTTCCGTGATTTGGACAATCGAGTCGTTAATCTTTCAGTAGATGTTGAAAGAGTTAGAAGAATTCAAGCAAGTGTAAGTGATTTTGAAAGACGCCTAGAAAAACTTGAATGTGAAAATCTAAGTTTGAATTGGCAACTTCAGAATACAAAAGAATATATTGATTTAAAATTGCATCGTGTTTTTCCAATTCGCATCTATCTTTCGCAATACTATCCTGAATTAGAAATCTTAGGGAACATGCAACTTCTCGCTGAAACACTTGATTGTAAAATCATATGGGAAGCTGAACCACAAATTCATTCATTCTGGGATATGTTGTTTGGAAAAACAAATAAGCCTGAAATAGGTACAGCTATCCTTGACAGACTTGAAAAAATGGAAGAAGCAATGACGCTAAAATACCTCGACAAACCCCAAGCAGAAATTACAAAAGAAACCGTTGAGGCGTTTAAGCTGATTAATGATTCATTAAAGGACACTCCTGAGGGAGTCATACAAATTGGTTCTATTTTATACATTAAGGTTCTGGGCGAAGATGGCAAGTCAAGGGTTTTTTCGAAAACGCTTTCTCGAGAACAATTAATCTTGATTGAAGAAAATCCAGAAATTCTTAGAATTCCCGCTTCGATTTTAGAGAATCTTTCTGTAACAAATAATAAAACTAAGACAGCAAAGACATTATTGCTTAAAAATAAATCTGACAGAATTTAATTATTCACATAAGTGTGTCAACTCAGAAAATAAGGCCGAATCACGGATCTTGCTTACTCAACACCAGCGCTCGGCTCTCATTTCTGCTCACGACCGGCGTTATGTGGAAAAAGGAATACGATTATGACTGTAATTAGCGAATTTCTTGAACGGTACACCAAGGAATATGATTTTTACCAAGAAGCCGCAAAAATCTGCGCTCAGAAGTGCGAAGGTCTTTTAAAGCACTCTGGGAAACGCGGCATTGTGACTTATCGCGCAAAGAGATTGGACAGTCTTCAAGAAAAGCTTTTTGAACGAAACAAGGAGAAAAGCTACAAAACCATTGACGAAATTTACGCTGATATTCCAGATTTAGCCGGAGTACGAATTTCACTATTTTTTCCTGGCGACTCGTTGGACGTTGCAAAAGCAGTTCGTGAAGAATTTCGAGTAACAAAGGAAAAAGAGTTTCCAAAGGATTCCTCCCCGCCCAAATACGACAAACGCTTCTCTGGTTACGCCGCAAGGCATTTTCGCCTTAACTTATCACCAAAACAACTTCAACCTGAACAGCTTAGGTATTCCGCTGCCAACATTGAAATTCAGCTAGCCTCGGTATTAGTGTTAGCGTGGGCAGAAGTTGAGCACGATTTGGTGTATAAGCCGTTAAGCGGGGTTTTGTCATCTGACGAGTATGCGATCCTTGATGAGCTAAATGGCTTGGTTTTGGCCGGTGAAATTGCTTTAGAAAGACTTCAGCGTTCAGGAAACTACCGTTTGGGGAAGTCGAAGGAAAAATTCAACAACCATTATGAACTTGCTGCCTACATATTTGAAAACCTTGGAAAACATGCAGCTGGGATTCCATTAGGAAGAGTTGATGTCCTTTTAAAATACCTGCAATATATAAAAGAGGACAAACCGGAATTTCTTGAAAGAATAATTCGAAAGTTACCCAAAGAACCAAAAGACATTTCGATTTCTGAGCAGATTGTAGACTCAGTTATCTCGGGCAACAAGGACCTTTATGAAAAATATGAAGTAATCAAACGGGAGGTTGAAGAAAATAACCCATATTTTGAAATCACTTTTTTCACAAGTCGAAGCAGAGAAGAAAAGAATATTTGGGATTTTCTAAATATATGGATTCAACTTGAAAAGACAATAAGAGAAAATTGGTCAGCTATTTCTCCTCATAGAGGAACGCCAAGAGCATTTTCATACTCAAGTCTTTTTGAATGTTTTCATAATGATCCGGATTTATTTGAAAAAATTCAATATGTTAGACGGATCAGAAATAAAGTGGTTCATGGTATTGAGGATGTCAGCATTGATGAAATACTAAAAGGAAAATCAGTTTTAGAGTCAATTATTCAAGACATATCAAATAAATTAGAAATAAAGTCCAAACCAGCAAAAGCCATTAAACAAAAAAAGAAAAAATGAAATGAATCCACATGATATTATATGATGAGAGAAGGAATTAGAAAAAATGCCACCATCTGATGAAATTGACAAAATAGAAAAGCGAAAAATTTGCTTCTGTTGTGTCGGTGAAGTATATTTGAAGAATGAAATCCGTGAACATGGTCGACAACGAGTCTGTTCCTATTGTGATAAAAATAGGCGTACATATACGATAGGTGAAATGGTTGAACGTATTGAAAGTGCTTTTAAAGAACATTACGTTCGAACTTCTGACCAACCATCCCCGTTTGAATATTCAATGACGGCAAACACAGAGTTTAAATATGACTGGACTCGTAATGGTGAACCAGTTGTCTCCGCAATCATGGAAGCGGCGGAAATTCCAGAGGAAGCCGCATCCGATATTCAGGAAATTTTGGCGGATAAATATTATGACTTTGAAGCCGCATGTTTGGGCGAAGAAACTGAATTTTCTTCAGACTCCTACTATATAGAAAGTTCTACTACAGATGAGAAGTGGCAAAATGAGTGGAGGGAGTTTGAGCGTTCACTGAAAACAGAAACGCGGTTCTTCAGCCGTATTGCATCACGCCTTTTATCCTTGGCATTTGATGACATTGACAAAATGCAAACTAGTAATGGTCGATCCTTAGTTGTTGATGCGGGACCTAAAACCTCTTTTGTCTCATTTTATCGCGCCAGAAACTTTCAGTCAGATAAAGCGCTTAAATCTGCCCTAGCGAATCCTGACAAGTATGTTGGACCTCCACCATCATCTTTTGCCAAGGCTGGTAGAATGAATGCACATGGTATTTCAGTTTTTTACGGTGCCAACAACCCAGAAGCAGCGCTCGCAGAAGTGCGCCCGCCAGTAGGAAGCAAAGTAGTTATTGCACGCTTCGAGATTATACGCCCTATACGCTTGCTTGATCTAACAGCGCTAGATTTAGTCACCACGAATGGCAGTATTTTTGATTCTACATACATTGATCGTCTTGAAAGAACCATGTTCTTGAGGAACCTTAGCCGTCGTATCACAATACCTGTGATGCCAGACGATGAGCCGCTTGTATACCTTGCCACGCAGGCAATCGCTGATTTCTTGGCGTCAGAGAATACACCATCTCTTGACGGAATTCTTTTCCCGTCTGTTCAAACGGCCGGGGGCGCTCTCAATGCGGTCTTGTTCCACAAGGCTTCACGCGTAGAATCAATTGAGCTGCCATCAGGGACAGAAATATCAGCAAATCTGGGCAGCATAACTGAAGAAGGTTGGGAAGATAACTACACTGTTTACGAAGAAGTCCCTCAAAAAATTAAGAATCCTGTAAACAAAGAGCCTCACGTATTTCTACGCATTCCAGAAGCACAAAGCAACGAGGAACGCCCTGCAACATTAAAGATAGACTTAGATTCAGTCTGCGTTCATATGGTGAAAGCAGTAAATTTCGAGACTCATAATTCTTCTGTGCGTCGGCACAGATTTGATAAATGCCAAATTAGCTCAAGTTCCTATGCTGTAACGCAGGGCTTTGATTTTTAGCGTATAAACTCAGATGGTAACGAAAAGAAGTGGCCAGCAAGTCAACATGCGATAATTAGTCGCCTTTTTTATACTTACTTGGTAAAATCAGTGAGTTAAAAAGGTCACTGTAATAGAAAAATCTTTGGAGCAGAGGTCTAATAATAATGGTAGTGAGAAAAAAAGCTGATAATCATTTTATACAAGGCTCTTTGTTCGAAGAGGATTATCTGGTTCGCACTTTGGGCTCGATTGTAAGTTCTCCAGAAACCGCATTAACCGAACTCGTTGCAAATGCTTGGGACGCGGGTGCCACAAATGTTAAAATTCTCATTCCAGATGATCTTGGCAAAAAAATTATTATCGAGGATGATGGTACCGGCTTAACTAAAAACCAATTTTACGATCGCTGGATGCGTTTGGCCTACAACAGATTAAAGCACCAGGGCAAAGAAGTTGTTTTTCCACCTAAAATTGAGGGCAAGCGTCTTGCTTATGGCCGAAATGGGGTTGGACGCCATGGTTTACTATGCTTTAATAATGAATACAAGGTAATTACTCATTCCTCAGGGGAAACTGCGACTTTTGTTATAACAACAACAAATCGGGATCAGCCGTTTATAATTAAAAGAGAATCTTTTTGTAATTCTACAAAGCACGGAACAAGATTAGAAGTCACTGTAACAAAACATCTGCCTGAGCCAGACAGGATTTTAGAAATTCTATCGGCAAAATTTTTGCACGATCCTAAATTTTTGGTATTGATAAATAAGAAAAGTATATCACTTGAACATCTTGCAGGTTTAATTGATTCACGAGAAATCATGGTTGAAAAAATAAAGCTTACGGCTCATTTTATTGATTCTCAAAAAGCAGGCCGGTCTACTATATATCAAGGTGTTGCCTTCTGGCAAAACAATCGTTTAGTTGGTGAGCCTTCATGGTATTGGGGGCATTCGTTAATTTTTGATGGTCGTACAAAATTTGCCAAACGTTATACAGTAGTTGTCAAAAGCGATGATTTATCAGACTTTGTTCTTGAAGATTGGTCCGGGTTTAAGAAGTGTAATGAAATGGAGAATGTCTATGAAAAAGTCTCAGTTTATGTAACTGAAATTCTTTCTAAACTTGCAGAAGAGGGCGTTGAGGACACTAAAAGGCAAGTAAAGTGCGAGTTTGCAAAAGAATACTCAAGTCTTTCTCCTCTTGGAAAGTATGAGTTGAATGAGGCTATTGATTCCATTACAAGGTTGCACCCTCTTGCAAAACCCGAATCTCTTTCACTCGCAGTAGAAGCAATAATTAATCTTGAAAAAACGAGAACAGGGAAAGAGCTTTTACTAAAGCTTACTCAATTAACCGAAGATGAAATTGAGGGATTAAATGAGTTGATTGAAAAATGGTCTATTCGGGATGCACTAAGTGTTCTAGATGAAATTGATAATAGGCTCTCGGTGATAGAGGCAATAAGAAAACTGGCAACTGACAAAGCAACGGACGAATTGCATGTATTACATCCACTTGTTACAAGCGCAAGATGGCTATTTGGGCCAGAATTTGAGTCTGTTGAATTTTCTTCCAATAGGCAATTACAAACAACTGTTGAAAGAGTCTTTAAGAAAGAAATACAAAGGGAAATTTTTAATAATCACAAGAACAGACCTGACATCGTAGTATTAAGCAAATCTACCATTTCAGTAACTGGAACAGAAAAGTTCGATCCCGAATCCCAACTAAGTACTGTAGATCGGGTTTTAATCATTGAATTGAAAAAGGGCGGTTCTGAATTGAATCGGGAAGAAAGAAACCAGGCCCAAGGCTATGTTGAGGATTTCATGAATTGTGGAAGCCTAATTGGTAATCCTTACATAGAAGCATTTGTTGTTGGCAATACTTATTCAGAAAAAATCCAACCGATTTCAACAGTAAGGAATTCTAATAGTGTTGAAATGGGAAAGATTAGAATTACTACTTTCGGTCAGTTAGTTGACACAGCTGAAAGAAGACTATTTGGTTTAAGAAAAAAATTGGATTCACGCTATGAAAATATTACAGGAATGGAGTTATTTAAACAGCAAGCAACTCAGCTAGGCATTGATTATGAAAACAGGGCTTACAAACACCAAATACATGGTAAAGCTTGAAATATAGCTAGTAATTGATCTTACTTTGACCTTCTAGTGGTTTTTGAATTTAAGTGGTTGGCTTGAACGTTCTGCGTTGTGGTCTGCACACAATTGTCGCAGAGATTGGTGTTTTTGGCCTAGATTCCAAGTAAGTGCCATAAGCACCAAGCAATTTGGTTTAACCTTGATAAGATTAAGAAAATGAATGATAATGAACCACATAACGAATGCGTCGACTCGGAAAATGAGGCCGGATCACGGGTCTTGCTTACGCAACACCCGCGCCCGTCTCTCATTTCCGGTCACGACAGGCGTTAACGCAAAAAATTAATAAAACCTATCGACTGTGGCAGTCAATTCAAAGTATGATTTTCTCAGTCAATAAATTAAAGAACAAAGACGACTGAACCCCAAAAGAGGATGAAGAGACAAAAGCATTTATTAAGAGGACAGAAGTTACTATGATTACACATGCCCCTTCAGAATACATTCGTGGTTTGCAACAATTGCTTGTGCCTGACAAGAAAAAAATTGGTTTTTTGTTTGGAGCTGGAACTTCTTTGGCAAAAAAGAATTGCAATTCTACGATTGTACCAGCAATCGGAAGAATGACCAGTGAAATTGAAACGGAACTAAATAAGACAACAAAATTTCAAACAGTAGCTTATTGATGAATCAAAATGACCTCAGCGTAAGACTATTTTTAAACTCTTTTAAGGTGTATCTGAGATACCCTTCACCTACGGGACTCAACATTGACCGAATCTTTGTGCGATCCTTCCAAGAAGCTAGAGCAATAGGAAGCTTGGGAAGGAGGGTTGTCGCATGCTCGAAGGCATCTAATATCTTGCTTTCACTCAACCTTTTCTGTTTAACTTCGTAATGCCTTGGCAAGAATGCCTGTATATGTTTAAACTCATCTGGAAAGCGACTAAGGAAACCGTCAGAGCCCTCGCTAGTCTCGGCAATCGCCTCGTTTAATATCTTTGCAAGTTGTCCAGCGTTTTCTCCAAAGGAGCTGAGGGAAATGTCAACAATTGGGAGTATGAGCAAAACATTTTCAGTAATCCCATCGAAAAGCATTTCAAGAAATATTTCTTTTATAGTTTGGTTGCTAAGCAGCTCTCGAATTGAATATGTAATGAAATTCGGGAATTGGCGAAGTCTTTTATAGTGACGCAGTATCCATGCCACCCAATCTCGTTTTTCCTCAAGACTCAAAACTAGAAAAACATCTTCGAGAAGGTCTTTAAGTCTGGGATATAGGTATTCACTAGTTTTAATTTCCCATAAGTCAAAACCGCTCAAAATAAGTCGTTTTGCAATTAGCATTCGATATTCAGCGTCGTTTTTATGCGTTAACGCTACAATCTCCCTGATATATATCCGGTTAAACTCGCTCCTATGAGCATTTAAAAGAGCTGCTTTGAAAGTTAAGTCTATTTTAAGTAGTTTTTTACGTTGAACAAATTCCTGAGTGCCTGTCTGAATATATTTTTTGCAGCGTGAAACGTTCCAACTTGCACCCTTTACTAACCCAAAATTAGGAGCATTTTTGATCCACTCCACCGTGTTAAGGCACCATCTCTCAGAATATTGGAACCAGCTGGTGTCACTAACAATAGGCCTACTTCCCAAATCTATAAAACACAGCGCTCCAAAAACCAGCTCCCATCCAGACTTTATTTCTCCAGAATCTAAAAAAACACTTATGTCAGATATAGGGAATGTTAATATTGAAAATAGCTCGTCGAAGAATTCCTTTGTTGCAAGCACATAACATAAAGTAGGTACCTTTAGTGTTTTAACTAGCCCCCAGAATTCATCCTCCCGTGAAATTTTGTCAATGGCTTTCCGTGTCGTAATCACGTGCAAAATAGATGCCGTTTCTTCTGAGTTCAAAACCAGCTTAGAAAGTTGGCTAAATTCCTGAGGGTGCTCATGGCATATGGCCACAAAAACAGTTCGGGCAATATGACAAATGACTCTTCCAACATCCTTGTTCATTGCTATCAAGCGGCAAAGGATTTGTTTTTGGTATGATGGATCTAATTCTTGAAAGCAATGTTGAAGAGCGTTTATGAATACATTCGAAAAACTGGTGGGGTCACCTTTTTCCAGAAGACCTTTTAAGAGAAAATCCTTTAGATCAGAAAAAATAGCCTGGTAATATGCAAAACAATCAGAGAGAGGCTCCCAAGTGCCCTTAACGTATTCATCAATTACGAGTTGCGCAAGGTAACTGACGTTCACTTCACAAACAGAGGCTTGGCGACTAGAGCAAGCTCTGTTCCTCAATAACAGGGGTAGATCTTTGGGGTGTCGACGCGTGATAATACTTGCAAGGTAATCAATTTGGGAATCTATTGGAAACCCAGCGCGGTATGGTGTCGCTACATCTACGATGGCTATGGCAACTAGACGAATTGCCTCCTCATCTAAGCTCTCAGGAAGCCAAGAGACATCTCCAATAGATAGGCGATACAATGAATCAAGCAACGCAGATTTGCCCAATTTACGAAGAATTGAAGGATTTTTCCATTGTTCGACTGACAGTTTTGTGTTCAGGATCGGGTTTCGCTTGCCATCAAAGAATCTTCGAGTCTCCCCTAGTTCTCGCTCCAATTCCGCAAAATCAGGCATAAGACCAACTCGGTCGCGAAATATTAGCAGTGCCTTGCTCAAAATTTCAAAAGATGGCTTTTGAAGTATATTTGATTGAGCTGAGTCTATCTGAGAGTCAAATGAATCCGCAAATTCAGCAAAGAGTTGTGAGCGTGAAATGGTTTCTAACACATATGAGCCAAACGAGATCGAAAGCATATACCGCACAATTCGATCAAGTGGCTCATCAGTTAGTTCGGTCAAAAATGTTGGGAGAATGGCTGCGAGTGCAACCATTTCCTGTTCAGATTCAAACTTTTCCCAACGTTTAACAAGAGCATCCATTGATGCTGCCCTATCCTCACGTGGCGCAACCTCAAAGATGTGACTTAAAAGAGCATATATAGCGATTTCTACGCAAGCAAATGCGTAATCGCTTAACCCAGATTTGACACGAGGTAGTTCAATTACAAATCCATACTTAATTAGGCTAGTCAGCTCTTGAGATCGTTCCCGAACAAAGGTGATTGGCAAACGATCAGTATTCCATTCGCCTGAATGCGCTAGGTCTGCCCCAAGGATACTCATCGCAAGTTTTACCGGCGTTGGGCTGCTATGGAACCATGAACAGAGTGCAGCTCCAAGATTTTTTGTATCAGAAGCGGCGTGGCGGAGCCCTGGCCACCTTAAAAGGCGACCAAATGGCGACTTGGCAAGATCTACCGAACTCGCGGAAAGAGCTGTAGCAAGCTCCTTGTCAGTAAATGCGCCCATTTCTAGGATTGTAATTTTATCGTAAAAATTTGTAAAAGAAGAAAAATCCTCTCGAAACAATAATTTACTAGTAACCTGAAAGGATGCAGAGATAACCACATGTGCGTTCGAATTACTCGTTTCGGCGATAAAAATAATCAAGGCAATTAGTTCTTCAGAAGTGTCTGAAGCGTCAATCATAATGCAAATCGGCAAGCTAGTAGACGTTCTAGCTTTTAAAAAGCGGTGGAACATGGGATCAGACAAATCGCCATCTATTTCAAAATCATTGACAGCTTTAGCAAGCGCATCATATTGGCCCAAGCTCTGCTCTACGAATATGATCGGCCTCAAGAGAGGAAGGGCAGAAGCTAAATCGCGAAGTGCCTGTGATTTCCCACACTTAGGAGGCGATGTTACGAAAGTAATTGTCGATTGAGAATCCTTCATTCCATCAACGAGGCCTTGTACTACCGCTCTAGGTGAGGAAGAAGGCATGCCAATCGCCTTCAGTTTTCGTCGGGAGATTTGGGTTACAACCTCATCCCGGTATACAGGGGACGCCCTCATCAGCGTGCGAAGAGCAGTCTGGTATATCTTGCTGTCGATAAAACTCGGTGTTGATGAGAATAGCTCTTTACTATCTTCGTCAAGCTTAACAATATCACCATCCTTCCAGGCAAACAAGCGGGTCGGTTCATTCGCATTTACTATGAATCCATATGGAACAAGCGGTAATTGGGCTCGCATGTAACTTTTGACCTGCTCATTATCATCTTCATCAAGTGGATGAGAAGGCTTCTTTGCTTCAATGACAGCGACAATCTTTCTTGTCGCTCTATCTCGAAGAAAGAAGTCTGCCCTACCATTTAGACTAGATGATTTCCTTGTGTCGAGTGTCACGGTGTTAACACCGAATTGCAAACTCATAGTACACTCGGCTTCAAGCTGAATCTCTCCAAACACCTTATGAAGGACTGGGATAAGGACGTTTGCTGCCATGGTGGCTTCGTTAACGTCCCCGCCGAAGAGTTCTTCAAAAATACTATTAATGCTTTCGGAGTTTCCTACTGATGTTCTAAGCTTATTGATCACAGGTCTCCTTGTTTTACAGTGCCCTAGCCTTTCTAGGTTTTTAGTTAACAAATTTTGGTGGTTTATTAAATAATTATGATGCCTAAACTTTAAGATCTGTTTTCAAAGTAATCCATCGCGTCACACAAAACAAAACATTTGTTTATATGCAATTCTAATATTTCAAAAACAGAATAACCAAGCTAATTCAAACTTCAATAATGATCGAAAGCGTTAACCAGAGCGTCGACGCGGAAAATGAGGCCGGACCACGGGTCTTGCTGCACTTCTTCGCTCTTCGAGCTACGAAGTGCTTTCAACAACACCCGCGCCCGTCTCTTATTCCCGGTCACGACTGGGGTTAACGCGCCAGTTAGAAAAAAAATGCAATTATATGGACGAGGAAATCGTTTTGGTGTATTATACCATCTTGACCACATAAAAAAGAAACTATTGCCCTACAAGAGCGGATGGAGAGGCAAACAACCATAGATGGTTCAAAGTTCCAAAAGTTTAGCTTCGATAAAAAACATGTCATTCACGGAGGCTTGCTTACGAAATTTCCGCGCCAGTCCTTCAATCTCATTCCAACATACGTTCGGCTTCTAACCCTGGCAGAAAGTTGCATCTGCCTTTTGTGAAAATATCATAGGAGATAAAGATGGATAACACCCAAAGTAAATATGTAAACCTAAGAAAACTGCACCCTGATGTCATCGCTGAATTTGAAAGGATGTGTATAACCTTTCAAAAGACAAGCGATATGACTGACAAAACGATTTTGTTGTTGAATCTAGCGGCCGCCACATCAGGTGCATCAGACGAAGTGTTAAAAGATCTTATCATTCACTGTTTGTCTGCAGGCGTTTCACAAGACGAATTGATTCATTCTTTGTTTGCATTAACTAAGACAATTGGTTTTTTGCGAATAGCAAATGCTGTCGCCATGGTCCAACACTTGTCAGACAAGCCAATTATTAAAGTTTCTGCAGGTAAGAATTCATGTGCCATATGTAATTAGCTGATTTTTCGATTTGTTGCTTGATGGGTAACCCAAAAAGCAACAAATCGTTTTCGTCTAGAAAGCCACTATACGGATTTACTTATGTCCAAAAATAATACAGTTAAAAAGCTATCGGTAGAAACAGATACAACAATTTATGAAATTGAACTCGGCCAGATCCAGATAGCAATAACTGGTCGTTGCAACATGGATTGTCAGCATTGTAGAGCTGCAAATGAGATCGGCGAAGATATGCCGATAGAGCAAATAGTAAAAATAATTAGGTTTGGAAAAAGATATAGTCAGGCCTACAAGGAAGTGGTTATTTCTGGTGGTGAGCCATTTGCGCACAAAGAATTTGAGAGTGTCATAAAAGAGGTAAGAAAGAATGGTGTTGAATCATTAACAATTACGACAAATGGAACATTAGTTACAGAAAAGCACCTACAGTTATTCAAGGAATTAGCATTTAGAAAACTTACATTTTCTGTTAGCTTGGATAGCCTGGATCCATTGGCGCACAATGAATTTAGACGGCATAAAAATGCCTATGACTTAGCCATACAGGCCGTAAAAATGATACAAAAGGAAAAAGCGGACAACTGGATAACGTCTCTAAGAATGACTCTTAAGCCAAGCATGATAGATGAAATGGATGATATGATTCAGTTCGCCAAAAGCTTCGGAGTAGAAAGAGTAGGTTTTTCGTCAATACATCCCTCTGGAGCAGCCATAAGCCGTCCAGATTTTTGGATGACCAAAGCACAAAAAAAACAGTTTCTAGAAAATATTTTTGTTCTCCGGAAAAAATACCCTCTACCCTTCAGGATTGAAACAAATGACCCTCTTAAATGCATAGTAAGAAGCGATGATTGCACCGAGGAATCTAGTGATCGTGATGACTCCATTAAATTTGGAGGCTGTGGCGCGGCTGCTGTCACCTTTAATGTATGCGCAAATGGTGACATGACACCATGCGCATTGATGGACTTGCCCATGATGAACGTATTTAATTTATCTATAGATGAAATGGCAGAAAATTACAGAAAAAATGAAATTGTAAAAAATATGTTGAAAATGAATTTAAAGGGCAAGTGTGGTACTTGTAAAATAAAATATTCGTGCGGTGGCTGTCGTGCTCGTGCATTAGGTATAAATGGTGATTATCTTGGTGAAGATCCTGACTGCTGGCTTGACAACTAGTGAAGGAAAATTGTGGATATTGTTGTATTAGGTGATATTCATGGCTGCTCGAGATTTCTCGAAAATGCCTTGAGTAAGCTTCGTGGGAGTTCGATAAGAAACATTTATTGCGTTGGCGATTGTATCTCACGTGGCCCAGATTCATTTGGGGTTATACAAAAGTGTATAAGCCATGGCGTGATATCGGTAAGAGGCAACCATGAGGATACATTTATCAAAAAAATTGCGGCAAGTAAGACCTCTGGTCAATTTTTTCTTGAAGAAAGCCTAGCGAAGTTGGTCGTCTCAGATATAATGCTTTATTTGGCGGCCATGCCCCTTTTTATACTTGTTGACAAAATTTTGATTACCCACGCAGGCCTGCCGCCAGACCGGTTTAACATGACAGCGCACGAACTCATTAAAACACTGAACAAAAGGCAAGATTCTCCTTCATTGTTTAATGAAGGGATGTTGAGATTTATAGATTATTATTTGATGTATAGCAAGGAAAGTAATTGCAAGATACTAGATGGATACTACCAAGTGTTTGGGCATGTTGTGACGAACGATCCAATTATTACGAACCAGTATGCAAGTATTGACACTGGATGCGGTTATCAGAATGGAAGATTGTCGGGAATTATCGCTGATTCTAAGTCCGGAAAAGTAAAGGAAGTTTTGCAATGGTCTGGGTGAACCAAATTTCTTTTAGTCTAATGCCTTCGATTTTTGTTCTAAATAGCGCAACATTGAACTCCAAATATCTTTGATAAATTGTGAATTTATTAATGCTTAAAAAGAACCTAGAAAAACACTTTGAGATTCACCCCAGCGAAGAAAGGCATACTGAAACCCATGCGTAACGAAATACTTTTGCTGATTTGGAAGAAATGCCTTGGGTTGGAACTAGAAACAATTGAGTCGAAAAAAGTCTACTCTTCTGAATAGACCAGTTTTATAAACAATGAACGTTTTTTTGAAAGCAATTGAAAAGATATAATTCAAACTTCAATAATGAATCGAGGCGCGTTAACAAGTGCGTGAACTCGGAAAGTAATGCAGGATCACGGGTCTTGCGAAGCAAGCCCCGCGCCCGTCTGGCCATTTCCGGTCACGACAAGCGTTAACGCAAAAAATTAATAAAACCTATCGACTGTGATAATCAATTCAAAGTATGATTTTCTCAGTCAAAATAAAAAACAATTGTCTCCAAGAGAAAATGAAAAAACAGTATTCTTAGAAGATCGGAAAATTAGATAATGGCTTTTGAAACCGGTGGCATGGCAGATAAGCTTGGGAACCGCTACGAGGGACAATGGGTTGTCAAACAGCTTCTTAGGCTTCTGAATGAGGAGATACAATCAGTAACTGTTGAACTGATCGGCCCTGATGAGCAAGGCGTTGACCTTTTAATTGTAAAAACAGATGGAACTCGTCAGCTGCAGCAATGCAAAGCACGTTGTGGCAGTCGAGAATCTTGGACGATTGCCGTGTTAAAAGAAAAAGGAATCTTAGGTCATTTATATAAACACTTATCTCTAGATTCGAAGCAGGAATTTGCCCTGATTTCACCAATTCCATTTCAAAACTTTGCCGACATTTGTGGAAGTGCAAGAAATTCCAATAACAAACCAAAAGACTTTTACCAATATCAAATCCAAGAAGTTGGTAAAGAGCGGCGGAGAATCTTTCATAATTTCTGCGATGCAGTGGAGCTTGATATTCGCAAAGATAGCGATCTTACAAAAGCCTTTGAATTGGTTCAGCATACCTATTTTGAGCTCTTTCCTGACAATCAAGACACTTGGTCAAATCTTTTGACATGGTCCAATTTTCTTTTAACTGGGAAACCTGAAACTGTAATTTCTCTTCTCCTTACGTATGTAGAAATTGAAGAAAACTTCAGAAAGCCAATTTATTCAGACGATTTGAGGCGATTCCTAGAAAAGAAACATGATATTCATCCCAAACGGCTTGAGCATGATACAAGAATTGCGCCAGCAATAGAAGAACTGCAAAAGCAATTTTCTGAATCCATATGTCCTGGCTTGATTACCGGTAGGGTTATCTCTAAAATGGAAACTTCACAGATTATCGAAATAATCGAAAAGGGACAAGACGTAGTCGTGCATAGCATGGCTGGTAATGGGAAAAGCGGAGTTCTTTATGAACTTACAAGATATCTTAAAAGTAAAAACATTCCATATCTTCCCATTCGCTTAGACAGAAGAATCCCGTGCAAAAATGCAAAAATCTATGGTGAAGAAATGGGTTTGCCCGAGTCTCCAGCCTCTTCGCTTGCGGGCCTTGCTGCGAACAGACAAAGTGTCCTTATTCTCGATCAGCTTGATGCCATCCGTTGGACCGCCGCTCATTCTGCTATTGCTATGGATGTGGTAAAAGAGCTCATTAGACAGGTTCGGTTACTTCGCAATGCCGGAAAAAGGATTGTAGTTGTTTTTGCCTGCCGAACTTTTGATTTAGAAAATGACCCAGAAATTAAAAACCTTATTGCTTCAGCTGGCAAACAAGACTTTGTTAAAATTAAAATTAGAGAATTCACAGAGGAGCAGCTTAAGGAAGTAATTGGAACAGATATTGGTGTTTTAATCGAATCCCAGAAAAAAATTCTTCGCAATCCACTCAATTTAGCCATCTGGATGCAGCTTAGAAACGATGGGATGAAACCTGATTTTAGATCCTCAACAGGTTTGATGAGGCGCTTCTGGGAAAATCGCCGCCAAATATTGGAGCAAAGAGTAGGGATAAACCATAAACAAATAGAAGCATTCCTGTATCCATTAGTAGATTACATGGAAAACAAGGGGGAGGTTTCTGCACCAGCAAGCATGGCAATGCAAGAACTGTCTGTGCGTGACGCTCTCATATCTTACGGTATTTTGCAACAAGGGCAAGCCAGAATAAGCTTTTGCCATCAACGATATCTGGATTATCTGATTGCAGAACGTTTGCTTTTGAAAATTTATGATGGGTCTGGAACTGTAGAAAGTTGGCTTGGTCCCCTGGAAAAGCAATCACTATTTAGAAGGGAACAACTACGCCAAGTAATGACCTTGCTGGCAGATGAGTCTCCATTAGATTTTTTTTCCGCTGTCAAAGAAATTTTGGAATCCGCCAATGTACGCTTTCATCTCAAGCACCTAGTTCTTGAGATGATTGGTCAATTAGATGAGGTAAAAAAAGATACAGGAAACTATTGCCTGGCGTTGCTTAGTCAAGCTTATTGGAAAGATCACCTTTTTGAAACAGTTTTTTTGGGTCATCAGTCGTGGGTATCTTTCCTTTTGAATGCAGGAAAAATTTCTGAGTGGTTATATGCATCAGAAGAATCGTTTAGCAATTTGGCTTTGTGGTTATTGCGCTCGGTTGCCGAACATATACCTGATCAAGTCACTTTAATTTTAAACCCAGCTGTTGAAAAAGGTGGTGACTGGCCTAGTCGTGTTCTGAACTCTATTTGCTGGAAGGAATCGGATGATTCCGAGCAAATGTTTGAGTTGCGATTGCAATTGGCAAGAATTGGCCATGTGAAAGACTATGTTAATTGGGAAGTAATTTGCTCCAAGCATCCTCTTCGCGCAATTCGTTTGATAGAAGCTGTGTTTTCCACTTGGGAAGTTGAAAAAAAGGAACAAACGAAAAGAAAAAAAAGTCGACTTGAGAGGTGGTATGACAGAGATTTAGAAGCTTTAAATGGCGTGGTAAAATCTTATCCAACTCAAACTTGGGATTATTTGATGCCTCATGTTGAGAGATTGACCAGTTTTCGAATCGAGAACTACGAGCCGAGGCTGGAAAAGTGGCAAGAAGGGCACTTTGAGAACAAAGAAACAGATATATGTCGAGGTGTAGTTGAGCTCCTCATATTGTCTGGCCAGGCCATGGGAGCAAATCAACCGGAGGAACTCATAGCTAGAACCGCCCTTTTGGAAAAAAGCATTTCACACGTGGTGCAAGAAATCATTCTAGCAGCTTTTACTTGCATTTCTACTGCTTATGCTGATATCGCCATCAAATGGCTTCTGACTGACTCGACTCGTTTCAGGCTGGGTTCTGGTTATTATGAGCCAGAATGGTTACCTGCGGTAAGACTTGTAACAGCCATATCGCCTCACTGTTCTGAAGGACTTTTTAAGCAACTTGAAGAGTCAATTTTACATTACCATGCCCCAGAGGAACGACGGGATGCTGAATACTACTTAAATGGTTGGAAAGAGGGTTATTTCGGTCATTATTGGGGAACAACTCAATTCTTTTTGCTACCGGCGCTTGACGCAACAAGAATTAAAAAGTCCACCAGAAACTTAATAAGCGTATTAGAAAGAAAATTTGAGCATTATTCCAGAGAAAGATTTCTTCGACATGGTAGCCATTCTGGCGGCTGGATTGGCTCCAAACTTGATTCGAATCTTGAAAAGTTAAGTGATAATGCTTGGCTTAGAATTGTCAACTGTGAAAAAGTGACAGAAACTGATAATCACAAATGGATTCAGATTAATTCAAATTCTGTGATAACTACTTCGGTTAAACAATTTGCCAGAAGCCTTTCACGCATCGCAAAAAGATACCCCGAACGAATTGGGAGACTTGGGCTTAGATTTCCGGACAATGTTCATTCCAGCTATATTTCAGCCATAATTGATAGCTTTGGCAAGTTACAACCAGATGAAGAAATACCGGCATCTGAAAGAGAGGCTTGGCAAGCAGCCACTATTAAAACTATCGAGAATTTATTGGAAAAATACCAAGCCTACAGTGACCGCGAAGTAGCCATGTCTTTTTGCCGCCTTATGGAAGCAAGAGCATGTGAAAATTGGTCTAATAAAACAATTGCACGATTATTGTCATACGCTTGTTCACATAAAGATTTGGAAATCGGAAAATTAAACATAAATTGCGATAAAACAAGTGAAGAGGCAACGATTGGTATTCTGTATCAGAATACAATAAATTGTGTGAGAGGCGTTGCCGCATCTGCAATTGGGCAGATACTTTGGGAGCATGTTGACGCCTTATCTCAGGTTGAGACCGCTATTGAAATCCTTGTCAGAGATCCTCACCCTGTGGTTCGAATGGCTGCCATAAAGGCAATTGAACCTGTGTTAAATATTAATCGAAATAAAGCAGTTCAATGGTTTTGCGAAACATGCAGAGATGATATGAGAGTAGCTGCATCTCCACGGGCTCTACGCTTTTTCAATCATATTATTCCAAGTCATATCGATCAAGCTAGTCTAATTATAAAGGAGATGATTGCTTCGCCTTTAGATGAAGTCGCAATAGAAGGTTCAAAGCAGGTTGCGGCACGTTGGTTGTTTCATGGTTTTTTTGAAAAAGAGTTGAATGATTGCCGTAAAGGAACTATAGCGCAGCGAAAAGGTGTTGCGAGTGCAGCGGCATCTTTGTTAAAAGACAGAAATTATTCAAAAAAATGCCTTGAACTGTTGCAAGACTTCAATAATGATCCAAACAAGGAAGTACGAGATGAATTGCGGGGAAAAATCCTAGACAGTCAATTGGCTAATAATCCAGAATATGTGATGTTTTCCAAAAATTATATCAAGTCACTAGCCTTCGCTGACGACCCGGACTCTTTTATCATGGGCTTACAGGATTTCACTGGGAGTCTAATCCCTCTTGCTGAAGCAATATTCGACATCTGTATGGAATTTTCAACGACCCTAAAAGAAAAAACTCATGATTTTAGTTCGAGTTACTTCCATCTTCCCTCAGAAATTTCAACCCTGTTATTGAGGCTTTACGAGCAAGCTCAAGGAATGGGAAACCCACAAATTTATAATCAATGTTTGGATTTTTGGGATTTGCTTTTTGAAAACCGAGTAGGCAGATCTATCGAATTGACAAAAGCAATTGATCAATAAAATGTTAGCAGACTGAAAATAATTCAAAACTTCAATAATGAATCGAAAGCGTTAACAAATGCATAGACGCGGAAAATAAGGCCGGATCACGGGTCTTGCGGAGCAAGCCCCGCGCCCGTCTCTTATTTCCGGTCATGACTGGCGTTGGGCTGAAAAAAAATGGAGACAATTTGATAAAAAGGAAAAATGGTTGAGATCATATGAACATTCCAAAAAGAGTTATGATATTGATTCTTGTTTTTCTTTTTCCGATGAGCTTGATTGCATTGGATAAAAACACCCTTTGGTCCGCTATTACTTTCGCTGACAATCCAGTTTCAACACAAGAGGCAATGGCCTTGGCAGTTGCAAACCCAGATATTCTTACAGAAATACTTTTCATTAGTGATTTCGAAAAGGATAATTCTGTCGCTCGTAATAATGCTGTAATCATATTACTATCCTGTAGTTTAAATAATGTTATTTCACAAGCGCAGTTCTTTAACTCGGTGTTCTCACTACTTTCCCGAGTTGAAGATTACGTTCATCCTTCAAGATTGGTTGCAGAAAAAGCAAGAATTTCAACAACTCTTGGCAACTATGGCTTCGACTCAGCCAATAATAAATTCTATTTATCGCTGTCAGATGCATTCTCATCACTTATAACAGTAATTAAATCTATGCAAGAAAAAGGTTTGATAAAGAGTTCTGTTTTGGCCAAGAGTCTAAAAACTAAGATAGAGAATGCAAAAAAATCCTATTTGAAAAATTCTCCAGGCAGCGTTAGAGCATCTGTCAACCAAGTTGAAGCGGCATTGAATGAGTTATCTGCGCAAACTGGCAAGCATCTTTCCGAAGAAGCTTCACTAATTCTCAACAAATTTGGTACAAATATAGTAACTGCACTGAACAGCTTACCCTAGTATTAATTGAAAATTTAATATGCCCAATCGGGTAAAGAGGGGGCTTTCCCCCCTCCTTCCCACACCACCGGACATGCGGGTCCGCATCCGGCGGTTCATGAACTTTATCGGGCCTTAGCTGGAT
>PGYB01000013.1 GCA_002839445.1 Candidatus Riflebacteria bacterium HGW-Riflebacteria-1
TTGTCGGCCGCTCAGATTGCCAGGATGACCACTGATCAAGTTGCGAATGGCTTGACAACTACTCAGTTTATAGCGTTGACTAATTCTCAGATATCGGCGCTGACCACCAGTCAGGTCGCGAATCTGACGACCGACCAGATTGTCGCCATGACTTCGAGTCAGATTAAGGCTCTTACCGCCGCTCAGATCAGGGCGTTGACCTCAGACCAGATTATCAATCTTGAGACCGCAGATTTTGCGGCATTGGCCAGTTCTCAGATTGCTGCCATGACAACTGACCAGATAGCAAGCCTTTCATCCGACCAGATTGTAAGCTTCTCTACCGCTCAGGTTAAGGGTCTTACTGCAAGCCAGATTAAGGCGCTGACCACTGATCAGATTGCCAGTATGGAAACTGCCGACTTTGCGGCGCTGACAACAGCCCAGATTGCTTCTTTGACCACGGATCAGGTAGCGAACTTGACGACTGAGCAGATTGTTGCTCTTTCAACGGCTCAGGCCCGGGCACTGACGACCTCGCAAATTGCTGCTCTGGGCATCAACCAGATTGCCATGATGGATACGCAGGATGTCATAGCGTTGTCTACTGCTCAGATTGCCAGTATGACCACTGATCAAGTTGCGAATGGCCTTACCACCACTCAGTTTACAGCGTTGTCTACTTCTCAGATCTCTGCGCTGACCACAAGTCAGGTAGCGAACCTGACGACTGACCAGATTGTCGCCATGACTTCGCAGCAAATCAAGACTCTTACCGCCGCTCAGATCAGTGCAATGACAACTGACCAGATTGCCAATCTCGACACCGCAGATTTTGCGGCATTGGCCAGTTCTCAGATTGCTGCCATGACAACTGATCAGATAGCAAGCCTTTCATCCGACCAGATTTTAAGCTTCTCTACCGCTCAGGTTAAGGGTCTTACCGCAACCCAGATTATGGCGCTGACCACTGATCAGATTGTAAGCTTTTCTACAACTCAGATTCAGGCACTGACTGTTAACCAGATCAAATCGCTGACCACTGATCAGATTGCCAGCATTGAAACTGATGACTTTGCGGTGCTTACCAGCAGTCAGATCTCGGCGATGACAACTGATCAGGTCGCAAGCTTGACCAACGACCGGATTGCAAGTTTTTCTACAACTCAGACTCAGGCTTTGACTGTCGACCAGATCAAATCGCTGACCACTGATCAGATTGCCAGCATTGAAGCTGATGACTTTGCGGTGCTTACCAGCAGTCAGATCTCGGCGATGACAACTGATCAGGTCGCAAGCTTGACCAGCGACCGGATTGCAAGTTTTTCTACAACTCAGATTCGGGCTCTGACTGCCGACCATATAAAAACCTTGACCAATGATCAGATTGCAAGTTTTTCTACAACTCAGATTCAGGTTCTGACTGCGGTACAGATAAAATCACTGACCACTGGTCAGGTTGCCAGCATTGCAATTGATGACTTTGCTGCGCTTAGCGGTGGTCAGATCTCGGCGTTGACAGATGACCAGGTGGCAAGCCTGACCAACGAAAGAATTGCCAGTTTTTCTACAACTCAGATTCAGGCTCTGACTGAAACTCAGATCAAAGCACTGACCACTGATCAGATTGCCAGCATTGAAGTCGATGATTTTGCTGTGCTTACCAGTGGTCAGATCTCGGCGATGACAACTGCCCAGGTGGCAAGCCTGACCAACGAAAGAATTGCCAGTTTTTCTACAGCTCAGATTCAGGCTCTGACTGACACTCAGATCAAAGCGCTGACCACTGATCAGATTGCCAGCATTGAAACTGATAATTTTGCGCTGCTTACCAGTGGTCAGATTTCAGCGATGACAACTGCTCAGGTGGCAAGCCTGACCAACGAAAGAATTGCCAGTTTTTCTACAACTCAGATTCAGGCTCTGACTGACGCTCAGATCAAAGCACTGACCACTGATCAGATTGCCAGCATTGAAGTCGATGATTTTGCGGTGCTTACCAGTGGTCAGATTTCAGCGATGACAACTGCTCAGGTGGCAAGTTTAACCAATGAGCGGATTGCAAGTTTATCTACCGCTCAGATTCAGGCTCTGACTGCCGATCATATAAAAACGCTGACCACTGATCAGATCGTAAGTTTTTCTACAGCTCAGACTCAGGCTCTGACTGCCGACCAGATCAAAGCGCTGACCACTGATCAGATTGCCGGCATTGAAGCCGATGATTTTGCGGTGCTTAGCAGTGGTCAGATTTCAGCGCTGACAACTGCTCAATTAGCAAGCTTGACCAACGAGCGGATTGCCAGTTTTTCTACAACTCAGATTCAGGCTCTGACTGACACTCAGATCAAAGCATTGACCACTGATCAGATTGCCAGCATTGAAACTGATGACTTTGCGGTGCTTGGCGGCGGTCAGATTTCGGCGATGACAACTGCTCAGGTGGCAAGTTTAACCAACGAGCGGATTGCAAGTTTTTCTACCACTCAGATTCAGGCTCTGACTGCCGATCATATAAAAACGCTTACCACTGATCAGATTGCCAGCATTGAAACTGATGATTTTGCGGTGCTTAGCGGCGGTCAGATTTCGGCGATGACAACTGCGCAGGTGGCAAGTCTTAGCAACGAGCGGATTGCAGGGTTTTCTGCCGCTCAGATTAAGGCTCTGACTGCCGATCATATAAAAACGCTGACCACTGATCAGATCGTAAGTTTTTCTACAACTCAGACTCAGGCTCTGACTGCCGACCAGATCAAAGCGCTGACCACTGATCAGATTGCCAACATTGAATCCGATGATTTTGCGGTGCTTACCGGCGGTCAGATCTCGGCGATGACAACCGCGCAGGTGGCAAGTCTTACCAACGAGCGGATTGCCAGTTTTTCTACAACTCAGATTCAGGCTCTGACTTCCACCCAGATAAGAGTAATGACCACTGATCAGATTGCAAACTTCGAGGCTGAGGACTTTGCAGCGCTTACTACCGCTCAGCTCGTGGCGATGACAACCGCACAGGTGGCGAGTCTTTTAACCAGCCAGATTTCGAACTTCTCTGCAACTCAGATCCAGGCTCTGCTGAAAGTGATGGATCCTGATCTGATTACCAACTTATCTACCACGCAAATTCAGGCTCTTACTACCACTCAGATTCAGGCCCTGACTGCCGATCAGATTCAAGAACTGACTGCTGTTCAGGTATCAGCCATGACCACATTCCAGATAGCAAGCCTGACAACCGATCAGCTGGTAACCTTTTCTACGACTCAAATTCGGGCTCTGAGTGACGCTCAGATTCAAGCGCTGACTACCAATCAGATTTCCAGTCTCGAATGTGTTGACCTGGCAGCCATGACTACCTCTCAGATGGCGGCTATGACGAATGTTCAGGTGCTGAGCCTGACGGCCGATCAGCTTGGGGCTCTTTCTGTGGATCAGATTCAAGCTCTTATTGACGATATGCTCGGCGAATTGTCAGGGTCTTAGGCACTTAACGGACATTTTTGGTTCTGTATGCCGGGTTTATCAGATTCAGTCAGAAGTTTGCTGCACTCTTTATGCAGTGCACTGTTGGTCGCGAGCAGTTCGTAACTGTCGAGCTGCATCGCGCTGCCGTCGAAGCGCGAGATCGCGCCGCCAGCTTCCTGCACCAGCAGACTGCCGGCCGCGATATCCCATGGCTTGAGATTGGTTTCCCAGTAAATCGAAAAAATGCCGCGCGCGATATAGCAAAGATCGAGGGCGGCTGAGCCAAGGCGGCGCACGCACTGCACATGCATCAGCATGACCTCCAGCCGCTGCATCAGAGCTTCCATGCATTCACGGCGATTGTATGGGTAGCCGGTGACCGCCAGTGCTTCGTTAATGTCGCTGACCTTGCTGACCGCGATCTGACTGCCATTCAACCAGGCGCCGCCGCCCTGCCAGGTTTGATAAATTTCGCCATTCATCGGGTTGACGATAGCTCCGGCTACCGGCTGACCATCATGGCAGAGCGCTATTGAAACGCTGAAATGCGGCAGGCGGTTGGCAAAATTGGTGGTGCCGTCAAGCGGGTCGACCACCCAGACTGCTCCGTGGCGCCAGTCTTCGCCGCCATCTTCCTCGCCATGAAAACGTATCTCCGGAAACTTTTCGGCGAGGAGCTTTTTTATCAGCCGCTCGGAAGCCACGTCTACCTCAGTGACCAGATCAACCGTGCCCTTGAATTTTATCTGATGCGTGTCGTTAAAATGCTTTTTGATAAGTTCTGCCGCTGTGATTGCCACTTCTGCGGCGCCCCGGCTGAGAGTTTCGAGATTATGCATACTTTGACTGCCTTTGCCCGGTTTGAATTTTTCGCGATTATAACACTAACCGCCCCCAAAGTCAGTATGCCGCATTGCAGCCTTTAAGTTCTCGTGAAAAGATGCTATATTGTCGGTGCTCAAAAACGGGAGAATTGAATGAAAACTACGCGTATAATCATGCTGGCCTGTTGCTTTGCCGCCCTGGTAGCGGCTGAAACGCCAGCCATGGGCGAAGAAGCGAAGATAAAAACTACCGCCGAACTGATTGCTGAAGTAGAAGGGTCAGCTGAGCCTGCAACTGCGACTCCGGTAGTTGATAGTAAAGCGGTTAAAACCACCGCCGAACTGATTGCCGAAGTTGAAGCCGAATCTAAGCCGTCGCCTAAGCCGCCTTCTAAAGCCGCAACAGCTATTCCGGGAGTTGCTGATAAGACGGTTAAAACCACCGCTGAGCTGATTGCCGAAGTTGAAGCGGCATCTAAACCATCGTCTAAAACGCCTTCTGAAACCGCAACAGAGACTGCTGTTGATGAAAAAGCTCCTAAATCGGCTGCCGAAATATTGGCCGAGATCGAAGCGCTGTCACGACCTTCCAGGCCTGCCAGCGCTGCGATTGATCAAGAACCGGTGGCATCAACAACTCATACGGCATCAGCAACACAAGTGGCGTCAGATTCACAGATTGTATCAGATACTGAAGAAGAATTGCCGCTCGATACCGACCCTCTGCCAGATGAAGTTATTGGCGAATACGCCGTCGATGATTCTGAATCAGCATCAGGAACAGAGTTTATTGTTGTTAGCGAAGTCGAAGATATCTCGGACCCCACGACGGGCGTTGCCTCAGCAACAGACGCACAGTCAGAAGAGCCGGTTGAAAAACTTTACGAAAAAGCAGATGCGCTCGAACCTCAGCTTATGATCGCAGGCACACCCGCCGAAGAAGAGTCGGCAACTCAGGTCAGTGAGAAACTCAACGGCAGAATAATCGCCGAGAAACATCCGTTGAACCGTCGTCGCCACATGTATCGCTGGGTTCTTAAAACCGCTGACGGCCTGCGCATTCCCTTGAAGTCGAATATAAAGCTGTTGCAGGAAGTCCGCCGCGACGAGGTTCTGGACAGCGCGGTCAGCGCTACCGGCCGCTTCATACAATCAGGTTTCAACGATAACCTTCGCTACTTTGTAGTAGAATCAGTCGTTGTGCTCGACAAGGAGAGCACCGACGAAAAGCCGGCCAAAGCAGACGGCAAAAAAACCGCAACTGCCGGCAAAAAGAGCAATCCAGGCAGCAAGAAGTCCATTGCAGGCATTGCCAGGACCGATCAAGACGACAAAAAGACTTTTACAGAAGGCCGCAAATCTGAACTAAGCAACGAAAACGCCATTGAAAGCAGCAACAAAAGCGAATCAATCAGCAAAAAGGCCGCTGCCAGCAATAATTAATGAAGCGGCGCTGTGGCTGCGTGTCACGGTTTGAATAGCCTATGCAAAACGATAAACTTGAAAAAATTCTGGCGCTGATGCCTCCTAATCCCGGCATTTACCTGATGAAGAACCGGGTTGGCGAGATCATCTACATTGGCAAGTCGCGTTCGCTTAAAAAACGCGTCAGATCATATTTTAACCGCCAGCATGACAGCATGAAAACCTCGGTGCTGGTTCTGGCTATCGAAGATGTCGAGTTTATCGTTACCAGCAACGAGATCGAGGCGCTGATTCTTGAGAACAACCTGATCAAGAAGCATAAGCCGCGCTACAATGTTCTGCTTAAAGACAGCAAGACGCACCCATATATCAGGGTGACCATGAATGACAAGTTTCCGCGGCTTGAGAAGGTGCGAAAAGTTGTTTTTCGCGATGGCAACCTTTATTTCGGGCCGTTTCCGAATGAGTATGATCTCGCGCGCATCGTCGATCTGCTTTCGCGCAATTTTCGCCTTTGCACAGTTAA
The DNA here is from genome assembly GCA_002839445.1 of Candidatus Riflebacteria bacterium HGW-Riflebacteria-1. Lineage (GTDB taxonomy): Bacteria > Muiribacteriota > Ozemobacteria > Ozemobacterales > Ozemobacteraceae > Rifleibacterium. The sequence continues at coordinate 6,223 of PGYB01000013.1, forward strand.
TCGCAAAATCACGCCAAAGACTGGTGCCCGGCCGTGCCTTAAGTATCATCTCGGCATCTGCCAGGGAGTCTGCCAGGGCGAAGTAAAGCCCGAAGAATACGCGGTGTCGGTTAATAAGGCCGTCGACGTGCTTTCCGGGCGTGTTGCCCCTGATTTCTCAGGCCTTGAACGTCAGCTCAAAGATCTCGTCAATCAGTATCGTTACGAAGAAGCCGCCGAAGTGCGCGACACTCTGACCGCGCTGGTGCGCTTTTTTACCAGTCAGAAGGTCGAGTTTGTCAAACCGGTCAACCTTGATTTCTGGGGATTCAGCACGGCTAACGACCGCATCATTTTCTCGGTTTTCTTTGTCAGAGGCGGCAAAATGCTGGGAAACCGCATCATCGATGTTGAGTGCCCGGCCGGCCTTTTGCATGCTGAGCTGCTTGCCGAGGTGATGACGCGCTTTTATGATGCCAACCTGATTCCATCTGCCATTTACAGCCGCATTGAACCCGAAGGCTGCGACTCGTTGCTCGCGGTACTGAGTGAACGAAGCGGACGGCGGGTTACATTGCACCAGCCGCGGCGCGGCCAGTTTCTGCGGCTGCTCGAAATGGCCGATACCAACGCGCTCGAAGTGTTGCGCAATATTAAATCAGAAGGGCAGGAGCGAGTTGACGAAGCCGTTATCGACCTGCAGAAGCAGCTCGATCTTAAACAGGCGCCAATGCGAATTGAATGTGTTGATATCTCGCACATTCAGGGTACTGACCCGGTTGCTTCGCTGGTTGTGTTTAAAAATGCGCGGCCGCGCAAAGGCGAATACCGACTGTTTCATATCAAGAGCGCGCAGGGTGGCAATGACCCGGCTTCGATCGGCGAAGTTACGCGCCGTCGCTTTACCAGGCTTTTGCGAGAACGTTCGCCGCTGCCCGAACTTTATATCGTTGACGGCGGTATAACTCAAGTTCGCGCGGCAGTTCGCGAGCTTGAGCAACTGGGCGTCGATATCGAGATTTTTGGTCTTGCCAAACGCGAAGAGACTCTGGTCAGGGCTGACGGCAGCGAAATCAAGCTCCCATTCAGCAGCTCGGGCATGAAAATGATCATCAAGCTGCGCAACGAGGCGCACCGCTTTGCCAATACCTTTCAGAACAAAACGCACAGTCGCCGCGTGCTCAAATCGTCATTGCTCAACCTGCCCGGCGTTGGTCCGGCCACTATTCGCAAGGCGCTCTGGGAATTCGGCTCAACGGCAAATCTCGCCCGCACAACCCCGGAAGAGCTGCGACAGCGCTGTCAAATTCCACTCAAAACGGCTGCGCTCATAATCGAGTCGCTCAAGGAAAACACTTATGAAAAACCAGAAGTCTGACAAAAGTTTTGCTTGCCGCGCTACGCGTCATCGCGGCACAACTTTGTGCGGGCAGCGTCTGGCTGGCGGTTGTCTGCTGCTTAAGCTGCTGTGTCTGCTGACACTGTGTATGCCTGCTTATGCTCAGTCTGCTGACCCGGATAATCTACAGCGAAACCTTGAGACTGCCTTTATGCGTGCTTTCAGTGACCCGATTGAATTTCGCAATTCTGAGATTTTTCAACTGCTTGGCTATAAGCCTGACGAAATTGCTGAAATCGGCAAAATTACGCCATGCCCTGCTGCCATAAAGGTAGTGGCTGAGTCAAACGGGCAACCCGACGGCTTTAAGAATATCAGCGTGATCTGTACAAAGGTTATTTACTATAATATGACTATCGATCAGGTTACTTTTGATTTTCCGGATTGCCGTCTCAGTCTTGATGATCTGAATCAGGGTCGCCTGCGATTTCTCGGGTCTGATTTAATCAGGCTCAAGACTGAGGTGTCTTCTGAAGATATCGCGAAAGTATTCGATCTGGTGGCGCGCGCGCGCAAGCTGAGCAGCCTCAGAATCAAGCTTGATAAAGATCTTGCAACTGTTCACGGACGGGTAACGCGCGGACTGTTGGTAGTGGACTTTAAAATTAGAGGCAGCACTGAACTGGTTGATCCCAAGACGGTTTTCTTCAGGTGCGATCGTATGGAGATGAACGGTTTCAGGTTGCCAAGAAATGAAGTTAACGGCGTTTTTCGCCAGATCAACCCGGTGTTCGATGCTAAAAAAACCTGGCTGAATCTTAATATTGCAAGTATAAGTATCAGGCGTGGTCTCGTAGAGACCATTGCTACCATTGAACGAAGAAAGGGTTAACAATGCCTACCGCACGAAGGTTTTACCGCATAGCAAAAGCAATTCACCAGCGACAGCTCGATCTGGTTGTGGCACTTGACGGTGTACATGATCAGCACAATCTTTCAGCAGTTCTCAGATCGGCCGACGCGACAGGGTTAGGCCGCGTGTTGTGGTACCCCGATGTTAAGAAGCCTGATAAGCTGAACCCCGAAGTCTCAAAGGGTTCAGAGCGCTGGGTTGCCCTGGAAACTGTCGACGCGCTTACTCCGCGCCTGGTCGACCTGAAAAAACAAGGCTATAAAATTGCCGCCACGCACATGGCTCATGAAGCTGTAGACTTTAGAAGTATCGACTGGACAACGCCATGGGTCGTCGTGTTCGGCAACGAGCAGCGCGGCTGCTCTGAAGCAACGATCGAAGTAGCCGATGCCAATATTTTTTTGCCAATGCTGGGTTTTGTACAGAGCCTTAATATTTCGGTCGCTGCCGCCGTCACGTTTTATGAAATTCAGCGCCAGCGCGAGAATGCCGGTATGTACAGTCGCAGCGCCCCAGAAAAGCAGATCCGCGCTCTGTACAGTCAATGGCAGCTTGTCGATGAGCAATTCAGCCTTGATCAGCTGATGACGCCTCCGGCTGGCGACCTGCCAGAAATAGATCACCCGCATAGCGACGGACGCAGCGTGCGCAAGTTTCCCGAAGTAGGCGATCAGTCCTGATTTTTCTGCCCAGCTCTGTACAGCTCGCGTTCAGTTGACGAATTTTTTTGCATGTTACCGGCTGGTTGCAGCGTTTTGTCGCCGCGCATAAAGGCGCATAAAGCCGGTTTCCAGCTGTCGCGGAGCAAGATGCCGCCAATTTCCGGCATGTTCTCAAATTTAGTTGTACAAAAAAAGATAAAAAATAGTTAAAAAACTGCTGAACCTTTCCGAATAAAGCCATAACATCAAATAATGACCGAAAATGGAGTTGGTCGATGCAAAAGATCAAAAACGGACTTAGGGACTGGGCCAGGGATTTCGCTAGAGCGCTCGTATTTTTTCTGGTATTGCAGACGTATGTTGTACAGGGCTTCGTGATCGAGGGAGCCTGCATGGAACCTGAACTTCACTCGCGTGAAAAAATTATTGTTAACAAGATGATATACCAGTTTAGGGAACCCGAAGTGGGCGAAGTTGTTGTGTTTTCGTACCCGCTTGAGCCTGACAAGGATTTCATCAAAAGAGTCGTCGGGATACCTGGCGATCGTATTGAAATAAAAGATGGTTATCTGTACCGCAATGGTCGACAGATGAAAGAGCCTTTTGTTCCAGAATACGTGTTTGGTACATACGGACCTCAGAGAGTTCCTGAAGGAAAAATCTGCGTGATGGGCGATAATCGCAATAATTCGCATGACAGTAGGTCCTGGGGGCTTCTTGAGCGCAAGATGGTCAAGGGGCGGGCTGAGGTCAAATTCTGGCCACCCAGCGCTGCCGGTCGCATAGCTTCTCTTAAAGAATAATTCAAATTTGACAAGCCCGCATCATCGGGTTATATTCTGACCACAGTCAGGGAGACGCAGCTTTGGTTACTTCGTTCAAAATAAGTGGTTTTACATGCCCGGCCTGTGGCAGTGTGTTTGACGCCAGAACCGTGACGTCAATCACACATCAGGGCCAGGACTCAGATTTTCTGCCACATTATCTGGGCGAAAACCCCTTGCCTTATTTTCTGGTACAATGCCCGGACTGCAATTTCAGCGCTTATCCCGAAGATTATGCCGAACCCGAGGTTGTCCAGCAAAAAGTTTCGGTGCCAACGATAAAAAGAATTCTCAGTCTGCCGATATGCAGAAAGATTCCCGAAGAAGCTCTCAAATTTTTTATCGCCGGCAAAATTTACGAAGAAACCGGGCGCAACCCGTATCACATTGGTAATCTTTATCTGCGCGGTTCGTGGTGCTGCCGTATTCACGATAATCGCAAGGCAGAGATTGAAATGCAGCAGATGGCGGTTAAATTTTTGCGGCTGTCGGTCGAAAGGTCAACGATTAACAATCCTGACAATCTTCCGGTGGTGACTTATCTGATAGGTGAGCTTTATCGCAGGCTTGAAGATCGCAAGGCGGCCCGCGAGTGGTTTAGTGCGGTAGAAGAAGTATTGATAGACCAGGAACAACAGTGGATTCTCGAATTAACACAAAAACAGGCTGAATTGAATGAGCATTTCATCAACTGAAAGCTCACATTGAAAGGGAGTAAGGGTTCTCTGTTGTCTGAGCGATCCTGAAATTTCCTCTCTAAAAGTTTGTGATTTCTGATAAAATCACATAAACTCTTAAGTGGAAATTTTGGGATCGCTTTGTTTTTGGGGAAATTTTCAATGCACAAAATTAAAGTCAGATATGCAGATGAGCAAGGGCGCACCCGCGAAGAGGTTTTTGAAACCCGCTCTTTAAGCGAACTTCGTGCTGCGTTTAATACAAAGGGTTACTACATTCTGTCTGAATCGTTCGAACAGGGGAGCCTTGCCGAACGCCTGCGTGATGCCTTTACTTTTAGGCAAGGCGTCTCGGTAAAAGAACTCAACGAATTTACCAAGCTGTTAAGAACCCTTCTCAGATCAGGTATGCCGATTACCGACGCGCTCGATGTGCTGCTCGACGACGCAGAAGACACACAACTTAACATGGCATTGCGCCAGGTTAACAAGGATATCAGAGAGGGCGTGGCTCTGAGCGCGGCATTAGGTCGGCACTCCGACGTTTTTCCTGACATTTACATTAAAACTATTGTTGCCGGCGAAAAGGCCGGGGCGCTCGAAAACATTCTCAAGAGACTTACGGAATATTTTGCCAGCTCGATTGCAGTCAAACGCAAAGTGGTGGCTGCACTTATCTACCCGGCAGTTCTTCTCGCAGTATCGACTCTGGCTGTGGCCTACATGATAGTGGCCGTGGTGCCTGAGTTTGCCGGGTTGTTCAGAAGCCTTGGCGCGCCGTTGCCGCTGATGACTTCGCTTCTGCTTTCTTCTTCTGAATTTCTCGGCGAATGGTTCTGGCTGATTATTTTTGCTCTCATGCTGCTGGTCGGCGGTTTGATCAGTTTTTCGAAATCGCCTGATGGTCGCCAGAAAATCGATGCAGTAAAGCTTAAGTTACCACTGATAAGAGATCTCGAAAAAAACTTCGCTTACAGCCAGTTTTCACGCACTATGGCGACAATGGTTGAAGGCGGTATTCCGATTATGGACAGCCTTGCGGTTGTTATCGACAGCATGGAAAACCGCGTCATTGCAATGCGCCTGGCGGTATTGCCGGAGTTGCTCGAAAAAGGTATGGGCTTTGGCAATGCATTAAAAAGTATTCCTGACACTCCCAAGATGATGGTCAGAGTAATCATGGTCGGCGAAGAATCAGGCAATCTCGGTGAGATGCTCGAAAACATGGCAGACCACTATGACGAAGAGATTTCTGAGTTGACCGACATGATAACTTCGCTGATCGAACCTATCCTGTTTCTGGCCATGGCACTCGTTGTCGGTACGATTGTTATAGCGCTGCTTTACCCGGTTCTCACCGCGGCTTCGCAAATCAACTAAGATTGGATTCAGAGATGGAAAGCTTCAAGGAATTTTTGATTAAGAAAAGAATTGTAGACAGTGGCAAAGCTGATCGACTGATAAAAGAGTCGGGTGGCCAGATTGACAGCATACTTCTGCGTATGGCCAGTGACAGTGAGGTCTCTGACTCCGGTCTGGTAAAGGCCTTCGCCGCGACCTTCCGCAAGAAAACCCTGTGTGAGATTCTTGTCGAAGAGGGCTTTATCACTCTAGATTTCATTCAATCGCTGATCAGCGAATTTGGCGCCATACCCGGCAATATCGGGCAGATTCTCATCGAACGCAAGGTAATCGGCGAAGAAGAGTTTGCCCGTGCCGTTGGCATGGAACTTGGCATCGAATACGTCGACCTTTCGCATTATGAGGTCGATGATGAGCTGTTTAACAGCATCGATGTCGCTCTGATGCGCCGCTACTGCTTTGTACCACATCGTCGCAGCACCCGCGATATCTACCTGATCATGCATGACCCCGGCAATGTCGACGCGATCGAAGAACTTGAGGTTCAGCTTGGTCTGCCGATAATGCCGATGGTTGCCTCGCGCATGGCTATTCAAAAGTTATTGAGCCTGATGATCGAAACCAGCCTTGATTCTAAGGTGGTTTTCGGTGATCTCGAAAATTTTCCGCCGCTCGAAGTGGTGATTGAAGACGAAGACGAGGCCCCGGCCGCCGGAGTTGCCAAGACCACCGGTTTTGCCAGCGAGACGCCGGTTATCAGAATGGTCGATGCCATCATTCTCAAAGGCGTTCGCAAGCGCTCAAGCGACATACATTTTGAAGTGTACGAGTCGCAGCTTAAGGTTAAATACCGCATTGACGGCGTTCTTTTCGAAGTGCTCTCAGATGTCGAACCCCGCCTGCGCGGGCCGATCATCTCGCGCCTCAAGGTTATGGCCCAGCTCGATATCGCCGAAAAGCGTGTGCCGCAGGATGGTCGCTTCAAGCTCAGAATTGATGATCGCTATGTCGATTTTCGTGTTTCGGTTCTGCCCTCAATCTACGGAGAAACCGTGGTTCTGCGTATTCTCGATAAATCGGCCCTCGGCCTGGATCTGCAGCGCATCGGCCTCGATGGCGAAGATCTGCTGCAGTTCAAACGCAACGTAAAAAAACCATACGGCATGGTTCTCGTCGCCGGCCCGACCGGCTCAGGCAAGACCACCACGCTGTACTCGGCGATTAAATTCGTTCATACCAATAAAGACAAATTTATCACCATCGAAGATCCGGTTGAATACCAGCTGCCTGATATTGTGCAGATTGCGGTAAACGAAAAGAAGGGATTGACCTTCAGTTCAGGCCTGCGTTCTATTGTTCGCCAGGACCCCGACAAAATTATGGTCGGCGAGATACGTGACCCCGAGACCGCTAAAATAGCTATTAATGCGGCCCTTACCGGTCATCTTGTTTTCAGTTCAATTCACGCCAATAACGTCATCGATGCCATTTCGCGCCTTGAGAACATGGAAATCGACCCTTACGAATTTGTCAGTTCTTTCAACCTTATCATGTCGCAGCGTCTGATGCGACTGAACTGTAAGAACTGCATCGTCGCCGACGATACCATAACCGAAGAGATGAAGCGCCTGACCATCGACTTCAAGCAGTATGAACATGTCGAGTTCAAGCGCGGCAAGGGGTGCCGCTTCTGTCATGATACCGGCTATCAGGGCAGGTCTGGCATTTTTGAAGTGCTCGAAATGTCGCCCTCAATAAAACAGATGATTCTCACCCGACAGTCGCCTCTCGAAATCAGAAAAGCGGCGATGGCTCAGGGCATGGTTCCGTTGCGCCGCGCCGGCTGGCAAAAGGTCGAAAAAGGCCTCACCACCTTTGAAGAGATGAACCGCGTAACCTTTGAAGAAGGAATACTGTAATGAATCTTTACACCGAACTTATCGCAGTAGACATCGGCACCAGCTGTATCAAGCTGGTCTCTATTGAGCATGGCCCGGGCCGGCAGGGTTACATAGTCAAGAATCTCGAATTGCAGGAATTGCCGGCTGGCCTGATCGGCGGCGATTTTACCAATCCGTTTATCAGTGACATGCCGGTTTTTAAAGATATTCTTTCGGGAATGGTCAGAAAGGTTAAGCACAGCCGCCAGGGCTATGTTATCGGGTTGCCCGATCGCTGGGTAAAGCTTCATCTCAACACCATGCAGTTGACCGAGAACGAGCGCAAGTCGCCGGAGTTTCTCTCGTGGCGGCTCGAAAAGAATCTGCCGATTCCTGAGGGAATGCGGGTCATGGTCGATTTTCAGATATTGAATAGCGTCGCGGGCGAGTCTGATGGCTTTCATGTACTCGCTGCGGCTGTTAAGTCAGACATTATCGATATTCTGTCGCGTATCACGACTGATCTCGGGATGGAAGTAATGGCTTTCGACACCTCTTCTCTGGGTATTTTCAACCTTTTCGAAGAAGTTTATCCTGAGAAAATTCTTGATCAGATCGTTGTTAATCTGCATGTGGGCCATGAAACAACCGTTGTTAAGGCTTATTCGGCCGGCTGTCTGCTTTATGAGCGTGTTATAGAAGTTGCTGGTGAGGAATTTGCCAAAATAATCAGCGAGATCGACACGGTTAATCTCGAGAACGCCATGCGCGCAAAAGAAAGCGAAAAGTTTTTTCCCGTCAGCCGCGACGATATTGCCCTGCTGGTGAACAAGCGGCAGCGTATCGACCGCATATTTGGTAACTGGCTGCGCGAGCTTAACGTAACATTCAGATTTTTTCAGGAGAAATTCAATGTGTCGCGCCTGCCGACGATTTTTATGACCGGTGGCAGCACAATGTTTGCGGGACTTGACAATTTTCTCAGCGAGTATTTTGAGACCAGCTGCTTTTTGTTTAATCCTCTGAACGAGATTCCGCTGGCAAAGAAAATCGACACCAGGCTTGTGGCAAAAGGCCCGACATTTGCCGCCTGTGTCGGTTTGCTTGCTAAATAGGAGACAGCCATGAAACATTACCTGAACTTTAAACCCTCCATAGTATTCAGAAAAGGCAGCAGTTTTATGCTGAAGACTTCTCTGATTATTCTTTACGCAGTTCCGCTGTCGCTGGCCTTTTTCTGGAGTTACAAATATTTTTCGCTGACCACGGTAAACAGTTATTACAGCGAGAATGCCAAACAGCTTGACACTAAGACCCGCGAATTTGGCGATGCTGTCAGCAAGGTGCGCCCACTGCAGGACGAAATTGACGACAGCGAAAAAATTTATTCTGACTATCGCATGGTTGCCGCAGTTGGCCAGACATCATGGACAACACTTTTCGGCAGGCTCGAAAAGCTGGCGCCGCCGCAGATGCGTTTTAAAAGCATCAGTATCAGACCCGACAAACTGGTAAGAGTAAGTATCGAAGGCGAAACGGTCGAGCTGCATTATTTGACGCGCTTTTTGCAGGATTTGTTCGCCGAGAAAGTTTTTTCTTCGCCTAACCTTAAGAAGCACAGCCTCAGCAAAATTGATGGGGGCGAGGTAATACACTTCAGTCTTGAAGTAGATTACGCTGGAGAGAAGGGGGAGTTACCCTGATGAATCCGAATGAAATGGCAAAACTCAAAGATAAAGCCCCAATGCCGCTGCTTTTGTTGATGATTCTTTTCTTTCTGCCGTCATTTTTGCTTGAACCAGAAGCAGACTCGCTTAAAGCGTCTACGCAAAAATTCGATGCCAGTTTGAAAAAGGCTCGCGTTGTTCGCCAGCAGCGCGAAAAATTTGTGCAGCAGAGCGCTCGTCTTGAGCGTCTCAAGCAGCTTAACGGTCAGTTGTTTGAACTCATTCCCCAGGAAACAGCTCTGCCTGAGATGATAGACAAGCTGCACAGCACTGCAGCAGCCTGTGCAGTCGTTGTTGAAGATGTGCGTTACTCGTTCAGCCGAAATTACGAAAAGCTTGGTGTGCCCGGCTACGATATCTCGATGCGCCTGAGCGCGGCTTACAATGGCGTTCGTCAGCTGCTTGCCGAACTCGAAACCATGCCGACCCCGGTGCTGATAAAAGAGGTCGTGCTGACCGAAGAAAAGCGCTATGTTCTATCATTGAGGTTATTAGTGAAATGAAAGACAGCAAAACTTTTGAATTTGCTAAAAAGCATCGCGAAGATGTAATCGATACGCTTCAGCTCCGACTCAAGGAACGGCGCGTTCTCTACGCGCTGCTGCTTATTTTGTGCGTTACTTTCGCCTATGAAAACAGCAACCTGCTTCTATCGTATGTGGTTGGCTCAGCGCACCCGGTGCCAGAGTTGGGCGAACGCAGAAAGCCGCAGCTCAAGGCCGACATGCTGAAACGGCTTGATCGCGCGCTGGCAGAAACCTCTGAAGACTACCCGCAATACTGGGCAGTGTTTTCAGAAAACCAGAAGCTGCTTGGCGAAGCGGCCGGAATGCTGGCCGAAGAGGGCGGCGCCGACTCTGCTCGCGACAGAGTCGCCCGGGTTGTTGTCAGTATGAAAGAATTCGCGGCGCACCCGATCATCAAGCCGGCAAAGAACCTCGAAAAACTGAGTGCCGAAATGGCTTCTCTACAAAGGGTACTCAAGCTGAATGCCGATGTGGCCGAGTCTGAACTCAAACCGCTGCTGTTTGTCAGAGAATCGGCAGTCGGCGGGGCTCAGAGCAAACGCAATCTTTTTGAGTATTCGTTGAGGTAGACTATGTTAAACAGGTCGACCAGAAAGAGTAGCAGCGGTTTTACCCTGATCGAGATGCTTGTTGTCGTCTCAGTTCTTGGTATTCTGGTATCAATTGCCAGCAACCACCATGGCCGTGTGCTCAAAAAGTCGCAGGATGCCGCGGTTATGCTTGAATTGAGCAGCATTCGCAATGCCGTTCATCAATTTGCACTCGACAACATGGGCCGGTTTCCGCAGGCTCTCGAAGAGCTCAAACCAGTTCATTTAAAAAATCTTCCCAACCGCTGGCGGGGCAGTTCGGCATCGGGCTACTATTTTTATGACCCGCGCGAGGGCAGGGTGGATCTCTATGACGACAGCGGCAGCAAGCCGGCAGAAGAGCTTGACCAGGGTGGCCGAAAATATGCTGACTACTAAGCGCGGGCTGACCCTGCTTGAGCTGATTGTCTGCACTCTGATAATCGGCATACTGTCGACTACTGCCGTTCCCATTGCCAAAAACGTAGTCAGGAAGCAGAAAGAGAGTCTGCTGCGCGATCATCTCAAAGAGATGCGCAAAGCAATCGACCGCTATTACGAAAAGAAGTCAGCAGCTTCTCCCGGTCTTGAAGACGCGCAGTATTATCCTCAGCGTCTTGAAGAACTGGTTGAAGGTCGTTATCTAAGAAGGATTCCGCTTGACCCGTTCACCGAAAAGCCCGACTGGAAAACACGCTCGTCGACAGACGCTCCTGGCAATGCCATCTCTAACCAGCAGAACGTTTTTGACATTTACTCGGCAACATCTGATACTGATTTGCGCGGCCAGCTATATTCTACCTGGTAACTGTTCAGTTATAGTACATATCGCGCAAAGATTGAACGATCATTCGCTTTAACAGGGTCCGGTTCTCTGACAACATTGAGCGGATGAATTTACCGTCATCGCTACGCTCCTCGCAATTACCAGAAACAAACAAATGCCCATTAAATAACGCTTTTGCGAGGTTGGCACACTTCTTGCTATAAAGCCGTTGGAATTATTTCCGGAGGCTTTAAAGATGAACAGTTATTACAAAATTTTGGTGCTGGTATTCGTAGCAGTGCTGTTCTCAGCTCTACAGGCAGGTGCTCAGATGAACGATCTCGAAATAGTTCATAGCGAAACAAAAGAAATTAAGGATAGTAACGGTACAATCAATGTGCGCATGGACTGGCTGAACCGGCCGGGTGAAATGGCCCTGACCGTTACTTACTATGGCTACCTCACCCAGGAAGGCATGGTGAATTTCTATGTCAATGTTAACGGTGTACAGCGCGAATTCGTAACCTTTAAACAGGAAATGAAAAGCCGGGCGCAGCGCATACGTCTGCTGTCGTTTCACCCCACTGTAAAGCACAAAAAAGCGACTAAACTGGCTGAATTACCTTCAGACACGGTTGTTGATCACATGCTGTTTCGAAACGCGCCTTACTATCAGCAGTTTGGTAATTGCGATGTTGAGATAATATTTTTTGCAAACGGTCGCTGGCATGGCGACAGCAGCAAAGATAACGCCAATTTCCGCGTCAGTTTTGTGAGTCCGATCACCGACTTTCCAAAGAATCACTTTTGATCTGCTCCGGCAGATTTTGAATGCCCCGCAATGCACGTTTTACCGGCCTTACGGCCGGTTCTTTGTTTGCACATGTTTGTGTTTGTGTACAAATAATTAGGCAAAATTGTTCTTTCTGGCTATGATTAATTAGTGAATTTTTCAAGGAGGAATTATTATGCTGAAAAAAGGAATTTTGCTGTCAGTAGTTCTGATGCTTCTTATCTGCTCATCGGCAGATGCCAGAAGGCGCAAAAACATAGTTGTACCCACCTGGTATGGCTACGGTGTTGTCAGTCCGTACATCACCGGTTACCAGCCTTATGCCTGGCCGGTGTACGGCTACCAGGGCATGCACCCGGCAAATCCGGTATCCACCACGCAATATGGCGGCGGCGTTCCCACCTGGAATGGATCTTACTGGTCTTATCAGTCAGGCAATCTGGCCGTGGTGGCTAATAATCTCAATGTGAGGTCTAACCCCTGGGTATCCGGCAGAAAGAGCAGATCTAACGTCGTTGGTTCGCTCAATACCGGTGAACAGGTGTATGTCGTTTCAAAACATGGTAACTGGTATCTCGTTCAGTCAGCATATCTGCCACTGCGTTATGGCTACGTCTATGGCAGCTATCTGCGTTTCTACCAGAACGGCAACTGGCCGGCAAGCCACTATACAGCCTTTTATCCGGTGTCACTGGCCTCGACCAGGTGGTAAAAGCCGCTCTTTGAGCGGTTACTCGCCGAAAAGCCTGGTCAGAACAAACATGGCCATGCCAGCACCCCAGACAACAGCGACGAGCACCCAGATCACAATTGTGAACTTGGCGCGCTTTGCTTTGGGGTCGGCACTGCTTGAAGTCAGTATTTCCTGAATGCTGACTTCACCCTGGTTGTCGCCAGAAATCGGGTTGAAATCAATCGAACTTTTCAGCTCGTTTTTGCCTGGCTGCTCTTTGCGTGCTGCTTTAAGTTCTTTTTGTTCGATCGCGTAAGCTGCTTCGGCTTCCTTGATCAGCTCTTCCTTGGGCGATATGTGGTTGAGGGCTATAGTCAGAGTTTCGGCAAGTTTTTCGACCACGTTCTTGTGGTCCATTATCAGGGATGAGCGGCAACCCTGCGCGATCGAATATACAGTATTGAGCAGTTCACGGTCAGGATTGGCCGAAAGCACCAGGCCGATCTTTTCGATCATTTCAACAGAAGTTTCCCTCGTCAGTGAGTCGATCAAAGGTTGTCTGACAATGTTAAAGTCAACCAGCATCGACATTGACACGCCAAGCAGACGCTGCTTAACGGCTGATGAAGCCAGCAGGCCGCTAAGCAGTCCTCTTATGCGGTCACGGTCTATGCCGACAAATACCCGCGTTGCAGTCATGCGGACTTTGCCGTTTTTTTCCTGCATGAATTGAGGCAGATACAGACACAGATATTCGGAGTCAAGCGTGCTTAGTGCTTTTATGCATGCGCAGACGATATCGGGGTTGTCACTTTTGATAAACGCCTTGATCTTGCCGGCATCGTCATATGTGCCAAATTTGCCGAACAATGTGATCAGCGAAGCGAGTTCACGGCCCTGAGCATTACTTAACAGATTGTTCAGTTTAGGCCGGTTTTGTTTGAAAAAATTAGCGTTGGCACGGGCCAGTAATTGAACTTTGTCCTGTTCCGACAGGTTGTCGTAGTTATCAAAATCGACTTCCGGCGTTTTCGGAGAACCGCCGGGCGCGCGCTGTATTGAGAGAGCAGCAACTTTTGCCGGAGCAGGCGCAGCAGCCTCTTCTTTTTCGCCTGCTGGCGCTGGCGATGCTGGCAACGCTGACACCGGCAGCGAATCCTGCTTTGCGGTCGGCTTTTCTACTTCCTCTGGCTCCAGTTCCGGCAGAATAGCTTCTTCTGCCTCTTCGTTGCTGACTTTGCAGGTTACCTTGAGCAGTCTGAGTTCTTCCTGCTTGATGCGTTCCTTGAGTTCGTTAAGGTAGTCCTGCACCGAAATCGCAATCTGACCGGTGTCGGCCAGAGCTCTGACCACGCCGAGAATGATACCTTTGACCAGGCTCTGGTGCTGCCCTGACAACGAGCGGTTGACCCAGAAAATTCTGAACGGCAGATCGGGGTTGGCGTTGTTTTTGAAAATCTGGGTGATGCGCATCAGAATCGAGGGGCTGGTTGTCTGCGTGAGCAGTCTGATCAGGTAGGGTTCTACTTCAAGATAGGGGAAATAGGCGGCATGATGCAGCGCGAGAATTACTTCCTGCTCGTTTTGCGAATATAGCAGTTTTAGCAGGTGTTTAAGGGCTTCACCGCGGTTCCAGCGGTAGAAAGCCTGTATCGCCTGCGCTTTAACCTCATTTTGTGGCGAATCAAGCAGCGGAATTATTATTCCCTGCAAGTTGCCGGGATCGAGCTTCTCAAGTGCAGTCAATGCTGCGGTAATAACGTTGGCGTCCTGGTGGCGGGTGAGGTCCTGCAAGGCCTGCGAATCGCTTACGTTGCCATGTGTTTTAAAAAAGTTGCAGAAACTGACGAGAATTGGTGGCGGAAAGTCCTGCCATTTGGCGTTTCTAAAGTAATCTGCGGCGAGAAAGGCTTCGGCGGCATCTACGGTAGCGATGCCGAGAGCGAGATCATCGAGTCGCTGATGGTCTTCGAGCAGCTTTTCGAGGCCTTCGAGCGAAACCTTGAACTGGGCTTTTTTTAGTTTAAAAGCCGCCAGGCGCAGCGATTTTTTGATCTGAAAGGACAGCACCGGATTTTTAACACTGCCGAGAGCTTCTTTGAGCATTTCAGCTTCAGCGCGTGTTGGCTCACGCTGGTCGATTTCTTCGAGACAGGTAAGGGTAAGTGTGCCGTTTTCGCCGATCAGAGCTGACAACAGCTCCTGCGCGCCCAACTGTGAATTAGATATCGCCACTCGTTAAACCTCTTCCGGTAAGTTTCTTCTTTAAATCTACAGCTTATTTTTTCAATTATATCAATTATTGTTTGTTTGTATAATTTTTTCATTATTCTGGATCCTGCGACTTCGCGCATGACGTACATAGTTTTGTCATTCTGCGCGAGCCGTCAGGCGAAGTCGCAGAATCCATTCCGCTCGTACCCACAGTGAGTTAGTAATACAAAGAAGAGTCACAGATGTCGCAGATTTTTTCAGCAGGCTTGGCAGGCCGGAAAATGGATGCGTGACCAGAAATCTGAACCAATTGCACGCTTAGAATCCCACGCTGCCGCCAAAAACCAGAACGGGTTCGTCTTCGGTCAGATTGAGGCCCATTATTTCAAGCTGAAACGCATCGCTGCCGAAACGCATGCCGGCATGTAGACGATAGCGCACTGATTCTTCTTTAAAAATGTCGCGGTAGTTGCCGAATCGACACTCGCCAAAGAATGAGGCGTATTCGCCAAATTGATAGTCAAGGCCAAGTGCGCCAATAAAGATGTCTTTGCGATTGAGCTTGCGAGTGATGCCGTTGCCAAAGTCTATTTTTTGTTTTTTGGTAAACGCTGAAGTCAGGTTCATGTAACCGGTAAACTTGTCAGCGATCTTTTCAGAGACGGTCATGTAGACGTTGCGCAGATTCTCGATCTGCTCGATGTCTGCAAGGTTGAGCTCTTCTGCGCTCATCGGCGTAAAATTAAAGCCCATGCACATCTGCTTGTCTTCAAACGGCACTGAATACTTCATGCCGAAGCTGTAATGGTCTTTCGAAAAATTGAGTCCGTTTGTCTCCGGGTTGGAGGTGCGGTCGTAGCTGAGATGTCCGGCCGACAGCTCAAGATGCTGATTGACTTTTCCCCTGATTCCGATGAATTTCTCATCTTTTTCGAGATCGATATTCTGACCGGCTGCAAATATGCTGCTCTCCGAGTTGTTGCTTTTATAAGAGACATGCACGCCCTGCTCGGCGTAGTCAGGGGTCGGAATCGACACCAGCCCCGAAGTCCCCGACATCGTCGTTCCCAGCATACCAGTCATTTCTATCGCCGGCACTGCTTCTTCAATCGCATCGCTGCTGCGCCTGACTTCCGGCACCGCCTCCAGCACCTGGGAATGCGCAATCGTTGGTGGTAGCCATAACAGGGCAAGTAGTATGGCAATGTTGGTGATTTTGCTTTTCATGTTCATTCCCTTACTTGTATTCCTGTTCGTAGTTGGTCCAATAGGTTGTCTTACCAGCATCAACTTGCAAGCCTCTAATCTCTGTTTTGAAGGTCGCTACTTTGTTAGGCACTTCCCACGAAAAGTAGCCTCCTCTATACTCGCCTATGCTAATAGGCTTGGTAAGATCGGTTGTGATGTATACCAGATAATGACCGGGTGCGAGATGAGTGAGTTTGAATGAGCCCTTGAGATCTGGGATACCATCTATGCCTGTGTTTGAAGTTCGCGAAGTGAGCAGCACGTCGTCTGACCACTGCCAGTCAGTTTCGGTAACCTGCACAGTACTTGAACCAACTACTCTCCAGGCTGTTTTGGTTACTAATCCCCACTTATAGGCCCTCACAACGAGATCAGATATTCCGGCGCCGGTAATCTCATCTACATAGCGCCCGGCAATTGAGCCGTAGCCGGTTTTCATATTATGAACAAGCGGATATGACATTGTCGCTGGGATGGTTTTTGCGGTGCCATCAACATTTTGAACAAGTTGAAACGAGGCATCCATAGATTCATAGCCAAATTTAGAAATTTCAATTTTATAGGTACCAGGAAGCAGATCAGAGAAGGTGTATTTGCCGTTTTTATCGGTCAGTGAGTTACTGCCATTACCGATTTTAACTGCAACATACTCAAGTGGGCCACCGGTGAACGCGTCAAAGATTTTACCTGAGACCTCGTGAGTTTTTATCTTATCATCTCTGATAACGAGTATTTCACTTACCGCTGGGGAAGTGCTCCCATTTTCCATTACTCTTACTGGAAAAGCCTCTGACATGTTGGTTGCTGATCCGGAGTTGGCTTTCAGAAAATACATTCGAGCTTCTTTCAGGCCTTGAAAGAAAAATTTACCTTCGCCTGTTGTATAGGTAGGAGCGTAGGAGGACTTTGTGAGAGCCTGGTCGTCATAGATTTCGACTTTGAGACTGGCAATTGGTTGCTTATCCTGGCTTCTGACATAGCCTGTGATAGAAAAGTTTTCAATTGGCTTTGCTGTTAATGAAATAATTGTATAGCGTGGCGAGACTACTCCATCATCACGAATGGTAACAGGTTGTTGACTCTCTTCATAGTTTGAAGCCTTGCCGGCTCTGATAATGAAAGTTCCGGTGCCGAGATTGGAAAAAGAAAACTGGCCAAGTGATCCGGTTAAGGCAGTCGAAATAAGAGTTCCATTAGATTCAAGCTCAATATTTATATTTGCCAGCTTTGTGCCGGTTCCAGCCATCATGACTTCACCCTCAATTTTAGCCTGAACTTTTATCTGTCCTGGGTTAAGAGCTGCCATCTTGACTTCGGGGTTGGCTGGTGCTGTGGTACCGTTATCGAGCACACGAAGAATGTAGGTTGCTGAAGCGTAAGTGTTGTCTGGCGAGAAAAAAGTCAGGTCAAACAGTCCTGATGGCACTTTTGCAAAGTAGAACTGGCCGTCAGAAGTAGTTTTGGTTGTCGCTGCCAGCTGACTTTCGTAATACAGGTTAACAGCTATGTTTGCCAGCTTTTCGCCGGTGTTCTGTGATACCACAGTGCCAACAATATTGTGCTTGGCAACGTCGTCGCCAAGGGTCGTCAGATCGACAGTCGCCTGGTTGACGTCAAGGCCAGTGAACAGTGCGGAGACGGGGGATTTGTTGGTTCCTTCCTGGCAGCCTGATACGAACAGACCGATTACAAGCAGCTTGATGACAAAAAGTAGAACCAGATTGCGTTTTCCGATAAGAGGCATAGTTCATCCCCCGAAAGTAAAATATTTGTGAATAGTATCGGCACTCTCGGGAGAAAAACTTAGTATAGTTAAAACCGGTGCAGAGAAAAGAGATCCGCAGATTACATCGATGACGCGGATTTTTTAAAGACCTGTTACGCAGTTCTTACTGTAGGGGGGCAAAATGTTGAACCCCTACGCTTCGCTTTAAACAGAATGACCGAAAATTGTGTAACTACGTTGGAGTTTCGGCGCGACACACCGCCCTGCGCTTAGTCGCAGGATCCAGGTTTTGATTCTCATTGGGAATTGCTGCAGATTAACGCTGATGATTGACAAAAGATCGTATTTGGATATACAATGTATATTATAGATAACGGAGGAAGAAATTATGCCGCCTACTTTACAGCTTCAAATCGGGAAATGGGGAAATTCCTTAGGAATCAGGCTTCCCAAGAGTATTCTAGAGATTTTTCATCTTAGTGAAAAAGATAAAATAAAGTGTTCAATTGAGGATGGAAAGCTGGTTCTCGAACCGGTAGTCCCAACAAAAAAATACGCATTAGAAGACTTGCTGGCTCAAGTGAAAGAGCCTGGCGAGGAAGTATCTTGGGGAAAAACTGAAGGAGAAGAGGTTTGGTAGCATACATTCCCAAACGCGGTGATTTTATTCGCCTCAGCTTTGATCCGCAGGCCGGGCACGAGCAGATGGGAAATCGCCCGGCTCTGGTAATAAGCCAAACTTCGTTCAATCAGAAAATGGGCTTTGTCTTTGTCTGTCCGGTTACTAACACAAAGCGGGAAAACCCATTTTATGTTCCTGTAACTGGCGATAAAAATGTTACCGGAGTAATAATGGCAGATCAATTGCGTTCGCTTGATTTCCGAGCCCGCAATGCTGTCTTCATTAGTAAATGCTCAAATGAGCTGTTTCTTGAAGTGCTGGCCAGAATTGAGCCAATCATCGCCCTTTAATTGCGGTTGACGCTACTCTTTTTTCGGGCGGAAATCTTTGAGCGCGGTATTGAGAGATTCGCTGACCTTGCGCATGCGCTTGATGCCTTCGATCCGCTCTTTATTGGTCTGCAGGCCGAGCTTTTTCATGAACTCGTCGGCCATGGGATTCTCTTTGGGTGGCTCTTTCTGTATCGCCAGTTCTGAAACCCAGCCTTCGAACGGAAGGCCGCTGCTGCTGGTCGCAACAATTTTTATCCAGTTGACGCCCTCTACCACGGCATGCCCATCAACCTGAGCCAGTGAGATGGACTGTTTGGGTCTACTCGTTGCGGCGTCTTGCTGGGTAAGCTCTTTTACTTTGGCGGGAATCTTCTCGACAATAAGATCCTGATTCGCGTAGACGAGATAGCCAACAGCTACAAACATAATCAATGGCAATATCGGTGACCCGGACTTTTGTCTTATTCTATCGGTTTGTGGTTCTTCGTAATAAACCGGCTCAGTCTGGGCAGTTGCTTGAGCGGGTTGCAGGTTGTGAATTCTGACTTGGACATTCGAGGCGGCGCCGACTTCTTTGACGGGAACCCCGCCGTCAGCTTCTTTCGGCGGTATCAGCATTTTGAGCAGAAAAACTGCGGCCACGAATAAAACAACTATGATAACGGCGGGCAAAATGAGGTGACTCATAAAAACCTCTCAAATCTGTCTAGTATATTTTTACAACTTAAAAAAAATACTACAACATTGCTTTTGTAAAATCAAATATCTGTTCTATTTGACCGGCTGCAGGTTTGCCTCTGTATAGCTGTATTCTATGGGGGGAAAGGACGCTTGTGAATAGAGGGTACACCTTAGGCGCAAGAAAAAATCCTTTGTTAAAGGCAGTAACAAGATAAAAAAAAATAAAAAGGGTATTGACAATAGTTTGCAGACGTCATTATAATCAGCCTATCAAATTTCCAATCATGAAGGAGTGCTCCAGATGAATAAAGCTGATCTCGTAAAAGTTATCGCCCACAAGGCTACCCTCAACCAGGCAACTGCTCAGAAAGCTCTCGAATCAATGCTCGAAACTTTCAAAGACAGTCTCAAAAAAGGCGACAAAATCCAGCTTATCGGTTTTGGTTCTTTTGAAGTTGCCAAGCGCGCAGCCCGCAAAGGCGTTAACCCCCAGACCAAAAAAGCTATCAGCATCCCAGCTAAAAAAGTTGTTAAATTCAAACCCGGCAAAGATCTCAAAGACCTTATCGCCAAAGGCAAGTAATTAACAAGTAAAGAAACCTGCCCCTCGGGCAGGTTTTTTTTTGTCTCGACAACAGTGTGTTGGGATTTTTTTCACAAACCATTTTACAAACCATTTCGCGAGCTATTAGCAAACTAATAGCAAACTATTTAAGAGTCCCTTTTACAAGCTTGTTGCAAAGGCAAAGTATTTTTCTTCAGTTCTTGGGCGGCGATGACGATTTGATATTGAGGGTGAGCTGTGGTAACATGCCAACGCTCACCAATTCTCATCTATCTAAGCTTATTCGGGCCAACGGCCTGCCTTATATTGAAAAAAAAGATCCGAAAAATTTTCTATTCAGGCGCAATACTTGCGCTGCTGCTTGCTGGCGCACTATATTACGCCTGGCAACACACTTATGACCTTCCTGAATCGACTATTGCCCGCATCAGGGATTACACAAAGAACTTTCACAATATAGATTTTACTGCCGAGGCGCTTCAGCTCAATCTGCCGCAACACCAGATCGTCGCGCGCGGCCTGAAAATAGAACTTCCCGGCGAAAAGTCTTTCGCAGTCGCCGATGATGTTAAAGTCTTTCTCGCATCTGGCACAGGTCCGCTCGATCTTTATTACAACCAGATCGCCATCGAACGCATCGAAATCAATGGTTTGAGCATCGACTTTACCGCGCCTTTTCCCGCCCGCGACAAACGCGAGAGCGCGCTGCCAGATATTCCTGCCTCGCAGATTCTTATTAATGGCCTTAAGATAAATACTTCGGTAACCGCTCTCAATGTGCCTGACATGCGTATCGCCTATGCGCGCAGCGACAGGGCAGCCAGTGTTGACCTGAGCTTTGCCAGCGGTCCGCTGGGTGGAATGGGCAAGCTGACCGGCCTGCTTGATCTTGGCAGCGGCGATGCCAACCTGAGATTCAGCTGGCAACAGAAAGACTTTTCAGGGTTTCTGCCGCTTATCTATCTGTGGCATCTTTATGGCCTGAACATCGTATCTGGTAATGCTGAGATCGATCTCAGCTGGCAGGGTAACCTCTTTGCGCGCATCAATAACCCGCGCGACAATCTCGCCAGATTGTTTAATAAAGAGCTTGACGGCCGAGTCGCGGTCAATGCGTGTCAGTTTATTCTCGGCAAAACCAAAGCTACGCTCGATCTTTCGGCAGCGCGAACCGCCAGTTCGCCATGGAATCTCAGTGTACGCGCCGATGACGGCAGCGGAACCCTTAGCCTCGACGCCGAATACAAAGGCCGCGAAGACAGTCTCACCGACTTTGTCGCCAACCTGTCAGGGCAGCGCGTTGTTTTACCAGAAGCTGTTCTGGCGATGCTCGGTGTTACCCTCAAGAATACCGTTGTCGGGCCAGCTGATTTTTCCGGCGATTTTTCCGGCGATATTGCCAGGATAAGCGGATCTGGACACGCCGCGATAAAGGACTGGAAATACCAGGACAAAAACATCAGGCATGCCACTGTTAACTGGCGTCTGAACGAAGATTTAAGGTTTTTTGTCGAGGGCGATCTTAACACCGAAATTGGCAATCTGCAGGCAAGTGCTTCTATATTCCTTGGCGGTGCTAAGAAGAGCCAGGGCGAGATTACCGGCGATCTCGACCAGGTTGTCCTGCAGTCGTTGAGCCCTTTCATCGAAAGTCCGGTCGCAGGCCGTTGTTCGGGGCCGTTCAAGATCTCCTTTGACCTGACTGATCCCGAAAAAACTTCCTATGATCTGAATCTGATCATGCACGAAGGGAAGTTCTACAGCTTTGAGCCAGAAGAGCTTACTGTCAGAATATTTGGCACTGGTGCCGCCTGGAACCTCTCTAATCCGCACGCAGTTTTCGCCAATGGTGGAGACATCAAGGTCGAAGGCCTCATCAACGCGTCAAACATTGCTGCAAAAGTAGATGTTAAAAATGTTGATCTGCAAACCTTTGAGATATCGCCAAAGATTGCTTCAGGCTGCGCTTTTTTACAGGCAGAAGTTAACGGCTCACTGCAGACTCCAGAAGTGCGTGGTCAACTGTGGGGGCAAAATGTCGACATCATGCAGATCAGCTGCAATGCCGTTCGGGCACAGCTCCTCTTCAAGGATAGCCTGCTTACCCTGGCGCCACTTGTACTGAGTTTGCCAGATGATTCTACGCTCGACGGTTATCTGAACCTGAGCCTGCTCGATGGCAAACTCAAAGGATTCAAACTGAACTTTCAGAAATTTGATGTGTCACAGCTGCGCGGGCTATTGCCAGACAGTGTTGAAGATGCCGAACTGAGCGGTGTGATCGCCGGAACAGTCTCTTATGACGGAACAAGAGGCCCTGATTACTGGGATTTCGTCGTTGATGGCCGTCGCCTGCATTTTGACGGCAATGATATCGAAAGCCTTTACTATGAAGGCAGCATTTTCGGCAAACAGAGCGAGATTCGCAGTCTATTTGTCAGAGCTCTTGGCGGAACCTTGTCGGTTTCAGGACAGGTGAGTGGCAGTGAGCGCTTTTCTGGAACCCTTGAAGGCGACTCTCTCAGATTCGCTAACATTCCGGCGATGCGAAAGTTTTTGCCGGACTTGAAGGGTGATCTAAGCTTTCAGGGCGATGTCGAGTGGTCTGCCGAAAAAAAAGTCGGCAATTTTACCATGTTTGCACGCGACCTTAAAACTTCTGAGCGAGATCTTGGCAATTTTGGCGGCGAGGTCGTCATTGACGATGCTGGTTTGCGTGTGAACAGCGGCGAATTCGACAAACTCGGCATCAGCATCGATGGTGAAATCGACTGGGCCGGAAAACGGCCCTATAAGGCTGAACTGCTGCTTGACAACGTTGACTTTTCTTTTGTTCCGGAGTCGCATGGCATAAAGACCTTTGACTATGGCGGACTCCTGGTTTCAGGGGCCTGCAGCCTGCAGGGCGATCTGCAGACCGGATTGCCTGACGCGGTCAACATGCAGCTCGAATCAATACGCATTCAAAAAGAGAACGATATCATCGTGTCAAATCGCCCGATGCAGATTGTCTATCAGAATGGCGGCATCGAAATTCGTTCGCTTGAGCTGAAATACCGTCTCGGTATTCTTGGCGTCGAAGGCGTTGTCGTGCCGGGCAAGTCGCTCGCACTTATGGTTAATGGCAAAGATTTTTCAATCAAGGCTCTTGGTCGGCTTTTTGATCTGCCAAACTGGAACTACGAAGGCAATCTTTCACTGAGTGCCCGTCTGTTTGGCGATCTGCATGATCTCAAGCTCAAGGCTGATGCCGGCATCAGCGAACTTGTCATTGCCGGGCGCAGTATTCCAGAAGTCAGGGGCCGCGTCGAAGGCGACAAGTCGCGAATTATTGTTGAAGATGCCCATATCACACTTCCGAACAGCTCTTTTAATCTTAAAGGAAACATCGACCTCGCAGAGGGCTACAAGCCGATCAACATAAACATGCATCTTTCGGTGCCGCATGGTCCTCTTACTGATCTCGTCGACTACCTGCCCGAGGTCTTTCGCGAGGCAAGCGGTACGATCGTTGCTGACTTGAACCTGACCGGCCGGCCAACGAACCCGCAGATTGCCGGCGACCTGCATTTGAAGGCTGATACTCTCGCATTCAGCAACATGCGTAAGCCTCTTACCAAGGTCGATTTCGCTCTGTCGACCCAGGACATGGTCATTAACATTGACACTCTTGAGGCGCATCTTGGCCGTGGCAAGCTTTCTGGCCGGGGCCAGGTAGACTTTCGCAACAGTCTGGGTTCGGTTTCGGCACACCTGAGTGGTGAAAAACTCGATCTTTCGTTTATGAATCTTGAAGTTAATGGTGCCAGTGCCAGCATTGACATTGGTGGTGATCTGTACAATCCAATTATCACCGGCAAAGTTCTTGTGCCGCGCGGCAAGTTTAATCTGTCTACAGAAATTTTTACACGCCGACGCAAGCTTGATCTGTTTTTCGACTCGCTGGCATACCGTTTCGATATCGAAGTGCCAAGAAACTTCTGGGTGCGCAGCTCGTTTCTTAATGCCGAAATGCGCGGCAAGTTCTCTATTTCTGGTGACCTCGACGACGTCAAAATCGATGGTGGCGTCAGTTGCGTTCAGGGCAACCTGTTTTTTCAGCAGCGCCGTTTCCGCATCGATACTGGCGAAATTAAGTTTGGTGGGGTAGAAAACAGTTTCGACCCGCATATTTACGTTAAATCTGAGGGGCAGATCCAGAGCACCAAAATCTTTTTGACGCTGCAGGGAAGGGTTTCGTCGTTTACCCCGCGCATTTATTCGAGTCCGCCAATGTCAGAAAGCGATCTGCTGGCGATGCTTGCTCTCGGCCGCGACATGTCGGCGGTGACGCATGGCGACAGCAAAGAGCTCTTTGAAACTGAAATTCTTGAAGGTCTCAAAAATTCTTACCTTTCTGCACTGATTGGTAATACCATATCATCAGCTCTTAATCTTGATGAGCTGTTTTTGAGTTCGCTTTTTGACCGTTCGTCAGGCAAGACGAAGTCTTTTATCAGGGTGGGTAAATACATTGGCAACAACATATTCATGGCCTACGAAGGAACCATGGATCAGGCAGAAGAGGAGACCTATATCTTCGAATATCGGCTGCCCAAAGGATTTGTCGTCAACATCGAGTTTAAGGAACCCGTGCGCGAACAGCGTATAAATGTGCGCTACGACTGGAAGTTCTGGTAGAGAGAATCTGTAATGTTACTGGCTAGACTGGAATCGATGCTGAATATCAGACCGGGCGAATGGCGCGAAACCGGGTTCTTCTGGTTTTTCACGTTTATGTGCTGGTTTTCGCTTGCTCTTGGCGATTCAATTTCGGACACGCTTTTTATCAAGCGGGCCGGGGTAGAGAATTTGCCGCTGATGTTCATTTTCTGCTCGCTGGCTGCTATTCCGGTCAGTCTTTTGCTGGCTGTGCTGCAGGGACGGGTGGCAAAGCGCAAGTTAACGGCCGGCGCAGGTCTGGCCTCGGCGGTTGCCGTGTTCGCCGCGGTACATTATATCAGCAACAGTGACAGCGGCTCGGTTGTTGGCTGTTATGTTCTGTATTTTGTAACCAACCTGCTGGTATTTGTTGTACCGGTAATTTTGTCGGTTCTGCTCGGTACACAGTTTAACGCGCTCAAGGCAAAACGACTGGTGCCTATTGTTTTTACCGGTGTCATTGCCGGTCGCGTCGTTGCCGGTGGCACGCTGAGTTATCTGGCGCTGCGTTATCCCGTGCCTTCAATTCTGTGGTTCTGGGCGGTAATGCATGCTCTGGCCTTTGTTTTCTTTTTTATCGGCAGCAGCAGCTATGTTAAGCCACAGATTCAGAGCTTTTTTCAGCGTCCCGGCGAGCAGAAGCAGACCAGATTTTTTGACCGCCTGCGCAATTTTGTCAGAACCCTGACTGAATCGCAGCTGGTCTTGTTTCTGGTAATTTCTGCAGTTATGGCCAATTTTTCGTTCTATTTTGCCGAGTTTCAGAGCGCTTCGATTTTGAACGCGCATTTTGCCAGTGAGAATGATCTGGCGTTGTTCTACGGCTGGTTCACCATTGGCGCGAGCCTGCTTGCCTTTTTGTTTCAAGCCTTCATTACCGGCGGTCTGATTCATCGCCTCGGCATAAGCAATACCAACGTTATCTATCCGATTCTTGCCTTGACCGCATTTCTCGGCACAACATTTTCTTACACGCTCGTGCCGGGCGTCTGGCTCAAGTTCGTGCAGATCGGGCTGTTAACCGCCCTTTTCCAGCCGGTAAGCAATCTCTTTTACAATGCGCTGCCACCGCGCGAAAAAGCCCGCATTATCACGGTCAGCGAAGGCGTCGTGCAGCCGCTGGGAACTGTAGTAACCGGCCTGCTGCTGTATCATGCCGGCACCAGCACCGATTTGATCCGGTTTTTCCCACTGGCAGCCGCTGCCGTGTGGATTGCGGTAACAGTTCTCATGCGCAAACCTTATCGCGACAGTCTGCTTAAGCTGCTGCGCAGCTCAAGTCTTGATTTTTTCAACAAGGGCGACCTGCAGAAGCTTAATCTTGACCGCAACACCTTTAATCTCATGCTGGGGCACCTTGACAGCGCCGACGAAGAAGCTTCGGTGCTGATTGTGCAGCTTATTGTCAGCAACTGCGATCGCGGTAGCCGCGAGCAGATGATGCGCAAACTCAGCGGCTTCAGCGAAGAAAGAAAAGAGGAACTGCTCAGGCAGGTTGTTTTGCCGGTCGACCACTTTACTGCCGAGTTTTTGTTTGCCTGTCTTGACAGCAGCAATCTCGAGCTGCAGTATCAGGCGCTCAAAGCCATCAGCATTTTCCCATCGTCGCCGCGGTTGCGACAACGTGTGACCACTTTCATCGCCAGTGATTCAGAACGTCTGCGCTGTATCGCGTCGGCGATTCTCGTTCGTATCGGCGATCTTGACCAGATGATGCGTTCACTCGAAATCATTCAGGGTTTTATCTCGACCAGCGACCATGCCAGCATACTCAAAGGTATTGAGATCATCGGCTACACCGGCGATGAGCGTTTCTGGGTTAATCTGCGCCCGTTTTTTGCATCGGCTGATGTTAAGATCAGACTGGCAGCTGCGCAGGCCTTTGAAAAGATTCTCAGCAACGGCGAGACTGATGAACATTATGAAATCATCGGCCGCTTGATTAAAGATGATCTGCGCGAAATTAGGTATCTCGCTCTGAAAATGCTGGCGCGCCTGACCGAGCCAAAATGGTTCTATCACGTGATCGAAGGGCTCTCAGATTCGAGTCCGCGCAACCGCAAGTATGCCGAAGAAATTCTTATTGCCCATTACAATGACAAGTTCAGCGATCTCATCATGGTTCTCGAAAGTAGCGAAGCGACCCTCTACGCCAAAGCCGCTGTTGGCGGTATTCTTGCCGCGTCGCAGGACGGCAGCGTGCGCGATTACCTGCATCAGTTTGGCAAGAGGGTTATTCAGCAGCTCTACGAGTACAAGCTCGAAGAATACGTTATCACCCGCGACACTGCTTCAGAGAGCTCAGTTTATCTGCGCATGCTGCTGCGCGAGCGCGCCTGGTCGCTGACCCGACTTATCGTTTGTCTGATTGCCCCCGAGCAGAACCGCGAGGCGCGCGACCTCTTTAAAAGCCTTTACTCAAGCAACGACGAGCTGGTGAGCAATGCCGTCGAAGTGCTGCAGAACATGGGCGAGCGCCAGCTGGTTTATCATATCATCCCGGTGCTCGAAAACATTTCTCTCGATAATGTTGTATCATACGCCATGAAGGCTTTTTCCATGCGCGAAAAAGACCTGCGCATAATTCTCGGCAAATACCTCAATTCATCAGACTCAGAACTTAAAGAAGCCGCGATACATACCGTGTGTATGTCAGAAATCCGCGATCTGATACCGGTGCTGAAAAAAATCGAAGCAGACACCTCTGCTTCCGCTTCTGTGCTTTCTACCTGCAGATGGGCCACCGAAAGCCTCAAGGCTAGAGGTATTACCATGCAATATCAATGAGTGAGCGACTATGATTATTATTGAACGAATTCTGTTTCTCAAGCGCATATCGATCTTTTCGAGCCTGTCGAGCTACGAGCTGCGCAAGATTGCCGAGGTTGTCACCGAAGAAGAGGCTGAATCAGGCGAAATACTCTTCTGGGAAGGCGACTTTGGCGACTGCATGTATCTCGTTGTCGACGGCAAAATCTCGATTTTTACCGGAAAACAGCCGGCAATAAAAGTGCTCGCCAGTTTTGACAAGGGCGCTTTTTTCGGGGAAATGGGCCTCTATGACGACAAACCGCGCGCAGCCTCGGCAATGGCTGACGCACATTCGCGTCTGCTCGTGCTGCGCAAGGGCGAGTTCTGTGATCTGATCAGTGAGTTTCCGATGGTCGCGCTCGGTATCATGAAAGAATTAAACAACCGCATCAGAGCGACCAACCAGAAGCTTAACCTTATCGAAAGCAATCTCGTCGACAATTCAAGCCGCCTCTACTCGCGCGACTATTTTGTCGACTGCATGAAAAATCTCATCAACCGGGCAAGAAACGAGAAAACTCTCGTTGGATTTTTGTTGATCAGACTTAAAAAGCTGCATCTTCAAGAAGACGCCGATGCCGGCGAATCGGTCGATAAGTTCAGAACCGAACTGATTCGTGAACTTGGCGTTCGACTGACCGTGTATATGCGCGACAGTGACATGCTGTGCCGGTTTGATGACAACAGTATCCTGATCATGGTGCCTGATTTCAACTCGCGCAGCACGTTGCAGTTTCAGGCGCGTATCACTGATGATATCAACCGCGTGCTGATCGATTTTGAATCAACCAGAAAACTTTATTCTGATGTCGAGTTCAAGACACAAACTTTTCCGGAAGACGCCGATTCAACCGAAGCCATTATCAGAAATCTTGAGGCAGTGTAAAATCTCGGTGCATTCTGCTGCCTTCGCGGATCTGAGTCGGTGCTTGAATTTCTGGCGCGAGACGACTATAATTCGTGCCTGCATTATCTATAGCGGAGATCAATTTGCCTAAAACCTTGCTACTCGAAGCCGGCTTTTTATGCCTGCCCGACAATCTGTTTGCCTCTGCCCAGCCTGACCTGCGCGAGCCGGTCAGCCAGGCGCTGCGTCAGGAAAAGATTGAGTTTTCCCGATTGCGCTGCTGGTTTTCGCAGCACCGCATCGGCATATTAATCGAAGGTCTCGTTGATACCGCCACAGATTCGGCAAAAGAAGTGCGCGGCCCAAAAGCGAGCGAAGCGTTTGACTTTAACAATTTGCCATCAATGGCAGTGCAAGGCTTCGCAGCGGCTCAGGGTGTGCAATACAAAGATCTTATTACGCGTGAGGTCGACGGTGAAAAATATCTCTTTGCCGTGCGCTCTGTTGCCGGGCAGACAACCGAAAAGCTTGTTCCCAGAATCAAAGAGCTCGCCTTTGGCGCTATAAATTTTGCCACAGCGCCCTGGAGCAGCAAAAGCCGGTTTCCACAACCGCCGACCTATTTTACCGCTATGCTTGACGACAGAGTTTGCGATGTCGAACTTGATGGCATAAAGGCTAAGAACATTACGGCAAGCTATGATGGATTGACCAGCAAACAGCATGTGCTGTCGGGCGCCCAGTTTTACCCGCAGGTGCTGCAGCAGATCGGCATTATTCACGAAATCGCCGAGCGCCGCAAAATCTTCGAAACCAGAATCAGATCGATACTGCCTGAAGGCTACAATCTGCGCTCAGAAGGCGCAAGAATCTCACGCCTGTGCTACTATAAAGAGTCATTACAGCCGCTGCTGATTAAATTCAAGCCTGAATATCTTGATATGCCCGAGACTGTGCTGCATCGCTACATGATCAGGCATTTTTCGCTGCTGGCATGCGAAAACAACCGTGGAAAAATGATGCCGGCCGCGATCGCCGTTTCTGACAAGCTGCACCCCCAGAGCCAGGAAGCGATTGTGCGCTCGACTGAACTCGACAAACATTTCTCGCATCTGCAGCAGCTGTGGCAAAGCGACCTTGCCGAATTGCCCGAAAAGCTTTCGCGGCTTGCCGAAAGGTTTGTAAAAGATAAGGTGTTGTCTCCGACCTCCGGCTTCCCGTTGGCACGCTGCGCAATCTGGCTTATTCCGCGTCTGGGGCTCGAAAAATCTGCGGTTGAAATTAATGCCCTGATTGCGATGATCGCTGAGGGCGAGCGCTCGCGCATTGCCGCTATTTTGCCGTCAACCGGTTTTGCCATGGTGGTCAACTGCATTGAAAACATACCGGCCTTCAAAACTATGGCGCCGGTTTTGCAGGAGGTCTGCGACTATTTTACCGGTCGTATTCCTGTTCCGGGCAACAGCTCAGCCCAGGTGCTGTGCCTGGCCCTTCTCATGCGAAACTACGCAATGACAGAAGCTGGCGAGCAGGTTGAGCCGTCACGAATAATCGCCTTTCTGCGCGCTGCTGATTTCAGGCTTGATATATTTCAGGCGTTCTCAGATGTTTTTCCGGATTATAATCTGCCACGCCGTTCATGGCTTCAGGCTGTTGCGGCAGAGACCCTGCGTGACTCCCAGTTGAAAATGGCTGGCGAAGGTTTTCTCGCGTCTTACGAGTTTGACCCGGCATCATTTTATGACGCGATTCGCTCCTGGAAAGATATCGCCCCGGCTGATATAGACGGCCTCTCAGCTTTGTTCCAACGTATGCGCAGCAAGGTCGAGGGCGGTCAGGTTGATGCCAATGTTGCTGCCGAATGTCAGATCGAAAAAGAACTTGTTGAATCTCTGACCAGAATCGAAAAGTTACCTGGCATCAACTATCACGAAATTTTTGAGTTTTTTAAAATTGGAAAAGTAAATATCGAAGCATGCCTGATGAATCTGCCACCGGTTCTTGACGACACCAACCCGGAACATGCTTCGCGAATCAGTCTTCTGCAGAGGCTTGTGCGTCAGTTAGGCCGTCTGCCGTTTGTCGTAAAGGAAAAAGTAAGCTCTAAAAAATGAAAATCTTTAACTTTCTGTTTAGGAAATTGCAATTTTGCAGTAGAATCGTTTCAATTACAGTCGGGGGAATATCTGAATGGCAATAGAAGATCGCAGCAATAATCCAGAAAACTTTGATGACATCGACAACCCGGGTGCACCAGAAATATATCCTCTGTTGCCACTCAGGGACGTAGTCGTATTTCCCTACATGGTCGTGCCTCTTTTCGTCGGTCGCAAAAAATCGATCAGGGCTATCGAAGAGGCAATGCTCAAAAACCGCCGAATCATTCTCTGCTCTCAAAAGCAGGCTAAAACCGATGACCCTGAAGCCGACGAGCTCTACGAAACCGGCACCGTTGCCGAAATTCTTCAGCTTCTCAAGCTGCCTGACGGCATTCTGAAAATACTGGTCGAAGGCACCACCAGAGTAAGAATCAATCGCTTTACCAGACTCGACGAATTCTTCGAGGTCGAGGGCGTCAGAATTCTGACCGAAGACAAAAAAACCATCGAACAGCAGGCGTTGATGCGCAATGTAATCAGTCTGTTCGAGCAGTATGTCAAACTCAATAAAAAGATCCCGCTCGAAGTGATCATGGTCGCCAACAACGTTGAGGAGCCCGGCCGTCTCGCCGACATTATCACCGCCCACCTCAACCTCAAGGTCGAAGAAAAGCAGGAGATTCTCGAAGCTTTTGTTCCGCGCGAAAGACTCGAAAAAATCGCTGGCATTCTCAACCGCGAGCTCGAGATCATGATGGTGGAAAAGAAGATCCGTGGCCAGGTGCGCAAGCAGATGGAGCAGATCCAGAAAGAATACTACCTGCGCGAACAGATGAAAGCCATTCAGAAAGAACTTGGCGACACTGATGAGCGCACCGAAGAAATCGAAGAGCTCAAAGAGGCGGTTGCCAAAGCCGGTATGCCCGATGAAGCCCGCGAAAAGGCTGAAAAAGAGCTTTCTAAACTCGGCAAAATGCCGCCCGGCTCTGCCGAAGCTACTGTTTCTCGCAATTATATCGACTGGCTGGTCGCCCTTCCCTGGAAAAAGCAGACCAAAGACCGCATTGACCTTGTGAAGTCTCAGACAATCCTTGATGAAGACCATTTTGGCCTCGACAAGGTTAAAGAGCGCATTCTTGAATATCTTGCCGTGTGCCGGCTGAAAAAATCGATCAAGGGTCCGATTCTTTGCCTGATCGGGCCGCCAGGCGTTGGCAAGACTTCGCTGGGTAAATCGATTGCCCGCGCGCTTAATCGCAAGTTCGCCCGAATTTCTCTGGGCGGCATGCGTGATGAAGCCGAAATAAGAGGCCATCGCCGCACCTACATTGGCGCGATGCCCGGTCGCATAATTCAGGCGCTTCGCGATACCGGTGCGCGTAACCCCGTTATTCTGCTCGACGAAATCGACAAAATGGGCATGGATTTCAGGGGCGACCCGAGTTCAGCGCTGCTGGAGGCTCTCGACCCCGAACAGAATCACGCTTTCTCAGATCACTACATTTCGACGGCATTTGACCTGTCGAAAGTGCTGTTTTTGACTACTGCTAACGTTCCGCACACCATTCCTGGCCCGTTGCGCGATCGTCTCGAAGTCGTTTACCTGCCTGGCTACACCGAAGAAGAAAAGGTACAGATCGCCCAGAAATACCTTGTTCCCAAGCAGCAGGATGCCAACGGCATCGTTAAGAAGGGCATCAAAATTGACGAGTCAGCGGTTGTCGAGGTTATCCGAAAGTATACCCGCGAAGCCGGGGTGCGTAGTCTCGAACGCGAACTCGCCTCGATATGTCGCAAAATTGCTCGCGATCTCGTTTTTGGCAAGATAAAAGCTGATCCTGACAAGAAGGGGCAGACGCTGTTGCAGGTTACCGACGCTTCGATCGAGCAATACCTGGGCATTCCCAAGTATCACAATACCAAACGCGAAGATAAAGACGATATCGGCCTGGTAAACGGCCTTGCCTGGACAGAAGTCGGCGGAACAACTCTGCCGATCGAAGTCGTGGTAATGCCCGGCCGTGGCAAGATTATTCTCACCGGTTCGCTGGGTGAAGTAATGAAGGAATCGGCGCATGCCTCGCTTTCATATCTGCGCAGTCACGCTGACGAAATCAAGATGCGGCCGATCGATTATGATTCAATCGACCTGCACATCCATTTCCCAGAGGGTGCGGTGCCGAAAGACGGCCCATCGGCAGGTATTGCCATCGCGACCGCGATTTACTCAGCTCTCAATGAAGTTCCGGTGCGCAGCGACTTTGCCATGACTGGCGAAATTACTCTGCGCGGCCGTGTGCTGCCGGTCGGCGGCATTAAAGAAAAGCTGCTTGCAGCTCATCGCCAGAACATTACCAACATCATCATGTCGAACGATAACGAAAAAGAACTCGAAGAGGTGCCGCCGCAGATTCGCAAGAATCTGACCATCTACAAGGTCTCTTCGGCAGCCGAAGTTCTTGCTCTCGCCCTGCGTGGCGAACCGAAAAAGACGCCGCTGGTTTTCAGTCGCCGAGCTCTTGGTACCGCTGCCAAGAAAAAGCGAACAACCAGGAAGCGTGGGGAATAGCATGACTATTAAAATTACCTCAGCCACATTCAGCGCTTGTGTTGTCGGCAAAGACGGTCTTCCTGACGATCAGTTGCCGGTTGTAGCGCTGGTAGGTCGCAGTAACGTCGGCAAATCATCGCTGATCAACTGCATAACCGGCCGCAAAGAACTGGCGCGCACCAGCGCCATGCCCGGCAAAACGCTCACGATCAATTACTATTGTATCAATGAAGAATTCTACATTGTTGACCTGCCTGGCTATGGTTACGCAAAGGCCTCAAAGGTTACGCGCCAGCGAATTCAGACGATGATGAACGAGTTCTTTGCTGAAAGCAAAAACCTCAAGGGCGTAATTCAGGTTCTCGATATCAGGCACAAGCCTTCACCGCTTGACGAGCAGATGCAGACCTGGATCAAAGACCAGAAGATCAATAACATTGCGGTTATTACCAAGGCTGACAAGCTGAGTCATCAGCAGGTCGCAAAGATGCAGGCTTCGATTATCAAGGATCTTCACATCGGTTTTGCCATGCCATTTTCCGCCAAGAGCGCCGCCGGAAAAGAAGAGTTTCTTGATGCCATAGAAAAAATCATCGCTGGTCTCGAAGTGAAAAACATTTCTGGCAGATCCAGCAGGCCGCAGCAGCAACGTGGCCCGAATGACCGTCCGCGCAGCGGCTCAAGGCCGCAGGGCGCCCGCCCTGAAGGCGGCCAGGCTGGCGCCAGGCCGGCAAGAGCTCCGGGTTCCCAGCCAGAAAAGGGCAGGGGTCCGGCAAGACGACCTGACAGGCAAGCTGAAAAACAACCTGACAGACCCGACAGACCTGACAGACCTGACAGGCAAGCCGAAAAACAAACTGGTAGGCCTGACAGACCTGACCGACAAGCCGAAAAACAACCTGGTAGACCCGACAGACCTGACAGACAAACCGACAAACAGTCAGAGAAGCCCGTTGCCAGGCCTGCTGAAAAGGCGCCAGATCAGCAGTCTGAAAGAACAGACAACCCTGCCGTAACCCCGGAATCAGCTCCGGGCCAAAATCGCCGCCGCCGCTGGAAAAATAAAAAGAATCGCGGCAATGACGATAAGACTCGACAGCCACAAACATAACTCTTTTTGAGTGGAGGAAAAAATGAAATATCTGCGTATCGCCCTGTGTTTTGCCCTGATTCTGGCAACGATCTCTGCAAATGCTGCCCCAGCGTTGAGCAGCGTGCAAAAAAGCATCACCGCTGCCGGCAAGTTGTGGGCAAGTGATCCGGACAAGGCGCAGGCCATGCTGCGTGATGCCTTTGCTGCTGCAATCGCCTGGACAAAAGATGAATACAAGCCCGCGGTAAGAGAAGAAGGCTTTTATAAAGCGATCAGCTGCTTCAGCCCCGAGTTGGTCGAAGAAGTTGCTGTAGCTGCCGAGACCTATGTCAAGGTATTTCCCAAAGGCCGTTATCTCAAAAAGGTCAATCTTTATCGTGCCATGGCTGAATATGCCCGTGGCAATTACGAAGCGGTTTCTAGCGCTCTTGACGCTGCCGCTGCCGCCAAAGGTAAACTTGCATACCCTGAGCAGACCCTGGCCTTGTCAGGCTATGTTGCGACCGGTTATCATCGCAGTGCCGAACGCTTTGTCGAAGGTCAACGTCTGCAGCGCTCCTCATCATCACTGACCAAAGATTTGCGTCGTTTTCATGCTGGCAATAGAATGATTGATGGCTTGTTAAACCGAGTAGCCACCGGAAAAATCAGCGGTGACAAAGCAGCTGAAATGCTTGATGCCGCTCTTGATAACGCCTACTTTGCCAAGAGAGCTCCCGAAGCAGCGCTTACCTCTCTGGCGATCAAAGACGCCATGGCGCCTTATTATAACCCGATCAGAACTGAATGGTGCAGCCTCAGCCGGGTGGTTAAGCACGCCGCTTCCCCGCAGATGCGCCTCAACAAGCTTACTGAATTTGTTACCAACTACCCGCAGGCATCAAATGCCGAGCTTTATAAGGCACTGCTTGATCTCAGGTATCTCTATATCTATGAATTTCGCGATAGTGCAGCCGCCGAAGAAATGCTGGTGCAGATGAAATCTCTGCCGGGCTTTGAAAAGCTCTCCGAGATAGAAGAAATCGTATCATCATTCAATCAGCGCAGTCTGTTAACCACTGATGGTTACAGCGCTCTGCAGAAACTGATGCAACTTGCTCATCTGTTTCCCTATGATAATGGGCATCTGCCGGTTATCAGTTTTGAGTATATTCAGTTTCTGACGGTGATTGGCGATATGGTACATGGCCAGAAGAGCAAGATTAAAAGCGTCGATGCAACTGGATGGGGCAACCTCCCGGCAAACATGCTGTATAACGCAGCAGTAGGCGCCAAGGAAAAGGCCTATCAGGATTACCTGCTGATCAAGGGGCAGCTTAGCCCGCAGCTCAGTAAAATGGTAGAAGATCTTCTTTTTCCTCTCTATCTGCCTTGCGAAGCTAAAGACAGAAAATTTATGGCTGGTTTGCTCGCCGTGCCAACGCTATCTGATCTTGGCACCGATCTGCTGATTGACGCCATTTCAGGGCAGCCGCGCATGAGCAAAGCCGAACACGGGTTTGCTGTGCTTTCTGATGTTTACAGCAGGCATCTGGCCTATTCTGAAGCTCAGGCTGTCTGGAAGCTGCTTTCTGATAATTATCCCGATTCGATATGGCTTAAATAAAGAGCTATAACGGCGGCAAGACTTGCCAGAAGGCAGGACTTGCCGCCTGATTTTTTTTGATCTGTTGTGATTCTGGAGGTTAACTGTGAAAAGACTTGTGGTTATTGCTTTGGTTTTGTTTCTTGTCGCCAGTTCAGCTTTTGCCGAAAGACTGTTTGATTATCGCGGTGTGTTTTCGGCAGATCGTGGCGATGACGCAAAGATTACCAACTATATTCTTCTCAAAAAAGGCTCGCAGATTCGCTTTGAGATAGAAGAGCAGGGCCACGGCGCAACAGACAAGGTCAGGGTTGCCAGAGTGCAGCTTACTTCTGACACCAGTATCAACTTTGCCGAAGAAGCTGGTATTACCTCTTTGACACTCACAGAAACCGGTATTTACGAAATAGCTCTCGTGCCTGCTGCCGGTGTTTCTGGCGAAATTCGTTTTGTGCTGAGAGTTGTCGAAACCACTGGCGAACCGGCCTCTCCTGATCAGCCGGCTGCAACTGTTTTGACTTCAGAAAAAGAGCCTGCGAGCGCAGCCGCGGTAATCACGCCGGTAGCCTCAGATGCTTTGCCAGAAGTAATTTCCGATGGCACTTCGATTGCATCTTCTGCTGACGCCGTTTCTGATGTTGCTTCAGCGGCAGCCATTTTGTTACCTGCTAACGCGGTCGCGTCTGCAGTCGAAAACGTTCTCGGCACAACGACTCCGCCAATAGAATCAGCGACGCCAATCACAGCTTCTGAAGCGGCAGCATTTAATGCCATCGGCACGGGTCCTGTTCTCAGCGCCCCGCAGCCAGGATATTTCCTGAACCCGTTCGTCGGGTTCAAGTTTACTGCTGACTCAATTAATCTGATGGCCGAAGCCGGGCGGCAAAGACAGATCAAAATTTATAACATGCTCGTCGACGGCAGTCAGAGCCCGGTAGCGGGAAGCTTTTTCAGCCCTGAGCCAGATGTGCTGATGTTTCTGCCGCAGGCCGTCATACCCGGCGCGATATATTATCTTGATACATTCGATGCCGCCGGCAACAAAGCAAGTTCATACCAGATCGCAGCAATGCCCGAACTGTCGATTTCGTTTAAACCAGCTGACAGCGAGCTTCTTTTGATCAGCGTTGCCTGGTCGCCGAGGGCAGAACTGCTTGCCAACCCTGCCGGGCAGGTGCTGGCTCTCAACAACTGCGAAGTTGCATTCAGCGCTGATGGCTCCAGACTATTTCAGTTAAGCAGTGAACAGATACGGCAACCATTTGGCTCGCACGAGCGCATAAACTGGCGTGCCCGGCCATACTCACTTGAACTTGAGATGCCAATGGCGATGATTGCTTCAGAATGCAGCGTCGAGATTTTTGCTGCGCTCGATGGCGCTGCGGCAAAGACTTCGGCCTATCGCGCCGCCTGGCATAAGCCGACCGATCCAGGAAGCGCTGACTTCAGCGATGTTGAGGCATCTGACGACCAGATTTATGAGAAAGCAAAAGAAGAATTCAGCATTCAATCTTTTACCGCCCGTGAACAGTTGCCTGATAACGCCAGTTTTACTCTGGAAAAGAGCTTTCTGCTTGTGGATAACGAAGCAGACAGCCTGCTTTCATGGCCACAGGATGTTGTGTGGGATGAAAATGGCAGTCTCTGGGTTCTTGACAGCCAGCTGCGCCGTGTTTCGAATTTCAACACAGCTGGAATTCTGCGCACAAGTTTTGGCAGCCGTGGCGATACGCAGGGCGGGTTTGGCCTGCCGGTCGCGCTGACGCAAAAAAATTCTACGCTCTTTGTCTCTGATACTGCCAGGCACGCTATTCATAAATTCACTACAGATGGCCTGTTTGTTGTCTCAATTTTCTCTGAGTCTGATACCGGAGTCGTAATTGATCTTCCAGGTGGCATTTGTTTCAGAAAGGATGAGATGTGGGTTGCCGATCGCGGAACCGCGAGAATACTATGCTTTAATCAGCAGGGCGGCTTTCTGGGAAGCTTCGGCTCGACACCCTCTGCGCCGATCGAATCACCGGTCAGTGTGCGCGCCGATCAGGACTCACTCTTCATTCTCGAAAAGAACGGACTGGTTAAGAAATTCAGCCCGATGGGCCAGTTCGACGCGACTTTTCAGAGTGGAAGCAGCGATGGCAGCGGCCTCGAAGTAGACCGCTGGGGCGGCGTCTGGGTCTGCGATGCCGGCCTGTTCAGGGTCTTGCGCTTTTCACGCAAAGGCGCAACTCTCAGCGAACTTAAGGCGCCCCCGGCTCCCAAGCCCTGGTTGCCAACCTCGATAGCTGTGCGCTCAGATGGCAAGGTAGCGGTTACTGATGCCGCGAACAAAATGTTGCACATCTTTTCGACTGCAGAATGAGCGGTGTGATGCTAAAACAGCTGAAAAGGCTTTTGTTGATTATATTGTTGACTACTGCTTTAACGCCGTTTCAGGCACTGGCCGCCGATATTGAACTTGACATGAGCTTTATGCGCGGCCGGGTTTTTATCAAGAGCCCCGACAAAGAACCATTTGAAGCGCATGCCGGTCAGTATCGCCTGCCTCTTTCGACCAGTGTGGTGAGTCTCGCCGATGGACAGTGTTTTATGCAGTTGCCTGTAGCTGAACTTCGCACCAAGCAGGAAACTATTCTCGCTATCCTTGGCGACAAACAGTTTGAATTGCGCCAGGGCCTTGCCGGCTTCAGAATTGGCTCAGACACGGTAAAAATTTCTACCGCCCACCTCGGTCTTGAGGTGGCTGATGCTCTGATTGTCATCAAGGCCAACCCGGTTTTGACCAGACTGTGCGTGATCAAGGGCAAGGCCGTTGTTGAGCAGGGAAAGTCGAAAACTACTGTGCTGGCCGGTCAGGAAATTGCCGCGGCCCCGCAGCGCCTTTCACAGGTTTACAAGCAGTCTGATGAACTGCGCTTTACCTGGTACTGGGTAAGTGCCGATAAAGAACCCGCTTTGCAGTAAGTCAGTAGGTATCGGCCTTGAAAAAATATCTTGCCGTGGCGACAATCTGCGCGCCTTCGCTGACATCGGCGACTACCATTATGCGAAACTGGTTGTTACTGCTCGAAAGGTATTCTGAGAGCACGCCGCCCGGCACCGGCGTCGATTGCGTGTACAGGTAATCATAAGAAATAGCCGAATAAACCCTGAGATAATACGCAGCGATTCCTGGGGTCACCGTAACTGGCGCCACAGAAACTGTGCGGTTTGTCGGGTTCCACTCGGGTGGGTTGGGCATGCTCTGAAAGCGCGGCAACGCTGCTCCCCAGTTAAGAGTGCGGCTGACGCTGAAAGTTTCGCTGTTAACTGAATAATAAAGCGTGTATTTGCCGGGCGTGAGCGGTGTATTTGCAGCTGTAAGCGTTGCTTCCTGCGAATTGGCAGCAGAAACATACGACAGGTTCGCTATCTTTTTGCCGTTCTGATCTTCGACCCAGCCGCTAACGCCACTTCCGGCGCCTTTTACCGCGGCAAAAAGAATATTCTGTTCGCCTGAATCCTGGTAGGTCAGGGTGCCGGCGCAAAGAGTCGCGACCATGCTTGCCGGAT
The DNA here is from genome assembly GCA_002839445.1 of Candidatus Riflebacteria bacterium HGW-Riflebacteria-1. Lineage (GTDB taxonomy): Bacteria > Muiribacteriota > Ozemobacteria > Ozemobacterales > Ozemobacteraceae > Rifleibacterium. Next base: position 45,541 of record PGYB01000013.1, read on the forward strand.
CAGTATTTTCTCCGCCACCGCCACCGCCGCAACCGGTTAGCGCCATTGTCATAAAAGCGCCTGCCATAAGCAGCAAGATAGATATAGTCGTTTTAATTTTCATGTGAAGCTCCATTCGCAGGCGCTCAGCAGCGCCGGCCATACATTTTATTGTGCACAAGATACTAACATCTACACAACCTGGCGTCAAATCAGTATGTTTTTTTCAATTGCTGTTGACACTTGTTATGTACGGGCGTAAAATTGGTTATTGTAATCAATTAAGTATATTGAGTATTAAGTAGTAAACATGAGTTTTTTGGTGCCTTACAAGGAGATAAGAGTATGAGGCGATTTTTCACTACTATTTTTTGTTGTATTTCGCTGCTTTCTTTTGGAACTGTTAACGCTGAGCCGGTCAAGTGTCTGGCCAAGGTATCCAGGCTCACCAACAAGCAGATTGTAACGCTTGCATCACAGGGCTTCGACATAGCAAAACGCGGCGTCGATTTCGCCGAAATGGTTCTCGAACAGGATCAGGTGCAAGCTTTTGTCAGCAAAGGGCACCCGGTTAAGGTTATTATTCCTGACCTCGATGCCTACATCAAAAAAGTTAAATCCACCCAGAACAAGAACGCCTCTTATTATACCTACGCAACAATGGAAAAACAGCTCAAGGCCTGGGCTGAAAAATATCCTGAACTGTGTGTTCTCGAGTCAATCGGCAAAACCCACGAAGATCGCGATATCTGGGCTCTTAAGATCAGCGACAACCCGGCAAAGAATGAGCCCGAGCCGGCAGCATTGCTCATGGGCGCGCATCACGCCAGAGAATGGCCTTCTATCGAAGTGCCGATGGCCACTGCCAAAAAACTTCTTACCGAATACGACAGCAACCCCGAAGTTAAAAACCTTGTAGATAACCGCGAAACCTGGATTGTACCGATGGTTAATCCTGACGGCGTTGTCTATTCAATGGAAAAGAGCAAATACTGGCGCAAGAACCGCCGCAACAACGGCGGCACCTGGGGCGTCGACCTCAATCGCAATTACGGCTACCAGTGGGGTAATGTTGGTGCCAGCAGTTCAGGCAGTTCAGATACCTATCATGGCACAGGCCCCTTCAGCGAACCAGAAAGTTCGGCTCTCAAAGCACTGGTTGAGCGCGAGAAATTTCAGGCAAGCATTTCTTTCCATACCTACTCAGAGCTGATCCTTTATCCATTCGGATACGGTTACAATATCCCGAATCCCGACAGCAAGGTTTTCGTGAAGATGGCAAAGGATATGTCGCAGTTTAACCAGTACACGCCAAAGAACAGTGCTGAACTTTACCCGGCAATGGGTGACTCTGACGATTTCTTCTATGGCGAAATGAAAATGCTGTCTTTCACCTTTGAGTTGTGCTCGACCTTTATTCCGGCAGCATCCCAGATCAGCACGTTCAATGAACTCAACGTTCCGGCCTGTCTCTACCTTATCGACAAGGCCGGCACCTACGGTCTGGTCACTCCGGCCGGGCGTGACGAACTTATCAGCAACCTGAGCTTTGATGCGTCTATGAACGCGATCGTCGACAATGTCGACCTGTTTGCCGGTGAAGGCAACGCTGCCATGCGCAACGAAGTGCTCAAGCAGCTTGAAAAAATCAGTCAGCGCACTGCTGCTCTGGTATGCACTGACCTCAAAAATGGCGACAGCGCAAGCTGGCAGCGCATCAAAAATACCCCGCAGGCACGGCTGGCCGTTTCCTTTATTCGCAATCGCGTTCTCTTCGAAAGTGCGCATGAAAGCAGCACTTATCGCGAAGATCTCGTCGCAGAAATAAAAAACAGCTGAATTCTTTAACTAATCAGTTAAGCGTGTTATAATGAGTCACCCTCGCGGGTGATTCATTTTTTTATGGCACAATCAACTAAACTTAGCGACGTAACAATCTTTACCGGATACAGCTATATAGGCTCCTGCAAGGAGTTTGTCTGGATCCAGGGTGATCGCATTGGCAGCAAGCAGATGCCGTCGCGATTTATTTTTCGCGGCCTGGTCTGTGAATACGATGTCGAAGCGCTGATGATCCGCAAAGATCTCTATCTGCGCTCCAAAGACGGTAAAGAGTATATTGTCAGTGATTTTCAGATCACCGATATTAACGACGCCGAAAATGTTGGCGGCATCGCACGCAATTTTGACCTGCTCTTTGAAAAATTTCCTGAGCTGAAGTCGATTACCACCGGCGAAAAGGTCGTTATCACCAAAAAGACGCAGGTTCTCGCTTTCAAATCGGTTTCAGATGTCATTCACCAGGTAAAGTCGGGGCATGGCATCGACGTGAAACAGACAAGTGAAGTCTCCAGCAAGCTCGTTGACGAGGTGCTGCAGTCGCCCGACGCCATCCTCAACCTGATGGATATCAAGTCATTCGATGACTATACTTTCACGCATAACATTAACGTCTCGACAATTTCGCTGTTGATCGGTCTCGCGCTCAACCTGCCGCGCGAAGAGATGAATGATCTCGGCATCGGTGCTCTCTTGCACGATGTTGGCAAGCTCAAGATTCCTCTCAGCATCCTCAATAAAGATGGCAAGCTCACCGACCAGGAATTTCTGGAAATGAAGTCGCACCCGACTTATGGCTACGAAATCCTTTCCAAGTCGAAGGGCATTCCGGAACGGTCGCGCATGGTCGCTTTGCAGCACCACGAAAAATTTCAGGGCGGCGGTTACCCGCGTCGTCTCAAAGGCATCGAAATCAGCCTGTTTGGCCGCATCTGCGCGGTTGCAGATGTTTATGACGCTCTCACCACCGACCGGCCGTATCGTGTTGCGATGACGCCTTACGAAGCGATGAAGATTTTGACTTCAGGCATGGATAACCACTTTGACCCGAAAATTCTCGGCGCCTTTATCCGCAAGTTCTCGCTCTACCCGGCTGGCAGCCTGGTCTGTCTCAATGACGGTTCTGTTGGCCTCGTGCTCAAAAACAATCCGTCTTCAGTTATCAGGCCGGTTATCAAGATTGTCGCCGACTCCTCAGGCCGCCGCATGAAAGATCGCGTCGAAGTTAACCTGCTCGAATACAAGGACCTCTTTATCAAAGGCCCGGCTGATGCCAGCAAAATGAATATTACCGCCTCAGAAAAGTAAACGGGTGGGTTTTGATGAGACTCCATAGTTCGGCCCGATTCGTCTTAATAATAGCAGCTGTTTTGCTGCTTTTGACAGCTCAAACTGCTAACAACCCGCTTTTCGCCCAGTTCTTTACCGACCTTGACGAACCCGAAGCGCCGGGGGGACAACAAACTGCGACAGCAACGACTGCCGTCTCTCCGGTCCAGTCTTTACCCGAGCCGGTTGTCGGCACCGGCCGCGTTGCCATTTCGATCGAAAGTTTCAAGGGCGCCAATCCGAAACATATTTCGCGGCTTGCCGACCGTGTCGAAATCTGGCTTGGCGACAAGCGACTGGCGTCTCTCAACCACGTTGACCCTGAAGTCGTGAACGAAAAGCATCGCAGAATTTTTCTGTTTCCCGAACTCAGCCTTGCCAACGGTTATTATTTTATTACCGTGCGGCTTTACAGCTCTGCAGCCTTATACGGGCGCGACAAATGGCATGGCGAGACATTTCAGGTTGGCATTCATCCCGACAAAACTTCACGGGTGTACAAAAGAGTGGCATTTTTTCATTTCTGACGGTAAAAAACTGGAACCTTAACCATGACTCCGGAGTCTAAACCAATTGAACAGCACGGTGACCATGATTTGCTTGAGCGGATCAGGCGTGGCGACCAGAAGGCTTTCTCTGAGCTGGTAGCAGCTTATGAGAAAACCGTTTATCGCATGTGCTGGCGTTTCTTCATGAATGAAGAAGACTCTCTCGATGCCGTTCAGGAGGTGTTCTTGAAAGTGTACAAGGCGATTGCCAGATTCGAAGGGCGTTCTTCGCTGAAGACCTGGATATATCGCATCACGTCGAACACCTGCATCAGCATCGCCGAGAAAAAAAAGCGCGAAAAAGAAGGCTTGCTGCAGACTTTTATGGGCTGGTGGTCAGGAGAATCACAGGAAACTCCTGAAGAAGAGCTTCTTGACCGTGAGCTTCGCAACCTGAACCAGAAAATGGTTGCCGAAAAAGTTGCAGCGCTGCCAGAAGCTTATCGCATGCCGGTTATTCTCAAGGACATGGAAGGAATGTCGCTCGAAAAAATTTCTGAAATTCTCGAAGTGCCTATTGGCACTGTTAAATCTCGCATTAATCGTGGACGCAGGATTCTGCAGGAATCTTTGCAGGCTTATGTTCAGGGGAGACTCGCATGAAAAAGTGCTGCATTTATCTTGACGCTCTTGAAAACAGATCTTCTGAAGATGCTGCCGTCTGGCAGGATGTCCTGATGCATGCCAGTCGATGTCCTGACTGTGCCACAGACATGAAGCAGCGCAGCGAGATTCTCGAAATACTCGCCGAAACACCGGAGCCAGAATACCCGTCGCTATTGCATTCAGCCATCATGACGAACATCGAAGATGCCGGTCGCAGTTCATCTGCCGAAGCAGAGCCGGGTCTTCTGGCCAGGCTGTTCGATCGCATGCTGCAGCCGGTAGAACTCGTGGTGTCGCTTGCCTGTCTCGTCATGTTTGTTTTTCTCATGCAGCTTGATCATCAGCAGCAAGTTGGTATCAGGCCAGTCGTCAGATCTGCCGCGCTGTCGGTTAAGCCGCCAGCGCCCAGTATCAGCCGGCCACGTTCGCCGGCGCGCCCGCAACTCGAAACCGTTTCTGCCGCAGAAGTCGATCAGTTTCTGCGCCAGCTTGAAGATTTTAATCGCACCCACCCGGAGCAGCGCCAGCCTCAGATCGGCTTTACGCCAGAGCTTCGTCTGGTTAACGACCTGTCCAACCGGAGATAATCATGAAAAATGTTACCAGAGCCTTAGTCATATTACTGGTTTTACTGGCTTTTGCAGCGCATGTCGAAGCAGCTGCGCCTGAATTGTTTGGCACATCTCTGATAGCAGATATTGCAGAGCGTGTCAGTCCGGCAGTTGTTGCCATCGAATCGGTTCATTATGTCAGGGCCCGCCGGCGCAGTGGCTTTGGCGATCCGGTTCTTGATCGCATGTTTGGCCATCTGTTTGAAGACGATTTTATGGGTTTCAATAACGTTATTCCTCGCCGCGGCAATGGGTCAGGCGTATTTATCAGCCCCGAAGGCCATCTGCTGACCAATGAGCACGTAATTGCCGGAGCCGATGAAATAATGGTCAAGCTGCCTTCGGGCAAAAGCTACAAGGCGCGGGTAATTGGCAAAGACATGCGCACCGACCTCGCGGTGCTTAAAGTCGATGCCGATGAGGTGTTGCCGCACGTGCCGATTGGCGATTCGTCAGCTTTGCGGGTCGGCGAATGGGTTGTCGCTATTGGTAATCCTTTTGGACTGGGCATGACCGTGACCACCGGGGTCGTATCGGCGCTTAACCGCGATCTCTCGGTCGATCGCGAGCGCAACTACAAAGATCTGATTCAGACTGACGCTTCGATTAACCCGGGTAATTCAGGTGGCGCGCTGCTGAACACCGGCGGCGAACTGATCGGCATCAATACGGCAATCATACCTTACGGGCAGGGAATCGGCTTTGCCATTCCGGTCAACCTGGCCAAGCGCATCGTTGGCGACCTTATGGCTTATGGGCGGGTAAAAAAGGCGTTTCTCGGGGTGACGGTTCAGGCAATAACTCCTGAACTGGCAAAATACTTTGAGATTCCCAGTGAGGGTGTGCTGGTAACCGAAGTGGTCAAGGACTCGACAGCGTTCAAGGCTGGCGTGGTTCCTGGTGATGTGATAAGTGATATTCAGGGCCGCAAAATCAATGGCCTTGACGATTTTCACAGCGCGCTCGATGCCCAGAGAGTGGGCGAGACCGCTCAGATAAAGATCTTTCGCAAAGGCAAAACTGGTGTGTTCGACGTCGAATTCAAAGAGAACCCGGCCAGCAAAAGCCCGCTCGGCGTTACCGCAAAACGCGTAGATTCTGAGCTGGTAAAGAAGTATACGCTCTACGTCGACCGTGGTTGCGTTATTACCATGGTGGCACCAGATTCGCCGGCCGGCAAAGCCGGACTTCGCGCTGGTGATGTTATTCAGCAGATTAACCGCGTGCCGACTCTCACTGAAAAAGAGTTCGATAGCGCGGTCGCTCGACTGCAGGCCGGTTCACAGGCGGTTATGCGCGTGGTGCGCGGGCAAACCGTCAACCTTTTGCTGGTAAATATCGAATAATTTTTTCAAACTCTGCAAAAATTATTGCATTCCTGCATACCACTTCGTATAATCACAACATAACCTCATATACTCGGAGGGCAATATAATGCAATTGGTTGATGTACTGAAGGAAAACCTCGTTTTCCTCAATTTCGAAGCAGAAAACAAAGATCAGGCGATTGAGAAGTTCATTCTCTCTCTCCAGAAAACTGGTGCAATCAAAGAACCAGCCGCTCTCAAAGACGCCCTTTTCGAGAGGGAAAAGCTCGGCACAACTGGTGTCGGTGGTGGTATCGCCATGCCGCACGCCCGCTCAAGTGCTATTAAAGATCTGACCGTGGCATTTTTCAGATCAGAAGACGGCATTGATTTTAAGGCGATCGACAACAACCCGGTAAACATCATTTTTATGCTGCTTGCCCCGGTTTCGTCTGGTGGTCCTTATCTCAAGCTGCTTGCCAAGATTTCGCGCCTGCTGCGCAGCGATGACTTCAAAAATTCGCTGCTTGAAGCCAAAGATGCAGCAGCAGTAATGCAGATTATTCAGGAAAATGACTGATCGGCCGCGCAATGGTCTGCTGACCCAGACCAGAAACAGGTATGTTTTTATAGCCCTGCTCGCCCTTTGTGGCGCAGGGTTTTCTAGTTTAGACATTGTTGCGCTTGAACCGGCCCGGCGCGTGTTTGCCCAGACCAGCGCCAAGCGTGAGACTGCTGCCGGCAAAAGCAAGACCAGGGCCAAAAAAGGCAAGGCAACCGAAAAGGGCAAGGCTGTCGAAGTCAAGGCAGATGAGCCGATGTTTCTGCAAGAAGCTGACAAAACTGCTGGCTTTATGCCCGAAATATTTCGTTGCCCTGAGTGCGGCTACGAACAGGACGAAATCGGCAACTGCCCTGATCATACGGCAATTGAGCTCGTAAAGATCTTGTCTGCTGGCAGAGACCCGCTTGCGCCCGCAGAGCTGGATGGTAACGAAGACATCATCGTCGATGTTCCCCTCAAGAACATTGAATTCAAAAAAGAGGCCGTGACCACCCCTGCAACTGAAAGTGCTCAGCTGTGATGAGGCAGCCCGACCCATGCTAATCGAATACTGACAAAAGTTTATAGCAACCCCCTTTTTTGCCTGGCAGAAAAGGGAGTTGTTTTATAAGAGCATACAAAAACAATCATGCCAAGGAGAAGGAAATGTCGTTAAATCTGACCAGAAAAGTCATCAAGGCCCACCTGACCAGCGGAGAAATGACCGCGAAATCCCCGATCACCATCACGATGGACCAGACCCTCACCCAGGATGCCACCGGAACCATGGCCTACCTGCAGTTTGAGGCTCTTGGCGTGCCGCGCGTGCGCACCGAGCTGTCGGTGAGTTATGTCGATCATAATACCGTGCAGATGGATTATAAAAATCCTGATGACCATATCTTTTTGCAGACCATTGCTGATAAATTCGGCATTGTTTTTTCGCGGCCAGGCAACGGTATCTGCCATCAGCTGCACCTCGAACGCTTTGCTAAACCCGGCAAGACCTTAATTGGCTCTGACAGCCATACTCCAACTGCCGGTGGTATTGGTTCGCTGGCGATCGGTGCTGGCGGCCTCGACGTCGCGATGTCAATGGCCGGCCATGCGTTCAATCTCAAGATGCCCATGGTGGTTAAAGTTAATCTGACCGGCCATCTGCAGCCCTGGGTTGCCGCCAAAGATGTAATTCTCGAAATTCTGCGCCGTGAAACCGTTAAGGGTGGCGTTGGCTATGTTTATGAATATGCCGGCCCCGGTGTCGCGACGTTGACTGTGCCTGAACGCGCTACTATCACCAATATGGGCGCTGAGCTTGGTGCCACTACTTCGATTTTCCCGAGCGACGATGAGACCCGGCGCTTTTTGAAAGCACAGGGGCGCGAAGCTGACTGGACAGAGCTCAAAGCTGACGCTGACGCCACTTATGATCGCGTGATCGATATTGACCTGAGTCAGGTTGTGCCGCTGGCCGCCTGCCCGCACATGCCCGACGTGATCAAGCCGATAAGTGAACTCGAAAATGTTGCGGTCGATCAGGTAATGATCGGCAGCTGCACCAATTCAAGCTATACCGACCTTACCCGTGCCGCGCAAATTGTTAAGGGCAAAACCGTTCACCCGCGCCTGTCGCTCGGTATCGCTCCGGGTTCACGCCAGGTGCTGCGCATGCTCGCCGATGAGGGAACCCTCGCCACGCTGATTGGTGCCGGCGCCAGACTACTCGAAAGCGCTTGTGGCCCCTGCATCGGCATGGGTTTTGCACCCAAGTCAAATGCGGTTGCCCTGCGCACCTCAAATCGTAATTTCGAAAAGCGCTCTGGCACTGACTCTGCCCAGGTTTATCTGGTAAGCCCGGAAGTGGCGGCCGTTGCCGCGATCGAAGGCAAGTTCACCGACCCGCGCAAGTGGGGCAAGTGCCCCGAAGTCAAAATGCCAGAAAAATTCAGCGTCGATGATTCGATGTTCATTTTCCCACAGGCTGACGGCTCGAAAGTCGAAATAGTCAGAGGCCCCAACATCGCCGCCCTGCCGGTTAAAGAAGAAATGACCGGTGAACTCAAAGGCAAGGCGCTGATCAAGGTCGGGGACAACATTACCACCGACCATATCATGCCGGCCGGCCAGTATCTGCCGTTGCGCTCGAATGTTCCCGAATACGCCAAACACGTGTTTGAAGGGGTTGACCGCGAATTCTATTCGCGCGCAGTCAGCATGAAAAAGGGTGTGATTGTTGGCGGTGACAACTATGGCCAGGGCAGTTCGCGTGAGCACGCCGCCCTTTGTCCGATGTATCTCGGAGTCGAAGCGGTTGTCTGCAAGAGCTTTGCCCGCATACATCTTGCCAATCTCGTGAACTTTGGCATTCTGCCGGCTACTTTCAAGAATCCCGAAGATTACAACAAAATTGAAGTTGGCGATGAACTCAAGATCGACGTTCGCGACCTGAATAGCGAACTGATTCTTGAAAACTTGACCAAAGGCGTAAAACTGCCAATTACTCACACTCTGAGTGATGAAGACAAGATAATCCTCAAGGCCGGCGGCAGATTGTCGTTCGCCAAAAAGCAGTCAGCTTCCTGATGCAATGCTCTGTTAACAGGATCTGACCTGATCTGTGGCCAATCGACCGGCAGCAGCTGATGTAACGGCTGCTGCCGGTTTTTACCAGGGAGAGATAACATGTATTACCGCGATCAGGACGGCTGGAACTATTTTGCCAGCAACGGCAAACAATGGTGCAAAACCGGCTCAAAGATATTTGACGAACGGGTAGTTGCTTTTGGCAAACAGAGTGCGCTGACCGAAAGCTCGCCGGCACAGGCTCTGCCGGCGTTTTCCGGCAGCAAGATCGTCTGCGTTGGTCGCAACTATCGCAAACACGCAGCTGAACTCGGCAATGATGTGCCGGACCGCCCATTATGGTTCAGCAAGCCGCCCAGCGCGATAATCGGCGATGGTCAGCAGGTCGTGTTGCCGCAGGGCTATGGCCGCATCGATTACGAAGGCGAACTCGCGCTTCTCATCAGCCGTCGCGCCAGAAACATAAGTGTTGACGCAGCCGGCGATTATATCGGGGGCGTTACCGCGTGTTTCGACATGACAGCTCGCGAATTGCAGAAAAGCGATGGCCAATGGACCAGGGCCAAGGGGTTTGACACATTTCTGCCTCTTGCTGCGCTGGTTGCGCCTTTTACGCCTGACTGGTCACGGGGCATTCTCGAAGTCTGGAAAAACAACGTTCTTGTGCAAAAATCACCTTTTTCTGCGATGGTGTTTGGCTTTGCCGAACTGGTTGCCGACCTTTCGGCCTGCATGACTCTTGAGCCGGGCGATTTGATTCTGACCGGCACGCCTGAGGGAATTGGCCCGGTTTCGCCTGGCGACCATCTCAAAATAACGATCAGCGGCCCTGCGCTCATCAGCCTCGCAGTGAACTGTGTCGCTTAGACCATTGACAGTCATGGCCTTACCGGCTATATTATAGCCCTATTATCAGATGGAGGCATACATGCTCAAGAATATAGCAAGAGCGCTTGTAATGACTGCGCTGCTCGGCCTTCCCTTGTCGGCATCAGCGCGGACAGGTGTTGTCAGGGGCAGTTATGTGAATTTGCGCAGTGATAGTCGTTTCAATTCACCTATAATTGGCCGTAAAATGCGTGGTGACAGCTACCGGGTCATTTTTGAAGACAAAAAATGGCTGAAAGTCGTTTTTGATGACAAAACCGAAGGCTGGCTCTATCAGACCAGTACTGAGCTTGCCCCCGATACGCCTCCTGAACCGGCTCCTGTGGTTGCGAGCGCTTCGGCTGAAACTGACAAAAAAGCCGAAGCTGCCAAAGCCGCCGAAGCAGCTAAAGCCGCCAAAGCTGCCGAGAAAGCTGCAAAAGCTGGCAAGACTGACAAGTCCGAAAAAACTGAAAAAACTCCAGATAAGGCATCTGCCGGCAAAAAGACCGAAGACGAGAAAGCTGCTGACAAAAAGGCGGCCGACGCAAAGGCTGCCGAAGCAAAGGCTGCCGAAGCGGCACAAAAGACGGCAAAACTCGCTAAGCCTATTCCGGCAAGCGTAGTCGAAGTGTCTGGCAGCGCCGAAGAATTGTATAACGAAGCGATTCGCCTCTATGAGAAGAAGCAGTATGTTCAGGCGCTCGACAAGAACATGCAGGCGATCAAAAAGGCGCCGCAGAACGCCGAGATACTCAACAACATTGGTAACTGCCAGTTCAAGCTCGGTAAAATCGATGAAGCACTTGAATCCTGGAAAGCGGCGCTGAAAATTTCGCCAAGGTCTGGCAAAATCAGCAATAATCTGGGTATTGCTTACTACCAGCTCGATAAAAACAAGGATGCTGTTGAATTCTACAAGAAAGCCATTCTTTTTGAGCCTGATTTCCCGGACCCTTACTACAATCTGGCCTCAGTATATGGCTTTACCGGCAAGTTCGCGGATGCGATCATGAACTACCGCAAGTTTTTGGAATTTTCGCCTGACACGACAATGAAAAAGCTCGCAGAAGAGCGTATTGCCTACTGCGAGCGTCAGCTACCGAAAGCCGCCAAGAAAACCAGTCAGTAATCGCGTTTGAACTTGTGTATTGAGCCCGATCTGGTCTTAACCAGCAGACTGTCAGCGAGTATGTGCAGCGAGTCTTCCTGCAGTTCGCCGTTAACATGAATGCGCCACTTTTCGTGCTTGCTGCCGTAGTGCAGGCAGTAGATCCAGCCGTCCTGTGTGCCGATATACATGATCTTGTCTTCAAAAACCGGTTGAGTGACAAAGACCCGGTTTTCGCTGCGGAAGATAACTGAAACCGAGCGAGTGTCATCGTCGAGTTTCATTACCTCATCGCGGTGCGCAACAATACCATGGCTTAGATCATGAACTACCGGTACCAGATCTAGGCGTCGCGGCAGAACGTTGGCGGTGTAAAGGTTTTTCCCGCCATCGAGTTCGATCTTGTAGAAGACGCCTTCTTCGGTGAGCATACTGGCATGCAGTCCGCTGCTGTAAACCGGACCATTGCTGCTGAAGGCCGGGTTGGTTGCCTGATAGACTTTTCTGCCATCGGCCAGAGCAAGAGTCGCGATTTCACCAGACTTGTAAGATACAATAATCCTGTCCTGATTCAGTGACAGGTGCCCTTTCTGGCTGCGCCCGCTGACTTTTGGCGTGCTGTGCTGATACTGCCACAGCTGCTCGCCACTGTCGCGGTTGAGGCAGCGCAACAGCGCATTGTGACAGCTGAACAGTATTTTATCGCCGGCTTCCAGAAAGAAGCTACTTTCGAGGAATGTTTCAGGAAACATCCGGTTGGCGCGAATCTGCAGATCAAGCGACTTGAGCCAGAGCAGGGCGCCACTTTCGCAGTTATACATACCGACATAGCCGTAATCATAGTGCACCAGCAGTTTACGGCCACCCTCGACAAATCTTGTTGTTAAAGGATTGTTGTTGAACAGGTCCTTTTTGTCTTCGCTTATCTCAAGATTCGGAAAGCTGGCTGGATAGGCAGTTTTCCAGGTATTCATGCTCATGTCTCGATTAAAGCCGTATAAGGCTTCCTGGTCAAAGAAGACAGGCAGAACACTGGTCTGTATGCCTTTGTGCACTACGGCCGGTTTGAACTTTTGCGTGTTCACCGTCTTGCCGGTTTTGAGATCGATTGCTGCAATCTCATTTTCCTTTTCGATCCAGAGATGTTCAGAGCCGAGAATGTAATTGCCGGGGGTGCGGGTGATAAATTTCTCGACCGGACTGTAAACGCTGGTTTTGTCCCAGATCAGCTTTTCAGCAGTGACCGATGACATCGAAGCGTAAGAATAAAAGGCGAGGTGAAAGCCGGCGAGCAGCGCAATTGCTCCACCATAGCCGACTACGCGACCGTCTCCCCATTCCTTGCCGAAGAGAACTTCAAAGAAAGATTTGACGAAAAGCGAGATAAAGAACTGCGTAAAGGTCACAGCTGCGATTATCGCGGTCATGCTTCCCGTCACCAGCAGATTGAAGGGAATGTCCTTGCGCGTCCAGGCAGATTTAACGATCAACCCGATGCTGCGAAAGTTTTCTGCCAGCGGCGCGTAAAAGTCACCGAACCATGAGGAGAAGATGCCCGTGATCAGCGCCGCTCCGGCGAGAGTCGAGTAGATGATTGAGCGCATCAGCATTTGTGTGAACAGCACCACAAGCAAGATTGCGCCGAGCAGTATGTAAGTAGAATAAGTGGTCAGCGGAAAAGTCGAGAAGCTCCCAAAACTTTTGCCAAGAAAAAAGAACTGCAACATAACTACCAGCGCGAGCGGCAGCATCATAAAGAAATTTTTCAGGCTTTCTTTAATGCGGTCTTTTCTTGTTGGCTTGGGTGCGCTTTCCTGTTTCTTGATAATTAAGTTTACAGGGTTTGCTGTTACGATCGGCACTTCATCCATGTTTTCCCTCCTGTAAAACTGGCTTATACACAGCCTGTATCGGCGCATTTGCCAAAATCATTAATCTAAGCAAAAAAATCATCGATTGATTCGGTCAGAAAAGTAAAACGAACTTGACACTGCCTTGCTGAGTGAATAGAATGTCATTGTTCTGTGTCAATTCCTCTTGCTGACAAGAGGTAGTTTAAGGAGGCTTTCTTTGCCGTCGATGGTATCCCACCTGTTTTTCAAGCTGGCTAACGAAAAAGATTCCGAGCTCGAAGCCTGCGAATACCTCGATACTTTTGCAAAAAAGTGCGGTTTCGCTACCGAGTCGATAGATGAAATGCGTCTGGCCTTCATTGAAGGTCTCATCAACGCCAAAGAACACGCTCCCAAAGACATTCCTGACGGTAACAAACGCGATATTCACGTCGCTCTGAGCTGGGCCGACGAAATGTTGCAGATCCAGATCCGTGATTACGGCAAGGGCTTCGACCCGACTGTCGTCGAAAAGCCTGACATTCGCAAAAAACTCAAGTCTTCGCACAAGCGCGGCTGGGGTCTCATGCTCATGGAAAAGCTCATGGATGGAGCCGAAATCACTTCTTTCCCGCCGTCAGGCACGTTGATTCAACTTGTTAAGAAACGTGTCGACGCCACACCGGCCGAAGTAGACACTCTGCGCGAGCACAAGCGCGTCGAACGCCTGAAATATATTCTCGGCAGCTTTATTGACCTGAGCTCTTTCCTCTGCCAGAGCAAAAATCTGCAGGCCGGTCTGCGCTCAATGCTGCGCATTCTGCTTGGTACCATGGGTGTTTCCCGTGGCGCCATCTATACCTTTGAAAACGATAACGAGAGCCTTGAATGTCTCGTTGACATCAAGCTTCGCGCCAATGCCAGACTGCCACAGGCCAAGATCAGTTCAAAGACGTTCGAAAAGTTCGCCATCAAAGAAGACGGCGAAGTTACCGAGCTGGTTAGGAGCGAAATCAGCGCATTCAAAGAGAATTTTAAAGACGGCGAAATCGAACATATCTATGTTCTGCGCACTGATAACCAGAATCAGGGACTGCTGGTGCTTGGCGCCCGCTTCCGCAAAGAGGAAGAAGAAACCCTCGATAAAGAGCTGCTCACAACGATTTCGCGCAATATTGCCTCGGCAATTAACACCTATCGCCTGATGCAGAATCTGCGTGATGCGAACGAAAGCCTCGACCGCAGAATCAATGAACTTGATGCTGTGCGCGAAGCCAGCCAGACTATTTCTTCTGAACTTGAAATTGAGAATCTGCCGTTCACTGTCGAAGGCATTTTTCGCAGTATCATGGGCATCCAGAAATTCTCAATGTGCATCTTCGACCCAACCGAAAATCGCTACAGCATCTGCCCGAACAGCCGAGGCCTGCCTTCAACGCTCGACCTCTGGTCATCGCCAGTTTCTCAGTATGTAATCGAAAAAATGGCGCCGGTGTTTGTTGCTGATATCAAATGCGAAGAGCGCTTTAACTTTATGCGTGCCAAAAGCTACGCTACCAATTCCTTTATCGTTATTCCAATCATAGTCCAGGACGAAGTGCTGGGCCTGGTTAACCTTACCGACAAAGAGGGCGAGGGCAAACTCACCGACCGCGATTTTGAACTGGCCCAGCTGTTGTGCAGCCAGCTCGGCATCGCGATCAAGAATGCAAATCTCTATAAGCGCGGCATCACCGACGGTATGACGCGGCTTTATACCAACCACTACTTTAAAGTGCGCCTTTCTCAGGAAATCTCGCGTCTGCGCCGCGTAAAATCACCGCTGTCTATTATCATGGCCGGCGTTGATGGCCTTGAAGGCCTGTTAAGCAAACATGGCGCGACCTTCAAAGATGCCGTGCTGGTTAAAGTTGGTTCGGCAATCAAGAGGGTAATTCGCTTTAATGATCTGCCTTGCCGCTACGAAGGTGATAAGTTCGCGATCATTCTACCCGATACCGCTAATGAAGGCAGCCACATCGCTGCCGGCAAAATTCTCGAAACTATCCATTCGCTCTCGGTTCGCCACCTTGACCACGAAGAAAAAGTAACCGTGACCCTCGCCATCGTTGAATTCAAGGTGACGATGAATATCGGTCAGTTTATCGAGACCGCCGAACGCCTGCTGGCGACTGCCCAGCGGCAGGGCGGCAACCGCATCGTCGACGAATCGCTGCCAGTCTGACCCTGGCAATTAAGGCCTGACTGCCGCGCGCTCTGGTCTACCCGGCATTAAACCTGCCACCTTGCAATAAACCGTAGGGGTTCAACATGTTGAACCCCTACGTTCTTTTCTCTCTCGTTCTCGTTCTCTCTCCCTCTCTCTCCATCACTCGCAATCGCAAAATCGCCCAATATAAAAAGCAGCCCCGTTGGGGACTGCTTTTTATATATGAGGCTTAGTTCTATATGAGCGTCATTTGGCTCCGATTGAAGTTACGATATCTTCGCCAGTTGGCTCCTGAAGAATTTCATAAGTCTTGCCGCAGAGTTCCCAGACTGGTTCTGACCATGAGCTTGACTTGGTTCTGTGCAGTTCAAACCAGACTTTATTGATTTCGAATTTGCGGTTGATCTTGGTGGTAATAGCCTTGATGCGCTGAAAAGAAACATTGCACACAAACATTGGCTGGCCGCCAACGTTCATCTGATAAGTTTCGCCGATTGTGAGGTTCTTGATCGCGCCGCCGGTTACCAGGCCTTTGAGAATGTCGATAAGGTCGATGTTGATGGTCAGACTTACATTCCAGGTGGTCGAAATGGTCTGTTCTTCATACTGCCAGGTTACGCCCTTGTATTCACGGTCAAGTTCGCGACCTTTGCGATACTTGAAACCGGGTTCAGAGTAGCCGTAGCCGGGAAAATATTCTCTGAATTTTTCTTCGCTGAGAAATGGGCTGTCGCCGTGGGTTACTTCAAATTTGAGATAACCAAGAGTAGGGAAGAGCGCGTTCTTGGCGCCTTCGGGCAAAGAGCGATAAATTTCGCTGAGCATCTGGATCTGGCCATAGTCAGTTTTCTTGATTGAGAGAACGACATCTTTGCCGATTCTTACAGAGTTGTCAGTGTGCGATTTGATCGCGCTGTTCCAGGTCTGTTCGTTTTCATCGCTGGGATCCTGGGTGTATTTGATATACAGTTCCTGAACCTGCCAATAGTCAGCAATAGCAGCAAATATGCGCTGCTGAGTTTTAAACAACGGGTGATCGGCCGATACTCCTTCATACGCCCCGGCCTGACAGTTAAATAGCGCTAAAAAGACCGCCACAATTACTATAAGTCTGTGAAATCTCATACTCTTTTCTCCTCATATACTTATTACGTAGCCACAGGCTTTCGAATACAGTATAGCAACAGCATCGACCGTCTGCAATGCAACGAAAGGGTACAAATGCGGGTGTGAATTTATGGCTTTAAATCAGGGCTTTGCGTGTAAAAAAGTATCCTGTGCAACATAAAATATGCAGCGCCTACTTGAAAACAAGAATCCAGGGTACCGCTATTGAGATCCTGATTGCCCTGATGCTGTTTTTGCTGCGCCGCCTGACGATTCGGGTCGAAGGGCAGATGCTTTTGAGCAACTGCTTCACCCGCTGTACCGTGGTTTTAAACGCACCCTGATCATATTCGGGGTCAAAACTTGAGCCCCAGGCCGAGCGATATAACGCTTCGACTTCTACCGCATGCGGCTGGGCGATGAACAGTTGCAGCAGCAGGTTGTGTGGAATTGAGCCGATCTTGATGCGCAGCCGGCTGCCGCTGTATAAGAGCAGACCTGCCGGTGCGTCAAAAACCAGCTGATCAGCCGGGTATGTCTTTTGCCAGTTTACATATTCTTCACGATGCAGTGTGGTGGTTTCGTCACTTGACAACAGAGTAAAAAACTCTCCAGCCCTGCTGTTACAGGTTTGCAGCTTTTCGACCGCTTCATCACTGCCGGGAAACCTGGCAATTATCTGTTTAAGCATTGAGGGCGGCGTCTTGCCGATGTGATAACGCAGATATTCTTTTGTGGTCGGGCTATCGTGCCGCAGCAGTTTCTGGGCAATCAGACCCCAGAATGGGTCGAAGCTGCCAGATTTGATGTATTGTCTGATGAGCGAATTCAGTTCGAGTTCAGGAAAGCTTTGTGGGAAATAGAGCGCCGCGAGAACGTCAATCTGCAATCTTTGTGCGCGAGAGTGTTCGTTGCCAAGGTTTTTGAACGACTGTTGTAGTTGTTCCAATCCCTCTTTTTCACGACCCAGGAAAATCAGGGTTGCTGCCAGCCCGTACTGGCAGTCGCCGATCTGAACTGGAGAAGCGTTGTTACTTGTGGCGCGTAGAATCATCTGGCGGTAATGTTTTTCGGCATCGGCAAGTCGCAGGTTGAATACATGGTTCATTGCCTGCAGCGATTCGCCGACATAGCAGGCGCGCGCCTCAAGTTTGGTGGCGCTAAGCAACGAAGATGCCTGGCTCCAGTAGGTTTCAGCCGCAGCCTGCTTGCCAAGGACTTCACATATCCATGCCAGCAGCGAAAAAATTTCGTACATACCGCTCTGGTTCTGTTTCTTTTCGCGAATGGCAAGAACTTCGCGAAATACTTTCATTGCCTTGAAAAAATGGCCCATTTTCAGAAAAATTTTGCCGAGACCCATGCCGGTCACCGAAGCGTTCCACAGGTTTTCCTGTTGCCGGTTCATGCTGTAAGCGCGACTTAACTGTGCTTTGGCCTTGCTGAAATTGCCAAGGTCATACTCTACCAGACCAATATTGGCGAGAAACGATGAAAGTAGCGTCTCGTTGCCACTCTGGCGCGCGTGGTGCAGCCCGGCCAGGTAATGTGCTCTTGCTGACTGCGGCCGGCCGCGAGAAAAATATATGTTGCCGAGTGCATTTTCAGCCCGCGCCAGCGCATCGCTGTCATTGTCGATAATAAAGCTTTCGCGCGCCAGAAAAAGTTCAGACATCGATTCATCAACCCGGCTCAAGCGTTTTAGAACCAATGCCGAAGCGTAAAACAGGTGACCAAGAGTGCTGCCGGGCTGGTCTTCGTATTTTGTCTTGGCTTCTTCAAGCAGCTGTAACGCTTCATTGTAGCGTTCCTGCGCCGAGAATGTCTTCGAAATGTCGAGATAAACATTGGGGGCGAAGGTCAGGTCGCGCTGCAGAAAATTTTCGGCGAAAAAATTTATCAGGTTGAATTTGCCGGCGTAAAAAAGGCGCGAGCTGAGCTGGGTGAAACGTTCGACAATCTCTGTTTCGAGGCCCATCAGCGTGCCAAAGTAGATCGCTGATCCGGCCATTTCAAGATCTGCTGAAGACAGCTGGCGGTCTACCCATTCGGCAATTTCTTCTGAACGCAAATGCAGAACATCAGTGCGGTT
The DNA here is from genome assembly GCA_002839445.1 of Candidatus Riflebacteria bacterium HGW-Riflebacteria-1. Lineage (GTDB taxonomy): Bacteria > Muiribacteriota > Ozemobacteria > Ozemobacterales > Ozemobacteraceae > Rifleibacterium. The sequence continues at coordinate 64,105 of PGYB01000013.1, forward strand.
GGCGATAAAACTCAGCAACAGCCTTGGTACCAGCGGCGGGAACTCAATATCTTCCTTGCAGTTAAGCGTATTGGCCAGCAGCCAGTTTAGCTTGTCACTGTCGAGATTTCTGAAAATTTCAATGAAATAGTTCTCGATAATCGCATTTATTCTTGGTTCAGGCGTCTCTCTGATAAAGATCATGTTCGCCTGCAACTGCTTTTCGCACAACTCGCTGAGATTCCGCAGTTCCATCCAGAGACGCGTGGTCATGTCAACATCGGCAGGCGGCAGATCTGGAGGCTGCAGCAGCAAGGCCTCGGGAAACCTGGTGAAAAACAACCCGTTCCAGGTAAGTTTCAGAGTTTCGCGGGGATCCAGTTTTACCGGAGTGCGCTTGAAGTGCTTGAATGGCAACTCGTGATACGCCGCCCGCCCGCTCCAGGCCAGATATAGTGAGACGCGCTTAACGACGCTGTCAGAAGTCTGGCGCGCAATATTGATCAACAGCCTGGTATTGAATGACACCCGGCAGAACAGTGACGCCAGTTCGGCGACTGCCGGCGCATAAACCGAATCCTTGGTCAGGTCGACGAGAGTTTTTTCTACTGTCGAAACCTGCAACCGATGTCCCTTAAAAATGATCGTCTGAATATAGGCTGACGTTGTTTTGCCATGATAGACGAATACCAGTTCAAATGCGCCAATAGAGCGGTTGCGCCGGCGGTGATCAGAAACAATCGTCAGGGTTTGTGGTGACTCTGGCACCAGACCCAGCAGAAACAGCGCGGTTTGATGCGAAAAATATTCGCCCTCGTTGCTGATCAGAGAGCCAAGATGCTCGAGTATTATCGCAAAACTCTCAGGTGCCGGCAAAATTTTCCCTCTTGCTGTAAATCTTTACGTTACAATTATAATACATACCCCGCATTCTCGCCCACATTTCTTTACCGCGCCACTCTTGATAATTGTTAGTCCATTTGATAGAGAAGAGAGTTCTCGAGGTATTTCGCTTTACATTCTAATGCATTTCTCCGCAGATTTGCGCAGATTGCGCAGAAGATTTTCGGATAACTGTCAAAAAACATATAAAAAACTCCTGAGTAATCTGCGATAATCCTTTAATCTGTGGATGACTCTGTTAGAGAGCCTGCAACTGTCATGATTAGCTTGTCCGAGAAATAATACAAACGAAATATCTCGTAACGTCCTCATGAATATGCAACGGTACTGTTGCTGCATTCTTAAATGCAATGTGGTAATAACGCGGGCGATGCGGTAAAATCAGGCTGATAATTTTGATTCTGGAGAAAATAATGAAAAATTTTGCAGATATGCTTTTGAGCAGAGAGGCCTTCAGCGAAATCGTGATGGGCAACACCGCCGTGGTAAGGGCGATGATAGAGGCTAAAACCCGAGTGGTAACCTCGTATCCAGGTTCGCCGACCCCCGAAATTGCTTCAGCAATCGCTGGCATCAAGCCCGAAGATCGCCCCTTCTATTTTGAATTCTCGACCAACGAAAAAGTTGCAACCGAAGTCGCCTACGGCGCATCGGTAAATGGCCATCTTTCAACCGTTTTCTTTAAAAGCGTCGGGTTGAACGTCGCCGCTGATACCTTTGTTCAGCTCGGTTTGATGAACCTGATCGGCGGCATGGTCGTCATTCTCGGCGATGACCCCGGCGCCAATTCTTCGCAGAACGAGCAGGATAACCGCCACCTGGCGAGGCTCAGCTACACGCCGATTTTCGAGCCGGCCGACCCGCAGGAAGTCTACCATTACTACCTCGCCGCCGCCCGCCTGTCGCAGCAACTCCATATTCCGGTCATTCTCAGGCTCACGACCCATGTCTGCCACGCCAAGCAGAAGGTCAGTTTTGCCGCCTGGCAACCTGTTCCCATCGACAGAACACCGGCATTCGACGTTAATAACGGGCCATACATGCCATTGACCAGCCTGGTTTTTCCGATGAAACGCCGCGCTCTCAACAATCTGCACCAGGTCGCCGAAATGAACGACAAAGACCAGCTCAACCGGTTGATCGACAATAAAAACCGGCGCCAGGGCATAATTACTTTCGGCCTGCCATTTCTCTCGCTGCTCGACACCCTTGCCGAATCTGGCGGCAAGCCCGATATTCTCAAGCTGGCCATGATTTACCCGCTGCCAAACCAGCTGATTACCGACTTTTTAACCAGCCACGAAGAAGTGCTGATTCTCGAAGAACTCGATGACATAATGGAAAGCGAGATCAAACGCCTGGCTTTCGAACGCCAGATCCGTGTTAAGATTCATGGCAAGACTGATATTGAGTCATGGGTTGGCGAATACACGGCTGACAAGGTCGCTGGCCTGTTAGCAGGCGTCTGGCCGGAAATGGCGGCAAAGCCCCAGCCCGCGACGGCTTTCAGCGTCAGCGTGCCGCCGCGACCTGCTCAAATGTGCCCAGGGTGCGGCCATCGCAGCGCTTTTCACGCGGTAAAGCAGGCACTCAAGGAAACTGACATTAAAGTCGCCGATATCGGCTGTCACACGCTCGGTTTTATGCCCCCATACAACATGGGACAGCTTCTTATGTGCATGGGCGCTTCGACCGGTATCGGCGCCGGCATGTCGTTGTTCAATGATTCGCGCCGGGTCGTCTGTTTCCTCGGTGACTCGACCTTTTTTCATGCCGGCATTCCCGGTATTATCAACGCGCTGTTCAACAAGCATAACATCACGCTGATCCTCATGGAAAACGGCACGACAGCAATGACCGGTCATCAGGACCACGCAGCCAGCGGTCGCAATTTCAATCAGGAGACCGAAAGGATACCTGTTCGCAGCGTGCTCGAAGGACTCGGCGTCAAAAACATTTTCGAAGTCGATACCTATCAGCAGCAGAAACTTACTGATATGGTCAAAGAGGCTGTTGCCATCGAAGGTTTCGCGGTCGTTATCGCCAAACATGCGTGCATGCTCAAGCTGATGCGTGAACAACGCCGCAAGGAAAGCTTCCAGGCAAAAATGGTCAGCATCGACCAGAAGACCTGCAATAAAGCTCATGTATGTGTCAGCGCATTTGCCTGCCCGACTTTCGTTATGCACGAAGATGGCACTGTCGACGTAAATCCTGATCTGTGCATAGGTGACGGTTCATGCTTGCAGACCTGCCCGGCCAAAGCGATTCAGCGCCCTGAAAACCGATAAAGGAGAGATCTTATGAAACCATTCAATATTTACCTCTGTGGAGTAGGTGGCCAGGGCATAGGCCTGATCAGCGAAATTATTCTGCGGGCAGCTGACCGCGCCGGCCTCAAAGCAATCGGCGTCGACACGCACGGTCTGGCGCAGCGCGGCGGCATCGTTTCTTCCCACATTCGCATCGGCGAAAGTGTTCATTCGCCACTGGTATCAAAACGCAAAGCTGATCTGGTGATTTCGCTCGAACGCCATGAGGCTGTAAGAGCGGCATCTGAATATCTTACTGAGAAGGGCTCATTGGTGTATTACAATACCTCCTGGCAGCCGCTGCCGGTCAGACTCAAAAAAGCGCAGGAAATCAGCGTGCAGCAGGTCGCCGATTTCTGCGAGAAGTGCGAATATAAGTTGTTTGAAGTCTATCAGAAAGATCTGCCTGACCCGAGAATGCAGAACATCGCTCTGCTGGCAGCAATCTGCCGTAACAATCTGGTCGCCGGTCTTGCCACCAGCCATTATGAACAGGCAATGGGCGATCTGATGTCCGGCAGAATGCTGGACGCCAACCTCCAGCTCTTTAACCGCCTCGTCAGCAATTGACCACATAGTCCTTCGTCACGTTTGAATACATAGTTTTGCTGGTTAAAAAAATGAATCAAAATTGCATTTATAGAAATGTATACCAGGGCATCAGCAGCATGTGTTGGATCGAATTGCTCTACCCAGTTGTGACAGAGGACTGGTGTTGTTGCACAAATATTTACAGGAGAACAACATGAAATTGTTTAAACTTGTGTTTGTAGTTTTGTTGGTCACTTGCTCGCTGACCACTGTTTTTGCCGAAGAAGCAAATATAACTGCCGAAATAGTCAAGGATGCTGAACCAGCGAAAGATACCGAAGTTACCAGATTTGTCGAAGTCGACGAAACTGTCGAACCGTCAGACTCTTACCACTTGTCCATCAACAACCAGAAAGTGCCTGTGTTTACCGATCAGGATGTTGAACTGCCTGCTGATGCTGCGAATGCAAAGGTCCGCCTGGTTGTGGCACCTGAAAAGCAGTTTACCTATGGCGGTGTCAGTCTGGGCTACCCGCGCTATTTTACCTTTGAATCGGACCTTTCTGAGCCAGAAGTCAAGCTGTGGAGCCTGTCGGGCAACAAAGCCGTTCTCATGATACAGCGCTATCCGGTCGAGATGAACCATCGAACCATGGCCGAACAACTGTTGCCAAGTTTTGGCGAAGGTAATTCGACTCTCGGCGAATGTGAAATTACGCTTAATAACGTAAAAACCGCCGGTTCACTTGTGGTAACAACCATCGGCGAGGGCACCATCGCCCAGGAAATCTACTCATTCGAAATGAAAGCCGGCTCGCTTCTGCTGATTCTGCAGGACACACTGGAGCCTGCCGGCAAAAACTCAGGCGAATTTACAGCCTTCCGCGACCAGCTCAGCAAAACCTTCAAAATCACCAGGTAGGATTAAGGTCTTTTGCTTTCTTAAAAAAGCAATTGTCACATTGTCACATTGTCACATTGTCACATTGTCACATTGTCACATTTGTGAGATACTTATAGTATATGGAGGTAAATATTATGCCAGCAGCGCGAGAACGCCTCAGCATCGATGTAACCCCGGAAGAACGCCGTCGGGTAAAGGCTGTCGCGGCTCTTTCCGGAAAAAGTGTCCGCGATTTCGTATTGGAATCTATCCGTGAAAAGATTGCCATGGAAGTGGAAAAGCGCGATCTTGAGGCAATGATGACTCACCCGTGCTCAGCTCTTGAAGAGCTCTGGAATAATGATCAGGATTCCATCTATGACAAAGGTTAAGCGTGGGAGTGTAATCCTTGTAGAAGTAGTCTTTTCAAGCGGGTTCGGAGCAAAACTCCGACCCGCTTTGGTCATCAGCACAAGCGACTACAACAAGAATCGCGGAGAGGTCATCGTTGCTGCTATTACCAGCAATACAAAGCAGTTGCAAGCAGGAGATACGGTAATATCTGAATGGGAAAAAGCAGGCTTGAAGGTTCCGTCTCTAGCAACGGCGATTCTCCAGACAGTAAAAAAAGATAGAATACAAAAGTGTTTGGGGCAGATTGACGAACTTGACTTTGTCAGGATCGAAAAGAACATTGCAGCAGTAATAGGTTTTTCAATTACAGGCAAAGCAAAATAATTTGTAAAATTGGTAAATAATTCTTGCAGAGGCATTGCGGGGTGGGGGAGTTATCAGTAAGATCTCTGTATACACTCTTAGAAAGCGCGTGCATTGAATGAATAAAACCTTATGGCTTTTGTTTCTGCTGTTAATCGTTCCTCTCAACCTTATGGCGTTTTCGCCAGAGCCTTTTGAAGTTGTTGAATTCAGCATACTGCACACTTCTGACGTTCACGCCCATCTGATGGCGTTTGACGGCCCGACCGGCAACGGTGTCGGTGGCTACGCGCGCATCAAAAAGTATAAAGACAGCCTCGAAGAGCAGGGTCGCGAAGTCGTCATGCTGTCTTCTGGCGATGCCTTTCAGGGAACTTACTTTTATCGCTTTTTTCAGGGCATTCCCGATTTCGAATTTATGAGCAACACCGGCTATGCCGCGATGACACTCGGCAACCACGAATTTGACAGTGGCCAGGAAGCGCTCGCCGAAGCGGCCTCTTACGCCAAATTTCCGCTTCTGGCTGCTAATATCGTATTTAAAAAGATTCCACAGCTCCAGAGCAGAATCAAACCCTATACTATTGTTAATGCCGGCAAGTCAGAAAACCCGGTTAAAATCGCGATTATCGGTCTGGTTCCCGAGGAACTCAAAGAGATCGTGCAGCCGATGTTTGTGTCTGATTTTGATGTTTGCGATGCTGCAGTTGCGATCAGGCGATATCTGCCCGAGATCAGGGCTCAGAAACCTGACATGATACTTTTGCTCTCTCATCTCGGCTGGGAGCGCGAACTAGAACTGTTCGAAGAATTTCCCGAAATCGACGGCATTCTCGGCGGTCATACTCATCTTGCAATAGACCCGCCAGCAGTTGTCATGGGCGACCGCGGTCACCGCTTCATGTCGCAGCCCGGCGAATGGGGTCAGCATGTTACCCGTTATGACATTGCCTTTTATCGCAACTCAGACCACAAGGTCGATGTGCTTTCTGCCGGCCTGGTGCCCATGAACAAAGAAAAGCCCGAAGACAAAGCAATGGCGCAGACTGTGCTTAAGCTCTGGCAGCAGATCGAAGACAAGGTAAACGTTGTGCTCGGCACCGCCGAAGTGTTTCTCAATGGCGAGAGAGATTTCATCAGAAACATGGAAACCAATCTCGGCAATCTCGTTGCCGACTGCTTTGCCGATTACACCTCGGCTGATATTGCCCTGATCAACGGTGGCGGCATCAGAAGCTCGATCGCCACAGGCTCAATCACGGTTGGCGACTGTCTCAACGTGCTGCCTTTTGACAACTATCTGGTGAAGCTCAAGATGAGCGGTGCCTCGATTAAGAGAGTGTTTGAGAAGGTCGCCCAGGAAATCGAGCATGCCGGCGGATTTGGCGGGTTTCTGCAGGTTTCGCGGGGATTGCAGGTCAACTATTCAGGCCTGCTTTCAGTAAAATTTAACGGCAAAGAACTCGTCGACGACCAGATCTACACTGTCTGCACCATCGATTTTCTCGCCGCCGGTGGCAACGGTCTGGCCGGTTTTACCGAGGCTGTCGAGGCAGAATCAACCGGAAAACTTACCGGCGATGTTTTTATGAAACACATCAAAGCTGCTGCCAGCGTTGCGCCAGTAACCGAAAACCGCATAATTCTCAGACAGACCGTTAAAAAGGTCAAAATGCCCAAGGGAACCATCAAGAGTATTCCGACTCCGCCCCGCGACTAAGCCTGCTCTGAGATAATCTCTCTGTCGATGGGATTAGCCTCAGAGCTGGGCTTATGCCTTCGGCATACCGCCGCGTCGGGCTGACGCCCTCCTCGCAATGACTGATCACACACATATTCAAGCTTGACAAAGGCCTAGCCTGCTATTTAGGCTTGCTCCTGGTGTTTTTCGCTGGTGGGTGTGGCGTCGAGCACGTCAGACCAGCAGCCGAACCAGAATCTTGTCGCTGAGAGCGGCATGTCGGTGCACAGGTGCATCAGCTCAGCAGTAGACACATGTGTGCTCCAGTTACGGGTGAACGGATTCGCAAACGCGCGCGAGGGCCATTCACTGGCTAATCTCGTCAGGCCGGCGCCTACCACTACTGAATCTGTGCTGGCTTTTGGCGCGATGTCTTCGACCAGGGCCAACAGAGCAAACAAGGCTTTGCGGAACAGCGCCAATTCAGCGCGCAGGCGAAGGCCGCCGAATTCGACGGCGTTATCAAAGACCGTCAGGCACCAGTCAAATCCAGGAAAATTGCCCTTTCTGATGGCAGCAACCGCCCATTGCCCGGTTTTCGCCAGTTTTTCATCGTCTGACGAAATGCCAAGTTCACCGAGAGCCCTGACGATGGCCTTTTCATCCATTCGCAGGCCGCCCATCAGCAGTTGCAGTATCGCAACCCGGTCGTGTTTGGGCAGTTCAACAGCAAGACTCCAGTCAAGAGGAACAATTTTGCCGTCTTCATCGAAAAATATGTTGCCGCCGTGCGGGTCGCCGTGAAATATTGCCCAGGTTTCCGACATCCAGAAGGGGCGCGCGATAAGGCCGTCAACCAGCTTTTCAGCGATTCGCGTGCGCTGGGCTTTGTCGAATCCTGCGCTGTTTAACGCTTCGGCGATCGGCTTTCCTTTAACCAGCGTCATCGCCGTGACTCTCGCGGTGCACCACGGCAGCAGTTTCGGAATAGCTACTTCAGGAACATCGCGATAAAGCTCAGTGGCGCGACGCAGGTGCGTCTGCTCGCGATCGAGTCTTACTTCATCTGCTACCAGCAGGGCTGCCTCAGATAGAGGGCCGGCAAATTCAAGTTTCGGCAGGTCAAGTTCGTCACAGATCTTCTCAAGCGCCTGGCCAAGGTCGGGCCATAGTTCAAGCTCTTTTTCGAGCGCCTTTTCGGCTTCGGGCCTGACTATTTTGAATACTCCGTCAATATGACGCCCTGCAGCATCGGTGAAAGTGAATGGCATTATCACGGCAACACTGGCCTCGGCCAGCGGTTTTTCGCCTAGAGTGATTCCTGATAAATCTATTTTTTCACGACGCAGAATGGCTTTTATCTGATCGACGCTCATTCTTGGCGGTAACGATTCAAGGCGCTGCAGGCTCTGTCGCAGTTCAGCCGAAAGCCTTTTGTCGCGCGCCAGAATTTGACCAAGCTTGTGCAGAGTGGGGCACCGCCGCAGAACTGATTCGAGTCGCAGCGCCGCGCTGGCAAACGGCCCTAACGCGAGCTGGTCGTTGAGGATTTCCTGCTGGCGCTCTTCGCTGAGCTGCCCTAAAAACCAGGCAAGACCGCCTTTGACAAATGGCTTCCATTTGGCGTAGCAGTCGGGCACAAGGCTGTTCATTTCCATGTTAGAAAAAAGCGCGGTCCAATCCATGATCGTTACTCCTGAAATATAAAACAAAACTCTTTTGCTGCATTGTAGCAAAAATATCGGCAAAATTGCAACAAATATTTTGCGTTTGCAGCAAAAAAAATAAAGGTACACTGATAGGCCGAAGACCTTTCCGCAGATTCCGCAGATTAACGCCGATTTTTTTTGAGAGGGGGTTGCTGTTTTGCGGAGTTTTGCGCCAAAGATTGGCCTGCAGGCATAGCCAGCCTCCCAATCAGTACAGCAGTTCTCGATCAAAGGAAATGAAACCTCTGATTACACTAAAATCTTCTTACAGCACAAACCCACGATCTCGTCACCAGTTCTCTCATAGCAGGCCTTCTGGACCCTGCTGAAAAATAATCTGAGTAATCTGCGGATCATTTTTCTTGTGAATTTTGTATGTTTTCTATATGCGTGGCATTAAATGTGGTAATATCTCTCCGAATTCTTCAGGAGGCGTCTATGGAAATTCTCAACCTGGCCGATGTACCACAATGTCTTGAACTGATCAGCGGTTGGCACCATAAAGAGTGGGGCTATCTCAATCCTGATCGTACCTTGGAAATGCGTCTGGTTGATATGCACAAACATCTCGAAGGGCACGATATTCCGACGACTTTTGTCGCCATTACTGACGACGTTATTGGTTCAGCGGCACTCATTGAGAGTGATATGCCAGAGCGCCCTGATCTGACACCCTGGCTGGCCAGCGTTTTTGTCGCTCCTGATGCGCGCAAGGAAGGCGTTGGCCGTGCACTGGTGCAGCGCGTTATGCAGCACGCCCGAGCTATCGGAGTAAAGACCATGTATCTTTATACCCCAGACCGCTCACACTTTTACAAGCACATGGGCTGGCATTCCATGGAAGAAATCGAATACCACGGCTCCAGCGTCACTCTAATGAAAATCGACCTTTAATCTGTATAATTCTCATTGCGAGCGTAGCGTAGCGGTTTGCCCCTCGCAAAAACGTAATTCTGCCCGAGAATTGCTGCCAAATTTAGTAAATGCTTTTTTTCACGGGCTTTTTATTGTATTATAGCTGGCAAATGTGCAGTGTACTGGTGAATTGTGCGTAAAAACATAATTCAAGTGTACATAAAGACAGATAAAATCTTTGAACAATAGGAAAGGTGACAACAATGAGTCTTTCTGCAGATCTCAAAAAGCAGATTTTGCAAAACATCGACAGAATTACCGGTAAAGGCGCGGAGTATACCGATGCCCGCTACTACACCAACGATGACTCAGAAACCCTGTTTCTGTATGATGGCAACCTCGAAGCCAATGACACCAATTTCGAAAGCGGCCTTGGCGTGCGCGTTCTCTTCGGTGGCGCCTGGGGTTTCGCGGCAACCAGCGACGCAAAGATGACCGATGCCTGTTTCGACCAGGCTCTTCAGAATGCGATAACTGCCGCCAAACTGGTCAGAGTTCCTCTGCACATGAGCAAAAAACCGGGGCACACTGGACACTTCGCTTCGCCGCTCAAGCAGGACCCTTTCACGGTTCCGCTCAAAGAAAAGCTTGATTTTCTTAGCGCCATTGATGCACGTCTCAAAGAAGACTGGATTTTCAAGCGCTATGTTTATGCCGAATTCCAGAAAAAGAACATTTTTTTCTTCAACAGCGAGGGTACAGAGGTTGAGCGTAACCTCAACAACGTTTTCGCCAAGATGATGGTCATGGCCCTCGACACTGATGGCCAGATGCAGCGCCGCAGCCAGGAACTTTTTACTACTGGAAAAGGCACGCGCGGCTACGAGATGCTGACCCAGCCTGAGCTGTTTTCGACCCATGCTGAGCGCATCAAAGATGAACTCAGTCAGCTGATCAATGCTGAGGCACTCGAATATGGCAAGCGCTCAGTTATTCTGCTGCCCGGTCAAGGCTTTCTGCAGGTTCATGAAACCATTGGCCACCCGCTTGAACTCGACCGTATTCTTGGCTACGAACTTTCTTATGCCGGCGGTTCATTTGTCGATCTCGATTCATTCGGCAAACTGCGCTATGGCAGTGACAAGCTTTCGGTCAGCGCCTTTGGCAGCATCGAAAACTCACCCGGTTCCTATGGCTATGACGACGAAGGCACGCCGGAACGCGACTACCTGCTCATCGACAAGGGGTTGCTGGTTAACGCTCTCAGCTCACGCCCGATGATCGCTGAAGCCAACCAGAAAGCCGGTCGCACCGTCTTCAGCGAAAGCGGCGGCGCAGCACGTGCAACCGCATTCTATCGCGCTCCGATCGACCGCATGACTAACGTTAACATCCTTCCCGGCAATGACGGCACTCTCGAAGACATCATCGCTTCAACCAAAGACGGCGTTGTGCTCGATAACCCGGTTTCCTGGTCGATCGGCTCGAACCGTGAGCACTTTCATTTCAGCACCGAAATCGCCTGGGAAGTCAAAGACGGCAAAAAGACCCGCATTCTTCGCAACCCTTCTTATCAGGGCCACACTGTCGAGTTTTACAACTCTCTGTCAGCGGTCGGCGACGCTTCAACCTGGCGTGTCTGGCAGGTTGACAACTGCGGCAAGGGTGAACCGAATCAGATTATGCAGCTCGGCCACGGCATTCCGGTTGTGCGCTTCGATAACGTAATCACCGGCGAAAGGAAGTAAGTCATGCAGAAAAATACAGCACACGAAATAATTTGCGCGGTCAGAGCCCGTGCCGCTGCGCGCGGCATAAATGCCTCTTTTTCGCTGCATCGCGAGATGAGCCACTTGATGCGCATTGGCAATAATTCAGTCTCTCTCAATACTTCAGAAAACCTTACCCGTCTCGATATTGAAGTAATCAACGGGCGCCGCACCGGCTCGCATACCCAGATGGGCGATGTGACGACTGAAGAGTATGTCGAAAAAGCCTTGCAGGTTGCCATCGACAAGGCTGAAGTCGCCAGTCCGAAGGATTACCAGCCGATTTCAGTGGTTGTCGAAGCGACAGTTGCCGAAAACGCTCAGTATGACCAGACCCTTGAGCATCTTGATCCGGCGTTCAAGGCCGATGCTTACCAGCAGATCATCGACAATGTTGGTGAAAGCTACAATTTCAGCGGTTCATGGTCGAGCGGGTCGATGGAACTTTTTCTGGTATCGACGGCGAATGAAAACACCATGCATCATCTTGCCACCGACCAGGATTTCAATGTCGTTCTCAAGCACCCGCAGAAGAAGTGGGAGCTGCGCCAGTGGCAAAGCGGCTGGCGCCTCGATCATTTTGATGTCGACGCGGTAATTGACGGTTTCCGGCAGCTGCTGCCAACTTATGAGAATCACGACGGTTGCAAGCTTGAACCCGGTGAATACAGGGTTGCGCTTGGCTCGCAGGCACTCGCCGAAGTGCTCATGATGGCCTGCTATACCGGTTTGTTCGGTCGTTCTTATGAAGAAAAACAGGGCTGGACCGCCAAAAGCAAATTGGGCGACAAGATTCTTGGCGAAAACATAACCTTGACTGATGACCCGTGCGAAGACAAGACTTTCCGCTTTGGCTTTGACATGGCCGGCAAGGTGCGCGGCAATTTCCCGCTGGTAAAGAATGGTGCCATGATGAATCTCATGTATGACACCATGACTGCTGCCAAGTATGGGCGTCAGCCAACGGGCCACACTGGCGGTTCTGCAAGCGTCGTCATGCAGCCTGGCAGCGCGTCGCCAGATATGCTCGAAGCGCTTAAGGGCATGGGCAAGGTGATCTATATTCCGGCTCTGCATTATCTCAATATTCCAAATCCGAGCCAGGGTGTGTTTACCGGCAGTTCGCGCTTTAACGCGGTGCTGATCGAGAACGGCAAAGTCGTCAGCCCGATCTTTTCGTCGCGCGTCACAGATTCTTTCCAGAATGTATTTGGCAATGTCAGCCTGATTTCGAGCGAAGCCGAAAGCGTCAACCTGTCGAACACTTATGGCCGTCGCTCGCCCGAAGCCGCTTCGATGCCTTCGTATATCGTTGCCGACAAGGTCAAGATCACTGACAGCGCCGACTCGTTCTAGGCTGGGTCATCCAGGCATAGTGATTTTCAGTTGAAGACATGATCCGCAGATTGCGCAGATTATAGGGATGGCTTGTTGCCGCGATGGCACAAAACTGGCCAACCTTGCATAATCAGAGAAATCGGCGCAATCTGCGGATTGCTCTTCATAAGAATCATGCGTATAGACTGATATTTACAATTAACCGATGCAGCAGATAGACAACGCAATATACAAGCGGGTTTTCGGCATTTCGTTGCCCGCGGTTGCCGGCTTTCTTGGCCTGATGATGTTCGATATTGTCGACATCTACTGGATAGAAAAGATGGGCACGCGAGCGGTTGCCGGGGTCGCTTCGGCCGGGTTCATTGTCTGGGCGTTGTATTCGTTTATGACGATAACTGGCGCTGGTTGCGCCTCTCTGGTTTCACAGTTCCATGGCGCTGGCCGCCGCAACCGCGCCTGGGAAGCCGTTAACCAGTCGACATGGTTGAGTCTTTTTCTGTCGTTCGCGATATGTCTGCTGTTTATGCCGTTTATCGACCGGCCGTTCGCCTGGATGGGCCTCGAACCAGACACCGCGCAGATGGCGACCGAGTATTTCCGTATCATTCTTTACGGTTTCCCGCTGATCTTTCTCGATATGCTGGCGGGCAATATCTTTAATGCCTACGGCGATAACCGTATCAGCAACGGTATCATGTTTGTCTGCCTGCTGGTAAACATGGTGCTTGACCCGATTCTGATGTTTGGCTGGTTTGGCGCTCCGGCTCTGGGAACCGCCGGCGCCGCCTGGGCGACCGTTATCAGTCATGTGCTGTCACTGATTATGCGTGTTTACCTGCTGCGTCGTCGCCAATACATGCCGCCACTGCTCAGGTTTCTGCGTATTCGCACTTTTTATTACTGGCGCATAGTTAAGATTGGTCTGCCAAATGCCGCCACCGGCTGTATCTGGTCGATCGTCTACCCATTCCTGACCCGCCTGATAACACCTTTTGGCATGACGCCGCTTTCAGCCGTCGGAATCTGTCATCGCCTCGAGAGCTTTCCATATTTTACTTCGGTGGCGCTTGGCATTGCCATGACCTCGCTGGCTGGTTATTCGGTGGGCAGCCGCGAGACCAGCAAGATCGACAGCATATTAACTGCCGGTTTGCGCGTGTCTTCGCTGGTTATTGTGCCATTTCTCGTGCTGTTTCTGGTGTTTCCTGACTGGTTGATGAGCTTTATGACCAGCGACCCTGAGTTGATTGCGCATGGCGCTGAATACCTGTTCATCATCGGCGTTTTCGAAATTTTCATGGCCTGGGAAATGGTTGTCAGTGGCGTCTTTACTGGCCTTGGCATCACTTACCCGACGCTGTTCATCACGGTGCCGTTTACTGTTGGCCGGGTGCCGCTGGCCTGGTTCCTTGCTTATTATCTCGAAATGGGCGTAACCGGCATCTGGTGGGCAATCAGTCTTTCGTCGCTAGCCAAGGGAATAGGCTTATATCTGCTCTATCGCTACATGAAACGGCAAACCTCTAATTTTTCAGACCTCAGCCGCTGGCAGAAGGCCGCGAAGCTGACGGCAGCGTAAAGTTTAGCAGACTTGAAAATTATAAGGTCCTGCTGTTAATCTTTTATGGCGCAATATTTTGTGACTAAATTCTGGCAAATGTATTGCTCTTTTCTGCGAGATCTAATCAGAGAGGTGAAAAACAAACATGGAAGTTCAGTGCCAGTCTTGCGCAAACACATGGGAAGCAACCAGGCTGGATCCCTATATTCTCAGGTGCGGCTTTTGCGGGAACCTGACCTGTGAGCGCTGTGGTCGCCATGACCGTGCGCGCATGCATGTCTGCACGAGCTGTTATGAGCGCAAAGGTTCTGACCTTGAGGACATTTTTGTCGGAGCCTGCTCAAGCTGTGGCTGGGTTCGCCCGGTTGGCGCGGTAGGATACGGCTTGTATGATAAGCGCAATGTTTGTAGATATTGCGTCGAAAATGGCGTTCCCGATCAGAAGCCTGAAAACGACGAGGCCTACACCCGCGAAAGCTTTCAGCGTCGTGTCAGAAACTACTTTCCGGCTGTTGATAACACTGACCCGGGCCGCGATCTTCTGCCGCTTACCATGGAAAAGTATCATGAGTGGGACCGCAAGATCGAGTTTGATATAAGAGATCGCTGTCTGGCGCAGGCGGCATTTCACCGCGATGCCGCCAGTGTTGAAGGTTTGCTGAAGCTTTTTGAGTTTGACAAATACAAGCTCGAAGAAATAGCTCATGCTCTTGGCCGCATCAACCAGCCTAAGGGTAACGCATTCCTGCTTGGGCATGTGAAAAGAATCAACGAGGAGCCGTACTATGCCGAGCTGGCAATTGCCGGGCTCAGCGAAAGCCCGGGCCGCTTCGCATTTGATGCGGTAATCTTGATGATGAACCAGAAGCATTTTTCGGTCACCCCGATGTATGGCCTCGAGGTTCTGCTCAAAATGGAGTTTCTGGCGCCAGGTTTTCTGTTTCAGCCGGAGTTTTGCGCTAAGCTCAAAGCTGCACTGGAACTCGTTCCTCCGGCCAATGCCCACCAGCACCTCGTCTACTTTTGCGAGGCCCTGCCAAGACTTTTGTAGCATTTGGGTTGCGCAGATTTTTTGTTCTGGCCGTTTATAGCGACTGTGCTCATATGCATTTTTTTTGTAACTCAAAAAAAGGTCGTCGCTTGTCGATGCTTGTCAGCAGCAGCTTGCGCGCGCACTTTTCCCGCAAATGAACTGTACCTTGTAGACCCGGAATAATATCTGCATTATATTAGTTATATGAGAAGCATGTATAGAGTATTGATTATTGTTGTTTTAACGTTTGTTGCTTCTGGCGTGTTCGCTATACCTTATCAGGTGGGCGATTACAAGCTTGATGTGACTGTGCGCAATTCTGCCATGAATCTGATCCCTGACAGCAAAGTCAGCTTTTATCGCTATGATCAGAGTTCGTTCATCGCTGAGGCGCGCGCGACCGGCTATAAAACGATGACAAAGCGCATTGAAATCAAGCCGAACCAGTTTGTTTACAAGAGTGAAGTTGTGCTGCCCGATCTCGAGCGCAAGCTTTATATCGTTGACCACAATCATAAAGTGCTGGCGTCTGCTTATCTGCGCACAGAGCAGTTCGGGTTTCCCGGCGACCATTATGGTCTGACCGCTCATATTCCGGTGGAAATGTGGAATCCGGCGCCTGAGCGCGTCGAAGTGTTCGATTCGTTCTGGGGCTCTCCGCTCAAGCAGACCTGCAAGATCGAAGAGATCGAGGGTTTTTACAAGGTATCGTTGAGTATCAAGCGCAAGGCGGTTAAATGGAGCGGTTCCAAGATCTACGTGGTTTTTCGAACCGTTGCGCTGCCTAGTCCGCAGATTGTCGGGCGTTATCTCAAGCAGCTCGATCGTCTGTCGGCAAATGCGGATCGGCCGCTCGGCAGCGAAGAGGCTCTGACTTCCTATATTTACAATAACTACGGCGAACAGGCTTCTGGCATAGAAGGCCAGCTTCCGGCCGTCTACGAGAAATACCAGGCCGCACGTGAGCGCTTCTCGCAGCTGCACCGCGAATAATTTTTTTTAAAAACCTGTTGCACGCAAAAACGGTTTGTAGTATAATCACTTTCACGTTCGAAACAGCGAACGCGATCCCAAGTAGCTCAGTGGTAGAGCAGTCGGCTGTTAACCGACTGGCCGGGGGTTCAAGTCCCTCCTTGGGAGCTCAGAAAGCCCGCCTAACGGCGGGCTTTTTGCTACCAGGCAAACATTTGCTCGCTCCCCGGAATAACGCAATCCCAGTAATAGCAGAATCCGCAGATTGCGCCGATTACCGTAGAAGCAGAAAGCAAAGAAACTTACATAAAAGATTCAACAGACAGTGTCTGACGAATCTTATGCAATCAATTTTTGCAAGTCTGGCCAGATATATATGCAGTTCTCAGGTCTGGCGGGAAAAGGGCTGTGTTGGTCTCTAAAAAGTTGACATTACCGTATCTGAACTCCATACTTTATCAAAATATAGAATACGCATAAAAACAACTGTTAACCTTAGAAAAAATGAAAAGTAAAAAAAACATAAAATACCAAATTGAAGAAATGCGAGAATGGTTCTCCGAGAGATACGAAGATCCTGTTCATCACTGCCCCCATGATGGCCGGGAAGGTGGATACCTTTACATCTTTGGTGGGCCATATGATGCCAGAGACATACTTGAGAATACCTTCCGTGAAGAATTTTCAGAAAAAGCCATCGAGGAGTTAATTGAAGAGCTTGAAGGCGAGTGCTTCGAATGGTCGAAAAAACAGACCGTAGACGATTTTTACCAAGATGAGTTAGATTCTATCTCATTTCCCTCCGAGCCGTTATCAGATCTACTTGATCAAATTGAAAATTCAGAGAAAGCAATTTTAGAGTTAAAACCGGATCAAGAAGCCTTTTTTCACCATCTAGTTTTTATTCACACAATAACGATTTTAGAAACATTCCTTTCAGATTACTTCATATCAAAAATCACAATTTCGCCCAGCTGGCTGAAATCATTCGTTCAAAACAATAGAGACTTGTCAGAACGAAAATTCTCATTGTCAGAAATCTACGAGACACATAACCAAATTCTTGAGATCGCCAAAAAGTATCTTCTTTCCTTAATTTGGCACAATCTCTCTAAAATAGAGGCGCTCTATAAATGCACTTTTAAAATCTCTTTCCCTCAAAAGTCGCCCGGCAATTTGAGAAAGGCAATAATAAAGCGGCACGATTTAGTTCATCGCAACGGAAAAGACAAAGACGGCAATCTTGTTTCCGTTACTAAGAATGAATTGACAGATTTGCTGCAAGAAGTCAGGGACTTTGCATGTGATTTAAACTCAACATTGGAGAAATTGACAGTTCCTGAAGCCATTGAAAATATAGAGGCCAAGGAGGAAGATTATGGATTCTAAAATCAAAACGTTTATAGTCTCTGCCTTAATCAATTGTTGAGATTGGAAATGAGGCTGTTCACAACCAACGTAAACCTCTGCTAGGGGCTAGATTGAAGATTGCAGAAATAAACTGAACCAATCGTCGCAGGGGGTTACAAAACATCTACTTGATGATGAGGAAAAGTTAGGTATAGTTCTTCTCATTCTAGACTTAGTTTTTCTTGCAGCGGTAATGCTTTTAACAGCAGCTTCATTTTTCTTTGTCCATTAGATATATCAACTGAGGTTGTTAACAATAAAAGGACTTGACTATGAAAACTTCTAAAACAAAAAAGAAAACAGATGATCGGCCTGTTAAAAAATTAACCGATCATGAAAAGTGCAGCTTAAGTTTTGCGATCGACCATGAGAATGGCTTCGTAAAGGTTTCTGTTGCCGGAGCCCAAGCCCGTCGAGATTACACCTGCCATTACTGCAAGGCTATGGTTTATAAAAAAACAGGGCAGGTCAGACGACATCATTTTGCCCACTACCCCGGAGCAAGTTGCTCTTATACCGGTGAATCAGACCTGCATTTTGGCGCAAAATACTATCTATGCGAAAAACTTCGCGCCAATTCTCCTCTTGAGATTGAGGTTCCCCTTGAAATCATGCCGGACGGTAATCTGAAAAGAATATTACAGAGAGCCCGTGCAACCAGTTACAAGATTCCGGTAGCCAGTTTTTTCGACAACCTGTTGGCAGAACACCAAGTGGAAAAATATATCGGAGAATATGAGCCTGACGTTCTTTCAACGTATTGTGGGAAACCGCTAATGGCCTGGGAAATTTGTCATACAAGCCCCATGCATGACCGAAAAATAAGTTTCTTTGAAGAAAAGAAAATCCCTTATATCGAACTAGAACCATGTGAATATGGTAAGGAAGATTATTCCTTTACGGTTCGGCAACCGGGAAATACCCTGCTGTTTTCTACTGAAAGCTTTTCGCTGAAGGGCTTGCATGATGTTTTTGCCGAAGAACTACAAACCAGCGTGGCATCAGAAGTAATAAAGTATTTCTTAGATCATTATCAAGATCTGATTAACAGCAAGCTGTTCGGAGATCTTGATCTACTTCATCAGGCAGAGATTCCGCTCAATCCCGACTATCTGAATATTGCTCAACCATTTGACGTGCTTCTTGATTTTCTCGCGAACGCTGGCACTCTCACTATCAAGCAAGATTTTTTCAAATATGTCGCCGGCAGGCAGGAAAAACTGGAAGACCTCATCGAAATCGATCTGGTAGAGAGCAAACATGGCTTTGTCATAAAGTTGAATGACAAATACATGGATTCTTCGTTGAACCTGTGCGGCGAATTCTTCAGGCAGTTTTCAGACCGATTTTGCATAATGGCTGCATTGAATCAGGAAAATGAAATTCTCGAAATGAAGTCAAGGTTCGTTGTCCGAAATATGCAGAGGTGTGAACTCACCATCGAAAACTATAGTGAAGTCATGCCATCCAGATGGATAAACCTGAGCTGGTTGGCCTACGGGAAGAATGAAAGAGGCAAACCATGCTATTTGATTACTCCTGATGAAACCATGCAGGAAGATATTGTTGATGGTCCGCCTGCAGTTCTGGCTGACCCGACTCATGCATGTTACCGCTTCCTCAAGGATCTCCAGAAGGTTTGTGATATCAAGCTGGTTGTCGGTAAAGGTAAAGACAGTAGAATCCACGTTTTCGGCCTCCATATCGAAGGACTTTATAGCGAAAACGATTTTGATCACCGGATTAAAGTTTCATTGATGCAGGGCTTTAAAAAGATTCTTTTTTCTAACCCGATGACGGAGGCCAGCAAATGATCTACGCAATGACTTACGAAATAAATGGAATCTGCGGGCCAGCAGGTTTGCTTGATCAGGCCAGAGAAAAGGTCATTCAGTTTGCTGCTTCAATGGCTCGAATTGCGCTCGATCAGTTGGGTGACGCAGTAGGACTGATTGAATGGCAAAACCTCTCTGGCGAGGAAGTTGATCCTCGGAAACAACTTGAGTCGCAGGACATTGAGGAAGTCGTGAACATCCTTGAACAGAGAAGTGATTGCTTGAAGGAACAATCAGCTGGTTATATTGACCTTTGGGAGTATTCAAACGTATTCGACTTGATCGCAGAACAAGGTGTTGAGTCCTGGTGCTCTTCTGAATTGAAAGATCAGATTGCAGTAGCCAGAAAAGCCTACTTTGCTGTGGTTAATGACATTGCAAATGAATGGCCGAATATCTGACGAGAGTTGTAGCACAGGAGATTAGCACTTTTTTATACTTGTGTCTCGTAGCTGATTTCTCTGACTTCATTTCCAGAGGGCTTTGAAAAAACTTAAATGAGAAATTTAATCTTCGCATTGCTACAAGCCCTTGAAAAATTTTGTCAGCTTTATGTTTCCTCAAATCTTAAATTTGACTTGGCCCTGTGGTATTATCCTGGAGTTGTTCTAGCCAGCCTGAATTCATTCAGGTTAAGAATAATAATTGAACCCCAGGTGAAATATAATGTCGCAACTTGAAAATATTGAAGCAATTGAAAAAAGACTCTGGAGTGCGGCTGACACACTTCGCTCCAACTCCAGCTACGCCTCCAATGAATATTTTCTGCCGGTAATGGGTCTGATCTTTCTGCGTCACGCATACAGCAGGTTTCTCAAAGTTAAAGATGAAATTCTGCTGTCTTTACCTTCTCGTGGCGGGCGAACTCGCGCTTTGACCAAAGAAGATTTTTCTCAAAAGGGTGCCATTTTTCTCCAGGACAAGGCCCAGTTTGATCACCTGGTGGCACTCACTGATGCCGATGATCGTGCCGAAGCTGTAATTCAGGCGATGGAGTCGATAGAGCACGACTACTCAAACCTGAAAGATCAATTACCAAAGTCTGAATACAGAGAACTTGATAACGAAGTTCTGGGCCAGTTGTTGCGCACCCTTAATCCTGAAGAACTTAAAAAGGCTTCGGGTGACATTTTTGGCCGTATTTATGAGTATTTTCTCACTGGTTTTGCTGATTTGAAAGCTCATGACGGTGGCGAATTCTTCACTCCCATTTCTCTGGTCCAGTTAATAGCAAACGTAATCGAGCCTGATCATGGAAAAGTGCTTGACCCAGCCTGTGGCTCCGGCGGGATGTTTGTGCAAAGCGCCCACTTTGTTGAGCGTATGAAGAAAAATCCGGGCAAGACCCTGACTTTCTACGGAATGGAAAAAAACCCGACAACTATTCGCCTGGCCAAGATGAATCTTGCTGTTCATGGTCTCGAAGGCAATATTCAAAAAGCTATATCCTATTACGAAGATCCTCACGAAGGTCTATGGGGAAACGCCGATTATGTCATGGCCAATCCGCCCTTTAATGTTGATGAGGTTGATGCTGCCAAAATCAAGAGCGATATAGGCCGCCGCCTGCCTTTTGGTCTGCCTGGCATGAATAAAAAGGGTAAAATCTCAAACGGAAACTACCTCTGGATTTCATATTTTTACAGCTATCTTGGTAAAACGGGCCGTGCAGGCTTTGTAATGTCTTCACAGGCTTCCAGTGCTGGAAATGATGAAGCAAAGGTGCGACAGAGTCTTATAGAAACAGGGCATGTAGATGCCATGATCGATATTCGAGGTAATTTTTTCTATACCCGTTCTGTGCCTTGTCAGCTATGGTTTTTGAACAAAGGCAAGCCTGAAGCACTTAAAAACAAGGTTCTGATGATAGATGCCCGTAATATTTACCGCAAGGTAACCCGGAAAATCTTTGATTTTTCGCCAGAACAGCAGCAGAATATCACCGCCATCGTCTGGCTGCATCGCGGTCAGACCGAACGATTTGTCGAATTGAATAAAGGTTATGTCGAGCAAACCCTATCCGCTGCTGCAGTTTGCCAACCACTGGTGGAAAAATTTAATTCTTTGCTTGGTGAACTAAGCGCCGCCATGTTGCCGTTTCTGCAAAGTCTACCCAAAGATGCACCCCATGTAGAAAGCTGGTCTGAATTTGAGGCAACCGCAAAAGAGCTGAAAACTCTGGTAACCTCATTTGAAAAAGATACCAGCAAGGCAACCATGCTCTGGAAATCTGGAAATTTTTCCAATGCCGCTGCGTTGACGCAATTCATTGAAACAGACAAAATAATCGTTGATCTGGCAGAAAAAAGCCGGCATCTGGCCAAAACCATTGAACATGCCTTCAAATTTATCGCAAAAATCATTGAACTCAGCGACAGCGAGCTAAATTCAAAAGAAAGCAATCTCTGGGACAACGGCAAAATAAATGGCCCCAGAAAAAACAGCCTGAAAAAACTGGCCGATGAAGCCCGACAGCTGGCGCTTATAGAGCTTAAACAAGTCAGCTATTTCTACAAGCAGACACACTGGCTGTTGACACGCTTTCCCGAAGGAAAACTTAGAGACGTTGAGGGCCTGGTAAAGCTCGTTGGAATTGAAGAACTCAAGAATAACGACTGGAGCCTGACTCCAGGCCGTTATGTCGGCGTCGCGCCAGAAGAAGTCGATGAAGACTTCAACTTCGAAGAAACCATCCGCGATATTCATCTTGAACTTTCCGACCTCAATGAAGAGGCAATAAAGCTCGCCGCGCAAATCGCCAAGAACTTCGAGGAATTTTTCCAATGAGTTATACTAGTGTTAGGTTGAGTGAACTATATCTAGAAAACTCTAGAAATGGCATTTATAAATCGAAAGAATACATGGGTTCTGGCACTTTGTTGGTAAAAATGAATCAACTTTTTGGGAGCCGTTTCATAGATGATAAGCTTTCTAATTTTGACCGTATTGAGCTTACAAATGACGAACTAAATAGATTCATATTGATTGAAGATGATCTTCTATTTTCAAGAACCTCTGTGGTGCCAGATGGAGTGGGCATTTGTTCTATTGTGAGGCTTACAGATGAGCCCCTATCATTTGAATCAAATCTGATAAGAATTCGTCTTGATAAATCAAAATGTTGGCCTGAATTAATTTTTAGATATTTTCAATCTTCTATGGGGAGAAACAAAATTTTATCCATTTCTGGAGGCACCAATGTAAAAACTATTAAAAGCAGTTCTCTTGGTAAACTAGAAATATACTTACCGCCATTTTCTTCGCAAAAAAAAATAGCTTCAATTCTTTCAGTTTACGATGATCTCATCGAAAAAAACCGGCGGCGCATCAAACTTCTTGAAGAATCTGCCCGTCTGCTTTATCGCGAATGGTTTGTTCATCTCCGCTTCCCCGGCCAGGAAAGCACCAGAATCATCAACGGCCTTCCGGAAGGCTGGACAAAAAAGCCTCTTCGTGATTGCTTTACATTGAATTATGGAAAAGCATTAAAATCAGAAGTTAGGACTGATGGGCCTTTTCCTGTATATGGTTCTAGCGGAATAATTGGTTCACATAATAAAGCATTGGTTGAAGGGGCAGGCATCATTGTTGGGCGGAAAGGTAATGTTGGCAGCGTATTTTGGGCAACAGCAGATTTTTGGCCAATTGACACCGTGTATTTCGTCAATAAGGACGAATCAAATCTTTATTTGTATTATGCACTTCAAAGCATTACATTCACTAGCACTGATGTTGCTGTTCCTGGTTTGAATAGAGATTTTGCTTATAGTAGAGAAATTTTAATTCCTGAAGAAAAAATATTAAGCGAATTTATTACTGAGGCAACTTTGATTAGAAAGCAGATTGAAACCCTTGAAAAATACAGTAACAAACTCGCTAATGCGCGGGGCTTGCTTTTGCCAAGACTGATGAGCGGAGAGCTTGAAGTCTGAGCCTTGTTAGGGTATTTTATTCGTATACTGAGGTCGAGAATATGGCTACGGCAGAACAGATAAAAAGTTTGATTCGCTCACATTACAGCGATGATCTGGAGCGATTCTATACCTTGGCTCTGCAGGTCGCTTCTTATGAAGCGCGGCAGGGTCATACTGCGCTGGCATTGGACATTCGCAATATTGTCGATGCCGAGCGCAAGAAAGCCGGGCCTCGGGTTGTCATTCCATTCCCACGTGATTTAAAGGGGCTGGTATTAACCGAAGAGCCCTCTGTTCCGTTGGCCGCTATGGTTATGCCAACAGAAATCTGCGGTCGCCTGGACCGGATAATACACGAATATCGCCAGCAGAATAAGCTCAAATCCCACGGCTTACAGCATCGCCGCAAACTACTTTTGATTGGCGCGCCCGGCACCGGTAAAACCATGACCGCCAGAGTTCTGGCAAAAGAGCTTCACCTGCCATTGCACACAATTCAGGTTGACCGGCTGGTAACCAAGTTTATGGGCGAAACCAGCGCCAAGCTGCGCCAGATATTCGACATGATTCAGCAGGAGCACGCCGTGTATCTTTTCGATGAGTTTGATGCCATTGGAGGCGACCGCTCAAACGACAACGATGTTGGCGAAATGCGGCGCGTTCTCAATGCTTTTTTACAGTTCATTGAGCAGGATACCTCTGACAGCCTTATTGTCGCAGCAACCAATAACCCTAAATTATTAGACAAAGCACTTTACCGCCGCTTTGATGATGTTCTTTATTATGAACTGCCAGATTCAAAACAAAGAAAAACACTGATTGCCAATGTTCTTGCCCTGTTTCAAAGCCCGGGCTTCGCCTGGAAAAAAATTCTGCAACAGAGTGAAGGCCTGAGTCACGCTGAAATAGACATTGCCTGCAGAGATGCCATTAAAGTTGCCATTCTTGCTGATCGCAGCAATGTAAGTGGCGATGAGCTATTACAAAGTTTAAAAGAAAAACAGAATACACACACCAAATAATTATGAGGATTTTTATTAATGCAAAGGCAACTGCCGCACCTTCCGATCAAAGTATCTGAAACAACTGTTTTTAAGGCGAAGGGGGGCGGCTCCTCAACCCCTATAGCTTTTAAAGATCGAACTATCCATAGTGCTATTCTTAGGCAGCAGCTCGAAAAAGCTTGGTCCCAGGCGGCAGAAGAAAAAATTGTTCACCACACCAGTAGAAGCGGTATTTATCTGGAGTTTAGGGGTGACGATGGTTATGAACTTGCTGTCGAAAGTCTTGAAAGTTTGCGTGAGAAAGACCCTTCAAAAAGAGTCAAGCTGTTAAATGTCAGAAAGGAAAGCGTTCAAGTTGGCGAAAAAATCGAAAGTGTTACCGTTGCAACTATTTTTACTCCATCGGACAAAAAAAACCTGCTTTTCGACAAACTTGAGGAATACGCTTCCAAAGATACTCCCAAAGGTAAGCCAAGAAACGCAAAACTTTTTGGAAATATTTCCAATATAAGAATGGCACTGGATGTCGAGCCTTTTTGGCAAGATTCAAAAAACCTGATCCCATCTGACCAGCCAGAATGGTGCGAGGTTTGGTTGAGTTCAGACCAGTTGGAAGTTATTAAGGGCTTTGAAGATCTGTTAGCTGAAGTTGGAATAACTTCGAAGCCTGGGTTTATAAGATTCCCAGAGCGAACTGTAAAGCTTGTGCATGCAAGTATGCCTCAACTTGCAAAATTAACAAGGAATTCACCTGATATTGCAGAATATCGTCGCGCAAAAGAAACCGCAGCTTTCTGGTGCAATCAGAGCAATAAAGACCAGGTCGAATGGGCTAGAGATTTTCTTAAAAGATTAAAAGTTGAAAACAATGCAACGGTTTCTGTTTGTATTCTTGATACCGGCGTAAACAATGGTCATCCGTTGTTAAAACCAATTCTGAGTGATGAAGATTGCCAAGCGGTTAAAAACGTTTGGGGAAGCAATGATCTCGATGGTCACGGGACTCTTATGGCTGGCTTGACAGCTTATGGCGATCTCCGAGAAATCCTTTCTCATAACGCGATTGTTCAACAGAGACATTTTCTTGAATCTGTTAAAATTCTGCCCCATTCTGGCAAGAATGAGCCCCACTTATGGGGTTTGATAACACAACAGGGTGTTTATAAGGCAGAAGCACAAGCTCCAGAACGTAAGAGAATCTCTTGCATGGCTGTTTCAGCTGATGATTCTCGCGATAACGGTCGCCCTTCTTCATGGTCAGCAGCAATAGACAAGTTAACTTCTGGTGCCGAAGACGACAACAGAAGACTTTTGATTGTCTGTGCTGGAAATTTAACTACATGGGATAAAGCACAGTATTATCCGGATACACAATTGGAAAACTCTGTGCATGACCCTGGGCAATCTTGGAATGCTTTGACTGTTGGCGCAATGACTGAGCTGGTATATATTGAAGACAGAACTTTTGCGGGTTTTCAAGCCATTGCCCCCGCTGGTGGTTTGTCCCCGTTTACAACGACTTCTCTCACATGGGAAAACAAATGGCCTATTAAGCCAGAAATTGTTATGGAGGGAGGAAATTCTATTCCCGGCATCATGTCTGGGCATATAGATGAATGCTGCGTTGATTTATCCCTGTTATCAACACATTTCAAGCCCCATGATGCTCACTTTGCACCATTTAACATGACCAGTGCTGCAACCGCTCAGGCGGCATGGTTTGCTGCTCAGATTCAAGCTCAATATCCAGATTACTGGCCTGAGACGATACGCGCACTTATGGTCCACTCCGCAGATTGGACCAAGGCCATGAAAGAACAATTCCCTACCAATGACAACAAAAATTCTTACGAGAAATTGCTTAAATCTTGTGGCTATGGTCTGCCGAACCTCGAAAAAGCGCTTTTTTCAGCAAGCTCCAGCTTAACCCTGGTTGCTCAAACAGAAATCCAGCCTTTCGTAAAGAATACTATAGGCGGCGGTTATAAAAGAGACATGCACCTTTTTGAGTTGCCTTGGCCGAAGGAGGTTCTAAGGGAATTGCCGGACAATATTGAAGTTCAGATGAGGGTAACTTTGTCATACTTCATTGAACCAAGCCCAGGTGAAAGAGGCAGGAATAGCCGCTATAGATATGCCTCTCATGGTTTGCGATTTGACTTGAACACGCCTTTAGAGGACATGGGAGAGTTCGTGAATCGCATAAATAAAGAAGCGCGGGAAGAAGAAGATAATACGCTTAGCAAAGAAAGTGCAGCAAAGTATTGGACTTTTGGAAAGACGATAAGAGATAAAGGTTCCATTCACTCTGATGTTTGGAAAGGATCAGCTCACGACCTGGCCGAATCAAATTACATAGTGGTATACCCTGTTACTGGCTGGTGGAAAGACCAATCGCAGCTTAAGAAACATTATAGGAAAACTAGGTATTCTCTGATCGTTTCAATTCACACTTCTGACCAGAAAGTAGATATTTATACGCCTGTAGCAATTAAGCTTGGGGTTGTTATACCAGTTGAAGTCAAAGTTTAAGGGATCAATAGATGAGTGGACAATTTTCTGAGGATGTTTTAGTCCAGCAGACTACGGCTGATTATCTATTCAAAGAGCTGAACTGGAACGAATCAATCTTTGCTTTTGATGAAAAGCTGGGAGCAAACGGCACACTAGGCCGCGAATCAGAACATGAAATTGTTCTGGTTAAATATCTACGTGCAAAACTTGAAGAGTTTAATCCAGGTTTGCCACCAGAAGCCTATAAAGACGCAATTCGCAGCATAGTTGAAACCAGCAGCTCAGAATCAATTCTGAATACCAACAGGGCCAAGGACAGCCTTTGCAAAAATGGCGTTGAAGTTAGTCTTCGTAATGAAAAAAACGAGCGAATTAAAAAGAAGCTAAGAATTTTTGATTTTGATAACCCGGAAAACAACCACTTCCTTATTGTTCGTGAATTGTGGGTGAAAGGTGATATCTACAGACGTAGAGCTGATATGGTTGGCTTTGTTAACGGCATACCTCTTGTTTTTATGGAAGTAAAAAATCTGCATAAAGACGTAAAAGCGGCCTACGAACAGAATTTTTCGGATTACAAAGACACCGTGCCACACCTTTTCCACTTCAATGCATTTATCATTTTGGGCAATGGGATTGAAGCCAAAATTGGCTCAATTTCTTCCAGATTCGAGCATTTTGGCGATTGGAAAAGGCTTTCAGAAGAAGAACACGGCGCGGTTGATATGGAAACCCTGTTAAAAGGAGTTTGCTCAAAGGGAAACCTGCTGGACATTTTCGAAAATTTCATTTTGTTCGACGAATCCAATGGCAAGCCAGTTAAGATTGTTGCCCGCAACCACCAATTCCTTGGCGTGAATAAAGCGGTAGAATCAGTTAAAAGCCGAAAAGAGAGAGAAGGCAGACTGGGAGTTTTCTGGCATACCCAAGGATCTGGGAAATCCTATTCAATAGCGTTTTTTGCCAGAAAAGTTCGACGAAAATCAGGCGGCAATTTTACTTTTCTGATTTTAACTGACCGGGAAGATCTGGATACGCAGATTTATAAAACCTTTGCTGGTTGCGGCCTGGCAGACAACGACAAAGACCCATGTCGTGCCAGCAGTGGCGTTCACTTGAAATCTCTTTTGTCTGAGCACAAATCAGTGATATTCAGCCTGATTCAGAAGTTTAATCAGGATGTATTGCCTGAAAATTCGTATTCTAATCGTGACGATATAATCGTTGTTACCGATGAAGCTCACCGCACTCAGTATGGTGATTTGTCTTTGAATATGCGTAATGCTTTGCCATACGCCAGCTTTATCGGTTTTACCGGAACACCATTGTTTTCTGATGATGAAATCACCAAACGCATATTTGGTGATTATATTTCAACTTATGATTTTCAGAGAGCCGTAGAAGATGGTGCTACAGTGCCGCTTTACTATGATGCGCGTGGAGAAAAACTGGGAGTCGCCACTGAAGACCTCAACGAAAAAATTGCAGCAAAACTTGAAGAGTTTGAAATCACCAACGTAGATGTAGAACAACGTCTAGAGCGTGAGTTAAAGCGGGACTACCATATCATTACCGCTGGCAAAAGGCTCGATCAGATAGCCAGAGATTTTGTTGAACACTATTCCAGCGGTTGGGAAAACGGCAAAGCGATGCTGGTCTGCATTGATAAAATTACCTGTGTTCGAATGCACAAATTAATAGAGTTTTACTGGCATGAGCACGTTAAAGACCTGGAAAAAGAATCTGAAAGTATCAACGATGAACAAGAACTGATCTTTCGTCAGCGGCAGCTAAACTGGATGAAAGAAACCAGGGTCGCAGTAATGGTAAGTGAAGAACAAGGTGAGGTTGCAAAGTTTAGTAAGTGGGGGTTAGATATTAAGCCCCACAGGAAGCTGATAAAAGACGGTTTTCTCTCTGCTGAATGCGAAAGAATAGACCTTGAGTCCGCCTTTAAAAAAGCGGAGCACCCTTTCCGAATAGCTATTGTTTGCGCCATGTGGTTAACTGGCTTTGACGTCCCCAGTCTTGGAACTCTTTATCTTGACAAGCCTCTTAAAGCTCATACCTTGATGCAGGCGATAGCACGGGCAAACCGAGTCGCAGAAGGCAAGAATAATGGCCTGATCGTTGATTACTGCGGAATCTTAAAAAATCTTCGTAAGGCATTGGCAACTTTTGCCGGAAGAAATGATGTTGGTCGTGATGAGCAGGAAGACGAAAAAGACCCCGCCAGGCCCAACCGACAGTTGCTGACGCAATTAGAGGAATCGCTGGAAATCATTGAGAAATTCCTTGCGCAGCAGGGTTTTCAGCTAAGCAAAATCTTTGAGACAGAAGGCTTTGCCAAAAACGCAGCGATCAAGGAAGCCAAAGAAGCCGTTAATGAAAACGATCGAACCAGAAAGCGATTTGAAATAATGTCGCGAAATGTTTTTAAGCTGTTTAAGGCCTGTATCAATATCAGACCTGAGATTAACGATTTCAGAACCCGACGCAATGCGATTAGCATAATTTATCAACGATTACAAAGTGATACCGAAGAAATTGATATCAGTAAATTTATGCTGGAGCTGCATAAAGTTGTTGATCAGTCGATATCAACTAAAAATGATTATTTAGCAAAAGATGAAAATCCGGAAAAAAAAGTTGTTCCTGACGCCTACGATATCAGCAAAATCAACTTTGATCGCTTAAGGCAGGAGTTTGCAAATAGCAATAGTAAAAGAACAACGATTCAGCATTTAAAAACTGAAATTGAGAAAAAACTTGCCAGACTTCTGCAGCAGAACCCGCTTCGAACCGACTTTCAAAAGCACTATGAACAGATAGTCGAGGAATATAATCAGGAGAAAGACAAGGTTACTATTGAAAAGACCTTTGAGGCCCTTTTCCAGTTTGAGAAATCATTGAGCGAAGAGGATAAACGGGCAATCATAGAGGGCTTGAATGAAGAAACACTCGCTCTTTACGATCTGCTTAGAAAGCCAGAATTGTCGAAAACAGAGATTATTCGACTTAAAAAAGTTGCGGTTAGTCTACTTGACACGCTGAAGAACGAAAAGTTAAGGGTTGAGAACTGGAGAGAAAAAGAATCAACAAGGGATGCTGTTCGTCAAAACATCTTTGATTTTTTGTATGACGACAATTCAGGACTTCCTGAAGAGCTTTATGAAGATGATGAAATACAAGAATTGACCGAGTCTGTGTTCAATCACATTTTCAGGGCTTATCCGACCCTTCCATCACCATATTACGGTATGGCCGCATAACCCCTTTATAAATCAGAAATCTACGCTCAAGAAGCAAGTTGTAAAAAATATATGTATAACTCAAAAAAGCAAAGGCTGAAAACTGCAAATTTGTTAAGTTGACTTTTTGTATGTCAGTTCTAATACCTTCTTTAAGGCTTCTTCAATTGAAGTGTGTCTGGAGATTAAAAAACTGCAGTGGTCGATCAACCTTAACAGTTTGATTACGCCATCTGATTGAATTTCTATTTTTAAATTACCAGGCAGGCTTTGCAATTTCCGGCTTTGAAATGCCATGAGCGTTTTTATTCTCTCATCGAGGTCTTGAGCAGCAGTCTTTTGCGTCTTATCCTGAACGGCTGTTGCCTGAGGAATTGGCACGGACGATGTTTTCTCGGTTTTCTTAAGAAGCAGGTTCAAGCGATCTTTAATGATGACACGAAGCTTTTCTGTTTCTTTGTTTGGATTTTCGAACCAGTCTGTCGACCAGATTCGATATAGATACCATCCCAGGTTTTCCAGAACTTCCTGGCGCAGTCTATCGCGGTCTCGGGCTGATTTTGATGAGTGATACATTCTTCCGTCACATTCTATGCCCATTATAAAGCCATGTGGCCATGACGGGTGTCTTACGCCGATGTCAATAAAATACCCCGAAACTCCGACCTGCGGCACAGGCTCACATCCAATTGTCTTAAGCACCTGAATAACATGCCTCTCAAAGTCTGAATCTGACTCTGCCACCCTCACATTTTTAGGCGCATCGTCCAAGGCTGCGCCGGTGCAATATTCCAGCCATTTTTTTAACATCCAGCTGCCTGGGTTTGTGTGCTCTTCTGCCTTAATGTCGGCGGCGGTCATAGATGTAAATGTCACAATCTGATAACGGGATCGTGAGAATAGAACATTCAGTCTGCGTTTCCCCGCAACTCCACTAATAGGGCCGAATCTTTGCATAACTGGTTGGCCAGGAGCAGCTGGGCCATAAACCGTGCCGATAAAAATTACATCTCTTTCGTCACCTTGCACGTTTTCAAGATTTTTTATGAAGAACGACTCCAGCCCTTCTTTTCTGGTTTCCCAATCTTCAACATAGGCCATTGCTTTGTGATCACGCTGAAGAGCCCATTCCATTTCTTCTTGAATAAAGTCACGTTGCATTTGATTTAGCACAACAATACCCAGTGAACGATCTGGTTGTTCCCTCATAAAACGAATAGCAGCATCTACCATTGCCTGAGCTTCAGGAGGATTCATTCTGGCGTTATATCTGCCATCAACTTTTACAAGTGACACGCCAAGATTGCTGCTGGCATCCATAGGAGATGGAAAAACAATAAGACCATTGTCGTAAACAAACCTGTTTGAGAAAGCGATAAGGCTGCCGTGTCTCGACCGATAATGCCAACGCAGGCGTCTGATTGGCCTGAATGCATTATTGGCCAGTTCAAGAATAGATTCTTCTGTTACAGTTTCGTCTTCATCTAGTTCGGCATCGTTAAGTAAAGAGTGGAAAAATGTAGTAGGTGGCAGCTGATTGGTGTCACCTACGATCATTGTTTGTCGGCCGCGCAACAAAGCTCCAATAGCATCTTCAGGAGGCATCTGAGAAGCTTCGTCTATAACCACGAGATCAAACTCAACCGATCCTTTCGGTATATACTGGGCAACAGCCAAAGGTGACATCATCCAGCAGGGTTTAAGTCCCAGCAGTGCCGGGCCAGCTCTTTTGGTAAATTCTCTAGGTGGGAGAAACCTTGTTTTTTTCTTGAGCTCATTTTTGATAAGAGCCATATCTGTCCACTCACTTCTTTTTCCACGCCCGTTTCCCTCTGGTGCGTAGAAATTCACAAGCAGGCAGGAACGTAATTCTTGCTGAGAAAGTTTAATGATCCTGCGATCAAGCTCTGCTAACCTTTCTCGTAGTCCGTCGAGTTTTTCACCGTAAAAACGACACAACGAATGACCATATGTCGAATAAATTTTTCTTGCCATTGATCTCACAACCAGTGCAATCAGTCTTTTTCCAATGTCGTCGATAGGAGTTATACCACTGTGAAGTGATTTCTGCAGTGCCGCAAAGTTGTCAGCAAAGGTTTCTTTGAGAGATATAGAAAGCTTAGCCTGATAAATAAAACCGTTTTGATCTTTTGCCGCCTCTCTAAGTTTCGTTATCAGTTCATTTCGAGACAGCTTTTCTGAAAAAAATGCAGGCATTGCGCCAGTTTTGGCCAAAAGTAATTCTGAGCCTACGGCTTCAGCTTTATATGCTTCAATGAGATTACTGATCGCATTATGCAGATCAGTTAACTTCCCGGCGGCCCATAATGTGCTGACAATCTGTCTTGTTTCTTCTGATAACTCATGCATAAGTTCTGCTGCAGAGATTGTCTTCGCAAAAGCATAGTATTCTATTTTGCTCCCAAGAAATTTATCACCCATGATGCGCCGAATGGTTTCGTTATCGTCCAGAAAGCTAATTAATTCGCGAATTTGTAGAGTTTCTTTCGCAAGAGCATTCGTCCGTTGAGCTGAAAGAGTTTGTGGTTCGCTAAAACATTTTTGCAGTTCCAAAAATGTGCTTTCTGCATTTGCAACAGCGTTTGCTATTGCACGAGCAGATTCCGTGGCGGCAATGATTTCCTTCGGCATGAGTGATGCCAGTTCATCCAGTGTTGGCCATTCTTCCCATGCCGGACACTGACGTAAAGTTTCACTGCTGGAATTTTTTATTTGCTCACGGATTCCACGTAGTTCTGGTCCAGGTAGAACTGAGTTAAGATCACGCAAAAAATTTATAACCTCAATGATTGATGCAAAGTCTGTTTTTAACCCGCAACCAAGTTCGCCCAGAACGTATTTGAGTCTTGCGTTATCGTCAAACTCCTGACATTTGGCTTGCCAGTCAAGGATCTCAACAAAATGTGTTGCTGCTTCGGTCAGGTTGAAAGAACCATCGCGCCGAATTGCGAGATATGTTCGTTTGGCGCGATTATATGCAGGGAAAAGGAAAGAGAAGAAGCCCGCAGTTCTCAATTGAGAGATGTGTTCGCTGAGTTCCTCTCGTTTTGGCAGGGCTGTCAAAATAAATAGCGAATCAAGCCTTTTACCCTCCGCTATTAAAAGTTTTGCAGAGGAAAAAGATTGGTTAAGGTAGTCTGATTCACCTGGGTCAATGTTGAATTTCCGCAGGATTGAAGCCGCCGACGATGGAAGAAGAGAGCTTCGCCCGCAGATTGCGCGGATTTTTTCTATGCTTATGCCATCAATAGTAGGTAGCAAGGCTAAAACCCTTTTTACAAGGTCACTTACTTGCTCAAGTCTTTTAGCAACTTTATCTTTATTAGAGCGGGTGGTCAGAAAAGAATCAATTTGCGTAGATTCAATGTCGAATTCCAGCATCATTTGCGCCAGTCGACAAACAGCATCTGAGGTGTATGTCGACTCAGGCTCTTTTAGAGCCTTTCCTGAGCCTTTTTTCCAATCTTCTATGTATTCTTTTTTGTTTATGAACGTTTTGAAATGCAGCAATTTTTCTTTGGTATTCAATTGCAGGAGAATAGAAAAATCGACAGACCCATTTAAGGCGATGGCTTTGTCCAATATGTTCAGAGCATTCTGGCAACTGGATGGAACGGTCAGATTTGTCAGTCCTAAGGCTTTGACTTCTTCGAGACGATGTTCTGTTTTTTCAAGATTGTCGGCTAATTCAGAGGCTAGGCGCAAAGATTGTTCTACGGTAAAGCCATCCCAGGATTCAGGTTGGATATTTTTCCAAAACTGGTCTGATGCAGATGCTTTGTGCCAGCAATCTTCAAGACGAGTGCCATGTATTTCCAATTTTTCTAAATCTGATTTTGACCAGCTCTCACAATTTTTGATTTCTTCTTCCAGAACATCATCCGGAAAGCCATTCAGCAGTGGCTTAGTTAAGATTGCTTTTCCCAGAACATCGAAAATTATAAAACCTTTGTCTCCAAAGGGGGTGGTCAAAACAGAAATATATTTGGCAATCTCTTCCCGGCTTGCCTTGAACTCACTTACAGTCTCTCTGAAATGGTGATAAGAAGAGGCGCTTGCGCTAAGCTCTATGCGATCTCTGATGGATTGCATAAGAGTCGATCGGGAGGTTTTCGTAGCCTGTAATGGTAAAATGAATTCGCCTAATCCACATGCGCAGAGTCGAGAGAATACTACCTCCAGCGCAGCTGATTTTGCACCAACAAACAATACTTTTTTACCTTCAGCAAGGAACGCTGCAATTGTGTTAACAATCGTCTGAGACTTTCCGGTGCCAGGTGGTCCTTCAACGGCAAGATCAATACCACTTACGGCATCAACAATAGTGCTAAATTGTGAAGAGTCGGCATCTGCAACAAGATACGGAACTTTCTGTTCAATCGCTGAGTTGTCAATTTCGTAATCTCCTGCAAAAACGTTTGGTGAGCCAGAACTTGCTGAACCACCAAAGATTTTGTCCAGTATTTTGTTACTGCCATAATCCCATTTGCCTGGAGCAAGATCTTTATACATAGCCATGCGGGCAGAAGGGAATATGCCCACTGCAACCTGCCTGCGAATGCGCCACTTTTTTTCTTCAGGTATGGTATGAGTTATTCGCTCAAAGTATGCTTCAGGGTCATATAATTCTTCGTCATATTCGGGGAAGTTAATGCCAAACTCCAGTCGAAGTTTTTCTGTTAATACTGTGTTTACCTGGGGAGAGTCGCCGCTGCCTGATATCTCGAATTTGTAGCCAGATCTGGATTTTTTCTTATCTATTTTTACCTGCAAGAGTAAAATGGGGGCTAATGCATAATCAGCGTCTTTTGTATCGCGCCACTCAAGAAAACCAAAAGCAGCCTGTAGAACGCTGATACCCGTTTCCTGTTCCCATGATTTGTTTTTGGCAATCATGGAATTCAATCGTCGTTCCATCATTTCTGGTAGTAGCAGAGTTTGAATAAGATCGTCAGTATGACGCCCGTCCTGATGCATCAGATCTTTGTTGGGCAAGTCATAGGAAGGATCAAATCCATTATTACGAGCGTGCTGTATTAGAGATAACCCGGTGCGTTGTTGTCTGGCAGGCATTCGCAGTAATTCACGAATTCTGTCTTTTAATGCTCTATCAACAGCGGCCAGCTTATCAGCCGCGTCATTTTTGCTCTGATCAATGTTTTCGAGATCTGATTGATATTGGCCATCTGCGAATCGTGCTTCGACAAGCGCTTTGCGAAACTCATCTGTTGACTCATCGGCTGGATCATCTTCCAGTGCCGGCAGTGGTTTAAAGGTCATTGAGCTCTGATTGATTTTCGTGAACAAAACGTTTGGCAACTCATCAATTACTCTGACATGTGAGTTTGAACGATCGGAAAACTTGGTAGCCAGTAAAGGGTTGCGTCGACTCAGATCAAGAAGTTTTGGCCGCGCGTTTTCTACTTGCTTTTCAACAAGCCTTGCGATCCCCGAATTGTTGTGTTCATCCATTTGAGTTGCGGTAAAACAATCAGCCGTTATTACAGTGTTATGCTGCCAGCATATTTTTTGGTTCCTCTTGTTGGCAGCGACGTGTTGATAGATTATCACAGTAGAAAAAATAATACCATCATCGTAGCCGTGGTCTTGTAAAGACTGGATCGTGCCTTGTATTGGCTCACATATCATAAGAAGATGAAGATACTAGAAAAATATGGAAGAATCAGCAAGAAAGGAATAGCATAAATGTAAAAAGAGCTGATCAACAGTAGAGGTCATTTTCACCAATGAGTAACAGCCGCATAGTGTCTATAAACCCATCGGTTTTCAGGTTTTGTTATGACAGCCAACAGAGTAAACAGCGACAGAGACGCGCTATAATCGATCGTATACTATATGCAAACAACACTTTTTACCTCGTTGGCGAGTGTTTGGAGGAAAATATTGAAAAACAGTTCAGAGTTGATCGCATAACTTCCGCAGTTATCGATGAAATAACCGGTCAGCCATTTACTATGGCGGAATTGCAGAGATTGTTTTCTGACAGTTCTTTTGAAACAAAGGATCTTGTTGAAAATAGACCTGAAAGAATTTCCTCTAGGATAGCAGCCAGAGTTACAACAGTGGCGCTCAAAACTAGAAATATTCAATTGTCTGAAGACATTGCAAAGCGAATTGCATCTTTTGCACCCAAAGGCGATGGTGGCTTTCAGCGGCTGATAAGAATGCTACAGGAAAATCTTGTTAAGAGCAGCCTGTCTCTTACAGAAGAACAAGTCCAAAGAGTTGTAAGATATGCAGAAAAATACGGAAAAGGTGGCTATCAAGTAATCTTCAAGGCAATTCTGTCATCTTTAGAACATTGAAGAGATCTTTGGCAAACTGAATCAACTTAATTAACCTGGACGGCTAATTGCATGGCTTCAAAGTTCATTTGATGCACGTAGATCTTTGTTCTTAAGCAGCGGAGATGCATCCTGTTCTTGAAGAGAAAGATTGGTTCTGGTTTTGAGCCAGGTCGACGAACCCCGTTGGTATATATTTGGGTATAGAAATTGAACGTTTATTTTGAAACAGCCTGTTTCAAAATTAGAAGAAAGAAAACATCACCAGTTATTGCGCCGAATCCCGCATGCTCGATGCCACAAACACTTGGCAGCAGTGGTTTTTTCTTTGTCGTCATGTCATGATGATGCCACCTAAGGGGCATATCTGCTGGCCAGTTATCGCTGGAAAATTAGAAGCAGAGATCAATAGTGGAAAATTGTTACGATGTTTTGCAGATAAGTAGAAATCAGCTGTTTTGCCCGGTCGCAAGTTTTATCTGCCGCGATTGGTCAGGCCACTGTTGTATTCTCCCGGGTTTTGAACCGGGCTAGTTCTTACCTCCCAGTTTGGGTCGTAAGGCTCCTGTTTGCCACATTGCTGGCACTGACGCAATCCGGCGCCAACGTTAGTCCAATTGTGCCTGGGAGCCTTTTCTCGACATCTTTTACAAACCATCAGACATTCAGAAGAGCCGTCTAAGAAAAATGTATGTGTGATTTTTTCCGCGAGCGCTTGATTACAACGCATGCATGTTAATTTCTGGGCACATGAACTGGCAGAACAATACTGAAAATCATAGTCAGGCTGATGGACCAGCCTGGCTCGATCTTCCCTCTCGCCACAAGTTTTGCACACATGACTCTGGTAGCAATCGTTTGGCAAGGAATAGAACAAATCGCCAAAAGTGTGATGCGGCTCTGAATGTAGTATCTTGTCACAATGATGACATTGGCGCCCCTTAAGACAAGCGTCTGTGTTTATGAAGTTTTCGGCTTCATGAAAGCCGAAAAAACATTTTATTCGATTGAAGATTCCCAATGGAATGCTCTCATGTGAAGATTTTTTGCTTTTTGGTAGATTTTATCTTATCACGATTGTTTTAACTGACATGCAGTTTTGTTAGAATAGTAACAAATATTGAAATTCCGTTGCTGCGGCTGATGATCATGATGGGAGAGATCCGATGTCAAAAGGCAAAATGAACTGGTATCAAAGGGCTAAGGATGAATATGCCTGGCGGAATGGTGTTGAAGACCACGCCGTCGATGGAATTCCAGCAGTCGAGGACGGGGATGTCGCAACTGGAGTCAGGTCTGAGACTCTTGAACGCTGTCCTCTTTGCGATTCTAAATATTTACCCTCATATCTGGAAAAGCATATTCACGACCGGCACGGCGTCGATATGCACTGTGACCCATTTCATTTTTTTAACGGTTCTGGGGAAAGTGGCAGCAGGCAACTGTTTTCCTTAACGACCGAGGAGCTTGACAGGCTGTTTAATAATAAAGCCTCGGAGCAGACTTTGCAGGCTCTAATGATTGAACTTGCCGAAAGAACTGTAAACGTTGCAAAAAAAATGGCTGCCGATGTCATTTCAAAGTATCTGGAGCTGAAACACATAAACTACTTTGTGCATTTTGATAACAGAGTATTTGAAATTCGTAGTATTAGGCCACCAGGAAAGATAAACGCAGCAAAATCTTTTGCTGATGTTATGCTTCAGTTCAAGCATATGTTCAGGAAGAATCTGCGTAAAATCTCAGAAACAGGCCGGACTGAACATGTCGAAAAAGTTAAAGAAGCTGCTTCAATTGTGATCGAAGATCGATCTGCTGGAAACTCCTTTGCAGATTGCGGCGAGTCCAATCAAATGAAGGAAGAAATTGCTTCTCAACCTGGAGTAGTATTTCCGCAGGATTTTACAGAAGCCGGTTTGTCTGCATTCCATGGCAAGCCATCAATAGATGTTTCGAAATTGACGGTCAACAAAACAGACAAGGGAACATACTGCATCAGCCTCGTAGATGCTCAGTGCTGTAATGTTTTGTGCTCATCTTCAAGATGGGACGCTGCTTTTGCTATCTGCGAAAAATATACTCGCCTTGGAATCAATAAGGCATCTGAGAAAGAGCTTTTAAGGCAGGTATCATTGTTTGATTCCAGAAAGATTATTACCGGCCAGGAGCTTAAACTTTTTATTCACTCTCGTGGAGTCGATATTGAGCTGCAAAGCAGTGATGGAGCTCGCGAAGTTATTGCTCGAAATGCTGCTGCCATTGCCTCCAGAGCTGTAGTTGACTATCTGCTTTCTGCAAGGTATGAGCAATACTTAAAAAAGAATTCTGTTAAACGTTTTTAATCAGAAAATATTTTTCAGGGAAATATATGGATCAGATTGAGACTCATTCTGTTTTTCGTGCCTGGCTTGGAGATGCGCGGCCTGAGATCGTGCCGCTTTTTGCTGTTAACGAGCACCTTGAGGTTGCGACATGGGTTCGTTCCGGCACGTCGCCCAGACGAATGCTTCGCCGGTCGCAGCTTATGGAAGAAACCGTAGTAAACATTGTTGAAAAAGGGCTCAGGCAGGATGACTGGCATGGGCTGCTATATATTATGGGGTGGGGCGATCTGCCTGGCTTTCGGCCGCTGTATGTTGGCAAGGCCGGAAAGCGCGGGGTGAAGAACCCGATCAGTGAAAACCTTAAAAACCTTGCGGTCAATAAGACCAAGTTTGCCAGATGGGGTGACGGTCTGGCTTATCACATTGGCGATTTGAGCCAGGTTCTTTTTCGTTGGCAGGCCTATAGGCCTCCACAGCAGAAATACGAAAAGTGGGCTGACATGCTTTTTGTAGAACGCGACCTGCCACGTCTACGGGAAAAGGTCAGCCTGGCCCTCATTCCCTGGTATTCTTCGTCGGTCAGTCCGACAGGCAATAATGTCAGCCTCGAAGAAGCCGAGAATGAGCTTATTTCACTCGCATCTCAGGAATTCAAGGATTTCCTGCTGAATACTCAGGGGGAAAAATGGTGGCGGCCGGCTGCAGCTGATACTGCCCGTGCCCCGCAAGCTATCGGCAAAAAGCCATTGCATATCATCACTGACGGCAAGGCTCTCGAAGTCCTGGCAGGTGAACTCGAAAAATGCGAGCTTGTTGGCCTTGATGTAGAGACCTGCATGCGCACTCAGCGGCTTTGTCTGATACAGATAGCCACGGAGCAATTTATTGCGATTATCGATGCGCTGGCGATATGCGATCTCTCACCACTGGCCAGGATTTTCGGTTCCGAGAAGATTGTAAAAATCATACACAACGCGACCTTTGAGCGCGGCGTGCTCAGATCTGTCGGTCTTGAGCTCGCAGCAGTTTTCGATACTCTCACGGCATCGCGGCGTATTCGCGGCAAACAGCCCGATGGGCACAGCCTGGCCGTTGTCGCACGGCGTGAGCTTAACTGCGACATGGATAAAACGCTGCAGACTTCTGACTGGACCCGCCGCCCGCTGACGCGTTCCCAGATCGACTACGCGTCCCTGGACGCTGATGTTCTGATCGACCTCTACAAAGTATTCAATTCTTTCTCAACAGGCCGGCTGTTATGAGAACAATCGGACTGCTCGCCTGCGCTAAAGAAAAGCAGGCTGGTTTACATAACGCCGGTGACTTATACCAGTCGCACCTGTTTTCGCTTGGAAAGTCTTATCTAGCAAGGCATTGCGACACCCGGTTCATTCTCAGTGCAAAACATGGACTGTTACACCCGGCAACCGAAATCGAGAACTACGACATTACCTTGAATAGTTTCAGCAGCCGGCAGCGCTTCGAATGGGCCGGCAGTGTCTGG
The DNA here is from genome assembly GCA_002839445.1 of Candidatus Riflebacteria bacterium HGW-Riflebacteria-1. Classification (GTDB taxonomy): domain Bacteria; phylum Muiribacteriota; class Ozemobacteria; order Ozemobacterales; family Ozemobacteraceae; genus Rifleibacterium. The sequence goes on from PGYB01000013.1 coordinate 104,433, forward strand.
AAGGATCTTGAGATTATTGTAAAAGCTCAGCCGGTGAAAGTCATAATATTGGCAGGCCGGAATTATCGCGAGCATCTGGAAGTCTTATTAACCGAAGCCGGCTGTTGCGTTGAAGTTCCTATGGCTGGTCTGGGCATCGGCCAGCAACTGGCATGGCTGAAAAAGCAAAATTCCAGGACGGTTTAAGAGGTATATAAATGATTAAATACTTTGCCTATGGCTCGAATATGAGCCTGGAACAGATGAAAAAACGTTGTCCGCAACATAAGGTCGTCGGGCAGGGGACTCTGCACGGCTATCGCTGGATAATCAATTCGCGTGGCTATGCAAACATCATTCAATCAGAAAGCGATTACGTCATTGGTGTCGTGTATGAAATTTCCGCATCAGACGAGGCATGTCTTGATAGAAAAGAAGGCGTTGCCAAAGGTTGTTACAATAAAGAGACACTGGATATTAGCACTGGAGATGCGCAGATTACTTGTATTGTCTACATCGACCCGATCGTAACAGAAGGCGCGCCAAAGGAAGAATACATCGGGCGCATCGAAGATGGTATAAGAGACGCGAAACTGCCACCTGATTATGTTGCCAGGTATCTGAGAAGATTTTTAAACAAACAGTAGATCGGCTGATGGGAGGTATAATGAAGAATCAGATTGTGTGTGACCCTGATATAATGTTGGGCAAACCGGTGATTGCCGGGACTCGTGTTACTGTTGAGCACATTCTTGATAAGTTAGCCAATGGTGAAACGTGGGACGATCTGATTGTCGCTTATCCTCAATTGACGCGCGAATCTATTTCTGCAGCCCTTAAGTTTGCAGCAGAAGCTCTGCGTGTCGATATGATTTATCCGTTCAAGAACCAAGACGACTGATTGACTTTCTTCGCTGCGCTACGTAGCGCAGCTGAGATACCATCTTGTTTATCTCCAGAAAGTATCATATAATTATACTTATTGGAGATAAAAATGTTTAAAGACCACGCCATGCTGATGCACGAGCTCCGGGAGTATGCGTCACCCAAGGCAAAGATCACCAGGTTGATCAAGTCTGGCGAAATCATCCAGGTGCGCCGGGGTATTTTCCTGCCGGCCGCTGATCGTGGGTATTCGCTCAAAAGCCTGGCTGCGATCGTCTACGGGCCCTCATACATTTCGTTTGAATCGGCGTTGAGCTATTACGGGCTCATTCCCGAAAAGGTCAATGCCGTAACCAGCGCCACTTTCAAAAAGAACAAGAATCGCATTTTCCATACGCCGCTGGGTGATTTTTACTATTATTATCTGCCTGCGGCGGCATATCCATACGCTGTTAAATGCGAGAAGGAGGGTGAGGCGAATTTTTTGATAGCGTCGCCGGAAAAGGCTCTATGTGATCTTCTTTTCCGTGCCGGCCGGGTAGGTAGCTGCGAGGCCTTGCGCAAGTTGCTGCATGAAGACTGGCGAATTGAGCCGGGCAGTCTGGAAACTCTCGATTTTGCCACTTTTGAGTTTCTCGCACCACTTTACCGGAAAACCGTTTTCAAGCATCTGCTCAGACTTCTAAAAAAGGAAGCATGATTATGAACAGCGCCATACAAAGCATGCTGGAACGCTACACCTGTGCCAGTATCGAAGATTATCGCAACGCGCTCAAGGAAATAGTTCAGGAGCTGGCTTTGCTTGGGCTATATCGCGGTGGCTTTTTCAGTCATGCCGCATTTTATGGTGGCACCGCCCTGCGCATCTTTTATGGCCTCGACCGCTTTTCAGAAGACCTAGATTTTACTCTGCTTCAACCTGAACGGTCTTTTCAGCTTGCAAAGTTCATCGGGCCGCTGCGCGATGAACTTGCATCTTTCGGCCTTGAAATGACAGTTGAAGAAAAGGTTAAGAGCAACCAGTCGGCAGTCCGGTCGGCTTTCATCAAGGGTGGCACCCAACTGCATCTAATCAAGATCGCTGCGGTGAAGCCTCCTGTCAGTGGTGTTAATCCCGATGAGCAGCTGCGCATTAAAATTGAGCTCGATACCGATCCACCGCCCAGTGCCGGAGTCGAGCTAAAATATCAACTGTTGCCCGTGCCCTACTCAGTCAGAATGTATGATGCTCCCTCCCTTTTTGCCGGAAAAGTCCATGCACTGCTTTGTCGCAGCTGGGAAAACCGGGTAAAAGGGCGCGATTTTTACGATTACGCCTGGTATCTCTCCAGACGAACGCCATTGAACATGGCACATCTTGCCGCACGTCTTCGCCAGACCGGTCATCTGGCAAAAAGCGAAGAGCTTGCCGGCAATGATCTGGTAGAAAGACTGTTGGCCCGCTTCCAGCAGGTAGACTTTCAGCAGGCCCGCAAGGATGTTGAACTGTTCGTGAGCGATCCCGAATCATTGGCCCTGTGGTCAGCAGACTTCTTCACCGGAATCACCCGCGATTTCCTGCAAACAGGTAAGATTTGATCCCAAACGGAGAAAGAAGTATCGTTATAGCATATTTTATAATATCGCGATTCGCGATTCGCGATATGCTGCTGCGAAGAAACCTGAAATGGTAAAAAAGTTTTCGAGGCTGATTTTGTGGCGGCCTTGATAATTATATAAAAACATATATAATCAAGGTGTGACTACAAAACTATGAAAAACGATATTCAAGACTCTACCGGCAACATTTTTCTTGATCTCGGCTATTCGCGTGAAGATGCTGAAATTCTAAAAATGCGTGCCGATCTTATGGCAGAGGTTAGAAGATGGATCAGTGATAATTCTTTGACTCAGGCTGAAGCTGCTGAAGTCCTGCAGGTCAGTCAGTCGAGAATTTCTGATCTAGTCCGCGGCAAATGGGAAAAATTCAGCCTTGAAATGTTAATTGTGCTTGCTATGCGGTCAGGGTTCAACCTGACTCTGAGCAAGGTAGCGTGAATGTGTTTTCTCTGCGCTACGTAGCGCAGCGGAAAAACAGACGTCAGATACACGTAGATCTTTATTTTTTCGCAGCGGAGATGTGTCCTGTTCTTGAAGAGAAAGACTGGCTAAGGACTTGAACCAGGTCAACGAAACCCGGATGGTATAGATTTGGGTATAGAAAATGCGGGTTTATTTTTAAAAACCCTTATTTCAAAGGACTTGAGTGGTATATTTAAGTCCCTACCTTGGGAGCTCAGAAAGCCCGCCGTAATGGCGGGCTTTTTGCTTTTCGTCAGCTTTCTGAAAAAACATTTCCCCAAAGGGGTTCTGGTTTTGATTAATCCTTGAAGTGATTAAAACGGTAGCGATCTTTTGCTTCCGCACTTCGGAACTTATGTTCAGGGGGTAATCAGATGACCGGCGATCAGAAACATCCGCCCAAAATTTACTCAATGCTCAATGATTTCGCGTTTCAATGGATCTTTGGCCGTAAGGGGAACGAAAAGCTTACTATCAGCCTGTTAAACGCAATTTTGCAGCTTGACGGTGACAGGCGCATCGACACGTTGGAACTTCTAAATCCTTTTAACATGCGTCAGTTCAGGAACGATAAACTGACCGTTGTTGATGTGAAGGCTCGGGATTTCAGAGGACAGTGGTATAATATCGAAGCGCAGGTTCATGAGCACGAGGCTTACATTGCACGAACCGTTTTTTACGTGGCGAAACTATACTCCGGGCAAGCGCGGGCTGGCGAAGATTATACACAGTTGTGTTCGGCTACCGGTATCTCTATTCTTGGTTTCAACCTTTTCGAAGGTTCCACGATGGTGCATGAAGTGTTTGAATTTCGCAACCGTGCCGGTGGACTGATTCTTGATGATACTATGGCTTTGCATTACATTGATCTGACCAAATTCGATCCCGACAAGCCCAGGTCGATGCGGACTCCATTCGAAAAATGGCTGCATGTGATGAAATTATCTCATGTTTACGGTATAATAAACTCAGAGATTCCTAAAGATATTTCACAGGATGAGGTTATTCTAATGGCCATAGCCCAGCATCAACAACTTAATGCCAGCGAGAAAATGCGCCGCCGTATGGAAGAGCGCGAACTTGCCGCCATTGATCTGGCAATGATCAAGGGCGCTGTGCTGGAAAAAGGTATCACCATCGGTCTCGCCAGAGGCAAAGCAGAAGGCAAGGCCGAAGGAAAGATCGAGGGCAAGGCAGAAACAGCCGTGAAACTTCAGCTCCTTGGTGCCAGCAAAGAGATGATAATGCAGGCAACCGGTTTTTCCGAAGAAATTAGTGTGCATTCTGGCGAAAATCAACCAGCAACGGAATTTGTGCCCCGCGATACCGATTTTGCCAATGTGCAAAACAAACCCGATTGACCTTGTACCATATTTCGAGTATGATGAAGTGGGTTTAATCAGACCGCCTTGGTTTGTCGCTATCGGTTAGGTTTACTGCGTGGTTTTGTGTCCCGATAGATATAAGTTAAAATCACCTTGGATCAAAGTCTTTAAGGAATTTATTTGAATGAAAATTTACGTTGGTAACCTTCCCTACAGTGCAACCGAAGAACAACTCAAAGCTATGTTTAGCAAGCATGGTGAAGTAGCTACAGCCAGCATCATCATCGATCGTGATACTGGAAGATCAAAGGGTTTCGGTTTTGTCGAAATGCCCGATGATTCTAAAGCTGGACAGGCTATTCAGGCTCTCAATGAAGTTGCCATGGACGGTCGCAACCTTAAGGTTAATGAGGCCCGCCCCAAAGAAGAACGCCCAAGAAACAGCAGTGGCGGCGATCGCGGTGGATATCGTGGTGGCAACGACAAAGGCGACAGAAACTCAAGATATTAATAGCCTTTTATCAAAGACCGCTGCTTTTTAGCAGCGGTCTTTTTCATTGTGCGCCCGGCATGGGTGATAACTCCGCGGTGAAAATCCGCCAAAGGCTTGGCAGCAGGAACTGTTAGTCAAAGCCAAGGGTGTCCACCGTGAGGAGGAATCTGAAGGAAGCCGTAGGCAAACCCTCGGTCCGATGAACAAGATAATAGGGCTTGCCGAAACCTTTAAAGTTGGAAAGCTCGCCGTTTATTCATCTCAATCCCTCGTAATTGCCGTTGTTGCCGCCAGTTTCTTGATCTCTGTCGAGAAAGCCGATGAAGCAGAAAAGTATCTTCTTGAACGTGCTGACCAGCTTTCCGGCCGTTATTACAACAGTCTGCCTGATCTCGCCAAAACCATGGAATCACAAGGTCGCAACCTTGTTGTCAGCATTATTTACCGCCAGTTGCTTGTTGGGATTCTTTTGATGATCACGAAGATTTCAAAGGCTGAATCCGTAAGAAGCATGGCTTCTGGTCAAAATACAATGAATTCTGAAAGGTGGTTCTGGCTGAAATATCCCCGGGGCGCTACAATCTTATTGACGGTCACCACAGGATGGAAAAGGCCAGGCGTCTTGGGGTCGACAGGGTGCAGGCATACAAACTGAACATGGGGCAGCACACCACCTTTTTGACGAGCAGCAAGGCATATCAGTTGCATGTCGAGTATTGGAACGGCAAATTGAAAGATAAAAAAGGTCGGTAGGTCACAAATTCCATGGACCACAATATCGCTGGCTGGCCAGCATGAAAGCTTGTAGTCATAGTCGCAACTTCATTCCCATTCCATTCTGCCAAGTATATTGGCAGCGTGGTTAAGCGTGCCGGATTGGCAGGGCCAGAGAGGTGAATCTGGCAAGAGAAATCATCAAGGAAAGACTGCTCAAGTAATGCTGCGCAGAAACTAACCCGCCAATCTTATGCAGTGTTCAAGAAAAATGAACAAGGATAAAAAATGAACAAAGCAGGGAAACATAGCTGGATTAGGCTCATTAAAACTTGAGTCGCCAGATTATGAGTTAGTAAATCGCCTGAGAGCTATTTCTTTTTTCTTGATAACATGTGAATTGCACGATAACATATGTAATGTTATTGTGCAAAAACAGTGTTATGGTTGGGGGAAAAGATGCTGATTAACAAATTTCAAAACTATCTGGAGAGTGCTCTAGGGGTAGAGGTGAAAGTCTATTCCCCTGATAATGTTCGTTTTCCGCTCTTTATTGCAGAAATATACGATTTCTATCGTTGCAGCATACATGGTTGCGACTTTTTTTTAATGCTTGATAAACAAGTTTCTGGACAGACCCCGGCAACCATCAGAAGACATGCAGATGTAGTTTTTGATAAGACAGGTTATGAGATCATTTATGTTTGCAAAGCAATAGCAAGTTTTGATCGGAAAAGGTTGATTGAGCATAAGGTCGCGTTTGTGGTGCCAGAAAACCAGATGTATCTGCCGATACTAAAAATTGATCTGAGAGAACATTTTCGAAGCCTGCGCTCAACAAAGACCGGCAGACTTAGCCCATCAACCCAGACAATTTTGCTGCGCGCTTTTTATGAAAAAGAGATGGATTGTTATACCACCAAAATTTTGTCAGAGAAACACAATTACTCTATGATGACTCTAAAACGAGCCTTTGATGAGTTAGAGGACCTTGGTCTTGCTGAAGTCTTTCAGGAAGGTCGGGAACGTGTCTTAAGATTTCTGTATAAAGGGCGAGAATTATGGGGCAAAGCCTTGGAACTTCTTCGAACACCTGTTAAGAGAAAGGTTTTCGTATGTAATACCCTGATTTCAAAAGATTGGATTCAAGCTGGCATTAATGCTTTGGCCCAATACACAATGCTGGCCGAGCCAGCTGAAAAAGTTTTCGCAATGAACTCTGAATGTTTCAATGAACTTAAAAGGTCGGGGAAAATTGTGCAAAGAAATCGCCGGGATAGTGATTGTGTGCAAATCGAAATTTGGCATTATCAGCCTGAGTTATTCAGCAAAAACAGAGTAGCTGATCCTTTATCTGTCTATCTGAGTCTCCATGATGTAAAGGACGAAAGAGTTGAAATGGCTCTTGATTCAGTTCTGGAGGAATTTCAATGGTAAGGGGCCTGGATAAGTTTAAAGAGCATTTCCAGCAATATAAAGATAGCTACATTTTAATTGGTGGTGCGGCCTGCTCGGTCGTCATGGACGAATCTGGAGTTGAATTCAGGGCCACTAAAGATCTGGATCTCATTTTATGTGTAGAATCGCTTGATAACGGGTTTATTAGTGCATTTTGGGAATTTATAAAGAGAGGCCATTACTTAAATCAGCAGAGGAGTGATGGTAAAAGGTTATTCTACCGATTCGCTGAGCCCGAAGACAAAGATTATCCTGAAATGCTGGAGCTGTTCTCCAGATTGCCTGATGGCCTGAAATTTGAAGGAGAGGGAAGGCTCACTCCCATCCCTGTGGATGAGGAAACTTCAAGCCTTTCTGCAATTCTGCTGGATGAGGGTTACTATGGCTTTCTTCAAGCTGGGAAAAATGAGGTAGATGGGCTTGTCATAATTGGTCAGGAATTTCTGATACCAATGAAGGCGAAAGCCTATCTCGATTTATCTAACAGAAAAGCAGCTGGCGAAAGTATTGATGAGAAAAAGATCAAGAAACACAAAAATGATGTATTAAGACTTTACAGGATTATAGACCCTGAGAATAAAATAACCTTACCAGGAAACATTAAGGCAGATCTTCGTGATTTCTTAACCTCCATTGAAAACGACCCTGTTGACCCAAGGAGCCTTGGGTATCTTCGAGAAAGTTTGAAGGGAATCTTGAGCAAAATGAGAGAGTTTTATGACCTTGATAATTGAAAATTTGATTACGATAAGTAATTGGATTGCTTAGCGCAGAGGAAAAGCATGCTGCAGCTGCGCGTAGATCTTGATTTTTTCGCAGCGGAGACGTGTCGTGTTCTTGAAGAGAAAGACTGGTTCGGGATTTGAACCAGGTCAACGAAATCCGGATGGTATAGATTTGGGTATAGAAAATGCGCCGCCGTATGGAAGAGCGCGAACTTGCCGCCATTGATCTGGCAATGATCAAAGGTGCTGTGCTGGAAAAAGGTATCAGCATCGGTCTTGCCAGAAGCAAGGAAGAGGGCAGAGCAGAGGGCAGAGCAGAAGGCAGAGCAGAAGGCAAAGCAGAAGGAAAGATCGAGGGCAAGGCAGAAACAGCCGTGAAACTTCAGCTCCTTGGTGCCAGCAAAGAGATGATAATGCAGGCAACCGGTTTTTCCGAAGAATGATTAGAACCGGCAACCACCGGATGGAAAAGGCCCGGCGTCTTGGGCTCGACAGGATGCAGGCCTGCAATTGAACATGGAAAAGCATATCTGCGCCACGTCGCGTGCGCGTGGAAGAACCAGAAATAGTGCAATTTTTTTTAGTGCTTGTACTATTCGCATAAATATGGTTTGATGAGAGCAGCAATTTCGCGGTCTGATTTTTTAACAGCAGACAAATCTCGAAATTTTTCACACCGTTGGTACACGAGTTCTATTTATGGCGGCCGCAAGGCCGCCGTTTTGTTCCCGAATGCTGCTGATATCCTCACCACTTGGGCAACGAACAGCAATCGCAAAGATTGTTTTCTGGTGTGCGGCCTGACAGGCCTCGACTACCCGTGTTCGGCGATTCCAGGCGAAGAATTCAGCTTCTAGAAACCTCAGTAAGCGTTCAGTTGAGTCACGAATTTTTCAGCATGCGTATCTGTATGTTTCGCGTTTGCCGCAAACTGGTTCATTCAGAGCGCATCAAGAATTTTGGCTTTGCAGTCATCAAATTGGCTGTCGGTTATCATTTCGAATTCATGAAATGAACGCAGATACAACAGCTTGTTTTCAATCTCGATTATTTCAGATAAACCCTTTTGCAGGTCTGATTTTTGCAAAAATGCAACGACAACAGCTCTGAGCTCATTGTGGCAAATGACGTTCTGAGACAAGAAATAATGGAGATCGTCAAACCCAGCGCGCAGCTGGTTTAGGCCGAGTTCCTTGAGCATATTGGTGAAAATTCTGACCTTCTGCTCCTTGAAGTCTTCAATTTCAATGAGCTTCTGCTTGAACAGATCCTTCAATTTTTCCATTCGGGCCAGAGTCAGTTTTCTTCTGGAAGTTTCAGCTTTCAACCTGCATTCAGCCTGCTCCGCCACATGTTTTCGGTTGCGGGTAAAGACGCCTATTTTCTGATCTTCTTCCTGGACGTGCTTTAAGACCCAGTCTACAAGAAATTTTACCAGATCTTCAGGACTCAAATTTTCTCCATGTTTCAAGCGAAGAAGAATATCAGTAACCTCTTTTATCAGGTTACCATGCAGTTTCTTATGATTTTCCAGCTCATCAAATCCGATTGTCTCCATGAAAGCTTCTTCGGCAGCAAAATGATGCCTGGTATAATTCACAACAAATTTTAATGCCTCGCCAAGCTGATGTGGAGCCAGACCACTTTCCAGAGAAGATTCGAGTTGATCTACCAGGCAAACGAGTTCCTTGTGCTGGCTGTCAACAACATCACAGCCAATACTGAATGATTGATCCCATTTCATAGACAACCTCTGACTTCACTGCAAGTTTGCTACTGATTATAAATGATTTCTCCCAGCAATTCCAGCTGGAGAATCAGTTCGGATTTTTGGCAGGCAGTCTGGATACTTCTTTTGAATAAAAGCGACCAGTTTTTCTCTGACTTCGCACCTGAGATCCCATGCCTGGCCTGAGCTCTGAGCGCTTACCAGGACTCTCAGCTCCATTGCCCGATCGGTCGTGTTGGTGATCTGAACGCCGCAGACTTTTTTATCCCATAATGGTGATGCGGCAACGATTTCTCGCACTGCCGCGCGAACGTCATCAACCGGAACCGTGTAATCGACAAAAATGCTGACCGTACCAAGTATGTCAGCCGAGTTTCTTGTCCAGTTCTGAAAGGGCTTTTCAATAAAGTAGTTTATTGGCACCACCAGTCTTCGAAGGTCCCAGATCCTTACTACCACATAGGTCAGGGTTATCTCTTCAATCCAGCCCCATTCATTTTCGACAATCACCACGTCTTCGATCCTGATGGGCTGAGTTAAAGCGATTTGCAGCCCGGCAAGAAGCATCGCAATCGTTTTTTGCGCAGAAAGCCCGACAATGATTCCGACTACTCCGGCTGAAGCCAGAATGCTTGTGCCCAGCTGTCTGACGGTTTCAAACACCATCAGCATTGAACCAAGACTGAAGATGCCTATTACCAGCAAAATAATCTTTTTAAGAACAAATACCTGGGTAAAAATTGCGCGAGCTTTCTGAGTTCCGCCGGTATTTGCCTTAAAATGCCAGACTATTCCTTTCTCAATCGTAAATACAAGCTGAATGAGAATCCAGGTTACCGATACAATAATCGCGATACTGCTGATGTTCTGCACAAACAGCTTCATACCTTCGCTCAGACTAAACATCGGTATCGCGAGAATTATCGCCATCAGCGGCAGAACAAACCTGAGACACTTTCCGATAAATGGAACCAGAAGGGTGTCCCAACGGCTCGGCGTTCCGTCTGCCCATTTGTTTAACCTGATGTCTATCAGCGCGATACATCTGAACAAAAGCCAGAAAACAACAAAGAAACCGCCGATATCGGTGAGTTGACCGGCGACATTCAGAAACCAGTCAGACTCCGCCAGTTGCCCGGCATCCCCGAAAAGCAGTGAAAGCCCGGTATAAATGCCGTAAATCCATATAAACAGGGAAAGGGGCTTCTTAAGGGAAAAGAGAAAAGCGTTAAAATTGCTATGCTGACTCTCGGCAACCTCGCGCAGATGATCGATTTTCACCGGATCTTTTTCTTCTGCGTTCATCCTTTTTCTGATCAGCCTGCGGCAAAGCCAGTCGACAGCGGCCACCAGCAAAATCAGCAGTAGAAATGCGATAACCTTCAAAGAACTGATTCCAGAAGCAACCTGCCAGGACACCCATGCGCCAAGATGTGGTGCAAGGCTCTTTTCGAGATTCCTGATATTGATGCTGATTCGCCTGCTGGTCTTCTGCAAGCGGTCTTTTGATATTACAAACTTTTCGTGATCCAGGTTTGTCAGCGTCTTGAGCGTAACCGCAAGATCGGTCGGCGCGGAACCGGTAACCTCGTTCTGCCGCTCAGCATTTACGCTGCAGTAAACCGGCCCCTGCGTGCAAACCTGCATAGTAAAAAGTAGCATACCGACCAATAGCCAACTTAACCTGTGTTCAGGCCTGTTGACGACTGTAATTTCATTATTCATCGATTTTCCTCCAGCTGATCAGGAAGCGCGCAATCGCCTGTTCAGCGACAGGCGCGTAACAACCACAACCCGGGATTGTTATTGCATTCTATGATTGCTTTGCAGCAAAAGACTTCTCAAGTTTCGCATGCTTCTGATATTTCATCTGCCCTTAAAATAAGCGATATCATGCTATTAGTCAAATACCAGCCGTGCAGTCCAGCAATTCTCGGTCAAAATCAACAGTCATTCTGCGCGAGCCGTCAGGCGAAGTCGCAGAATCCACTTTTTAGCGCTTTTCTGGATCCTGCGACTGCGCTTCGCTTCGCGCAGGATGACGAATAAAAAAGCGATGCCTCAATATCATGATCTCTGTTGATGATGGTTTTACAACTCACCGAGAATTGCTGCGTGCAGTCACTGATGCGCCGAAGCTTTTGTGCAGCAGAACAATTTGCCGGCAATAGATCACAAGGCCGATTTGTTTTCAGGGTTTGTGCCCAAACGGAAAAATGTAAACCGGCACCTGGTTACTGCCGGTGATGCCGAGTATTTCGGCAACCGCCTGCTCATCTACAGCCCCGACCGGAACCGTTCCCAGGCCGAGTGCCTCTGCCTGCAGGCAGATGTTCTGGCCGACATGCCCGGCTTCCATATAAACATACATGCCGCCTCGGGTGCCGTAACGTTCGGTTGTTCGCTCGTAAACAGCAGTCAGAACGATTGTAGCCGGCGCCAGCTTGACGTGCTGCTGAAATACTGAGGCATTGCTGAGGGCTTCACGAAAATCGCCGCGTTTAGCAAATTCGAGGCTGTGGCTGGCGATTTTGTAATGATAAACACCCGGCTCAAGTCCTGTGATCGTGCCGACCACCAGCCAGGTTTCGAGTGGGTAGGTCGCACCAGCTGAAGGAGCCGTTCTGAAAGGGTAATCTTTGCCGGTAATGCCCTGAGCAGCCCATAAAAGCTGCGACACCTCGGCCAGTTCCGGAGGCCGGGGGCTGTATTCGCGCAGTGAGCGGCGCTTCAGCAGAGCTTCTTCAAGCGATATCGAACTGCTCAAGCGGGGTTGCGGCAATGCCACTTCTGACAGAACTGTCTGGCTGTAAGCTTTTGGCGCCTGCCCGCTGTTGCAACCCGCCAGTATGATCAACAGCAGGCAATATGATATGAAGTGCCAGCCGCGGCTTTCTAATAAACGATTCAGATAATGCTCCATGCCCCCCTGTCCTCTCTTTATGGATGTCTTCGGGAAGTTTGACCATCATGTTACTGCGCATCTCTATAAATTTTATCACATTTAGCCATTTTTCAAATGTCGACTGCAGTTTTCGCGGCAGTTTTTTTCTGCCTTATAACAAGATCAAAACGAGACGGCCTTTGGGGAAAGTTATTTTCAGATTATTTAGCCGGCTGTTTGCTCGTGCTGTAGCGAAAGCGATAAATCGTAACGCAAAATTGCGCGATGATGTTATGTTGACGCCGACAAACAGAGCATTAAGACAATATCTGTTGCAAATAGACGCTGGTTGATTTACTATCCCACTGGCTGAAAAAGGGAAGTCGGGTGCAAATCCCGCGTGAGTCCGTCGCCGTATTTGGGGACAAATGCCCAGAGCAGGTCACTGTCGCATAGATGGGAAGACCGGGCAGGAGAATGATCCATAAGCCGGAATACCTCTAAAGCCCATTGGACCTTATGTCCGGTGAACTATATGCGAGGTGGCGATGACCCATGCTCAGAACGCTTTTTGTTACCCTTCTTTTCTGTATTTCCGGCTCTTTTCTTCATGCTGCAGAAGACACAGCGCAGCTCCAACCCCCAGCTGATTTTGATCTTGGCACACTGACGGTTGCAGAACCCTCATGGAATCACCCAGAAGAAATAACCGGCAAACCCGACGGTGAAACCTATTTTGAAATTCTGTCAGGCAGCGGCAAAACCACGATTTCACAAGCACTTGATGGTCAGATGGGAATAAATCTGCGAATCAGCGGCGGCGCCGGACATATCGCAGCTATCAGCTCAGGCGGGCTTTCCGGCAATAAGATCCTCGTTGTCAAAGATGGCATGCCGATTAACGACCCATTCACCGGAAGCCCCGACATTGGCGATTTTTCAACACTTCAATACGATAAGGCCGAACTCTGGAAGGGTAATCGCGCAACTTTGTGGGGCAGCAGCAGTATCGGCGGCACTCTCAGGCTCACCAGCCGCTTTCCCGATAGTGGTCGGCTGCGTTTGTGGACTGACGGTTTCGGTGGTAATGGCAGAGCCGTCGAAACCAGCATTTACCCGGGCAAAGCCAGAATCGGCATAAGGCTGAGTCAGTTTACAACTCCGGGGTTTTCGGCAGCAGCGCCTGAGAACGGCAACTCTGAACGTGATGCTTTTGAACTCACGAGCGGCTATGTCGCAATGGAAACCGATCTGCGTAAGGACCTGCAGTTGCAGGTCAGTGCTGAAAGCAATGAGAGCCTGACCGATCTTGATGGCTTCGATTTCGTTTCAGGGCTGCCGGCGGATAATCTGACTTTTCGCCAGAAAAAGCTTGGCAGCCAGTTCAATATTGGACTGACCAGTCACCTGAACAATGGGGAATTGCGGCTGGCACATATTTTCAATCACAGCACCATGACGGGCATTGATGAGAGCGATCCCTTCAATGAGTTTGGGCTGGAAGTAAGCCGGCAAAAGCAGTCTGTCAGCAGAAGTTATCAAGCCGGCACCAGCAGTTATCTCGGCGAGATTGCCAGAACAGAGACCAGAGCCGAAAACCACGGGCTTTTTGTGCATCGCGAAAGTGACCTCGCCATTTTTCTTGCCGCCCGGAATCAGCTGAGAAAAGAGCTTTGCGCGAATCTTACTGCCAGATATGATGACCCCCAGAACCACAATGGCGTTTTCACCGGCAACCTGGCTCTGGTCAGAACTGGCCCGCAGCTTGAATTATCGGCAGCGTGGGGGCAGGCGTTCAGAATGCCCGCTCTTAACGAGCGCTATTATCCGGCCTATGGCGACCCCGGGCTTAATTCTGAGCACTCAACATCTTTTGGCCTTACTGCCGCGAGAATATTCGCAGACATCGGAAAAATAGCAATCAGTGCCACCAGATATCAGGTCAGAGATCTGATTGGAACTACTTCAACAGCTGACCCGGCCTATACCTGGGGCATCAAAGCAGCCAATCTTGATCGCGCCACGCTTATTTCGCATCAGTTGAGCCTGAGCGAGTGTAAACTGGCTGGTTTTGAACTTTCCGGCGAGCTTTCGCTTATGGACAAAAAGAAGCTGGCAAATAGCGGAAAGCAGGTTCCGGGTATCGCTGATCGCCAGGCGGCATTTTCCCTGACAAGAAATATTGCCCGGACAAAGTACAGTCTGCACACAAAATTCTGGGGCTCAACATGGGAAGACGCGGAGAACACCAGAAAGGCTTCCCCCGATCATGAGCTTTCGCTCTACATCAAGCGAAGCTTTAAAGAGTGTTCCTTTGAGGTCGGTGTGCTGAATCTTACCAATTCAGAAAAGGCAAGAGTTCTGGGTTACACGCGGCCAGGGCGAAGGCTGGCGTTGGCCATAGAGGCTTTCTTCTGAGTGTAATCACACATCTGCGCTAATTAACGGCAGACTATGCGATTAAATGAGTAGCAGACCTGGCGGTTTTGGGTCAGAATGTGGAAGATCGCGTGCGAGGCTTTCGGAAACCGACCGTGCAAAAACTATTCTTCAGGGTTGCGAGAGTTTCTGCAGCTCTTCTTCGGTCAGGCCGGTGGCCTGTTTTATAAGTTCTAAGCCGACGTTAAGTGCCAGCATTTTTCTAGCAATCTCAAATTTTTCTTCTGTCCGGCCTTCTATCTTGCCTACCTCTTTGCCCTTGTTGTAAACGGCGCCTTTGATTATGGCAAGGTCGAGCGCCTCTTTTTCGCGGTCGGCCATGCGCCGGCGCATTTTTTCGTCGGCGTTGATTTTCTGCAATTCTTTGATGGCCATGTTAATCGGCTCCTCTTCGGTGAGCGCTCCGGGGATCTTGACATCAAGTTTACCGTAAGTTTCCGAAAATTTCATCACATTTAGCCATTTTTCAAATGTCGACTGCAGTTTTCGCGGCTTGTTAATATCGTATTTGGTCAGATCGATGTAATGCAGAGCCATGGTCTCGGCCAGCACCAGACTGCCATCAGCGTTGCGAAATTCAAAGGCTTCATGCACATGCTTCGACTGCCTGAACAGGTCGAAATCGAGAATGGCAATGCAGGTCGCCGGCATCAAAGCCACATAGTCAGAGCCGGCCTTCGCCTGGTCGCGATAGAGCGAAGCCACATAGAATGCGGTGCGCGACACAAAGGCATCCTGTCGGTGCACCTGGGCTTCGATGCAATACCATCTGCCCGCTTTGTCTCTGGCCTTCACATCGACGATAGTCAGTTTCTGGTCTCTGAATCGCCTTGGGTGGAAAGGGTTGAGCAGTTCGAGGTCTTCGATCCGCCTGCTGCTGTCGAGTTGCAGAATGGCGTTGAGAAGGCTGATCGTCAGCTTTTCCTGACCCGGCCGGTTAAACAGCCACTGAAACGCGAAGTCGTTAAGCATCGAATAAATCTTGCGCTCGCCTATGTTTTTTCCCATCTCGTTTTCTCCTGTTAAAGTTTCGCCGGCAGTTTTTTTTCTGCCTCATAACAAGATCAAAACGAGAATGCCTTTGGGGAAAGTTATTTTCAGATATGTTGAACCGCTACGGAAAGCGGCCGGCGGTTATTGTCAGCGGTAAATATTACAATGAAAAGCGCGATGAGGTAAGCTCCTGGTTCGGAAACGTCTGCAACCCCGCCCCTCGAAATCAGCTGTTCAGAAAAAACCTTGCTAGACCTTTCTTGTTCAATCGCCATACGGGCGTCATTATTAGAGCTTCCAGTAAGGGCTTCTGGAAATTTGACCACCGCGTTCCTGCCGATATCGATCTGCGCGACTTTGCTTGTTTTTGTAAGAAGCATCATCAATTGGTGTTTTATGCTTCATAGTGCTTGAAAACCTCTCTAAAATGCCATTCTGTGAATGATCGTGCCGGCGAATAGTCTTTTGAGCGAGGCAGTAAGATCTGCTTATCTTCATATCTGTATAACCACTCTTCAAGACCACAGCTTCCGTTAATGTGCTTAGACGTCTTGATACAATAATTCTCATTAATGCTGAAAACGCCACGATCAAACATTTTGTGATGCATGGAACACAAAGCAATGCCATTTTGTTCGATTGCCGGGCCACCAGCCTGGTGCCATTTAATGTGAGCGGCTTCCAGGCAGACGGGGTTATTCCCAAGTCGCATATCAAAACCACAAATAGCACACTGATATTGGTATACGGTCAGGATCTTATTTCTGAAATCCGGGTCGCGCTTTATTTTTTGAGATAGTTTGCCCTGAAAATCTGTCTGTAAGCCGATCGAAAGAATAATGTCATCATGAATCGATTCAGGAAAATGCTCTGTCAGAATTTCCCGGGCAAGCTGTGAAATGATCTCGGGTCTCCTGGAAAGGAATTCAAACATATCTTCCGGAAAACCACCGCAAATATTTCTGCTTAGAAGTATTTGTTTTGAAGGATCTCCATCGGCTTGCACCGTAATTTCGTTGCGTCTTGGGATATCCCAGAGGCCATCTGTTGTCAGGCGCCAGAAAGGTGATACTGTTTTAATCGACCTGCGTGCAGGACCAAAATCTTCCAACAGTTGCTTGAGCTTAACATTTATTTCAGCGTATGGCATTAGCCTTTGCCTGCCCTGCTGGCAATTTGCAAGAGCCAGCAGTATTAACAGTGGCTTATGAGGGGCTCTTTGATCGCCATTTGACCAGATTTTTAGACCGGAAAATTTTCTTATAATGGCTTCTGCATTGATTGCATCTTCCTTCGCAACAGATGGAAAGCCTTCTGGTGATTCTTTAATGCCTGTTGTATGTTTTGTCATTTCAGTTTCTCTGGCAGATTGGTGCCTATTCTAGATAGCCCTGAGTAATACTCGTCAGCAGAGGGCCTGAACGCGCTGAAGTCGAATTTTGCAAGTTCTGATAATGCTTTGCCCAGTCTACTTTGTTAGTTGAAAAAAGGAAAGCTTTCGAAAATGTGTCTGTATTTTATTCGCTCAAGCAGCTTGAGAAGAAGTTTATTAAGTGGAAAGTTGCAAGCTTGTTAGAAAAGACCAAGGATGAGGAGCAGGAACACAAAACCGCAGCCACAACCGCAGCCGTCGCTGCCGGATTTGGACTGGCTGAACATGGAACAGAAGAAGAAGCATGGATAAGAATGTATCTGCCCGGATCGCTGATGCGGTTGAAGGCGATGTTTTTTCTGATACCTGCGGCGCCTGGCAGCGCGATGAAAGTGCCGTCGAAACAGTTACGCGCATTCGTGACGAAGTAAACAAATCAATGCTAAGGCATCAGCGATGAGAGCCTGCATCGATTCTGATATGCAGGCAAATTCTCAGCATTGATACCGTCGGCTACTAATAAAACATCTTGTAGCCAAAGTATGAAGCGATCGTAACTACAATAACCATGAGCACAAGAGCGACCCAGAGCGAGATGGCGCCAAGCAGAGCACCTTTCTGCGGAAGAGTTTTGTCGGGGAAGCGGTTCTGCGCACGTCTGAGCAGCCAGAGCGAGTTGCGTACGTCAACCAGCCCGAGAATGATAAAGAACATGCTCCAGCCGATCAGTGCCACCCAGATTGAGTATCTATCAACTTCAGCAATGACTGGAATCAGCTGTGCCAGTGCGTAGAGCCCAGCGGTTATCGCGAGTGCAACCGCGAATTCAAGACAGGCGAGGGCTGTCGATGCTACCAGCAGAAAAACCGGGTAGAGCTCGCGGCCAGAAGCAAGTTTCAGACGGCTCCAGAATACGGTTTTTGTCACCGCCAGAATCGCGACAGCCGGCAATGCGAGATACATGAAGACAAACAAAGCGTACAAGCCAAACTGTCCGCCATAATAAGGCCCTGCCCAGGCGGTGCTGGCAGAGAGGCAGATGCCGGTGGTGAGAACGGCCGCTTTGCTGCCGGTAAAATGTACTGTCAGCCGGTTATTGTTAACTGATTTTTTCATGCTCTATTAACTTTTAGATTTTAGCGTTTGAGCATAAATTACCACAACATGTTGAATATGTCTCAGGCCAGTTCCAATTATCTTCTTCGGATTACCTTCGGCCTCGTTTTGCTGTCTAGTTTTCGTGCTCGTGCTCACACCTGGTCGCGCTGCCCCGGGGAGCCCTGCGGGGTATGCTGCTCTAACGGCTAGCCACTCCAGGTTAAGGACTGCGGGATACGTGACTCTAATGGCTAAAGGCCATAAGAGCCACCTAAAGAGCAGCCTAATCATCAGGCGCCCTGGCACTAGCACATCCTGCGCGTCGTAATCGTTTGCAATTACAAAGGCGGCTCTGTTTTTTGTCTTTGCTGTGAACGAATTTTGTGTGAACAGTATTAGCTCAGAGCTGATCGCGATTATACCTGATTTTGCAAGTTGCTGATGTGAAAGACTCCTGAATAATCTGCGATAATCCTTCAATCTGCGGATAGCTCTGCCAGAGTACCTGGATAATTATTTTGCAGATCAGTCATGGCAGGTAGATGGATCGTTGCTTTGTGTTTTAGTATTGTATTGACGAATTGGCTACAACCTTGTACGTTAGAGGCAGTCCGCTACTTTTGCCGGGGTTTT
Organism: Candidatus Riflebacteria bacterium HGW-Riflebacteria-1; assembly: GCA_002839445.1. GTDB lineage: Bacteria > Muiribacteriota > Ozemobacteria > Ozemobacterales > Ozemobacteraceae > Rifleibacterium. The sequence continues at coordinate 123,221 of PGYB01000013.1, forward strand.
TTCTCGAAAATAAATTGCACTGACAAACAGGAGATGCAAATGAAATTCAAATTTTTTGGCTGCGCCCTTCTGGGGATTTTCTTTATCTGCTCTGGCCTGCTTTCGGCTGATGCGCGAACGATAACCATGGCTGATGCCAGAGTTAAGTTTCAGGTTCCCAATACCTGGAGAATAACCGAAGATACCGGCAACTGGCTGGTTCAATCGCCCGATGGCGGCGGCGTGTCAGTTACTTTTTCGCTGCTCTCTGCTCAAAATCTTGAAGATGCTGCCAGAGAATGTCTGCAGGTCGTCACCGAACAAATTGGTGCAGTTAAGTATACAGGTGAATTGACCAGTGGCGTACTCAACGGTATGGAATACGTCGATCAGCTTGCCACTGCTATGGACGGCAGAATGACCGTCAGTATAACCCTGGTTATGACTCCGGCTAAGAAATGGCTGATGATTGCCTATCTCGGGTCTGTTCAGCACGAATCCGCCTGGCAGAGAGACGTGGTCTCAATCGCCGGCAGCCTGCAGCCCATGTAATCATTGCCGGTGATCTGCACCGGCACTATGGCAAAGTTTTGTCCTCGAAAAAACAGTTTCGCGCAGCAATTTTTGTTGCGCGATTACTTTTTATGCACAATGAATGTTTATTCATCTTTGCCATGGGGGCGATAGCTGATATTTGCGAATCGTTGTATTTCTGATTTGATTGTTAGCGTAATAAGTGTATATTATTAATGGCTGCCAGGGCGTGCTCTCTTCGAGAGCTAGGAGGCGAGAACGGGCATCAATCGGAGCCAGTTTACTGGTTCCGCCATGGACGATATCGCAGCCAGACCATTTATGGTCCCCCTGGCGGTCTTAATTTTTTTAGCAATTAATCTTTTGCGAATAATTTGTGTTTAATTTTCGTAAAGGACTTGACGATTAGTTTATTATCTGGTAAGATGACCAACTGCAAAAAAATGACCGGAGCAACTCGTCAGAGCAAACCGTCCGGATCTGTAATAAGAGGTTTTATCCCATGTTCTCTAAATTATTCAATTCTCGTTGTACGTTTGTTTGTTTTCTTCTCGTCTGCGCCGCAGTCATGTTTTCTACCGGTTCAGCTCAGGCGATGTCTGATCGTGCACCGGCCTTCACTCATATCGAAGTAGAAGAGGTCTCTGCCCCAGATAACTTTCAGAATACCCGCCGTTATCTCATAACCTATTTCAATGAAATCGAAGGCAAAAAGTTTCAGGTTTTTCCGACTCGTGACGAAAAAGTCGCAGACGCCGACCTGATTCTCGCCCGCGTTGTCAGACAGTATCTTGATGACGAATACGAAAACCAGGGCAAATGGATGGACGAGCACGTTGTAGAAGATGCCAACATGGGTCAGATTCTTGACCTCGTTAATCAGGATTATATGTCAGCTGCCTGGAACGCAAAAAACGTGAATGAACTGCGCCAGTATATGCACAAATACAATAAATATCTGCAGCTGTATACCCTGCAGGTCTACCTCGACTACAAGGCCAGCAAGACCGAATATTACAGCGGCATGGATATTGACCCCATTCTTCTCAAACTGAACGAAGGCAATCACCCCGATGTTGCCAATTTCATACTGGTGAACTACACCGACAAATAAGCTATAAAGCTTTTAACCAGGCTGTTTCGCAACTGCGCGAAACAGCCTTTTTTGTTGCAAAAAAGTGTCGGTCCGATGCGCTGATAAAATAACTTAAAAAAGCGCGATAACCTGCAAAAAATCCGCAAAAATTCTTTGCTGGATTCTTCCGGGTTGGGGTTTCGCGAGGTATAATTGCTGTATGATATTTAAACGCAAAACGTCATATCTGCTGTTATTGGTTCTTTTCGCGTCAGCTCTGGCTCTTTCGGTTCTGGCTCAGGAGGGGCAGCCAACCGAAAATAAAAGAGACATAGCACTGCGCGAAGCAATTGGCCTGCTTGAGAAGATCGAGCTTTCTGCGCCGCGCGCGCAATCCGATCTGGTCAAGCTGCGTGAAAGACTGCAGTATCTCTATGATATTCCGCAGTTCGCCGACACGGCTGGTTCTGCAGAGGTTCCCGAGCCGATGTTCGCGCGCCGCAACTCGCGCACTCGTAACACCGACTGGGCAGGATTTTACAATTCCCTTAAAGGCCTCAAGAACAATGAATTGCGCCAGCGTCTGCTGACGCAGATAAGCCGCCAGCGCTCAAGTGACTACACGACAGCCCGCCGTTTTGTCATGCTCAAAATCGATAACTATGATGGCTATATTGAATGCGTATACACCGGCAAAGTCATTGCCGCGCGTGAAATGCCCAACACCAATGTCATGAATATTGAGCATACCTGGCCGCAATCGAAGGGCGCAACCGGCGTAGCAAAATCAGACATGCATCATCTTTTTCCAACTGATCCGGTAGCAAATTCTACTCGCAGCAGTCTGCCCTTTGGTCTGGTCGACAGACCCGCATGGCAGGCCGGTGGCAGCGAATGCGACCTCAAGCGATTTGAAGTCAGAAAAAAAAGTCGCGGAAATACTGCTCGTGCCATCTTTTATTTTGCGACCAGATATGGTAAAACTATAAGTAGTGATGAAGAACAAATTTTGCGCGGCTGGCATCGCGAAGATCCGGTCGATGCTAACGAACGTGCCCGTAATGACCGTGTCGAAGAAGTTCAGGGAAACCGCAATCCTTTCATTGACAGGCCTGAACTTGTTGAATATATTAGTGATTTCTAGATCCTAACCAACCTTTTGGGGCGGCGAACCAGCCGCCTTTTTTTTGTACGTCAGATTGCTTTTAGTTCGATTTGTGATAGCTTATATGAATTGAGGAATTAAATTGCCTCTCTTCTATGCGGGTCAAGCACGCATCAGTTAAGCAAGTGTCACAAACATGGAGGTTTTATGGTCAGAGTCATTCGCCGGGTCTTGTTAATAGTGTGTCTTATGGGCCTGCTCGCACCCGCCGGCCTGATGGCAGGGGGTTATGTTTACAACAAGATCAATGAGGGAGCTCCGTTTACCCATTTCGATCTCGAAGACATTTACCATCAGCGCTGGGTAAGCACTTATTTGCGCGGAAAGCCGATTATCATGCTTACTGCGCATCGTTATCAGCGCTACGAAATACTCAAATGGGCTGAAACCTTTCGTCAGGAATTCGGACTGCCCGGCCATGTGCATCTGCTCTGGGTCGTGAATCTGCGCAAGTTTCCCTGGTCAACCAGTCGTGGCACTGTCATCAGCCAGTGGCGTGATTTTAACGCACCGATTCCTGTGTTAATGGACTGGGGCGGAGTTGTCGGCAAGAGCCTGCGCATCAATTACAATGTTCCCAATATAATTCTTATCGATGCCTTTGGCCGACTCGCACTGCATGAAATGCACACCTACAACCCCGAAGTCTACGCCGCGGTTTCGGCGCGAGTTAAGAGCCTGCTCTCGATTAATCCCGGAGTAGACCAGTATATGTCGCCAATGATGGGCCAGCCGGTTGTTCCGGGTATGGCCGTAAACAGTCAGAAAGGTCGCCGTGGCGATTCGAACTGATCTGTTCGCCAGATAAAAAGGCCGCAAAAAAAGCCGCCAGCTGCTGATCGCCGCTGGCGGCTTTTTTTGTCTTGAGCCTGGCGCTTATTTTTCGGCAAATACCTTGATTTCAGAAGGGCGCAACGAATAGTCAAACGTCAGCGGAACCGCTGAAAGAGCATACTCGAGGCTGATGTCGGCGAGGGCGCTTGAGCCGAGAACTGCCGCCATGTCTGGAATATAAACGTGCTGGTGATTGAAACGATCTTTGTTGAGAATTACAAACACTGTTTTCAGACCGGGTTGCGCCTTTTTGAAGCAGAAGACATTTGGCCAGTTGGCCTGGTCGACAACGGTAATGCCCGGCTCGGTCTTGAGGACTGGATACTGTTCTTTAAGAGCGGCGATCTGTTTGATATAGGGGCTGAGGTCGATTGAGCTTTCTTCCCACCAGGTCGGGTCGGCTTTGACTACGTTGAGTGCCTTGTGAAAGCCATATTCGAAGCCGGTCGGAATCATGTAGCCCGAGCTGAAAAGCGCCGAAAACAGCATCTGGCGCTTAACCGCCGGCAGATCATCTTTGAGCTGCTCAAACAGTCGTGGTGTGTCGTGCGATTCTGGAAAAGCTATCGACTGGCTGATAGTCGAGAGTTTTTCGTATTGCTCCATGGCCCAGGGTTCGTTGAAATCCCAGTATTTGATTGAATTGAACAGGTAGTCGAAGCCCATTCCGGCCAGAATCTGAACCTGCTTGAAATCGCAACCGAGTGATTCGGCAAGAAACAGGCAGCCAGGCTTCTGGGTGCGCGACTTTTCCATGAGGTATTTCCAGAGATCGCCGGGAACCTGATACGCCATATCGCAGCGAAAGCCATCGACACCCATTTCGAGGTGGTGCGACATCATTTTCCACCAGAACAGCCAGAGGTTTTCGCGATCCTGCGAGTGAAAATTGTCGATTTCGGCGAGATCGCCCCAGGCGACCCACTTGCCGTCATGCATGGCGCCGGGTTGTATTATTTTGCCATGTTCGTCGCGCTTGTACCAGTCGGGGTGCTCTTCGACCAGCGTGCAGTCAAAGGCGGTGTGGTTGATGACCAGATCCATGATGAACAGCAACCCGCGCTTATGGCAGGCTTTGATAAAATCGCGCAGCTGCTCTGCCGGCGCCTTGCTTGAATCATTGTTGATGAACAGCGGGTTGAACTTGTAATAGTCTTTGGGAGCGTAGAGACTGCCGCTGAAACCCGGATAATGAAACGGGTTGACCCACAACGAGTTGAACCCCATGTCTTTGATACGGTCGAGATGCTCAGTCCATTTGCTCATGCTGCCAAGCAGCCTTGGGTAGAGGTTGTACAGCTTGATACTGCTGTCTCCGAGCAACGGATGTTTCATGGTGATTTCTCCTCTGATTTTTTTCGCAACTCATCAAGAGCGCTGACGATGCTGTTTACTTCCTTGCGGTTGATGCTTTTGTAAAACTCTCTCTCGCCCTGCGCGGTCTTGAGAATAATACTGATGTACACTTCGCCGTCTTTAATCTCTTTGCCATCCTTGTCTTTGGCGATAGCTTCTGTAGTCCTGATTCCGAGCCAGTCGCCAGCTTTGAGGTCGATTGCTACTGCGGGTTCACGCAGATTCTGTTGAAACGAGAAGCCAATCTCGGTGCGGCGCGCTGACAGGCTCTGAAAGCTGAGAGCACGCCCCATAAAGAAGAACAGCACGAAAAAACCGGCGCAGAACAGCAGTTCGCCCCATTGTTCAGCTTTGATGCCATTATAGACGAGAAAAAGAATCGGCACGACAAAGGCCATAATCAGCAGAAAGACACCGACGCCAATTTCCAGAAGCGGGTAATAAGCGAAAGCCGGCAGCTTTGTCCCGGCACTGTTCCAACTGATCATCTCATCTACCTGTCTTTCGCAAGGGTATGACCACCCGCCAGTCGCCCTCAGCGGTGATCGTCTTGAGCTCGCAGTCAAGAATCGCCTCGACCCGTGCATGCTGCTTTTCTGGCAGCACCAGCATCGTGTCAGTGTCGACTGCACCTCGCAGAGCCTCGTCACCATTTAATACTAATGCACTCGCCGCCTGCTTGTCAAATCCGGTGTTGCGTTCGACGTCCCAGGTGATAACATTGCGTCCTGTGTAAAAATACCAGCCCTCAATCATTTTGTCGATACAGATAATTTTCTGGCTGGCAGGAAGGGTTGCTATCCGCTTGAGCAGTAGCCATTGGCTGCTCAGGTAGCGGTTGTTTGCGTAGGCTTCGTTGCCTTTGAGCCCGGGCAGCACGAAAAACATCAGGCCTGGCACGATAAGGCAGCTTACTGAGATAATGCCCACTCGATGCCCTTTGACGGCAAACCAGCCGAGGAACGCCGCGGCAAACAGCCAGAAGACTCCTGAAAATATGGCAATTTGCGCCAGGCCTTTGAATTCGGCGTGATGCTGGTAGCCGGTAAACAACAGTGCGATACCAGCGAGACCGGTGAAAATCGCCAGCGCCTTGAAATACCGGAAACTCGAGGTATTATCGGCCTCGCCAGCCTGCAGGATCGTCTGTCGCAGTTTGTGAGCAGTGAGCAAAGCCAGCGGAACCAGCAGCGGCAGTGTGTAGCCAGCCAGTTTTGAACGGCTCAGCGTAAAAATCAGCAGCGGAACGCCGGTCCATAACAGCATGAACGTTGCGCTGCGGCTGTGTCTGAATTTTGCGACCTGCTCTTTGAGCGCGAGCAGAAGATAGCCGGACCACGGAAACAGCCCGGCCGGCAGCAGCACCAGAAAATAGTAAAACGGTGCTGCACGGTGGTGTGTGTCACTGGCGACGCGTTTGACTGTTTCTTCGATGAGAAAGTAGCTCAGCAGGCCAGGGTTCATTATTGCCGCCAGCAGATACCAGCCCAGGCCAAAGACAACAAAGATCACCCAGCCGACGCTGGCCCCGAAAAGTTTTTTTAGCTGCGGCTTGTAGCCGGTAAGCAGAGCAGCCGGAATCAGGCCAGCCAGCGCAAGCAGGCCGGGTGGGCCCTTGGTCAGCATGGCGGCGGCGGCAGACAGCCAGAAGGTGGTGTACCAGCGTTTTTTCTGCTTGTTCAGATAGGCAAAAAAGGCCAGCGCCATTATGGTCTCAAAAGCGGCCAGAAAGGGATCGGTGGTTAAGCCCCTGAACTGTGTCTGAAAATAAAGCGAGCTGATCAGAACCAGCGCGGCGATCAACCCGGTGACCTTGCAAAACAGCAGTTTGCCGAGATACCAGGTCGCCAGCGCGGTTGCGCCGGCAGCAACACTTAAAAAGAACCTTGCGCCGAATTCATTTATGCCGAAAAGCTTCATTCCGGCGGCGCCCAGCCAGTAGGTCACCGGTGGTTTGGTGAAATGGCGCAAGCCGTTGTGGCGCGGCGTCATCCAGTTGCCGGAGTCAAGCATCTGGCGGGCGACTGATGCGTATCTGCCTTCGGAAGTTTCAAACAGGCCGGCGGTGCCGCAGTGAAAGAGCACCGGGAGCATTCCTGCCAGAAAAATCAGCAACCCCAGCGATTTAAAAGCAAATCGTGGAAGTCTGACACTATTCATCAGGCTGCATGTTTTCGTGCGCGGCCAGGGTGTTGCGCTTGTCGCGGTCGATCAATACAAGATTGCGGAAATAAATCACGCAACCAAGCGATTGACCGAGAATGAATACCGGGTCTTTGCGATGAATCGAGTAAGCCAGCAGCAGAATTGAGCCGGCAATGCTGAAATACCAGAACGATATTGGTATGACGCTTTTTTTGTGTTTTTCAGAGGCAATCCACTGCAGGATAAAGCGCATCGAAAACATTACCTGTCCGACCAGACCAATAATCAGCCAGAGATCAAATTTGCTCATCGACCTGATACCTCAGTTTGCGCCATTTCATCCATCTGATGGCAAGCAGATCAAGAAATGATCTGAATACGCGGTTCCAGACGTTGTATTTTGACTCGCCCTTCTGGCGGGGGTGATGGCTGACTTCGATCTCGACAACCGTGCCGCCGTTCATCTTGACCAGTGTAGGCAAAAACCTGTGCATTCCCTCGAACAGTTCTATCGGCTTGATTGCAGCGGCCTTGAAGGCCTTGAGCGAGCAGCCGGTGTCTTTAATGGTTTCGTTGCTGACCAGATTGCGCACCCAGTTGGCAAAACGCGAAGAAAGGCGGCGCACCATGGTGTCGTTGCGCTTTTTCCGCCAGCCGACTGCCGCATCGTAACCCTGCTCAATACCGGCCAGCAGCAGCGGTATGTCGGCCGGGTCGTTCTGCAGGTCGGCGTCAAGAGTTATAATTATCTCGCCTTGCGCAGCCTTGATGCCGGCGCCCATTGCCGCGGTCTGCCCATTGTTCTTTGAGAACCTGAGGCCGCGCAGCCACGGGCGGCTGTTTTTGAGCTCGCGAATCTTGTCAAAGCTGCCATCTTTCGAACCATCATCGACCAGAATGAGCTCCCAAGGGCGCCCGATCTGGTTAAGGCTCGCCTCTACGCGAGAAACAAGGTCGTCAAGGCTTTCGATCTCATTATAAACTGGTATCGCAACACTGATCGCGAGGTTTTCCATTTTGCTTTCCATAGTTGCCGTTTGTGGATTTCAGAGCATTATTATACCACATAGTGGATAGAAACAGATTACAAATACAGATTTTCTCAACAGTCGCGCTAAGGCTCTGATTCTCGGAAATAACAAAACCCCGGGTCGTCTCCGGGGTTTTGTGGGCTTGCGAATTCTTTAAATCAGGCGGTCATCGCCTTGCGCACCTGGTCCATGCCGTTCATGCGATAGGTGCCCTTGTAAAACTCGTATTTATGGGCGGGCAGAATGTTTACTTCGGCGGTGTCGCCCATCTGCATTACCAGGATGTTGCCCTGGGCGTCGCGGCCCTTGTAGATCATCGAGTGGCCGTAGCGGTTATGCCCGTAATCGAGCAGAATCATGTCGCCGGGCCTGATATCTGGCGGCGGAGGCGGCTTGACACCGGGATTTATCGATTTTGTATGCTTTTCAGACCACAGGCCGCTGGTTGAGGTGCGACCGCTGCCGATCGGGTATTGGACGCCAGCCTGCTTGTAGGCATCTTTCTGAATCATCTGCACGAAACCGCTGCAGTCGATGCCGCCGATTTTTTCGAAATCTTTGTAGGCGGCAGTTGATTTCCATTTCCAGGTATTGATATCAACGTATTTCTCGTAGTATTCAGCAGATTCGAGGCCGAGGCGATTGCCGGTGGCTTTCTTTTTGCGGTAGGCGTCGATATCGTCGAAACCGCCGAACTTGAACACGATCGGTTCTTTAATATACGGATCGGCCAGCGCCTGAATCTTGCGCGAAAAAACGATATCTTCAAAGTTCTTTTCGAGCATCTTGAGCAGGCGCGCGGCGTCTGCATGGCGGCCCATTTTGTCGAGACATTTTGCCTGCATGTAAGCTGCTTCGATCGCATTGCCGCTGGCTTTACACGCCAGTTCATAAGCTTTTTCGTAATTACCCTTTTTGTAGGCGTTGCTGGCACGATTAAGGCGCCAATACCACGGGAACTTGTCGTAGTTCAGCAGATCGCGGCCAAGGTGGCGGTCCCATCGTGCGAACTGTTTGGCATTGGCCGCTGCGACACTCGTATTTTCACTTGTGGCGGGTGTCGTCGTAACTACAGGTGCTGGCGTCGGAGTTGTCTGCGCAACCAGGTCGCCGCGAACCCAACCGACCAGGCCTTTGCCGAAGTCGATCTTATACCAGCCGTTCTTTTCTTCGAGTTTTACGCCGGCAGTGCCGCGTGGCAGGGTCTTGAGAATCGCGTTGTCAGTGCCCGGGCCGGTTCGCACATTTACCCAGTCCTTGCTGATCTCTAACCCAACGACCGCAGCCGCTGTATTAACCGCGAACAGGTCGCCCTGCGCCATAAGGCTGCCTGTCGACAACACAAGCGCACAAATCAGTAAGATCCTGATAAATTTTTTGTCCATAATCTGCTCCATATTGCATGGTATAAACAAATTTTACCCGAAATATCCGTCTCTGTCGAGATCAGGGCGCAAATTTGTCTGGTAATGTCGGGTGACGCTCCAGCAACTCTCTGTCAAGAATCAACATTACTTGTATTCATTCGCAGCGGGGCGACAATCACACATGGGCGCAGTACATAGTCATCATACCGTCGTCCAGGCACGCAGTCATCAAACACTCATCCTGCGCGCAGTCGCAGGATCCAGAATTGAAATAATGACATGGATTCTGAGACTAGCTCAGTGGGTAGGAGTTATTCTTTATCAGCCGGGATTTTTTCTACGACAAGGCCCGGGATCCGTGCGAAATCTCGCAGATTGCAGGTCCAGACCGATAACCCGTGGTAAAGCGCGGTGCAGCCGATCCAAAGATCCTGGGCCGGTATAAACAAACCCTGGGCGCTGAGAGTTGCTGAGATCTCGCCATGCAGACGCGCTATGGCAAGATCTACTTCCAGCGCAGGAAACTCAGCGATAATTCTTTCGACAAAAGCAGAACGCCGCATTCTCACTTCTGGTCGCCGGGCGCGGCCGACTCCGTGCAGAAGCTCGCTGACAGTAACAACCGAAATAAAAAAACTTTCACTCTGCCGCGGCTCGACAACGCTGGCCAGATCGAACTTTTTTCGTTCCCACTCGATGAGAACGCTCGAATCAATCAGGACTCCCACGGGTCAGTTACTCCATCGTCCTTCTGGCAGAGGCCTCTGATGCGTTCGAGGTCGGTGGCAAAGTCTTCAAGCTCGTCTGACGACAAAGCCGGCAGCGATTCCAGCACTTCCTGGAGCTCTGAGAGAGGCCGACCGGTCTTAACCGGCGAAATTTCCGCAACCGCCTTCTTGCCTTTCAAAAGTATAAACTTCTCACCTTTGTAGGTAACGCGGTTGATAATATCTGAAAAATTGCGCGCAGTGTCAGTTACCGACAGACTGGTTTTCATAGAGCCTCCGATAAATCAATCATATAATCATATAATCATAATATCATATAATCAGATTTTGTCAAACTAGCACAGTCCTGTCATAGTTTGCCGGTGTAGCGGTGGATTTTGAAACCTTCGCTGGCGGTTCCTTCGAAGCCGTAGAGGTTGCCGTCGCTGCAGAGTTTCCAGTTGCTGGTGAGGAAGGGGGCTTCGAAAATCGGCAGTTCAACCTTTTTTGTCGGCTGCTGCTCGTCGAGCGTGTAAAAGCTCAAGACACCAGGATTTACAGCAGTCACCACCATGAACATCGGGCGGCTGTTGAGCATGCCGGCCATTTTGCTGTAAACGATGTTGGCGCCGGCTTCGAACAGCGCTATGGTTTCTGGTTCTTGTGGCTGTTCAGCAAGTTCGGCACCTATTATCGTGCGTGATTCAGCGTCAAAATTATACTGCATGCCATATAGTGTTTTGCTGTCGCCAACAGCCTCAAGCGCAGTGGCAGGGTGCAGGTCGGCTTTGCCATTTCGGCAGATCCACAGGCCGACGCCGGGCTCTTCCACACCGATGACTGCGGGCGAGAAAACCTTCAGGCGTCCAGGATTGCGAAAGTCAATGCGCAGCTGCTGCTCAACCTTGCCGTTTTCGGGGTTAATGACCGCAACGCCGTCAGGATTGCGGGTAACCACGTACAGGTGCTGGTTGTAGAAGCTGATATCACCCATTTTTTCAAAGCTGGTCATAAGATATGACCATGCTTTGCTTTTGTAGCACTTGAGCATGCGGTTGACCGAGTCTGTCAGCCAGAGATTGCCCTTGTCATCAATGTCGTAGCCGCCAAGGCATTCGAAAGGCGCAACTGGCATGACGCCAGGCGCTGGCAGGCGAATGCCGATCTGGTTAACCTCTTTTCCCCAATGGCCCTTGACCAGAAGGGTTGTGTCAGCAGCATTTACGCAGGTGCCGGCAATCAGAACCAGTAAAAACACAGCGATCAGATGAAGGCGCATAAATAAGCTCCAGAGTCTTAATTTACTGATATTTTACCACAAAACCTGTAATTCTCCATTTGATTACTGAAGAGGGTTCTGGAAGTATTTCGTTTTACTTTTCCATGCATTTTTCCGCAGTCGCCTACAGGATGTGGGTGATACTTGGGCGCATCAGGATTAGGCTGCTCTTATGGCTTCAGCCGTTAGAGCAGCCTATACCGCAGGGCTCTCCGGGGCGAGGCGACCGGCTGATTGGCGCAGATGGTTTTCGGATAACTGCAAAAAAGCATATATAAAACTCCTGAATAATCTGCGCTAATCCTTTAATCTGCGGATAACTCTTCAAAAGAGTCAGAATAATTACCATGATCAGCTTGACTGACAAATAGTCCAAACGAAATTTCTCGTAAAGGCATCATAAATAGGCAAATGGAGAATAACTGCCACAAAACTGCGAAGTTTGACTTGCCTGGCACTGCGAGTTAGTATTAGAGCATTCAAGGAATCAATAAATGTTCAAATATCTTCGCGTTTCGGTTACTGATCGTTGCAATTATCGCTGCGTCTACTGCATGCCCGAAGACGGCGTTTGCAAGCAGTCACACGATCAGATAATGCGTTATGAAGAAATTCTCTCGGTCATCAAGAGCGCTGTTGAAAGTGGAATCGAACAGGTGCGCATTACTGGCGGTGAGCCGTTGGTGCGCAATGGCATTATTGAGTTTATCGCCGATGTTGCCAGAATCCCTGGACTGAACGATCTGACGCTTACCACTAACGGTGCATTGTTGACGAGATACGCGCCGGCCCTCAAAAAAGCCGGATTGAACCGGGTTAACATCAGTCTTGACTCGCTTAACCCGAGGGTGTTTGCTGAAATTACCCGCGTTGGCAGTCTCGATGAAGTTATCGCCGGCATTGACGCGGCGATCGCTGCCGGATTAAACCCGGTAAAGCTTAACACCGTGCTTATTCCCGGCACTAACGATGGCGAAATCATGGATTTTGTTGATTTTGCCGTTGCCAGAAAGATTTCAGTGCGATTCATCGAACGAATGCCCTTTAATGCCGAAGAGCTCAAAGCAGACCAGTATATTTCTGAAGATCAGGTGCTGGCGGTGATTTCGCAAAAATACCAGCTTGAAAAAAATACTGACGAGTCTTTGGGCCCGTCGAGTGACTACCGCGTTGTCGGCAGTGGGGCGGGGGTTGGCTTTATCAGTTCGCGCTCGCACCCTTTCTGTCAGCGCTGCACCAGGCTGCGCCTGACTTCGAGCGGCTATCTGCTGCCCTGCCTTGATTCAAAGGTCGGCGTCAAGGTCAGAGGTCTCACTCCTGATCAGGTCAAAGAAACGATTGAACAGCTTTTTAACGAGAAATCATCCTGGCAGAAGCAGCATGCCTGCTACGCGTCAACTTTCGAGTCGTCACTTTCCAAAATAGGCGGTTAAAGGAATTATAATATGGCAAAAGCACCAAAACTTAGTCTTGGCGTAGATCTTGGCGGCACAAAAATCGCTGCTGGCCTTTGTCAGGAGGGCGAGATTCTCAAGAAAGTCATATTTCCTACTCAGGCCGCCGCTGGCTTTGACAGCGTCATTTCGGTGATTCTCGGCGCGGTTGAAAGAGTGCTGGAGGGCCGTGACCATAAAGATATTCTCGGACTGGGCATTGGCTCTGCCGGCCAGGTGAATGCCGAAACCGGTGAAGTAATCTACGCGCCGAACCTTAAATGGAAGAATGCGCCCCTGGGCAGTACGCTCGCCAAAGCGCTCAAGCTCAAGGTTCAGGTGCTTAATGATGTGCGCGCAGCGACAGTGGCCGAGCACAAATTCGGCAACGGCAAAGGGCTGGAGAATTTTGCCAACATTTTTATCGGAACCGGCGTCGGCTCTGGTTTTGTTGTCAACGGCCAGCTGCTTAATGGCGTTACCAACTCAGCCGGAGAAATCGGGCATGTCTGCATGGATCCCGAAGGGCCGGTATGTGGCTGTGGCAACAAAGGTTGTCTTGAGGCATTCGCGTCTGGCACCGGCATGGAAAACTATGTTAAAGCCCAGCTTAAAAGCGGTCGCAAGAGCGTTATCAAAGAACTTGCCGAAAGTAAATTTGAAAATGTCAGGGGTCCGCTGATCGGCAAGGCCGCTGATCAGGGCGATGAACTGGCAATAGAGGCGATCGCAAGGGTGGGGCACTATCTTGGCATCGCGGCTGCGAACATTCATACCATGCTTAATCCCGACGTAATTCTTCTCGGTGGTGGCATGATGGCGCTCAAAAAATATTTTATGCCGACGCTTTTGCAAACCATGAAAATACACATTCTGCCGGTCGCCGACCACGGCCGCGAGCTGGTGCGCGACGCGAAATTTGAGAATGATGCCGTTCTCCTTGGGGGCTCGGCGATTTTTGCATGAAACCGCTTTACCCGGCTATATTTAGCGAGAATCAGGCCAGCAGGCTGGTCTGGGCCATGCTGCCCGAGAATCAGGTATTTTTTAACCACCTGATCAACAGCAGCAGAAACTTTCCGAGTCTCATTCTCGCTTTTTCTGCTGCTGACGGGCTCGCAGATACTGCTGCCGTTCTGGCAGAGAGCTTTCTCAATTGCGGTATTAACGTTTTCATGCCCGGCGAAGCCGCTCCGTTATGCTCGCTTTCGCAAGCTCTTATAAGCCGGAACATGCCGTTTGGCCTTTATCTTGACCGCGTTGACAGCCATTCAATGCTCACTCTGGCGCTACTTTCAAGTCATGGCGGGCCGCTCGACGAAAAAGATGTTCTCGACGCCGTTCCGGGACATATCGTGGCCAAAGCCGGACTCGCCGGGTCGACCGAGCTCGATCGCTATTATGTCAACAACCTTGCCGGTCTCGCCGACCGTTTTATCGAAGAAGGGCAGGGGTTCAGCAGCATCGAGATTCCATTTGCCGGTATCGAAAAAAGTTTGCGTGAGATTCCTGAGCTGCAAATCATTTTTCAGACCGATCCGAGCGGGCCAGCAGCGCGGGTCAGCGCCGACGGGCAAAGCTTGTATATTACCGGCAGAGACAAACGACCACTTTCACCCAGTGAAATAGCCGGAGATATTGCGCGCTACCTCGTTAGAGAGCGCCTTTCATCGGGCACTATCATCGGGCCGGTCGGCCATGTCAGCGATTATGCTACCGGCTGCGAAACGCTGGAAGTTGCCGGCAGCGCCTTTGACATGAGTTATCGCGCTGGTTTTTCAGATCTGCTCATCGGCTGGTGGGACGATGGCGTGCTGGCGCATCAGGGCAGCAGCTGTTTTGGCGATGCCATTCTCACCGCGATCTACTACCTTGAAGCCTGCCGCAGCACCAAAGACTGAAAGCAGAAAGACTCGCACAGAGGCGCTTAGCCACAGATAATCCTTTATCCGCAGTCGCCCACAGGATGTGGGTGATTACGCCGATTTGCGCAGATAAGATGCTGTTGATCGTTGCGTAAAATGCAAAAAAATATCAGCCAATATTAATGACAAATCAATACTGACTGATACTTCTATCTTATTCGTTCTCGTTCTCGTTCTCGTTCTCGTAATCGTAATCGTAATCGATGTATTTGCCCTATTGCTTCTCAAACAGGCAGACGAGCTCGACGTGGTGGGTGCGCGGGTAGAGGTCGATCCCGGCGGCTTCGGTGAGCTTGTAACCACTTCTGATAATGTGCGCGCTGTCGCGTTCGCAGGCTTCGAGATCGCAGAATACGCAGACAATTTTCTTTGGCTGCAGTTTTTCAAGAGTGCGGCCGATGCCTGGAGTGCCGGTGCGTGGCGGGTCGATCAGCAGAACGTCAGGCTTGGCTTCGAACCGCGAGAGTTCTTTGATCGCGTCGCCTTCGACCAGCATCAGCCGGTCAGCAAAGCCGCTGCGGTTGATGTTTTTCACGCCGGCCCTGACTGCACCCGGATGCGATTCAATCGCTTCAACACGCGCACCCTTAGCGGCGAGAGCCAGCGTGAAGTTGCCGGCTCCGGCAAAACCTTCGACAATTCTGATACCTGCAGCAGGTTTACATAACTCGACAACCTTGCGGATCAGCACCTGGTTCTGAAAAATGTTTCCCTGCACAAAAAACGAAGGCTCGGCGTCGTAGGGGCCACCATCAACTTCTGGCGCGATAAGGCCGGTAACGCTTACTGTTCCTTGCACCTCTTTGATCTTGCCTTCATGATTCGCGACAGATAACCCTTTGAGATTGGCCGCGCGCATGATTTTGGTGAGATCTTTGAAGTGGTGACCAGTGGGGCGACCTTTCATGAGAACGGCGTGGCCGACAACGCGGTCAGAACGATGCGAAGACGATGACATCAGGGTCAGGCTTTCGAGAAAAATCGGGACCTGATTGAGGATCTTGCGGGCAGCGACCAGTCGCCGTGCCAGCGCCTGCGTGATAATAGCGCAGGCGGTTACCGGAACCACGCCACCGGGAATCTGCCCGGCGAAGGCTTCAGAAGCCAGATAACCTGATTCGCGCTCTTCGTAATTGCGGCTCTGATGCAGGCGAACCCGCGGCAGATAGCGAATGATTTCGCGCGATGCTGAAAAACTGTGAAGATAGGCGTCGTTTCCGCCTGGTATGCGGCTGAGCGTGCGCGCTATCATCGCCTGCTTTTCTTTTTTGCGGCCCTTCTCTGATAATTCGAGCAGGTCGCAACCGCCACAAGGCCCGTGAAAAAAGCAGTCGGGCTTGACCCGTTCGGGTGAGGGCTCGACCAGTTGCGCGCCAACGACCTTGCCGCCGGCGCCGAGCTCGATCTCGATCTTATCGCCGGGCAGAAAACCCGGCACGCGCAGCATAACATCGTCAATGCTGACAAAGGCCTGACCATTGCTGGTCAGACCTTCGACAATAACTAGAGAACCTGTTGCTTTGCTGGTGCTCACTTTTTCGGCACTTTCGGGCATTGCAGCCTTTCGTAGCCAGGCATACTGCCAAGCAGTGGTCTGGCGTAATTAAGAAAGTCAGTGGTTACACCATTGCCGGATTCGTTGATGAAGGTGCGTGGCATGGACTTGGTTTCGCGTGCTACTGAAGCCAGCGGAGTCAGGAAATAATCGACCGAATAATCGCCGGTTCTTCGGATAGCGACCGAGCCGTCGACGTTGTTCCAGAGTGCGAACTGGGCGGCTTTTTCGCCGACTTCGCGGGCTTCGGCCTGGTCTACTTCTGAAACGATACCGAGAAAACTGCGTTGCAGGTAGCCAAAGGTGTCAGAACGGACACGTTTGATTTTGAGGCGGTCTTTGATGGTTTTGCCGAGAGCGTCGCCAAGAGCACCGGTGCCGGAAAGCTGCACGTTGCCGTGCGCATCTTTTTCTGAGTCGCCATCCATGAGGTGGGTGATGACAGGCTTGCCGTCGGCGCCCATGATGCCTTCGGAAACGGCAATGACACAGCGACCATAGCGGCTGTAAACGTCTTCGACATCCTTGAGGAAAGTATCGGTATCGAAAGTTCTTTCGGGCACGTAAATCAGGTGCGGGCCATCGTCTTCGTATTTCTGCGCAAAAGCCGATGCGGCAGTGAGAAAGCCGGCATGGCGACCCATAACGACGCCGATGTAGACGCCGGGGATTGCGAGGTTATCGAGATTGATACCGGCAAAGGCCGAGGCGACGAATTTAGCGGCCGAGCCATAGCCGGGGCAGTGGTCGGTTACGCGCAGGTCGTTGTCGATGGTTTTCGGAATATGAATACATCTTAGCTCATACCCGGCTGCCGCGGCATTGTCGTTGACGATGCGCACGGCGTCGGCAGAGTCGTTGCCGCCATTATAAAAGAAATAGCGGACATTATGTTTCATGCAAATCTTAAAAATCTTTTCGCAATAGTCGGCATCGGGCTTGTCACGTGTCGAAAACAGTGCTGAACTCGGGGTGCAGGCAACCCTTTCGAGGTTGTGGGTAGTAGCCTGAGTCAGATCGATAAAATCTTCTTCAATGATGCCGCGAACGCCATGCAGAGCGCCATATACACGGTCAACTTCCGGAAACTTTCTTGATTCAAGAACAGCGCCAACCAGGCTCTGGTTGATAACAGCTGTCGGGCCGCCGCCTTGAGCGATGAGAACGTTGCCTACGAGTTTAGCCATGCGGTAATCTCCTGTTGAGTATTTTTGCTTTACACCGCGCTATTATGCCTCTGTGCCCCCTCAGAGGTCAAGTATAAGTTTTTGCAAAACATGCATTGACAAAGAATTGTATGGCTCATACAATGCAGCCCATGCTACCAGTCAAAGCCAGAAAATCAGCTAAAAAAGCAGACAAAACTCTTGTCTGCCCGCTCACAAACGACGATACACAGACCCTGGTCGCGGCGATCGAACATGCAGCCGGTGCCGAAGTGCTTTCGGCTGCGACCTGTCGTGCCCCCGGCGAGTGGGACAGCCTGCGCATTCTGGCCCGCGGCAACCACGATTCGGCTCCGGCCATAATTCGTGGTCTGCGCCCCGGCGACGTTATGCTGCACAATCATCCTGAAGGCGATCTGCAGCCCTCAGACGCTGATATTTCGGTCGCTTCGCTGTGCGGCAAATCGGGCATCGGTTTCGCGATTCACAATAACGCCTGCACTGAATTCTACATCGTCGTCGAGCCCTTTGTTGAAAAGGCTCCAGAAGCCCTCGACGCCAACGAAATGGTCAAATTCATTTCGCATGGCGGGAAAATTGCCGCGAAACTCGACAACTACGAGGAACGTGTCGGGCAGAAGCAGCTTATGCAAAAAATCGTCGAGGCCCTCAATACGCCTTGTCACGCTATTCTTGAGGGCGAAACCGGAATCGGCAAGAGTATGGCGTATCTGGTTCCGGCGGTGCACTACGCCCACAAAAATCGCTGTCGTGTAGCAATTTCTACCAACACGATAAATCTGCAGCACCAGCTGGTCAATAAAGACCTGCCGTTTCTTGCTTCGATACTGCCATTTCAATTTAAATTCTGTCTGGTCAAAGGGCGCCGCAACTATCTGTGCCTGCGTCGCATGGGTGAAGCCCTCTCTGCGACCGATGGCGAGTTTCTGCTCGAAAGCGACGAAGTTGATCCATTTAACCGACTTGTTGCCTGGTCAGAAACGACTGCCGACGGCTCACTCAGCGACCTGAGCTGGGTGCCGGCCGAACCGCTGTGGGAAAAAATCTGCTGCGACAAAGACAGTTGCCCGGGCATCAAATGCCACGAATACAACGACTGCTTTTTTTACACCTCGCGGCGCCAGTCCTGCGAAGCTGATATTCTCGTGGTCAACCACTCGCTGCTTTTTTCTGACCTGGCAATGCGGGCGGTTACCTCTGAATACGCTCAGACGGCAGTTATACCAGCCTGCAAGGCGGTAATTCTCGATGAAGCGCATAATCTCGAAGAAACTGCCACCCGGCATTTTGGTTTCAGAACCACCGCGATGGGCATGCAGCGGCTATTTGGCAAGATCTATCAGCGCCGTGGCCGTAAAGAATCAGGCACATTCTCGACGCTGTATTCGATGCTGTCGGTCGGCCGTGGCGATATTTCAGCATCTGAACGCGCCGCGCTTCTCCAGGAAATCAGCGAAGAGCTGATTCCGACCCGTCTTGAGTGCGCCGACATGAGTCGCACTCTCTTTGACAGCATCAGCGGCTTTTTTGTTGACCCTTCGCGCGCCGCTGTTGGTGAACATCGCATCAGAATCGGCCAGCGCGAAGAAAAACGCCCTGAATTCGAGACCCTGGTGCATCACTCTACCAGGCTGCGCGACGAGTGTAAAAGGCTCAGCGCCCGCATGAAAAAATTCGCGCGGCGCATTAACGCGCTGCTCAACGAATACGATGACGACGCCGAGCATTTTGAGCTGCCACTTGTCGAAATCGGCTCTTTTGCTGGCCGTCTCGACGAGGTGACCTCGTCGCTGAACATGCTTTTTGATGTAGCGGCAGCCAACCGCGAGCTTTTCGTACATTTCTTCACGACGACGATCAGAAAAAGCGGTATTTACACCGCATTTCATTCGCTGCCTATCGTTGTGTCGCAGCCGATGCTTGACTATTGTTTTAACAAGATTCCGTGCACTATTCTGGTTTCCGGAACCCTGACCACGGCGCACAATTTCAATTTTATAAAAAACCGTCTCGGGCTCGACAACGCAGAGTTGTCGCCGGCTCCCATCGAAGGCCTTTTCCCGTCGCCTTTTGATTACCAGAAACAGGCGCGGCTGTTTGTGCCGACCGATATTCCTGATCCGGCAAGTCCGATGTTTGTCGAAAAAGTCAGTGGCCCGCTGCTTGATATTATCAGGGCATCGCAGGGTGGGGCGCTGGTCTTGTGCACGTCTTACGGTCATCTCAACCAGTTTTACAGTAACCTCGCCGGCCAGCTTGCCGCCGAGGGGCTCGAATGTTACAAGCAGGGCGAGCTTGAACGCCATTATCTGCTCGAACTCTTTAAAGAGGACGGTAATGCCGTGCTGTTTGCCACCGACAGTTTCTGGGAAGGCGTCGACATACCCGGTTCGGCGCTGCGCAACCTGATTATCACGCGTCTGCCGTTTGCCATGCCCAATGACCCGGTTCTCGAAGCGCGCAACGAAAAGATCAAAGAGGCCGGTGGCAACCCGTTTCGCGATTATCAGCTGCCGATGGCGGCGATAAAACTCAAGCAGGGTTGCGGGCGCCTGATCAGGCATAAAGAAGATCGCGGCACCATCTGGTTGCTTGATAACCGCATTGTCAGCAAAAGCTACGGCAGTTTTTTTCTCGAATCACTGCCTCAAATGCCGGTTCTGCGCGGCAAATTCGCTGCCCTCGCCGCTATGGCCCGCAAATTCTTCGAAGAGTAACCGCAAATACATCCACAGATTTCACAGATGTCCGCAGATTTTTTTTTGTATTTATCTGCGCCAATCGGCCTGCTTAATCTGCGGATGCTCTTTCTCGTTGCTACGATGTTTCTTCGTGTCTTAGCGGCTTAGTGCGAGTTCTCCCGGCAGTGCTAAGGGACAGCGTGTTTGTATTTTTTCGGCCCTTGCTGTTTCTTTTGCAACTAATCTGCGCCAATCGGCCTGCTTAATCTGCGGATGCTCTTTCTCGTTGTTACGATGTTTCTTCGTGTCTTAGAGGCTTAGTGCGAGTTCTCCCGGCAGGTCAGGTGAGGTTGTGCTGTTTCAAAAACTTGGTGACGTCAGAATGGTCTGAGCTCTCGGAAATTTGCAACAGGCTCATGCCCGCCTCGCTTTTCAGCGCGGTGTCGGAGCCGGCAAAAATCAGGGCTTTGACCATTTCGAGCTGACCGTCTTCGACGGCGTGCATCAAGGCGGTATTGCCTGAATCGTCGCGACGGTCGAGCAGCGAACCGTGTTCGAGCAGCAGAGCCAGCACCGGAAAATGTTCTTCAATTACGGCCCTGATCAGCGGAGTTTGTCCGAAGATTCCTTTTATTTCAGGGTCTGAACCGGCTTCAAGTAATGTCTTTACGATGTGTTCGTTGCCGATGTTTACGGCGAGCAGAAGCGGCGATGCACCCTGAACGGCTTCGCAGCGATGCAGGTCGGCGTCTTTTTCGATCAAAAGCTCGAGTGCACGCAGATTGTTCTGCTGAATGGCTTTAAAAAGAAGGGTCATGCCGTTCTCATCGTTCTCGTGAACCAGATGCGGGTATTGCGCGATAAGCGCGGTCAGATCGGTGAGCTTGTTTTCATTGAGCAGTTTGACGGCTTTGCCGAATTGCCCGGAAACATTGATGGTGCCGGGTATGTTGTTGATGGCATCGACGAGTTCGACTACGCGCAGACGGTCGATATTGTCAGGAAGCGATTCGAGGTAGCCGGCCAGTTCTCGGAGACTGTTGAGCAGAATCGCGGCGACGGTAAGACTGCCTGACTGCCGATAATTGGCGAGCAGGCACTCAAGTCCCTGTATAAAAAGAACTGGTATGTCATTGCTCTTGCCAAACCCGGTTAGAAAGCGGGCAAACCCGAAGTTCAGGCGACTCTGGCGCAGGCGTTCAAAGTAAATGCAGGCATTTTGCGCTTTTTGCACGCGCGAGATAATATCAGAGTCACGAAACGACAGTGTCCATGCCAGTCGCGACAGCTTGAGCGTCAGTCCGATATTGTCGCTGCTACAGGCCAGTTCTGCCGCCACCGAAGTCATGTAGACGGTCTGGTTGCGGTCGAGTATGAACGGGTGCTTTTCGCTCGACATGTAGAGTGCAAGCGCTTCTTTGTCCTGCTCCATTTTTATCAGGCAGGTGAATTCGTAAAAGCGCTGCCAGCCAAGCATCATCGGATCAACCGTGTCGCCGGCGAACAGGCGCGCCTTCATTTCGCGGCACAGGTCAAGTGCTGTGCTGAGGCTGTTTTCTTTCAGTTTTGCTGAAATCTGATTCAGATAAAATTCAAATATGCTACTTTGATTCATGCTGTTACTCGAAATAGCCGTGCTCGCTGCCATCTTGTGTTTCAACGCAGCTCACGCGCAGCTTGTCTTTCTCTCCCTGTATCCAGTATCTGCCTTTAGAAGGGCAGGTGGCGCGTCGGCGCAGGTAACCCTGGTCAAAAAGCAGTTTTTCGGTGAGGTTCGAGCTGTCGAGATCGTTGCGTTCAGTCTGGCAAAGTGTGGCGGCTTTGTAGATCACGCGCATGTTTTCCATGCAACTGGTCTTTCTGATGCGGCCGCGAATGCCGACATAGCTGTAAGAGACCAGCATCATCAGCACAGAGATGATCGTGATGACGATCATTATCTCTATGAGCGTGAATCCGCCTGACCGGGCCGGGCAACGACCTGTGTTACTCTTGTTCATATTACCCTAGATAATATACTGTTTCTCTGGTAAATTAAAGCATGCAAATTTTAATCGCACTTTCCGGCAGGAGAAAATTATGAGTCTGACCACAAAACTGGTTCTTAAAGCCCTTGAGACCGGCATTGTGCCAGAGCGCCTGACCCGCGCCTGGATTCGCCGCCTTTGTCGCCAGGCGATCGAGCGCGCCGCTCTCGGCGAAGTAGAGGCCCGGCATGCGGTATTTCGTCAGCTGCATAAAGAACTCAAAATGGGAGCTGCCCTGCGTCTGCCCTGCAGCGAAGAGCCACAGGGTGCCGAACTCGAACAGGATTTTTTCGAACTTTTTCTCGGGAAAAGACTGAGCATAGGTTGCTGCTATTTCCCGACCGGCGCTGAAGTCCTTGATGAGGCCGAAGATACCATGCTCTGGATGTCGGCTGACCGTGCCCGTATTCGCGATGGCATGCACATACTCGAAATCGGCTGCGGCTGGGGAGCCATGACTCTCTGGCTGGCGCGCCAGTACCCGCAGGCTCATATCACCGCGGTCATTGATTCGACCAAGCGCAGCATTCATCTGCAGAAACAGCTTAACGAACACGATATAAAGAATGTCAGAGTCGTTGCTGCTGAATTCGAAGATCTCAAATATAACGAAGAATTCGACCGCGTAATCTGTCTTGAGCGCTTTGATCTGCTCAGCGCGACCCCAGACTGGGAAGCCAGAGTCGAAAAGTGGCTCAAGCCCGATGGCAAGCTTTTTATACAGCAACAGGTGCACACCGACCTCGGCTACTACCAGGATTCAGTTGGCCTTGCTGATTTTCCCGGCAACGCGATTGTTAATCAGCGCCTGGTTATGTCAGCTGAATTGCTGTTGATGTTTCAAGAGAATCTGCATGTCGAAGATTACTGGAAAATCAGCGGCGAACAATATCGTATGACGGCTGAACACTGGCTTGAGCGCTATTATGACAACCGCCTCGACATTCTGCCGCTTCTCGAAAAAGTTTACGGTAAAAAGATGGCCTGGACATGGTATCAGCGCTGGCGCCTGTATCTGATCGCCACCGCCGAACAGGCCGCCTTTAATCGCGGCCAGGACTGGATCGTCGCCCAGTATCTCTTTGCCCGCCGCTAGTCCCCGTATTTCTGCAACTGTTCGTAGGCCTGGTTGAGCTGGGTGGTTTTTTCGCGGGCGAGGGTCTGCAGTTCGGGGCCGAGGGTGTTTACCCGGTCGGGGTGATACTGTTTTACCAGTTCGTAGTAGGCTTTTTTGATCTCTTCGTGGCTGGCACCGTGGCGCACGCCGAGAATCAGATAGGGATCGCCTGGCGGCTGCGAGCCATGCTGAGAGCCCTTTTGAGAGCTGCCACTCTGCCGCTCACGCCCGCCCTGGCCGTTGGCACTTGTTTTGGCAAAAACTTCATCGACGAGTGGTTTAATAAACAGCCAGAAAATAATGATCAGAAGTACCGCGATATCATCGAGGCGCCCGACCCGGCCGAGTCCGTCAGGAATCAAATCGTAAGGCAGCAGAAAATAAAGCACCGCCAGAATCATCATCGAGATAATTCTGGCGGCGGCTTTGAGTTGCTTAATCACGACGCTGCAATAAGGAAAGCAGTCGGAGTATTTCGAGATACAGCCAGATCAGGGTGACCATCAGGCCGAACGCGGCATACCATTCAAAATGTTCCGGGGCGCTGTTTTCGGCGCCTTTAAAGATCAGGTCAAAGTCGAGAATCAGGTTGAAGGCCGCGACGCCGACGATGACCAGACTGATACCGATACCCATCAGGCCACCGGCATGCAGAGGACTGGCCAGGCCGAACATGCTCAATATCATTGAGAACAGGTAGGCGAAGAAAACCCCTGAAGTTGCCGCCATGACGCCGGCCTTGAATTTTTCGGTTGCTTTCACAATCCCGGTTTTGTAGAGAAACAGCATTCCGCCACAGGTCATGAAGGTTAAAAGTATGGCGTTGAGAACGATGCCTTCTGACATCATGTTGTAGATCGCCGAAATAGCGCCCAGCAGCATTCCTTCGAATATCGCGTAGAGTGGGGCGGTAAAACGTGCTTTTGTCGGCGAAAAAATAGTTATTAAGGCCATAATCAGACCGCCGATGAGACCGCCGATCATCGCTCCCTGTGCTGCCGCCGGGTTTTCCATCGTCATTTTCCAGGTAAAACTGGCTGCAGAAAATACCAGCACCAGCAGAATCGCGACCTTGTTGATCGCGCCAGCAACGGTCATCACCGCGCCGCCACCAGTCTGTGCCTGTTCAAAATATTCCGCGCGCATCGCGGGGTTAGAACTTCGATCAAATCTGCTCATTTTCTTATCCTCCTGTCTTATTCGTGCTCGTGCTCGCACCTGGGCGCGCTGACCCGGGGAGTCCTGCGCGTCGTAATCGCAAATCGCGTGCTCGCCAACCCCGAACAGGGTTGCGGAGCAGGGCTACCTGCGCAGCTTCTCAGCCTCGATCAGGCCTTGCTCAAGATCTTTCAGGCCCGACCTGATTGTCTGCACATCTTTGACCATACTGTCGGACGATGCCTGCAATGTCATTATATCAGTAAATTTGAGTGTGTTCATTTTATCCATGAGACCGTTGAACAACTCGCGCATCTGGAGTTTTTGCATCTTCACACGGTTTAGACATGTGTCGAGGCGGTCAAGTTCCAGGTTTCTTTCTTCTTTCATTTTTATTGTCGCTGCGAGCTGTGCCTGAAGCACGTCATCGGTTGCCGAAGACTGTTGCCCCTTGAGCTCTTCGAGATCCTTGCCCAGCTTGTTGCGGTCTATTGACTTGAGGAAACCGGCCAGGCCAGCGCTGCGCGCCAGTACCCCGGCGTGCTCGACCTGCAGTTCTTCAACCTGGGTCACTTGCTGACTCAGAGCGGTTTTCATCGCCGGCTTGCAGTTCTTAAAACTCTTTTTAACCTTGGCAAGTTCGGCTTCGACTTCGCGAAATTCACTCAGGTCGTCTTCGAGCAGCAGTTCTGGCGCGATATCGCTCTGCGACAATTTGATAATCTTGCGGCGCAGATTGCTCTGACTGAGCGACCCGGCCAGGTCAGCAGCCCCTTCCGTAAGATTCTGCATGGTGACACCACGTTGAAAGCCGATTACCGTGGCCCCTACCAATATCGCGGCCAGAGAGTAAACGCTTAAACCGGCAGCCAGAACGATGTATGGGATGTAGAACAACGAGAAGGCGGTGAAGAAGTAACTGGCATCGCGTTCGCGCACGGTTATGACCAGCATTATGAACGAGAGCAGATAAAAGAACAGCTGCGATTCAGAAGAGACGCCTTCGGCTGCCTTGAAGATCCACATTATGTAGCCGTTCACGGTGAAGCCGCAGAATGAGGCCAACGTGCGCTTCAGCTTGCTGTCGTCGTAGTCCTGCTCGATCGGTCTGGTCTGCACGGCCCGTGCCACAACTGGTGCGGGCTTGTAGTTCTGTGGTGTCGACATTGTCGCTCCTCCGCTGTTACTGCTCTTTGTCGCTGAACATGCCAACGATGCCCGCGATAAATTTGAATGGTATTGAGAGTATAAGATAAGTCAGATAGAGCGTAAAGGCAATACCGATTATGAACAGTGGAACATTGATCAGAAGATTTACAACATCGGCGAGCCAGCTGTTCCAGATGCGGGTAAACCAGGTTTCGCCCTCATAGCGAACTTCTACTTTGCTGCCCAACTGATTGCCTGACATATCACTGTTACCAGAAAGTTCGTAGAAGATTCCCTGAGCGACCATGTTTCTTTCTTCATCAGACATGTTCTCGTCAAACGGATGCTCGACTGTACCATGCACGCCACACATAACAATTCCAGCCTGGCTCAATGGCCCGATTGAGCTGAAGGCGCAGTTTTGTTCTGCAGGAACTATCTGTGATTTAAGATACTTGCCCTGTACCAGGAGATCGATTGTGTTGCCGTCGAAATCGCTGATCATTGTGTTGTTGTCCATGTTATACATTTCGATGGCGCCCATCAAAACGCGCTGATTGGCCAGGCAGGCTTTCTGTCGTGACTGCTGCCGCGCTTTTCTGAAATTAGGAACAGCAATCGCGGCGATTGGCAGAAATCCGGTGGCGCCCCAGAGCGAGAGTGACTTGGCTTCGGTGCGGCGAACGATAGTGCGGGTTGCACCGCTGCTCTGATTAGTTGGTCTGGCCATGGCCGCAGTATTGCGTGTGTTGCTGTGCGCGGCGGCATGCTGTGAAACCTGTGGCACCGGAGTAGTTGAAACAGCTACAAACGAAGTAAACGGAGTGGCGAACTGATATTGTTTGCTGAGCGCAACTACCTCGTCTTTGAGTTCGGGTTTCTGGCCGTAGGTCTGCATCTGCAGCATGAGATCGTCGGCTTTGGCTTTGGCCCAGAAACGGCTGACAAAAAGGTTTTCATTAGACTGTTCGGCAAAGGCTGCATTAACCGGGAAGCTATGTTTAACTGTGTTGAGATTGCCGGTCAGGGTAAGCGGCGCGGTGCCGCCCTTTTTGTAGCGGCCGGTGACTACCAGCTGCGTGCCCTGATAAATATTTGGCAGTGTTTTCGGGTAGACTTCGGCGACTTCGGCATCGCCCCAGTTGAGTTCGAGGTCTACGAGCAGCGGGGTGCTGATGCTGTCGTAGAAGGCCATGAGTTCTTTGTCGATGTTCTGCGAGCGCTCTTCAAGGTAAAGGGCTTCACCACGATTCTCGATAGCGAGCTTGTTAAGCAGTGCTTTGTTGACGCTGCTGCCCACGCCAAGGGTAAAAGTGCGCACCTGGTTGGTGTTGGCGGCGTTAAAATCTCTAACGATGGTGTTGCTGTCGGTGATACCAGTGCTGGCTTCACCGTCGGTAAGAAACACCAGGGTTCGCGTGCGGCCGGGCACAGAGTCAAAAAGCTTGAGTGCATCCAGCATTGAGCCATGAATATTGGTGCCGCCGTTGGCGTAAAGGTTCTGAATAAAAGTGCGCGCGGCTTCGCGGTTTTCGCCGGTCACCGGCAGAAGTTCGGGCTGCCAGTTGTTAACCTGCGACGAGAACGAAATGATGCCAAAGCGGTCTTTTTCGTTGAGACGGCTGACGAAGAATTCAAAAGCGCTTTTGGTCTGTTCCATCTTGCGGCCCGACATTGAACCGGAAGTGTCAACGACAAAAACGATGTCGCGCATTGCAATGTCTTCGGCGCTGATGATTTCGGCCGGTGACAGCATCAGCATGAAGTAACCGTCTTTGTCCGCTTCTGGTCTGGTAGAAAGGAAATTGGCGGCGAGAGCTTCTGCTTTGACCTCATAATGCAGCATAAAGTCGCCTGCTGGCAGATAGCTGTTCTTTTCGAAAACAATGTTCCAGTTGTTGACGTCTGTTTTTTCGGCGTAAATGTCGTGGCTGAGTGACACGACGCTGGAAATCTCTTTCTGGTCGCTGATCGACATGCTGATCGCGACAGTCTCAAGTTCGGCCGCCTGATTCTTTTTGATGTTGAACGGCAGATTGTAGCTGACATTTCCGCGGCTGTATGGCAGGATTTCGCTGTATTCAATCATTACCGTGGCGCGCGCTTTTGGGCCTATGGCGCCGATGCTGGTTTCGAAGACGCCGGGCTGCTTCTGCACGGCAAGTGCCGGCATCATGCCTTCGGCCTTGGCTTCGTTATAAACCTGTGTGGCCTTGTTGCTTTCTTCGATGGTCCCGGAATATACCATACCTTCGCTGTCGGTCAGCGAAAACTGCTGTACCGAAGCTTTTTCATGTATTGGAAATCTTATATTAGGCTGGATGGTGTAATCGTTGGGATTGTAAAACACCATTTCAAGGCGGGTTACGGCGACCTGATTCTTTATATCAACCTTGATTTTCTGGGTTACCAGCGGCAAATTGCCATTCTGGTAGACCAGGTAAGCAGCCTCGGCGCTCATTGCGCTTAACATTGCAAAAATTGTGATGAGACAGACGATGAATGTCTTCTTCATATTTTCTCTCCCTCGAATAATTTACCCTGTCTGCAGTATACCTCAGAACAATAATAATGAATAATTTAGAACAGATCCTGCAAACGTGGCACGTTATGATATAGCAAACATTATGCCAAGGTTGAATCCCTTATCAAATGCGGCTTTTGTTGGAATTTTCGCTTTGTGCTGCGACAGTTTTGTCGCAATGTTCGCATCTTTGTCGCAGCATCCCCCTGCTCCTACAAAAACGCACAAGGGCGTAGGCTGGCATTTTACGCGCGAGGCATTTATGTCGGGCGGCTCAGGATAAAGATCGCCCGGTCCCATAAGCGTAGGCTTGGCCGGCCGAGAAAATTTGACGCCAAGGCTCCGCAATCTCAAGGCTAAGGATGCGGATCGCCGGGGTGTTGGGATCCCGCCGAGAGGCCGGTATGAGCAGTATACAGGGTTCAATTACTAAAACAGTTTTTGCCAGACGGCTAGCGGGCGGGCGGGTAGTCAGGGAAAATCAGGTTGTTTTTGTAAAGATCGTAACCGGTTTTGATATTATGCTTTTCTAGCTGGTCGATAAAGCTGTAGAGTATTTCTTTGACAGCGCGAGTATCGTTCATGGCGCGGTGTGCGTTTTTGAGTTCAATCTTGAAATAGTCGGCAACGCTGCTGAGCTTGTTTGAGCGCAGACCAAGAAATTTGCGCGCCAGTCGTAGCGTACATAGCGAGGGCATGCATAATGGTTTGCGAAGGTTGCGCCGAAAGTAATAGTCTAAAAATGACCAGTCAAAAGGCACATTATGCGATACGAAAATTCTGCCTTTGAGCATTTCGTCAAGAACTGGCGCTATCTCGCTAATAGTAGGCTTGCCGATTACCATCGAGTCATTTATTCCGGTAATTTCGGTGATTTCTGCAGGAATAGGCCGCTCAGGATTGATAAGGGTTTCAAACAACTCTTCCTTGCCATTTACCATTGAGATTATAGCGACTTCTGTGATGCCAGACTCTTCAGGCTTGAAACCAGTGGTTTCGAGGTCGAGAATGACGTAAGGCAGGTCTTTAAGTGGGAGAGTAACAAAATCTGGCATTGAGTTTTTCATGCTGCTATAGTATAGCTAAACAGAGATTACGTCAAATACTCTGATGGCTAATTTGTTACAATTTCAAGTATTATCCCCCGTAATCGTAATCAGTGTGTTGGCTCGGCATGCATATTCTCAACCTGCACCAGAAGTGTAGAAACTGGCATGGCGTGAATCTGGTAAATTTCCCATTTGTTATCACGTATGGATTGACCAGTCATTACAATGACTGCTGACACAGAGGAGTTTTGTTATATGCAGATGCAGAAATTAAAGGGTATTATCTCGCGGCGCGAGGGCAGAATTCTGGTAGTAACATCTGATAAAGGTGCTGTTGATTACCGCTTTAACGCTGCAGAACTCGCTGACGCCGAAACCGGCGAGCGTGTCGATCTGCTGATATCGGCTTCAGAAGACCCTGATGGTGTTTCTACAATTCTCATGGTCAAAAGCAAAAAAAAGATCAAGCCGCTCAAGATGGGTAACTTTAACACCCTGGTCGGTCACATGATTAAAACTCGCGATCGTCTCAACGCGACAATCGCTGAAATCGCCGATCCCGATGCCGTTTCCGACCTGCGCGAAAAAATCAGCTGGCTCGACCGCGGTATCAACCTGTTCTCCTAAAAAAATCGTTCACGTAATCGCCGTCGCACCTGGGCGCGCCGTATCCTCGGGTGCCCAGGTAATAGCGCATCCTGCGCGTCGTAATCGCTCTCCGCCCAGTGTCGAATCTGCGAAGTTTACGCGACTGGCGTGTTATGTAAGCCTGTAGATGAAGTTTAACGAACGGGATGTGAGGGTGGGTGAAAATTACTTTACCGGCGGGCAGATCAGTGGGGCGCTCAGGTCGTCGGTTACCGGAAAAAGCCGGTTGGGGCCCATTACTACCAGATCGTCAATCTTGAGATGACGCTTTGCCATCTTGCGCGAGCGCGAAACCAGGCGCATGATCTGTTGTTCGTTGTCAGGGATGAGGTCTTTGCTCAACGTAATGTGCGGCTGATAGTTCTCTTTGTCGGCGTGCTGAAAAGTGTCGAACTCTTCAAACTGCTCGCAAAGCTCATGGTGAAATGCGCTGAGTCTGGCATTAGGCAGAACCTTTAAAAATACCACCGTGATACGGTTGTGCTCATATTTGAACACGTCAAACCCTCGTAGATAAATTTTGAGGGGTAGATACTTGCTGGCGATGCGGTGAATCTGCGGTAACAGCTCGATTATTTTGTCGTCGTCTAGATAACCAGAGGCGCGGCCGAGAAACTTGACGGTAAGATGAGCGCTCTCAGGCTCTTCAAATGATTTGCAGATTGTTGTCAGCTTTTGCTGGCAGGCAGACAGATAGCTGCGAAAACTCAGGGGCACCCTGAATGCCAGGGTGTATGGCAGGCTGCGATTTAAACTGTCTTGTTTGTTTGCGCTCATAACTATGTGACAGTTTATACCCGATCAGCAAATTTACGCAATCCCGCCCTGTTGGTAAAGTGAACTCTGTAAAAATCGCGCCAGAGACGCGGAGACACAAAGAACAGCTCAGAGAGAGAGAGAGGCAGCGGCATGCTAGATAAGATCGGCATGAAATAGAAGAAGGTGAAGAAGGGCGAAGGAAAGAGAAGAAAGAGAGTAAAAAGAAGAAAGAGAGTAAAAAGAAGAAAGACAAGAAAGAGAAGAAATACAAGAAAGAGAAAAAAGAGAAAAAATCCACAGATTGCGCAGATTGTACAGATGACGCGGATTTTTTTGAGGCCTTATATAAGCAGTGATTTCTGCGGGGTTCAACATGTTGAACCTCTGCGCTGCGACTTTGCTCTGTGTCTTTGTGGTTTTGTGAGAGACTTCAGCTGTATCCGGTAAAAAAAGCAGCCCCGCCGCATGAACGACGGGGCTGCTGCTATAGAGATCAGATTGAATCGAGAACGCCTGACTGTTTGTTGAATTCAGTAATCAGGTCATCCCAATGCTTGATGATTTCGGGGCTGAATGCGTCTTCCCAGAATTCGGGGTCCCAGAGCTCATTGAGCTCTTCGACTGTCTTGCCCTGCTGTTCGACCCAGGTGTAATACTTGAAGTTATGCAGGCGCTTGCGGTCATGGTAGTTGAGTTCCATCATGTCGCCGGTGCCTTCACCGAGCATGAAGCGTTCAAAATCAGCAAGTGCGTGGGCGCCGTCGAGTGTGCCATGTTCGGTTGCCAGTTCGACGAGACGTGACTGATACATTTCGGCAGAGTCGGTCAGACAGGTGAACAGAATGTCGTTTTCATCGAGATCATAAAACTTTGCGGTCTTGACTGCCGAGAGAACGTTGCTGATGCTGCTGATGCCCATCAAAGAAAGCTTTTCGATAACTTCGGCGGTAACGCCGGCGTTTTTAAGCATTTCCTGGCCGACCGGGGTGTTGAATACCCGGAACAGGCGCATACAGTTTTCGTCATCAACTGCTACTACGGTATCGGTATTGCGGGTGTTATGAACCCAGGGAACATGCTTGTCGCCGATGCCTTCAATGCGGTGGCCGCCAAAGCCGCAGTTGAGCAGGGTGGGGCACTGCAGAGCTTCTGAAGCGACGATGCGGGCGTGCGGGTGAATATGTTTGATGCGGTCACCGGCGGCGATGGTACCGGCCGAACCGGTTGCGCTGACCCATGCGGCCATGCGGCTGCGCGGGCCTTTGATTTTGTCGAACACTTCGAGAGCGGCGTTGCCGGTCAGGTTATAGTGCCAGATCGGGTTGCCGATTTCGGCGAACTGATTGAAAATTACGATGTCGTTGCCGCGTTCTTTGATGAGTTCCCAGCATTTGTCGTAGATTTCTTTTACGTTTGACTCGCAGCCGGGTGTGGCAAAAATCTCACTGGTGCCGATTTCCTTAAGCCAGGCAAAGCGTTCCGGACTCATATCCTGGGGAAGAATGGCGATCGCGGGCGAGCCGAGCAGTGCGCAGTCATAAGCGCCGCCACGGCAATAATTGCCGGTGCTGGGCCAGACGGCTTTCTGGCGGGTCGGGTCGAATTCGCCGCTTACCAGTCTCGGAACCAGACAACTGAAAGCCGCGCCGACCTTGTGTGCGCCAGTCGGAAAATACTTGCCGACCAACCCGACGATACGGGCCTTGACGCCGGTAAGTGAGCTGGGCAGTTCAACATAGTTGACATCGCCATACAGGCCGGTCTTGGTGTTGTTTTTCCAGGTGATGCGAAAGAGGTTGCGCGGATCGACATCCCACAGACCGAGCGGCTGAACCTGCTTTTTGACTTTTTCAGGTATGAGTTCGGGATTTTTCTGCTGGGCGAAGGTCGGAATTATGACATTGCGCTCTTTGGCGCGGGCAACAGTGTTTTTGATAACCTTGTCGTTAACTTTGAGTTTGAATTTGTTTAAATATTTAGGCACGATCAGGCTCCTTGCTTATGGAAATACGTGAGTTCCGGCTTCGCCTTTTACGGCTCTGGCCAGATTCTCGGGGTTAGTGATGATGGCATGTTTGCCACCAGCCTTGATGAACTTGATGATCGCTTCGCACTTGGGAAGCATCGAGCCCGGCTTGAAATGCCCTTCGGCACAATACTTTTCGAGTTCGGCGACGGTTACCTTGTCGAGCGCCTTCTGATCGGGCTTGCCGAAGTTCAGGCAGGCTTTTTCAACAGCAGTCGAAACGATAAAGGTGTCAGCGTTGATATTCGAGGCGAGCAGAGCTGAGGCGAAATCCTTGTCGATGACGGCAGCAGTGCCTTTGAGCATGCCTTTGTCGTCGCGGATTACCGGAATTCCACCGCCGCCAACTGCGATTACGCAGAAGCCTTTTTCGGCCAGTGTGGTGATGGCGTTTTCTTCGATGATCTCAAGCGGCAGCGGCGAGGCCACGACCCGACGCCAGCCCCGGCCGGCATCTTCCACCATATCCCAGCCGTCTTTGGCGATGCGGTCTTTCGATTCGGCTTCGGTGTAAAACTGACCGATCGGCTTACTGGGCTTTTTGAACGAAGGATCGTTCTTGTCGACGAGCACCTGGGTAACCACGGTTACCACTGGCATTTTGATGCCACGTTTTTTGAATTCGTTGCCGAGGGCCATCTGAAAATTGTAACCGATGGCGCCCTGGGTGTCGGCGCCGCATGAATCGAGCGGAACCGGGTGGATCTGGCTGCGGGCGATTTCGCTGCGCAGAAGGATGAATCCGACCTGTGGACCGTTGCCGTGTGTGATAACCACGTTATAGCCGGCTTCGATCATGTCGGCGATGTGAGCCATGGTTCTTGCCGCTGCGTCATACTGATCCGGGACAGTCTGGTGTTTGCCGTCGAGAATCAGCGAATTGCCGCCTACTGCTACTACTGCGAGTTTTCCGTTAGTTGCCATTCATCTTCCTCCGTCAGTTTGCGACTGACAACGAAATATATTTGCATGCAACGAGGCGCCTTGAGCCCCCGTCTGTAGACAATATGTAATTCTTTCCCTGCGTTCGTATTTATAGCGCTGCAATTATAACCATTTTAGCAAAAAAGTAAAAGTGAAATCGACCGACGAAAGAATTTATGATAGAATGTGCACAGAAATTTACACACAGAGTATCTTAGAAATGGGATTATGAGGCCAGACAAACCAGCAATCAGGGCGCCGAAAATCGCGCTAAAGCAGGAACTGCAGGAGAAGCAGCGGGAAACCGGTCAGCCTGCCGTGGCGTCTTTTGAGCGCATCTCGCCTTCAGAAAGCACAGCAATGGGTGCCGGGGATTTTCTGAGGGGCTTGTTCTCGCGGCATTTTCTGGTGACAATAGCCGCCCTGGCTATTTTGGCTGTTATAGTTTATGCCGTCGATTCTTTTAATCACTGGTCAAAAACTCGCGGCCGCCCGCATCATTCAACCGCGGTGGCTTTTGAACTGCCGCCCGAGATCGAAAACACGCGCGTGCCGGTGAGTGGCAACCCGACAGCATATAACGTTATGGCTGAAGCCTGCTACATCGAGGGAAATAAACTTCTGGCCGCCGGTTTTAATCACCGGGCCGAAAAAATGTTCAGGCAGGCGGCTGAGCATAGCCCTGATAATCAGAAATACTGGGATGCCTGGCAGGCATTGCGTCGTGAAGCCGATTTCGACACTTTTCGCCGCCAGATGAATGCTCTTCTTGAAGCCGACCGCGACAACGAAGCTTGGGAAGCCTACGTTAACGGCGTCAGGCGCGACCGCCGCTTTTTCAACCGCTTTACGCCAGACTTTGCCGAGCGCCTGGTTAAAGCCGGGCACCTGGCTTCGGCAGCTTCTATTTTAATGACCTATAACGAGCTTTTTCCGGTAAATGCAAAAACCAAACCGCTGCTCGAAAAAATACGCAGCATGCCTTAATTGGCTTTAATCTTATACCAATTGCACTTATCTCGTTCGTAAATACCTTTGACATTGCCCTGTTGTCCCATTTTTCGTTCTCGTAATCGTAATCGTAATCGCACCTGAGCGCGCTGACCCGGGGAGCCCTGCGGGATACGCTGCTCTAACGGCTAGCCACTCCCGGTTAAGGACTGCGGGATACGTGGCTCTAATGGCTAAAGGCCATAAGAGCCACCTAAAGAGCAGCCTAATCCT
>PGYB01000034.1 GCA_002839445.1 Candidatus Riflebacteria bacterium HGW-Riflebacteria-1
ACCCTGGGTATTACCGCCCAGAACATTGAAAGTGGCGACAAGGCTGCGGTTAAGAACGTTAACGGCCTGATCGACATCGAAAACATCCTTACCACAAAGATTGGCGCCGACATCGAAGTCACCAACACTGTTTTCGGTAATATTGAAATCACCGATGCAGATGCCGCCAACAATCTGACCGTCGCGGCCTATAATGGCGACATCAGCATGGCCCGGGGCACTGCTACAACCGGTGATACCCTGATTAAAACTACTGATGGTTCGATCACCATCAGCGATAAACTCAAGACAGCTCTGACCACGATAATTGAAGCAAGCCATAATATCATCGCCAGGACTATCGAAAGCGGCGACAAGGCGGCGGTTACCAGCACAAATGGCCTGATTGATATCGAATACATTTCGACCAGCAACGCCGGTGCCGACATCGAAATTGCCAATACATTTATCGGAGATATTGAGCTGACCAATGCTAATGCTGCCCGCGACCTTATCATTTCTGCTGCCAACGGCAACATCAACCTGATTACCGGCATTGCCGGGAACAACATGAATATCAATAACATTGTTGGCAACACAACTATTGATTTTGCACGAGCCGGCAATGATATGACATTAACTGCTGTTAATGGTGACATAAGAGTTGTTGATGCAGTCGCTGGCAATGAGATGCTGATAAATACGACAGCTGGCAATATCGATATAACTGATGCAACTTCCGGTAAAGATATGACAATAAAGGCCAACACTGGCAATATTACTATTGCCCGCGGCACGGCAACTGACGGCAACCTTGTTGTTAAGACGGAGACAGGAAATTTGTCGGTTACTGACTATCTCGACATCGGGCGCGACTCAATGATCATAGTTAACGAGGGAGCACTTACGCTCGGTACGATAAGCCTTGGGAAAGATCTGATCGTGACGACTGCAATAGGAGATATCACGATAGGAAAGATTGTTTCTGAATTCGGCAACGTCACTGTTAATGCAGAAAAGTTCGGAAACCTCATTTTCGGGGAAATTGTTGCCGATCAGCAGATAGACCTTGTCACTGGCTTCGGAGGGGTCGATGCTGATCATGTGGAGTCAGTCAATGGCAATGTAAACCTTATTGCTGGCGGTGCTGGTGATATTAACGTTCATGAATTACTTGCCAGGGGCGATGTCAAAGGTCTGGCCGAAGATGGCAACATCATGCTGGCCAAACTGGGAGGAAAGAATGTCGTTCTGGTCGTGGAACATGATTCGCGCAAACTGACAGTTGATGAAGCGACAATCGGCAAGAAGATGACAGTTACCGCAGACAACATAATTATTGACTCTCTAAAACACACTGGTGACGAAGATTATCTGCAATTAAAGTTTAATGGTGCAGATAATAATCAGATGGACAACGTAATTATCGATGATATCTATTCAGACAAAGGTGTTCAGTTGCAGGGTCTCTGGACAACCTTCGCCGATATTCATACTGAAAGCGATTACTTCCGCCTTAAAGACGTTCATGTCGCAGATAAGGGATATCTGAGCAATGGTCAGATAACCATGACCATATTTGGTCAGAATCCGGTTCGCGATGGTTCTGATGTTCAGATTTATTTCGCCCCGGACAACATGCGCAAGCTGACTCAAATATCGTTCCAGAATGAATTCTCTCAAGGCAGAGAAGGTTACACGATTCTTTACAATGTTGATGGTGTAAAAAGTCCGTTCAACCAGTATAATATGATGGAAGAGCTGTCAGAAGACATCAGGAACAAGCAAATAGCGCTTGCTGCAGGCGGGAATCTTACGAATGTACCTCTTGTAACAATGCTTGATAAGCACCTCGCTTTTGTCGGTGAATATAACGTTAATCGTCCCCAAACCGGTGACCTTAACAATAACTCTTCGCTGCAGATAAGTAGTATTGTAAATGTCACAGGATTTGAACAGGACCCGATGGGTCCGGAAAACACATTTGCAGCTCCAGCAAATGCAAACTCAGAAACGGAAACTGAAGAATGATTGGTCGATCTACTGTTCTATTGCTGGTTCTCGCATTGCTTTCTTCCGCGCCGCTGTTGCAGGCACAACAGGCTAATAACCCGGATCTTAACAGTGCTGGCACTGATTTGAACCGTACTTTGCGCGATCTACAAAAGACCCGCATTGAAAAAGACCTGCGCCGGGAAATGCAGGATGCTGACAAGGAAAAGAAGTCCGAAGCACCTGTTGATGAGAAGAAGCCTGCCGCGCCAGAGGTGACAGTTAAGATCAGTGAGATTGAGTTTACTACATCGTCTGTGATTGCCAGCGATACTTTGCGTGCCCTGGCCGCTGGCTATGAGAATAGAGATGTCGGTGTTGCCGAACTGTATGAGCTGGTTGTCAAAGTAAACCAGATATACCGGGATGGCGGTTATGTTACTGCGATGGCTATGTTACCGGCGCAGAAAATTGAAGATGGTCGCCTTAAAATTATGCTGATAGAGGGCAAGGTTGGTAGAGTGTTGGTCGAAGGCAATGCAACAACCGACTTCGATTATATTGCCGATCGCGTGAATGTTCCGGTCGGAAAAGTGGTCAGTATAAAGTCTCTCGATAAGAATCTGCAATGGTTTAACGGCACCAACGATGCAAAGCTCAGAATAAAGCTGCAGGCTGGAGTTGAGCCAGGTACGACCGACTATTTGTTTTCTGCTCTTGAACCTGCTGAAAGTCAGGGCAGCATTTTTTCAGATACTGCAGGCAGCACTAATACTGGCAGAACACGCCTGGGCGCCAGCTATACCAGCAACAGCCTGTCTGGCATACGCGACATGCTGAACCTGACCGCGCTTTATTCCAGTACTTCCAAGGCTGGAATACTCAACTACAGCCGGCCGATAAATGCTCGCGGCACCAAGCTTTCTTTTTACCACAGTTTTAATGAGCTGGCGGTATATCAGGAAGATGTGAACGGTTTTAACATCAAGGGCAAATCGAGTTCATTCGGTCTGAACTTGACTCAGCCGCTTGAAGTAAGAACCAGATACAAGGAAGAGCTTATTTTTGATGTTCAGAAGCAGATTTCGCTGAATAAGGTTTTCGGAATGAACTTTGTAGATGACACTGAAGAGCGTTATTCAGTGGGCAAATCTTATTTATGGCTTGCTCCGGGCGAGGCGTTATACTGCAAACCGGTATTTAGCTACTGCGAATACGACGGCCTGGCGGAAAGAAAGCATGTTAAAAAGATGTTGCTGGACGGCCTTTGGCAGAAGCGTCGCCTGCATGGTCAGATGCTTAACTTCAGACTTAACTGGCAGCAGACCCCGGATAAATATCTTCCGTCGGCTGATCAATACTATCTTGGCGGGCTTTACAGTGTTCGTGGTTACAACGAAAGCGTTGTTGGCGGTGATTATGGGGTTAACCTTAAGTTTGACTATTTTTTCCCTGCTGCCTTCGACAAGAAGACACAGTTGTTTTTCTTTTATGACTGGGGTCGAATTTATGGCAAAAGTCTTTTGTCAACGCGCATGATTCATTCTTATGGTTTGGGTTTGAGTCACAGCTTTGTCAATGATTCATATGTCTCTTTGACGGTTGGTTACCCATTGGTCGATCTTATCGGTGACGAGAAAATAGCTCCTCAGAAGGTTGACCTTGCTGTAAACCTGTCATTTTAATAATATTCTGGAGGATATTTTACCGTGAATGCAAAAGCAGAAAAATTTGTGAAGATGTTGAAAGACAATGAAATTGCGGTTTTCGCCGAAGAGCAGCTTAAAGATGAGCTGAATACGGTTTTGTTTCGTTCGGCAATGGAGATCGAAGGCCAGAGACTCCCTCTTGTTATAGTTATTGACGACAGCATATATGTGCTGTGCCGAACCCTGATTGCCGGCAGATGTATTACTGAAATAAACCAGGCCGAAGTGCAGAACTTTCTCAATCACCTGAACCGAAGTTATAAGACATTCAAATATTACTCAACCGAAGCCGGAGAAATCGTCATGGACAGCTGTCTTCCGACTACGATCGAGCAGTTCGAGCCCAATATGGTTCGCGCGATGATAGATTTGAGCGTAAAGAACCTGGAAGATAACTATCGCGTTCTTATGCAGAAGGTTTGGGGTACAACGGCAGAAGCTTCGGCCAGATCCGAAAAGACCAAACCTGAAAAGGGCAAAAAAGCGAGCGCGGAAGTTTCCTGAGAACAATTTTCTGCAAACTTGGCAATCGTCGATTTAAACCCGGCCAGACCTTTTGCGTCTGGCCGGGTCTTTTTACCAGATGAAGCGCGCCAGGGTCAGTCGCTTTTTCCAGATCAAGCAGAGGCTTTGCGTAAGAGAGTTCTGGCGTGTGTACGACAAAACGCTCTCTATTGTTTCCTGCAGGAATTGAGAGTAAAATCAACTGGACAGATTAAGATTGAGAGGAAGTTGTAATCATGAGTTTGCAGAAGACTTGGATCAGGCTTATCAGCAGAACTAACGCTAATGTCAAAAAACAAGTTTCTCCATACAAAAGCTTCCTTCACAAGATCGCTGCAGGCGTTGCCGGTCTCAGTTTTCTTGCTACCAGCAATTTTGCGCTTGGTTCAACCATTACTGCCCATGGTGGTGCCACCACAGTTACTTCCAGTGGCAACAGATTTAAAGTTGAAACAACCCAGAAGAGTGGTAGCAATGCCTTTAACTCCTTCAGCGCATTCAACCTTTCATCTGGTGATATCGTCAACATGCATCTGCCGGCAGCTACCAACAACTTGATCAATTTTGTCAGCAGCCGGATAACCATTGATGGCACTCTTAATGCCATCAAGAACAATAAAATCGGCGGCAATCTTTTCTTCTTAAGCTCGCAGGGACTTGTTGTTGGAAGCGGCGGGGTGGTTAACTGCGGTGCCTTTTATGCCATGACCCCTACCAAGGATTTCATGGAAAGGTTCGTGAAGACTGATGTGTTGTTACTCGCAGGTAATGAAGCCGAAATAGGTTACATCACTTCGCGCAAATTTGTTAATCACAACGGTGTGAAAGATGGAGCCGGAGTTCCGCTTGCTACTTATAACCCCGTTAATGAGGATGGCTCGATAGTCATCAATGGCAAAATCAGCGCTACTGATAATATTGGTTTATATGCCGGCAGAGTGGCTCTGAATTCTGGGGTCAATGCCAAGCTTACTACCGGGGTAACTGATTTTTCAGCCCTGGTTAACGTTGCCGACATTCCTGGTGTTACCGTGGCCGGCCTGACCATGACTTCAACCAGTGATGGAAACGTTGAACTGGTTGCTGTTGCCGATAATGTTGGTAAATTGGCAACGATCAGTAAACTGGCTACTGGCTTCAGTTCTTTTACCGAGGCTTCATCTGTTGCGAAAGTCACTGTCAATGGCACTATAAATGCTAAAAGAAATGCTACGATCGAGGCGGTAGCAGTTAACGGAAATTTGAATGGTACTAAGACTGTTGTAGAGTATGGTGAGACCAAAGAGGTCGAGCAATACAAAAATGCCAATTATCTGTCAGACATCAAGGCAACTGTAGAGTTTGGCAGTAATGCGAGAGTCAACGCCGATAACGACATCATAGTCAATGCCATTGCCAGAAATATTTACAAGAGCAGCACAGGGAATCTGGTTGATATCGGTCTCAGCATTGCAGGAATGACCTCACCGGTTAACCTTGCTGCAGAAGTTGTGGTTGCCGATACCAGGGCAGAAATTAAAGTTGCTCAGGGCGCTGTTCTTAACGCGAAGAAAGATATCAGGATCAAGGCTGACAGTAAGGCAGATGTTATCGCCGGTGCCAGCACGGCTTTTGCCAAGATAAAGCAGACCCCGGGTGGTCTTTCGGCTGCTGCGGTGTATGCGAAGGTCAACAGTAATGCTGATGTAAGTATCAACGGCAGTCTTACAGCCGGGGAAACCGGTGACAGCAGCAAAGGCGACATCAACATCAGCGCCGAGTCTATCAACTCTCTTGATGCCACCGGTGCGGCAAAAATGGCTAATGACAACGCTATTCTAAGTTCGGGGGTTGTTGTTGCCAATGTCAACAATACCTCTAATGTGCAAGTTTCTAATACTGCGGTAATCAAGGCAGAAAGAAATGCTGTTATAAAGGCCAACACGGTCAGTGATGTATCTACTGTTGCCATCGTTGAAACAGGTGATGCCTCTTATGCCGGTATGGCAGTTAACGTCACTGAGTTCAGCTCCGATGCTGACGTTAACGTTGGTTGTAATGTTGACGCTGTTGCTGGCAATGTTGATTTGTCTGCTTATAATCTGATATTGCAGAATACTTCTACGGCAAAGAGTTCGGTCGGTTATACGAAGATCAGCCAGGCTACGGCCAATCTGCAGAGCAATCTGGCTTCTACAATCATGACAAAATTATCCAGCAAATTTTCAGGCACCCTTGGCGCTGAAACAGGCAGCAAATTCAGTGCTGCCGGTGCAATCGTTTATGCGCAGGGCAAGCATGATGCCAACGTCAATATTGCGCAAAACGTCAAGCTGACAGCCGGTGACAAGCTGGTTTTGAAATCGTCTGCCAAAATTGAAGATATCTTTTTTCAGGCAGACAGCATAGCCAGATCCGAATTGAAGAAAGCTGACCAGACAAGTATCTCGGTGAGTGCAGGCTTTTTATATACTGATATTGAGCAGAACTCAGCAGTTCAGATTGCCGATTCCACCGCTAATGCCACCATTCTGACCGGCAGAACTGTCGAGATCAACAGCAGCACCGTGATTGAATTTAACCGCATCAAGCGCATGATTCAGAAGGTAAAAGATGCTGTTGAACAGTTAAAAGTCAGTGTGACAGACGCAACTCAGCTTGCCATTATCAACCGTGTTTCTGATGCTTACCGAACTATGGATACCCAGCTTTCGGCGGTTGGTGCAGAGGGCTTGACGGCTGGTGATAACCTCAAAATTGTCTGGAATGCGCTTGGTTCACTGGGTGATGTGGCTTCGGCATTAGGCAGTCTGGTTACTGATGAAGTTGGTGTCGTAGCTCAGGCTGCCAAGATACTGACCTCGGCGGCTGATTTTGCTTCATACAATAATTTTCTGAATATGTCTGTTTCAAGTTCCATGTCAGGAAAGACAGGCCAGACAAGTAAAGATTTTGGTTTTGCTGGTGCAGCAGGCTTAAATGACTTTGTTTCCAGCAGCGAAGCCATTATTGGCAGAAATGTGACAATCAGGTCGACTTTACCCCCGGATCTAGCAGCAACAACGATAGACATCAGTGCCAATACCAATGTCGATACAATTAGCGCGGCCGGTCACATTATTCCAAGCTCTGGAGCAAAGTCTTTTGGCGGAACTTTTCTGTTACAGGACTTTCGCTCATCGGCAGCTGTTATTGTTGCTGAGGGTGCCAGACTGAACGCTGCGGGCAACGATATTTCCGTCACTGCAACCAATAATGCCGGAACTGTTGTCGCAGCCCTTTCGACATCGAATGCGTGCAGCGGCATTGATGGCATGGTGACCAGATTAACTGGCAACAGCAACGCAGTTATCAATATTGATGACGAAGTGGCCATCAATGCGAAAAGCCTGAAACTCGGTTCATTCAATAACACGAAAGTGGTTAATGTCGCGGGCTCGGTTATGATAACCAGTGCCGTAGGGGTTGCTGCCGGGGTGGCTATCAATGATTTCACCAGGAACAGCATCGTTTTCGCAGGTGATATCGACAAGTCTTATCAGGACTATCTTGACGAGAAAAATGGCGTTGATAAGGCTACTACCACCGACAGCCAGGTAACTGTGACCGACGCAAAAATCAGCGCGCTTAAAGGCGTTGAAGCGCTGGCAAAAAGCACCGGAAAAATTCTGGCGATCGGGGTTGCCGGCGGAATAGCCAAAAATGATGACAGCGGCCAGGCAGGCCCGGTTGATAGTCTGGTCTCTGCGTATAATGGGGCTCAGAATTCTGTTGTCAACGTAATCAACTCGCTTGGTTCAAAATTTAACAGCGATTGTGCAAAGCAATTGTCTGGTAAGACTTCCAATTCAGGCGCAGGCAGCCATAAAAATCCGGAGTTCAGTTTGTCGGTTGCCGGCAGCTCAGGTTTGAATTTCATCAACAGTGCCACCAGGGTTGATATCAGTGGGGCGACCATTGATCTTAACGGCGCCGCTGATTCCAATTTAAACGTAACTGCGGTCAACAACTCTGATGTAATGGCTTATGCCGGCTCTGTCGGCGTTATGTGGCAGTCTACAACGCAAAATACTGCGGGTAAAAGCGTCGGGATTGCCGGTGCCGTCGCCTTAAATGACATTACCAACAAGACCGAAGCGATAATACAAAACAGCACTGTTGTTAACGCAGACAAAATCAATCTGTATGCTGTTAATGGTGGCAGTAACATCGCAGCCGGTCTGGGCCTGCAGCTTTCCAACAACACTTCCAGTATT
Source organism: Candidatus Riflebacteria bacterium HGW-Riflebacteria-1 (assembly GCA_002839445.1). GTDB lineage: Bacteria > Muiribacteriota > Ozemobacteria > Ozemobacterales > Ozemobacteraceae > Rifleibacterium. The sequence goes on from PGYB01000034.1 coordinate 8,420, forward strand.
GCTGCCGGAGCCTACACGATGGGCAGCTCAGTTTCGATAAATAGTATTGCCAATACCGTTACCACAAGTCTGAAAAATACAACGGTAACTGGCAAAGATGCCCTTAAAACCAACGTGAATGCTGCCGCTTATGAAAGCGACCGGCAGATCACTGGTGGCGTGCAGCTCAGCCTCGGCAAAGAAAAGGGCGCATTCGGCGCCGCGTTAAACGTGGCAAATATAACCAACAACGTGACAGCCGAAATAGACGGCGGGACTTACACTAAAATCGGCAATATCTCTGTTTCTGCCTTGCAGGCGCTGACTCAGGTCAATGGGGCCTTAACGGCCGGAATAATCTGGGGTACCCCCGATACAGTGGCTATCACTGGCGCCATGATCTATAACCGGGTGAACAACAATCTCAATGCCCGAATCAAGGGTTCTGCGAACATTGCTGCCGCGGGAACTGTAGGCGTAAATACTAAAGATTACCGAACTGGCAATACCACGAGCGGTTTTGAAGGTTTGCTGGTGCGTTCAACTGATTCAGATTCTTTCATCTCAAAAGACGGGACTGATTACTATAATGTCGATGCTTCCAATGGTGTTGATGGCGCGGTTACCCCAACAAACATCGTAAAAAACGGTGCGCTTATCGTGTCCGGGGCAATGGCAATTTCTGTTGCCGATAAGGCAGCCGGCACTGCGGTTGTCATTAACGACATCAACAACAGGTTTGTATCCAGGATTGACAGCAGCAATATCGCTGCCGGGTCAGTTTATACCAGATCAGAGGCTTCCACATTCATGGTAAGTGCAGCCGGTGGTGTTGCGGCCAGTATAAATAATGGAGCCGGTGCTGGATCAGTAGTCTGGAACACTGTCAACAATGATGTTCAGGCCGGCGCAGTGAACTCAGTTTTTGCTGCCAAAATTGTCAGCGATCAGGCTTTTAATGCTGTCAAAAATATCAGCGTTACCGGTCAGATATCTGCAGGAAAAGGCCCTTCCATTGGAATGGCACTGACTTACAACGACATCATTAACCGTGCCTCGGCCTTCAACTGTTCAACAAGTCTTACTGGTCCTGATTCCGCAGATTCTGCTATTCTCATTGCCGCTGAAAACACCTCAGATGTTCTTGATATTGCCGCTTCTGTTGCAGCGAGCGACAAGCTTGGCGTTGGCGGCTCGGTTGCGATTAATAAAATCAAAAACGACACTCTTGCTGTCGTTGACAGGCCTTACAAAGATGACAGCGGGGTAACGCAACCCGGCGTTGCTTTTACCATTGCTGGTTACAAATCTGCACAGATAAAAGCTACAGATAAATCGATTATTAAGTCTCTTGCGGGTACTGTCGCTGCCGGTAAACAGGGCGGTGTCGGTGGTGCTGTTGCTTACAACGAAATCAGCGGCACTACTGGTGCTTCTTTAAGCAACGCGACAGTCAATGTGAACACCGTGTTGGTAAAGGCTGACAATAATTCTGCCATCTGGACACTGGCGGCCGGTATTGGTGGCGCTGGCGAGGTTGCTGTTCAGGGTGCCGCTGCAACCGGAGAAATCACCAGAACGATTTCGGCCGAGATGAACAATGTTACGGTCAACAAGACTGATTCAAGTATCGACATTACTTCAGACAGCACCGGTAGCATAAACAGCAGTGCAGCGGTTGTTGCCGTCAGCGGCGAAGCCGCTGTTGGAGCCGGTGTTGCTGTTAACCGTATCAGTGACAGTGTCAGTGCATCGGTAACCGGCGGTAATCTTACTGTTAAGGATCTGGAGATCAGGTCTAAAGCATCTCAGGCCATTAAGACGATCGGTGCTGCGGGCTCTGGTGGCGGCAGTTTTGGCGTCTCCGGATCGGTAGCCTATAATAAGATTTCGACAACCAATAATGCTTTTATCAAAGGCAATGCTGTGGTAACTGCCGAAGACAACATCGGTGTAGTAGCTCAGACCGATGATAAACTGATGAATTATGCCGGCGTTGTCACAATCGGCGGAACCGCAGGAATTGGCGCGGCAGTAGCTGTAAACTATATCGTAGGTGACACGAACGCCTATGTAGACAGTGCCACGGTCAGAGCTAAAGGACTTTCCGGTGGCGTAACCGCAAATAACAGCATTTCTGAAGCCAGTATGAACAGTGGCTTTATCAGTGATAAGAGCGTAAATATTACTTATAATCTCGAACAGCAGCGCACGGCAACTGTTAACAGAGGGATTGTCATTGACAGCTCTGCAACCCACACATTGAAGTCTTTTGTGGCAAACGCTGCAGGTGCCGGAGAAGTGGCTCTGGCTGGAACCGTAAATGTTAATCAGATTGACGGTAATACCCGGGCTTACATAAACAACGCGACCGTCAATAACGGCGTTACGGCGGGCAATGTTACTGTTAATGCCTCAGACTATACTAACAGTTCAGGATTTGTTGGCTCGGTCGGTGGCGCAGGGACTATAGGCATTGGCGCCAGTTCTGATACCAACAAGGTCAACAGAAATACCAGTGCAAAGCTTGAAGGCATCAAAACGGGTTCGCTTGCCAAAGCCGTGACCGTAAATGCCATCGCGAAACAGGGCATCTCGTCTTTTGCTGCAGGTCTGGGTATTGGTGGCGGCGGTGGCGTGGCGGGCACGGTGTCGGTTGCCATGCTTACCGGAACGACTGAGGCAATTGTTAAGAACTCTCTGATAACCCTTGACAGCCTGACTGTGAATGCAGATCACTGGGCGAGAACCCATGTTCTCAACACAACCGCTGCTGTCGGCGGATACGCTGGTATTGGCGGTGCTGTGGCGGTTAACGACATCAGAGATGTTGTTAAGGCTGAAGTCACTAACAGCACCGTAAATGTTAACACCAATGGAGTTGGCGCCATACTGGTGAAAGCGGCCAATTACTCGTTATTGAATGCTACTGCGGCTGCCCTGGGCGGTGGGGCGCTTGGTCTGGCAGGCAACGTCTCGCTGAACTACATGGATAACCAGGTTACCGCATCTGTCTATAACAGCAGCCTTGGCTCTTTGGCCAAAAGAGCCGGCAGCATCAACGTCAGATCTCAGAATTCTTCAAATATTCTGTCGAATATCGGTACCGTTGCGGCTGGTATGGCTGGCGCCGGGGCATCGGTCGGTGTTAATACCCTCGATGGGCAAGTGCGCACCGTTGTTGATGGCAGCAATCTGTATGCTAAAGACAACGTCGATATCATTGCTGACGAGAGCAGAAATGTTAATCAGAAAACCTTTACTGCCGCTGTCGGCGGCGTTGGTGTTGCCGGCAATGTGATGATTGTCTCTTCCGGTAGAATGTTGACAACTTCTGGCGACGATGGCGACAGGGAAATAGCCAACGCAGTTTCTGCTGCAGAGCGGGTTAACAGCGGCAGCATTGGCGCAACAAACGGTGCGCTTACCGTTGCTGAACGGTCTGCGTTGAATGGCACCAGCAACAAGCTTTCTGCGCAGGCGGCTGGCAAATCGGCTACCACAGTCGCTGTTGGCAAAATCGCGTCTGCCAATTCTTCTGCACTGAACAGCTCTGCCGGCGCGGTCAAAATTCTTGCCACCGAAAACACCAATGCAACCCTGACTGGTGGCGCCGCAGCTGTTGGTGGTGCGGCGGCAGGTGGATCTGTTGGCATCGTCGATGTAAACCGCAATGTTGGCACAACTTTGCTGAATGCCAATATTAACGCGGCCGGTAACATTGATGTTAACTCCGAAGTCAAGGGAAACACCACTCTGAACATGTATCAGGGTTCATTGGGCATTTTTGCAGCCGGCAGCGCTGCGTATGGCAGGATTGGAAATGCTGGAAACGCGTTGACGTCGGTTTCCAACAGCAGTCTGACCAATTCTGGCAACATGACTATTGGAGCCAAAGACAACTCTGGTGCAAAAGCAGAATCTTACGGTCTCACAGCCGGCACTATTGCTGCCGGCGCTCTGATTACCAGGATCGATAATGATAGCGTTGCCAACGTTGCTTTAAACCAGAGCACCCTGAATTCTGCCAATAAAATTTACGTTAAAGCAGAAAAAGAAAACAGCCTGACTGCAAGATCAGTCGGCGGCGCGCTTGGTCTGGTGGCAGCCGGCACCGGCATTACATCTACGGTAAACGAAAGCGGAAAATCGAAAGTTATCATGACGGGTTCAGGCAGCAACTTTAAGGGAACTGAAGTTGCTTTTGATGCTGTCAATAAGCCTGTTGTCGTCTCTGAAGCAACCAGCGCTGCCATCAGCGGGCTGGTTTCAGCAGGCGTATCGCTTGCCAATTCCACTCTAGCCGGCCAGTCTGTTGTGAACGTTGCTGGCGGCAACATTTTTAGCGCTCCACTGGTCAATTTCAGAGGGACTTTTGCTGGAAGGAACAATGTTCTGGCAGTTGGTCTCAGCGGCGGTTTTGCCGGCAGTTTTGGCTATAACCAGAGTAATGCCGACAATAACGCTCTGGTGAACGTTCTGATCGCTAATAATACCTATGCAGATTCTACCAGTCTGAAACTGGCCGGCTCCAATATTGTGAATCAGGAAGCTGAAACAAAAGGCCTCAGTGTGGGCGGCTTGATTGCCTCGGGCAATAATAAAGCCAGAACTGCATCAAATCAGACGACAGCGGTAGATCTGACCGGTGATCCTGACACAGCTCGCCGACTGCGATCTATTGATGTCGATGCTGACAGTTCGTCAATTCATACGGTGAAAGCCAATGGCAATGGCGGTGGCCTGATTTCTGCAGATGGCCTGTCTGCTTACGCAATCAATAACATGCAATCAAACACTACTGCCAGATTGGGCGGAAAGTGGATCGTTACCGACAATGGCTCTGAACCAGCTGTCAGGGTAACAGCTGCGCAACATGATAAAGTCAGAATGAGTGCCGATTCTGTTAAGGGCTCGGCCGTCGGTTATAGCGGCACCAAGGCTGAAAGCGTTATCAAGGCGACAACCAGAGCAGAAGTTGCCGCTGGCACCCAGGTAAATTCAGCGAGTGATATCAGGATCGAAGCTAAAAATTTCTTTGACCTCGCCGGCGTTGGCGAATACACTGCCGATGGCAGCGGATATGGAGGCATTGTCGTTAACGGTGCGACCAGCAATCTAAATATTGATTCCAGTACCGTCGAGGTGAAAATCGGTGATAATGCCCAACTGATCAGTGCCGGTGCCATCATTGGCAATGCTTATACAGACGCCAGAATCATCAACAAGGCTCGAACTTCCGGAGCGGGTATGGTTGCTAATCCTCTTGCCTACAGCAATAGTATCCTGCGATTTATCAATACCCTCACGACCGGAACAGGTTCTCTGTTACAGACAACGTCGGCCGGCAAAAACATCAGCCTGGCCGCCTCAGGTAAAATTGATGGCACGCTCACCGCTGAATCAGATATGCAGGGTGGTCTCGGTGGTGGTTCAAAAGCTGAAACCTCTGCAGCTATAACTAAAAACAATTCTGTTACCCTTAATGGCGCTCTTTACAGCATGAACGATGTAAACCTTAATACCGATGCAGATGCTTATGGCATTTCATCGATGTATCAGTTAAAAGCGCTGGCTGATGCATATAATAAACATTCGGCCGTTGCCATTGCGCATGCTTCTTTAAACAGTTCTACCATCCAGAACAACACAATAAATATTGAGAGCGCTGCCCTGGTTAAAAGCGTCAGACATATTAACCTCAACTCGACATCGGGCAGAGAAGAAATGCTTGAGGCTGCCAGCGAGTATACCTGGTATCACTCGGATGATCCGAATGCTATAAGCAACTTCAGCAGCACTGTGATGGGCCGCCGCAGCAGAAATCTCAGTGGCAAAAACTCAGTAAAAGTTAACGGCACATTGGTTGCCGGCATTCAGAACAAGGTCAATGTCACTCTTAACGGAACTGTTGATCCTACCGGGCAGGCTGGTTCAGGTTTTTCAACTGCTCCCGCCATCACTTCTACTGTCGATGCTTACAAAACTGGTATTACTTATGGCGTGACAGACTATGGTAGAGATCTGTTCGACCGTTATCTGGAAGTTTCCAGACTTGCCGGTGAATACGCGGGATCGATAGCTGGAACAGGTTATGAGGCCGAAAAGGTTCGTCTGTTGAACGAAATGGCAAAGTATAACCTGTATTATAAGGATAATGATGGCACAGAGCACATCATCAGCGGCAAAACGCCAGTGAGTTATGTTGAATTGCCGGATATGGTATCGTCGGGTGGCAATATTGTTATAAACACCGACAAAACCGGTGGGGTAAGTGGAACTGGCCTTATAAAGGCGCAAGGTGCGCCAGAAATCAACATAACCAATAACACCAACCTTTATCTTAAGGTCAAAGATTTGAGTATCGCTAATTATGGCGGAGAAATCATTCACAACTCGGCATCTCTTGGCGATACCGCAACCGGCAAACTTGGGGTAAACTCATCAACTGACCCGGCAAAAAGCGCTTCAATAAATGTTAAGCAGATGTGGAAGGGTGTTCTCGCGGTTCCCTATAATGATGGCGTAAACACTTTCATTCGCACTATTACCCCGATAACTGCGGTTGAGATAAATGGCCACATCAGCAACCCGCTTGGCACGATCAATATTTACAACAGGTCTGGCGACATCGTTCTGCAGGGTAAAACCTCAAATGACAGCGCTTCGATCAATGGTGCCACCGTCAGCTTGACAGCAGATACCGGATCTATTTCTCAGGGATACAGCAAAGGTATTACAAATATTGGCGGTACGCCTGAGGACGTATACTATAATGATACACATCTGTATCAGGTGTACACTGGCGACATCAACTGGGATAAGAAGGAATCTGGTTCGTTAGATTTAACACTTCAGCATAAAACCTGGATTGCCGGGGGAAATGTCTATCTGAATGCTGATGACATCAATGTAAACGGAACAATTCAAAGCGGCTACGAAAAGTACACCCTGGAGTTGTCTGATACGGCACAAGCCCTCATTAACGGCTGGAACAGAGACTATAACAACGAGAACATATCTCAGGGTGAATTGCAGCAGAGATACAAGCTTAACAACGGTGGCTCCAAACTGAAGGATGGCAAGTATTATTACGAAGTACAGGCCTGGTATAACCCGCAGACCAAACAGATTCTTCTCGAAGATGTCGAGCCACAGGGCGGTAAAATCTATCTGACCGGTCGTATCTCAAGCACTGGCAGCGGTAAAATTGTTGCCGCCGATGGCCCTTCAGACATTCAGGTCAACAATCTGACCTCAAGCGAAATCACTCTCGGCAATGTCAACGTGGGAGATATTGAAGGCGTTATCAGCATAGCCGACACGGCCAGGGGCAAAGTTTCCGAGTTTAGACGCGATTCAACCACTACTTACGACATTGGCAAATCAGAAAAAACAGTGTCCGCCGCAGCTTCAGTTTATAACCCCTTATCTGGTTTGTCCTACAACTGGTCGAAAGGTCATCTCCGTACAAGAAGGAGAGAACGGAAACTGGAAGAAGGTTTTAAATGGTGGGGGGGCTGGAAGTCTGGCTCGGATAGCGCTGAATACAGCACTCAGGGTTATGAGACTTTCAGTGTGAGCTCGGGCAAAATACCCGGTACATATATTGGCGTATTGGACGGATCAAAAGGTCCTGTTGGAGACTATTCATGTTTTACCAAACAGGTAATTGATTACAAAAATGATTACTATAACCGTTGGACATCGTATAGTAACTGGACTCATTTTAGCGGGACAAACCACTATGAATGGAAATATGAAAGTGGTATTTCACTCACTTATCTGCACGCATTAAAGGCAGACCGTCCAATCGGAATCGCCTGGATTGGCTCAAATGGCGGCAAAATAGATGTGTCTTCCAAGAGCACCATTAATCTCACCGGCAACTTAACCGGCATTCCTGCAACGGCTATTCGCATTGCCAGCAATGAAGGTGCAATCAAGCAGACCGGCGGAAGCATTATCGGCGATAACGTATCACTGACTGCAAAAACTGGAATTGGTAGCAACGGCGCGGTGAACCACCGGGTTCTTGGTGACAATGGCTATTTGACGGCCATTACTGATACCGGAAATATCGATATTGTTTCTAAGAAGTCCATCGGGAAAGCTGGAAACATAAGTCTGACGGCTATTGCGAACAGTGGCAACGTGAACATCTGTGCTGATGGTTCTATTTATCAGAGCGGAACCGGGTTGGCGGTAAAGGGCGAGCGTATTGACCTGGTCAGCAACTATGGCACTATCGGTTCTCTCAGCGCTCCTGGTACTTCAAACGGCTCATTGCTCATTCAGGGCGGCCAGACTCCGCGTGTCTCGGGTGACACCATGTCGGCCAGCGTTAATGCCAGGGCTCATGGCGGTATTTATCTGAAGCAGGATTCAGGAGATATGCGCCTGGGCCATGTAGAATCGGTCACTGGCGATGTAACTCTTCGCGTTAACAATGGCGATTTCTATGACGCATTGCCGGTCGGTGAAGCAATAAAAGGCAACAGCGCCGATGAATTGATAGCAAAATGGACAAAGCTTGGGATTATCAACGCAGACGGTAGCGATAATGCTGCAAGTAAAAAGGCCGTTGCAGTCAGAAACTATGAAGATAGTGTTAAGAGCCAGTTCGCGTCTTATCAGAGTCAGAAGAAGGTTTATGATAAGAACCCTGGCTTGAACCGTGCTGCCAGTTATCTTGCTCTGCATGCCAGGTTCTTGGGCTATGCTTCTGCCGAAGCCTACTTAACTGCCATGTCAGCAGATCGTAACAGTGATTTCTACGAACTTTCCAGCAATACTTACGGTTGGACCCGCGACAACCTGCTTTACGCACTGCAATCTTCCATTATCAATAAAACAGGCGGTTCTTCGCAAACAACCGTAAAGGGCGTGAATGTAAAGGGTAAGAATATAACTCTTTCGGCCGGACATGGAATCGGGAGAGATGAGGGCAAAGAAGAAGTTGATCTGACCAGATTGAACGAGACCGCCACTCTTAAAAAACTGGCGGCCGCAGAGGCCTCTGATATTAAATGGGGCGTCGACAAATACGGAAACGAGAACAAACAAATCGCGACTGTTAACAAAACCAATGCCATCGGCATAGAAATGCGTGAAGGCGGCCTGTTAACTGCAGATGCCCAGCAAAATATATATATTGCCGGTGCAACGGACGATCCGATTTGTCTGAACAATGTTTCTGGCCAGAACATTCGTCTGCTCGGCAAAAATGGCATTTATAATGTTAGTGTTCAGGAAAATGACGGCAACAGTAATATCAATGGTATCGACCTGATTCTGGAGGGCGGCACCAGCCAGATTGGCACTGTAGATAAGCCTGTCTACATAAATACCCTTGGCAAGGTTACCGCTCGCGCTGACGGATTGATCAATATCTACCATAAAAATGGCAGCAATCCTCTGCAGATTTCCGCCATTTATGGTGGTGCAAACGTTATGCTTCGTGCTCTTAACGGCATTTTGAGTGTTAATACAGGTATTCCGTCTGAAGACCTAGGTTACATAAACGCCGCCGGACTGTTGTCCCTGCAATCATTCAAAGGCAACATTGGAGAAGCGACAAAGGGGCTTAGAATTCTTGCGGATAACACCAATGCAGTAAATGCTTTGGCAAGCAATATTTATATAGCTGCTGAATCGCAGTCTTCGGCGAAACCTCCGCTCAACATTGGGAATATCGATGCCGGAAATGGCACCCTCAAGATAACCAGTGACCGCACCGGCGTTAACTTTACCGGCTCGGTAAGCGCACGCGATGTGTTTATCAAAACTGACTCAGTTTCACAGACTGGTGATAATGCTTACATACATGCAGATAATCTTTATGCTGAAACCAGGAATGGTATGTCGCTCAATTCAACGCAGAACAAGGTGCCTGTCGTAGCATTCAGCGGCACTGGCAGCGGAAATATTGCATTCACTGGCTCTGTTCCTGATCTGCAGCTGAATGGCATCAGCAACATCAATGGTGATGTCAGCATCAAAAATCGCCAGGGCAATGTTAATATCATCGAATCGATTAATGCACGTGATCTGTTTATTCATGCGGCTGGGATGATTTCTCAATCTAATTCCTGTGATGTTACGGCAGCAAACCTTAATGCCGTTTCCGAGAATGGCATGTCGTTTGCCGGCTTTATCAGTCGGGCAACGTTAAGCAATTATGGCTACGACCGCAGCAACATTCGTCTGCTTAACTTCAGCGATCTGGTTCTGGACTTTGTGGAAAACAGGTCTGGCGGCAATGTCGATATCATTTGTCGCAATATTGATCAGAAGGTCAACAGTATTTCCGGGGATTTCATTGAGTCAGACGGCGAAGTCAACATCACCTGCGACAGCACGGTCAATGTAACAAGCATTACGGCAGCTAACAACCTCAACATCAATTGTTTTGGCGGTATCAAATCAGACCATCTCGAGTCGCTAAATGGCAATGTAAACCTTATTGCCAATGGTTCTGGCGACATCAATGTGCATGAATTACTGGGTAGAAAAGTCCAGGCGCTGATGCAGGGTGGCAACGTATTGCTGGGGTATCTAAAGGCATATTCAGCGGTTCTCGGTTCCAAAAGTCGTGACGGCTTAATCCGTGTCGATAAAGCCGAGGTCAGTGGAAATATCGATGCCAGGGCCGCTCGTGTCTCTATCGATTCAATTGCTCACAAGAGTGACGCTAATAAGCTCCAGCTGACTTTCTCAGGCGCAAACAATGGTTGTATGGATTCCGTTTTTATTGACAATATTTATTCCGATACCGGTGTGCAAGTGAATGGGTTGTGGACAAATACAGCTGATATTCAGACAAACCACAGCGATTTTACCCTTAGCGATGTTTATGTCGTTGATAGAGGGTATTTAAGCAATGGTAATGTATCCATGACAGTTTTTGGCCAGAACCCTGTGCAGGACAATTCTCACATTCAGATCCATTTTGCTCCTAAGGAAGCCGGTAACTTTACAGATATCTCGTTCCAGAATATTTTTGGCGGGTTCGGAATAGATGATTACACAATAATTCACTTTGCTGACGAGGTTGGCTGGCTTTTTAATCAGCTTAGCTGGGTGGATGAAGTTTCCTTTACGGTTAACAGCACTTTAAAAGCAGTTTCTCTCGGTGGCAGGCCCTTAAAACAGCCAGACCAAAAGTTGTTTCATAATGAGTTCGCATACAAGACCGATGAAATTGTGAATCTGGCTGGAACAAACAACTGGACTAACAATGTTTCCATACAGAATGACAGTATCGTGAATGTTGATGCGGGCAATGCTGAAAGCGGCGCCAGCAAGATGTCAGCTGCAGCTTACGCCGATTTGGATTCAGAATCTGAAGATTGATTGGTCGATCGACTGCCCCATGACTGTGAAAATGATGATCATAATTTGATTCTTTGCGGTTGGGCTGCGGGGGCAAACATTTTAAAAAAAACTTCGCAAATTTGTTGACACAGAACTTGAAGAATGATAAACTGAATTTCCTGCCTCGGCGGGGCAGTTGTAAAAGACTGC
>PGYB01000004.1 GCA_002839445.1 Candidatus Riflebacteria bacterium HGW-Riflebacteria-1
GATACCAATAGCTCACAGGTTGAGATAAGAATGGAAGCTTGTTGGGAAGGAAGAACAATGATGAGCTGCCCAGAACCAATCCCAGCCACATCAGGCCAGTAAAATCTTCCTTTCTGCCCCTGAGCTTAATAAATACACAAATGAACAGCAGGCCAAAGAGAAAGTGGTTAAAGCCGTCCCAGAAGTATCCGAAGCTCGTGGCGTCTTTCCTCAGTTGATTGATGTAGGCATCATAACGTAATTCGGGGTAATTCCCCTTCACATTTTCAGCAGGCGTCTATTTAAACCCCTCTGAATACAGGTTAATCAGGTCTGTTTGGCTTGAAAATTCTTTCATTTCTGAGCCTATCATCCTTAAATAATCATGTTCAGGGCGTTCGCCTCTCTTTGCATAGCCTTTTTTCAGCTCGTCAAACTTTATAGCTCTGGTCGCTTTGTCGTTCGCTACAGACAAGAAATGTATGAGATCAATTAAAAGATTCTGATGCTTCGGTGGAAGAGAAAATGAATTATCTGGCGCGGTGTTCGGTGTTTCTTTAATGACTTTAAAGTGCTCGATAAGATAGTCAGGCGTCAGAATGCTTACACCGTCTTTCATTGCCTGTTGCCAGATTGCCGGGAACCGTAACTGAATGAACATAAAGTAAACAGTGGGGAATACGAACACTTTACCGGCAGAGAGCATAAGTTTCAGCCGCGTCATTATTATCTGCTGGTCACGCAATGATGCATTAAAGGTCCTGGACAATGATGCGAATATGGCTTCAAAAGAAGAATCCACGCCATCCTCAAGAACAGGCACCTCAATCAAATTTTCAGCGGCACTGGCAAGCTGAGTCCTCAGATACCTGGCATATTGCAGGTGATTCAGCTCTGGCAAAGTATAGAATAATTTAACAAAACGCATAAGATAGCCTTCACAGTCGATGTGAGAGCCATATACATGCTTTATACTGCCTTCAAGCTGGTTGAAGTCCACAGATACTATAAAAACAAGGTTAGACAGGGAAAAGAAGTGCTTTATCTCTTCCAGAATTTTTATGGCAAAATCAGGTTTACAGCGGTCCAGCTCATCAATGAATACATAGACCTTGTTCTCAAAGGAAGATTCAGCCAGCTCATCAACAAGGAGACCGAGGTGCTCTCTGGCATCTTTAATAGGCAGGGCTGATTCTTCAATGCTTTGCTTCTTATCATGCCGCTTTAATGCTGCAGTACATTTCTTTGCGACCTCATCAGTAAATAGCTTTGCCGCAAAGGCATAAAGGGCTCCAACAGGCAAACAGGCTATCGTGGCTATGGTGAGCATTATGGGCAGAGCCTTTAAAGCTTTTGTTTTTAATAAGCTATCAAACTTTGAGTGTAATTCCGGCTGAGCTTCAAAGGCTTCAATAAAAGACTGCAAAAAATATGTGGCGGGTGTTTTGTGGATCTCGGCTTCCCATGCGCTAAAATAAACACAGAAAGCGCCCTTCTCAATTAAGGTCTCCATCCACTTCTTAACGAAATACGTTTTACCGGTTCCCCATGGGGACTTTACAACCAGTGTGAGCGACTTGTCCTCATCATCAGAGACTTTAAGAGAATTGTAACTGCTTATTATCCTGGTAAGCTTCTCAGCAGAAGCCATTCTCCCGAGTTTGTCGGCTTCCCATATCTTCTGTATCTCGTCATTATTCCACTCAAGTTGCATGGCTGCGGTCATGATAAGTTCCTCGCTGATTATGTTATGCAAAGAAGCTTATCAGATCATCGCAAGTAATGCCAGTTACAGCTATTGAATGAACTGCGGTCGGAAGCATTGATACTCTTGCCAGAGTCAAATCTCTTCACAAATAGACTCTCAATAAGTGCTGTAGCTGTCATAACGGCTCTACGATTCTATTCAGTTGCATGAAAATTACACGAGACATTCTTGGGCATATAGTCGGCAGGGCTCATCACAGCCAGATCACAGAAAATTGCAGATCTTTAGCGGGCAGCTGCAAACCACGCAACCCCTGTATTTATAAGGACTTAAACATATATTTAATTAGTAAATCACAGAATTACAGGTAATTAATATTACTTATACTTATAGATACTTTATTATTCTTGTTACGTTGAATGAGAATATTATTTATATGAGGCAGGGCTCTATCTTACAAACACCTGTGATTCTGTGATTTCTTAGCTGGGGCCGTTTGCGACCGCCAAAGCTCCACGAACACCAGAGGTTATGCCGTGGATCTGTAGAGCATGGCAACCGTAGTTTGTTCAGAAAATCAAGCCCTGTCAATGTCTGTCTAGCTTTCCTCTACAGCATCCGACTTTGCTGGCCGGGCTACCAGATGCGACAACTCAGCATGTGGCCTGACCAGATGAAATGCTTCAGCCGGATTTTTCTTTACGTAATCCCGGATCCGCTTCTGTTTGGTGTCACTTACACCACCGATCAGCTTGAAGGCACCGGAAACCATTTTTAATCCGGCGTCAGCCTTCCCCTCGATAATCAGCATACAGCCTACCGCAAAGTGATCAGACACATCAACATCCTTTGGCTGATAGCCGTTTTCCTTAATGAATAAACTTTCGATAATTTCTGGAGCTGTCATAACAACCCTCCTGTATTTATTTCGTACATATTTACATAGGGTTATTCCGGCTCAGAGTCCAGTTCTAATGCTAAATTTTCGCTCTCTTTCCGGGTATAAGTAGGATCGGAAGCGTATTTTAACTTCCAAATCTTTTCCCACAGGGAGGCACATGTATGAAAATTGTTTTAGAAACCCTCGTCCAGATCGCAAGACTCATTGAATTATTTATGGACAGTCAGAACAAACCAGAAAAAGCGCCAGAACCCCGCAAACAGATTAGAAAAGTTAAGTAACCCACACACTTACGCACCCAGAACAGCATTCGGAAGATTTACATCAGAATTTCCTGTTCTCAACCTCAATTTAAAGGAGTCATTTTATGGAACTCACATTTAACACGCTCAAGGACCGCAGACCAATGTCTCTACAGACCTTAGCAGACCACATCGGCATCGTCGAAAGTCACGATGAACCAGACAGAATAATCAATCTGTCAGATCTCAGTATGAACGACGAACTTAACATCGTTGTTCCAGACCAGGGCCAGTATGCCCTTACCTCATGGAGCCGTAGACAGATCGCTAATCTTCTCGGATTCAAATTCGACAAATGGTTCGAAAACGCTGATAACGCAGAAAAAGCATTCGAACTTAACCGGCGCTTCAACCGCGCTACCGGCCAGATCAAACTCAGACTGACCGATCTTACAGATGCTAACGCTGACGGAACCGTCAAAGCATTCGTTAGTCCAACTTACAGCGCAGTATCAGACACTATGCTCAGTAACCTGATATTGAATTCTATTCAGCAGAATGACGCCCCGATATCAGTTATCCGCGCCAACTTCACCGAAAAAACCACATCTTATTCGATCAGGATAGGAGACCCCTACGAAAGCCTCAGCAGCTCAGCCGTAGGAACGATATGGGGTGGTATTCTCATCCAGAATTCAGGTGTTGGCTATGCCAGCCTCAGTATTAGTCTCCATTTGATGCGTCTTGTATGCACTAATGGAATGACAGCACCCGTAGCAGGCGCAACCCTTATGCGCCGTCGCCATGTTGGCAGACCAGAGGCAGATCTCTGGAATCAGATCTCACATGTATTGAACGCAGTGCCAGAGAAACTCGGCTATGCAGTTCACGCACTCAGAGAATCTCAGAATAAGAAAGTTGCAAACGCGCAAGCGGCAATTGAAGCCATTATCAAGCAGGCTCACATGCCAGGGAAACTCGTAGAACCCCTCATGTTGGCATACGACAAGGAGCCATACGGAACCGCATTCGCCGTGGCCCAAGCGGTCACAGACTTCGAAACCCACGAGCAGCTTGGCCTTTCACCTGAAGACCGTAAGCAGCTCGAAGACGCAGCAGCGGAATATCTCACCAATGCTGCATAGAATCAACCGTTACACGGGGAGTGGCTTATATGGCTGCTCCCCTTCTTGATTTCCACAGGAGGAAATATTATGGAAACCTCACCAGAAATCGGAGCTCTCGCTTCTGCACTTAGTAAAACACAGGGTGTGATGAAGGGCGCACAGCTCGATGGTAGAAATCCGTTCTTCAATAGTCGCTATTCGACTCTCGCATCTGTCATTGAAGCTTCAAGACAACCCCTTGCAGCCAATGAATTAGCTATAGTTCAGGGTGTAAGCACTGAAGGTGACCCTTTAGTTGTAAAAATCAGCACAATGTTGATTCACAGCTCAAATCAGTGGATCCGCGAAACCCTTACCGTGCGACCGTCCAAGATTGGTATTCACGAACTTGCATCCGCTATCACCTACGCGCGGAGAATTGCGCTCGGTAGTCTACTGGCGATTTACGCCGACGATGATGACGGAAATCTCGCGTCAGAAACACCGCCGACAACAGCAAATGTGACCTTTATCAAGGATGTCAAAGAACAGAAGAAGACATCTGCAAAAGACAACCGGCCAAAGACGGTAGTATCTGAAAAGAATATGTTCCCGTCTGAGAATAAAAACGTGACGTCGCCGGAGAAAGCACAAGGCAATGAGCTCAAAGACGTAGCACGCACGCCAATCCAAGTAGGTCAGCGAGCGGTAAAAATTCGTGAAATTTTTATGCTGTCGGGCAAACTTGCTCAGACACCGGAGGTGATGAAGGAACAGATCGGCAAAATTATCAATCTCGGCACTGGGATCTCAGACTCTTCACAGATCAGAGATGATCAGCTAGACCTTATTCTCAGCGCCTTTAGAGGAATTCTCGCTGAAAAAGAAAACACAACTATGAAGGAGGCAGCTTAATATGCGATGGATCAATAAATTCAATCTTCCTGATCCAGTAGTGAAGGCAGTTCAACGCGACAACTACAATCCTGGAAAGTCAGATGTAACTGTAACCCGTCTGGTTCTTCCGCCAAGAGTCGCAGTTCTTCAGGAGATTCACCGGGAACACATCGTAGAGGATATTTCCGATGGTTTCTTCAGAATGCTGGGAAAATGCGTTCATAAGCTGCTTGAAGAGAATGATGCCGATACCGATGCAATCGTGGAGCGTAGGCTGTATTCTGCTGAGCGACTGCAAGGGCTGATAGTGTCAGGTCAGCTTGATAGGTATGAGCTGAAGACCCATACAATACAGGACTACAAATTCACGACATGCTACTCTGCGCAGAACGGGGCAAAGAGCGAATGGGTAGGTCAACTTAACCTGCTTGCTCTGCTAGCTCGCGAGAATGGGTTTCCCGTTGAAAACCTTGAGCTGATACTTCTTCTACGCGACTACTCGAAGACCCAAGGTGAAAGAACGCCGAACTATCCACCTTCGCCGGTGCTTAGAGTGCCGGTAGAACTGTTCTCGGAAGAAAAGGCCGAATGGTATCTGAACTCAAGGCTACAGGCATACATTTCCGCGAAATCCAATCTGCCTGTTTGTTCACCGGAAGATCAATGGAGGAGACCCGCTGTATTCGCGGTGCTCAAGCCCGGCGGAAAAAGGGCCGTCCGTCTTTTCGATTCCGAAGAAGAGGCTTGCGCATATGCCGAGGCAGCGGGAAGCAATCTATCTGTCCAGAAAAGATGTGGCACTTCGATACGCTGTGAATCATATTGCTCGGTCGCGCCTTGGTGCGACCAGTATCAGCGCGAGAAGGCTTCAGCTGTTGAGGAATAGGCTGGAGTCGGCAAAGTAACGGGTCATCACGATCCGTTATTTTTTATCTGTCACTTGTAAAAGCAAGCCATACCGGCCTTAACGGCAACGTATCCGCCGCATGTGATTTAAATCGATTCAGAGGCCCGCCACGGCGTTTAGATTAGTCGGGTGGCATATTGGGGGGGGCCTGTGTTGACTCGTCAGGTTATAGGCAAGGAAGAGTCATACAGAAGATTTTAAGTGGGTTTTGATCAATTCGCATTTTCCAGCATCGGATAATAAATTGCTGAGAGCTTTTCGCGAAGCTCTGGCACTATTGTCTTTACGTAGCTCATGGTGCCCCCCTGAATCTTAGTGGATGCAGCAATTTTATTGCTGACAATCGGCCTCCAATGGTAAACAGCAACAAATTGCCCGTTGTGGAAAAATAAAATAGCACGAGGGCCAGGCTCAGTAACGCCTGACATCTGAATAAAATTAGAGAATCCTTGTTCCTGCGACCATTCTTCATACTCAAATGCTTTCATGTGCGCACGGAAATCATCTATAGAAAGCGTTTTGCTCTCTTTGAGAATGGTAGAAAGCTGTAATTCTAAAATGGAATCGCCACGAATATTCTTTCGATGCGTGGTGCCTTCAATTTGAACAATCTTTCGTCCGGTGTTAATGCCCTCTTCAAAAAATGAGCAATTTTTAACTGTGTCCATTGTCTTGCCGATTTTACTGCCCTGCTCGTCGAACATATCAACTCCTTTTTTGAGAGTCGGTGACTTGGGATTGGCAAAGCCAGTTTTTGCATCGACATAGGCCAGTAAAGATATCTTATACCAGTCGGCGTTGATCTGATAAGCATCTACAGGGATCTTATCGTTGAGCGAAAACGAAACTTGCCCATTAGGACTCGTGCGAACATTCGCAGGGCCATCAATAACCTCTGCTGAACAAGTAAAACTGGCCATTACTAATGCAATTATCAATAGTGCTTTGTTTTTCATTTTTCCCCTCAAGATATTAGCTTTTATCAGCTTTTCGAAAGTATAGCACTGGCGATAGTCTCAGACAACTGTTATATGTGTGCTGCAATAGTGAGGTGAAGAAGTAGCACCAAGACTCCATCTCAGTCCTTCTTCTTAACCGATGCGACTTACCGGGACACGGAACAACCGATCAGCACCAAAATCATCAACCGTCATCAGAGGTTTGGTGCGACCAAAATCCTTTGTTTATAAGACTTACAGGTGCTTGTCACCAAAATCACCAATATTTATACTATATACCTGTAGAATTTTATTCTTATTCAGCTAAATAAGATTGTCTATGTGTTCTATTTTTTTTGGTGATTTTGGTGAAAGTGCGTATTATCGGCTCCGGTAGCTAGAATGAGTGACACCTGGACTTGATGATTGTCACCAAGGTTAATGTTCAACCGAGTCATAAGCCGCTGGCCGCCTGCTATAAGCTGCCGGAATGCCTTGATGAAGACATATGGCAGACACTTGATGTCTTCATCCTGATGGGCTGCAAGAATCTTGGATTACAACCAGGCAAAAGCATCTCTAATCAATCTTTTCAGCTTGAATCTTCAATTTCACAAATCCATCAAAAACCCAGCCATTACCTTTTTTAAATTTTACTTGTATCCATCGACCCTTTTTCCCCTCAACAACATCTTCGGGCCCGAACTGGTTGAGGATTTCAAATTCAGTTTTGTTACTGAGACCCCCCAGCTTATCTCCGTCTATACCAGGTTTCTCGCGAACAGAAACCCCACTAGGCGTGTCGACCATGCCTATAAGAGGAACCTGTTGTTCCGAGGTTTTTGTTTGCTCTACATTTTTTTCAAATGTTTGTCGCGGGGATTCATAAGATTTGCTTTTTTCCCGCCCCTCAGAGGATGGATATAGAAAGAAGAAACATATTAAAATACCGATCCCGGCATAAACAAATTGGTTGCGCTTACGAATGTCATATTCTTCCTTTTCGGCAATACTGAAAAGAGAATAATCAGCACTACTTTTTGCCTGCGCAAAAAGCGGCGTATTACAATATGAACACACGTTAAGCCAACCTGCTACTGGACCGCGGCATCCTACGCCATGGCTGCACTCCTTCCCGGAACCGCAATAGACGCAGGAAGAAGATAATGATTGCCTAATAATTGGTCGATCTGATTCACAATGTGGACACCAAGCCATTTTACCCTCCCAAGACTTTTCAATGTTTATCTCATTCTCATGCAAATACGTAAATAACTGCTCACTGGCAAAGATCTTTATCCCTACCGTTAAATAACACATGATCCACCGCAGCATCGGCTTTTTCAATGCAGCATTCGGTAATCTCGTCAAGATGTAGTCTATGTTTCCTTCACCCGTAATGAGCTTCCCGATGGCAATTGGGGCACAGTGCCATAGCATTTTCCAGAGAATCTTCACCGCCATGCACTAACTGCACTTTATGATGCACTTCCAGATATGGGGTTCCGTCTTTCGCACGCTTAAATGGCGCATTGCGCTTGCATTTATGGCATATCCCGGCAGCTCTATACAGCGTTTCAGCAACTATATCTGGGTTGCGAGCAAAACCAGTAGCCTGTGATTGAACAACCTGCGGGACTTTATCTGCCTCAGCAATTCGTTGCAGTCTTCTCTCCTGTGGATCTCTCAATGCCCTTGATACGGCTTCATCAAAAGCTTGTTCTGGAGTGGAAGTGCTCTGTTGCTCAAGCAGGATTGTCTTGAATTTTTCTGCGACATCACGCATTTTTAGCATATTTGTCTCGGATTGCCCCTCATAGTATTCAATATGCAATCGAAGAGACATAAGTGCTTGAGCGAGCCCTTTGGCGCCATGTTCGACGAGTATTTGTTCCAGAAAGTAGTTCATAGCAGGCGCACTCATAGTCCTCTTAAGCTCTTTTCCGTTCATAAGGTATTTATAGTCAGCGATGAAATCGCTGGCGGATGCCGAGTTTATTCCATGCCCTTCTACAAGGATTGCTATTCCTTCATTTCTGGTAATTAAACCTGCGTAAACTCTACTTGCAACTTTACTCGCTGCGGCAACCTGTAATTCTGTGATATCCAATTTGTTTCTCCCTTTAAACCGGGCCGTTCCTGATTCTATGTCGTCGGAACTTTCTTTTTACTGATAAACACCTGAACTTCTCTCACGCACTTCTTAACATCAGCAGCTATCTCAGAACCAGAGAAGCGGAAGACATTAAACCCCTGGGTCTGCAGCACTCGGTCCTGCTGCTTATCCATGATTATTCGCTGCGGCTCTTTGTGAAACTCGGTTCCATCACAGTAGATCATGAGACCTGCTGATCCGATAACGAAATCAGGGACAGAGAATTTTTTATTCTCAAGAATAATTTCAACCTGCTCTTCGAACTGTATACCATTCCTGATCAGCTCGTCGCGGAATAGCTTCTCGATTGGCGAAGCCGATGCTTCTTGATGGGGAAGGTTGTATCGGCTGTGGTGTTTATTTTTCTGGAGCTTCTGGCCAACATCGTCACCGCTAGAGCTTTCAACACTGAAGCCTCCAAGTTCCGCTAGTCCAGAGGGATCATAAAAGAATTTACGTAAGAATGCGCAGAGTAGATCTGTGACGTCTTCTGACAGCCCTTCAACGAAAAGACACAAAATATTCTTCCGATTATGCCCGACCTTAACAATTCCATGCCACCCCATGTCTGATTCTGGCTTGATGTCAGAGGGTCTTCGATATGCGTAACTAGTAATTCCACTTTTTTCAATCATCTGGATGTAGCTGATTCTGATTTTTGAAATCTTATACAGCTCCGCATCAATTTGAGCATACCCCTGAGGATTCTGATATTCTGGCTTTGGTGGGACATTGATGTAGCCAATGTGGTTTTCGGTCTCGCAAACTATCTTGAACTTTGGGAAGGCCGCCAGATGGCCACCCCAGGATTCTTCTCTATAATTACTGCTGTATCTACAGTAGCCGCCGTATCTTCGTCCCATAGATCACTCCGGTATAATTTATTTTATTCTGCAGAAGATTTTACACCGGTCGGAAAGGATAGACAACTTTGTAAAAAGAAAAGCGGACCGTTTCTGATCCGCCTCTTTGATGACTATTCAGTCTTTGCGTTCTGTCTTTGAATGGCACGCCAAGCAATCGGATGGGTTAATTCGTGTGCCTTGGCAAGATTATGTTCACAGAATTTTACAATTGTATCTGCATGTTTTTCCATGCCAAGTTGCGTAATGAGTTCGCAAAGCAAATACCTGCCTTGGCCGCCAGCACCTTCTTCGTAACTCGCGATAGCGCGGCTGATAGTTTGCAAGTGTGGGCTGCCTAACAGTTCGCGCTCGGTCCGCTCTGCATTGTTCAGAAATTTTCTGAAGATGTTTTCATCATTCAAAACTTTATAATTCATTTGATTCTCCTTTTTTGTGCAGCAAGTGAGCTGCAATTTTGAAATTTAAACACTATGTATGATGAACCTTTATGAACCGAATTCCAGGGTAGCCCTCGTGAAGATAAATATATGAGCTGCTTACCAGGAATCAGGTTCATAAAGGTTCATGGTTCATAGGTCTGCTCCTTAATCCATGCTTAGTCCACACTTAGTCCAAGGCTAATCCAGAGTTAATCCATGGTTAGTCCAGAGTTGCTCCACATGTGGTCGGCCATAGCGGCAGAACACATTTCTCAGTCAGTATCCGAAAAGTTTTATTACGTCCTCATTGTCCGCTGTTACAAGTTCACTACTCAATCTTTTATCAAGGTAGTCACGTTGGAGCTTTTTGGTGTATTCACTGGTAACTTTACCCTCTCCATCGGCAATTCTCCCGATTCCGTGGTAGTAGTAACCGTTTGTCTTTCGTTCTTTTCTGTAACCACGCTCGGTCAATGCCTGTCCGAATAACCTTTGAGATTTCGGATATTCTCCAGACTCTTTGCACCAGAACTGAAACGAAGCATACAGCTGCTTTGAGCTCGTAATAGCACACACATCATCGTAGCAGCACTCAGAAAGGAAGGCCGCAAAGGTATCTTGGGTCTGGCGATATTCTGCCGTTGCAAATTTTACCCTATCCGGTGGCTGAAGTCCGCCCTTCTGATACTCAAGACAACCTTCAAGAGCCCAGTTCAAGATGCCAGGCCACTCTTCCTTGAGTTTTTCAAGCAATTTCGTGTCGCGCTCTTCTGGTGGTATCACCACACCGAAAGGTATCAGATATATACGTCGCCAGGTGCTTTCCGTAGTATCTTTGATTACCGGAACATGATTCGTCGCCAGCCAGAGTTTATGAGTAGGATCGAACTCGAAGAAATCTTTACCCATATATCTTGCTTTCATTCGGTCGCTGGTTGTCATGCGCTTAACACTGGCTTCTGCTAACCTTCGGCCTTCTTCACTCTCCTGGCAAACAACCATTCGACGCCCCATCAAGTCTGCCAGTTCAGTTGGATGTCTGTCGCTATTGCCACGTGCCTGCATCAGTAGATCTGGAGCAGCCTGGGTTGCGTAACTGCCCAGCATGGCCAATATGCAGTTGAGAAAGACGCTTTTACCATTGGCGCCAACGCCGTGCAAGATAAACCAGCAATCCCCTTCCACGCTCCCGGTAAGGGAGTAGCCGATAGCTTTTTTAACGAATGCGATCATTTCGTGGTTGTCGTCAAAGATACGCGCAAGAAAGCCGAGCCATAGTGGAGCAGTTGCAGAAGGATCGTAGATTACGGGAGCGAGCTTGGTAATGTAATTTTTCCGATCATGTCTCAGCAGATCACCATTTGTAAGATCGACAGTCCCGTTCTCTACGTTGAGCAGCAACGAATTTTTGTCGAAATCTGCTAATTTGGCACATATTCCCGGCATACTTGCCGCACAACGCAGCGTGGAATTGATTTGGCTATCAGACTCACTTCTCTTGCCCCACCTGGCAAGTTCCTTCACGCCTTCTTGTTCGTGGTTCACCGCCTTTTCAGCCACTTCCTCGTAAATACGATGAACCACACGCTGTTTATACAGCTCCTTAACACCCATGATGTCAGCTTCCCACGTTCTACCGTTCCATAAGAGCCAGTCAAGCTCTTCGACATGCTTCACGTCATCGGCTGTGAGCTCGTAGAAACGTTCGGCGTTGCCCATGTCCGTGTTTCTATATGGGTTATAGATATCTCTCGTTGTCGGAGGTCTCGGCCCTTGTTCCACAGAAGATTTCAGCAAATACATTTTGCCGCCATGCGCGTGTGAATACAGGTTGGGCCTGTCACCGGACAGGTTCAGCATACCAACATCGTCGCAATGGTTATAGGCAGGCTCAACCGGATCAAGCGTTCTGAGTTTGTCGTACCTTTCCGGGGCTTCAAGTATGTCATCCACCGTCACACTTTCTTCAGACCCATGAACAACGACAGTCAATACGAAGTCGCCTGTGAGCTCACCGTCTTCATAGGCTCTGGTATATCTGATTCTTGCTTCTTCCTGTTCTTCTGGGGGATGCTCTGTGACCTTCTCTTCGATGCGAGTTTTTCGAACCTTAGCGGCTTCTGGCTTTAACTTGATCTTTTCAGCAGTAACCAGTGTTTCGTATCGTCGTCCTTCTGCGATACTCAGGTCTCTGATGGTTTTGCTGTCAAGAGTCTTCAAATTACCAGATATTATCTGCGGTTCTCCACGTCTCTGTTCAAGAGGCGCTTCGCAATAAGCACCGGCAGCAAAGTCCAGGCGAGACTGCTGGTAAACAGAAGCGTCGATGATGGACCGCACCAGAAGCTGACCAGCTTTTCCTACTTCGATTCTTCCATGACCTGCGAGCCACAGGCGCTTGAAGATGAGTTCCCCAACCCTTGGTATGTCGCGAGGATCTTGAATGATCATATACAGTCTTTGCCCGCGCAAGCCTGTGAGCTGTTCGTCTGTTCCCGAGTTATAAATGAAGCTGCTGCTGGAAGGAATCCACAGCATTTCAAGATCTTTCAGCTCCGACACAGTTCCTTTTAATACCTTGACCAACTCTTCCTGGGACATGGGGGTTTTACCCGGTGCCGGGTCGTAGTCGATCATCAGAATCCCATTGCTGTCGGCTGGCCATTCGAAGTTGGCATTTGTTCTTGAGATCGCGTTCTTGTCAGATGCTATCATGCGTTCCGACAACAACCGTTTTTCATCGCCAACTTTCGCGTGTTTCGGCACCCCGTAGCAGAGTGCCTGGTTTAGCCCGAGAGAGGTAATAACATCTGAAAACTCCGTCAGTTCGCTTATCTGGCAAAGTTTTACAGAGCCTTCAACCATATTACCGCCGGATTCTTTTACCAGCTTACCGTCCTCCAGGCGGAAAGTCTTGGTGAGTTTGTCAGGATTAACTGACGTGAACAGGGTGAAAGGGATTTTTTGCATGGGGTGCTCCTTTATGCAAATCCGCGGGCCAAAGCAGTTGCTCCATGCATCAAATCGTGTTATGATTACATTAGAGTGCATTAGCGCCGGCTGCTGAAGCGCAAGGTTCCAACTATGACTTCAGCGCGAACAAAAACACATTGATTGCCCATGAGGGCTTTTTTTTCCCTCATTGCACTCTTATTATGGCAGTGATGTTTTGCGATGTCTGTGTAGTATCACAAAATTTTAACTACACAGACTTGAACTCTCTCGCAGTGCCGATTATGACGAGGCCAGCAGTCGACCCGCTCGCGCTAGGCTCGTTTCGGCCTTGTGGCTCTCGGTTTTCTGCTTAAATAGCAGCTTCTAGCAGGCTTGCTAAAAAATCAGGCTGTAAAACCAGAGCCATCCATTTTGCTGTGGTTTTATTATACATAGTCCTGTCTTGCTCCGGTCTTGCGAAGGCAAAATCGATAACGTCCTGAATCGATAATGCATCGTTGTTTCGGCTACTCCAGTGGTGAAGATCCAGGCATTGGAGAAGCCCACAGTCAGCCCAGGTTGTATCTCTACATTCCAGGCTATGTCCCACCCTGTGGGTGTCCCTCAGCGTCTCAAGGCACGCAGCAAAGCTCGCCTTTAAAAATGCGTCAGGCAGATTAATCGGCACTGATAAAAAAATACGATTTCCCCGCGTCCTCATTGGCACATTGCAGTCTGGGTTGCTGTCATAATACTCCGCAAGCCCATTCAGTTCCGTAGCTGATATGGGTCGAATCGGCGGGCTCAACTCTGCTATTCTCGAAATGTCTCTGGTGATCCAGTGACAGGGGAAGCTGTATACCCACTCACCATAATCAAACAGGCCGTCTATTCCAACTATGCCATTTTGCTCAATGAGTTCTATTATCTTCTCTTGCAGCGGGTGGAGCGGTGCGTCTTCAATGATCTGTGGCTCGCTGAGTTGCGGAGAATCAGCGTCTTCAATGATCTGTGGCTCGCTGAGTTGCGGAGAATCAACTTCTGCTTCCTCACGATCCAATTCGTTGATCAGAAATCCTTCAAAATGGTCTGCTAACACACCACCGGTTGCGATGATTTCGACTAAATCAGCATGGTAAAAGGTCAGCTGGTCCACGGCATCACATTTCAGCAGAAACTGAACAGCGTTCACAATAGTCGAAAAAAGAGAAAGAAGCTTGTCTGCAAATGGCTTTGGCAAATCCGAAGCTTCTATCTGGCCGCTTTTCAGGAGTTCTAAGTTCCTGCGAAATTCTCTGTAAGCGAGATCAGACAACCACAAGGCGCCAGTTACTGGGTCTGCAGCCTTGTCGCGCACAAAGGCTCTGACAGAAAACTGCTCCCACCATTTTAACAGAGTAAAACTTTTCAATTTCCTCTGCAAATAGTTGCCCCGCCTAAACCATGCTGGCGGTCTTGTATTGTTTTTAACTCCTGTCATAATGCTCAGATAATATCATAGCTTGCCCAAAAAAACTCTTGGTATCCTCAACCTCAATAACCGTTGCGCCGTTGCAATAAGCATGAACACAAAAAAAGAGTATAAACCAGCATTAGCCGGAAATGCCACGGCGCCACGGGTAAATCAAAAGGGCCGCCTCTTGTTGAGACGGCCCTGCTTGACTTTATACCACTCGTATAATGGCTTTATCTTCCCTTGCCATGATGCAAGTATCTTCAACTGTCACTGCATTTGCCACTTCAGCATCATTCTCAGGCTGCACTTCACTTGCCGATGCAGCACTCTCATCGTTTAAGTATCTGGCAAAAACCTCCGCAAAATCCGCTGCCTTGTATCCCTTGCTTCTCGCGCCCTCGGTCGTCCTGATATCTTTGGGATGAATGCCATAGTTCGAGAGAATGTCAGATAGCTGTCTATAAGACATTGGTTTGCCATCGTTGTAAGTAGACCACGGTGCCGTATGATCATGGCAAAGTCTTTCGATGAGAAGCCTACTCGGTATGTCTGTCGCAGAATTGGCCGCTAGAATGCGCTCTATGTTCCTCAGAAGCTCCAATGGCAAGGCAATTGTATTATTGCCCCTGCCGTAAATCGTGATTATTGCATTCTTTATCATTTCATGCCACCTCTCTCCAGCAAGTTCAGAGATTGCCAGCAATGGTTCCCAGTTATCGGCATCTCGATTCTGAAGAAAGCCAGTATCAGGTTTCATGTTTGAGAATGCCACTGCGTTATCCTTTGCCCATCTGCATAGCTTACTATTTAAAGCCAGCAGATGCCCTGGATCAGCGCGCCGGAAGTTCTCAACGGTTTCTTCTTCTCTCTTTTTTCTCATCGGGAGCAAGATTGAGCGGCTCAACAGTGTGTCATTCAGAGTGTCAAGCCTAATTCCGGCAATGGCTTTGGGGCACCATGTAGAATATGCCACGGGAACACGTATGCCGTCTACCGATTCAGTGCGGTAAACAAAAGCAGAATCCCTTGTGTGCCCGGAGTTTATGATACCAGTCAGCTGCTTCTGCTCTGACATAAATGTATCAGCCTCATCGACCAACAAAGTCGGCATGAATCTATCTATGACACGAAAAGCCGTCGCTGATGTTATATTTGCTGCCTGCAAAGGTTTCTTGGACAGCTTTCCCATGACTGATAGTAATACTGTTTTACCACACGCCTTCTCCGGAGCTGTTATCATCGCGATTGGCAAAACTGTTGCGTAATCTGCCAGCCAGGTTAATATCGCCCAAACCGATGCGGTGTAAAGAGTCGCATTGTCTGCGATCACATACTTTTGCAAAACAGACAAGATCTCGTCGAGCAGATCTTCCCCTGAAACTTCCTCTGGCCACAAACCATAAGTCCAGCGCTTATCGGCACCAGCTTGGCCTTCGTCCCCTGAGTCAATCTGCCTTTGCCTTTTTACCTCCTGATCAAGCGTGCTCACGCGCATCCCAATCTTTCTGGCAACCGACTTTCGAATCTTTTCATACTCAATGTCAGTTAAACTTGCCAGATCTTGAATAGTGTCGGTAAGAGAATTTCCTTCGCTCATGGTCAGGCCCTTAGGCGTTTCCACGCCTTCAGTCCAGCCCAATTCAAACACCTCGTCCACATCAAAAGAGCTTTTGTCGCTCTCGTTACTTCTGACAAGAGCAGCAGTAAATCGCATTTTTACATCGGCCTTGTTATAACCACCAGCTGCGCTATATTGGCCAGCTCTTAGCGCCGCGGCGTAAAGCACAGCATCTTCTTCACCAGAAGGTGCGGAAGCGATGTTGTTTCTTTCTCTTTCCAGAATTTCTGCAAACGCTTTCTCTTGAAACACTTGGTCCATCTGCATTTCAGCAGTTTTGTTCGGCATTTTATGCCTCCTGTTAGCAATTTCGCTAAGCATGGCTCTTCTTTAACGAAGAACTTAAAAGCTTCGCGGTTGAAAAAAAATCCGATGAAGTTGTCAAAGAGCTTTCTCAGATGAAGAATTCTTCATCCGGCCCGACGCGATTGGTTTCGATCCATGCGTCTATTTCCTCCCGTTTGAACACGAATGCTCTGCCACCAGGGGAGATGAGATACGTTGGGATTGCGTGTCTGAGCTGTCGGTCTATCATTGATGGCGAGACACCCAGATAATCAGCAGCTTCCTGTCTGGTCAGCCACTTTTTTGTGGCCACCAGCGCTCCGTAGTAAACTGTTAGTTTTGTCTGTTTCCCGCTCA
Organism: Candidatus Riflebacteria bacterium HGW-Riflebacteria-1; assembly: GCA_002839445.1. Classification (GTDB taxonomy): domain Bacteria; phylum Muiribacteriota; class Ozemobacteria; order Ozemobacterales; family Ozemobacteraceae; genus Rifleibacterium. The sequence goes on from PGYB01000004.1 coordinate 16,769, forward strand.
TAATACGATTATACGTATGTTTTTAAAATCTAATGATTCTATGCTTTTAGAAACAGGCTGAAATGAGGTGGGCAAAAGGAAACATTTTTTTTGTATTTGACCTTCCGGCCTGTTTGGTATCAGGTGCAAATCTGCATTCTTTCAGTCATGCCATTTGGAGGCAGGCAATGCTTCATAAAAGATGAACAAATCGCGGTGATGTGTTAAACTGTGCTGACTTTGCAGGGACGACAGTTGTGCGTGTAAAGCTGGCCTGAAAACAAGGCGGAATAAGGATTGAGAGAATGATTACTGGTTATCATGCAAAATATTATGCGCATGAGCTTGTCAGGACAGGGGGCAGCGGGGTCGATCGTCTTGGCATGGCGCTTTTTGATGCCTGCGTTGATCTCAACCCTCATCAGATTGAAGCAGCTCTTTTTGCTTTAAGGTCGCCGATTTCGAAAGGTGCTTTGCTGGCAGACGAAGTCGGGCTTGGCAAAACTATCGAGGCCGGCCTGGTTCTATGCCAATTTTGGGCGGAACGCCGCCGGCGTCTGCTTGTTATTTGTCCGGCCGCCCTTAGAAAGCAATGGGAGCTTGAACTGGCCGAAAAGTTCAATCTTTCGGCGATTGTTTTAGACGCAAAGACCTTCAAGGATCAACAGCGTGCTGGACTTGCCAACCCATTCGTCGATACCAGGATCATTATCTGTTCAATGCATTTTGCTGCAGCCAAAAGCGACCTTCTGAAAGAGATAGCCTGGGATCTTGTAGTAATCGACGAAGCACACAAGCTGCGCAATGCCTATCGCCAAAGTAACCGGATTGGTCAAGCAATAAGGTGGGCAGTCGAGGATCGCAAGAAGCTTCTGCTTACTGCCACGCCTTTGCAGAACTCTTTACTTGAACTGTTTGGCCTGGCTACCCTGATTGACGAAAGGCTTTTTGGCGAGCTCGCGTCTTTTAGAACGCAATACATGTCGTCTGGAAGCGATACTTCAGATCTTCGTGATCGTCTTAAGCCATTTTGCTGGCGAACTCTTCGCAGTCAGGTAATTGAATTTGTCAAATACACAGAACGAAAGCTTATTACCCGGCCATTTAAGCCAACTGAGCAGGAACATAAGCTTTATGAGGAGATATCTTCTTATCTTCAGCGAGAAGATACTTATGCTCTGCCTTCTGGGCAAAAGCACCTGCTGGTTTTACTGGTTCGCAAAGTGCTCGCGTCTTCTGCTCATGCAGTTGCAGGCACTCTTGAGATTATGCGGTCCCGGCTGCAGAAAATGAAAGAAGAAGCCGCAAAAGCTGCTAATCCTGTTCAGCTATATCTTGACGGGGCTGAACTTGACGATGATCTTCTTGACGAACTCCTTGCCGACGAAGAAGACAGTTCAGAAGCTTCTCCAGAAGAAGATTTGCCTGGCAACAACCTTGTTGCTGAGCCGGTTGACCTCAAGAAGCTAGATGCCGAAATTGAAGAACTGGGAACCTACATTCGCTGGGCCAGAAGCATCGGTATTGATACCAAGACCAGAGCTTTGCTCAAGGCGCTCGAAGTGGGTTTCCAAAAAATGGCTGATATGGGCGCTGCAAAGAAGGTTGTGGTTTTTACTGAATCAAGGCGCACCCAGGCATGGTTGAAAGAGTTCCTTGAGGGCAACGGTTACGCTGGCCAGGTTTTGACCTTTAATGGCACCAACAAAGATGACGCTTCTGGTCAGATATATCAGGAATGGCTGGAAACAAACCGTGATACCGGCAGAGTAAGCGGTTCTCGCCAGATAGATCTCAGAGGTGCCATAATAGATCGTTTCAGGGAAAAGGCTAATATTCTTATTGCAACAGAAGCGGGCGCCGAAGGGTTGAACCTGCAATTCTGCTCTGCGGTCGTAAATTTTGATCTGCCCTGGAACCCGCAACGCATTGAACAGCGCATTGGTCGCTGTCACCGCTATGGCCAGAAGTTTGATGTGGTGGTGATCAACTTTCTAAATGAACGTAACGAAGCAGATCGCAGAGTCTATGAGCTTCTTGAACATAAATTCAATCTCTTCTCCGGGGTTTTTGGTGCCAGCGATGATGTTCTTGGTTCAATTGAGGCCGGTGTCGATTTCGAGCGTCGTATTGTAGAAATCTATCAGGCCTGTAGATCTGAAGCCGAGATTCAAAGCGCTTTCTCTAAACTGCAGGAAGAACTTGATGACCAGATTCAGCTGAGAATGCAGGACACCAGGAAATTACTTCTGGAGCATTTTGATGAAGATGTTCACGAACGCCTGAAGGTTAATCTGACCGGTGCCCAGGAGCGTCTCGATCGTATCGGTCGTCTTTTCTGGGATGTCAGCAAATTTGGACTTTCTGACTTTGCCGACTTCAGCGAGAATTTCTTGTATTTTGACCTCAACAAAAGCCCGGTTAAAAGTGCCTTGCCTGGCCGTTATCATTTGATTTCAAAGACGCAGATCAATCAACCCGGTGATTTTCTCTATCGCCTGAGCCACCCGCTGGGTGAGCATGTTATAAGCCAGGCTTGCAAGCTTGACCTTCCGGTGGCTGAAGTTGAATTTGATGTTTCCGGCCATTCAACCAGAATAGCAGTTGTAGAGCAACTGAAAGGCAGGGCAGGGTGGCTGACTTTGCAGCATTTGCGCATAAATTCTTTTGATGCACAAGAATACCTGTTGTTTTCCGGGTTTGATGACCAAGGTGTTAACATCGAGCATGAAACCTGTCAGAAACTTTTTAACTGCTATGCAAAAAAGGTAACTGAAACAACCCTGCCAGAGCCGGTTCAACTCAAACTTCAGGCTGATTCTGACCGACATGTCCAAGCGACAATCGCCAAAAACCTTGAAGAAAATAATGGTCATTTTGTTGAGGCCAGAGATCAGCTTGACAAGTGGGCTGAAGACATGGAACTTGCCGCCCAGAAAGAACTTGACGACATCAAGCGTCAGATCCGTGAACTTCAGCGCCAGAGCCGGCAGGCTCCAACCATTGAGGCCCAGCACCAGCTTCAGGAAGAAATAAGCAAACTTGAACGCAAGAAACGAACACAGCGCGAGAAGATTTTTGATGTTGAAGACGAAATCGCCGCTCGCCGTGATACCCTTGTTGATGCTCTTGAAAAGCGGATGCAGCAGAAAACTGCACTTACCCGACTTTTTACATTGCGTTGGCGGATAAGTTAAGGTCAGGAGACATATATGCCATCAGTCGAACAACTTCGCGGTCGTCTGTTTAAAAAACTCAAAGAACTGTTTCAGCTTGATCAGCCCGACCTTGATTTTGGTTTTTACCGAATCATGCATGCAAAAGCAAAACAGGTTCAGGAGTTTCTTGAAAAAGACCTGTTAAAAATTGTCAGCGACGCATTCAGTGAGGTCGACGAGGCGAAGTGCGCTTCATATAAGGCCGATTATGAGAAAGCTTTGAAAATGGCCAGTGATTTTGGCGCTCCAGATCCTGCAAATACCCCGGCGGTCATGGATGCAAAACAGAAATGGAATTCGGTAAAGGATTCGTCTGCGGGCGAGGCAGAGGTCTACGACCATCTTTATCATTTTTTTGAACGCTATTACGATGATGGCGATTTCATTTCCCGGCGTTATTTTGCCCGAGAAACTGCTGACAGAGCTGCTCCTTTTTCTATTCCATACAGTGGAGAAGAAGTGAAACTGCACTGGGCCAATTCAGACCAGTATTACATCAAAACCGCAGAATACTTCAGTAATTTTACCTTTGACCTTGTTCAGTCAGCAGAAGTGCAGAGCATGAACAAAAGCGAAAGAATCCTGCGGCGGATCCCCGATCGCCCGATGAAAGTCCACTTACGCATTGTTGCTGCAAGTGAGGGTGAACACGGCAATGTTAAGGCTAATAGCCAGAGCAAAAGATTTTTCATTATTCATAAAAACAACCCCGTTGAACTCGATAAAAACGGTGAACTGATTTTGAATTTCGAGTATCGCTCTGATCTTGAAAAGGGCAGTGTTCAGGAAGGCATCTGGCGCGAAACCCGTAATGCAGAGGCAGTCGCCCTGGTTTTACAGCATCTTGAAGCCTTAATAAAGTCTGATAAGGTTCATCGCGACTATTTGTCAGATTATCAGCTATTACTGCAACAAGCTGCTCCGACCGAAAAGAATAGCAAACGGATATTGCTTTCCAAATATGTGGCTCAATACACGGATCGCAATACCATGGATTATTTTATTCATAAAGATCTCGGTAGTTTTCTGCGCCGGGAACTCGATTTTTACATAAAAAATGAGATCATGCGCCTTGATGACATTGAAAATGCAGAAGCTCCGGCTGTAGAGACTTATCTCAAGAAAATACGGGTCATGCGCAAAATCGCTGTTAAATTGATCGACTTTCTGGCTCAGCTCGAAGACTTTCAAAAAAAGCTCTGGCTCAAAAAGAAATTCGTGATTGAAACAAATTACTGCATCACTCTTGATCGCGTGCCTGAAGAACTTTATCCCGACATAATCAAGAACGAAGAGCAGCATAATGAGTGGGTTGAGCTGTTTTCCATCAATGAACTTAAAGCTACCAAAGGTGATCTTCTTAATCCGGGTTCGCCTGGCTATTCAAAGCCATTAAAGATCGAGTTTTTGAAGGCAAACAATAAGCTGGTGCTTGACACACGGCTTTTTGACGAAAACTTCAAAGCCAGTCTGATGGCTTCAATAGAAGATTTAGACGAACAATTTGATGGTTTGCTTATTCATTCAGAAAATTTTCAAGCATTAAGTCTATTGCAGGCAAGATACAGGTCTCATGTGAAATGTGTATACATTGATCCTCCATATAACACAGGAAGTAGCGATTTTTGCTACAAGGATGCTTTCCGTAACTCGTCTTGGCTGTCCATGCTCCAAGACAGAATTGTATTGGCAGTAAATATGCTTCCTGAAGATGGTGTTCTATTTGTTCACATTGATGACAAGGATGAAGACAATTTTGTTAGCCACAGGTTAATGAATATGATTGAAGATGTTTTTGGAAGCAATAACTATCTTGACAACCTCATCTGGGTAAAAAACACTACCCATAACGACGCCAAGACTTTTTCTCATAACCATGAATACATTCTTGCGTTTGCAAAAAATAGAGAAATTGCTGCACAGACTCATAGCATGTTTCGACAAGCTAAGCCGGGTTGTTCAGAAGTAATGGAGTTGGTCCACCTTCTTAACCATGATTTTCCATCTATTGAAGAAATTCAGAAGCAGATGAAAGACCTTTTTAAGCAACAGCTGGAAGCTTACAAACAAGAGGTTTTAAGCCATGGCTTGGAATGGGATGATGAAACTAAAAAAAATGATCCTTGGAAGGGAATTAAGCAATATAAGTTGGCCGAATATCGCGATTCAGATGGTAATTTTGTTGAAGAATCTTTGGCAAAAAATTGTTGTGCAAAGATAGTTGTGTTCAGGGAAGATAACCCTTCTTGGCCAAATGCGAGCTCTTTGACTTCAGAACATAAGTCAGAAAGCAGTCAGGAATATAGATTCTATAAGCCTTTGCATCCACTTACCGGACGTCCATGCCCTGCACCGGCAAGAGGGTGGTTGTGGCGAGAAAAGATCAACCCGGACAAGCCTAAAACTCTTTCTTTTGAAGAAATGCTAAAGAAAAATTATATATATTTCGGTGAAGACGAAAATAAGATTCCACAGGTGAAACGGTTTTTACATAATGTTGAATCTGATGTCGTAAAGTCAGTGATTTCTGATTTCACAGATGGCGAAAAAGAGTTGGCTAATATTTTAGGTGAGCGTGGTTTATTTCCAAACCCCAAACCAACTTCGATTGGGAAGAAGCTTATTGAAATCTCTACAAGTCAAGGTGACACTGTTTTAGATTTTTTTGCTGGCTCAGGTTCTTCTGTTCATGCGCTTATGCAACAAAACTTCATTGATGAAAAAGCCCGGCGGTTTGTTGCAATTGAGCTCGGTGATCATTTCGACAGTATTTTGATAAAAAGAGTGAAAAAAGCTCTATACTCAGTCCTTTGGAAAGATGGTAGAGCATCAAAAGAGCCGAGTAATTTGCATTGTTTCAAATATTTGCGGCTTGAATCTTATGAAGATACTTTGAATAATCTACAGTTTGATGCTGATAAGAAGCACAAAAAACTTTTGGAATCAAAACCAGGGCTTAAAGAAGATTTTATGCTGCGCTATCTGCTTGATGTGGAAACGCGCGGAAGTCAATCTTTAGTGAACATCAATGCTTTTGCTGATCCAACTGCCTATACTCTCGCGGTAAAAAAGCCCGGTAGTGATGAAACCGTTACTCGAAATGTTGATTTGATCGAAACTTTTAACTTTCTGATCGGGCTGCGAGTTAATCATATCGCCTCGCCTCAAAACATCAGTGCCGATTTTAAGCGCATTGAGGACCCAGAATTGCCAAAAGACCAGAATACCCGCTTGGTGGTCGATGGCAAAATTCATAATATGATCAAAGGGCCATGGTGGTTCAGAAAAGTCGAAGGCTGGGTTCCCGCCGATCCTATGAATCCGAACAATGGGCAGCGCGAGAAAGTTCTGATTGTCTGGCGAAAACTGACAGGAGATCTGGAGCAGGATAATCTGGTTCTCGATGAATGGTTCAAGAAAAACCGTATCAGCAGCAGAGATTTTGAATTTGACCTGATTTATGTTAATGGCAGCAACAATCTACCGAACCTCAAGCTCGAAGGTGATAACTGGAAAGTGCGCCTGATCGAAGAAGAGTTCATGACGCGAATGTGGGAGGCTGAGTAATGGCAGGTTCCCAATTGCCGGCTACAGCCGAGTTTCTTCTTTATGAATCAGAAGACGGCCAGGTTCGTGTCGAAACCAGACTGGTTAATGATTCGGTCTGGTTAAATCTCAATCAGCTTGCTGAGCTTTTCTCTATTGATAAATCGGGTATCAGCCGTCATCTGAAGAATATCTTCGAATCCGTTGAGCTGAGCCGATCTTCAGTTGTTGCAAATTTTGCAACAACTGCCAGCGATGGAAAAAAATATAATGTCGAGTTCTTTAACCTCGACGCAATTATTTCGGTCGGTTACCGGGTCAACAGCATTCGTGGAACTCAATTTCGAATCTGGGCAACCCAGCGTCTGCGTGAATACCTTATCAAGGGTTTCACTATGGACGACGAGAGGCTTAAAAATCTCGGCAACACCAGCTATTTTGAGGAACTGCTGGCTCGCATTCGCGATATTCGTTCCTCAGAAAAGGTTTTCTGGCGCAAGATTCTCGATATCTACGCCACCAGTATTGATTACAACCCCAAAGATGAAGTTTCCAAAGAGTTTTTTAGAGTAATACAGAATAAAATGCACTGGGCGGCGCATGGGCATACGGCCGCCGAAATCATTTATGGGCGGGCCGATGCTTCCAGACCAAACATGGGTCTGACAAACTGGAAGGGTAAAAAAATCCGTAAGGGCGAAGTAGAGATTGCCAAAAATTATCTTGCTGAGCCGGAACTCGATCTGCTGAACCGTATTGTGACCATGTATCTTGAATTCGCTGAATTGCAGGCTTTGCGGCGCAAGCCAATGACCATGAAAGATTGGGTGACTAAACTTGATGACTTTTTGAAGCTTTCTGACAATGAGCTGCTCGATCATGCTGGCAAAATCAGCCATGACCAGGCACTTGAAAAGGCCCATAAAGAGTATGAAAAGTTTCGCAAGGCTTCATTGGCTGAGCCCACTGAAGTTGAAAAACATTTTATCGAGGCAGAAGAAGAACTGAAGCGACTTGAGGCTGCCAAAAAACGGAGAATCAGTCATGGCAAAGCGTAACACCCAGGCGCCAAAGCAACACGACTTTCGCAATAAGCTGCTGTTGAATCAGTGGCTGATTAGCCTTTTCGGTATCGATCCACTGGGTGAGCATAAAGCTCATGGAAAGGTCGTCAGGCCATTTAACAAACTTGCCGAGCCCATTTCTGACCCAGCGCTGGAAGGCTTTGACAATGATAATCTGCATCATTTTTATCATGCTCTGGTTAACAGCAACCTGTTCTGGAATGACTTTTGCCAGCTGAGTAAAGAGCAGGTTCTGGTTTATGAACAGAATATTGTCAGGCATACTCTGGCCATCAACGAAAAGCGTCACCGTCCGGTTGTCTGGAAATATTACCAGTGGCTGACGCTTTTGTTCACAGAAATATACCTCGACCGCTTCTTCAGCGACAAAGAATGTCTGCTCGGGTCGCTCAATGATTACGTCGAGCGGTTCAACCGGCATTGGCATACCTATATGGCGGTGACGCCCTATGAAGTAGACGACCTGAACAAGCTTTGCCTGCAGAACGCTACCGGCAGCGGCAAAACCCTGCTTATGCATGTGAACCTTCTTCAATATCGCCACTATGATCGCAAATATGGCAAAATTCCAGATGCAGCAAGGGTTATTCTGTTGACCCCCAATGAGCGTCTGTCAGAGCAGCATATAACTGAATTTCATGAAAGCGGGTTTAGTTTTGTTGGTAGGCTTGATCCGGGTAAGCCGGCATCACTGGGTTCCGTGGATGTTATTGAAATCACCAAGCTTGGCGATAAAGATGGGCCTAACACCATAGCTACCAGAACACTGGGAAATACCAACCTGTTATTGGTTGATGAAGGGCACCGCGGCATGAGTGGAAAAGAAGAGGGCGCGTGGTTTGCCCGACGCAGCCAGCTTTGCGACCGTGGTTTTACCTTTGAATACTCAGCAACTTTTGAACAGGCGGTTCAGGCCTCAGGCAACATCAACTTCTCACACAATTATGCCAAGGCAGTTCTATTTGATTATTCGTATCGATGGTTTTATGAGGATGGCTTTGGCAAGGATTACCAGATTCTTAATCTGCCAGAAGCCTATTCAGATCACGAACAGACTTATCTTACCGCCTGTCTTCTCAAATTTTATCAACAGCTGCGGATTTATGATGATAAAAAACAGGAATTCAGAGCCTTTAATATTGAGAAACCTCTTTGGGTGTTCGTCGGCAGCACGGTTTCGTCTGGAAAGCTTTCTAAAGATGAACAGATTGTTGCGACTGACGTAGCATTGATAATTCAGTTTATTGCAGATTTTCTCTCGAAGCAGCCCGCTGCTCAAAGAAGAATTGCCGAGATTCTTTCCGGAACTGGTCAGGATACCGGTCTGCTCGATCAGAACGGCAACGATATTTTTGCCGGTTCTTTTACCTATCTGGCCAGGTTGATAAATACCGGCGAAACGGTTGATGATATATATCGAGATATTCTGGCAAGATTGTTCAACAACCAGGCAGGCGGCATTCTTTCCCTCGATAGAATAAAAGGTGATTCTGGTGAAATAGCCATGCGAGTTGGTACTTCAGAAGAATGCTTTGGTCTGATAAACGTGGGCGATGCCAAGGGCCTGTGTGATCATGTGACTGCGGTTGCCGCACAGAGGCAGGTTAAACTTGCCGTTACCGATAGCGATTTTTCTGAGGCAATGTTTGCAACGGTCAAGGATTCGTCTTCGAATGTTAACCTGCTGATTGGTTCAAAGAAGTTTGTGGAAGGCTGGGATTGCTGGAGGGTGAGCACCATGGGGCTCATGCATGTCGGCAAGACTGAAGGTGCCCAGATCATTCAGCTTTTTGGCCGCGGCGTGCGTTTGAAGGGCTACGACTGGAGCTTGAAGCGGAGCGGAAGATCAAAAACTCAGAGTTGCCCCATATTTATTGAAGAGCTGGAAACCCTCAATGTTTTCGGTATAGAATCAAGTTTTATGGAAAGTTTCCGCAAATACCTTGCGAGCGAAGGTTTGCCGGGCAATGAACGTCGTAGAATATTCAACATACCGCTGAATGTTACTTACGACTTTGGTAAGAAGCTGAAAATTCTCAGGCCGAAGCGCAAGGCTTCAGACGGCAAAGAATATGATTTCAAGAAAGACGGCCCGGTTCCAGGTTTCGGCGAGGTGCCTGATTATCTGACTCAGAACCCTGTTATTGCCGACTGGTACCCGCGTATTCAGGCTATCCAGTCAAAAGACAGGCAGGATATTACCTCAAAAGATCAGGTTTATATAAGAGAACAGCACCTGGAGTTCCTTGATTTTGACTGGCTGTTTTTTGAAATGGAACGCTATAAGCGAGAACGCAGCTGGTATAACCTGAACATCTCAAAACAGAGCATCAGACAACTTTTGGCGCGAAATGACTGGTATAAGCTTTTTATGCCCGAAGTCAGAATGGAGCCTTCGGATTTTGCAGGCATTCAGCTTATTCAGGAAGTTGCTGCAGAGCTTTTGAAAAGGTATTGCGAGCATTATTATAACTACCGGAAGCGTGAATACATTGAACCTCGGCTGGAACTGCGCGAATTAACCGCAGATGATGAAAACATGCCAGGCGAAGATATTTATCAGCTCATTGTAGACGGCGATGAAGAGCAGGTAATTCAAAGCATTGAGAAAATGAAAGTGGAGCTTGCCAGCAGAAAGGCCGAGTTGCTGAAAAATGGTGACCTTGAGGCCTGTTGCTTTGGCAATCACTTATTTGAACCACTGTTTCATGTTCGTCGTGGTGGGAAAATAACAGTATTGCCGGTCGCTTTAAATGAAAGTGAATTTCAGTTTGTAGCCGATCTGAAAAAGTGGTGTGATGACAACGGCAGTCGTTTCAAAAGAGAAGGGCTGGAGCTTTTTTTGTTGCGCAATATGAGTCGAGGCAAAGGTGTTGGCTTTTTCGAAGCCGGCAACTTTCACCCGGACTTCATTCTGTGGCTGCTGGTCGATAACAAACAGTATGTTACATTTGTTGAGCCACACGGTCTTCTCCATGAAGGCCCCGGTAGTGAAAAAATCAGGTTTCATGAGCGCATTAAAGATGTCGAAAAACGCCTGAATGACCCATCCGTGGTGCTCAACAGCTTCATCCTTTCCTGGACAAAATTCCCGCAGCTGAAGTGGGATAATAGCCAGGCACAGCTCGAAGAGAAACACGTTCTCTTCATGACCGACGACCGAGACCACTACATCGAAAAACTATTCAGCAAGCTGAGAGGCCTGAAATGACTGATATAAAGACTGATTACCGAATTAAGATTGGTCGCAAGGTATTGATAGAAAGACTTAATTCAGCCTCTGATGGCTCTGATGCCGTTGTCGGTCAAGAGTCTGATGATACAGAACTCCAAAACATTCTTAAAGAAACCCGGGTGCGAGTTGGAACGATGCTGAAAATGGACAACGTTTCCTTTTTAATTGGCGCTGGTGCATCATATGACGCGGGTGGAATTCTTATGGGTCGCATCCCAAAGGATCTGGAACAGGGATTAATCTGGGAGGCAGTTCGGAACCCGGTGGAAAATGGGTACCCAGAATGGTTTTCTCTGTTTTACGAAACGTTGCTTTTTTTAACTGATCAAGAATTTGACCAAGAACAATTAAGAAATGATGAGTTTTTTTATCATGATCTTTTTAAATGTGAAATAGAGAAAAACCTTGAGGAATATCTGAGTCATCTACATACTTGGCTGGCAAGCATGTCAGGCTCTGTCCAGAGTATTTCGCTTACAAAAGCCGGTTCGCCGAGGACTCTTGAAATTGGAAAAACTGCGCTCCAGACATTGATAAAAAAGGTTACCCATGGTCTTGCTGATTTGCTGGATCTTCCAAATAGTGCAAAAATGGCATCACGGGGCAAGAACACTAAAGACCCGCTGATTGCGCATCGCAAATTTATAAAAAAAGTCTTAAATCGCCCTCTCAATCTTCGTCGTGCAAACCTTTTTACCTTGAATTACGATACCTTGCTTGAGCAGGGTGCCGATGCTGAAGGTGCAGTTCTTGTGGACGGCTTTGTTGGAAATTTACGACGGGTATTCCGCCCTGAGTCATTTAATCTCGACTTTTATTTTCCTGCTCAAACGACCGAAGGAAAGGTTCATCGTTATGACCGGGCTTTACATCTTTATAAACTTCACGGTTCAATTACCTGGCATAAAGTGGCAGAAGGCTGGGAAAACCCCTATGGCCTTTATTCAAGCTATTTTCAACAAAATTCACATGAAGATGATGTTTTGATTTACCCGACTCCTCTGAAATATGGTCAGACTCTGGGGTTGCCTTATTCCGAGTTGTTCAGACGATTTGGAAATGCTGTTGCTCAACCTCAATCAGTATTGTTTGTGGCTGGTTACGGATTCGGGGACGAACATGTGAATGCCATTATAAGGCAGGCTCTTGCTATTCCAAGTTTTACGCTAATCGTGGTCGACCCTGACCCTAAAAGTGATTTTGTGACGCAATTGCAAGACCTTGAAGATGAAAGAATTTGGCTGATTTCTGGCAGCGAACTGGGTACTTTTGCGAACTTTGTTAACAAACTTTTGCCGGACCTATGCGAAGAGGAAATCGATAGCAAGGTGATTCGCACTGTGCAGGCGCTTTCGAATAGCGCAAAAAACAATGGTTCTTCTGGAGGATGTCTCGATGGCAAATGACCATGAGATTGGCAGAGTCGTTGCTGTAGACACATCACAGGTTACCGTCGAACTCAGCAGAGACTTGAAAGCTCTTGCCCGCTCAACTTATGAAGGACCTTCTGAGGTAGGTTCGATCAATTCCTACATTGTTATTCCGGTGGGAGCCCGCAGAATTGTTGCGATGGTAACAAGAGTGATGCTTTCAGAGGAAAGCGAGTTGAAGCCAGAGAAGACTATGGTAACGCTGCCTTCTGCAAAACGTTTGATGAAGGCGACCATGATAGGCACTATTGATGAAAATAATTATAAGCAGGGAATAAACCTTTTTCCTGTACTTGACACGCCTGTTTACCTAACCACCCGTAGGGATTTGAATTCCATTTTTGGTGGAACAGACAGCGATAAAGATGTAGATCCTCAAGAACCCGGCTTTTGCATAAGCATTGGCCGGTCGGTAGTTTTCCCTGATTACGACATAAAGATAGATCCTGACGCGTTCTTCGGCAAGCACGCGGCAATTATCGGTAGCACTGGCTCTGGAAAATCCTGTTCGATTGCCACGATTCTTCAAGCAGTCATGGAACATCCACAGGTAAAGCAAACGCGCTTTGTCATTCTTGATACAAATGGCGAGTATCGCTCGGCCTTCCAGAGACAGAAGAATGCTGGCGCCTGGGAGAATGCTAAACCAGCATTAAAATCGCTTTACATCCCGGCAGATCCAAGTGAAAAAGACCATCTGGCAATCCCATACTGGTTTATGAATTCCGAAGATTTCATCAGACTTTTTAAAGCGGCCCCTGGCGTTCAACAACCGGTTCTAATGAACGCTCTTTCTGCAGCCCGCAATTCTTCAGATTTAACAAAATCCTGCTTAGGGTTCCGCTCTGAATTGATTAAAGAGTGTAATAGAATCTTGGGCCTTTGTTCTGGTAGCGATAGAAATGATGCCCGGACTGTCTGTCAATTGTGTGACGGGTTGCTTTGTTATTTTGCGGATAGTAGATCAACCGATATTATTCAGGGTCTTGCTGAGATTTACCCATTAGTTGATAAACAAAGCTTAATTAGCTGTTTTGATGTGGTTCGAGGGATTTCCCGTGAAGGCATTAGAGATGAGGGTGGCAAGTATGAAGCTTTCGCCGTGATAGATGTTGACAAAAGAGATCGCATTGAAAATTTAATTCGGCCGTTATTGGCAACCTTATCAAGATTACCCGATGAATATGCGTCTTTATGTGTTGTTAATGCTGACTGTCCATGCTTTTTTGAGAGATCAGAGTTCCGCTATCGATATCTTGAATCTGCTATCGCCCGGGATGATTCAAATGCCAGCCGTACGAGAGATGCATGTTCGACAATGCTGATGAGAATCTATCGCTTTCTTGAAGATTCTCGGTTTGAGTTTCTTTTCGGACCTACAGATTCGGAGTGGCCTGGAGTAAAGAATTCTCTGGCCGCTTTTTTAAGAGATATGCTTGGCATGGAAAGTGGATCTGCAGTAGGGCTTACTGATCCTGCTTCCTTTGGTGAGGGCTCATTGCCTTATTATGATCGCCAAAGGACTAATGCAGATAGTGCAAACGTTGTGATTGTTGATCTCAGTCTTCTTGCGTCTGAAGTGCTCGAAAACGTAACTGCCCTTATTGGACGCTTAATTCATGAGTTTTTGCAAAGATTAAGTGGTCCAGAGAGCGGCGTGGGCCGCGGCGAGTTTCCTGTAGTTCTCGTTCTTGAAGAAGCCCAGAATTATATTCACGAGAACAAAAAGGGTGATGAAGAATCTATATCGAAGAAAGTCTTCGAACGAATTGCCAGGGAGGGGCGCAAATACGGCCTTGGGCTGGTAGTTGCTTCTCAGCGGCCCAGTGAGTTGTCCAAGACGGTTTTATCACAATGCAATTCTTTCGTTGTGCATCGTCTGCAGAACCCTGAAGATTTGCGCTATTTCAGAGAGATTGTTCCTGGCATTTTCGGCCAGTTGTTGGACCAATTGCCTGCCTTGGCGCCTCGCAGTGCGTTGGTGCTTGGTGAATGCATTCAAGCTCCGGCGCTTGTTGAAATGAGAGCAGTAGATCCTGCGCCAAGAAGCAAGAATCCAAAATTTTTCAAAAGCTGGGCAACAGACTCAAAAAAACCAGATGTTGAAGCGGTCTGTGCGAGGTGGGAGGGTTTTTCTCAAAATGATGAGAGCGAGCTTGAATCCGAAGATGATAGTGCCAGTTCAAATGAGAACGATGTCGGATGAGTTATTGTAAAGCGTAGACAACAATGACTGGACCGGCAAAAAGTGGTAGTGATTTTGGTAGTGGTTTGTGCTAATATATGCCAACTTATGCTGACGAACTGGAATGGCGAAGTTCGAGTTGATCAGTGTTAGCGGGAGTTTCAAGATCGTTCGGTCGAGTCCCGTCCCCGGCACCGATCGTTAGGACAGCCTCTGATTAATTCAGAGGCTGTCTCGATTTTAGCTGAGTTTCAGCAGATTCCCTGACGATGATTTCAGCAGCGACAAGGGCAGGCGCTTAATTCTGCAAAAATGTTCAGCTGTCCGGAGTTTCCGGATAACTGCATTGGCCAAAAAGTCGGCAGTTTGTATCATTGTTGGTGTCGTGATAAATTAGTTTTTAAGAATGCTGTTGCTTAATAATTTAATCAAGAAAACTTAACATTGAAAATCTGCTAATGCCTGAAGCCCTTTTAAACCTTGATCTTGATTGTTTTCGCTTTCTGACCTCCGGAGAAAGGCAGAAAGCCTATATGATAATTCTTGCATGTCTTTATCATGAGCGCCTCGAGCACCAGAGCCAGATTTTTCACGATGCTCTTTTCAGCAAACTGGCAGAACCTGTCGAAAAGGTTACAGGTTTTTATACTGATGCCCAGTTTCGCTCAGATATCGATCAACTGGTAGAATGGGGAAACATCACCCGCAAGGTCGAGGGCCGTCGGGTTCGCTCGCTCTCCGATAACAGCCTGCGCCGGAATTTATTGACTATTTCAGAGCAGACCTTTCAGTTGATGCGCTTTCTTTTTCAGCAGCTCAAACCCAGACAGACAAAAACAGTTGCCCGCGGTTTCATGCTTTTGCAGGATCTCAGAACGATGCTGGACCAATTTGAAATGGTTCTTGAGGCATTTTTCTCCGGGGATCATTCTCAGGAAAAAATTCAACGCGCCTGCCATCTCATTGAAACAATGGATGCCAAAGTTGAAGATACTGTCTCAGAACTGACCGGTCTGGCAGACCAGCTTCATTCTTTTCTTGAAGCTAATGATGAATTTCATGCTGAAGATTATGATCAGCTTATATTTCAGCTTGAGGCATACAATCAGGGCTATCTTTCCCAGTTAATCCAGGAGGTCGACCGGTTGTTTCTCAGACTCAGTGATATCGAGCGACATCCATGCCTGGACGAATTTTTGACCGACATCGACGGGTTTCTTGAACAGAAAGGTTTTTCAGGCAAGGGCGATACTCGCCGAAAGTTTAACTCGCTGCTCATATTTTTTAATCCGGAAAGCGGAAAACTCGACTTTTACAACCAGAGAGTGCAGCGTGAGCTTGGCGAATCTATAAGGCGCATTCGTAATTATCTGAAAATCAAGCGCGACCGCTCTTTGCGAATACAGGAAATAAGAGCGCGGCGCATTGAACTGCTGCATGTTGATGATGCAGTGGCGACTGCCTGGGTTCAAAACCTTTATTCTTCTGTGACAGTGCCGGTTCTCGACAGCGATGCAACCCCCGAAGATCGGCAGCCCGCACCTCTGCCAAGAAAAAAATCTGACCGCAACAATCAGGCCCGGGCGGCCAGGCCACTCGAAGTCGCCAAGAAATTGACTGTAGAACAGAATCGCGAACTTGAGAAACGTAAGATTGAGCTGATAAACCAGTTCTTTGCAGAAAAAGTTCTAAAAGGCAGTGCAGATGCACCATTACGCCAGGCCGAACTGGTCACGACAGCAGATTTCAAGACTCTTTTACATGGCATAAAACTGGCTAAATTCAAAAAGGGTCGTATTTCAGATTTGCTGAATTTTTCGGTGGGGCAGCCTGTAGAAGACGGTCCGGCGAACTTCTCGAACGATGAAAGCGAATTTACATGTCCAGACCATCAGATAAGGAAAACTGAGAATGGCTGATATTGAAGAACGAGCCGAAGAAAACGTTGAACCCTCTCAACCTGATGCGATAGATAAAATCGGCCGGGAAAGATTTCAGATGGTTCTGAACATTCTCACCGAAAGCCCCTTTTTTTACGCTGATGATGATCCGGTTCGCTTCAACGTTTTGCGCCGTAATGAAGCCGCATTCAAAAAATTCTTTGAAAAGTATTTTGGCTGGCGTCTATATGTCGACAGCAAAATGGCCAGATTGATAAAAGACCGAAACTATAACCCGGCGCTGCGCTCTGTTCATCGCGATACCTTCAGATTGTCAGGTAGAAATGAGTGTCTGCTTTTCCTTGTTCTTCTCGAATATTATGAGCATGAATGTGATGTGCAAGGGTACAGCAATGATGACGTTGAACCATTGAGGTTCGCCTATGCTGATTTTCTCACTTCTACCCGCAGAATTCTCGCTGACCAAATTGTTGATCAGCTCCCTGCCGACCGCGAAATTGAGGCGTCGGCCAGACAGCTGCTCAAAAAACTACAGCATTTTCGTCTGGTGGCTGTCGTTGATGTTGCAGATAATGCCGGGAACGAATCTGATGGAGATATGCTGATAGAAGTTTTGCCTGGGCTCAACTGCTATGAGGGTCGGAAATTAGCTGAAGCACTTGGCAGAGATGAAGCTGACCCCGAGATACTCGATGATGCACCGGACTCTGAAGAAGCTGTGGGTGACGAAAATGAGTAAACCCTTCACTTTGAAAAGAATCCGGCTTATCAATTTTCATAACTTCGTTAACGAAACCATCTCGGTAAACGGGCATCTTTTTCTTATCGGTGGCAATGGTTCAGGTAAAACAACGGTGCTTGACGCAGTTCACTTCGTTTTAACTGCCGGCCGCAACATGGAACTCAATTCAGCTGCCCGCATGGCTGGTCAGCCGCGCCGATTCGGTCGCAAGATCCAGGGCGTTTTCCTGCGCTATGATCTTGAAAAAGGGGCGCGAAACGCTGCAAATACAATCGGTTACGCTGTTCTTGAATTTGAAAATCCAGATGGCAAAAAAAACTGCATCGGTTGCGGCGCGCTTGCAATAAGTATGGAGTCGGTCCCTGACATCTGGGGGTTTGAGGTATCAGGTTCTCTTGATGATATCGAACTGTTTCGTCAGGAAAACGACGGTTCATACCCTTTGAACCAGCAGGAATTGAGCGCAAGAGGGCAATGCCGGGTCTACAATCGTGATCGCTATATCAATTTTATTGCCGGAAAGTTTTTTGCCAGCACTTCGGCTTATCGCGATACCATGAATCTTATCGCTGCGGGAAAATCCTATCGTGAGCTGGTGAGTCGTTTCCAGGACCAGTCTGAGCTGTTTCGCGAGCTTCTTCCGCCGCCTGATGAGGAAGATTATCAGCGAATAAGAGACTCCCTTAAAGATATCGACAATATACAGCAGCAGCTGGAAGATCAGAAAACGCTTATTGCTGCCCTGCGTAACGTTCAGAGCCAACGCGACAACGTGCTTGAACAGCGCGAAAAAGAAGGCCGCATCAAATATCTGCTTGCCTGTCATAGCCTCGATAAAGCGAAAAAGTTCTGTGATGAGCAGAAAGATCTGCTGAAAAAGAATGAAGCAGAATTGCAGATTCTGAACGAAAAGTTAAAAGCTAATGTGCTTGAAAAACAGAAGTCTGAAATTGAACTTGCTGGCTTGAAAAATTCTGATGCTTTCAAAAACAGCGTTTTGCTTAACAATCTTGAAAATCAGCTGTTGGAGCGCCGAAATAACTGCAGCAACATGAGAGGTCTGTGCGAAGAAGCCAGAACTTCGCGTAAAAAACTGGCGACAGATAAAGACAAGTTAGGGCAGAACATTTGCGATTACTGGCAGCAACTGGAAAGCTGTTATCTTAAGTTTCAGGACTACTGCAATTTTGAAGAAGCCTTTGATAAAGAGCTCTTTGCAAAAGAGCTTAAAGTCTACTATTGCAGGTGGATAGAAAGGCTTAAGCTGAAAAGATCCGAACTGGTTAACCGGATTGGTGAGTTGAAAATCAGGATAGAAGCGATCGAGAAAGAAATGAAAATACTCGAAAAACGAATTCTGCAGATGCGGAGCCAGGAAGAAGCGGTGCCGCCTGCTCCAGGATATCTGGAACTCGCAGAACTTCTGAATCAGGAAAAAATCGAATATCTTCCTTTCTATCGACTTATAGAGCCGACTGATCAGCTTTCTGACGGTCTTGCCAGGGTAATCGAGGAACTGGTCGGTCCAGAAAATCTTTGCGCTGTTTTTGCGGTTGGCAACAGTCATAGCCGTGCCAGAGCCGCAGTTCTGGCAAAACCTTACAATATTCCAGTTATCGATTGCAGTCCTTACAGCCAACAGGTTCCCGCTTCACCACCTTCCGGAATCAGGCAGTTCCTTGATTTTGATGACAGTTTTGATCATGCCGCTGAAAGATTCGCTGCTGAACTGCTCGATCGCTACCATTATTACGACTCTGACCAGGCTTTCGAGAAAAGTGATCATCAGTTCTGTGTCAGCAGAAGTGGCCTGATTCGCCAACAATCGGCAGTTCGCAAAGTCTGCTGCGAAGTTAACCGTTTTATCGGCAGCGCGGCTCGCGCTCGTGCCCAATTGAAGAAAATCGAAGATTTAGAAATCGAAATCAACGCGAACAATCAGCAGGTTATCGAACTGAGAACGGCCAGAGATGCCGAGATTGGTCGTCAGAAAGAGATTGAGCGGGATTTTGAGGATATAAATGATCTTCATCCTGACAGATTAATGGGTTTCGAGACGCAACTTCGCGAAACAGACGACAAAATGAAGCTGGCGCACCAGAAAATAAAACGGTTCGAAGCCGAAATTGCCGATCTTGAATTGAAAATTGACGCTAATGTAAACGAAATTGAAGTCTGCAAAAAGGCTCTTTCCGGGCTGAATATCGAGAAAGACAGAGCCAGAATCGCAGAGCTCGAAGAACTATGCCCCCGCCTCGAAAAAGAGTCGGTTGAGCTCAATCGACGGCTTGGCAGCTCTCAGGAAAGGCAGATAAAAATCACCGGCGATATTCAGTCTTCACAGCAGCACGAAGGTAGGTGTTCATCTACCCTGAATGTGGCCATAAAAGAGCTGCAGAGACTCAAGCCCGAACTTGAAGATGATCAGATTCATAAGTATGTATTTATTACCAGGGGCGGGCAACAGTTCAAGCCCGAGAACCTGGAGAATAACCTTCACGAGGCCGGCCGGGAATTTGCCAGAATGCAGGAGCGTCTGAAAAATACTCTGCTCAACGATACCATGCTGCAGAAGAACTATGGCTTTTCACTCGACGATGAAACCTTTGCCGTGGTTTCAAATGGTCGCGGTCTGAATGAGATTACCCTCGAGCGCGAAGTCGAACGCGAAAAGACGAGCGGAATTTTAAATGAAAAGAATCGTGTGCTTTTTGAAGAACTGATTATCAATCACATCGTCAGAAAATTATGGCAGGAAGAAGATTCCCTGAAGAAGACTATTGAAGGTATGAACAGACTTCTTTCAGGGTTGAAGTTCGGCAATACCGTTTATCATTTCAGCATGAATCTGCGTAAGGAATTCAAAGAGTTCAGAGAACTTGTTCATCAGTATGCCGATTACAACACTGAATCAAAAAAGAATCTGCAGCAATTCTTCGAAGCTCACAAACTTGTTCTGATCCGGGAAGGTGCAGATTTGCCCGATTTTCTAGATTATCGCAAGTGGCACGATATCGTTTTAACCGCGAAAACGATAAATGACAACACCGGTTCAGCGAATGACAAGGGCGTGACCCTGTCGCGCCGGGTTTTGAGCCTGGGCTCAGGAGGAGAGCAGTCGGTTCCCAATTATATTCTTCTGCTTTCTCTGGCCAGGGTTCATTTAGAGCACACCGGCTCAAAAATTCGAATTCTTCTGATGGACGAGGCCTTTTACGGCATAGATGCACAGCGTCGTGACGAACTTCTCGGTTTTGCCGACAGTCTTGGTTTGAATCTGGTGGTGGCGCATCCCGATCTCGACGGTGTGACCGACAAGCTTGCGCGCACCACGACGCTGCTGGTCGAAAAAACTGCAGCGGGCGACGTTTACATCGGAGAATATGTATTTTCGCGCAAAAAGCCGGCTGGCCTTTTTGATGAGGCACCAGAAGAAGCTTCAGCTGAAATACGAATCAATTGAATGAACGATTTAACCGAAAAAATTAAAAAGTCTGGCGGTCTGCGCCGCTTTGTCGAAAGTTTGCTCGACAGAATTGATCGCACTGGCAATATACCCGGTTCTTTTTCGCATACTGTTCAGGCAACTGCCGATGCCGATGCGGTCAAGTGGTTTTTCGGGCCGCTCTGTGTCAGTGTAAATGGCGATAAAGTCAGTTTGAATCTGAAAAAGATCGCCGGCGACCCTGACGAATTTGTTGCCCGGCTTTATCAGGCGCTTGGTCGCAGCCGACAGAACCTTAAAGAAGAGAGCCGGTCTCTGTCTGAAATGGTTGCCGAGTTGCTTAAAAAGTTTGTTTCGGCTGATTCAGCGATTTTGTCTGAATATGTACATTCTGAGTTGGAAAAATTGTGGCAGGGCCGGGGTGAGCTGCTTGCAATGGCCAGACAACAGGGCCTCGCAGTGCTTGAAAAGCATCTTGCCTGTCTGCAAAGGGGCTTGAACTTTCTTGAAGCGAGTTCTGTGCCGGTTCGCCTGTCGCGCTTTGGTCTTGAAGTAAATGGCGATACCAAGAGCTGCCGGTCTGGCAGCCCGTTGCTTAAAACCTTTGCCCGTCTGCTTTATCAGTTTTCTTCGGTAATCAGGCAGGAAGTCGATCTTTCTGAGCCTCAGAACGAATCTGAAAAATTGCGGCTGACGCTTGAACAGACCGGTCTGCAGCTCGATGGCTCGGCAAATCAGTTTCAGGTTTTCGGTAATCTGGTTCTTATCAAGAACGGCGAACGCTTTGATTATGTAAATAAGCATGCATTGTTTGGTGAACCGGTGGTATTGACCTGCGCCCAGCTGGAAAAGGCAAAAATAGCTGAGGTTCCGCGCCAGGTTGTGACTATCGAGAACGAAACCACGTTTTTTGAATACGCGCAAAATGCAGACCCATCAAAGGAACTGGTAATCTGCAGCATGGGCCAGGCTAACCGCCTGCTGGTAAAGTTTCTGGAACAGCTCAAAGGCTTTGTAGACTCTTTTTATCACTGGGGCGATCTCGATCGCAGCGGAGTTTTGATTCTCGACAGCCTGCGCCGGCGCAGCGGCTGCGATATTCAGCCGCTGAAAATGAACTCAGAAACTTTTCTGGCCAATAAAGGCAAGGGCCAGGCGCTTTCTGAAGAAGAAAAATACCGTCTCGAATCCCTTCTGCGGCGCCGCCCCGATATTATCTGCAATGATCTGCTGAAAACCATACTCGCTCACAATTTATGGATCGAGCAGGAAAACCTCTGAGCGATCACCTTCGCCATCAGCGTCAAGACGTTGGCAAGCATTAAAACGCCGTATTCGGTAAAAACGCGCTTTGCGTATCTTCGACCACCATGTTTCTCTTTGTTGATCGCGCTATGCAAACTTGAAGTCACAATTTGTGACCTCAAGTTTTCTTCTGGAATCTGTTGTTTCGTTTGTAATTCACGGCCATTTAAATGACTTTTTTAATTAAACCTTCGCCATCAGCGAATTGAGCAGGCCAGCCTGCTTTTCGGTTTTATCGGTAAGACGCCGCTCAAGTTTGTCGCAAAGCGCCATCAACTGATCGACTTTCTCTACAATCCGCTGTTGTTCTAAAGAAGGAGGCAGGGGAAAGATATAATTAATTAACTTTTCACCAGGAAAATGCTTGATTGTAGCTCCTGTGAAGTATCTATTCAGATTGCCGGTAAATGCATCGACTTTTAAACAAATAGCTAAATACTTCACTTCAATCCCAGGATAAGGTCGGACTCGATGCAAGGCTTTTTGAAAATATATTTCTCTTGAAGTTTCATTCCAGATCGCACATCTACCGGGCTCTCCACCTTCGCATATTAACAAATCGCCAGGAAGGATTTTGAACTCATCCAATTCTGATGTCTCAAACTTCATTTCCTTTATATCGCTAAGATCAAAACGTGCCCATTGAACATTGGTGTTTCTAAGATATGGTTTACAAATGCCTTTGTTTTTTGATTTATCAAGCATCTTACCGAGTCGCGAGTATCCTGTTGTCCCCATTTTTGACCAGCACCAAGTTTTCGGTATGGTGAAGGAAAATTCTTCGGGTTTGATGGGGGGGAGGGGCTTGGAGGGTTTGATTTTGCCTTCTTTGATCAGGCGTTTTTTTTCGGCTTCGATTTCTTTTAATAGCTCGCTGGCGGGCTGGTCGTTGGGGTCCTGAGGCACGAGTCTGCCCATGACGGCGAGCTGGAGAATGGCTTTGCGCAGTTCGGCGACGTTTTCTTTTACTGAATAGAGAGAATCGAAGTTGCCGGTGATGAAGCCCCATGCGGCGGCAAAATCATCGTCGCTCTTTGCCGAAAGAAGCTGATCAATTGCCGCAGCATGAATTTTCAGGCGCTTTTCTTCACGCTCATTGCGCAATTTTTCGAGCTCATCAACCCTCGCCATCAGCTGATCAATTTTCTCCACAATCCGCTGTTGTTCGTTTTGCGGTGGCATAGGTATGGTTATGCTTGCCCATTTTTGCTTATTAATAATTGGGGTGGCTGAACCACCGGCTAAGGCGAGAACTTTCTGCTGGAAGAAAGGTGCAGCCAAGGCAAAAAACATAAATCTAAAATTAACTGCTTTGAAAGGCGTTAGAGCGTTAATCTGTTGATTACATGTTATTTGCACTTCATTGATTGCGTGTTTGCCAATGCTGCCACCTATGCAGACCATGATTACTGAATTTTTTTCTATTAATCGTCCCTTTAATAGTCCGGCTGGAGAAAGGCCTTCACCTGAATAATCGATTTTATTGTCTTTTATAGAACCAGGGCCAATAAATGGGATGTGATTGCCATAGTTCGTTTTATTATTGGTTGGCGGTGTTGTCCCTGTTTGTGCTATTCCTAGGTCACCAAGTCTAACCAGAAACCATTTTTTTTGTGTTTCAAGGGGGATTTCTTCTGGTTTGATGGGGGGTAGAGGTTTTGAAGGCTTGATTTTGCCTTCTTTGATCAGGCGTTTTTTTTCGGCTTCGATTTCTTTTAATAGTTCGCTGGCGGGCTGGTCGTCTGGGTCCTGGGGGACAAGCTTGCCCTGCATGGCCAGAGTCAGTATCAGTTCGCGCAACTTTTTAATGCCGTCAGGCGCGTCAAATGCGGTGTCAAAATGCTGCTCAAGCAGTCGGGTGGTTTGTTTATTCATCGCCGCCCTCCACTTTCTGCATTTCAAATTGTCCAACAGGCTGTTGAACAATTTTGTTCTCTTCGATCAGGCTGGCGGTCTGCTTATGCATGCTTGTCCTCCAGTTCCTTTTCGATCTGTTCGATGCTTGGCAGACTGGTTTGCAAAGTTTCAGGAAGAGCACGAGTCAGTTCAAAACCCGAAACGCCTATGGGCTTGTCAATGCCACGCAGGGCATACTCTGCCAGAATGCGGTTAGGCTGCTGGCAAAGAATCAGGCCAATGGTGGGCTTGTCAGTTTCATGACGCAGCTTGTCGTCAACTACACTGCAATAGAAGTTCATCTTGCCGGCATATTCTGGCTTGAAATCGCCGCGCTTCAGATCGATCACTACGTAACAGCGCAGCTTCAGGTGGTAAAACAACAGATCGATATAGAAATCCTGTTCACCTACGTTAAGATAGTATTGTCGGCCAACAAATGCAAATCCCTGCCCCAGTTCAAGCAGAAACTTTTCAAGATGAGCTATAAGTCCGGTTTCCAGCTCACGCTCATGAAAACCAGCTTCAAGTGTCAGAAAATCGAAAAGATAAGGATCTTTAAGCGTCTGCTGAACCATGTCTGAATCAGGTGGTGGCAGTCGCTCTGAAAAATTGCTGACAACCTGTCCCTGCCTCTTATGAACCGCAGATTCAATCTGCATTACCAGAATGTTTCGGCTCCAGCCATTTACAATCGCAGCCTGCATATACCATTTACGGGTATCCAGATCTTTAACTTTAGTAATAAGGATCCCGTGATGCCCCCATGGCAACGACAAGATCAGGTCTTCCGGTAAAAGTGCAACAGGTTGCTGCACTTTTACCGGGGTTTCAATTTGTGCAACAGGCTGTTGCACAATTGGCAAATTAGAATATTCTCGATAGAAAGCCAGCATTTGTTTTATATTCCGCTCAGAAAAACCCTTTTCTTCAGGCAACTCGTTGTGAAGATCGCGAGCAAGACGAGGAATAACGCCGGCTCCCCAGCCTTCGTGACGCTGACGGTTATCGATGAGCCCGCCAATTTCCCAGTAAAGCCTGATTAGCTCCGCATTAACGGAAAGCATGGCACGAGTCTGGGCAATACGAATTCTCTGCTTGATATCAGATAGCAAAGAAGCATAGTCAGCGGGCAAACCGGAACTCCCTTTTCTCATTCTCCGCCCTCCAGGCAGGCCACCAACTCGGATTTGAGGGCCTGCTGTACGGCTTTGAGCTGCGCGACGATCTGCTGATATTCGGCCATCAGCTCATCGGGGTCGCGGTGATTGACTTCGGTCACATGCGGGTTTTTACAGTCGAGATTGTAGTTGCGGGCAACGATTTCTTCGACCGGCACTTTCCATGCGTGTTCACTGGTTTTGCGTTTGTTCCACCATGCTTTTTCGCGGTCGAACTCTTCTATGGTCAGCGGCTTCGATCGAGAATACGATTTGTAGCCTTCCGGATACGGATGTTCAAAGAACCATACATGCTTTGTCGGCCCACCTTTTTCGAAGAACAGTATGTTGGTGTTTATGCCGGTATATGGGCTGAAAACACCTTTTGGCAATCTGACGATGGTATGCAGATTGAATTCTTCGAGCAGTTCGCGCTTTAACGTGGTTTTAACGCCTTCGCCAAAGAGAAAGCCATCGGGCAGAACCACTGCCGCACGGCCGGTGTCATGCTTGAGAATATGCATGATCAACGCCATGAACAGGTCGGCGGTTTCCCTTGTCTGATATTTTTTCGGAAAATTGTTTTCTATGCCGTCTTCTTCCATGCCGCCGAATGGGGGATTGGTAATGACCACATCGACCCGGTCTTTCGGGCCATAGTCTTTCAGCGGCCGGCTCAAGGTGTTGTCATGACGAATATTGGTCGGAACATCAATTTCATGCAGCATAACATTGGTCATTGCCAGCATGTGCGGCATCGGCTTCTTTTCGACGCCATGTATGTTTTTTTCGATAATTTTCTTGTCGGCAGGAGTTTTTACCTGCTTTTGCAGATGCTCGATAGTGTTCACCAGAAAACCGCCGGTGCCACAGGCCGGGTCAAGAATGCTTTCGCCAAGCTGAGGATTGATGATATCGACCATGAATTTAGTCACAGCGCGGGGTGTGTAGTATTCTCCGGCGTTTCCTGCAGCCTGCAGATCGGAGAGAATCTTTTCGTAAATGTCGTTGAAAAGATGGCGATCAGTTGTAGAGTTAAAGTCGAGATCTACTTCAATTGAATTGATGACCTGGCGCAGCAGAGTGCCTGATTTCATGTAGTTGTAGGCATCTTCGAACACGCCGCCTACCACTTTGCCGTGCGGTGTGACGCCGGCGGTGATAGCCAGCTTCTTAAGCGCCGGAAACAGATTATTGTTAACGAAGTCGATCAATTCGTCCCCGGTAATTCCTTCAGGGTTTTTCGCCCAGTTTGCCCACTGAAATCTGGTCTGTAATGGCGATTTATAGCCGGGAACAGTGATTTTCCACTCTTCTTCGCGATCGTCAAAAATCTTGAGAAAAAGCAGCCATGCCATCTGGCTGATTCTCTGGGCGTCACCGTCGACGCCGACGTCTTTGCGCATTATGTCCTGAATGGTTTTGATAAGAGTGGTGATTGACATGTATTTATATCTCCGTTATTTGATCAGGCGCAGTAAAGAGCTTTTTCCAGTTCCTGAAGCGCATTGTGGTAATTATCGAGTCCGCCAAAGCCTTTGATGATCTCGACCGGGGTGCCGAAATCCTTGAACGGGTCGATGGTAAGAATCTGGGTCTTTTCGATGTTTACTACGCCTTCGTCGGCGTATTTGTCGAGAAGAGCTTCAAGCACCTTGCGGGCCTGATCGCCGTATTTGCTGAAGTAGTTTTTCTTTTTCACGTTCTCAGCCCGTTCTTTGCGGGTAAGCGGTGGCTTATCCCAGGCGATGTGACAGATTATGTCGAATGGGTCGAGATCTTTGCCGATTTCTGCTTCCAGTTCCTCAAAGAATATACCATGAGTAGCCAGTTCCTCGATGATAACCTGCTTTTTTTCGGCGCTGTTCCAGCGGGTAAGAAAGTCATCGAGTGAAGTAAATTCGGTCGCCAGAGCTTTGCGGGTGTAATCTTTCAATGATTCGGTAATAAGCTTGCCATCGGCGTCAAAGTATTGCACACGCTCAGAGGCCACTTTTACCGCAACATCATTTACATAGTATTTTTTTGGTGGCCCAGATGGCGGGTTTTCAAGCCAACCACCGGTATTTCCGCCATCGTTGCCGGTTTCGGTGCCATCTGTGCTTTCTTCGCCAGTTGGATACTCATTGTCTGTATCGGGTTCTTCATCATCAGGCGGTGCTACAGGTTCACCTGGTCTGGGTTTATAAACCGACACGGGGTCGCCATCGAAATTCGGGTCGGCAAACAATTCGGTGGCTTTCTTGAAATCCATGATAGTGAAGAAATACTTGTTGAAGTCTTCGTTGATTCGGGTGCCACGGCCGATGATCTGTTTGAATTCGGTCATTGATTGAATTCTCTGATCGAGAACGATCAGTTTGCAGGTCTGTGCGTCAACCCCGGTGCTCATGAGTTTTGAGGTCGTGGCGATAACCGGGTAGGTTGATTCGGGAAAAATGAAGTTATCGAGTTCGATTTTGCCTTCTTCGTTGTCGCCGGTTATTCGCATGACATACTTTGAATTCTTTGCTACCAGGTCGGCATTCTGGTTAGCCAGTGCCTGGCGCATGCGCTCGGCATGGTCGATGTTGTCGCAAAAGACGATGGTTTTGTCGAAACGGTTGGTCAGGCGTAGAAACTCACTGATTTTTTCAGCAACCAGCTCGGTGCGTTTTTCCAGAACCAGGCTTTTATCCATGTCTTTAAGATTATAGATGCGATCTTCAATGATGTTGCCGTTTTTGTCGAGCATGTCTTTAGACGGTCGCCAGCCGGAATCTTTGTCGATATCTATGCGCACAACCTTGTATGGGGCAAGAAAGCCGTCATCGATGCCCTGGCGCAGCGAATAGGTGTAAATCGGTTCGCCGAAATAATCGATGTTAGAGACATCTTTGGTTTCTTTGGGGGTTGCGGTAAGGCCGATCTGAGTGGCCGGTGAAAAATACTCGAGAATCTGACGCCAGTTTGAATCTTCGGCGGCGCTGCCGCGATGACATTCATCGACAACGATCAGATCAAAAAATTCAGGGCTGAACTGCTTGTAAATGTTCTGTTCTTCTTCGGTGCCGGTAACAGCCTGATAAAGTGCCAGATAGATTTCATAAGACTTGTCGGCATGGCGATTTTTTATTTTGGTCATTGCCGGGCCGAACGGTTTGAAATCGTTGGTCATAGTCTGGTCAACAAGAATATTGCGGTCGGCGAGAAAGAGAATTCGCTTTTTGGTCTTGGATTTCCAGAGCCGCCAGATAATCTGAAAAGCGGTGAAAGTTTTGCCGGTACCGGTTGCCATGACCAGTAGAATGCGATTCTGACCATTGGCTATCGCCTCAATGGTTTTATTTATGGCAAGGAGCTGATAGTAGCGGGGCGTCTTGTTGCTGCCGTCGCTGTAGTAATCCTGGGTTATCAGCGCTTCCTGACTTTGTGTCAGGTTTTTGTTGCCGGTCAGCATTTTCCAGAGTTCATCAGGTGATGGAAACTCTTCAAGACTGAGTTCTGTTTCGATTTTTCCATCAGTTACGAGTGCGTTATGGAACAAAAAGCCATCACCGTTAGAACTGAAAACAAACGGAACCTGCATCATTTCTGCATAGCCCAGTGCCTGCTGCATTCCGTCGCCAACGGTGTGATTATTGTCTTTGGCTTCTACTATGGCGATTGGCATGTTGGGCTTGTAAAAGAGAACATAATCAGCTCTTTTGTTTTTTGCCCGGCTGTGCATCTTGCCCCGCACAATGATGCGGCCGTTGGTAATGTTGAATTCTTCGCGGATCTGGGTGTTAATATCCCAGCCTGCTTTTTCAATTGCCGGTGTGATGAATTTGGTGCAGATGTCACGCTCTGAAAACTGTTTCTTGTTCATTCTGCGATTCATTCCTCTCAGGAATCAGATCTTTAATAAAGTTGCGTAATACATTTGAAACTTGCTACAGCACTGTTTTTCAGAATAAAACAATTGTCTGGACTGTGCAAGTGGTATTGCATGGGCTGAATGCAGAAGAAATATGCTATAAATCTAAGCACAATTTCTGACTTGCTCATTACAGCTTACCTGTTCGAATTCAGAGGTCAAATATAATGCTGCGACTACTCCAGATCGTGTATACTTGGGTGCATACAAGACTATATCGGGAGGAAGCAGTAATTGAAAAACAGCAATTCTGCATTTAAAGGGTCCGGGAAGAGCGCTAATGAATCAATTGCCGTGCCGCGCTCGCTGCTTTGCAGACGGCACAAGCCGATAACCAGCCGTTAGAAGCTGTTGTAAACCCTGCCGATCCGAGCGAAGCTTACATATTCAGGCAAATTTCACTGGGTATGGTCCTTTTTGTCGGTATCGGCGACACAAGTTAAGGGGACAATCGCTCAAATAGAACGTGCGCAACGATGAGCTGCTGACGCTCTTTTTGTCACAGCGCTGAAACGTCAGGTTTGTGGTTGCAGGAAAGAATCAGAAGGGTCAGATCGTCGCCCGGCTCAAGTCCGCCGAGCCAGGTGCGGTAAGCGCTGTGAATTTTCTCATAGTATATGGCCGCATCGTTGTCGTAACTGCCGAGAAACAGCTGGTAAAGCCCGGCGTAGCCGAGTTCCTGGCCTGAAGGATTGCGGGATTCGACCATGCCGTCGGTATAAAAGATCAGTGCCTGCCCCGGTTCTATTGTGAGATCGAGATTGGTCAGGAGATTCTTTTTGAAACCGCCGAGAACCGCGCCTTTATGGCTTATTTCTCGAATGCTGTGATTGTTTGCGTCAACGAGAACCGGTGAACAGCCGCCGGCATTGGAATAGGTCAGCTGATTGCTGGTATGATCGACCACCAGATACTGAAAGGTCATTACCTTTCGCTGGGTTTTGCTTTTGGTGGCCAGAATAATCTGGTGCAGTTTGCTCAACATCTCGGCCGGATTGCCAGCATGCTTGTCAGCGCAGATTATAGCGGCTTTGGCAATGGCCATGATCAGGGCGGCCCCGACACCGTGGCCGGCGACATCGCCGAGCATCATGACAAAGCGCTTGTCATCAACCCTGAAGTAGTCGTAGTAATCGCCTCCGAGGTCGGCCATTGGCACGGACTTGCCGAAAATGCTGAAGCCTTCTATGGTCAGCGGTCGCGTCGGTAGCAGCCTTGTCTGAACCAGGCTGGCGATTTTAAGCTCTTCGAGCTCAGCAATGCTCTGGTTGAAGATTTCTGCCATCTCGCCAAATTCGTCGCGGCTGGTCGTTGCGAGGCGGAAGCCGGCATCGCGATTCTCGATGGCTTTGGCTGCCAGATGCAATTGGTTCAGGGGCATTATCAGATTAAGATAGAGGGTCGTCATCATGAACAGCATGATTGCAGCGGCAGTTAAAGCCAGATAAAAAAGGTCTCCGGCTTCATCGCTGATGGCATTCCTGATGTTCTCAAGCGGGTAGAGGACGCAGAAATCGATGGCCTTTGCCAGGCTGCCTTTCTGGGCAAGAAAAAGATAGTCTTCGCCTTCAAACCTGATTATTTGCGGTTCAGTCTGGCGATTGCCGGAAACTTTGGTGAAAAGCTCGTTTATACCCGGATAATTCAGCAAGGACCTGTTTTCGTTGAGAAATTGTCGATCTGAAGCTGTGTAGACTTTAAACCCATAAGGGTTTCTCAGGATCGCGTGTATTCTGTCGCCAATGAATCGCTGTTGCACGACCTCCGGGTGATAGAAAAATATGGCGACCAGATCATACAGTTTTTCTGATTGCAGTTTGAACGCTTCGATGAAGAACAGCAGTTGATTGCTTCCCCAGCCTTTCATTGCCATTTCGCCGTCATTGAACATCAGATCCTGAATTACCAGTTCTACTGACTTCTGAAAGAACATTTCCACCATATAGGCCTTTTCCATTGAGACCGGTTTTTGCGTATTATTCAGGGCGGCAAGGTAATACTGGCCAATCAGCTGCAGTAGCGATTTGTCTGACTTTTGTGCTTTGTTTAATTCCGCGCTTCTGTTGTCGCCTTTCTGAGATTTTCTCTGATTGGGGCCCAGGATTCTAAGGTCATTTTCTTTGATCAGATATGAACCGTTGAAGCTGTGAGAAAGGCTTTCTGCAATATTGTCGCCCAATGCTTCTGAAAACAAATCTTCTCCAAGCAGCTTTGAGTTTGCTTCGATTGCCTGCTTTATCTTTCTCGCGATCCTTGAATACTCGTTCGGCAGCCTCGAATTGATTTTTTCGACAAAATCAACCATCTGATGATGTTTTTCGTTGATCAGATAAGCCTGCTTGTTTTTAAAGTGACTAACCCCGACTATTCCCAGTATTGACATGGGAATACCTGCGGAGATACCCAACAGAATAGCCAGCTGCAGTATGATTGGAAAATCTTCCATTCTTTGCGGACTGTATCCTGATCGCAACATGCTGATCAATATGACTGTGCAGATCATGATCAGCAGAATTGTTGTGTGTTCCGGATGCAGGTTTCGTTTTGGCAGATCAATGCTCAAGAGCGCAAACCTGTTGCCGCCAATCTGAACTCTTGTGATCAGGCGGTTGTTCAATTCGACATTCTGCCGGTCAATGCCAGTCTTGAGCATGCTAAAAGCAGTTCTGGCATCAGATGTGTCAAATTCGCTCTTATACAGAGCGTCTTTTTCAAATAATGCCAGTCTGATTCCCTGATTTCTGGCGGTTTCGGCAAAACTTCTCAATCCTGCTGACTTTTTTAACTCGTTGGCCGGAAAACGAATAAGAATGGTTCTATCACTGGCATGCGCCATCCAGTATAGAAAATCTTTGAGAAAAAGATCAGACAGATAAAGACTGGTAGACAGGTTGAAATACTGCTGGGGATGCACCGGGATGTAGAAATCAGGCCCGAAGGTCTTTGCCAGTTTTCGTGCATCGTGAAACCGGCTGATCAGACCTCGGCTTTTGATGACCTGTAGAATCGGAACTCCGGCATCTCTCCATTCCTGTTTGTTTACATCATTTTTAAAGCTTTCAAGTTTAACCCTGCCCGCATTGTCATAAATAATCAGGTCGGCTGCTATGTTAAGTCCATTGGTCAGCTTGTGGAACGCACTGGCGAATTCTTCTACGCTGCCTGTTTCAGAAAAGATTATCGTCAGCCGGTCTATCCAGAACTGATTTTCATTGGCGTGATGTCTGAGGCTAGAACCAAGGGTGCTGAGTTGCTGAGCCGCGGTTTTTAAGACAAGTGCGCGGTTGCCGGAAGCGAAGTATTTCAGGCCGAAGTAAAAGGCCAAAGCTGGAATCAACAGGATTGTCACCAGCAGATAAATCCTGATCAGTGACCGGCTGAGCATTTTTTTGTCTTTATCTTGCGGCATCATGAGTATTTCACCATTACAACAGTCTGATCATCCGTTACCTCTATCTGCCACCGGCTTATGCGCTCAAAAATCAAATCTGTGTGAACTCTCATGTCGGCGTTGCAAGTTTCGGCGATAGCATTCTGCAGACCGGTGAAGCCAAAGATCTGGTCTTCGGCGTTGCAGCTCTCTACCAAACCATCAGTGTAGAAAACCAGATTGTCGCCAGGTTCGAGTTTAATGGCTGTTGGCACTAACTCAAGGTCTCTTGAAAACCCTGGTGGCAGACCCTTGATCTTCGTGAGTAATTCGGCCTGTGTGCCGCCATTCTTCAGCAGTATAGGATAACAGTGGCCGGCGTTGATTATCTCGACTTCACCGCTTTGCGTATCGATCATGGCACAGGCAGCAGTCATGAAGTCCTTGACACCCTGTGCTCTCAGCCTGGCGAAAAGCGCATGCAACTGACTCATTATTTTTACATGATCAGTGTTGTCGATGCTTTCATAAATCAATACAGATTTGGCCATGGCCATGCTCAGAGCGGCGGGGATTCCATGCCCGGTGGCATCACCGATAAAGACGAGCAGTCTGCTGTCGCTTATCTGGAGAATGTCGAAATAGTCACCACCGAGACGGCTCATTGCTTTTGTTGTCGCCATTACCTCAATATTGTTGTGTTTGAGGTATTGATCCGGAAGCAGGCTTTCCTGAACGATTCTGGCCACTTCGAGATCCTGCAGTGTCTCTATGGAATCATTGAAGGCTTTTATCAGTCTGCCCATTTCATTATTGCAGACAACATTCAGGCGAACCTTGAAGTTGTGCTCTGAGATAGCCTGCATACCAGTCTTGAGTTCATCAAGGGGCCGAAATATCCAGCTCGAAAGAAGCCAGGCGCTGGTGGAAGTAATCAGGCAAAGAAAAACAAAGGCCAGCGCGGCAAAGAGTATGATGCGGTTGATTTTGTCGGCCAGCAGTTTTCTTGGTGAAAGAGTGACCAGCGCCAGCTTGTTAAGCTTGTGTCCGGGGATCGCCACGGCGATATATTCATTGTCAGCCAGCTTCAGGGCAGGATTAACTGAAACCTGCATGCCCTCTGACTTGTTGAAGAAGTTAAGCATGCTGGTCTGATCTGTGAACGGTGAGAATACAAGTTCGCCGGACTCCCGATTGAATATTGCGAAGTCTCCCTGACTGAGAATCAACGATTTTTTGCGCAGTTGTTCTCTGATGTAGTTCATTTGAAGCCTTGCATCTTTCCAGAAGACCATGGCCAGATAAGAGTTTTCAGGATTGCGTTCTGAGTCGGTCAAAAAGTGGGTGTAATGGTTCAGGTCGACATCGCCGACGCCAAGGTAGTTAATCTGGCCGGGTTTGGTATGTCCGCTGAGTGCGAAGTAGTAGGGCGTATAGACATTGCTGCCAGAATCATCGGGAGTGTTGGCAATAACCAGCTTGATGGTGACTGAACAGATTTTTCTGATCAAGGTGTGATTGGTGGTGACACGCGGAGAAAAGCCAAACATAAGATCCTTGCCGGCCGAATCTATGTAGAAAACTTCATCATGATCGACCTGTTCGTGAAGCTTTGCATTCAATTCCGCCGCCCATTTTGCCTTTTCACCATTCGCCGGCAGATCAGCATAGCTCTGGTCGATCAATTTTTTCACTTTTTCGCTCATCTGGACCAGATACCATTCATAGCCTGAATCAATCTTTTCGAGCGTTTTGTTTGACTGTCTCTTGAGATTTTCGATTATTTCGGCTTCGGTTTGCTGGATATACTCGCCGGTAATGGAGGCGATGATCAGGACTGGCAAAAGAATGGCATAGGCAAAAAACAGGGTAATTTTGAGTTTAATGCTCAGTGAAATCGGATTGCGCAGGTTGTACACGCCAAGAACGAAGAGTATCAAAAAAAGTGCTTTGCCGATCGAGGCAGCCAGCGCTAAGGTGGCCGACAGTTCATGTCCTGATGTCTTTTTTCTGTAACTGAAACCGCGATACTTCTGTGTCAGAAATCGGCATGAAATCTGGCTGCTTTCTTCTGAATCATCGCTTGTGGCGCGTATTTCTTCGTGTTCTGCCAGAGCTCTTATGACCTTGGCGGCTTCGGTTTCGCTCAGCAATTCTTGCAAAGCATCTACATCCGGGGGAAAGCTGGTGTAGCCTGTTATGATATGGCTTTGCCGGGCGTTGAGTTTTGTCGAAGCCCATTTGAGGCCGTTATCACTCTTGATGAAATCCCGGCTGATGTATGCCATTATTCTGAAATCCTGACCCTTGCCATACCACAGATGAAACTTTTTTTCTGAGCCCGACACCATGATCGATCGCCCGGCATGACCTGGCAACAATGGAGTCAGGAGGTCGTTCTCGCGCAGCATGTCGCCAAGCAGTGGTCTGAGTCTTCTGAGTCTGGCTTCCATGTCGTTTATTGCAGCAGCATTCTGGCTGGCTTCGAGTTCTTCAAGAAGAGAGAATGCCTGGCGGTAAAGGTAGGCGAATCCCTTTTCTTCAGAAAGCTCCTCGTTAAGGCGCCCTTTAAGATCGCTGATCATGAAAATGAAATGGCCGGGATATGCGCGATGCAGCTTTTTTATCTGCTGCTGAGCCTCGCGTATGTCGCGTTTTGTTCCTGATGCTGTTTTGCATACGGAGTTGAGCAGAAAATGGGCAAAGCGGTCGTTGCTGCTGAACAGACTGAGCTCGTCGAGGTTCTTTTCGAGCTCCTGATGCAGCTTGAGAGTGTTTCGTGCGGCCTGGCGAACCAGCAGGACATCAGCACCCTTCAACAGAAGGAACAGCGGGAACACGCAGAAAAGCAGCAATACCAGAACAAAATTCAGAACAAGAAATTTCTTCTCATGTATTCTGGCGCAGAGGCTTACCGCATTGTTAAAGATGTCTCTCATGGCTTTACGCAGTATATCGCAACCTCAATGCTGCCTCAATAAAAAATCGGCACCAGAAGTATTCATTGCTGAAGTTGTTAGCTAAATCAGCCACGCGGATGAGCTGGTTTCGTAATGCCCGTCGGGGAGCTGACTGCGTTGGGTGTTGTTGCGATTGGCAGAAAAGGCCCTGAGATAATGCGAATTCTAAAATCTATTTTCGGTTGACCAGAATTTGTCTCAGGTTTGCTTGAGAACTTTTTACAGAGACAGTATAGTTGTAAAAAAAAAAGAAGGAGTGCCGATCATGATAAGAGCTCGCTATCTCTTGTTTGTTCTGATTGCGTGTTTGTATTCTTCCGCTCTGTTTGCACAGCCGGATCTGGTTAAAATCCTCAGCCGAAAAGAGCCTTCTCCGGGCTTCATGGAAGTTCGCAAGGCAATCCGTGCTGGCGCAGATGTTAACAAGTCCACAGATGATAGCTTGACGCCTCTGATGACAGCGATTACAAATGGCGTTGACAAGCTGATCATTAAAGAGTTGATAAAGTCAGGTGCAACTCACGGTAATTCTGAAGTTGACATTCTGGGGTTGGCATCAGGATACTACCGCGATAAAGATGTGCTGGAAATCTTGATTGAAGCCGGTTGTAAAGTTGACAGCGAAAACTTGCGTTTTGCAATTTCCTTTGGCAATCTGGCAAACATAAAGTATCTCATCGAAAAGGCTGATAAGTCGCAATATTTTGGTGAAAAGGGCATTGGACTGCTGCATTGGGCGGCAGCATACAGTAAAGATCCTGCGCTGATCACCTTTTTGCTGGAAAATGGTTTCAGCGTAAACCGCACTGATGATTTCAACCAGACCCCCCTGATCTTCTGGGCGCGCTCCAGTAAAAACATGGAAATTCTCAGGGTGCTTTTAAATGCCGGTGCCGCAATCAATCATAAGGCAATAAAGGGTCATACGCCTTTGATCTGCGCAATTCGCTCGCTGAATGTCACTAAGGAGAATGCTCTATCTCTGATAAAAATGGGGGCAGATGTTAATCTTGCTGATGAAGAAGGCAAGACCCCGTTGATGTGGGCTGCAAGCTACGAAGAAAAACATGACACGGTAAAGGCTTTGCTGCAGGCTGGTGCCCGCGCGGCAAAAAAGGACAAGGCCGGTTTGAATGCCCTTGATTACGCCATTTCACAGGCAAAAGATATAGAAACTGTCGAATTACTGCTTCCTCATTACAGGTCTCTGAAAATCAAGCCAGATTTGTTGAACCAGGCAATGTTTCTGGCAATTGATGCAGGAAAAAGAGATCTGCTGGTTCGGTTCCTGAAGATGGGCGCAAACCCCAATTCGCTGAATGAACTCGGGGCAAACCCAATTCAGGCGGCCGCTTTTTTTAATCAAAAGCCAGAAATTTTCAGTGTTCTGATTAAAGCGGGAACCAAAGCCAATATCTTCGACAAAAAGGGCATGACGGCCATGCATTGGGCCGCCGCTCAATGCTCTTCGCCGCTGGTAATAGAGATGCTTGCCAGCGCAGGTGAGCTTGTCGATGCTAGAGACACAGATGCTGATATGACGCCCCTGATGATTGCCTGTTTTAAGAATCCCAATGAAAAAGTAACTGAAGCGCTGATTAAACACGGAGCCAACGTAAATGCCACAGACGCTCACGGCAGAAGCCCTTTATCAATTGCCGCTGCCAGCTTTTCTAACGTCGAAGTTATAAAAACGCTGCTTAAACATGGTGCCAATCCTGATTTTGTCGAACCCGACGGAAGGACCATTTCAGATCTCATCAGCAAGAACGAAAACTATTCAGCCGAAGAGAAGGCCGGGCTGCTTGATATTCACTTGAAACGATGATTGCAACAAGCTTGCAACCGTTGACCTGACTCAAAATAGAGCTGTTGCAATTTTTGCAACAACTTAAGTCGCAGGCTGGAAAAGGCCTGCCGGCCCGCTGCCTGCTGCCGCCGCGTGGCTCAGAGTTTTCTTGCGGTAACTTCCGAATCGTCACTGATCAGTCTTTCGAACTTGGGATCGAGGTCTTTTTGTATCTCAAGTATTATAAAGTTGTAATCGCGCTATTGTCCGACATTGACAGTCTGTATTTTATGGGATACGTTTAAAATATGATGGAAATCCGCCAGACTGCACTTATGAAAAGTGGTTCGCGGCATTAAAGGATAGAAATGCGCGAATGCGCATCAACATCCGAATCCGAAGACTGGTATCAGGTAATTTTGGCGATGTTAAACCAGTTGGAAATGGAATTTCGGAGATCCGAATAGATTATGGACCCGGTTACAGAGTCTATTTCGCGCAAAAGGGAAACCGGATCGTAATACTTTTGTGTGGTGGCGACAAAACAACACAAGCCAGGGACATTAATCGGGCACACGAGCTCGCTGAGCACTTGGAGGAGCTGAAATGAAAAAAGAAAAAACCAGATTGTGGGATGCAGCCGAATACCTGAAAACAGAGGAAGATATGGCAGCATATCTCGAAGCGGCCCTTGAAGAAAATGATCCATCATTGATTGCCGCAGCACTTGGAGATATTGCAAGAGCAAAAGGTATGGCTCAGATTGCAAAGGAAACTGGTCTTGGCCGTGAAAGCTTATATAAAGCGCTTTCGCCTGAGGGAAACCCTGAATTTTCTACTATTCTTAAAGTAGTTAAGGCATTAGGCCTTCAGCTTCACGCGGTTGCCGGGAAATTAAGGTCTGCTGCCTGAAGCGCAAAAAGGAAAAAGAGATGTTTCTCGCAAAGTAGACCACTACAATCTTGGCGCCATCATTGCTGTTGGTTTTCGCGTAAACTCTGCCCGCGCGGTTCAGTTTCGCCAGTCGGCCGCCCCGAAGACATCGGCAAGGCCTTCGCCGGCTTTCAGAAGTATCTGTATCAGCCTTCGTAAACATTATTCGACTCTATATCGCGGCGTAAGAGCTGCAACAAGCGCTGGCGTGCTTCCCCCCTCAGTCTTTTACAGGCTGAACGAGCAGCCGGTAAACTTTGCCAGGCGGGTTGTTTGAAAACCGAATAAGTCGTATAATGAAAAAAAATACATACATTGCAAAGTTCTGTTGATTCTGGATTAGATCAGGTATGCGCCGGAAAACACCTATAGACGGCAGGTTGGTTTTGCTCGGAAAAAGTGGGTACATTTTTCCGATGATTCTTTTTGCCTCGCTGGCGGTCGGGCTGTTTGTCATTACCCTGACGCAGTTTCAGACTTCCAATCGCATGAAATACCGGCATCTGAATGATTATCAGGCCGCTTTTAATATCGGTTATTCAGCGCTTGTCGACGTTCTGGCCGACATTCAGTCGCGACAGTGGAACAACCGCACTTTCAAATCTGGACCACAGAACAAGAACGCCTCACTCTATGGCGGCACGTATAACTTGCGGGTCGAAGACCACAGCGCCGGCAATTACGTGTTTAACGTCAAGATCAGGGTAAGTTATAAAGAAAAGACACATCTCTTTTACTGGCGAATGATTTACAACCCGAGTCTGCTTGATTTTACCAACCTCTTTGTTCCGGCCTATCACGAGCATTCGCAGGACCCGGCTGCCATTGCCGATCCCGACAGCATCGATGTAAAGGTCGATGAAATTATCAACCAGCGCAAGAATAACCGGCCAAAAGTCACGCAGATTGCCGAAGCGCTGAAACCTGCTGATACCGTTAAAAAGGCGCTTAAGGTCGTAGGTATCGACGCCGGTGACGTGAAAAATGCCGATGAGCCACGTCCGGTTCCTGGCGCTATAACCCTGCCCGTTGCCGGCTTGCCATTGAAACAGATTGCCAAGCTGGTGGATGATGTCGCGCCTGAGGCTAACTTTGTGATAAAAGACCTGCGTTTTGGTGGTGACGAAGCAGAGTTAAATGCTGATCAAAAGTTCCTTCTGGACACTCTGGCAGAACTCTTAAATGACAGGGTGGGCTGCAAGATCGAATTGCGCGGGCATACAACTGACATTGTTGGCACTCCTGAAGGCAATCTGGAATTTTCGATTTTGCGTGCCCAGAACGTCG
Organism: Candidatus Riflebacteria bacterium HGW-Riflebacteria-1; assembly: GCA_002839445.1. Lineage (GTDB taxonomy): Bacteria > Muiribacteriota > Ozemobacteria > Ozemobacterales > Ozemobacteraceae > Rifleibacterium. Next base: position 56,133 of record PGYB01000004.1, read on the forward strand.
CTGATTATCTTGTTGCTGCCGGGGTTGCTGCGAACCGGATAAGCGTAAGAGGTTTTGGCCAGACACAGCCAATCGCCAGCAATGATACTCTCGAAGGACAGGCAAAGAATCGCCGGGTCGAGTTTGTGCTGGATGAATCGCCATGAGCAGAGGTCGACGCGCCTTTACCATGGTCGAAGTAGTTGTTGTCGTTGGTCTGGCAGCCTTGTTTTCAACGGTTGTTTTTCGCATGTTTTCCAGCGCGAGCTCAAGCCAGAAAAGTGCGATGGTCGATCTGGGCATGCAGTCAAGAGTTTTGACGACGCAGAATCGCATTCTAAGAATGATCAGAGAAGGTACTGATTTTCTGCTGCCCGCGGTTGGCGAGTCATCTGCCGCCCTGTTTTTTGCCGATTTCGAAGGAAACGTGCAGGTTCTTTATCAGCTCAAAGACGACGATCTCTCGAAAAGCACCGGAAAAATGCTCTACAAGCTGATGCATTACAAGGTAGATGTGAAAAAATTTGATATCAGCAATCCGGTGTATGACCCCGAAGAAAGCACGGTAATTGCTGATTACGTTAAAGACATAAGTTTTTTGATGACGAGCGCTAACACTGTCAACATCACTGCCGGCTTCGCTACCGAAAAAAGAGACTTTCAGGTAATGTTTGAAGTCGGGTTACAGAACTCTGGAGAAGTAGAATGAGAGCGCGCGATAGAGGGTTTACCCTTCTTGAACTGCTGATTGGCTTTTTTATACTTGCTTCTGCGTCGGTCATTTTTCTGCAGACAATGCACCGTTTTAAAAATGAAACTGCTTTTACCTCAGAAAATTATCTTGCTTCTTCCCTGATCGAAAAAGTTCTCGAACAGTGCTATCAGGAGTCGCAGCTGAACCCGCATGGAATGACGGCAGTCGGGCTTGCCGATGCTGCAGGCAGCCCATACGAGGTCTCTACCAGCATCACTGACAAGGAAACGGTTTTTTTTGCGCACCCGCCGATAACCGAAGACATCACGCCAGACCTGCACTACCTGCTGAAAGATAACTATACTCTGTCGGTTGAAACTGAAAAAAAAGATGGCTATTACGAAATGGTCGCCGGCCTCAAATGGTCAGCGAAATCAGGCAAGGGTGAGCTGTTTTCACGTTCGCGCATTCTTGCTTTTACCGGCGAAAAAGAGGTTCTTACCAGCTTCGAACTTAGCGATGATGACGTCGAAGAGCGGCTGGTCAAAGATGTTTTCAGTTCACCAGGCTCAAATCTCGGAGCAGAACTCGGCAGCATAGGCGCGCGGACGATGCTGGTGCACGTCGGGCATATTTTTTATTCCAGTCTCGACTGGCTCAAAGACCCGGCATTTGCCGCCAGGATTCAGCAGGCGGCAAGCCTGGAAGTCTTTACTCAGCCTGGTTCAGACGAATACGCGAAATGTTCAAAGCTGTATTTTGAAATAGCGCGCGACCTGCTGCACCTGATGATGAGTCTGCACCCGCATATCAAAGGCGCTACCGACAACATCAGCTTTCTCAACAACATACCGCTCCCGGAAAGATTTGTCGCCGAAAGTCGCATTAACAGGTCAGGACTCTATTACCGGCAGCTGCGCCGCATCTTTATCAGCTGCATTCTCAAGTTGTCAGAGAGATATGAGCAGCAGCTCAAATATGCCGATTTTCAGCGCAGTCAGCGCCAGATGGTCGGCCGACTTTTCAACATCAACCGCATTCTTTACGCCAACCGCGCTTTCAGCGAAGAAGTCAGTGCCAGCACCATCGAGGAGCGCTACAACAGCTTTCTCGACGCGATACAGGACTTTTTCAAGAATAGAGATGCCTCTATCTACCGAATGGCGCAGCAGGAGCGCGACTTTATTGCGACGAACAAACTGACTGAAAGTTTCTTTGTCGTGAGCCTCACCGGCAAGCTGTTCAAAGAAATCGACGACTACGTGAACGTTCTCGACTAACCCTCTGTCTTATACCAATTCTATTTGTTTCGTTCGTAACTACCTTCGGCATTGTTCGATTGTATTTTCGTGCGCGTAATCGCACCTGTGCGTCTTAATCGATGTCTTTGTCGCTTTTGGCTTTTACCGCTCGCTTATTTTACCCGAATGCAGGCGGCACTTTACTGACTGAATTCCGCTGGTCGGGCATTGTCCGGGAAGATGCCCGCATGGCAACCGCCCGTCATTCTTCTTTGGCTGCGCTGTAGATGGCTGCGGTGCCGGCTTTGCCGCAGGTTTGGCCGGCTGCGCCGGTTTCGTGGCTACGGGAGGCTTTGCTGCCGGCTTTTGCCCTGCCGCCGCGCGCAGAGAGTCTATCGCTGACTTGAGTGTGGTGAGAGCCCTACCGGCATCGTTGTATAGAGGGGTTAACCTTTGCAGAGCAGCATCAGCGAGATTGCCGGCTTCTGCTAACCCGGCGACAGAATCTGCTTCTGGCTTCAGCTGCGCGGCCTCGCGACGAACCTTGTCGGGCAGACGCTCTAGCGTGCCGACTTCACCGAAGAAATCCTCAGGTAAACTGGCTTCTGGGCGTGCGATGCCTCCGAGACGGGATTTTATAATCAGCCACTCGGCTTCATTCGCCTCACGCTTGCCGGCGAAGAAGGTGTCGGCAGTGCGCACGCGTTCCTGCAGGCTGTCGAAGCTGGCGATTGTTTTTTTGAACTGCGCTTCGTTGTCGCGCATAATAGCGGCGTTGGCTGCTGCAAGACTGCCCTGCTCAAGAAGTCTTGCCTTCTCTGCTTCGAAGCTCGCCAGAATGTCGCCGGCACTCTGCAAAGAGGCGAGTTCACCAATTTTGAACATCTCATTTTTACATTGCTCAACACTCGTGTTGTGCTGATTGTAAGAGGCGGTCAGCGCTGCAACTGTCTGCATGGCCTCTTTGGCGCTTCCGCCGCCGGCCAGGGCTTTTCTGGCAGCTTCAGCCTGTGCCGTCATAGTCTTGGCCGCCTTTGCCGAGTCGACGAGGGTGCTGGTCATTTTTTTCTCAGTGCCCGGAAGTTCGCGCAGCGCGTCGGCGCCCTTTAAATTGTTGATGTCGACCAGTTCTGACTTAAGGTTATCTATCGTATTGTCGCAGTCACGGCAGGAAAGCCGGGCTGATCTTATATTCTGTTCGAGCAGTGACCTGAGATACGCCGCCTGGTCGGCCAGACGCCGCAATTCTGCCAGCCCGTCTTTTCCGAATTTAAGCGCGCGGGCATTCTGAACACTTTGTTCCATACCCTGCGCCTTCATTTCGGCATAGGTTGTTTCGAGCACATTGTGGGTGTCAAGAGCCTCGCCGGCCAGAAAGAGCGCCGAATCAGCGGCCGCCAGCGCGGCACCGGCCGTGGTGCGCGTCGCGGTTTTCAGCAGGTCGTAACTGCCGATAACCGAGCCGTGAAAGGTGCCTTTTACACTGGCTTCAGCCATTATCTTAAGCTTTACTGCCAGCGAATTCGGGTCTTCGCCAGCCGCGAGATATTTTACCTGCAGGCGCTCGATTTCACGGGCAGTGTAATCGGCGGTTTCTTTGTTTACCGTTTCAATCGTGGCGCCAATAGACATGTTCCAGAGTATTTCTGTGGTGCCCTTGCCTTCTGCATATTGATTACTCAAGTTCAGCACGGTGTTTACCAGGCCAAGTCCTTTGCATACGGTTGTGTTGCGGGTGGCCGGAATTTTGGCCGCAGCGGCTTTGTCAGTATTCATGCGCTTAAGTTCGCCCGCGACCTGCTTGCCCATACCGCTGTATTTGATTTCGAGATCTTCGATTGCCTGGCTCTGCTGAGTTGGCGACAGGCTTCTGAGGTTTGCAGCAATCATGACTTTCGCGCTGTCAACGCTGTTGTTGGCAGTTGCCGCACCGGCAAGTGCAGCGTTGAATCTGCGGGTTGCCGCTTCGGCAAGGTGCTTGTTCACTGCCCCGACATGTGCTTCGGCATTGAGCGTCGCGACTGCGGCATCGCGATTCTGCGCCTGTCTGACCTTGCCAGCCGCCGTGCCGGTGTATGAGCTTTCAACCAGGCCGGTATCACTGCTGCCTTTGTTTATAAGGTCTGCCACCTTATTGTCGCGCTCGATATACTTGCTCATAAATGCCGTGTGCTTGCGAATTTCGATGTCGAGATTTTCTTTGCTGTCGGCATCGACAGCGGAACTGCGTTGCCGGTTGAGATTTTGAATCTCTTTGTTCATCAGGCTGATTTTTTTCTGCATTTCATTATGATAGGCGTTCGCCTCATGCAGCGCCGGCGTTACCACGCGTTTGCCGTCGATTTCGAGCTGAATTTTCGCCGCATCGGCGCTGGTGTAGGCCAGTCCGCCGCTCGCGTTGATAAAGCTGTTGGCTGCTTTAAAATCAGCAGGTTTCATGTCATAAGGTGATGGCATGATGTCTGTTGTCAGCTTCTGAGCCCAGTTTTCGCTGCCAGAAGTTTTTATTCCCTGTGCTTTCAGGTAATTACTGACTTCCTGGTTATATGAGCCGCGCACGCTTTTTACCTGGTTTACTGTCAGGTCGCCTGTTTTGTTTTGCAGCTGACGGTCGGTGTCGGTTCCGGCTTTGTAGGTGCCGGAATCCTTTGCCGGCGCGACTACCAGCCCATGCCGAGTCGACGCCTCGCGAATAAGTTTGTCATTCTGTTCAACAAAGATGCGCTGATTATGCTGATAATCGCTGCTGCTGATTTTGCCAGCAATGGCCAGGTTGTTGAGTTCCTTGTTGTTGGCAAACAGAACGGCCTTCTGCTGCTCGCTTGCCTGACCCTGCGCCGCCGTTCTGGCAAGTGTAACCAATTCATCATTGCTGATATTCTGGGCAGCAGCCTGGCGCATTACAACAAGACTCAGCAGAATAAGCATTATCTGAAAGATGTTGCGTGTTCTTTGTTTATTCAATACAGCTCTCTGGCAGATTTTGACTACTTGCCCATGAGATTGCCGCGTCGGGCTGACGCCTTTCTCGCAATGACTATTACTTCTTGTACTCATGCTGGTTTCCTGAGGCCTGTCTGGCTGTGAGTGCCGTTTTGGCGACGCTCAGGCTGGCGGGCGTTCTGGCGATTACCTGGTCAAGAAGAGCCTGCGCCTGCACCGTGTTGCCGATGTCCTTGTAAAGGCCGGCCAGCAGCAGCATGATTTCTTCGCTCTCAACCGGATCAAGCTGCAGAATTTTTTCGAGTTCAAAAATGCCACGCGACAGGTCGCCGCTCAAAACCGCTAACAAGGCAATCTGGCGCGCCGCCCTTCCCAGCATTGCGTGTGGCAGCCAGGCCCGTCTGACTGCGGTTGCAAAAGCCAGATCGTATCTGAAAATTTTGCCATAGGCATCGGCAAGCCGTGCCAGAAAGGCATCGCACGGGTCAGTTTCGACCAGCGCCTCATAAAGGGCTATCGCCAGCTGGGTTGCGGCGAGGTCGTTTCTCGTCATATAGGCGTCGGCAAGTGCCAGCACAACCGCCGGGTCGCCGGGATAACTGCTGAAAGCTTCTTCGAGCATGATCAGCTTTTTGTCGCTGTCACTCTGTCCGAGGCTGTTTATGGCGTTTTGCAGCGAAGCGCCGCCAGACTGCAGCGCCTGTTGTGCCATTGAACCGGTCTTTGCAACAGTATCGAAAACAGCCGTATAAAGACCGGGAGCATATTCATCGAGCGTCTGCTGCAGCTTCTTATGGTCGATTTTAGCCCGCTTGTCTGTCTCGATACTCAGCAGCGAAAACAAGAACAACTCTGCAGCCATAAACATGGCCAGAATAATTACTGGCACAAAACAACCCCGCCGCGTGGCCTGGCGCTGCCAGAAAAAGAAGAACACGAAGGTTCCGCCGCCAAGCAGGGCGTAACCAGAAGACGTCGGCAAAAGAATCAGTGGCGCCATAAACAAGACGCCGAGAAGCAGAAAAATAGACGACATCAGCATGCCAAAAAGGTGCGAAGCGCACGAACGCCCCTGCGGCTTCGCCGCGGGCAGACCTTCTGTCCAGCCTTTATCTTTGTGCAAATCGCTCATTCTATTACCCAGTAATCCATTGCTGGGTGCAATCTCGCTATCTATCGCCGCAAACCGTCGCACAGGCTATAATAATCCTCCGGCTGCAAAAAAGATAGCCCGCCAGACTATTTCTCTGCCGCAAGCGAATTGCGTGGCAAGCCCGATTGTTGCAGAAGCATTCGTTCAGCAACATTGCGCGGCTGTTAGCGCGTCTCTACTTAACGATTAGATTGCCAACTGCAAAAATTTGCGAAAATTTATGGAATAAATCGCCGGCAGATGGGTTATAGATATTGCGATGACAACAACACAGCACAATCTGCCACAAATGTTCGCCGAGATGCAGCGCCGCTACCAGGGGCTGGTCTACTCGGTGATCTACGGCGTCACTCTCGATGCCTCAGAAAGCTGGGACCTGACACAGGAAGTCTTTGTTAAAGCCTATGAATGCACTGATTTCTGGGGCGCTGGCTTTCACCAGAAGGCCTGGCTGGTAACGGTTGCCCGCAACGAAGCGCTTAAATACCGGCGCAGCCTCAAAAGTCGCCTGCGTTATCTTGTCAGATTCTGCGGGCTGGAAGGGGCCAGCGATGCCCGCGAGCTCGAAAACCGGCTGATTCGCGCCGAAGATGTCGCGCGTCTGCGTGAGCTTCTCGCGAAACTCGATGACGAAGAGCGCCAGATCATCACCTTGCGTTTCAGCGCTGAAATGAGTTACCAGCAGATAGCCGACGAGATGGGCTTGAAAATCGGCACGGTGATGTCGCGCCTGTCGCGTCTTAAAGAGCGACTTGGCCTTGAATTCGCGGAGGAAGAATCATGAAACCACAGCAGATCAAAAATGCTTTTGCCAATATAGCCAGCGAAGCCGCCGGAGATGCGCTTCTCAGCCGTGCGGTCGCCAGTCGGGTCAGCGCAGAAAAGTCACTCGTGCCGGTAGCTGCGCTCAAGGCGCTTTTCCTACAGTTCATCGCAGTTATTCTGCCGGCAGTAATCTTGTATTTCGCGCTGGCAACCGTTCAAGTCGAGATTGCTGTCGTTACACCTGATATCGACATGCTGGTTGAGCAGCGCCCGGTCATGGCCTGGAACAACCCTGATGCTCTTGCCAATACGGCGCTCATGACTATGTGGTTTATCCGCGGCGCTTTGCGCGGTTTTATAATACTCGCGGTGCTTACCTTCATTCTGACTGCAGCAGCAATGCCGGTTAGCCGCTCTGAAGAAAACACAGGAGGTTCGCCATGCGTAGCCTGATTGAAAGATTCTATGCCGGAAGCCCGCTCAAACGAATTCTCACGGTGGTTGCCCTGCTGCTGCTGGTTTCGGCAGTCTCGACAATTTACAGCTTTTACAATCTTGCCTCCCAACTTAAGGTGTTCAACGAATCTGGTCCCTATACCGAGATCGGTTTCGAGAATATACTGGAGCAGCGCGGGTATGCTGATGTTGATAAATCGCTTAAAAACGCGCTGGCCGGCTGGAAAACGCTTTCTGAACTCGCGCAGAAACTTTTGCAGGAAAAGCGTGGTGGTAAGCCCAGCAGCCTCTCTGCTGAAGTTGCCAGCCATGACCAGGAAATCATTGGCGCTGTTCGCAGCTTTGGCAGCCTTGACTGGAAGTATCTGCTTCTGTTCGCCAGCCCACAGCTTGATCCTCTCGACAGTGTTTATGCTGAAAGCTATAAGAAGATCCGCTCTGTTTCGCGCTTTCTTGCAGTATATCAGCGGCGATTCAAGGAATTGTATCCCGACGAAAACAGCTCGTTCATTTTCGCAGCCCAGGTAAGACTGGCACGGCTGAACGACTTGACCAGCCCTTTTCTGATCGGCAAAATGATTACTGTCGCTATGGACGGGATTGCATTGCGGGGGCTTGTCGGGCTGTTTAACGATGGCTTGCTCAGCGATGCCGAGGCAGCTGAATGTATCGAGTTACTCAACAGTTCTCTGACTCTTGACAAGCCGATGCGAACCGCCATGGAAGACGAATTTATCTTCTTCAAACATGCCTATGGCCGTTTCTATTCGCAGGCGCCGCTGGCGATGTGGATTCTTGAAAAATATTATGGTGAGCCGTTTGCGCAATATCAGAAGATGATCCGCGAAACTTTTGAAAACCCTGAATTCAAGCTGGAAATGAATTTTTCTACTACTAATCCGATTCTCATGATTGCTTTTCCGAATTTCCGCAGGGCCAGTTTGCAGGCAAAAGAGAAAACTACCCAGAAGTCGATTCTACTGGCAGCGCTCTCACAACGTCTCGGCCGCGAATTCGGCAGCCTCGACCCCTGGAGCGGTCAGCCGCTGAAATCGGCTCAACAGGGCGACAAGCTTATATTCTACAGTGTCGGCCCGAATAAGATCGATGACAGTGCCACTGGTGACGACATTCTTTTACCTGACGGCCAGGATATCTGAGCCGGGTTGCTTATGCGCAGTGATAGTGCAGGGGGCTGACTAATTTGTTAGTCAGTCCCCTTTTTAATGCTGAAGAGGCAGACCTTGTCTAACAGCGGACTAATCTAGTATTCAATTGATGGTGTAAAGAAGTTCAAGTGCCCGGAGGCGGTTCCGATGCTGAACCTGAACTTGTCGCCAAAGTTGAAATATTCGCTTTCATTTTCTTTCAGAGCCGAGTAGGCGGTCTTGCTTCTGACTTTATGGCGCTGTAAAATAGCAATAAATCTGTGGTAACGGGGCTAAGTTGAACAAGAAAATGTTTCAGGGCGTGTTGAAAATCGGTTTTGCAGTTTTTGTGGCTTTGCTGCTTGTCAGCAGCTTGCAGGCTGTCGGTCAGACAGCGGTGAATGATGCGATGAGTAAAGATAGCACTAAAGCTTATGTAATCGCCATCGATCCTGGTCACCCCTCTGAAACCAGCGGCGGCTGCGCTCATCACGGCTTAAAGGAAGTTGAAATCTGCTGGGAAGTCGCCCTGCGTCTGCAACAGCTGATCGCAGCTGAGCCGACGCTGACGTCAGTCCTGACGAAACCCGCAGTAGGTACCCTGGTTACCAATCGTGAGCGGGCCGAAATTGCCAATAAGGCTGGTGCTGCCATAATGGTGCGTCTGCACTGTGATTCGGCTAACGGCTCGGGTTGCACGGTTTATTATCCTGATAAACAGGGCACAGTGCAAGGCGTGACCGGTCCTTCCGAAGCTGTTATCGCGCAAAGCAGGCTGGCCGCTGAAAGCCTGCAGAACGGCCTGGCTGGCGTGCTCGCTTCCCATCTCAAAATGAACCCGATAAAAACCGACTCGATGACCTTCGTCGGCGCCAGACAGGGAGCGCTTACCGGCTCAATTTTTGCAGAAGTGCCGGCCGTCGTCGTCGAAATGGTCTATCTCAACAACGCCAGCGACGCCGCTTTTATCAAGGAATCCGCCGGCCAGGATCTGCTCGCCCGCGGCATTCTGGCCGGCATTAAAGAATTCGTCAGCAAAAAACAGCGCTGAATAAATTCATCAATAATCCCGGTCAGGTTCGGGAACCGCTTTGAATAAGGCGGGCAGGCCCTTTTCCTGGACGAAGAAGAACATCTTACGATTCTGGTTTTTTGGCATCTCTTCTTTGGGGAAGACTTTTTCTAGACTGGCAGCCCATTCGGGAGGAACCGGGGTTTTGTCGTCAAAACTCATCGCATAATTGTTATACAGGAACGGGTTATTGCTGCGTACGCGAATTTGCTGCTCGACAGCAGGCAACTCAAGCGTTTTTGCAATGATCTGCCCGGGTTGGGAATTCATGTCGGTCGCAAAGTCAGAGACTACCAGCATTTTTGTGTCGGCGAACCAGTAGCCGCTTACCTTGATTGAAGCAAAACTGCCATCGAAATAATATGGCAGGCTGGTGACTCTGTATGCTGGCAAATCAAGGTTTAGTGAAAGATAGAGTCGTAAAAGTACCTGTCTGTCGGCATAATCGGGTAGACCTCTGTTGGCGCCCCAGCCCTTAAGCCACTTGTCTTCGGGGGCATTGGGATAATCCTCGACATCTGCTGCCATGTTTGAAAACTGGCATGATTCAAGTTTACCGCCGGTGAAGCGTTCAAGTTCGACCAGCATTTCGGCGGCGTTTTCATCGAGAGCAAGCAGTTTCTGCTCGTTTTCTTCTTTCGACAGGCTGTTTTTATAAGTAAAATACAGTGAATAATAAGGATCTCTGAAGCCGCCATTTGAGCTGCGCCAGCTGAACTTGGCAATCTGCATGACAGCACCGGTATCCGGGAGTCTGGCGGTGAATCTGCCGACAAAAGTCATTTTTCCGGTGCTGGCGAACTTCTCAGGGAACTCGAATTCTGGCGCCGGAGCTTCGATGATATTTGCCAGTTTGAAAACCTCTGCAACCGGGTTTTTGCCATCAGGCCGGCCGACTTCGCCGTTCCGGTTAACCGCTATTATTCCGGTTTCCTGCAGGAGAAGATATACGCCCGAGTAGGCATCAGGATTGTTGAGTATTCTGAACTTTCCAGCAACAACCGCAAAAAATTCCTGCAGCTCGCAATTTGCGCCAATCTCGCCAATCAGCGCGACGGGATTTCCCTCAGTTGGATAGAATATGAAATAGAAGCCCTTGTCGCGGTAAAAATCCGGAACAATCCCGGCTTCAGGCGCCGAAACCGCCTGTGAGGCGACGAAATCGACAATATCGACTGGAACAGCTGAATCTTTCGATACATAGCGATTTCCGGCAGGCTCAAAAATATTGTTCTTATAGGTCAGATAAACCGGTTTGTTGTTGTCGCGCCCGGCGCTGCCAAACAGCCCGCCAGCGAAGCTGGCAAAGCCATGTCGGGCAGGAACCGCTGGAATGCTCGCCAGTGGCCGCTCAACTTCAAGATAGAGCTCTTCAAGCAACGGGAAATATCTGAGGGTTTTTTCGCGATAGAATTGCTGCTTAATGAAGCGCTCTGTTGCTTCGCGGGCGATATCATGCTTTCCCAGGGCCAGCATGCTTTGCGCATAAGCAGAAAGATCGCCAGGCGCTATCGGAAATGGAAAATCGCCGGCGTCAAATCCTGGCAGGGAAGCATTCTCGTCATTTTTTTGTTTGCAGGCTTCCGCAAGAATTTTGAGTTCAAGCACGTTTTTGTTCAATGGAAAATGCAGGCGCTCAGGGTAGATCTCATTTAACTTTCTAAAATACAGGAACAGCTGGTAGACATCCTCGGTCTTTTCTCGATTAGCGAGCATTGAGTAAATAAGACGGTCAACCAGGAAATACTCGAACGTAGTTCCGACGCAGAGACGGTGCAGATCAAGAAAGGTCTTGAAATTTTCAGGATCGGTCGGATCAATTTTGAAAGAATCAATGATGCGATCAATGTGCTGATACGCAACGAGATAGGGGTGCACGCCGGCCCTGTCATTATTGAAAGGCCTTTGCACAGGCAGTTCACCAGTTTTTACCCGGACAATAGCATCTTCCGTGTAACTGTCTTTACGCCAGAAGTCCTTGTCGGTGCGATAATTGGCCATCACCTTGCGAATATAGCCGGTCAGGTCAGCAAAAGACGCTGGCTCAAGTTCGGCTTTCGGCGCGGCATGCAGGCCTGATGAAAACATCAGCAGCAACAGGCCGAGCAGCGCTGTGCAGTAAATGCGCCGGTTTAGAATGAATTCTGGCATAGGTTGTGCACGAAGAGTTTCGAGATGGCAATATAAGTCCTTCTACCAGCAATATGGAGTTTATTAAGAAATGTTCGAGTAAAATGCCCAAAGGGAAAAAGATCGCAAGGTTTCGTGCTGACAGGGGTTTGAAGTCCAATGGAACGAAAACGTACGCTAAGGGTTTTAACATTTTTCATAAAGACTTTCCATCAGTAGATTCTTTCAGTATTTTATAGACTGTTGATCTGCCAATTTCGAGTTGTTTTGCAATCTCAGTCGCGCCAATTCTTTGTGCTTTCATCGCCAGGACTTTTTTCCTATTTACTGATCGTTTGCGACCAAATTTCACGCCATTGCTTATTGCTTCAACACGACCCTCGTTTGTGCGCTCCAAAATCCTTTGTCTCTCAGCCTGTGCTACAGCTGATAGGATGGTGACCACCATTTTCCCCATGCTGCCTTCGGTGCTGATGCCATCGTCTAAAAAACGAACAGCAACGTTTATATTATCGAATTCTTTAATTAACTGGATCATATCCGCAGTATCACGACCCAAACGATCTAGTTTTTTAACCAAAATCACGTCACCGGCTTCTACTTTGAGGCGCAAAAGGCTCAAACCTTCGCGGTCAGTGTGGCAACCGGTAACTTTGTCCGTGAATATTCGGCTTTCTTTGACTCCAGCGTCTTTTAGTGCGCTGATTTGAATTTCCAGTGATTGTTGGCTGGTTGAAACTCTAGCATAACCAAAAAGTCGCATTTCTTTGTGGTGTCTCCTAAATCGTTTTGTAGAGTTTTTGTCTACAATGGTATGGAAATTCGATATAATAGACATGATATGACGGCTTAATTATGATGTCTATCAATTTATAATATAGCAGACACTTAAAAAGCCTGTTAAAGCAGTTTTTGAAGAAAAGCTTAACTCTTAGTGTACGTTTTCGCTTCATTGAGCTTTAAACCCCTTTTTAAACCAGTCTAAACACTTACACGGAAGAGTTTTTCCACATGCAGAAGATTTGTAGCACTCAATGCATTCCGGAAGGAATGAAAACGGGGATGTCGTCTTCATCAAAGGGCTTCTGAAAATCGCCAACGCTGCGAATGTCAGGGGGGGCTCCCGGCGTAAACAAAACCGGACCATTGAAAAATAGATCTTCTGGCAGATTTTTTCCCCACCAGAGCCTTAATTCGGCTTCGCTTTTCGGCCAGGCATGCTTTTCGTTAAAGAATGCAAAAAGTGCCAGCGACCAGCGCAACATTCTTAGGTGCTGGCGCATGGTAAAGAACTGGCTTTTGAGACTTTCATAGTTGTTGTGGCTGCTTATCCAATAGGTTTTGACGTATTCCTCAGGCTGGTAGGTGTATCTCAGATAGCTCATCCATTGAGGCATTGCCAGAATTCTTCGGGCTTCTTTCTTTTTTTCATTATATGCTTCCCGAGCAGGAGAGTCAGGATCCCATGGTTCAGAAGCATACTTGTAAAAAGGATCATACTGCTCCTTTGCAAATTCTTCCAAAAAAGAAGAATTGCAGACAATTTCATAGTAAACACGACCAGGCCAGCGGATTTTTGTGAAAAGTCTTGGGGGAACTGGTTGTAAGCGCAAAACATCGCGAAAAAGATAAACGTCCGCCAATTCTTTTTTAATGAAATAATCAACCGGTGCAATAGACTCTTCTATTTTTTCAATCAACCCGGAAACATACTTTGCTTCGGCGGCAGAGAGTACCATATCAGGAAGCAAATGCATGAAAGTTCTGGCAGAATTTCCAATGCAAACCAGCGTGGAAATGTAATAGATCGCCCCGCCAGCATGACACAGGGTTTCATTTTGCAGGCTCAGGCCAAGCAGCATTCCGCCGATCAGCAACCGGGCAGTCTCGACCACTGATCTCCGATCGGCAATGCACACAGCGAGAAAATTCCAACTTCTGACAATGGTGCTTATTTGTATAGTATCGATCTCGGTTTTCGCAATAGTAAATTTTACTTTGGAGAAATCAACTGGCAGGGTTAATTTTGCTATTTCTGCGTCAATTACAGGCTCTATTTTTTTCAGCCAGGTTTGATAGTCTGGAACCTTTGCAAGAAAATCCTTTCGGGATAGGGGATTGATTTTTCCTTTATTTTCAAGAAACTCAAAGTGAAAGTCATCTGCTGCAATCTCTGCAACAGGTGGCAATCTCAAGCCAACAGTCATGGGTAATTCAATCATTTTTGGTGAAGATGAGGCTGGAATCATAAAACTAAGACCACCAGGGGTGGCAAGATCCTTTTGCAGATTCCAGAATTTAATGCCAGGCCAAATAAAAGCGAAAAACAGGAAAACTACCAGAATAGCTTCCAGAAGTAAGTAAATTGTAGATTTAGCTGTCTTCTGGTAGCGATTTTCAGTCACAAAAAATCCTTAATGCCTCGTAGGGTTTGAAATCCGGAATGAGTTTAAACCACATTCTGCATTTCTTCAAGATGAACAGAAGGAGCTGAGGCGGCTCTTTTGATCAGCCCAGCAAAAAGCGCAGTCTTTTTATAACGCTGCATGGCCCATGGCTTTGCATTGCCGGTTAAAACTGTTAAACTGTCATAACAGATAAAACAGGCCCTCAATTCAGGACCGGTCTCCGAGCATTATTCAGGCACGATTGCTCCTGTAATATCCATCAATTCTATCACACAGTTTCTGTCAGTTTTGGCTGTTTATAAGCCTCATGGCACCAGCGAACTTTTGTAAAAGTCGAAAATATAATTGGCGGCCTCGCTGCCGAAGCAGAGCAGATATATTATTCCCATGAAAATTATCAGGAAAAACTCGATGCTTTTGCGCGGCAGGCGCAGATTGGCGAGGTCGGCGAGAAATTGGTCGTTAAGATAGTCGAGCAGTGCCGGCAGCACTTTATAGCTCCATGTCGGGCGCAGTAACAGCAACCATGCGGCCAGGAAGGTGGTCAGGATTGTCCATGGAAAATACAGCGCCGGCTGAAACAGCATGCTGATCAGCAGCAGTATGTCGAGCATCGCCAGCAGCACGAACAGCGCAAAACCGCCCCAGCTGGTCAGTGCCGCAAAAAATGACGGATTTTTCAGCAGTTCGGCTTTTTCGAGCATGCGGCGCACAATTGGCTTTGCCTTGGCAAGCGTTGCTGCCAGCACCTGCACTATCTGAGAAAAATCAGGCGGAGTCAGCACCAGGCTCTTCTGCTGCCAGCGCAGACTTATTCGCTGACTTTCGAGAAATACCGCCGCGACCCCGCATGGCAGCTCGATTGCCTTGACCACCCGCTGCTGGTCAGCGAGTGCTTCGCTTACCTTTTTGTCGAATTCGACAAGGCTATTGACCAGCGTTTCGTAGTCGTTCCAGAGAATTTTCTGTGGCTTTTTGTCGTTGAACCGAAAGAGAATCTGCGGCGGCATGACCCGGTCGAGAAAAGCCGCTGCCCCCAGCATCTGCGAATGCCCGAGATAGGTCGTATGCGTAATCATCGCCACGCTGCTGCGTGACTCTCTGTTCTGAGTGTTCGCCGAGATTCTTACCATCTGTTTTTGCCCGTTAGTTCATTTCTGGCACTTAATGCAGCAATAAAATATCTCATGGCGTTAGTCTGTGGAAATACCGGCTAGCCGGCCATTCTAAGGCGCAAGGCGATCAGCCATTCTGAACAGGCGTCTTCGCCGGGCGGGATTTCTGGCAGTGGCGATTTTTCAAGCGCCTGGTCGAGCTTCTCTTGCAGCAACGGCCAGCGCGCGACAAAGCGCCCGGAAGTTTTCTCATCGAGGCTGCTTTTTTCGGAAGTGGCCGCGTAAATCTGCACCAGTTCGCCGATTTCTGCGAAGCCGTGTTCGGCTGCCGTAACATTGACATCGCCGATGACTTCGCCGGTCAGCAGCAGGTGAATGCCGGTCAGCGCAACCCGATAGATGTAAAGCATTGGTTTGATCGGGAAATTCGCGGCTTTCGTGTATTCTTCGCATTTTTTCTGGAAGAAGCCGCTGTAATGATGACAGAAGCGGCGCGAGAGATACTCATTTTTCAGCTCCTGCAGCTGTTTCAGCTCAGGAGTTTCGAAAAGCTGAAAAGGCGAGAAGATGCGCTCGAGCATGTTGCCGTTGCCCTTCAAAAGCAGCCGCAACGCCTGTTCTACTTCGTTGCTGGTGAAGTCGCAAAGGCAATCACGCCAGTCTTTTTCGATGTTTATGGCCGACTGCGGCCGCGAAAGGCCAACTAACTCACGCAGCGAAACGGCATGAATGCCCTTGAGGTCGAGGTCGCTGTCGGGCGCCGGAAACCCGTAATAGTGGCTGCCGGTAATTCCGGTCAGCAGAATCTGGCGCCCGGTAAATGACGCCCTGACGAATTCACGGCCGAGATCAATCTTTTCTTTTTCGATCATACAGGCATTCTCCAAGGATTTCGCTGCACAGCAGGTTAAGCTCTGCCTTGTCGGGAAACTCAGGCAGGCGGCTCGTTTCGCGCGCCTGCTGAATCTGTTGATGGGTTTTCTCAGCGTAGTCGATGAGGTCGTCGAACTTCCAGGTGCCCTGCTTTACTGCCAGCAACTCTTCGCGGTCGGGGCGTTTCACTATGACTTCGCCGTTTGTCAGAATCTCAAGGGCCATGCGCAGCAGCCGAACCAGATGCAGCGCGTGCTTGGTATCGTAGCCGAATCTTTCTTCGAGCGCCGCCCTGATCGGGTTGCGTTCTCTTTTCCAGGCTTCATACTGCTGCCATTCTTTCAGCGCGGCGCGGTAACTTCTTTCGCGATCGAGCATCAGCAGAAAATTCGGCGATACTTCTCCGGGAGAAACCTTCCCGCTTTCAAGCAGCGCATCAGCGGCGCCAAGCTGATCGCCAGAAATCAGCGGCTTTGCCGGCAGATCGAACTGCTTGCGCTGTGGCTGTGATGTCGGTGGTTTCAGCAGCCAGCGCCGATGGGTTTTGATGCGTTTCAGCTGAGACAATGCATATTTACCAAAACTGTCGGCGACTCGCAGCGAAAGAAACTTTCCCCGCGCTGCAAGCAGTTTCTCGGCCGCCGGAGTGCAGACCCTGATACACGAATCTGGTGCCCAGAGCATCTCAAGTGCGGTTGGATTGGCTTCTATCGCCAGCCGGAAAAATTTCCTGATGTCGTAAAGCGTATGATCCTTGTTCAGAACCAGTTGTTCAGGCGCTTCAGTGAAGCCATGATACCAGTCAGCCGGGCCAATGATGATGCCCTTGATGTCCAGATCAGAATCTGGTCCGGCCAGTCCGAAGGCCTGACTGCCATGCACAGCTTCAAAAATGACCTCAAACCCTTTCATATTGGCGGCTGGTTTGCCAGCGTCTTTGCTATCCGACATTGCCTGTTCCTTGCGCGTTTACTGTGTCTGATAATAACCGAATGCTATCGCTTCAAGCAAAATTTAACCACAGAACGCTGCACTTTTAAAGCAGAAGATTGTCCAGGCTATAAGCTTAAAAACGCTGGCATGGCAAAATAAAAAGGGGCTGCCTGTCATCGGGTAGCCCCTGAAGCATAACAGATACTAAGCGGCGGTCATGGTTTTATACGGTTGATGCTGTAGCATGCGTTCGACGATTTCCTGCGATGTCATTCTGTCGGCAGGCTCTATTTCAGGTGTTTTCCAGGTTGGTCTTTGCGATTTGATTCTGTTCTTCAACTCGACTTTTGCCTGCCCCGGTCCAAAAATCAGAATGGATTTCGCTTCACACATGTTGTCGATGACCCGGTCATAGTATCTGGCCAGTTGTTCCTGAATGTTGCGCTGATGTTTATCTTCTGAAGTCTTATCCATTGACCCTGGCGTAATGTCTGTGCGCACGCCCTTTGCAATGTGAGTGTGATCTTCTATGCCAGATTCGACCTGAACTGTCGCTGTGTTCTCTCTTCTCTTGCCTGTGGGAACCACGATCCATGCTTTCCGATGGTCAATCCAGACCCCAATCTTTTCTTTCATAGTATCTCCTCTCTGAAACGAAATCGGAAATGCCTCCATATCTTTATTTTTTTCCCGTCCATATAAATATATTCAATTTTGCAAAAAGTGTGAGAAGAAACGCTATGTTGAAATTATTGGCGAAGAAAGGCGCCCGTCCTGAACCAATATTTCTGTCAGCAGAGTTTTATGGCGCCAGCTTACTCCTGTAAAAGTCGAAAATATAATTGGCGGCCTCGCTGCCGAAGCAGAGCAGATAGACAATTCCCATAAAAATTATCAGGAAAAACTCGATGCTTTTGCGCGGCAGTCGCAGATTGGCGAGGTCGGCGAGAAATTGATCGTTAAGATAGTCGAGCAGTGCCGGCAGCACTTTGTAGCTCCATGTCGGGCGCAGTAACAGCAGCCATGCGGCCAGAAAGGTTGTCAGAATTGTCCATGGAAAATACAGCGCCGGTTGAAACAGCATGCTGACCAGCAGCAACAAATCGAGCATAGTCAGCAGTATGAACAGCGCAAAACCGCCCCAGCTGGTCAGTGCCGCCCAAAAAGACGGGTTTTTCATCAGCTCAGCCTTTTCGAGCATGCGGCGCACAATTGGCTTTGCCTTGGCAAGCGTTGCCGCCAGCACCTGCACTATCTGCGAAAAATCAAGCGGAGTCAGCACCAGACTCTTCTGCTGCCAGCGCAGGCTTATGCGCTGGCTTTCGAGAAATACCGCCGCGACTTCGCATGGCAACTCAATTGCTTTGACCACCCTCTGCTGGTCAGCGCGCGCTTCGCTGACTTCTTTATCGAATGCGACAAGGCTATTGACCAGCGTTTCATAGTCGTTCCAGAGAATTTTCTGTGGCTTTTCGCCATTGAATCGAAAGAGAATCTGCGGTGGCATGACCCGGTCGAGAAAAACTGCCGCGCCCAGCATCTGCGAATGCCCGAGATAGGTCGTATGCGTAATCATCGCCACGCCCGCCCGCGCACCCTTTGCCGATTTGTCTGTCGCTGCTTCGACCATTTTCCGCCCGCCTGAATTTTGCTGAACTAAATTTAATACAAATCAGCATTATCTGCAAAGTTCCGGCGTTTTTTATTGGGGCTAGGCGTTCTTTTTCTGATAAAGGCCGATCAGAGATTCTTGCAGAACTTTTGAGAAGTTGATGTTGTTGGCTTCGGCAAAAGTGTTCAGCCAGGCCGGGATGGTAAGGTTCTTGCGAACGGCTTTGTTGCCGTATTTCTCTGTATATGTTGCCATGTCGAGCACCAGCATGCTTACAAAACCGCCCTTTTCCGGGGTGATATCTTTTATATCGCTGGCATTTGGCACCGGTTTGCCGTCTTCCAGTTCGGTGAGAACCCAGCCGGAAGCTGCATCTGTCGCCATCTCGACTGCTTCGGCAAGCGAAGAGCCGCCGCTGACGCAACCCGGCAGATCGGGCACTTCCACCGCATAGTCTCCGGTTTCCTTATCGAGATAAAAACATGCAGGATATACCAGCTTCATATTGTCCTTCCTTTACTTAAGCCCAACCTGTCTGAGTATCGACTTTAATATTACCGGCGCTATATCGCCAGAATGATGCGGGATTGTCACTTTTCCCGGTTTTCTCGGGTGAACATACTGATAGTGCGAACCCTTGGCTTCTTTAAAGAGCCAGCCATCATTGAGCAAAATTTTCTCTACTTCGCGAAATTTCATTTTTTACTCATATATATTATGCGCATAATGCGCATAAAAGTCAAGCGGGCAGTCGAAAATTTGAAAACCACTAGATCAGTCTAGCAAAAATACCAGACCGATCTAGTAAATATTTGAAACAGACTCAGTCTTTGGTCCATTTGCGTCCTGAAGATGTTTTGGCGAAGTTGAACCTGGCGCCCTGATTGTCGTTGGGGTTTAACCAGAGCAGTTTTTTGAAGATAGCAGCGGCCTCGGCAAATTTCTCAAAGCGCCAGAGGCAGAGGCCTGTTCCGTGCAAACAGCGAAGATATGGGCGGTTGTCGATCAGACCCCACGGCAGCAGGCCATTGAATTTTTCTGGCAGCGAAAGCTCGGCTATTTGTCGCCCGGAATCATAATATTGCAATGCCTTATGGGTGTGGAAATCAAAGGCAAAACTGCCTAGATGTGCATGCGCGTCGATACATCTGAGATCTTTTACCAGCATCTTATTCAGCTTGGTTTCTGCCTCAATTTCGTATCCGGCATGAAACATTTCAACTGCCTCATAGATCGGGTCTGAATCAGGGTCGTGAATTTTCTGGCCGGGAATGACCTGCTCCATTTCATAGCGCTGGCGAGGTCCGGCAGCCATAATTTCTTTTTGCCAGCCTGTTAATCGATCATCTTCATCCCGCCAGTATTCTTCAGCCGGGTCCCAGCTGCCATGGTCGTTGAGTTCCAGCGGAGTCAGCCCGAGATTATGCACATCGAAGCGTTTTTCGATTACATCGCCTGACAGGTTTGGCTTTCCCGAAAGCAGCCAGAGCTTTCTGGGCTGAATTTTGGCTGTATCACCGGGAATCAGCTCGAGCGCAAACGGTGTTTTAAGCGCCATAGAGGTTTCTGTTCCAGGCAATCGGCACTGAGCATGATTTGATGACGTGATGCCAAGAACGATGAGCTCTACAGGTTTGTTCAGATCAATTTCTGGTAGTTTTTTCATAAGTTTCCTGTCTTGTCTGATACTGGCTTGAGGCGCAACGCTATCAGCCATTCTGAACAGGCGTCTTCGCCCGGTGGAAGTTCTGGCAGTGGCGATTTTTCTCTAGTGCCTTTTCGAGTTCGAGGCAGCTTAACAAATTGCCAGGTCAGCTGTCGATAGTAAAGTCCTTGAAATTTATTGATTATGAGGAATTAGACCGCGGAAGCTTTTGCTGGGCGGAGCCGTGTCGCCCGTTTGTTTATTGCGTGCCGGTTCTGTTATCATAGTAAAGGCTGCTAAACTGGCAATTGTCGTTTGGCTCCTGGTTTCAGCCGCTGCCGATTGGGCAGATAGCCTGTAATGTTTGAAGGAGAGTGTCTTATGAGACGTCTGCTTGGAGCGATATTTTCACTGATTGTGCTGGTTTCTGCGGTTGTCGGTGTCTCATCAATGCTTAAGGAAACCCGGCTTAACCGGGTAAAAGCAACTTATAAGTCATGTTTTGCCAGTATGCGTGTGCTTCTTGGCGCAGTCGAAATGCATTTTATCGATCACCAGGAAGAAGAAAAAAGCATAGAGGCTATGAATAACCTGATAAACAAACGCATGAACGAGCTCATACAGGCGAAATATATCAGAGAGAGCCTGCAGGACCAGGTTCAGGGGCATTTTCATGAGCTGCCGATACCCCAAAACGATCTGCCTGTCTGCCATGTCAGCATTGTCGCTGACCCCATTGGCTACACATTTGAATGCAGTCTGCACGGCAGTTCTGGCGCTCCGCGACCGTTCGATGACCTGCTGAAGCTTGTTAAGCTCAATGCTGATGGAAATTACGACCCGTCAAAATAGCTGGAATAAATACGTAAGCGTTAGACAACCTTATCAACTCAACTGATTTCTGTATGCAAAAAGGCTGCCAAAAGGCAGCCTTTTTTTAACCAATCAGGGAGTCAGAATTATTCGCCGTGAATTTCCAGGAACTTTTCGCGCTGGGCGATCATTTTGAGTGCCATTTTGCCGACGTTAGCGAGAGTAACCGCTTCATGTCCAGCTTTTTTGATGAAATTATCCGCTGTCTTGCGGGCACTTGCCAGTTCTTTTCTGGTAGCAAGACCAGAAACATATTTCTGCAGTTCAGCCGAGGTTTTTTCGAAACCTTCGTAGGCTAGCTCTTTGCTCATGCCATTCGGGAGATCTTCTTCGAGAACGAAGAGATATTTGACGCAATTCTGCATAAGAGACTCGAATTTCGTTTCATTGAATGCTGCAAAAGCCGGAAGATTACCAACCACGGCGAAAAGGGCTATGAACATGGCGATCCTGGCGAGTCTTTTCATGATTTTCTCCTGCGTTTGTAATGCGCTGTTTAATGCAATTCGTATGCCATGCTTGAAAGAGCTGCGACAAAGCCGGTTTTGCTAAAATCGTCTGTAATGTTTGACAAATTTTGGGCTGATGACTGCCGACTTTTTGATTTCTGCACAGAAGCTCGTTTTTTAGCTTCATATCAGGGTTTCCAGTTCTAAAAAAACAACACCCGGAACATTGTTGTTACGGGTGTTGTTTCAGTAAGGCTTCAGAAAAAAAATCGGAGAGGGCGAGATTTGAACTCGCGGAAGGCAAAGCCTTCAACAGTTTTCGAGACTGCCCCGTTCGACCGCTCCGGCACCTCTCCAGTCAGTTCAGTTTTACCCCATAATCAGACTCTTTGCAAGCTTTTAACGCAAAATTTACATGTGAACCTATGTCCAGGTGATCATGATCTGTTTTAGCGAAGATGCCCCCCCCTGTGGCGATGAGATGATCTGTGAGGGGACAGATGGTTTGACTAAACTTCACAATGCACGAGGCGCTATTGCGGGCAGAGTGTCTGATATCGAAAAGCAAAAATCCCCGTTGCCGCGGGTGCGGAAACGGGGATTTCTTGATTTGGAGCTGAAAGGGCTCGAAGCGTCAGCCTCGACAATGCGAATGTCGCGCTCTCCCAGCTGAGCTACAGCCCCTTGCTGACTATTCGGGTATGATCGATGGAACGGTTACATGTCCGCTGCCGTTGCAGAAGGTGCAGCGTTCGCGTCCGGAACCGTTGCAGGTGTAGCAGATCTTGTAAACAGGCGTGTTGTTTGGGCCGTTGCTGACGATGTGGCCAGAGCCATTGCAGCTGCGGCAGGTGAGGTAGCCGTGGCCGAAACAATGGCTGCAGTTAACCTGCTTGGTGCCGACGCGGAAATTAGCCTGCGCCTCAAATGAGTAGCGGGCGGTTTCGTCAGACTGTTTTACGGCCCAGGTGTATTTGCCGCCAACCTTGACGCTGCCTTCGTCCATGACGCAGGCGTGGTCGTTGAGAACGACGCGTTCCCAGAGGTTTTTGCCGTTGCTGCGGTCAAGCAGGCTGATTGCCGAGTAGTTGCCGGCGCCGGCCCAGCCAAAGCGTGGGTAACTTTCGCCAGAAACCTTGAGACCGGTCGGTGCAGCCAGAACCGGAACTATAGCCGCAGCGGTGCCGGCTTTCAGTGTGATGTCGATGCTGCCTTTGGCGAACCACAGGGTTGCTTTGGGCAGGCGCACTTTTACGTAATAATAGGTTTTGGTCAGTTCTTCGCGCTCGATAACCAGCTTGCCATCAAGAGTCAGAGCGCGGCCGATAAAAAATTTGCCTTCAGCTGCCCATTTTTCGGGAAGGTCGATGCGGTGTTCGTAGCTTTGCGCTGAATTCCCGACACCGAGCGAGTGGGCGAAATTCTGGTTCAGCTCCTGGGCTGACAGGCTGTTGGCGCAACAAACCAGCGCTAAAACGACGAAAAGACTTACAAATTTCCTCATGACTGACATTTCTGCCTCCTTATGTGTCTCTCTTTTATTGCTTATTAAAGATTATGTACCTCTCTATTTATCGTCAATTTCGCTGCCGAGACAAGTTACAGTTTAAATCTTCTCTGGCATGGGAAACAGATTGCGCGTGTAACAAATTTTGTGCAAAAAGGTGCGCCGCAAATCGTTGCATTGATCTGCGACGCGATAAATTCGAGATTTGCTGGGTGACTTTTATACTGCTGTTGATTCTTAGCTGGTTCAGCGAAGATGGATTTGCAGACGGTGTTTACAGCTCTCCGGATATTTTCAGCGTCATCGTGTGTCCGCCGTCCTGAACGCCATCATCAGATATCATGCTGACCGTAAATTTATCGGCCCTGGCCGCCAGGATCGCAGATTGAATTTTTTCCCATTCATTGTCAATGAGGTCTTCAACCGATATTTCAACGGGAATCTCGAACTTATTCTCGAGATAGATTGGCGGAGAGACCCGCAATGCTCCAAGCGCACCTCCGGTGCTGCCGGCCGCCGTGGCGATTTCTGCCAGAATGTTTAAGAAGCCTGTCGGCAGGACTTTTTCACGTCCGGGAACGACCGACATGTCGAAGCGAAAGACTGGAATCCCGCTATAGGTAGACCGATTAACCGAGTTGATAAATGCTTCTGTGCCCTGCTGCGCCTTCGTCAGGCCTGTCGCAAAGTTTGTAATAGTACTTATGTCGAACGAATAGCCAGTTAACATTGTCCGTTTATCACTGTCCTGGCGAAGATTGGTAAGCCAGCAGTCAATGCCATCGATTTGCTCTCCCTTACTGACAGCAGCTTCAAACCCTGCGAAGTTAATAATTTCGGCAAGCCGTTTTGCGTCAAACTTTGGCAGTTTGTCTGCCGCTTTGCTCTGAATTAGAGAGAAAATAACGCTAGCGCCGATCAGACTTTTGCGATCTGATGCGCGAACTTCGGCGGTAAGCGACAGATTTATCGCCGCGATTCGAATTGCTGAGTCATTTTTCGCATAGTTTTCGAACTTGTCGAGTATGCTCAAAAGCCGCCCACCGTCGCAAAAAACGAAATAGACCTCGGCCGGAAACCTCTTTCCCCAATCTTCATTCAGCGCTTCAGATGCTCTGAATTCGAGAATTTTGGATTCAAACTCGCCCAATACATCTTCCATATGCTGCTTTGCTGGCTGCAGGTCAGGGTGCTCAGACGGATCGGCAATTAAAAGGGTGGGCAATAAAATCGCCAGAATCAGGCTCAGAATAAGGTTTTTCATTAAGACTCCTCAAATTGTCATATTTGAATTTACCATGAAATTTGATGGCATGTATATGAAGCAAAAGAACCGGTGCAAGGGAATCACATAACTAACACTAATTTTGCTGATGGTTCAACCCGCAATTTTTCTGAGAATTACTTCATTGCTGCCAACAGCAATGTATTATTGAGTTGTGGCGGTTTGACAATCGGCATTTTCGCGGCTAATATGGGTTTCTAGTCCTGATAAGCAAATGTGTGGTCGACACGTCAGCCGGGTCGAAGTTTTTCCGACAGTAGTGTGCGGCCTGTTTCTACAAGGTGTGCTATGGCCAGTCCCGAACGAATCAATATCCCGTTGCGCACAGCTCTGCCAATGATCTGGAATTATGCCAGAACCAGAATTGGCGAGCAGTTCAGGGCGGTCGCCTTTATCATCGTTTATCTGGTTGGCTTCAAAATACTGGTTCTCAACACGCCACCGACCGATGCTCTGCAGATTTCGGCAGGTATCGGCATGGTCGTGCTCGGCCTCGCATTTTTTCTCGAAGGCCTCTTTCTGGGGCTCATGCCACTCGGCGAAAGAGTGGGACTACAGCTGCCGCAACGCTGTAATATTGCTGTGATCATGTTCTTTGGCCTGTTGCTGGGTGTTGGCGCGACACTGGCCGAACCGGCCATCGCTTCACTCCGGCTGGCAGGCATTACCGTCACTCCCTGGGAGACGCCGCTGCTTTTTCGTCTGCTGGAAATCGAGACCAACGCGCTGGTAATGGCTATTGGTGCCGGGGTTGGCGTTGCGGTTGCCTTCGGTATGGCGCGATTCTATTATGGAATATCAATCAGGCCGTTTATCTTCGTTATGGTTCCTTTGCTGCTGGGTATTTCAGCATGGTTTTCGCGCGACCAGAACCTGGCCGGCATTATCAATCTTGCCTGGGATACCGGTGGCGTTACCACCGGTCCGGTCACTGTTCCGCTGGTTCTGGCCATGGGTATCGGGATAAGCCGCTCTACCGGCAGGCAGGAAGGAACCGCTTCCGGTTTCGGCGTGGTGAGCCTGGCCTCGTTATTTCCGGTTCTGTGTGTGTTGTTGCTGGGAGCCTATCTGAACGCGTCTACGCCGCAACCGGTTTCGGTTGTCGATTTTTTTGCGCCGGAAAACCGCAGCAACGCTCTCAAGCTTGTTCCATCAGAAGAAAAGCTTGCAGCGATCGCTTTTCAGCGTGGTGGTGAAGCGGCGCGGCGTGCCTGTTTTGGCAGCGATGAGAATTACACGCGTGCGTTGCACTCTCTGACGGATGCGCGTATGCGTCAGGCCCTGCTTGGTCGCTTGTCACTGCAGGAATGGCTGGCGCGGCGAGCTTCATCGCATGAGCGTGCGGTTATTGCAGCGATAAAGCCCGCGTCGGCACAAGTCTCTAAAAGGGTCAGCATCGATTTCGGAGAAGTTGTCAAAAACGAGTCTGGTCTTGCTTTTCGCGCTATTATTCCGCTGGTTCTGCTGCTGGTGGTTGTTCTGGTTTTCATGTTGCGCGACCGCCCGCGGCGTTCTGACGAAGTTGTTCTTGGTATTTTTTTCGCGCTGATAGGCATGGCGATTTTGACCAGCGGTATCAGGCTCGGGCTGGCTCCGCTTGGCGACCAGGTCGGCCGGCCCCTTCCACAGGTATTCAGAAGCGAAACCCATGAAGAAGGTCGGGTTGTTCTCGAACCGTTCGATCCCGGATCTGTTTTGACGGCATTTTCACAGAATGGCGAGGCCGGTCGGTTCTTCTATTTCAGAGATCGCGCCGGAACACCACGTCCGGTGCCTTTCGAGCCGTCGCGATACGATGCCGCCAGGAGCCGCTACGAGCACATCGTCGAGCGCCCGCCTTTGTTCGGGCCAGAACTGACTCTGGTCGGGATCGCGCTGGTTTTTCTTTTTGCATTTGGCATGGGCTATGGCTCAACCGTAGCAGAACCGGCTCTCAGCGCACTTGGCAGCACTGTCGAAGAGCTGACGGTAGGCACGGTGAAGCGCGTTGGCGTGATTCGTACCGTTTCGCTCGGGGTTGGTCTCGGTCTTATCGCGGGTGTAGCCAGGATTCTCTACGGATTTTCAGCGATGTGGCTGCTGATTCCTTCTTATCTGGCGGTTCTGATTCTTACCTGGTTCAGCGAAGACGATTTCGCCAGCATCGCCTGGGATTCGGGCGGTGTTACGACCGGACCAATCACCGTGCCGCTTATTCTTGCGATGGGGCTGGGTATAGGCGGCGAGCTCAATGTTGTCGACGGGTTTGGCATCGTTGCCATGGCCTCGGTTTTTCCAATTTTAACCATGCTTATTTATGGCATCATGGTGCAGAGGCGTCAGCGCGAGGTTCTGCAGGCCAATGTGGAGGAAGCGCATGAAGCTTGAACTACGCGAAGCCGCACGCATTACCCTGATGTCGCATCATGGTTTGAGCGGAAGGGTTGTCGAACTGCTCACCGCGTTTGGAATACCGTCGGTG
Source organism: Candidatus Riflebacteria bacterium HGW-Riflebacteria-1 (assembly GCA_002839445.1). Lineage (GTDB taxonomy): Bacteria > Muiribacteriota > Ozemobacteria > Ozemobacterales > Ozemobacteraceae > Rifleibacterium. The sequence goes on from PGYB01000004.1 coordinate 82,875, forward strand.
CTGGTCGAAAGGGCGAGGTGTGTAAGGCAGAATGTAAGTGCTGGTTTTTTTGGATTTGCCGGTCTTCGCCTCGGGTTCAGCGATGCGGCCAGCGAAATTTATCGCATAACCGTAGCGCGTGCAGCTGCTTCCCCACTGCTTTGCCGTCTCGTCGAAGGCCTGGATCTGCGAACACCTGGCCGCGGTGCTGTTTATGCCCAGGATATCGCTGAAGTGAGCTTCCAGAATCTATCAGATGTTAAAGTTGAGCCGGCCAGATCAGATTGGCTTCTCAACGACCTCACCCTGATTACCGGTATTCAGTCGAAGTCGGGCGGTGGCGAAAGTCTGTATAAAGTGGCGCTGAAACTTGGTGCCGGCGTTCCGGTGGTCGGTCTCGGCATTGGAACCGGCATCCGTGAACGTCTTGGCCTGATAAGAATTACGATTTCGCCGGAAAAAGAGCTGGTTTTCCTGATGGTGCCAGGTCATGACGCCAATGGTCTGCAGCGTTTGTTGATCGAAGAAGGCCATATTGACCGGCCGGGCGGCGGATTTTTGTATCAGACTCCAATACGTTACGGTATGGTAGACCCGTTGCTGCGAATTGGCCGTCAGGAACATGCCGCCAGCATCGAGCAGATTGTCGCAGCCATCGACGATCTCAAAAAGAACACGGCATGGCGCAAGCGCTTTTTTGGTGTTGAAGACATCTCTGACAAAGGAACCGTGTCGAACTTTACGCATCGCGAAATCAGTTTCTACTGCCACGAAGGGCAGGGCGACAACTTCGTTCAGGCTGCGATGCATGCCGGTGCCGCCGGAGCAACCATGTCGCGGGTGCGCACCCTTTATTTGCAGGGTGCAGATGCCGGCCGGCATGTTTCCTGCGAACATGGAATTCTTTGTGTGCCGACACGCATGGAAACGCCGGTGCTGCAGGCGCTTGGCGATACCGCCGAAATCTGCCCGGAGAAAGACTGGGTGTTGCAGTCTGTTCCTGCCGCTTCAGTCTTTACTCACAAACGCAGCTGAAAAACACGCGATTTTCTCAATCGCATTATGGTCTTGTCAGGCCGTTGCTGTCGATAAGCCATTTGTAGCTGGTCAGTTCGGGCAATGCCATCGGACCGCGTGCGTGCAGTTTTTGTGTGCTGATACCGATTTCGGCGCCCATGCCGAACTGTGCGCCATCAGTAAATGCGGTTGAAGTGTTTACATAAACGGCGGCGGCATCAACTTCCAGACTGAACTGGGCCTTAGCCGCCGCACTGGTGGTAATAATCGATTCGCTGTGGCGGGTGCCGTAGCGCGAAATGTGGCTGATTGCCGCGTCGAGATCGTCGACGGTTCTGATCGACATGCGGTAGTCAAGATGCTCTTTGCCAAAAGACTTCTCAGTTGCAGAAACAAGCAGAGCTGTGGGGTATCGGCCAGCTAACGCCGCATAAGCCCGCGCATCAGCCTCAAGAACAACCGATTTATCGAGCATTGGCGCCAGCAGGTCGAAAAGGTCGCACAGGCGCGAACTGTTAATAATCAGGCACTCCATTGCGTTGCAGACACTGACTCTGCGCGTTTTTGCATTAAATATGATTTTTTTGCCAAGTTCAAGATCGCCGGTCGCGTCGAAATAAGTATGGCAGACACCTGCGCCAGTCTCGATTACCGGCACTTTTGCATTGTTGCGCACCGAATCGATCAGTCCCTGTGATCCTCTCGGGATAAGCACGTCAACATAGCCGACGGCATTCATCAACTCAGTCGCTGCCTCGCGTTCCGGCGGCAGCAGCTGCATTACATCAGGTGAAATGTTGCAGGCTGCCAGGCTCTGATGGATCAGCGCAGTTATTGCCTGGTTTGATTGCGCGGCATCCTGACCGCCCTTGAGCACCGCTACATTACCGGTTCTCAAGCAAAGGGCAAATACATCAAAGGTCACGTTAGGGCGGGCTTCATAGATAACGCCGACAACACCAAGGGCAACGCGAACCTTTTTGAGATGCAGGCCATTCGGCATTGTGCGCTCTTCAAGAATCTCGCCAACCGGCGAAGGCATGCCGGCAACGTTGCGTAAATCACTGGCAATAGCCTGTATGCGTTCGGCACTGAGCATGAGGCGGTCATAGCGTGGGTCGCTCACCGGCATTTTATCGAGATCGAGCTTATTGGCTGCCAATAACTGTACAATGTTTTTTTCTGCACGGTCAGCGAGGTCAAGCAGAACCTTGCTGGTAACATCATTGTCAACCCTTACCAGCAGCCGCGCGGCTTCTTTTGCTTTCGCTATCTGCTCAATTGCGCTCATGTTTTATCCCTTTGCTTAGTATGTAAATCTTATCAAAATCTGTCTGCTGAATGTTTGCAGGTGAGAGACGCCCTTGCCACGGTCTGCAACTAGCTCTCTAGTCTTAATATCGAGAATACCAGTTAAGAAGCATTTGCGATACTGCAAACAGTAAGATTGCTTCGCTCTGCTTGTAATGACAGATAGACTTCTGATCCCGTCACGGCAGGTTTCTCTTAAGGAAACAGATACAGGTAATCATAATGCACCAGTGGTTTGTATTTGGGGTCTTTAAGATGCTCGTCGGCTTTCTGTCGGTCATACTGCGCCTTGCCGATGCCGATGAGACGCTTGTCGTGATCGACGATGCGCAGCAGATCGCCTTTTTTAAAGTCGCCTTTCATGTCGGTAACCCCGGCTAACAGAAGACTTGTGGCTTTTTTTGAGTAAAGCGCCGCGCGCGCGCCCTTGTTTATATGGACTTCCCAGCTGGTGAAGTCGGCTGAACAGGCCATCCACTTTTTTACCGCCGGCCGCGGTGTTCCTGGAACGAAGCGGGTATGCGCGACACTGGTTTTTTGATAAGCGAGATCGACAAGAATATTCTGCTGCGTGCCATTGGCAATGTGGACGGCAATGCCGGCAGCAGCGGTATTCTGCGCTACGCGGCCCTTGGTCAGCATGCCACCTCTGCCAAAGTTGCTTTTTTTCGCGGTGATAAAAGCAGACAGGTCGGTGGTCGTGCCGGAAATTTCTTCGATAAGCTGCACGCCGGGATCGCCAGGATTACCGGTGTAGATGCCATCGACATTGCTCAGAATAAAATAGGCCTCAGTATTCAGCATGGTTGCCACCAGACCGGCGAGTTCGTCGTTGTCGGTAAACATCAGCGCGGTTACCGAAACCGCGTCGTTCTCATTGATGATTGGCACTATGTTGTGTTCGAGCAGAACTGTGAGGCAGTTCTTCATGTTCAGATAATGTTCTCTGGTTCTAAAATCTTCTTTGGTGACCAGCACCTGTGCGCAGGTTATGCCATGCGCCTCAAACAATGTGGCGTAGGTCGAAACCAGTTTGATCTGCCCGACCGATGATAGCAGCTGGCGCTCTGAAACCGGATCCTTTTTGGGTGGGTTGCTGACCATGCCGCGCCCCGAAGCTACTGCGCCCGAAGAAACCAGGACTATCTTTATACCCTTCTTGTGCAGCGTTGCGATCTGGTCGGTGAGGTGAGCGATGCGCTCAAGGTCGAGCTGGCGGTCAGGCCGGGTTAAAACGTTTGAGCCAATTTTTACGGTAATCGATTTATACAAGGTATTGCTCTTGCCGGCGTTATTTGCTGACATTTTCTATTTTTTTGAACGAAGTGATCAGGCCCTTTATCAACGACGAGCTGAAACCCTGATGTTCCATTTCGTTGAGCCCTGATATAGTTATTCCACGAGGGGTTGTAACCTTGTCGATTTCGGCTTCGGGGTGAGTTTCGCCTTCGATAATCAGCTGCGCTGCGCCTTTAACTGTTTGGGACGCGATCTTCAACGCCAGATCTGAACTGAAGCCGATTTCTATGCCGCCCTGGGTTGCCGCGCGAATGAAACGCAGTGCAAAAGCGATGCCGCAGGCTGCCAGAACTGTAGCGCCGGCCATAAGTTCTTCGGGAATAAACAGCGCACTGCCGAGCCTGGCAAAGAACTGCTCTACTTCCTTTTCCTGTTCAGGTGTTGCATTTATCGCGGCGAGACAGGTCATCGACTCGCCGATCGCCACAGCGGTATTAGGCATTGCCCTGAATATCGCGTGTTTGCTGCCCGTCATTTCCACGAGTTTTTTGTTTTCAATTCCGGTGGCCAGCGAAATCAGAATGGCGTTCCTGGCAAAATGCCCCTTCAACTCTTCGCAGACTTCGCCAATCTGGTAGGGCTTAACCGCCAGCAGCACAATCTTTGCGTCTTTTACTGCAGCGATATTGTCGCTGCCGGTCGTAACACCCTCATTGGCAAGTGTTGCCAGCATATCGGCCCGCCGGCGGGTGACGTGAATCAGTTCGGGCTTCATTGTTCTCGTATACAACAAACCACGCGCTATGGCCGATCCGAGATTTCCGCCGCCGATGATCGCAATTTTCTTGTTCATTTTCGTGCTTTACCTTTGCTGCTGTGTGTTGTCTGCTCTGTTTCTTCGGGCTGTTGGTATCTTTTGGCGCAATAGGGGCAGACTCGCTCTTTGACTGCCCTGATGACAGGGAGTATTTCTTTGAAACGCACCGAGAATCCCTTGAATTCATGCGACTTGAGGGTGGCGGTATCGTCGTATATGCCTTTGAGCGCATAACTGGCACCCTTGAGATAATAAAGGGTAGCAGTACGCTCGGTTGGGTGAATCAGCCAGAATTCTTTGACACCGTGCTTTTCGTAGAGATAACGCTTTTTTATCTGATCTTTAGAGGAAGTTGCCGGCGAGAGTATTTCGATTACCCAGTCTGGTGCGCCGATGCAGCCTTTTTCGTCAAGTTTGTCGGGGTCGCATATTACCGATACATCTGGCTGCACCACGTTGGAACAGCTGCTGGCGTTTTCGCCCGCTTCCGCCAGTCTTACGTCAAAAGGTGCGGCAAAGACCTTGCAGGGTCCGCCTTTCAGAAAATCAATGATATGATACAGAAGCTTTGACAAGACTTCCTGATGGGCGGTTCCGGGGGCCGGAGACATCGCATAGGTCTGGCCATCGATCAGTTCGCATCTTTCGTCATCTGGCCAGGTCAGGTAATCTGCGTAGGTATGCTTTTCTGCCTCGGATTTTCTTGCCGGAAGCGTCATTGGATTCTCCTTAACGTCAGCGCTGCTGCCGAAAATTATATTCTCAAATCAGGCTGGATGCAAGACTGCTTTGTGTCAGCAAGTGTCACAGAATCATCGTGAGTCGCGCATGCTTACCAATACAGCATAATGCCGTGAAACAGGTTAGCGAGCGAGAAGTTCCTGTTTGAACTGGTCGAGGAAGGGCGGTCTGGCTGCACCATTGCGCGGACCGAGCCTGATTTTGTCGATGGTGATATTCTTTAGCAGGTCTGGTGTGGTCACGGTCAGACCGCGCAGAGGGTCTCCAAGATACACTAGACCTTCGCGCAAGCCGATCACGCCCACTGCGTGTTCAACGTTGCTTATGCCTGACGATACTGTAACTATGAAAGGCAGATTTTCTGCAAGCAGCTGCTCGAAAGTCATTTTGCTGTAAGCTGCTTCGATAAAACCAAGAGCGCGGCATCCGGTTACCGAGTGGCTGGTCAGTGACCCTGGAAACAGGGTCTTTACGCGCCTGGTTGCTTCATATTCGTTAATCTGCTCGCCGTAAAGTTTGCAGATCGTTGACAGAGTCGCCGGAACGCAAGTTACCTGCAGGGTTTGCAAAGTAACGCCATTTTTATCATAAGCCGGTGGTCCGACAAACAGCGCTGCCGGTATGATCAAGACTGTTTCGACGGCAGTTACGCCGATGAACACTACGCCGACGATCAGATTGCGCAGGCCTTCGAGTTGCGGGGCATTGTGTCTGAACATGCGTCTGACGATATAGGTCAGAAACAGCAATTTGCAGCTAAGAACAATCAGCCAGGCTGGAATTGACGGATCGAATTCAATGGCTGTGCTCAGCAGGTTGGTATGAGAGATCAGCAGGCTGCCGACAAAGAATGTAACAGCAAGAATAATTGGCGTTTTAAGCCGGTGAGTGGCGCTGCCGTTATTCTCGTCGCGGGTTTGTGAGCGCTTTTTGCCGCAGCGGATTGCATAAACCGAGGCGAAAAGGCTGAAAACTGCTTTGATGACAAATTCTATCGGCAATACTGACTCCGTTGTCTATAAAACAGTTTGATTTCCTGCACCTGATTATGACCCGCCGAAATCCAGAAAGGCTGTTGCTGAATATGCATGTCGGCAACCCGGTTTAACATGAGCTCCGCTCATGAAATTAGTGTTGATGTTAAGTTTCCAAGACTCTTCACAGAATAGGGCATAACATCTGATAATGCAATAAGCCACCAGTCTGTGTCGTACATTTTCATTTGTAGGCGGTGGATTTTTTGTGCTAGGGTACACCAACATAAAATTCAGGAGGATTAGTATGAGGAAATCTTTTTTGCTGGTTACTTGTTGTTTTCTATTGTCTGCTGCAGTTGTCTGTGCCGCGCCGAAAACATATTCGGAACTGGTTGCAGGTGAAGCCTTCGCCAAGGCTGCCCCTGCACAGCGCCTGGAAATGCTGAATTCGCAACTCGACAGTAAGGAACTTAAATCTTCCGATCTCAGTGGCGATTTGATGGTTAGACTGTTTAACGATTGCATTCACAGCGAAAAAGAAGCGCCAGCAAGGCTCGACGCTTATGCAAAATTGCGCAATCAGTTCAACAAGCTTCCGCAGACTTATGAACTGGAAACCAATCTCATCGTAAACTTTCTGGCAACCACTGCGGAAGGCCAGAAAGGTGATCTGGTCGGCATGATGAAACATATACAGACTCTACTTGACGCTAAAAAAACCTGTTGGCCGGTAGTTGCGCCTCTGCATGAGGGTATGCTTGCTGCCCACCTCGTTTCTAATGCTGAATATCAGAAAATGAGTGCCAAAGACAAACTGGCTTATGTTAAAAAGCTGGTCGGCGAATCTGCGTTCAAGGATATGACCGGAACCCGGTTCGTGCGTGGCGTGGTGACCGATGTGCTGATGGTTACTGCCGAAGATCAGCAGAAGGCCGTTTACGACGAACTGGTGCCGCTGCTCGATACCTTTACCAAAATAGCCATTCCGAACGGTTATTTTAAGTAGGCTGTCTCTAATACCTGATAAGGGCGCATCAGCAATGGTGCGCCCTTTCGCATATTTTCCTGCCACCCAGATTTTAGCTCTGTATTGTGATGACAACAGTGGGTGTTCCCGGTATTATATTCATTGCATTATCTTTCTGCAACGGAGAACTACTTGGAAGCACTGTTCCTTCTGCTCGAATTTTTCGGCCAATTTTTGCTGGAGCTTTTGTTGAGCCTGTTTTTTGAAGGTGCCGTTGAATTAAGCGGACACAAGCTCAAAAAGTCGCGCAAGAAACGCCATGCTGCCAGGGGGGCTCGTGCTCAGGATTCTGGAAAGCAAGAACTCGAATCGGAAGAACCCGAATCGGAAGAACTCGAATCGGAAGAACCCGAATCGGAAGAACTCGAAACGCAAGAACCCGAACTGCCAGAGCCTTTCAGCTGGGTGATCAGTGTCTTTGTTTACTTTGTTCTGGGCTTGGTATCTGGCTTTATCAGCCTGCTGGCTTTCCCGGATTCGTTTATCAAATCTGGCAGTGCCCGTCTGATTTCGCTTTTTGCTGCGCCGATTGCTGCTGGTATGGTAATGAGCCTGGTTGGCCGGGTTCGTGACAAGAACGGCGAAGAACCAATTCGTCTCGACAACTTTTTTTACGGTTTTCTGTTCGCGCTTGCCATGACCCTGATGCGTTATTATCTGGCGGCCTAGCTGTCTGAAAGCAATTGTGACACTTGCAATTGCTTGCCAAGATTCTCTAAATGGCACTTTTAAATCGATAAGGCTTCGATTGTCTTTAACATAGCGGTTTCAGCTGTTCTGAAAAAATATTTTCTGTCTGTTTGTACGTACAGAGGATCTTTGGCGACTTCTGACGTTTGTCAATGTTCGCCGGTGACTGTTTTTGTCGCAAAGATTGTACTAAACAAAGCATCAATTCTACCCGAAAGGGTTTATGGATTTGTTTGCCTCCTTATTTTTCAGGTCCGGGTATAACCCGGATCTTTTTTTTTCCGGTCATTCAGAGGCAACAAAAGTCTGGCTATCCTCAACCGAGGGTCAGGAATAAGCAATGTGCTAATTAGACATTTTTGCAGGACAATTACGACAAAGGTCTAATTGTTGGCCAGTTCAGCGGCCCATTCTTTGAAGTCTTTTTCGAACTGGTTTTTATCAAGATCAACAGCGGTTTTGAGTGCTTCGTCTATGTTCATGCCGCTTTTCAGGCAGTTGATAATTTGGCGCGGTGCTGCCATGGTGCTGTTCTGAACCAGAAAGCGCGCGTAGAGACCGGCGAGATGATATGCCTTGTAAACCCTTTCCATCGGTGCCGGGCATAATGTCTTGATTTCGGCAAACTCCTGGTCGAGTTCATCGGTAGTCATGATGTCGCTTGGTGCCGGCGCGTATGGCTTGAATTCAGTGAAGCCATCATCTTTCTTCTCGGCAAATACTGCCAGCCCTTCGTTGAGCCAGGTCGGGCAGCGGCCGCTACCCATTATAAAAATTATATTGTGGGTAAATTCATGCAGCAGCAGCTTGCGTGCGCTGAGCCTTGTTTCAGGTTCAGAGCGCGGAAAGCTTTCAGCTGGCACGGTCATTGACTTGCCGCCAGTGGCAAAACCACCGGCCCATGAAACCGGGCTGACTTCTTTAAATTTTACCGGGTCGAGAGCCAGTATTGACGTTCTAAATGCCGGTATACAGGCCATGTCTCCGGTTACCTGCAGGTAGACTTCTTCAAGACGATCGTCGGTAAGCTCATTGGTTACGTAAGCATAACTGTTGTCTACGGGAGTGTAGATAATAAAACGCCGACCGGCCCTCATCATCATTGAGTTCTCGCGGGCCATGCGTTCGAGTTGCACCATTACGCGTTTGCGCAGTTCACGCTTTTTGCTGTCACTGTCTTTTTCGTCTTCAAGCAGTTCGCGAAGGGTTTCCCAGCATGACAGTTCACTTGCTTCTTCTTTAAGTGCCTGATGACACTCCGCCAGTTTTTCGAGAATGGTCAGTTCTTCTGGTTTTAGCTCATAGGCGCGTTTGAGTCGCGGAATAGCCTGTGTGTAGTCGCGCTTTTCATCGGCAAGGTATTCGCCATGCCGCAGAAACAGTTCAAAGGATTCGGCAAATATCAGCTCAGCGAGAAACAGCAGCTGCCGGTCTTCTTCGGGCAGATCAGTTACCGGCTTGCCTTTTAGGACTGGTTTTATCGCTTCTTCGATCTCTTTTATACGCTCTTCGGTATATCCGGCCAGATCGGTTCCGGCGGCAAAAATGCTGACCGAAAAGTTGAGTGCGAGTATCAGCACGAGAACGACAGGCCAGACCAACCGTCGATTATTTAACAACATGGTTTTTCCTCCGCGACAAGGCTATAATTTCAGTGTACCCCGCCCTTGGCAAAGTGTCAAACCGTCTGGTTTTGTTTGTTGCCTTGGAATCCGCGGGCTTGTCAGCGCAGCAGGCATTTCTGAAAAGATTTATGCAGGAACGGTTTAACAGACAAAGGTTGTTGAAAGTTCCTTAATTCTGATATGGTTCTACTATACGAGGTATAAATTTTGAGACAGAACAGCAGAGTCGTTTTTCCATTGATTTACTGGACTTTGCTTATTCTGTGCTTTTTCATTTTCCCGGCTTTTTTGCTGAATCTGGCAGTTAATCGATATTTTACGCTGGCTCAACATGAACTTGAAAACCAGAGATTGCTCAAGGCGCAGAAAGTGCTCGCTCAGCTTCGATGGCAATCTGACGGCGCCAGATATTTTCACCAGTTATTCAGTAAAGTTCTGGCTGGTCCTTGTTTGACAGCTGTTCCGGAGAAAGAACTGGCGCAACGTATTGACCGTCTGAAAACTGCCTTTCCTGAAGAACTTGGATTCATCGTCTGGGACCACAACGGAAAACTGAGCGAAGAACTAAGTGATGCTAAGGACTTTGTTACCGTAAAAAACAGCCTCAACGCATATCTTAAAGAACTGCAGCAGATTGCCGTTACAAGTTTTCCACAAAACCCTTTGCTCACAAGTGAAATCAAGAAGCGCGCCAGGAAATTCAGGCAGTTCCTTGGCCCTTTTGTTTCAAGCGCGAAACTGGCCGAATCTTTTGTGCCCAATAATAAGGCCAGGTGTTTTCAGATGCAGGCAGAAGGCCGGCAGGCTTATGGTTGGTACTCGTCGCAGCGCGAGTTTTCTGTTTTTGTTTACATCTCGAATGAGCTGATCAATTCAATGATCCAGCCCAGGACTTTCTGCCAGAAAAATTCTCACACAAAATCCTCGACTAATTTTTTTATGATAAACGAGAAGACCCTTGAGGTATTTCCGGAGACCTCGTCGGAAATTGCACGAAAACTAACAATTAATCTGAAAAAAGCGGCTTCTTTGACTCCGCCCGAGCTGCTTAAATCGGGCCACAGCTTTTACACTTTCCAGAAACTGGCAGCTGACTGGTGGGCCGGCGCAGTAATAGATGCCGGACTCGATAACGACGCACAGACTCAAAACAATAAAGTAATCTTTCGGCTGATCGCGACGATGTTTCTTAGTTGTTTCGTGTTGAGATGTTACTTTCTTGTGCACTCTAATCCGTTCAGCTCGATCAGATGGAAGCTATTCGTAATCTTTCTTTACACTGTTGCCATACCACTGATGATCTTTTCAACGGTTGGCTTCGAACACCTGACGCAGATGGAAAAGGGGGTAGAGAGCCGTCGTGGCATTCAGCTGATCCAGCTTCTCAGCAAAATGGATCACCAGTTCAGCGTGTATCTGTTGCAAAGAGCAGCAATGCTGAGTGACTTCACTGGCCTGGCGTTCTGGAATAACAGCGGTTCCCGGCCGACTCCCCAAGATTCGGTTCATTTTGCGGATCATATTATGCGGAAGTTTTCTCCGCATGCGGTCATTATTATGGATGAGAAGGGAAACAATCTGCTGCCGCAAAAATTCTCGGGCAAGATGGCTAACCATAGTATTGTAAAGGCTCTGTCCATTGATCTGCTGGAATTCCTGAATGAGAGGGAGCACGCGCAATGCAAGCCGGTTAAGATGGTTACCGAATCTTCGATACTTGCCTATGGGCACTCGAATCAGGCAATCAGAATTTTCAATATGGCTGAAACTACTGAATATTACTATATGCAGACTGTTCAGAATCCGCTGACCGGGCGCTATGAATACTGCATTCAGATGTTCTGGGATTTTACCGAACTGCAGCGAGACTTTTTCAGGCAATTTTCTCAGCAACTCAAAGCTGATAAACAGCTGTTACCGGTCATTTTTTTTCCTGATAACAATTTTGTGTATCCGGATAGCACTCTCAGGGCAGATCTGAATGAGTTCTTTGAACGGGTTGATCTGCGGGGTCTGCAGCTTGAGAGGTATGCGGATCTTTCCGGGAAAAGATTTCTTGTTGCAGGTATAAGGGGGCAAAATTTACTGAAAGCAGTTGTTGCAGCACTCCTCAGTTTTGATTCGATTGCGGATGAGGTTGACCAGTATAAAACTGTATTTGTCAGCCTGTTTTTGCTGACTCTGCTTTTCACGGTTGCTTTGTACAATCTTTTAAACTACCAGATTCTTAACCCGGTTAATCAGCTGGTTACCGGTGTAGAAAAAGTCAGGGCTGGCGATTACTCTTATCGAGTACCTTTAATAGCGGAAAATGAGCTGGGCAGTCTTGGCAATTCGATTAATAAGACTATGGAGAATCTTCAGGAACTGGCTATTGCAAGAACGGTGCAGGAAGCGCTGTTACCTGAAAGCACTCCGGCAATAGCCGGTTTCGAAATTTACGCAAAAACCAGGCCGATGACCAAGCTTGGCGGTGACTACTATGATTTTTTTGTGAATCATGATGGGCGACTGTTGGTCATGATAGCAGATGTTGCCGGGCACGGTGTTCAGGCGGCCCTGATCATGGCCATGGCAAAGTCGGTTATGCTGCTGGCCCGCCAGGAGGGCGCAGTCAGCGAGCAGATAATGACACGTCTCAACGCAACCTTTTGCGGTCTGCGCAAATCTTCAATCAGAACGATGTTGACCGGCCAGATGCTTACGTTTCTGCCTTCACAGAACAGATGTGAACTGGTAAATGCCGGGCATTGCGCGCCGCTCATAATTTCTGCTGATGGCAGAGAAGTTAATGCTGTAGTCAGTCAGTCATTGCCATTGGGTTTCGGGGCAAATAGAAAGTTCAATTCCGAGGCAATAGTGCTTGAGCCCGGTTCAACACTGCTTCTCTACACTGACGGAATTCTTGAGAGCATGGATTCATATGGGCAAATGCTTGGCCCGAAGGGTTTTATTGAACTGATAAGAGCATCATATTGCTCTGATCTGGAGACATTTTATGACAATATGTTTGCTCGTTACGAAAAATGGCGGGTGTCGCAGGATGATGACATAACCTTTGTTCTGATTCGGAGAACCGGCGATGAGAAATAACCCTGGCATAAGCACAACAAGAGCGTTTTTATCGCTTTTTTTTATCGCATTTGTCATGCCGGTGCTTATTTTTTCTGCCGGTTACCGTTATTTAAGCCGGGCGAATCTGGAACTCGAAGAAAGAAGCCTTTTGCGGCGCTCAGAGCCGGCTGCTGCCAATCTTGATGCCTCTTTAAACAACGGCAGTTTCTGGTGCCTTCAGCTGAATGAAGTATTTACAAACGCTTCTGATGTTAAAGATTTTCAGGCTGGCGTTGCGTCTCTGTCTGCGAGGCATGATCAAAAACTCCGGTATGTTGTCTGGAGCACAGCTTCTTCGGATTTGTACAGTAATTTTTCGGTTGCAGCACGGCGCTCCGAATGGATGGAGGCCGGCCGTGTCATCAGAACGATCTATTCCAGCCCTGGCGACCAGGTCAGGATGCTCGATGGCTTTTTGCTGAAAAAACTGCTCGGGCCTCATATTCATGGCAAAAGACTTTACGAAACATTCAAGCCTGTTCGCCCAAGAATTCTGGAAACCGATTTTGCCATGAAGCACCCGCTGGTATGGGTTAACAGCCGACGGGAATTTACAGCCATGGTGTTGCTGCCTCCTGCAATTCTTAAAAAGCGCCATGGAATAACAGCCTTTTTTAAACAATTTGCCAGCACGGAGAAGAACGGCGACGAATTTGCATTGTTAAGCGGAACGAAGCTCTATTCAAACAGTTCTCTAAGCGCTGCAGAAATCAATAACCTCAAAGACCGCTTTTTAAAGACTGGAATAAAAGTTGTATTTTCAGTGCAAAGACTTGTTTTTGGCGAACAGTTGTCTGATGGCAGCTTCTTTATGGTTGCCAGGGCCGTAAAATCCTCGCATACCGCTAAAGCAGAAGGCTTGTTTGCTTTGGGTCTGCTATTTTTTCTTCTGCTCTTTATTAGATCGTGTCCGCTCAACAGACTTTCTGGCAGGTTAAGAATCAACACCGCAATTTATCTGTTCATCGGACTGTCGAACATTCTGCCGTTGTTTCTTCTGATGTTTTTTACCAGCCAATATCTGGCTCAAAAACATCAGGTTCTGATCGATGACAAGCGGGCAGAATCAGTAAGATTTATTCAACTGCTGGAGCAGCAGTTTCAGAATGAAATTGAACGTTTTCCCGGCAAGGTTTCGGCAATTGTCGACTCGTTCGCCGGCGAACTCGCTCAGTATTCGCTTACCCGCGAAATAGCTGAACGAATACATGGCCGGCTCGCTGGCCAGAATCTTATTTTTCACCTGATTGCCAGCAATTCGCAGCAGATTCTCACCACCGACGGCTTTTACTCTGACAGAAAATTTGTGCCGCTTGGCAAAATTCAGTATAAATTGGAGTTTGCTAGAATCGACGAATTGATGATGAAAATGGGCAGCTGTTATCTTGCTTTCTGCAACAAAACTCCAGTGAGTCAGAAGACTTTGACTGAAACCGAACTGGTTGCAGATACGCTTTTTCGCAAGCCGGTTGACGAAGCTATGCATGTATTTGTCGAACTTACCGGCAAAATTGGCTCTCTCGGCTTTGGCGCTTATTCCCGGCCTTCGTTTGTCAATATTCTGGCGGTCAATTCGCCTGGATATGGCGATTACCTGGGCCTATATCAATACAACGTCGAAAAAAACGCTCTGGACTTTCTCAACGCCTGCAGGAGAGAGCGTATGGCAAACAGCGCTGGTCTCAAGGTGGTTTTTGCGCGTGGTGAAACTGTGTATCTCGATGGGGTAGCTTCATTTTCGAATGTAGAAGAAATCTCGCGGGTTTTTAACCGACAGACTGAATACCCGCCTCTCAGTGCAGAAGTAATAACACTGGATGGAAAAGACTGGATTTGTACAGGTTTTCAAAGTTCTGTAATAAAGGGCCACGGCCTTATTGCTCTTTATCCTGTCGAAGAAATCGACAAAAAGCTGGGAAGAGAAAAATCTGATCTGATAATGTTATTTGCTATTAACCTGCTGATCGTATTTGCCATCGCATTTTTCTTCTCGCATATGCTTCTTGGCCCGGTAAAATGGCTTGAAGAGGGCACGCGCGCCATAAATTCGCGAGATTTTGCATATCGGCTGCCGGATCTTGGCAATGACGAAATGGGCAGAATGGCCCGCATTTTTAATGAGGCAGTGACGGACTTTGAAGAACTCAGCGTTGCCCGCGTCGTTCAACAGCAATTGCTGCCGCAAGGAAAGATTGATACCGGCAGATTCGATATGTTTGGTCGCTCGACTACTCTTGCCGATCTCGGTGGTGACTACCTTGACTACTTTGAAATTGATGCCGAAAGTTTTGCCGCAATACTCGGTGATGTTGCCGGTCACGGCGTCGGTGCCGCCATGATAATGGCCATGGCAAAGTCGGCAATACTAAATTCGACAGATTACTTTAAAGCTCCTGCCAGACTAGTTTCAAGGCTTAACAACCTGATTTACAGTACTAAAACCAGAAAACAGAAAAAAGTTATGACATTTCAATATCTCATGGTGAACAAACTGTCTCATACCGCAACTTATGCGAATGCCGGCGGCTGCAATCCTTTTCTGGTCAACGGCAAGACCGGAAAAGTTGTCGAAGTTGCCTTGCCGGCAGCCGCGCTGGGCGCCTTTAGAAAAGGCGATTTCAGGGAGATGGAAATCTGTTTCGCTCCAGGCGATGCCCTCGTTCTTTATTCAGACGGCATTGTCGAGGCAAGAAATCTGGCCGGCGAAGAAATCGGCTATGAGCGGTTTAAGAGCATGCTGCTGAAGAACTGGTCTCATGACTGCGAACAATTCTATAATTCGATGGCAGCAGAATACCAGCACTGGCTTGGCGGCGTTGAACCGCAGGACGACATGACAATGCTGATCGTATGTCTTAGAGACGGTAATTCATGATTGAGACTCAAGTTCGCTGGTTTGTCAGCTGGAAATCCCGCTGTATTTTGCTCCGGTAGAGTCAGGTGGTCCGGGAGCCTGTGGCACGTCAGTAATAGTGTTCTCGGCCCAGTAATCGTCAGAAGGTGGCAATGTAGTGCCGAATGTGTAATGCTTTCTGAAGTATTGCATCATCTGGCTGACTTCCATCTTAAATGGATCATCGGGATTGCTTTCATTGTTGTAGCCGTAAGGTATGTCATAATCCTTGATGATGACGTTTTCTTTGGGAATCTTCTTGTACCAGCCCCCTTTTTCAGGCCACTCGAAATAATCCTCCCGTTTGACTTTGCCGGCAGCTACCAAATTCTCGAAGTGCGCTTTTTTCCAGGGTGTGCCCTGGTCAAGTTTGACTACCGCCTTTTTGGCACCGCTTTTCAGCTCTGACATATTTTTGATGTAGTCTTTAACATTGTCAGTGCTGTTGCCAAGGTTGTCATCATTGCTCCTCTTTTCCCAGTAACCGCTTTTGCTCACCGGGTTGGATGTCGATGCGATATTGTAAAGTCCTGGGTCTGTCTGGGGTTCGGTTTTCAGCTGTTCAATGTACTTGATGCCGTGCTGATCTTCGAGCAGTTTGAGCAGGCTGAGCATTTCTGCGTCAACATTGCTCGGCTGCACTCCCAGCTTGTAACCTGCCATATTGGGAAACGTCTTTCGTGTCGAAGACGCCAGTCGTCCGTCTGGCGTAAATCCTTTCCATAGGGTGCTGATGACTGATTTGCCGGCCTGGGCGTAGATTCTGTCGTAATCAGAATTAACATCGATATCGGGTTCCTGGTTCTGGTCGCTTTTGGCCTTGAGAGCGGCAAACATCTTCTCAATGTCGTCAACGCCCCACTGTGGCTTGCCGACCGAGTTCAACAGGTCTGTGGTCTGGTTAAGAGTAAGGCTCTTCTCATCGAGACCTCTGAATTTGTCGGTGACCTCATCACGGATTGATTGCATCGGAACCCTGTTTAAAACGCTTTCCAGCATCATTCGGGAAACATGGGTGTAAACCTTGAACCTGTCTTCACGATTGTTGAGATCCAGATTCTGAAAGATAGAAAGCGGAATTTTGGTTATCTGAACCATTTTTCTCAGGGTTTTTTTAGAATAGAGCTCGCCCGGATCTTTTTCGATAAAGGCCACTGGTTGCCCCATCAGGGTATCCTGCCCGGCAACGACCAGAACTTTTTTTACCGTGCCTGAATATGGCGATACAACTGATTCTCGTCGTTTCGTTTCCTGGCCATCAGCCATATAAAACTTGAGAACCATTATGACTTCGCCCATTTTTACTTTTTGTCCGGGCGCAATTGATACACTGACTACGCCCTTGCGCTCTTTATTCGTGAAACCCTCTTCTCCCTTATTGTCCCAGACTGGCTCTGGATAGATCGGAATCAGGTCTTCGCCTTCCAGCGGGCTTTCGACATAGTGACCGACACTCTGATCATCTGCCAGATATGGCTCTGGCACCATGATGAACTTGCCGAAATATAATGACTTTTCGTCGCCTGAGACGCCGAGCGAAAGAACTCTTATGTGATCGAGCAAGGCCCGGTACTGGCGCTTCTTGGGTGCGACTTTTACCCATATTGAGCCGTCGGTATCTTCAGTGCCACCCTTCTGGGCTTTCGGGTGAGGAATTTCGTCAATAAAGACAGTTGATGATAGTGTTTTATCGTCTTTAAAGTAATTTTCGAGCTTTTCAACATGGCTGCTCTTAAACTTCTGCAGCTGATTGGGCGTATTTTGAGGCTGATACCAGCGGTTTTCGTGCAATCGCGCGTTGACGACATTCATGCCGGAAAACGCGGCAAAATCAGCTTTTTTGATATTGAGCATGGTTTTGACAATGCCGATTTCGTGCGAGGAGTAAAAGGCCAGGTTGGTTACCGCAAGCAGCACGACTATGCCGGCAGCCAGTCCGACGGCCATTGAAAAGCCGCGTTTGCGAGAATGACTTTTTACAGGACTCTCTGGTCGGTATTTCATCACTTACTCCTTAATCTGGCACCATTTGCCAGCGTAAACACTTTTCCCTCAGGCTGGCCATCAGGCCGCAGTTCTTTAATCTTAACCTCGTATTCCAGGTAATCATGAGTTGGCCGCGTGACATTTAATTCAATCGCTGCGTTGGCAAGAACTTCGAGTTGCGGTTTGCTGTCAGGTTTTTTCAGATGCTCAGTCCAGTTAAGTTTAACCAGCCGACCGGTTTCATCCTGAGGCTTGTCTTTCTGAATGTAGACAACAATTAATTCGAAACTGTTATTAAAATATACGATCTGGTGAACTGTTTTGTCAGGCTCATCGCCTGTCGGAGAAAGAAATTGCTGACTCAACGCCAGTTCTTCTGAAAGCTTGAAGCTGCTGAGACGCAGGCTGTGCAATACATCGAGCCGGTGCGTCGAGGCTTTAAAGTGCCCGAGGTATCTGAACATCGCCGTAACGCCAGCCAGCAGCAGGGAAAAAATGCCGATGTAAACCAGCAGTTCGACGACGGTATAGGCTCGACGATTGCGTTTAAATAGTTCATTCATGGCTATTTGATGAAAATATACGATTCAAGCGCAAAACTATGCTTTTTGCCGCCTGATTCCCAGAGAAAATTCAATCTGATGTTTCTTATCACTGATGATTGAGGAGCAGGACCCGGCTTTACCGTCAAAAACGCCTTGAAATTGGTGGTGAGTGAAGTCGTGTCTTTGCCTACTCCACCGGCAAATATTTTCAGGTAATCCTGTAGCGAAGGATTGTCAAGAATTGCGCCGGTAACGTCTTTATCGGTCATATTGTCGATCACTGTGCCTTCGGCAAGGTCGTTGTGCAGAGAATTCAAAAAGCGCTCGCAGATGTTCATCGCCACGGTGTAATCTCTGATCATTGCCTGCTGAGGCAGTGCGGTCTCTGAAAACACCTTGATGGCTGCGCCGCCGACCGAGGCCAGAATGGCTATTCCCAGTATCACTTCGACGAAAGAAAAGCCTCGCGCAGTTTTATTGGTCATATTTTAGTCCTAGTTCCTTTGCAGCTTCCGCAAAAGTAGCGAATTCGGTCATATGATTCAGCAGCCCGAGTGCCGAAAGTCCCCAGTAACATTTTTCTGGAATCTGGCAGATGTAGAGCAATACATCGGGTTCGCCGATGCTGTCTGAAACGACCTCAAGAAGGTCGGCCAGAGCCATGGAGTTAATCAGCGCTGCTCTGGAGAAATCAAACAGATACTGTCTCGTGCCTTGCTGCCATTGCCTTTTGAATTTCTCTTTCAGATCAGCACCAACAGTTTCTTCGATATAGCCTTCAAGGTGGAAAACGTGAATCTGTTCCTCTTTGGCTGACGTAACTCTGCCGACCATAGTTTTGCCTCTGCTTTAATGTATAAGTTGATGATAACATCCCAATTCTTTCCAGTCCAGACCCTAAAAGTCATTGCAGGCTGCCAGTTTGCGATTTCTGCGCTCGCGAAGGCCAAGAATGGCCGTTCGCCGGCCTGCAGCATGATTGGTCTCGGTTCGCTAATTTGCCGGTGTGCAGGTGATGACCGGGAAACCCAGATTTGATATCCGATAGTTGGTGATTCTGAAATTGCCCCTGTCGCCCTTTTTATAATCGCCGAAGTTAGTCAGTTTAAGCTTGAAAATATCTCCACTAAGGCTTCTGGCCTGCCATAAACGATTAATCGGGTCGTAGCTTTCAAGCTCGAAAACCTTTATTTCGCCGACCTTTGCCGCGGGAGGTTGTCTGATCAGCTCAAATTCAGTTTTAAGGCTTTGTGAGCTGTCGATGGTCGGTCTGCTGATTTCAGTGTCTGGCCAGAAAATTATCGCCAGCAGAGCTAACACGAGCATTGCCATTTTAGTCTGATGCTGGTTAAAAAAGGCGACCATGATGTTGGTAAATTTCTGATTCTGAGAAATATAACGTATTTTTTCGAGACCCTTGCAGAATTCATCCCAGGTTATCTGAAGAGCGGCAAACTTCTGCTCGTTGTCGCCGCTCTTTGTTTCTGTTTGCGAAATCAGTCCCAGAGATTCTTTGAGCAATATGATTTCTTCCTGAAGAACCTCTCGCTTTTTGCCACGGCAGGTGTCAAGAAGCCGTTCAAGCTCGTAGAGAGTTAGATGATCTGGCGAAACCCTGAATATTGGCGAAAAGAACTTGATCAGCGACACTCGCTGCGTTGAAAAAAATGCCCGGGTGAGAATGTTTCTGCTGTCTTCTATTTTCATCATCAGCATGGCTGCTCTTGCAGCTTTCCAGGTGACTTCGCGGTCTTCGAGCAGCCATTTTTCGATCTGCTTCAAAAACAGTTTCGAATTGTGCTTCCGGAAAAGCCTGATGGCCTGAATCGATAACGGGTCGTCTTCACTCAGGCATAATATCGGCAGATGCGGCAAAAGGCGTGCCGGGCTCATTTCCGCCAGCAGTTTCAATACAAGTATGGAATTCTGAGTATTCGATCTGCCCAGCGATTCTTCAAGCCACGAGATAACAGCAGCATCTCCAGGTTTAAACTTGTAGAGCACCTTCAGTAACAAAGACTGGATTTTCTCTGCCTGAGCCGATTCTAGAAGACCCGTCACGAGGTTTTTGTTTTCGGCAGACAGGGAGTCTTGTGACAACAGCCTGGTCAGCCTATCTTCAGCGGTCTGGTCTGGCCTATCTGTCGCCGCATTGCTATCAGCTGGTTCACTCTGCGTCTCTAAATCCGTAGTTTGTTCGTTGTCAGCATTGACTTTAAGGGCTATGCCTGACCTGCTTCTGATGTAATCCGCAATTTTTATTAGTGAATTTCTGCAGAATGTCACCTTGTCTTCATTTATCATATCAGCCAGCGCAAGGGCTTCGGCCGCTTCGGTTCTGAGTGCCGAGATTTCGGGAATCTCGTCCTTGCGCAGCAGTTCAATTACCGTCAGACGCTTGAAAAAATCCATGTCCGGATTGTTATAAACAAGGTGATAAATAAGCTTCTGTAAAAACTCATCGCGCAGAGAACCGCATTCAATAAGACTCAATACGACATGCTTAATGTCATTGAATGGCAGCAGCAGCAAAAATGTGCTGGCTGATCGCCTGCTTTTCTCGCTGCTCAGAATTGATTCTTCGAGAAGTCGCAGAGCGTGTGGCCTGGAGACTTTGAACAGAAACTTGATTGCTTCAGATCTTACCAGCGCATTTTTGCTTCTCAACAGAATTTGCAGGTTCTTTGTCAGCAGAGCCGGGCTATGGGCTGAAAGAAACGAGATCAGGCGGAGTGTGAATATGCTGTCATTATCTTTTAGCCTTGTTACAAAAGCGCCCAGCACATCAGGGCTGGTGATAATTTCTGGTGGCCAGCTGAAAAAAGGAATCAGGCGATAAAGCTCGGTTTCGTTATCGATAATGGTCGCTGCCGCTCTTGTTCTGAGCTTCTCCGGAAGCTTGCCAAGAAGATCAAGCAGATCGCCATGTCCGCTTATTCTGCCTGAAAGCCAGTCATCGGTGATTCTGCTTTCATCAAGATAGGCTGTATCTGGCAAGGCAGTGGCAGTGCCTGTTCGTTTTTCAGCCGATACAAGCTGTATCAGCGACTTTATCTGCTTTTTGAGGTCCGGATTTTCTTCGACAGCTTCTGCTGCTGTAAGCGCCGCGATTGTTTGCGGGAAATGGGTGAAGCGGCAGAGCTGGCAGACAGCGAGTTCTCTAAGCAGCAGGTCGTCTGATCTCAGATCAGCCAAAAATGTTTCAAGTAAAAGCGTTTCGTTTATTCGGGTCACTGTTTGAAATTACCCTGCTTCAATACAAATCTTCGCATTCACTTCAATTTGTCAGCGTATTACATTACACTTACATAATGAAACCGAAAAATCAACAACAGGCTTGGTAACATGCGCATCAGAAATTTTGAACAACTGTTATCCAATGCGGCAACGCCAGTTTTCAGTGGCCTCAGAAAGCTTGTTTTGAATTCTTTCGACTATGCTCTTGGCGCAATAAGTCCGCAGGTTCTTTTAAAATCGCGGTTACATCTTGTGGGCAACTGTTTGAGCATTGATCAGAAAAACTTTGATCTCGATCAATTCAGAAATGTCTATGTAATAGGCGGTGGCAAGGCTACTGGTGAAATGGCGGTGGCTGTTGAAGAGATTCTTGGCGATCGCCTGACCCGTGGTTGCGTTAATATTCCGCACGAAACAGGATGCAGCACAAACAAGATCGCGCTGAATCGGGCCGGCCATCCGGTTCCTGACGCGGCGGGTGTCGGTGGTGTTCGCCAGATGCTCGAGCTTGCCGAACTGGCCGGGCGCGATGATCTGGTGATTTGCCTGATATCTGGTGGTGGCTCAAGTCTGATGCCTCTACCGCGCGGAAATGTTTCGCTTGCCGACAAGAAAGAACTGACCGCTTTGCTGCTCAAGTCGGGGGCTTCGATCAGCGAGATAAATACTGTACGCAAGCATGTCTCTGATTTTAAGGGTGGCTGGCTGGCGCGACGGGCTTACCCGGCGACAGTGCTTAATTTGATTCTGTCAGATGTTATCGGCGACCCGCTCGACTTTATCGCTTCAGGCCCTACAGTGCCTGATTCTACGACCTTTGCCGCTGCCGTCGAAGTGTTGCAGCGCTACCAACTGTGGGAAGAGGCCCCCGGAACGGCAACTCAGCTGTTGACTGCCGGTTGTCAGGGAATAATAGAAGAAACGCCAAAAGCGCATGATCGCGTGTTCGAGCAGGTTTTCAACTTTGTCGTCGGCAACAACAGGACGGCGCTGAAGGCCGTTTGCGAGAGCCTCGCCGCCAATAACATTAAAACGGTTTTGTTGTCCGAAGCCATACAGGGCGATGCCGTAGAACTTGGGCGCCATCTTGCTGGTCGCGCACTTGAGATAAGCAGAGCAGGCGTGGCTGTCGCAATAATTTCCGGTGGTGAGGCTACTGTAAAAGTTCGCGGTGGCGGTCGCGGCGGCCGAAATCAAGAACTCGCTCTGGCGGCGGTTGCGCAGCTTGCCGGCATTGACAACGTGGTGCTGGCTGCTCTGGCCACTGACGGCATCGATGGTCCTACTGATGCCTGCGGCGCCATAGTCGATGGCCATACGCTGTTGGCAGCGCAAAAGCTTGGCCTTGAACCCGAGCGGTTTTTGCAGAACAACGATTCTTATGCATTTTTCAGTGCGCTTGGCGACCTGGTTTTAACCGGTTATACCGGCAGCAACGTCAACGACATCTATATTCTGCTCGTCGCTCCTGCGATCTAGTCCTCTGTCACATTTGAATGGCATAGTTCGATTGGCAATATATGTGTCTAAAAATGGCCATCTATAAAAACGTTGCAAGGGCGTAGGCAGGTTTCCCATGCGCGAAAGCTTTTTTGCACAAGGACGTGCTTATACAGAGCTGCGCAGGATAGAGCAGCTCTGAGAGACAGGCAACTTTGACGCAATCCCGACAACTCCTACCTCAAAGCTGCAGCTGTCGATAGCTGTAGCGAATGGGATTCTGCCGAGAGCCCGGCATAAGGGGCTTGATGTTTTGGCATAATTTGTCTTGCGTTTTATAGATAAATTTAATATTATTTATTTATAAGCAAACGAAAGGCCGAAATGTTTATGAAAAATTCAAATGACTGGCAGGATTTGTCGATAGATATTATCAAGCAGGGTTTTACTGAAAACCGGCAGTTTTATGAGTGCCTGATCTGTGGGCGAGAAATCGAGAAAGGCATGGTTTACAAGGATGCAGACAACCTTTATGAGGCGCGGCGCTATATGGAGCTTCATATATCGCGGGCTCATGTCTCAGTATTTGAGTATCTGGCCGGTCTCGACAAGAAAATCAGCGGTCTATCGGAGCATCAGTGTAAGTTGCTGCGCTGTTTCTACGACCGGATTCCAGATGCCCAGATTCAGCAGCAGCTCAAAATTGGCAGCGCTTCAACCATTCGTAACCACAGGTTTGCGCTAAAAGAGAAAGAAAGGCAGGCTAAAATTCTTATGACAATGATGGAACTGATACGTGAAAACGAAGCGACACCAGAAAAGTATCTGGCGCCGCATCCTACCGCAACCATGGTTGATGATCGTTACAAGATCACGCCCGAAGAACACGAAAAGACTCTAAAAAAGTATTTTCCTGATGGCCTCGATGGACGACTGACAACCTTCTACATCAAAGAGAAGTGCAAACTGGCTGTTCTGCGCCACATTGCCACCCGGTTCGAGTCAGAACGCAAGTATACTGAAAAAGAGGTCAACGCGGTTCTCAAGAAGATTTTCGACGATTATGTGACCATTCGTCGCTACCTGATCGAATACGGCTTTATGGGTCGTACGACAGATTGCAGTAGCTACTGGCTCTGCAAAAAAGACCAGCAGAGCTGATCTGGCAAGATATAGAAAGGGGCTGTTTCATAGTTATATGAGACAGCCCCTGTTTTTATTCTGAGAGCAACTTGCAAAATTTGCAGAGTATTGCAAGTGTTTTCCAGGCTAATTCAAGCTTTTCTGTCGAACCCTTTTTAACTGAATGATGGTCAGGCTCGCCTGAAGCCACATTCGCCGCAGAACTTGGCGTCGAGCGGCAGTGGCAACCCGCATTGCGGGCAGCACGCCTTATCGCCCGGCGCGTCTTCCAGAGAAAACACGGTGAGCGATTCACTGCCTTTTACTGTAACGCCAAACCGCTCTTCGACAGCGCCGGGCCAGTCTTCAAGCTGCTCGTAGCATGCTCCGGTAATCAGCACTTCACCGGGTTTAGCGATGTGACAGAGACGGGAAGCGATATTAACTCCGTCTCCTACAGCTGTAAAGTTTGATAGCCTTGGTGAGCCGACGTTGCCAACGATAACTTCCTGAAAATTTATGCCAATACCGATGCCGTATTGAGGAAAGCCTTCGGTTGCCCACTGTGGCATCTTGATTTCGAAGGCACGTTGAATCTGCATTGCTGCCTGCACTGCCGACAGGGTGGGATTAGCATGAATATTCGGAGTACCAAAAAGTGCCATGGCCGAATCACCCATGAATTTGTCGAGAGTGCCGCGGTTCTTGATAATAATCTCTGCGATCAGCGTGAAATAGCGATTAAGCAGTTCTACTGTCTGCTCCGGTGTGATTGTCTTGGCCAGCGCAGTAAAATCGCGGATATCGACAAACAATATCGCTATACTCTTGCGTTCACCGCCAAGCGTTATACCACCCGGGCTTTTTGCCAGAAGGTCGATGACTTCTGGCGCTACCATGCTCGAAAACAGTTTGCGCATTTTTTCAAATTCGCTTTTTTGCGCTGCCAGAGCCTTGGTGTTGCTGAGAACCAGTCCCAGCAAAGTGCCTACCATGGCTACTGTGTCGAGATCGTCCTCTCCGGTAAAGACATTGCCGGCGTAGTTGCAGATGATTATGAGCTTTTCGACTTTGCCGTCAACCCGCACCGGGCAGACAATTTTGCAGTCGGGAATAACCCCGCGGCGTTCGAGATAGGCGAGGTCGTCCTGCTTGTGAAGATGGGCAAGGCTGAGCACCGCGCCGGTTTCTGCCACGTAACCGGGCAATGAATCTTCGTTAAGCGGAATTACTGGCAATTCATCTTCTTTGTAACCGACCTGATAATCAGCTACCCAGCCATCAGCCGTGCGCTGGAATATCGCGCCCTTTTTGATGCCAAGGGCGAGGTCGAGCAGATCCCAGCAGCGTTCGAGCACAAATGCGTCTTCGAGTGTGCCGACAAGGATTTTCAGGCGTTCCATGAACGCGTGCGTCTTGTCGATGATTGTTAGAAACTTTTGGTGGTGCAGCGTTTTTTCGTTCTCGCTGAGCTTTAACTGGTTTTTAAGCGCGGTTATCTCGCGACGCTGGTCTTCGAGTTCCTTGTTTGATCCGCCGCCTCTCAGGCTGTCAAGAATACCCATGTTACTTTTCCTCTAGCAGTTCGGATGGCACATCTTCCTGGCGCACCAGTCTTCGCTTGAGCAGGTCTTTAACTACTGTATTCATGGGAATACAGCCTGAACGCTGCCCGAGTCGCATTACTGAATGTATCTCGTGAATCTTGCGCTGCCTGATCAGGTTGCTGACTGATGGCAGCATTGGCAGCATTTCGTAGGCGAGCACGCGCTTCTTGTGGTCGGCAGAGGGTAGCAGTACCTGAGACAGCACGCATTTTAGCGAACTTGATAGCATGAAACGTATATTGTCGCGCTGATGTGACGGAAAGATATTGATCATGCGCGTAATGCTCTGTACCGCGTTCGAGGTGTGCAGGGTGGCTACAACAAGATGTCCGGTTTCAGCTGCCTTAAGACAGGTTTCTACCGTTTCTAGGTCGCGCAGTTCGCCAATGACGACGACGTCGGGATCCTGGCGCAGCGCCGATGTGAGACCGGTCTGAAAATCGACGGTATCTTCGCCGATCTGGCGCTGGCTGATAATTGTCTGTGGATATTTGGGAAATACATACTCGACCGGGTCTTCGATGGTGATAATGTGCAGGGCGTGAGTGCGCGCGATCAGGTCGATCAGGCTCGCGGCTGTCGTTGATTTTCCCGAGTTGGTAGCGCCGGTGATCAGGATCATACCGTTGTTAATCTTGACGAGAGTGTCGGTAACTTCCTGGACAAAGCCAAGAGTCGCCATATCAGGCGGAGTCGGCGGAACCAGTCGGCACGAAATTGCGAGACTGTTGCGCTGAAAAAAGATGTTGGCGCGAACCCTGGTTATGCCAGGCAGTGTGAACGAGCAGTCAATCTGCCCTCTGCCTTTGAAAAGTTTGCGTTGATTCTCGTCAAGAAGCGAGAACACCAGTTGCTCCATTTCTTTTGGCGAAAATGCCGGCATGTCAAGACGTCTGATCTCGTTGGCCACTCTGATAATGGGTGCAAATGCCGATTTGATATGCAAATCGTAGGCTCCATGCTTGAGAGCCTCTTCAATCAATGGCTGCAGCAAGTTGCTCATAGCAGTCCTTTCCGTTCAAGCCTGGTCATGAGAGCTTCCGGGTCAGGGCTGTATGGAAACGCCTGATCGCTGGCAATCAGTTTTTTTACAATGAGCTCTTCGAGTGCCGCATTCATCGATATCATGCCGATATCTGCGCCTGTTTCGAGAAACATTGGAATCTGTTCATGTTTTTCTGATCTGATCAGATTCGACATGGCCGGCGTGTTGAGCAATATCTCTCTGACGGCAACCCGCTGGTTTGGCGCGTCTTTTTTGGGTATAAGAGCCTGGGAAACTATACCGATGAGAACTGAAGCCAGCTGATCGCGAATAAATTCGCGCGCATCGGTCGGAAAAACGCCCATGATGCGGGCAATCGCCGATGCCGAACTGCTGGCGTGCAGGGTCGAGATGACGAGATGCCCGGTCTCGGCAGCAGTCAGCGCTAACTCCATTGTTTCTGCTTCGCGCATTTCCCCGATGAGAATTACGTCAGGATCCTGACGCAGCGCGCCGCGCAACGCCTCTGGAAAACTCATGAAATCGCGTCTGAGTTCGCGCTGCAGAAACTCTGCCTTGGCGTCGCGAAACAGAAACTCAATCGGGTCTTCGAGAGTAACCACGCGCACCTGGTAGTTAGTATTGATGAATTGCAGCAGAGCCGCAATTGTCGTGCTTTTGCCCGAACCGGTCGGACCGCATAACAAAAACAGGCCGCGGCGGCGTTGAATCGAATCGACGATTACGTTTGGAATCTGCACTGAATCTATTGTTGGCAGCTCGAACGGAATCTGTCTGAAAACAAAGGCCAGAGTTCCCTGCTGCAGGAAGCAGTTTACCCGGAAGCGGCTGACGCCTGGCACAGAAACCGAGTAGTCAACATCTTTCCGCGCTTCAAATATGCGGCGAATAGTCGGTGTGGCGGTTGACTCAAAAAAGCGCTGCAGCTCTTCATCGCTGAGTGGCAGATTTGACGATATCTGAATTGTACCGGCGACGCGAAAGGCAGGCGGTATGGCAGAGTGCAGATGCACATCGGAAGCGCCCAGCTTATGGCCGAGCTTTAGAATATCAGCAAGTTGGTCATCCATAGACGAGGCCTTTTCCGGGCTTTTTTTGCCAAGCCCAAAGTATTGTATCACACATCGGCCGATATCAAATAAAACTGAACTATATGAAAATACATTTGCCTCGATACCAGAAAAGTAACGAAAATTCTGTACAGTTTGTTACATTTTCAGCAATCTATTTCTCAACAATCCAAGGGCGCGCGCATTGTCTCACCTGCAAATGGATTGCTCTCGGAATGAAACAGTGCAGTCTCTGCGCTGCCGATACTGGTCTGTGGAGCTGTAACCAGGAATAGTGGCTTGAATATTGCGTTATCAAGCGCTGAGTCGTTGTTTGTATGATTATCGCTGCATAAAAGATTTGTCGAAAGCAGGAGTGACAGAGATTCAGTCTGTTTTCTGTAGAGCAACTGATAGATTGATTATTTTGCGTTACAAAAAAAAAGCAAAATTATTTTTAAATTCATCAAAACTTTTTAAAAAGCTGTGCGTATTATGCTTTCTGGTGTAAATTTATATCCAGATCAAAGTAGTACAACGCAGGTGGGTGTTATGAATGAGACAAAAGAGAGGAGTTCCTATGCTCCTGGTGATCATGTGTTCTTGCAGGGTGAAGTTGTTCCGTCTTTTTTTAAAGTTACTTCCGGCCGGTTTGCCAAGGTTTTCTCAAAGAAATCGGCCAGAGAACTGGGTGTTCGGCGAATGCTCAACGAGGCCGACCTGATTGGCATAGTATCGCATCAGGAACTATTTGGCGAAATCGAAGCCTTGATGGGTCAGCCCCAGGGTTTTTCGGTTTTTGCGCTTGATCCGTCGTCGGTTGAACCGGTTCCGGCTAAGAGTCACGAAACGCTGCAACACGTTTTTGCAAGTGATCCGCGCGTCGGCGTGCGCGCCTGCATATCGTTTGCGCGTTACATGAAGCAGTTTTTCGCTTATTTCGCTGGCATAGCCAGAGAAGAAGTTGAACTGGAGGCATTTATCAGATCGACAGCCAGAGATTACATGGCCGGCGTCAACGAACTGGCGGGCATCGTCTGCCCGGCGGTCAATGACCCTGATCTGAATGCCGCCACAAGCCACAATGCTTACGAAACTGCGCGAGAAATTTTGCGCCAGGCCGATTTAAAGCGCAATACAAACGCATCTGTCGCCTGCGGAGTCGTCAGTTATATTGGCAAAGATGTTAAAATGCAGACTTTTAAGGCTGGCACACTTCTCTGCAAGGAAGGGACCATCGGCGACAAGCTGTTCATCATTACCGAAGGCACTGCCGAAGTCGTGACCGGCGGCGGTACCCCGAATATTCGCATTGAAGCGCCGGGCAGCATCGTTGGTGAAATCGCGGTATTTCTCAATCTTGACACCGAAGTGCCAGATATGCGAAGAACGGCTGATGTTATTTGTGCCACTGATCTGACCGCAATTGTCGTGCACCTCAGCCAGGTAGAGGAATTTTTTCTCAAACAGCCTGAAATAATGACAAGAATGCTTATGGCCATGGTCAATCGCTCTGAAAATACGCAAAAACTCTGCGAAAATTCTGAGCGGCTGCTCAAAGATCTGCTTTACAAACGGCTCGGCATTCTGCTCGAAGGCCTTAACAGCATGGCAAAAAGATTGGCCGAGCGTAATGACAAAGTTGCTCTTGGCCGTCCTGCCGCCTTCTTCGCGCAAAGGGCGCGCGCTGTCTACAACCGCTTCAAAGAATCGCTCAATATTCTTGCCGCAAAGAACACCATTAAAACCTGAACTTTAACGCACAGAGACTTTATCGTTGCTGATAAAGCTGTGCCGCATTTTGCATATCTTGATTTGACATGGCAGGGCTGATGCTCTGCCATTTTCTTTTGCAAACTAAAATCAGTTGGCAATCTTAGTGATGCAAACCGGTCTTTAAACAGCATTTTTTCTGGCTTTTGACTGGCATTAAACAAAAACAAATGACCAGTTGACACAATTGCTAAAATCGGTTAGTGTATTAGTAGAGTAACACACTAAAACAGTAAAACACAATTCGGTGCACAGAATTCGTGTTGGCTGTTAACAGCAACAGATGCTCGGTTTTATTTTTATCAGTTCTACTTTATGCAGTCTAAGGAGCGCATTATGAGATCGATACTCTTAAAGGACTACCTCGAACAGAGAATGTACTTCATGATCATTCTGGCGGTAGCCGTTGTATCTCTGCTTGTAGCCGCCTGGTTCAAACAACTCGATTCCGGCGTCGCCATGTTCCTGCTTTTCGCACTGCAGGGGCCGCTCTTCATTTACCTCGCGGCACATCACCAGATCAGTTCCGAGGTGAGCAACCGCACATTCCCGTTTCTGCTTTCGCTGCCGATCAGCCGCGGCCGGCTCTGGCTGGCAAAGCTTCTGTTCGTGCTCATTTACGCGGCGCTGCTCTATGCCATTTATGTGCTTCTGGCACTGATCTGCGGCGCCACCCCGGCTGATTTTTACAAGCTGTTCAGATTCAGCCCGGCACTGGGCTTCGGTCTGCCACTGGTGATCATTGCTTATGGCTATTTCACCAGCATGCTGCCGCGCGGCTTCGCTACCATATCGGCGCTGATAATCGGGCCGGCAGCTTTCTACGTCTGCGTTCATCCGATGACTTTGACCACGCTCAACTACAGTCTCGGCGCCTCTCTTCTGATCGTTATGTTCCTCGCACTTTCAGCCGCCGTCTTTATGTCCGACCGGACCATGAGTTCGCCCTGGCGCGGTGTTAAGGGGCTGATATTTCTGGTTATCGGAAGCGGGCTGCTGCTGACCTGCTGGTTGGCGATAGATGCTGCTGCCGAAGCTTCCTGGAGCTATGACAAAGAAGCATCTTCGGGCAAATGGCTGCCAATGAACGGCGGCAAGAAGATTGTCTGGGCTCTTCAGGCTGAACAGCACTGGTGGGATGTCGCCGACCCGGGCAGATCCTATCGTGGCCGCCTGTTTCTGCAGAATCTCGAAACTGCCGCGATCAAACAGGTCGGTAGTCGCTTCAGCAATATGGTTTATTCCTCCAGGCATGAGAGCGGATTCTGTAATAACAGCTTTGCAATAGTGCGTGCCAGTAGAATGGTTGGCGGCCTGCTGCGCGGCTACAACCATGCTGTCGTCGACAGCGAAGGAAAGCTGGTCAAAACCCTGCCGTCACCGTCGAATGAATCAACTGAATACGTTCGTCTTATCGATGATAATCGCTTTATCTACGCGGAAACAATTAAAAATGGCAACTCTGTTATCACCGAATTTTCGCTTTACGAGAAGGGCAGGGGCGAAAAGGTTGTTTTCAGCGCCCAGAAAGACTTCATTTTTCAAGATTATGTCATTATGCCCGCAGAAAAGCCGGAAGGCCCGGTAAAGGTTTTTATCAACGGCGTATCCGAAAGCGAGCCCGAAAAGCAGATTCTGGTCGCGGCAGCCGATGGAAAAAGGCTTATGCTGACGATTGCGCACCGGGCCGCTGCCGTGGCGGCGTCGCATGACTTTGTTGTTTTTGATGAATGGCAATGGAACAATGAAACAAAGCATCGACAGCCCTCTCTGGTGCTGGCATATCTCGATGGTCGCATTGAGCGCCTCGACTGGATAACCGGCGACTTCGAAGTGGTTGGGGTCACCGCTAACGGAAACATTCTCGCCCTTAAGCTGGCCGTCGGCGTGAAAGAGCAATATTTGCGGTCAAAAGAAAGCCTTGTCGAGTTCGATATTGCCACAAAACAGGTTAAAGATCTGCTTGGATTCCCGCATATCGGATCGGCTGAGATAGTGATGACTCCAGACCGCGATCGTGCGCTTCTTTACTATAACAGCCATGATGCAAAGCCGGTAATACGCAAATTCATGGCGGTTGACCTGAAGACCGGCAAAAGCGAAGAATTCTCTTCGCTAAACAGCTACCGCGGCGAAAGCGGGGCAGTCGAGGGCCAGTATCTTGAGCGCGGGCCTTTCAGTATTGGTGGTAACCGTTTCCTGGTCGAAGCTGGTTATGTCATCTACAATCTCGATGTTTCAACACTGAAGGCAGATGAGGTGGGCGACATCTTTACCATGTTCGACCATGTGGTGAAGGGTGGTGGCAAATTATGATAAGAATCAACGAAAGCTCACCGGTTCCCATTTACCAGCAGATAATCGAAGGCATGCAGCGCGAAATACTCGCGGGCGTGTTCGCGGCGGATGACCGCCTTCCCTCAATCAGAGACCTCGCGGTTGCGCTCAAGGTGAACCCTAACACCATTTCCAGAGCCTATCAGGAGCTTGCCAATACCGGCACGATCTATTTCAAACGCGGTCAGGGAGCCTTCGTAACGCAAAAATCCACTGATGACCTGCTCGAACAGGCTCGGGGCCAGATGGAAAAGCATATCATCGAGATTGTCGCCATTGCCCGCAGCATGAACCTCGACCGTCAGGCCGTTCGCAAGATTTTCGACGCGGTGCTCGAACAACAGGAGGCAAAGTAATATGGAAGCGATCAATATCAATCAGCTCAGCATGTCATATAATGGCCATCAGGTGCTCAATTCGGTTAACGCCAAAATTGAGCAGGGAAAAGTTGTCGCGCTGCTTGGGCGCAACGGCGCTGGCAAGACGACGTTGCTTAATATCATCAATGGCGAACTCAGACCGGTTCTCGGTAATACCGAAACTCTCGGCATCGACCCCGAGAAGAACGCTGCTCTGCTGCGGCAAAGCTGCGTGCTGGTAAGCGAAGAGTGCCACCTCTACCCCTGGATGACGCCGCGAACTCTCGCTCGCGTGTTCGCGCCGATGTACCCGACCTGGAACCAGGCGCTGTATGAGACCACGCTTGAGCAGTTCGCTATTGCTTACGACCAGAAAATCGCGACCTTCAGCAAAGGCAGCAAGCGCAAGCTGCAGCTGGCGTTCGCGCTGGCTGCCGAGCCGCGCGTTCTGCTGCTTGACGAACCGGTCGGTGGTGTTGACGTAGTAGCGCGCGAAGAAATTCTGAACAGCCTCATCGATTCGCTGGTGCAAAAGGGCGTCACTGTCGTGCTCTCATCGCATGAACTCAACGATATCGCCGGCATCTGCGACCATGTTCTGATTCTCTCAGAAGGGCGCTTCGTCATCAACTGCAGCAAAGATGAGCTCGTGGCCAAGGTGCGCCGCATCAACGTTCTGCTCGAAAACCCGGTCGAGGCTCTGCCGACGCACCCCTCAATTCTGACCGCCACCGCCAATGGTGCCGAACTCGAACTGGTCGTCAACGACTATTCTGACGAAGAACTCGCGAAAATTCTCGCCAACTTCAAGGTTAAATCAAGCACCAGCTCAGGCCTGACGCTCGAAGAACTGTTCAAGGCCATCACCCGCAACGAAAAGAACTGAACGCTCAGCCGGCCATGCCGGGCTTATACAGCCTGGTATGGCCGGCCATGCCATGGCTGGTCAACTGTTTATCTGCATCTGAAGCCGAAACAACCAGACTTGAAATCTGTGCTCTGATGACATCTGCTGACGATTCTCAGGTAACTGCGCTGCTGTCAGCCGCGCTTTTCGGATGAGAAATCCGGCAACAAAAGGGTGACAGTTGTTCCCTTGCCCTGGGCACTTGCCACTTCAAGTGTGCCGCCCATCTTTTTTATAATTCGGTTCGAGATGGCCAGTCCCAGGCCAAGACCGCCGAAGCGGCGAGTCAGCCCGACACTGGCCTGGTAGAAAGGTTCAAATATTTTTTTCTTCTCATGTTTTGAAATGCCGATGCCGGTATCGCTGATCTGCAATTTTATTTTTCCTGTAAGATTTTGAACTTGCACTGCCACTTTGCCTTTCTGGGTAAACTTAAAAGCGTTTCCGAGCAGACATGTCAGGACCTGAGCGAAGATACGCGGATCAGTATGCCCCCAGACCGGCCCTTCCAGGCCACGCAGCTCAAATGCCAGACCCTTTTGAGCTGCCAGAGAATCGCCATAGGCGCGGACAAAGTTAAGCTCCTCGGTGAAGTTAACCCGACGCAGGTGGAAGGAAAATTGCCCCGCGTCAATGCTGGCAAAATAGAGTATGCCATCAACAAGATTCTGGAGATGAGATGTGCTGCCTACGATTTTGCTGCCAAAATCAGTGACAGTGCCAGGTGCGAGCGACGAACCCATTTTCGCAAGCAGTTCGCCGTAACCGAGAAGTGTCACCATGGGGGTTTTGAGTTCATGGCTGACCATAATAAGAAACTGCGTCTTGGAAAGGTTGGCAGTTTCAGCGGCTTCCTTGGCTATGATCAGGCTCTTTTCGCTTTCTTCAAGCATCTTACGATTGCGAACTTCATCCGTGATGTCCCGCATGGTAAAAAGAAACTCATTAGTAGCACGGTTCGTCTGCGAACGTAGTGATGCAAGCCGGCATGAAAGCAGTGTTCTGCCGCCATCGTTTTTTTGATAAGACAAATTTATGCTCTGCCCGGGGACAGCGGCTTTCAGCATTGTTTCCCAGTTTACTTCGAGATCAGGCAAGTCCCTTTCTTCATCAGTCGTCTGGCGGAATCCAATGTTTGAAAAGGGCATGCCAATAATCTGCTCCTGATCTATGGCGATAATACCCGCAGCGGCATTGTTTGCCGTGGTGATAATACCCTTAGAGTCAATCAGCAGCAATCCTTCTGCCAGCGATTCGGTAGCGGCTCGACAGCGTTCTTCGCTTTCGATCAAGGCTTCGTCGCGACGACGTAATTCGCCGATTGGATGAGTTATCAGCACATACCCATGCACGACGCCATTATTGTCAGAACATGGGCACATAATGCCCTGTAGAAATAAATCCACAAGCGGTGCTCCTGGAACTTTGAGCCCCGGGTTTACCCATTTTCCTGGCATTTCAACGGTTTCGCCGCGCTTAACTCTCTCCAGAAAAAACTGAAACCCGGGAATGAAGTTTCCCAGATCCTTGAAATGGTTAAATCCTGGTGGTGGGTAGCTCAGAAAGGTTCTTCGGAAGGCTGCGTTTCCCCATGAAAATTGACCATCATGCGCGATCAGTGCAATTGGCAGTGGCATGGCGCGAGCGATGTGACTCCAGGCGTCAGGCACCCATTCGGGGATCGGGCCAGAACCCTGTCTTTCGGGATATTGAAATTCATTGGAAGATGGTTGTGGTTTTTCATCGGGAAGAGGTTCCTGACATGGCCCGCCAACCAGCAGCCAAACCTTTTTGCGATTGTGGCGGCAAGGTGACCAGTTAATGGTTACAGGCAGTTTTCCGCCAGTTATCGCCAGAAGGTAAAATGTTCTTTTGCCACTATTAAGGGTTCCCCGGCGAAACAAATTTTCGGCATCCTTCTCATCTCCAGCCGGTTCAAGGAATTCCCGCCACTGGTGCCCGATTACAGAAGGCGCCTTTGACCCCAGGCACGTAAGTATTGCGCGACTGGCGGCAACGATCAAACCGTTGCTGTCAACTGCCAATACAAAATCCATAGTATTGGCAAGAAGCTGGTCGAGCAGTCCACCTTTAAATACGCTGGCAGAAATTGTCTGCGGAAAATCAGACATAAGAAATTCCTCCTCACTTTTGTAAGTTATCTATCCTCTGGGTCCTCACGGTTGCGAATCTTTAAAAAGTCTCTCGCGGTATTTTATATATAATTCGCTGTCAGAAAAATTCAGAACCAGCAGCCTGGTTGAACAAATCATATCGCTAACAGTCTGCTTAGTCAATTCATCAGTGCAATGTGCAGCAATTTTTGGTGAGAAACCAAACCTGTTTCATATGGTAGTTGTTTTGTTACCGGGCAACGGTATGATGAATCCTTTCTGCGCTTAGCAACGCGAAGTCGCAGAATCCATGTTTTTACTGCCATTCTGGATCCTGCGACTGCGCGCAGGATGACGGCTTGATTAGCTGATTAAGAAGTGCAGGATGCGCTGGTGCCAGGGCGCTCTGGTGCGATTGCCGCACTGCTGAGCACGAAGATAAGCAATGTGGATTTTTGACCGAGAATTGCTGTGCCCTGCGCTTATAGATTTTCTGAAGTATAACCGAAAAAGAGCCGGGCGTCCGCATTTGCGATCGCCCGGCTCTTTGTGAGCGGATTCAATTTTCTGAATTACTTGTGCAGGTTTTCGAACTGGTTGATTGAGCGGAGTGAGCGTGCAAGCGGATTGTCAGCAGGAAGAGTCGCGAGAATCTCGCTGCGGGTATCGCTGCTGGTTGCTGCGAAAACGCTGAGCAGGTAGGCTGCGCTTGATTCGAGGCGGTTCTGCAGAATTATAATTTCTTCCTGATTACGGGTTTGCGTTGCTCTGGTCATATTTTCGACGTAGTCTCTGGCCATCGCGACAAGCTCAGCAGCAGGAGCCGGTTCGGTAACCGGGTCGCGTCGTGCCGTGATTTCGAAGCGGTTCGAAAACATGCTTTGCATGTCGCGGCGCTTCACGACGATTTCGAAGTTCCAGTTGTTGCCGCTGCGTGTCAGATAAACGCGGGGAGCAAAGGCATACATGTGGTTTATGGTGATATCGAGGTCGCGCACTGTCAGCTTGTCAAAGCCCTCAACCGGAAGATAGCCACGCAGGCCAAATTCATCGCCCCAGTACATGCTCTGCGAGGTGTAAGAAACATTGCTGTTGGCAATTGGCCGGTTTGCATCGTCGAGTATGTTGACCCAGACCGTCGGATCGTCGAGGCGAACCTGCGCATAATAGCTGGTCACATTGTCGCGCAGATAGACATATTCGTAACCTGAGCGGTAACCATCGGCTTCGACATCTATGCGCGCCGAATTTCCAGATATATAAACCCGGCCTCTGGCATGGGAAACGTCTTTAAAACTGCTGTTGCGAACCTGAACGTTGAAGGTGTATTTGCCGGAACTCAGATAAAGACCTGCTTCGGCACTGCTGCTCAACGCGATGAACATCGTTAAAAGACAAAAGGTCATGATTTTGCATATTTTCATGCTGATACTCTCCTGAAATTACTTCGATTTCCTGTATCTTACAGGCTAACATCAGAGCCGGCGGCCGAGAAGGGTACAATTTAACTGCTCTCTGTCAGCCCACCTGAGAATAACAGGTTACAAGTTTTATCTTCGGCCACACGCAGCTTCAACCTGAGTTTTAGTTTTGCGGGTACTACAGGCATCGCTTTTTTATTCGTCCTGCGCCTGACCCTGCTTCGCTAAAGCTTCGCAGGGCAATGAGCGGGCTCGCGCAGAAATATTTAATGACGGTTGATTTTGACCGAGAATTGCTGAGTGCAGAATTTATGGTGTTGCTGGTAACCGGGCTTTGGCGTAGAATGAAAGTAACAGGGGATTTCCCCGGAATACTCGCCAGTTAACTTATGACACTCCCTTCATTCAAAGAAATATTCAGGAGCTCGTTACACTTATGCATCTCAGTGAATCGGTATCACAGATCAAGCAGGCTTTTAAAGCCAATATCAAGCCCGGCGCTATTTTGTGGCTGCTGATGGTTGCTTTTTTTGTCGCCTATGCAACTAATACGGCTTTCAGCACTGGTCTTGGCAAGATTTCGGCGCTCAAAATTTCGGTTGGCTATCCCTTCTCATTTGGCGTTTACGTGTTGTTTGCAGCGCTCATGCCCGAGATTCTGAAAATCATCTTTTTTCAAAAGGGAAAGGCGACCGCGCAGAACCTGCGTAATCTCATCTTTGTAGGTCTCCTGTTTGGCGTCATGGGAATATTGACCGATATTTTCTACGGCTATCAGGCCCGCTGGTTTGGCGAAGAAACTGGCCTGCGAACACTGTTTCTGAAAGCTTTTGTCGATCAGGGACTGTACAGCCCGGTGGCCAATTTCCTGCTGGTGTCGATCTTTTTTGTGCGCGAAAATGGCTTCAGTTCCGCAGTCTTCAAGAGAATTCTAACAGCCCGGTTCGCTTTTGTTAAGGTCTTGCCCGTAGTAGTAGCCGGATGGTGCGTCTGGATTCCCGGGGTAATACTGGTTTATTCAATGCCAACCGCCCTGCAGCTGCCGGTGGCCTCTCTGATTCTCTGTTTCTGGGTGCTGATATTTTCTTTCGTCGCTGCTCAAAAACCTGCGCCAACTCGCGCCTGATTGATTCTGATAATTGTTAGCCACAGCAGAGTATAGTAAGATATTCTCGGCATTTTTGACTCTCTCCGGGGGCAACATGACTATTCAGAAACTTGACGAAAATCAGTCGGTCCAGACAACGGATTATCTGCACTATGCCGGTAAACTATATGGGATTGTTTGTCTTTTTCTGGTTTTTTTTCTTTTTTACTATCAAGGGTTCATATTTGTTGGAGACGCTCCGGCCTATGGTAAGCCTGCTTCCAATTTTGGTGTGCCGGGTCCGGGTTTTTTTCATTTTTTTCTTTCAGGCGATTTTTTTGTTGAAACAGCAGGCCGAGGCATTGGGATTATCCTGTTTGCCCTGTCGTCAATAGCAATGTTGTTTGATCTCAGAGTGCTGCAAAAACTGTTGTTTTATCTCACATTTTTAATACTGGGTCTTTTGTTTTTTCCGATGTTCTTCAAAACTGAGCTCATCAGGCTTTTTTTGTACTATTGTTTGTTCCTGTGGCTGCCACTTATGCTCAAAGTATTGTTAAACCTGGAAAGCTCTTTATGAGTTCAGGAGTGCAGTGTGATATTGTTGGTATCAGCTGATAGAGGTAAAATGAATGCTTAAATCTGTGTTGCTGTTTATGATTTTGCTTGCCACTCAGCCTGTCAGTGCGCAAAATCCATTGTCAGGCGACCGCGAAGAAGTGCAAAGCAGGTTTTCGCGGTTTCGCCAGATGAGAAATGGCGAAAACAAAGACTTTGTTCCCGGCCAATTCAAGAATTTGTCGATACGCGAACGAATTCAAAAGCTGCGCGAGCTTCGTGCAAGAAAACAAAACTCCCAGCCGCAAGCACCGGTAGTGCATCTTGATATTGCCTACGGCAATCACGAAAGGCAAAAACTCGATATCTATGCACCAGAAAACGCTTCCGGGTTGCCGGTGCTGCTTTATATTCACGGTGGCGCCTGGAAAATCGGCAACAAAAGACTGGTTGATGACAAACCGCAATTTTTTACTTCGCAGAATTGGATATTTGTAAGCGCCAACTATCGCCTGCTGCCCGATGGCAAGCACCCGGCAAATGTACAGGACGTAGCATCGGCACTGGCATGGGTTCATGACAATATTGAGAAATATGGGGGAGGCGCCGACCGGATAATTCTATGCGGGTTTTCTGCAGGAGCGCATCTGGCCGCATTAGCCGGTCTTGACAGCACCTATCTCACCAATGTCGGCAAATCATTGTCTGCTGTTAAAGCTGTTGTGCTGCTTGATAATCCTGTATCAGACGTTCTTGAAGAGTTAAAGGGGCAAAGCCGCGACAGGATGCTTGAAGCTTTTGGCCATGACCAGGAAACGCATATAAGTGCTTCACCTGTCTATCACGTATCACCCACAGGAATTAAACCTCTTGTTATCATCGCCTTCAGTGGCGGGATGCCGTCGCACAGCCCAATGTCCGATAAGGATTTCAGGCTGCAGGCAACATTATTGGCGGGCGCCCTCGAAAAAGCTGGCGCAAAAGCTCATCTTTTTCCCCATGAAAACCTCAACCACACAGAACTTAATCGCAATTTCGGCTCAGCAGATGATCAGGCCGGCGTAACCGCACCAATAATGCTTTTATTACAAGATCTGCGCTGACCATTTCCAGAGAACCGGCACAAATTGCAACCAGCTCAGATGAAAAATCATTGCCGGAGCTTTTCCCGAAAGCTCTTTGCGCAAACTGCTTGCTCCGGAAAATAATTCAGGTTATCTTATACAAAATTATGTTTGTACTGTCGGCTGTGAGGTGACAGACCTCGGGTGCCGGCGGATCTGCGAGAGAAGACATGAGGATTGCTGCTCCAGGCCTGCAGAATACCCTGCAGAAAACATTTGAAGCGCTTTTTGGCGTAAGGCCCAGAGAATTCGGGGTTGTACAGACATTCTTTTTCTATTTTGTTCTGATCGGTATCTATGCGACTATTGGCGCCAATGCCGGCGACATTCTTTTTCTGGCCAGGCTTGGCAGCGGCAGGGTGGAAAGCCTGCTGCCATGGATATATATGGGAATTGCGGCCAGTGCCATTCTGATTACTCTGGTGTATGAAAGCATCAAAGATCGCTTTTCGCGAACAGGTCTGATGGTCGGATTGCAGCTGATGATGGCTGTTGCCGCTGTCGGCGGTCGGTTTCTGGTGCCGCTGAATTCAGAAGGGATCTATATCGGCATCTGCATCGCGATCGAAGCATTCAGCCTGCTGGCATTCACCATGTTCTTTTCGCTGGCCGGCGATTATTTTACCAGTCGTGATGCAAGGCGGCTTTATGGCTATATCACCGGCGGAGTGGCTTTGGGATTCTTTATTGGTGGCTCGCTGACCGAACCGCTGGCCAGTTTTATCGGCACCGAGAATCTGTTGCTGGTTTGCGCTGCGCTGCTGGCTTCATTTGCCATAATGGTCATGTATATCAGCCGCTCTTTTACTCCGATTGCCGACGCTGAGCAGCAGGATGAAGCGGAGAGCATTCAGAACGGCGCGCCACTTGCGCAGCTGTTCAAAAATACCTATCTGGTAGTGATATTTGCGGTGGTGGTGATGGCTGGAATTGCTGAGATTCTCATCGACTACAATTTCAAGGTTCTCGCCTCCAGTGTCTATAATGAAGAACAGCTGGCGTCATTTTTTGGTTCTTTCTGGTCACGGCTTGGCCTCGTTTCTTTGTTTGTTCAGTTTCTGCTGGTTGGCTGGTTGCTGCGCAACCGGGGTGTCATCAGCAGTCTGCTCATTCTCCCGTTCCTGTTGATAATCACCTGTTATTCAATGGCCAT
Source organism: Candidatus Riflebacteria bacterium HGW-Riflebacteria-1 (assembly GCA_002839445.1). Classification (GTDB taxonomy): domain Bacteria; phylum Muiribacteriota; class Ozemobacteria; order Ozemobacterales; family Ozemobacteraceae; genus Rifleibacterium. Next base: position 123,130 of record PGYB01000004.1, read on the forward strand.
TGTTCCTTCGCTTGCCTTTGCGACAATTTCTGCCTTCATCTTTTTCACTCTGTTCGAAACACTCAACACACCAGCACAGGAGCTGCTTTTTTTGCCTCTCGATACACGAATGCGCCATAGAGCGCAGGCATTATGCGGCGGGGCTCTCGCTTCTTTCGGACTTGGCCTGGGTGGCCTGGTCCTTCTGGTTCTCAATCATTATCACTTCAGTGTGTCACACGTGGCATTGGCAGCGGGCATAACCGTCACCTTGCAGTTTGTCCTGACCTTCTATCTCGGCCCCAGGTATCGACAGCTTCTCGAGAAATCACTGCAGCGCCTGGCGTTTAAACCAGCAGATCTGGAAGCATTTCTGCATAGAATTGAAGATACTTCTGTTCTTGTCGATATATTGCGGTCGAAGACGGATTCTACAGTTCTGATGGCTCTGGATCTCGTAGCCATGAAGCCGCATGTCAAGTATCTGCCAATTATCTCTGAACTGGCAGGGTCAGCTTCTGAGAAGGTGGCAGCCCGCGCCGTTGCCCTGCTCGGAGATGGCCAGGCCGCTGCGATCGAAAAGGCTCTGGTCGATAGCAGGCCCGCGGTGCGCATGGCAGCACTCCGTTCATGGTGCCGTTTGAAGAGGGAATATGCGGTTTGTCATGCTGAAATGGCGCTCGCTGATCCATTTCTATTTGATACCGCCTTTTACTGTATAGTCAGCTATTGTGGCTTTCCTGGTGCCCTGATCGCTTATCCGCGAATTGATACCATGTTGAGAAGCGACATTGATGATGAGCGTTTCCGCGTTGCCAGGCTTCTCTCTGAAATAGCGGTTCCGGGAACAGGAGCGGTTCTGAAACTTCTGCTGAACGACTCGTGCCATAGAGTGCGCATCGAAGCTCTTAAAGCCGTTGCCAAGAGTCCGGACCCGCTGCTGATATATGAATTGATTGAGAATTTGTGTGATTTTGACGCACGGCCTCTTGCGATAAAGGCCGTCGATGCTCTTTCTGCCTGCACTGACGGCGAGGCGATCCTTGCCGCCCTCAGCCGTGAGCATCCATATTCAATAAAGGCCGTGCTGCTGCGTTCACTCGAGTATTCCAGGGCCGACCTGCGCGGGCATGTCTGGGAATCATTCATCAGCAGTGACGACATCAGGATGAAAATCGTAGCGGCCAATATATTCAAACGCCTGCGTCTGAAGGTGGGAAGGGCTGACTTTGTGCCGGATGGCTTCGATGAAGTGATCACTGATATTATCAATGGAGCAAAGCTGGTCAGTGAAGCCGCAATGGCGGGGGGCAACTGTTCAGTTTTACTGCGTGACCATGCCCGGCTGATGGTCGAGTTGTTGATCAGCCTCTTGTGTGTGAAATATGATGCCGTTCAGCTGCAGCGGGTCGAAGGTTACCTCTTCGGTGGCAGTGAAACATTACGTGCCAACGCCGGTGAACTGCTCGAACTCATTCTGCCAAAGCAGACAGCCCGGCAGATTGTAGAACTGGCGCTTGTTGAATACAGCTGTAAGGGTGAGGGGCTTTCAGACAGCACAGAAAAGAGTCTTGCCGCGATTGACAGCTGGTGCGCCAGAATTGCGCAATATAGTTCCAGTCTTGGAGAAAACGGAGGAATTATGCAGGATAGCGACGTTTACAGGCTGATGTCCAATATTTCGATTCTCAAGCAGGTCGATATTTTCAGGGATATTCCCGCTGATTACCTGATGACTGTAGCTGCCATCGCAGTTGAACATACGCTTTACACGGGAGAGATTCTGTTTTCACAGGGTGACGCGGGAGATGCACTTTATGTGATCTGTGAGGGCGAAATCAGTATTCGGTCGGGCGAAGTTGAAAAGGCGAGACTTGGTCCCAACACCCACATTGGCGAAATGGCGCTTCTTGACGATCAGCCGCGTTCAGCAACCGCCAGAGCGCTGGCTGACACGCGACTTATACGAATCGCCGGCAATGATTTCAGGAATCTTCTTGGTTCGCATCCGAGAATTACCATGGCATTGCTAAGTGCTTTGGCGCGAAGACTGCGCGAAACAATGAACTCTCAACAGGCAGAGCGGCATACATAGCTGACGATCTGAATTATTGCGGCTTCTTAAGAGGCAAGCTATTTTTCAGAAGACTGCTAAGAGCCGCACCCAGATCTCTCAGGGTAAATGGCTTGGCGATACTCATCGAAAAACCGTAATACAATGGATTTGCCATTACCGGATCATCAGAATAGCCACTCGCGACAATAACCGGTATTGCGCTGTCCTGCGCTCGAATATGCGCAATCGCCTCTTTCCCGCCCATTCCACCTGCGACTGTCAAATCGAGGATGATTGCATCATATTTATCTCCCCTGGCTGCCGCCGCGTCTATTTCGGCGAGAGCAGCTGCGCCATCTTTTACGCAGAACGCCTGATATCCAAGTCGGTCGAGCATTGTAGACAAAGTATTTCTTATGAATTCCTCGTCATCCATAACCAATATTCGGCCAGAGCCTTGCGGCAATTCACCTTCAGGCGCGCACTCAACTTCCATGCTTTTTTTCGAGGCTGGCAGGTAAATGAAAAATGTCGTTCCTTTGCCCGGTTCAGAGTCGACGTCGACAAAACCATCATGCTTGTTAACAATAGAATAGAGGGTAGAAAGGCCCAGGCCATGCCCCCGCTGCTTGGTAGTGAAGAAGGGGTCGAAAATCTTCGCCAGGAGCTCTTTTGGCATGCCGATTCCGTAATCACGAACGGTAATCTTGAGATATCTTCCGGGGCGGATCAGGCCGTTTGTTTCAGGCCCGATAACTGCATTCTCGATATCCAGGTCGATAACCCCACCGCTCGGCATGGATTGCTGCGCGTTAATCACAACATTTTCTATGGCCTGAGCCAGCTGATTTTCATCATATTCGCAGCTCCAGAGATTCTCTTTGAAGTTAAAACGGCAGGAAACGCTTGAGCCACTAAGGGCAAACAGGGCTGCATCTCTTACCGTTCTATCAAGAGCTCCAACTTTAAGAATCGGAGTGCCGCCTTTAGAAAAGGTCAACAACTGCTGGGTAAGGCTCTTGGCGCGAGAAAGCACTTTCATGGAATCACCAAGATATTCTCTGGCCTTTCCAGGAAGCTGTCTGTCCAGCAATGCCAGATCAATATAGCCGAAAATACCGCCTAGCAGATTGTTAAAATCATGAGCGATTCCACCGGCCAGTATACCCAGTGAATCAAGTTTCTGAGCCTTATGCATGGCGTCGAGAATTTTCTGTTTTTCAGTGATATCTCTGAAAACCAGCACAACACCATAGATCTTACCAGTTTCATCGACTATCGGAGCACCGCTGTCGGCGAGAATTATTTCGCGGTTATCGCGCGTGATAAGCATGGTATGGTTTGCCAGTTCGACAATCAGGCCTGTCTTAAGAACCTTCTCGACAGGGTTCTCGCAAGGTATTCGCGTATATTCGTTGACAATGTAAAATACTTTGGCTAGCGGCTTGCCAATGGCTTCTGCGCATGTCCAGCCGGTCATCTGCTCGGCAATCGTATTTAGAAAAACAATGTTGCCCCGGGCATCAGTAGTGATAACACCGTCACCGATGCTGCGCAATGTTACGGCAAGGCGCTCTCGCTCAATGTAAGTGTCGAAATGACTCTTTTTCAGTTCTTCTTCGTGCCGTTTTTTTTCAGTTATCTCTCTGAACAGGGCGGTCATGTGGTTCGGAGAAGTCTGAAAAGCACAGATCTCGAATGCGCCAACAATGCCCTGATTGTCTGAATATGAAATGCTTTCTGTGCTGTAAGGCTGTCCGGTTGCTGCTACCTTGCGATAAGCTTCTGGAACATCGGTAGAAACAAGATCAGGGAAAGCCTTTTCAATAGTCTTGCCAATAAACTGGGAATTATCCACGCCAAGGATTTTATCGGCTGATGAATTGGCACCGACAAATATGAGCTGACCGTCACCTTTCAGCTCATAGATATGCGCACCATAGGGTGCATTATCGATCATTGAGCGAAAACGCTCTGCGCTTTTTGCCATTTCGAGCTCTGCGCGTTTGCGGTCATCTATGCTTCGCAATGTGTGAAGAATACTTACCAGTTTCCCGTTTTCATCTACTATCGGGTCGAGCAAAACCTCATACCATTTGTCTTCTATCTGCATCTCAGAAGACTCACGCTCCAGAGTCTTCTTGATGCGTTCAAACGGGCAGTCTGGGTGCATATCATGCAGATTATGAAAAATTGACCAGCATTTCTGCCCGCAAATTTCATCAGAACGCTTTCCAACAAGAATTTCTGTTGCCGTGTTACAGTTCAGAACCGTATGATTGGTATCAAGAAGGCAGATGGCATCGCCCAAAACGTCCAGCAGCGGGGTCCAAAGACTAAGAGCATTCATATCCCAACCTCTCATTCGTGTATCTTTCAAAAATCATGCTCAAGAAATCTGACCTGTAATTATCTTTTGTCAGCTTCTTTTCGCATAAGAATGTCACACTCACAAGATTTATATCACAAACAGAATCTGTTGCACAGTTGAATTGCTGACATTTCGTAAAGATTCAGCTACAGATCTATCAAGCTGCAGCGCACTTGTGTCTAAAACTCTTTGAAAGCAAAAGCTTCTCAGGATATTAAGTGGCAAAACTGTATTGTATAATTGCGGGAACGGTTTTATGTTAAGAAAACAAGATTGAATCGCTGTTCGTTTTTTTGTAAACTGGCGAACTCTGCCAATGGGTGGTTCTTGACTGGGGTGGGGTAATGATCACAGAAAGGTGTGGCTGATGAAACGCGGTTGTCTCAGGCTGATTGCATTGACAGTGCTTCTGATTACCGGCATACCGACTGTTATTGTCGCAATTGGTCTGATCATCAGCTCTTTGACTGATAGCTCCCTGGCTCAGCAGGGAGCGGGTCTGGTCATGACGGTAATTCTGTTCTTTACCACCCTGTGGTTTCTTCTGGCCTTTTCAGGCTTTAAGCTGGCTGAGATATTTCTGAAGTGTGTGGTCGGGGCGGCTGGAGTTCTGCTGGTTTCGGATTTTTTCTTCTCTCTTTTTGACTTAAATCCTTTCGGTCCGGTATTAGACTATATTTCGTGGCTGTTTTTCTGCTCGCTGATCTGGGTGGGTCTGCTGCGATGGCTTGACATTGAAGAGCTTCCGTATGCGAGACCTGCTGAAAACCTTTACAGCTCAAATCTGCCGCAGAGTCTTCCTGGTATTAAATGGTTCGATTCTGCGGTGCTGAACGGCTGGTATATAGCCATTTTCATGGTCATCATACCGCTGGTCGGAGCAAGCTTGCTGGCTGACCGATACTGGCAGCAGCCCGACTGGTTTTTGTACAAGTTCATTCTGTGCTGGTCTGTTATTGCTCTTCTGGCGTGGCTCTTTATCTACTGGAAAGAAAGCTTTGAGCGTAGAACAGCACAATTTCATCGTGCTGTTTCCAGGACCGGCGGCGAAGCGGAACATCGCAGAATCTCCACCTGGCCTGTTCCTGATGAGTGGGCCGAACCTGGCAAGGCGATCGTTATCGGCATTCCGACAACTCTTGGCAAAATGGCCACCATGGTTGGTATTGCGTGCTTTGTTGTGCTGATGACCATGAACCGTGGCGGAATTCCAGTCTGGCTGCGTAATGACCTGATAATCGGCTTTTTCACCGCATTGGCAATACGAATTTTTATGAAAAGCCAGTATCTGATTGATATTCCCGGCAAGACGATTCACCAGGAATTCACCAATCCCCTTTATTACCGTAAGCGGCATATCGAATTCACTGAAGTGGCAATGGTGACGACTATCGGAAAGCTTTCTGAATGGCCTTTGCTGTGGCATCGTTATCAGCTTGGCTACTCAGTGGCTATAATTCTGAACGACGGAACTGTTCTTAACCTGCCGCGAATTGAGGCAAGAAAAGGCAAGTATTTTCTGCGTCAGGAAGAAGCAGCGGTGCAGGCTCAGCAGCTGGCCCGCTTTCTTGGCTGCAAGTTTGAGCCAGGTTATTTTAAGAGAGAGCAGAGTTTTTACGCATGGCTCGCCGACGTAAAACAGACAATAGCTGATCATGCTGGTTCAGGGACTCTCGAACGGGTTTTGTGGGAGTCAAAATTATCGAATGTTTCTCTCAACGCTTTTGGATCAGGGCAGGTTAAGGTCGATCTGCCGACGACAAAAGAAAAGCTGGTTCTTTGTATTCTCATTTTGTTTTTCATTCTCTCGACTCATTGGCTGATCAAAAGCGAAGGTTCGTTCATTGCGGCGAATCCGCGCCTGATTTATCTGCTGCTTCTCGACTCGACATCGGTTCTGCTTACTCTGTTTGCCGCGTGGTTATGGCTGATTGACGAGCACTATGTTTTTGACCTTAACCTGCGCGTGGTGCTGTTCAGATCGAGACTTCTTTTCTGGCGACGTCAGGAAACCGTCTGTAGTTTTTACGAAATCAGTGGTTTTGAGGTATGGAAGCGGCACTCCTGGTTTTTTCTTACAATTGCTGACAAGAATAACAAAACGTTTGTTCCATCTGAGCAGTATTTTGTCAGAATGAAAACCAAGGATGACAGATATTTCCAGATGTCAGACGCAATAAGCCTTTATGATAGTATTCCCATCACCAGGGCAGCAGCGCTGAGCAAGCTTGTTTTTACCAGTTCTGAGCAGTCCGCCAGTTTGCCTGTTCCTGAGGCTAACCGGAGCAAAATTTCCTTGCGCACGCCAGCAATTGATTTGAAAGCGGTTCCAGCTTCGCCTGTCGTCGTCGAACCACCTGAAGAAATTAAGCCCCGCCGCAAATACCGCCGCAAAAGGTGGACATGACAAAGCCATCTGCAGCAATTCTCGGTGAGTTGTAAAACCATCATCTACAGAGATCATTACACTGAGGCATAGCCTTTTTTTGTCATCCTGCGCGAAGCGAAGCGCAGTCGCAGGATCCAGAAAAGCGCTAAAGGTGGATTCTGCGACTGCGCCTGACAATGACGGTTGCTTTTGACCGAGAATTGCTGAGCCGTCAGAGCTTGAATATGTAAAAACGCGACGCTGTGGTAGAATCTTAAATATAATAATTCTGCGAGGGAGACTTTTATGCCAGCGACCGATGTTGTTCAGCAGATCGAAGGCCTTTACAAGATAATACCGCTCAAGATTTTTCGCCGTACCCCGGGGGTCAGCTTTGACTGCCTGAGCGTGAAAGAGTTGCCGCGGATCGACGCGATCGACCGGGTCATACATGTTGGCGGCGCGGTTTCTCCGGGCCCGGTTGGCGAAGTCGAACGGCCATGGTATATGCATCCTCATCAGGCTGATAACCTCATGGTGCTGTCTGGCGAAAGGCATGTTGAGATTTATACAAAGCAGCATGGCCGAGTAGTTAAAGTCGATGTAACCGCTGACAAGATAATCATCGATGGCGAACTCGCTTATGATGGGCCGGGCATGCTGGTCTGGCCCTGCAATGTTTTTCATCGCATCCGCAGCTGCCAGCAGAAAGGCTCGACATCAGTTAATTTCGCAGTACATTACGACGGCTTTAATATTCGCAATAATTTCAACGTGTACGATCTCAATACCGAAACCGGCGAATATAAGCTGATTCGCGAGGGTTATCTCGACCAGTCGTCTGGTTGATAACAGGCATTGTGCAATGCCGGCGGTTGAAAACGTGCTGTCGGCAATTTGTCGCCTGTTCGCGCGTTGACGGTTTTCGTCTTATCGGATACAATCAACAAATGATCTTCAATTTTGCTGCTTTAAGGATGTAAAAAAATGCATAAAGCTCTATCCAGATCTGTTTCTATATTCGCTTTAATGCTGTTTCTGGTTGCCTCGACACTTAGTCCGGTTGCCGCCAAACCCTTTGCTGTGCATTACACCCTGCGCGGTATTGTACAGATAACCGAGGGTGTTGCCTGTCTTTATACTGCTGACGGCCGGGTATACCAGCTGCTTATGGATAAAGACGAAGCCAGAAAATACAACGGCAAAGCAGTCGGCGTCGAAGGTAAAGTCGCCAAGTCTGATGAAGTCGAAAACGTTAAGGTCAAAAAAATCGAAGTTCTTGAAGAAGATGAGAGCATTCAGATTCCAGAAGTCGAACACGAAGCCTATCAGCGCCCGGCAAAGATGCTGGGTGAAAGCAACGGCCGCATGACTGTCGGCAACATCAGATGGGATATCTCGCCAGATCCCAAAAGCGAACAAAAGAAAGCTCTGCATTCCTGGGAAAACGCGACTATCAACCCGAATAAGGTGTTGAAGGCATACTTTCTGGTAAAACCTTTTGCCCCAAAGTTCCTTGCAGCACATACTCTGCTGGGCTTTTCCTTCGAACCGGGCGGCGTCGTGAGAAAAGATGGCAGCGAATCTGATAATATTTTTCTGACTATTGAAGCTTACAAGAAGCTTGGCCAGACCTATGGCCTGGTCAAGACCATGAAGAAGAATTTCGACATCGTCTGGATACTGACCACGCTTCACAATTATGCTGACCTTAACGTGAATTACAATAACAGCACTGACAAAGAAATCATCATCTACCCGATCAATCTTACCCGCGAACAGACCCGCGCGCTGCTCGTAGAGACGATCAAGCAGTCCTGCGTTAACCGCCAGGGCGAGTATTATCACACGATCCGCAACAACTGCACCAATAACCTGATTATTCTGCTCAACCGCGTTCTGCCGGCTGATAAGCGGATCAAGCTCTGGAAGATTCCGAGCATGCTTTACAATCTCAAGGCTACCATGCCGGTTTCGGTGGTCAAGATGCTCAAAAAGAAAGGTCTGATCGGCGAAGCGGCGCTGACTATAACCAAGGAAAATTTTGTAACCAGTTTCGACCGCATTAAGTAGTCTTAGGAAATGGCGCGGCGGGGCTTACAGCTTCGCCGCGTTTTTTATTGCCAGAAATCGCTGTTTGAAATTACCAGCAGCTGGTCGCTGTTTTGATATCGAGATGTTTTTTGGCATAGGCTAAAAACCTGTTGCTCTTTTGCCGGTGCTATTTTAAAATACCTGCATTGCTATTGTAACAAGGAGTCATGCCATGAGTAACAATTCACGCCCGGATTCAGAATGCACCTCGAGAGGCCCTGCCTGCAAAAGCTGTTCAAGCACATCATGTCGCCAGAAAGCTGACGAAACGCCTCAGGAAAGCCTTAACTCAATCAAGCATACCATTGTCGTAATGTCTGGCAAAGGTGGTGTCGGCAAAAGCACGGTTGCCGTGAATCTGGCGGTTGCGCTTGCGGCAGAGGGGCATCGCACTGGCCTGCTCGATATCGATATTCACGGACCAAGCGTTCCGACCATGCTCAAACTGCAGAAAGAGCGCACGCTGACTGAAGACGGCAAAATTCTGCCCCTTACTGTTGGCGATATGAAAGTCATGTCGATTGGCTTCCTGCTCGAAAATCATAATGACGCCATAATCTGGCGCGGCCCGCTTAAAGCCGGCGTTATTGGCCAGTTTTTAACCGATGTCAACTGGGGCGAGCTCGACTATCTAATCGTCGATGCACCTCCAGGCACTGGTGATGAGCCGCTTTCAATCTTTCAGCAGCTTAAGGGCAGCAAATCGGCTCTGATCGTAACTACTCCCCAGGAAGTCGCTGCTGCTGACGTTCGCAAATCGATCAACTTCTGCCGCCAGCTTGGTGTGGAAATTGCCGGTATTGTCGAAAATATGAGCGGCTTTGTCTGCCCGTCATGTAACTGCCAGACCGCGATTTTCAACAGTGGTGGCGGTGAAAAAACAGCTGCCGAATTCAACGTGCGCTTTCTCGGCAAGATTCCGATAGAGCCGGCAATCGGCACGTCCTGTGACACTGGTATGCCTTATGTTTATGCACATTCGAATACGCAGACTGCGAAAATTCTTACTCAGATCGTAGCGCAGCTTGTTGATATCTGTGGGCCCGCCGAAAACACCGGCAAAGCCGCAGCCTGAAGAACCCGGAGGAAACTATGAAGAAAATTGCTGTTTTTGCGTTTCAGGGCGAGTTGATGTGCTTTGCTCATGCCCTTTTAAACGTTATCGATCTCAAAAGCAAGGGCCATGAGGTCAAGCTGATCATTGAAGGCAGCGCTACAGCGCTGATTGAGCAGCTCGGCAAAGAGGGAACGCCTTTTTCCCCGTTGTATGCAAAAGTCAGATCAGAAGGGATTCTTGCCGGCATCTGCCGCGCCTGCGCCGGAAAGATGGGCAGCCTTGCCGAAGCCGAGCGCCAGGGCATACCCTGTCTTGGTGAAATGCAGGGTCACCCGGGGTTCGCCACCTGGCTGGCCGAAGGCTACGAAATAATCAGCATGTAGCGCTTAATAGGGCGGCAGCAGGAAAAGCAGTATCCAGGCCAGTGCGACATTGTAAATCACCGCAAGTGCCAGCAGAAACATCAGGCTCATCGGGTTAATGGCGATTAACAAGAGCAGGCTGCCGATCAACAGATTGCCGATCAGCAACAGTTTCAGGTAGTCTGTGGTGCGATTCGACAGCCGGAACGGTTTTTTCTCGATCGGCATGTAGCGCGGCTCTTCGACACTGAGCGGCAGTTCGAAAACCAGCGGGGTGTCTGCAACTTTGAGCCAGTTGTCGGGAGTTCTGATGTCGGCGATGCGATTCTCGGTGTTCAAATTGCCGCTGCGCGCCAGTTCGACGAGTTCCTGCCAGTTGAACGGGCCAAGAGCGTCATTGCTCATGCGGTTGTGCAGCAGAAATTTTCTGCTGGCAAAAATGTTGTTGCTGTTGTCTGCTGCGTTAATATTCATTTACACCCCATATTACTGCATTTTTTTCGTCCGATCAGTAAATTTTTATGGTTCATCCGATTCAAGCGTATGTTGTTGATTGGTCGCGGCAGTCATCCTGCCGAGAGTCAGAGTATAGAATGCCGGTCTCATGTTAAGGTTGCAAAAGTCGGATGAACCTTATCTTTTTTGATTCAAAAAATGGCAAACTTGGTATAATTAAAAAACTAACAAGAGGGAGTTTATGGGATCAGAGCGGCTTAATAAGGTTTCTGACGACGAATTTGCTGAAGATGAACCTGCATGGTCAGCTGGCAAAGATCCCTTTGCTGCCTGTAAGGTTGCGTTTGAAGAGCTGCCGGATGGCCGGTTCAGCATTAAAAGTCGGGAGCTATCGCCTGCAGAAGTTGATTATTTGATTCTATACAAGGTTCATGCGGTTACCGGCAAGGATTCCAAGGGGCGCGACGAATGGAACTGGATACATCAGCTTTCACTTTTTACCGAAGGTTCAGAGATGAATGTTACCAGGCATATGAATATTCTGCCGATTCGCGCCTGCGCCGAGAAACTGGCGGTTGCACTCAAGACCAGGCTGTATCTCAATCTTGAAGACAAAAAATACAAAGATGTTTATGCCATCACCGAAACGACCCCCGGTCGCAACTGGGATGAGCTGAACCAGCCTTATTACGAACTGCTGATCAAATATCAGGATGAGATTCTTTCAGAATCGGTTCGAATTCCTGATCAGATCAAAATTGAGCAGGGCGATAAGCAGTTGCGTATCAGTTTCAGCATGCCTTACGCTTTTTCGACTTATGTGCCTATGAACAAGTTCGGCTGTGCTTTTGCTCTGCTTATGGTTCTGAGCGGCTTTTACGTGGGTCCGCGGGGGTCGCATGGAACTGTTCCCGACTGGCTGATAACGCTCGACCTGTTTTTCTTCGCCATGATCGTTCTTAGAGAGCTTTATTACAGGTATGTCAAATATCTCAGAGTGGAGATCAAGATCAGCGATGCAGAGTTTGATTATCGCGAGCATTACCCGGGCAAGCCGGAAGGTTTCAAGGTCGAGTCAAAAAAGGTCGAAGAGATGCAGATAATCAAAAGAAAAGGCATGCTGTATTCATATAGCGAATTGCAGTTGATCAGTGACGCCGAGGTTTACAACTTTACGCTGCCGCCCGTATATGCAGATCCTGTAAAAAGATGCATCGATAAGGCCTTTCTGAGAATGAACGGCAAACTGTCTCTCTAAATCCACCCGTGCGCGAATGTTCTGCTTCTGCATACCGCTTCGCTCGCAAAGACAAAACCTTTCTTAGACTGTCATTGGTCGGTTCGCTTCTATCCTGATGCTCCCCGGCACTTGGCCATCCATGGCCTTCGCGAGGAGTGCAGCGACGAAGCGGTATGCCGAAGGCGTAAGCCAGCTCTGAGCTAATCTCAATGAAACTAAATTTTGCAAGTTGCTCTATCGACTATTTTAGAATTCTTGACACTATGCTGTCACTTCAGTCCAGTCTGCAGAGCGTTGGCGCACGAGAAGATCGCCGGCGCGCCGCCGGTGTGCCAGAACAGCACAGATTCACCTTTTTTGAATTTGCCTTTGCGGATCAGGCCAATCAAGCCGGCCATGGCGCGACCGGTGTAGACCGGGTCGACCAGAATTCCTTCGTAGCGGGCGGTCAGGCTGATCGCTTCTTTTTCGGCCGGGCCGATGATGCCGTACCCGGCGCCGGTGTAATCTTTGTTAAGAATAAGGTCTGATTCAGTAATCTTGCAGTTTGTCTCCAGAAACTCCGAAGTTGCAACAGCAAGCTCAAGTATCAGCTGTTCAAGCGATTTCTGCGCGCTGCCGATCTTGTCGATCGCTATCCCGGTCAACTGATAGTTCTTTTTGAGCAGCTTTTTACCAACGACCAGACCGGCATGAGTGCCGCCAGAGCTCGATGCGAAAACGATGTGATCAAAATCGGTCTGCAGCGCGAAACTCTGACTGTCCAGCTCGCAGAGCGCTTCGACAAAAGCAGTCGCGCCCAGCTCATTTGAGCCGCCATAAGGAACGACAAAAGGCTTGCGCCCCTCGCTGCGCAACTGCTGTTCGATTCTCGGAATATCTTCGCCTTTGCGGTTGTTGCCGGCCCAGTGAATTTTCGCGCCAAGCAGCTGATCGAGCAGCAGGTTGCCATTGGCGATATCTGGCGACTTGCCGCCAAGCACAAGGTGGCAGGGCAGTTGCAGACTGGCAGCCGCGGCAGCGGTCTGTCGGCAGTGATTCGATTGAATCGCCCCGGCAGTGATCAAGGTATCTGCCCCGTCGGCCAGCGCTCTGCCGATGATATATTCGAGTTTGCGCGTCTTGTTGCCACCAAAGGCCAGTCCGGTCTGGTCGTCGCGCTTGATGAAGATGCGCGGCCCACCAAGTGCTTTGCCAAGGTTGGTAAGTTCGTGTACCGGAGTCGGAAAAAAGCCCAGCGGCTCTCTTGGTAGTTCAAGATGCTTCATGCGAAATTCCCCTGCTTTTTTATTTGTATGTCATTCAATCATTTTAACAAGATTATGGCATATTCATGAGTATCTTACAAACAGCCGCTGTTATATGTATTTTGCGTAATCGTAATCGTAATCGCAATCGGTCACGATTCCGATTGCGAGCAAAGTCGTGCAGTAAGTAAAAATCAGCTGGTATAGTTGGTTTGGCTGGTGTAGTATCTGTTCTCACATTTATGAAGAACAAAGACTGGTTATGGCTGATCATCCTCTCGATAATCTGGGGAAGCGCGTTCATGTTCATCAAGATCGGGCTTCGCGAGTTGTCGCCTTTTATTATGGTTTTTGGTCGCCTTGCCGTGTCGGCGCTATTTATGCTGATCGGCTGCCGTATCATTGGGGCGACAATGCCTTCTGACCGCAGAATCTGGCTGAGCCTGGGCTTACTCGGGGTGGTAAACACGGCTTTGCCGTTTTTTTTGGTAGCATGGGCACAGCAGCATATCGATACGGCCACGGCTTCGATTCTCAACGCCACTTCGCCGGTTTTCGTAATGATTCTCGCCCATTTTTTCACCGATGATGAAAAGCTTACCCTGCGCAAGCTTATTGGTGTGAGCGCCGGCGTGGCAGGTATTGTGGTAATGGTCCTGCCATCGCTTACACACGGCATAGTGCTGGCTGGAATGGCGCAGGCAGCCATGCTGGGAGCCACTTTTAATTATGCGATCGGGGGCATCTACGCGCGCAAGTTCAAGTTGCTGCATCCGATGGTGGTGTCGAGCATAAGCCTGCTGGGGGCGAGTCTTTTTCTGGCCCCCGGGCTGCTGTATTTTGATGTGCCGGCATTATCTGCCCTGCATATGCAGACGATATTTGCTGTTGCCATGCTGGCATTTTTCTGCACCGGCGTGGCATTTATCATCTATTACCGGGTTATAGCGTCAGCTGGCGCCACTAATGCCTTGCTGGTAACCCTGATGATCCCGGTCAGCGCGCTGTTCTTTGGCGTTTTTCTCATGGGTGAGCAGCTCAAAATTTATGACATTATCGGCATGCTGCTCATTTTTTCAGGATTGTTGATTATTGACGGCAGATTTATGCAGTATTTCAGCCGTCGCTCAGACGCGGCTCCTGTGCAATCCTGATTTTACCGCAGATTAGCACTTATCAGCCCGCCCTGCCAGTTATGTGATTCGGCAAATTCTCTTTCGCTGGCAAATTTCGCTTTTCTGTGCCCGGGAAAGCCTCTGATAAAGGCTACAAAATCGAGTTGTCTGGTTGCTTTGCCGCGTTCCAGATCAAAGGTTTCGACTATTGAGTCAGCCGTTACGCCAGGTTTGCCAAATGTTTCGATGACCGGAAACTTCAACGCGCCAGCTTCCGGGTGGGTGTAAGCTTTTACCACGAGTTCTGTGCAGACCATGGTTTTCTCAGTATTGAAGCTGAAATTGAAGTCATATTCCCGCCCGAAATATGAAAAGGCGGTATAGATGGCTTTTGCTTTCTGAATAGGAGTCAGGCGAGGCCGCATGGCTGAAAGATAGTCGCCATGGCATGATGAAGCCAGTGAGTTAAACACTACACCTTCGCTGATAGCCTCAATTACAACACAGACATCACGATCTTTGAAAGAGGGAGACTGCCAGCTTTTGAAGGCTGCCGGAAAGTTTGTGCGCAGTAGTTCTGCGAAATTTGCGCATTTCTCGCTGTCACACCATTTGCGCACTTGCGGGTCGCTGTCGAAAGCCCTCGCCAACTCATCAGAGGTGCCGACATAAAGTATTGCATGCGGCCAGAAGCCCGGCAGAAAAATGTTCGAAAGATACCAGTCCTGTCTCTCGAGAACAATGTCGCCGGGTTCCAGCATTTTGCCAAGTTTTTTGATTTGTTCGCCGGTGATCAGGCGCGTTTTCTTTTGTTTTATTCTGGTGTCGCCGACCCACGAAAATATGGCTTTTTGCGCTGGCAGAACGAAGTCCAGTGAGACTTTGATTATACTGCGGCTCAAAAATTTCCATGATGGGTCAGATGCTACTTTATCGCTGAGATTGTCGAAAAACAGTCGATTTGCCAGAATGAAAGCTGCCGGCATGCCCGCAAAATCGCTCTCATCGTTTGCGTTTACCAGTTTTTTGAGTTCTTCGAAATGCGAGATTCTGAAACGATAAAGGTGGGCAAGGGTTTCTGGACGAATAGCACTCTTAACGGTTTTATTGAGTGAGTTCTCGTCGTAACCGAACTCAGAGTTGCTTTCATTGAAAATTTCTTCGAGTTTGGGGCGTTCGGCAATGAAGTTCATCATTTCAGCCGCAGCGATAATTCGGCAGAGTCGCGCCGAAATACCCAGCACATAGCCAGCAAAATAGCGCTCGACTTCTTTCTTGTGGTTAAAAACCAGCGGAACTTCGTATTTTTCGCCGATGTTTTCGAGATCAGCCATGAATTTATTGAAAAGTGACCAGAAGCGATAGGCCGGGCGCAACTGCTTTTGATTGGTGAGTTCTTTATTAATACTGATGCGGTCAAGATAAGAACCGGGTTTGAGGGCTCCTTCGCACAACATCTGCAGTTTGGCGGCACGGGTTGAGAACTGTTTAAGATCGTTCTGCAACTCTTTGTTGTATTGCTGATGATTGTCACCGCGACGATTCAGCAGAAACTGGCGCAGGTTCATGCTGCTCTCGGCGACAACTGCGCTGCAGGTAAGGCTTAACAACAATAGCAATGCTGGCATCAGTCTCGCTAACTTTGGCATACGCATCTCCGGCTGGTTAATTCTCAAATTCTACAGTTATTCTACCATTAGAAATTCTGCACAGCAAACCCGATTAGAAAAAACCAGTAACAATCCATTTGACTGTTCATGAGGACTTTACGAGATATTGGTTTGGATTATTTCTCGGACAAGCTGATCATGATAATAATACAGGCTCGTTTGAAGATTTATCCGCAGATTATTCAGAAGTTTATATATGTTTTTTTTGCAGTTATCCTGAAAACATCTGCGCCAATCACCCGGTCGCCTCGCCCCGGGGAGCCCTTCGGGATAGGCTGCTCTAACGGCTGAAGCCCTAAGACCAGCCTAATCCTGATGCGCCCAAGTATCACCCACATCCTGTAGGCGACTGTGGAAAAATGCATGGGCTTGAAAAACGAAATACCTCTAGAACCCTCTTCAGCAATTAAATGTATTGCTGAAAGAACCCCGGCAATATTGCCGGGGTTCTTTGAAACTCAGATTTGTAAACTGTGTTATTGCAGTTTTTTCAGCGCTTTCCGCCCTTGCTTACTTTGCGAAAATGACCATTAGTAAGGGTTTTCTGGCCTTTTTTGTAGTGGCCTTTTACGAAAGTACTTTTCTTTTTGCCGGTGATGGCTTTTTTTGCACTTACCGCGCTGTCGACTACGGCATTCTGAACATTGGCGCCGGTTTTAACGATGGCGCGTTTGGTCTTTTTAACAGTCTTTTTAACTTTTCTTTTGATGGTTCTGGTGACTTTTGTGAGGCATGAAACTTTTTTCTTTGCTGCCTGCAGTTCGTTTATCTCACCGGAAATCGCGAACATAGTGATGGCTGCCAGAAGAATTGAAAGGCTTTTGAATAATTTACGCATATCTTATAACCTCCTGAGGTTTTGCTTATCGAGATCTTATTGTTGCTAATCTTAATGAAAAAGCAAGCAACCCGTAACCCCTGTACACATTTTTTTTTTATTTTATATTTAATTTTGCATTTTCAAGGAGGTGAAAATGGCCTTGTTACGCCGATTTGATAAGGTTTTGCTGTTGCTGAAAAAACTGTTATCTGAGCAACTTGCATAATTCGTTCTTAATGAGATTAGCTCAGAGCTGGCTTATGCAATTGGCATACCGCTTCGCTCTGCTCGCGATGACAAAACTAGCTCTGGGCATGTCATTGCGAGGAATGAAGTGACGAAGCAATCTCACGTTTGCAGAATATTGCAAGTCCCTCATCTGGCAAATTAATTCATTGCTAAAACATGGCGGCGGCAGGTCGATGACCCGCCGCCGCCTGCTTTAACAAGTTTCTTAGCCGTGATTAAAAAATACCCTGAATAAATACAATGCCGATTGCCACAGGAGCAAGCCACTTGATCAAAAATACCCAGATTGGCGCGAGAGCAAAATTGATCTTGCCATCGTTGGTAACTTCCTTGAGGGCATCTGTATATTCGAGTTCCCAGGTAATGATGGTTTTGCCTTCATCGGTTTTGCTGATTCGCTGTATACGGCGTAAGCCCCATACCCAGCCGATGAACACGCACAAAAGAATGCCGCCCAGGGGCAGCAGTATATTGCTGGCTACGAAGTCTACCGAATCGAGAATGCCTTTTCCTTTGATCAGTTTGATGTGTGACCAGGGCCCCTGGCTCAAAGAACAGGGAACGCCGGCAGCGAAGATAAGCCCGGCGATTATGAGAGTTGCTTTTTTGCGGGTCCAGTTCCACTCGTCGACAACGTATGAAACGCAGACTTCAAGCAGAGATATTGATGAAGTAATCGCTGCGAACAGAGCGAGGGTAAAGAATAAGACACCCATCAGACTGCCCATCGGCATTTTTGAAAACACGGCGGGCAGGGTTATGAAGAGCAGTCCGGGCCCGGCATCTGGCGGAAAATTAAAGGCAAATACGGCGGGGAGAATCGCCAGACCGGCCAGCAGAGCTACGCCGGTGTCGATAAGTGGAATGTAAAAGGCGCACTCGGGAATATTGGTGTCTTTGCTGAGATAACTGCCATAGGTAATCATACAGCCCATTCCAAGGCTTAAAGAAAAGAAAACCTGGCCGAGTGCCGATAGGATTACGCCACCGGTTATCTTTGAAAAGTCAGGGTTCAAAAAGAATTTAACGCCTTCCATCGCACCGTCAAGCGTTATAGAGCGAATCATGACGAGAACAATCATGATCAGCAGCGCTGGCATGAGGATCTTGGAGTATTTTTCAATTCCGTTCTGGATACCACCGATGACTATGCCAAGAGTCAGCAACATGAATATGCCATGATAGAACAGCGGCGCTCCAGCAGACTGAATGAAGGTCGTGAACATGTCACCGAGCATCTTGGTGTCTGCAGTATTGAACGCACCAGATGCCGCTTTGACTATGTAGGCAATGATCCAGCCGCCAATGACGCTGTAGAATGACAGAATTAAAAAGCCGGCTATAACGCCGAGACTGCCTACCCAGGCCCAGCTGGCTTTGATCTTGCGGTAAGCGCCGATAGCATTAAGCTGGGTATAGCGGCCAACGGTAATTTCGGCCATCATCAGCGTAAAACCGACAACAAAAAGTATCAGAAAGTAGACGAGAACAAAGGCGCCGCCGCCATTCTGACCTGCCAGAAATGGGAATTTCCAGAGATTGCCAAGCCCGACTGCCGAACCGGCTGCTGCCATAATAAAGCCCAGCTTTGAGCCCCATTGACCTCTTTCCTGTGGTGAACCGATGTCCATAAAACCTCTTTGCAAAGTAGATTCAGACCCTCAGATAATGATAAGCGCATGGTCTTAAGCATAAGACCATGCGCTTATCACTGCTCATCAGACCAAAAGCAGGTTACCACTTAAGGTCAAAGATATCAATAATCGTTTTCGTTGCCTCGACGAGGCGGACTACCTTGCCTTCGAGTGCTACCAGAACAGTACCCTCTGGCTGTGGTGGCAGCTGATAAATAATGTGGTCAGGCAATTTGATGGCTTGTGAATACACGTCAGCCGGGCAGGTTCTGCCTCTGGCCATCTTTTTCTGCCAGCCTGGCGGCAGGCGTTTGCCTCTGGCGACCTTTTTGGCAAGACCCGGTGGCAGGCTCTTTTGCTGTGCGCGCGGCAGGCCGACGATTTCGTCTGAATAGCGAAGCAGAATGCCTTTTTCCGGGATCTCAAACCTGTATTTGAGCCAGGGCTCTTTATCTTCAGTCGTGCGCGGAGCAACAATCTCTTGTTTTACATGGGTTTTTTGTTCGTAAGTCTTGTGTTCGGCATTCTTTTTCTTTGCCTCGGCAACGTTAGCCGTTAAACAGAGGCCAAGAACAGTCAGTACAATAATCTTTTTCATTTTTTTACTCTCCGGTTTAATTTGTCTGCAAGCCTATCTTAAAGTGTGTTGGCCGCAAGGCACAATAGTATTAATTGCCTGGTTAAAATGGAAACTCAGCCGGTTGACCGCCATCAGGCAGAGCTTCGGGCTCAGGCATTTCGATAAATGTCTGTTGCGCCACCGGATGCACGATAATGGCGCGGTCTGGCCGCACCGGGCAGATATGTTCGCAGCTGCCACAACCTATGCATATTGCAGGGTCGGTCTGTGGGATCATCAGGTTGTTGTGATAGGGAACCATGCGCACTGCCTGGGTTGGGCAGTGTTCAGCGCAGGCGCCGCAGTCTTTGCCGTCCGTCTCGACTACGCAGAGATGTTTTTTGTATTCAACCTCGCCGATTTTCATGAGCTTTTTCCTGTCGGCGGCAACCGGCTGTATTGCATTGACCGGGCATATCTGCGAGCAAAGGTTGCAGTTCTGCTCACACATGCCGAGGTCAAAGTTCAGTGCTGGTTTGAGCAGGCTGCGCGGGCTTTCTGGTGTGGAATGTGGTTTAATGACTGATGACGGGCAGGCTATGACGCAGAGATGGCATGAAATACAGCTCTGATAAAAACGTTCAGCAGTCATTGCTCCTGGTGGTAATATCTGTGCCGGGCTCTGCGAAGCTGCCAGCAGAGCTTTTGGCAGCGCGTATCCGGCCGCGCCGCCAGCTATGGCCGCTATAGCTGCGCGGCGGCCGGGCATGAAATCTGGCTTTTCGCCAGCTGTTGCTGCAGGTCGCCCAAACTTTATTGCCGCGAAGTTGCAGCTGGCAGCGCAATTATAGCAGCTGACGCAGCGTGAGAAATCGAGCGTTTTGCTGGCCAAGTCAATACAGCCTGCCTTGCAGGCTTTTTCGCAAAGTCGGCAACTGGTGCATGCGTTATCGTCTATCGCGAGACGAAAAATCGAATGTTTTGCGATGAAGCGTAAAATCGCACCAACCGGGCAGATTGTGTTGCAGTATACTCGCCCGGCTTTATAGACAGCAATAGTCAGGCCGGCCAGCAGCAGCACTGAAATCATGCTGTTTAACAGAGAAAACGGCTTGGCCGAAGCCTGGCCGAACCAGTTGATGCCAGTCGACAACAGTGGGGCAGTGGCGCTGAAAAAGCGCGCGGCCAGCGGCTGAAAAATGCCTGCAAAAATCTGGCCAAACGTCGAAAATGGCTCAATTATGGTCAGTGGTAATATGAAACCGCCCACAGCTGAAGCGGCAGCCAGAGCAAATATCAGCATGTGCATAGAAGCATGCGGCGCCAGCTTCTGGTAAGGTTTCTTGTTGAAGCGGCGGGTCAGGCGCGCGATAAGATCTTGCAGCAGGCCAAGCGGGCAGAGAGTTGAGCAGTAAACCCTTCCCACCAGCAGTGTGGTTAAGGTTATAGCGATAAGCGCTATTGCTGCCGAAATCAGCGGCAATTCAAAAATTGCATAGGCCATCTGCGTGTGCTCAAGCAGAGTGGCAGCCGGGCCAAAGGTGTCGAAACGTAGCCAGGCGAGAACAAAACAGGTCAAAACCGCCACACCGGCCAGCAGCCTGAGATTTTTTACTATGCGCATCAGATCAGATGGTTATGCGCTCGATTTTGAGCTTGCTGAGATCAGCAATGCCGGTGTTAAGTGCCGCTGCCATGGCGATATACGCGATTTCATCCGGTTGCGCTTCAAGAATGCGCGCAGCTGCCGTATCTATGGCAACCATGTCGGTCGACAGCAGCAGCATTTTTTTGGTGGCGAGGTCGGCAGTGCTGACGCCGCGCGGCCCGTTGCGCATCATGACACTATAAGCGTCGATGATGTTGAGCGTCGGCTTTTTGTCGATGGTGGTGAAATCGGCGATGCATTGATGCAGGTCGGTGCGGTGGTAATGGCGACGATCCCAGATGACGCCCATGAGGTTTTTCATCGCTGCGGTCATGCGCGCGCCGCCATGATGCTTGAGAATCGGCAGGTTGATGATCACATCACTTTCGAGCCAGGCCTTGTGAACCTTTGCTTTTTTGAGCGCAACGCCGTGTGGCAGATCGATCTCAGTATAGTAGCTCTCTTCGTGAGCCATAAGCATAGTGCCGCCGGCTTCTTTTACCGCCGCTTCGATCTGGCTGTTGCTGTAGCAGGCCTGCCAGTGGTTGCAGGTGTTGTCGAAAACGTTGACTTCTTTTGCGCCAGCCTTAAAGCACAGTTGAATAAGATGCTTGACCAGCGTTGGATTCGTGTTGGCGCCTTCTTCGGGAGTTTTGTCCCAGCCGATGTTTGGCTTGACCAGAACCTTTTGCCCCTGCTTGACAAAGCGGCTGAGCCCGCCTGCCGCTGTCAGCGCGCGGTCAAGCATTTCTACCGGGGTTCCGCCCATTACCGCAACGATGTCGGGAAAGCCTCCGGCGGCGGCAGTTCCGCTTGCCAGGTTGAGCTCTTCGGCCCGCGCCCGATATGGCAGTTTAAAATTATAAGTGGCAGCCAGTGCAGAGACCAGTGAGATAAAACTTCGTCTGTCCATGTGCGTTGCCCCCCCCCGCTTTGCGCGTTTACTAAAAAGAAAGTTTCATAAATTGTCTTTTCAGAATATAATTTTTGCTGATACTAAGTCAAACATTCGGAGCAGCTCTTGTTAGCAGGCGAATACAAAGAAGGCACCTTTGTCGAGCATCTCGAAGACTTGCGCTGGGCAATTATCAGAGCGCTGGTAAGCGTAGTTCTCGTATATCCGGTGGCATATTACCTGTCAGACTCGCTGATAAACCTGCTGGTAACCGAATTCTGCCCGGCCGGCATGAAGCTGCGCTATTTTTCGCCAGTTGAACCCTTGCTGGTGCGCCTTAAGATGTCGCTGTATCTCGCGCTGTTTATCTGCATGCCATATCTGATGCGCCAGGCGTGGGGATTTATCGCTCCCGGCCTTTATTCAAGGGAAAAGTCGCTCGCCGGCTGGCTGCTGTTAAGCGGCTGGCTGCTCGCGTTGCTTGGCTGCGCTTTCGCGATGTTTCTCATTTTTCCTCTGGTAATGCAGTTCTCGTTAGGTTTTCAAACTGAGTATCTTGAGGCTGCCATCGGAATCGACCAGTTTACCGGACTTTTCGGCATGCTGATGCTTGGCTTTGCAGTGATGTTCCAGTTCCCGGCCGGGGTTTTTCTTCTCGTCAGAAGCGGCCTGGTCAGCCTTGAACGTATAAAATCCATGCGTGCCATAATATTTGTCGCAATTCTCATCGTATCTGCGATTTTGACGCCGCCAGATGTTGTAAGTCAACTGATGATGGGTGTTCCGACTTATTTGTTGTTTGAGCTTGGTTTGCTCGCGGCAGCTTTCGCAAAACCGGCAACAGACGTTGAACAAATTCCCCCGTCCGCCGCAGATGATAAAGAGAACAACAACGTTCCGTAGCCAGAAATTCCCGGTCAAACCACACGACATTGCAAAGAGCGAAGCCGCGTCGGCCCTATTCGCAATGACGGTTTACCCAACTGGATTGCGCGTGAACTGACCTATGACAAAAAAGACAGATTCTCAATACTTCACCGCTTATTTGTCGTCGGTAAGTGCCTGTGAGCCAGTAACGGGCGCAACGATAGACTTGAGATAAAGCGGAATTTTGCCGGCATTGAAAGTGTAAGACTGGCTTTCCTGAGTTACGCCATCGACCACTTTTGTTGTCGTGCGTTTCTCAACCGCACCGCTCTTGAATACTACGAACAAGATCACAAAAAGCATCAGGCTGAGTGCCAGCATAGCCTTGAACAAACCCGAACGATTATTTGACATGTATTCCCCTGTTAAGACTCTTGAATAGTTCTTATCGAAGCATTCTAACACATTACAAATTAAAAGTGTGATGATTTAACTCGCTGGCACTCGCCCGCCGATCATTTCGTTAAGCCAGAAACCCGGCAAACGCAGCATGCCCAAAATTGAATCTATCTGCTCATTTGTGAATCAGGACTAGCATCTGCTTGAGGTCATTGTCTGCTTCTTCTTTTTGAGCTGCAAAGTCTTCTGCTTTGCTTCCTCGTAATTTGGCTTGAGCCGGATCGCTTCCTGGAGTTCGCTTAGTGCTTCGTCATCTTTTGCCATCTGAATGTAAAGTTCAGCCAGCTTAAAATGCAGGTCTGGAAAATCAGGATGTCGCGCCAGATAGCCCCGATGCATCTGTACGAGAGATTCCATTTGCGAAAAGTAAGCGCTTAAATGCTCAAGACGAGAGGAAAGATCGTGATATTCGGCTCGAATAATGGTCGCTTTTTGAAACTCAGCGAAAGCCTCGGCAAAAGACCCTTGCAGCTGATGGAAGCAACCGGCCAGATAATGGCCGCGCAAACCTTTGTTTTCCAGTTTTTCCAGCTCCTTGAGCGCTTGCGCCGGGTTGCCCGTCTCGCCAAGCGAGACCGCGAGGTTAATCTGAGCGTCACAGAAACGCGGATTAAGTTCGAGCGCCTTGCGAAAGGCTTTTTGCGCAGAATCATAATTTCCGGCCAGGCCGTAAAGTCGCCCGAGATCGTTCCAGCGATCGGCAAAACGCGATGCTCCCTGGCATTGTTCGTTCATAAGCTGAATTGCACGTGACAGCTGATCGTGATCGCCCAGTATATGCCCAAGCATGCCCATGGTCAGTGCATTTTTCGGGTTGAGTTCAAGTGATTTTCTGAAAACTATTATTGCTTCATCAGAAGTTTCACGGCAGACCAGAATCTCACCAAACACCTGATAGAGCTCACTTGAATCATGGCAGAACTTCAGCAGTTTTCTTGCCTCGGTTTCAGCCTCAGGAAGCATGCCTTCTTCGAGCAGCAGCTTCAGTTCATTTATAAGAATACTGAGGGTTTCTGGTGAAATCTTTGGAAAAAGGATGTCGCCGTTCTGATGATTCTTTAAGCTGCCATTGCCATTTGCATGCTCAACTTTGAACGCAAAATTTGGCCTGGGCGGAGCAGCTTTCTGCAGATTGCCAGTCGGGAAATCTTCTTTGAGGAATGAGCGAATAAGTCCGCGAACCGCGATACAAAAGCGATTCTGCGGTTCGATCTGGTAAAGTGTTTTGCCCTCTTTGCGTGAATTGTCGACAAACTCAGGCAGACAGCCGACAATGCGTAGCCGCGTCTTGGGGAGATGCTCCGGTTTGAAATCATCTCTGGATTTATTAGCCATTACAGAAATACGGTTCTCAGGAAACTTGATTGTGGTCAGCAGCTGAAAGAAGCGAACCGCGTTTTTAATGCTGAGGATATCCTGGGTGTTCAACATGAAAAAAGTGTGCTCAGCTGACTCTATGGCCGAAAGTACCGTGGGATTGATCCCTTCATTGGCGTCGATGATGACATAATCAAAGAGTTTCTGGCAGTAACCAACTATTGATGCGAGGTCTTCAACATGCAGTTGCTCGGCATCAGCGATGCTGTTTGGCGCTGCCAGTATCCAGAGATCATCGTGAACATTGGTAAAATGTGACTGCACCTGCTCAGTATTGGTCTGAAGTGACCTGATATCTCGGGCAAGAGTGACGATCGACTTCTGGTTATACACCCCCATCAAAAACGTGCCATCGGCATAATGCAGGTCAAGGTCGAGAAACAGAACCTTGCGCCGGCATTCTCGGGCCAGCATGTGAGCTATGGTAGTGGCGAGGGTGGTTTTGCCGCAACCGTTACCGGCTGACACAAAGGTCAGGGTGCGGCCTCGCACATCTTCAGTGCTTTTCAGAACCGCTGCGGCGCGTTGCGTTACCTCGCGCAGGCGCCTTCCCAGAGCCTGCATGATCTTTATGTGAATGCTTCGGCTCATTGGGGTCGGGTCGTCAAGCAAGGGCCCGAGCTTATCTGCCGGCAGTCTTATCAGTGACCCGCTGCGGGTAACTCGCGCCGTGGTAGACCTCGGCGCCGTGCGGTCAAGAAGAGACATTTCACCAAAAAAGTCGCCCTCACGTAATCGCGAAATGACTTTCTGCGTTCCGGTCAGGTCGCTGACACTGATTTCTGCTTCGCCAGATTCGATGATGTAAAGATCCCAATTCTGGTCGCCTTCATTAAACAGGGTTTCGCCCCGGCGCACTTCGACCTTTATGGCAATGTCTTGCAATGCCTCTAGTTCGCTCTCTGACAAGTCTTTAAATAGTGAAATTTTCGGTATCATTCGAAAGGACCTCTCGTATTGCGTCTGGTTATTCTTCTCATCTATGCATCAACTGATAGTGAATTCTGGATCCTGATAACTCAACCTGGTATTTATCTATTTATTGCCTCAGAATAGCAAAACTCCCTGTCATTTTCAAGAGAGACTGCAATTTATCTGAACGCGGCCAGATTCGCGCGTAACTGCATCATGTCTTTGCCGTTCTTGAAGACTCTTTTCGCACGTTTGTGATTGTGAAAACTTGCATCATGGAAGCAGGTTGCAGTATGCTGCGTGCATTAAGAACGTTCTCTGCCCCTATTATCTTTGCACTGCACGAAACTAACCGGGCGGCGAGTGAGGGAAATCTAATGTTCGACAAGATTCGGCTGATAGACTGGGATACGATTGTCTACTCGGTCATAATTCTTGTTCCTGCTGTCCTGTTTACTCTCCCGTTGCTTGTGCTGTCATTCCATACATTTAAAGAATATCAGGCGGGTAAAGCCATTTTTCGCGGTCTTCACCCCGGCGATTACGTTACTATTGTCGTTGGTGGCCTGCTTTACCTGCTGATGCTGCTTGGCATACGCTGGTCATGGAAATCGCCGGCCTTTGTCTGTGTCGAAAATAGCGGCGAATGGGTGTGTCGCAATTCCTATGGCTATAGCCTGCTGCGAATTCCACCCCATATGCCGCGTCGCATTGAAAGCACCTGTAGCAAGTCTTTTGACGACGCTGGCGTCGAGTTTGAGTATTCCGTGAGAATGCAGATTCAAACAGAGTCTGCGCCGCCAGTCGCGATGACCTTTATGTCACAACCACTTGAAAACGGTGAACCTGATTTTTATCAGAAGGTGGGTTATCCAGCCAATCTTGTGCTTCTGCCTGGCGCCAATGACAGCAAGCTGACCCCTTGGCACGGCTGGAACACCTACGGTTATGTTTATCTGCTCGATAAAAATATTGCTGAGGCCCAGACCAACTCAAACCCCTCAGGTGAGTAAAAATATTGTGGTCCTATGACAATGTTGATACATCGTTTGGCTGATGAGAGTGGTTTGAAATTGCCTTTATAAAAACTTTAATCCCATTATTAAATTTATCTATCTCAATTGTGGCAAATGGCTGTAAATCATAGAAATTCAGGCGCTTTGCTTTTATTGTGGCCTGTGTAGTATATTGTTTTGCAATAGAACATAACAGATCGCAGGAGGTCGGGGCCAGAAATGCTCGAAGTGCAACTTAACGAGTTACCACGCAAGCTGTCACCATTTGATGCCGTTGAGCAGTGCTACCAGGAACAGCTGCGTTTCGTCTGCGCCCGCCTCAAAGAAGAAGTCTCTGTGCTGATCCGCTGCGAAAAGCAGGTGATTCCATATCTGCAGAGCATTCTAAAACGACGCCTGGCAACCGATGGCAAAAGTATCACCATTATCGATGGCCGTGAAAGCAGCGAACCCGGCGCGGCAGCTCCCTCAGCCGGAACCCGCCTCAGCCGCATGGTGTCACAGTTGCGCGATCTGGTTAACAATACTGAGGTAAACAAAGTCTTTTTTCTCCCTTATCTTGATATCATAACTTCAACCATGCCGGGCGGCCTGACCATGGAAGCCCGCGAAATAATGACCACCATTCACGAAAATCCGTCGCTGAGCCTGGTGGCTTTTGAAGACCCGGATTTTACGCTGCCTGAGCTGATCGCACAGGCATTTCCGGCCCGCTGCGAAATGCTTGGTATCGCCAGAAACCGTATTTCCAGCCTGGTTACCGAGATAGAAGCGCGCAAATTCGCGGTTGGCAATATCAATCTCATGGGCATTTTCAAATATGTCTCAGGGCTTAACCCGGTAAGATTTCGTGAAATTATGGGCATTTTCGCGCGTAAAGCCGATTTTGACCCGGCAATCAAAGATATGCATGCGAATTACATGCGAGAATTGCGCGATTACACCGCCTGCGGTGGAGTGTCGCTCTCAGAGATCGAACTTGACCGCGATATCGCCGGTTATGGCAAAGTCAAAAAACAGATTCGCGAGAACGTTCTTAACCTGCTGCAGTCTACTGCTGCCTTGAGTGATGAGAACGAGATTCGCAAGATAGAGTCAATCATTCCGCGCGGCCTGATTTTTCATGGCCCGCCCGGCACCGGCAAAACGCTATTTGCCAAAGGCATCGCCGAGGCGCTCAACGCAGCTATCTATATTGTAAGCGGACCCGAACTTAAATCCAAGTGGGTAGGGGAAGGTGAAGCCAATATCCGCCGCCTGTTCGCCCGCGCCCGCGCCACCGCGCCTTCAGTCATTGTCTTCGACGAACTTGATTCGATAGCGCGCGCCCGCTCAGGTTCGGCCTCTGATGGCGCTTCTGAAGCGGCGCATTCGATGGTTAACCAGTTGCTGACTGAAATGGATGGTTTCAGAAAAGAACAGATGGTGCTGATCATCGGCACTACCAACTTTGTTGATAGCCTTGACCCGGCTTTTCTGCGCCCCGGCCGTTTCGAATACCAGATCGAGATTCCATACCCCGAATGGGAAGACCGCAAAGCGATTCTGGCTCTTTACAACAAAAAGTTCGAAACCGGCCTCGATGAAGCGCAGGTTGACAGGCTGGCAGGCTGGAGTGGCCGCCCGACGGATCTTGGCACGCCCTATACCGGCGACCATCTCAGCGCCCTGATCAAAGATTACAAGCGCTATATGATCAACAACAAAAAGAGCCAGGCTGACGAAGAGTCTTTGCAGGCCTGGCTGAAGAGCCTGGTTCAGCAGGCAAAACTTTCTGATGAAGAAGAAAATGTCGTGGCTACCCACGAAGCCGGCCACGCGCTGATGTTCTATCTCTACAAGCGCGCGCCGGAAATCACCAGAATCACTATTGAGAGCGGCGGCGCCGACTCTCTCGGCTTTGTCGAGTCGATTTCGCAACGGCCGTATTTTTATACCGAAAGTCGTTTGCGCAGCGAGATTGGCATTTCGCTTGGCGGTTATGCCGCTGAAAAGATCTTCTTTGGTGAAGTATCGACTGGCGCTTCGGCCGATTTGCGGCGTGCCACTTCGATTGCCACCGATATGGCAAGTCTTTACGGCATGGCTGGTGTGCCACGTGAGTTTTCGATGCGCGACGGCCGGCCAGACCCATATTATCTGCCGCAATTGTCGCCGCATATCAACAAAATTATCGGCGATGTATTTCAGAGTGTCAGCGGCTTTATCGAGGCCAACCGGCCTAGACTGGCACAACTGGTTGCTGAACTTCGTGTCAGGCGCACCATGACCCGAGAAGATATTGACAAGTTTTATTCAGAGGCGGTGTCGGCTCAATGAGCAATGCCCTCAGTTACCTGAAGATGAAAACCCCTGCCGATATGCTGGCGGTCAACTTTCTGGCGACCAGCGGCCAGCTTAAGGGGCGTTTTGTTCAGGAAATTGATCCGCCCTGGACGATCTGGTGGGAAGTCCCCGATGAGCAGGGCTTTATGAGCCGTATCGGCAACATGATCCAGGGCGCCATCGCAGCGCCGGAAACCGTCTGGGAAAAAGGTTCTCCCGGCAGCCAGCTCAAATCGATGCAATGGCTCGACCTTTTCCGCAAAGCCGTCATCAAACAGGAAGCCTCACGCCAGGTTGCCGGCGAAGTCATTCTGATGACCGACAATAAAGAGGTCTTTTTTGGCGCGGTAAAAAAGCATTTCGCGCTGCAGCAGGGGCAGATTGAATTCGCCATTTTCGAGGGCCGCCGCGATTTTCATCTGATAAAGATCAGCAACCCCTCGCTCTGGGTTTTTAATACGCTCGACCAGAGCAGCTTTACCTGGTTTAATCTTGTTGATCGCCATTCTGGGATCTACGTCGAATCGGGTTGGCGCATTCATGATATCAGCGGCCTCGACTGTTTTAACCAGTTCAGGGTCGTCGACAGTGGTGTGCTGTTGATTCAGAAGGATGGCCGCCTGGTCAATCTGAAACCGGCCTGGAAAAAGGGCGATAGCATCATCAAGGTAGATTTTAATGAACTCAAGATGCCGCAGAAGAGCGAAGAGTCGGCAATTACGGTTAAGCCGTTCCTGCGCCCGACCGATCGCCAGCACCTGGCCGTTTTCTGGAAAGTCGAGAATCATCAGCAGTTCAAGGCTATTGTCGCCAACGAATCGCTCAAGAGTTTTCGCAATTACCGCAGCTGGTTCTGCGCCGATGGCCGTTTGTTTATCGCCGCGATGGGCAAGCAGGCCGATCGTGCTCTGGCAACTGTTTTGTCAGACGCGTTTGTGCCATTCTATGAGGCTGAAGAGCGTGTAATGATGCCGGCTGGAAAAGTTCTTTCGCCACGCCTGTCGTCAGAGCGCCTGCACGCCTTTTTTAAGGCTGGCAGCAAAGATGTTATCTGTATTGAAGAACTCGACGGTGAGTTGAGCTGCACTTTGCTCAGCGAGAACGACATGCTGGCCATAGAAGATTTTATTGCGCTTGAGGTTGAGCGGGCTGCACACCGCGCCGAGACACTAAAACCAGCCTGGAAGTTCGAGTTCAAAGAACTGAAAAAAAAAAAGCAGCTGATTGAGATTGAAGTTAAAGAAGCGGCAGGCTCGAATCTCAAAGCAAAGTCAGAAGATGGGCAGGTCGGCTCTGGTTCGGTCGCTTCGGGGCCAGGCGGCAAAAGGCGCGAAAGTCGGATCAATCTCGATGTAAACCCGGCGAGCGACTCAGAAGCAGCCGCGCTGCGCCTGCAGATCGAAGAGGTTGATCGCCAGCTCAACAACAACGCCAGTGATGCAGCGCTCTGGCAGCGCCGCGCTGACCTCACCGGCAGAATGCGCCTGCGTGTTTCGGCGCTGGCGGCGATGCTCAATTCGGCAATTTTGACCGGTAACATCGATGTGATAGTGGATTGCGCGCTTGCCTATGTTAAAGGAAACCCTTTGCTTGGTGATCTCGGCAAAGATGCCCTCAGTGAACTCGAAAAAGGCCGTCTGCTTTCGGCGATGCGTGATGAGTCGATCACAGCCGAGTTTCATTATGTTATGCTTCTGGTTTATGGCGCGAGATTCAATGACCCGGATATTTTCGCTCAGGCAGTCGCCGGCATGAAAACCGGATTTGCCAGTGACCGCCGCCAGTTCTACGGCTTTAATGAGATGCGCGTTGCCAGCGGCAGCGGTGCGATGAATGTCGAAAGCCGCGTCGAACTGCTCAAGATAGAAGATTTGCCGCGCATTCAGAAGAACGTTAACAAATACCTGCAATACGTTGGCTGTTGCCCTGACATGTATTCGATAAATATCGTCAGATTGCAGCTGGCCAAGCTGCTCGCACAGCACCTTAACGCCGAAGCGGCGCGCTCGCTGGTTGGTAACGTTGTGCTTGAGTATCGCCAATATACCGCAAAGGCGGTTTCTCCGGCACGCTTTCATACCTACTTCACTTATCTGGTAGAAAGCTGGCCTGAATCAATCGCCCAGGCAACTGACGATACACCGACAAGTCGCTGGTTACGCCTGCTGGGCATGGAAAAAATTAAGGAAACGCCACTGCGTGACTTTTTTACGGGTGAACTTTATCGCCCGCCCTATCTGTTTAATCGTGCCGAGGAAGCAGAAGAAAAATACGGCCTGACCAATCTGGCACCATGGATGTGGAAGCTCGATGAAGCTGACTTTCCTGAGACCAGTGATGGCAAGCAGATCGCACGCGCAATTTATCGCAGGTACTCAGATGGCAATAAAGACTGGAGCGATTTTTTTAAGGCGGCGATGCGGTCGGGCGATATTGTGGCTATTTCAAAGACACAACGCCTGCTGCTGCTTATTGTTTCGGAGTTTGGTCCGCACAAAGATTTTGAGCAATTCATTATGCCGGCTCAGATAGATGCAAACCAGAAGCATGACTGGACCATTTATACCCTGACCATGTACTGCGACATGTTTCGACTCTGTCTGGCCTACCGCCGCCCGGTCAACGAGCAGGTGCTGTTTAATCTTCTGGTAAAACGTATTCCGCACCCGCCCAATGGCTGGCAGGAATTTATTGATTCGGCCGAGTGGATTATCTTGTGTGTGCTGCTTACCAGTTCCGGGGTTCGCCGTGTTCAGCTCGACACCTTGACTACGCGTGCCATGTACTGGCTTAATCATTGGGGCAAGCAGAATGAACACGAGATGTATGCGCAGACCTTGACCGTGCTCAGTTTCCTTGGAATCGGCATTCTGGCCGATCTCGTGCCCGAAAAACTTGAATTTCATCAGCTTCTTGAAAAGCGCCGTGTATTCTGGATTCAACATGCCTTCGCGCTGGCTTCGTCAGGGCAGAAGGCTTTTAACAGCTGGCAACAGGCCTGCAGCAATTGAGCTACGCACACAGGAGAGATATCTATGAACTTCGATGAAAACAACACAGATCAGATCAATGCAGCCAGGGCGAGAATCTGTGACTATTACACGAGATTGAACGAATTCTTTCTCAAGCGCAGCGACCTGCTCAAACTTATGATGGTGGCCGCCGCTGCCCAGGAACCGATGCTGTTCATTGGTCGGCCCGGCACGGCAAAGTCTTTGCTGGTTTCGGTATTCTGTCAGGGGCTTGGCATGAAGCAGGATGACTACTTTGAATACATGCTCACCAAATTCACCGAACCCAGCGAAATTATGGGGCCGGTTGACATCAACGAACTCAAAGGCGGTCGTTACCTGCGCAAAGTTGCCGGGCACCTGCCAACCGCAAAAATAGCGTTTCTCGACGAAATTTTTAAAGCCAATTCAGCTATTCTTAACGTGCTGCTGACGGTTATCAACGAACGCAAGTACTATCAGGAAGGCAAGCCCTTGCCGGTGCCGCTTGTCTGCATGTTTGCCGCCAGTAACGAAATTCCTGACTTTGGCGAGTTTGACGCACTCAAAGACCGTTTTATCATCAAGGCCGAAACACTGCCGGTCCGTGACAGCTGCTTTCATGAACTGATTCGTACCGGTATCAGTTTTGAGAGCCGCGTTCACAACCGCGAAAAACCCTGGAAATCAGACTGCACGCTCGATGATTTCGTTCTTGTGCATGACTATATCGTTTCAACGGTGCTGCCCGCAGCCGTCGAACGCGACGACCGGGTAATGCTCGGCGACGAGCGCGTCACAACCGCGTTTAAGGCGATAATATCGGTTCTCGCCGATGAACTCAAGGTCGAAATCACTGACCGCAAGCTGATCAAGCTCTACAAGTTGATCATGACCCAGGCGTTCATTTTCAACGGCGGCAATGTCACCCGCGAAGAGCTTAAAATTCTGTGTTACTGTGGCAATAACTTCTCAGATGTTCGCAAAATCAAGGATTACATTGAAGAGCGACTCGCCAATCTCGACTGACAGGTGCTTGAATGCGATTCTTACATCCCGATCAGATAGCGCACTGGTATAAAAGATCTCTGCAGAAGTCTGGCTACAAAGAGCTG
The DNA here is from genome assembly GCA_002839445.1 of Candidatus Riflebacteria bacterium HGW-Riflebacteria-1. Classification (GTDB taxonomy): domain Bacteria; phylum Muiribacteriota; class Ozemobacteria; order Ozemobacterales; family Ozemobacteraceae; genus Rifleibacterium. The sequence continues at coordinate 156,011 of PGYB01000004.1, forward strand.
TTTGCCTTTGCCCGCGACTTCTGGAAAGATCTGGTGCGGCGCGGCAGTTACGCGATACCACCGGGTTTCGTCGCCAGGCTTATGGAGCGCTTTTTGTCAGTTCCGGTTGGTGAAAAAGAACCGGCACAAATTGCTTTTACCTCTGAAGACGAATATCTCGATAAGATTCACGCCGCCGAAGGCGCCGACCGTCTCGAAGGCATCTTTCTGCTTACCGGTGCTGACCGCGATACGGTAATTGCGCAGGGCATTTTTCAGCAGATAATCGAGCGTTTGCCGCCGTTTCAGCATGATGATCTCGTTTTTTCTGATTCTGATCTTGAGAAATCTTTTACGCTCGGACACATGATTCCGGGCGGCTTCGATGTCGAAACCGCGCTCGAAAAGATTTACGCGCGGGCACTCGATGACTTTGCCCGCACTGAATTCAGGTTTTACGCCGACGATGTCTTTGAGATCGGCCACCCTGGCTTGTTCAAACGGCCTGCTGACCGGCTGTTTTTTCGGCGCATGACGCGCACCATGAAAGGCCTCAATCTGTGGACACGCAGCGTATTTACGCTCAAGGAAGAGAGTTCGTGGGTTGTCGCCAAATACGGCGAGCCAAACGTTCTGCCGCTGGGCGGTTACGAAGAATTGAGCAACAAAGGCAACCTTTCTTCGCTGGTTCCCTCTGAACTGGCGTATATCGATGAAAGCATGGCGTTTGACCTCTTCGACTACAAGTTTATCGAAAATCAGCTTACCTATTTTAAGCGCGATACCGGCGCGGTGTTTCGCATACGTCGTGATGTGCTGATCAAGGTCAGCTTGACCGAATTTTGTGAACATGAACGTCATCTCGGTATGCTGTTTGCTTATTGCTTCAATTTTGCCGAAAAGCTTATCGAAACTTTTGTAAAAGACATGGTCCAGGTGGTGATCGCACTCGATGGTTACAAGCCCTCGTCCTTGCATGACGCCTGCGAATTTTTTGGACATTTTCTGCACGAGAAGAGCCTTGATACGCGCATAAGGCTGGTTACCGGGCTCAAAAACGAAGATATCGCCAGAGAGCTGCGCGAGAATTCGCAGAACTGGGTGTTTGCCGCCCGAAATCCAGGTTTCGGTATACATGTCAGCGTTGATTTTCCGCAGTCTGATGAATTTGCCGCCATGAATGCCGACGAACAGGAGCGAATTCTCGGTAATCTGATTAATGGCGCTATTGAGAGGATGGTAAAGAATGCAGATAGCGAGAGTTGAAGAACATACTTCGGTTGAGGGGCCTGGCATACGTACAGCCGTGTGGTTACAGGGTTGCTCTATCGGCTGCTCTGACTGTTGTAATCCCGAAATGCATGATTCGTCTCGCGGCGAGCGCATAACAGCTGAAGAGTTGGCCGACGCGGTTATACATGCCCGTGCTGATGGCCTGACTCTGGTCGGCGGCGAACCTCTCGACCAGTCTGGCGAAGTTCGTGAACTGTTGCAGATTCTTCGCAGCAGCGGCTATCATGGTATAATCATGTTTTCTGGTTACACCTGGCAGCAGATTCTCGCTGACCCGGCCAGAATGCAAGCTGCCGCACTCTGTGACCTGGTTATTGCCGGGCCATTCGACAAGAGCAGATCTCCGGGCTCGCGGCGCTGGATAGGCTCAGATAATCAGACATTACATTTTGTAACGGATTTTTATTCGCAACTGGCCGAGAACTGGCCGGCATTTGTTAAAGAGATCGAGATTGTGATTGGTGATGGCGAAATATTGGTAAACGGAACTCCTCTCAGCGACGAAGACGAGCTTTCCGGGCTGTTAATGGTGAAAGGGGACTGAAATGAGGAAACTGATCATTGATTTTGAATACAACGAAGCATCTGGTCGCAGCTCTATTGTTGTCGATTTTAACGACGACAGTATGACTAACATCGAGATTAACGAAGCAGTGCGCAGTGGCGAAATTCTCGATGAGGTAATCAAACAGGCCGCACTGATTTTTGGCGAAGACGTAGCACAGCAGGTTCGCGATGGCCGACTCGCTGCTGTCTGTCTTGATCACCACCCCGAGCTCAAACGCGGCGATGCCGGCATTCTTATCAACTCAGAAGCTGTCAGAAAACAGGAAGTCAAGCAGTGAAAGTCGAGCTTTATCCCGAAGACATTCTGCTCGAATTTGCCGCAAGTGCGCTGCAAAATGGCAGCGAAAGAGCGGTTGTTCGACAGGCGCCTTATCTTAAGCATCTGCCGCGCAGCATCGAGTTGTCAGAAGATTTCGCCCTGCAATGGCAGACGATGATCAAGGCTGCTGTAAAGCGCTTTGTCGCTGACACCTTCGGTTTGCGCCCGTTTCTTTTTGATGTGGACGGTTATACCAGGCGTTTCAACTCTGCTGATGAGCATTTCTGGAACAGTTGCAGCTTTTCGTTTTCGCATCGAGGCGCTGAGCGCATTTATGAACTGATGATGCGCGAATTCATCGAAGAAGAACCGATGTTTCTGGTCGCTTTGCCTGATGACGCTCTGATGATAAGCATCTGCACGCAGAATTTCGGGCGCTATTCGTTCCCGTGGTTGTGCCGAAACAAAGCCTGCTGGCTAACCCAGGCTTTGTTTGTTGCCTGCCAGAACGTTCCGATACACAACGTTTCCTGGCTCTACCTGTTTGAAAAACCGTCAGAAGTAGCGCTGCCGTTGCGAGAATTGCTGATTGAGCGCTGTTCAGATGTCTTGATCACCTGTAACGCACGTGTTAGATGGCTTATCAATGGACAAGGCGAATGGCTGATCCCGGCGCGTGAAGGAAGAATGCCGGCCCGGGTGATGTTTCACAGTCTAGGTCCCAATCAGTTTTTCAGTGAGGTCAGAACTTTTATCAGCAGTGCTGATGCTGCTTTTAATGAATGGTCTGGCACAGCAGTTGTCGGTATTGATGACGAAAGATTTATCAAAGGCGCTATGCAACAGTATGGTTTCAAAGAAGAGGTCCGCGAGTTTGAGCGCCTTGTCGGCGAATTTAGCGAACGCAGCAACGTGGAGGACATGATTTATGAGTCGATCATACAGAATCAACATTCCGGTCGAAGTTCTACTGACTAACGACAGGCTCGACAAGCTTGGCAGGTTCTCAATGCCATTCGATCTCATGCAGATTTTGTCGCTCGCCCGCATGCAGGAACTGCTTAAACAGGCACTTCTGCGTGCTGGTGGCAACGATACTGCCAACGGTGTTGCTTTGCCATGCGCAGACGGCAAGACTGCCGTTGTTGACGTCGAGAATCTCAAGATCAGGCTCGAAGTTCAACTTCCTGATGAATTTGCGACATCAGCCTACGAAGAGAGCATTCCGCGTCTTAAAGAGCAGATTCAGAATGCACTTGATAAGGGTACGCAAATCGACAGTTTATGGAGCGATTACGCAGAAAAGGCGATAGCAGAAGATATGGCCCGTCAGCTGCGTGATCTGGCTCTGGCTGCGCGTCAGACGCTTAATTCAGCGATCAAGGAAGCCTACAGCGAAGCGATCAAGGAAAAAGCCGCGCAACTCGGTAGTGTAAGCGCTATCAGCGAAAGCAGCGATGGCAGCACCACGCGCATTCGCATCGAAGTCAGCGTTTAATACTTTTAAATATCAGCGCTGGCTGATCAGTTCGTTAAGAAAGTCGATGCGGTTCTGCAGGTCTTCGTCGGCGAGCGAGCTTGATTGCTGATTTTTAAGAAACATCAGCATCCCTGAGATATCTCGGGCAAAAGGTGCAAATGCCCTCTGGTCGCCGGCAGATTCGATAAAGTTGTCGACTGTTTGCAGTGACCCGCGTTCGGCATCACGTTTTATCGTTCTGATGAGCAGGTTGGCATAGTGTTCGCGCAGTCTGAAAGCAGCTTCACTCTGGCTGTCAGAAATTTCTGATACTGCCTGCGAGAAGGCCTGCATATCGACACTGTGTGCGGCGCGCGCGATGTTCGCTACCGGTTGGTCGGATTCGAAGATAAGGTCATAGATAAACCCGGAGGCGGGCATATACTGGCTGTCTTCGACGTCTTCGGGAGCCAGCGCCATGACAACAGTGGTCAGGCTGTCGTAGAGTCCGTCGCACTTGACATCAAAACTGCCGATCAGGCGGTTTTTGTCGGCCGGGTTAACGTCGAGCTTGAAAAAGCTTATTTTTGGCGGATTAACGCGGGTTGAATCCTGCAAAACTACGGCGAGTCTGAAGTATGGGTAAGTCGGGCCAAGAGATCTGCGATAGCCTGAGAACGAAATCTTGAGCTGCCCTGAGACGTTGGCAATATCGGTAAAAAAGGCATCTGAGCCCCAGACATACACGCTTTCGCTAACCTTGGCCGGGATTGTCGTGATATGACGGGTTGGCGGCAGTTTGAATTTTTTCAGAACCGACTGTTTGTAAGCGAAGCGACCGTCAGCAAGCTTTGCGTCATTGATGCGGTTGGTAATGGCAAAGTCGGTAAACAGATCAGAAAAAGAAACATTGAAAGGCTTGAGCGCGTCAATGTAACCACCGATGCTTTTGCGTTGCGAACTGGTCAGTGTCTTGAAAAAGCTGGTGCGACTTTTACTGTCGTGCAAAATACGATCGACTATATACTGGTTCCAGAGGTAGACCTGCCCATAATCTGGCATCGGGTTCCATTGTGCCCAGTTGTTGAGGCTGCGGTCGGGGTCTTCTTTGAGCAGTTTGTAGTGACCTGGTGGTGTAAAGCCGCAAAAAACCGGGGCGACCTGCGAACAGCCTTCGTTTACCCAGCTGACTTCGTTTTTGTCCTGATTATAGTGAATCATGTGCTGAAATTCATGCGCGACGATTTCGAGATAGTCGTCGGCTTCGGGGTCACACGGCCAGGTGTCGAGGTAGAGAATTTCGCGCTGATTGCTTTTGGTTTTGCTGTGTGCCGGAAACTCTGACTGCAGCATCTGGTCGCCGGCAAAGAAGTAGCCGGCAACATAGCCGTCTTCAGGGTTCTGGTAACCATCCTGAATGTCGACCATGAGGAGAAACACGCGATTGTCGCCATCGAGACCCGGGCGGGCTTCGGCGCCAAAATGGCCGGTGGTTACCGGGTATATCGTCTGGTCGAATGTTTTCTGTACCCTTTCAATAGCAGTCTGTTTAACACTTTGGGTGTCTTCAACATATACGTAGCAGTGTTTACCGACGGCGCGCAGTATCGCGGTAATCTGTACAAACTGGCCGGTAGCGATATTACGAACCCAGAACTGCTCTTTATTGCCGAGGGATCTGACCACTGCTCTGTTGACAACCAGTTCTGGGTTGGTGTCAGCGTATGACACGCCAGAGACTGGTCTCAGGGATTGGCTTCGCTGTGGCAGTTCGATTTCGCGGGCGAGAATATGAGTAGCATCAATGCGTTTGCCGGGTGATGCCTGGGCATCCCCGCCGCAAAGCATGACAAAAGACAATGTTAAAGCCAGACAACTCGTGCTTAATATGTTTCTGATGTACATGATTTTCTCCATTATCTGACTATTATACAAAAAAAATCAACAATCCGAAATGCCCATAATTAGATCGGGTTAAAGATTTGTCGCCGTGAACCGATAATTGGCGTGAAATTGTTAGCGTACCGCAAATTTCCTGATAAAAGCGAGTAGATTATGCGTATATTACTGGTTTTCGTGTTTTCTGTGCTGGTTATGACTTTGGTCTGGTCGCATGGACTGGTAAGTGCCGATACCCGCTACGGAATTGTTGAAAATGAACTGCTCGAAATCATCAGCGTAGAATTTGCTGCAGACCCTTATTCGCGGGCGAATTACGACCCCTTCGTCAAGATGAAGATATTTAACAATTCACCAGAAACGATAACCAGAGCGTATGTGAAAGTGACGGTCAGCGCTGATAAGGGCCGTTTCAGGCTGTTTACCGACCGCTTTGTACATATCCCCAACGGCGGTGTGCGGCCTTACACCAGCGATGTCTGGAAGTTTTATCCGCGCGGTTCAAGCGCCATGGCGCTTAAGGGCCTGCCACGTGACGCGACAATCACCGCCGAGGTCGAAAAGGTTTTCTGCCCGAAAAAGAATTCACCCTGGCAGTATGAACACAAATTCGCTTACCCCCAACGCCACGACTTTGCCCACTGAACAATAGCGGACGAGCAGTAGACGATCAGAAACTGCTTCCCGCTCAACCTGTCAGGTTAGTCTTCTATCATGGCAAAAATGACTTCAGTAATAATCCATTTGATTGCTGAAGATGGTTTTAGAGGTATTTCGTTTTAATTTTCCATACATTTTTCCGCAGATTTCGCAGAAGGTTCTCGGATAACTGCAAAAAAAGCATATAAAAACTCCTGAATAATCTGCGATAATCCTTATAATCTGTGGATAACTCTTCAAAAGAGCCTGTATGATTATCATGATCAGCTTGTTCGAAAAATAGTCCAAACCAGATCTCTCGTAAAGTCCTCATGAATAGGTAAATGGACTGTTGCTGAAAACAAGCTCAACACGATGTTGCAAAGAAGGCAGAAGCAGCGTAAATTGTTTTTAGTGGCCGGGGTTAACCACCGGCGACAGAAAAGTTGAGAGAGGGCATGGCGACTGCAGCTGTGCCATAAATAACGGAGGAACCCATGATCACCTGGAAATTTGACAAGGCCGGTTTTGACTTTCAAGATTTCGTTAAGAGCATGCTGGCGCATTTCAAGCGGATCGCCACCACCGACATGGTGCTTTCAGAATACATCTGGCGCGAAAAAGACAATGTTGCGAAGCGTGGCAACCCCGAAACCCCGACCTGGAAAGATCTGCTCGCCGAACTCGAAGACGGGCAGCAGTTGTTTTTTCCCTTCGCTGAGCCAAATGAAGGCAGGCCAGTGCGCTGCGCCGACGGCACTCGCGTTCAGCTGGCGTCATATCCCTCTGCAACAGATTTTACTTACGACGAGAACGAAGTCGTCGGCTTTGCCGTAACTTTGACCCGTACACGTTATGAATTCCAGCCGGCCTTGTATTTCATCGGCAACGAAACCGACAGGGTACCTTCGATGGAAAAGCTTCCGGTAGGCCTGTTTGAAGACAAAATTGCCGATTTCCTCAACGCTTTCAAACGAGAAAAATCAATGTCCGCCGAAGACACCAGGCCAGAAACCCGCAAGATGAAACCCCTCTAATCCAGGGGCAGAAAACGCGCTGGCGAATTGATTATTACTTTGTTGGGCAGATTTCCTGAACTCGGCCGACTTCGCCGCTGGTCAGGCGAACTTTTATGCCATAAGGGTGCGACGGGGAATTGGTCAAAATGTCCTGTACAATTCCCTCTGTCAGTTTCCCGGTACGCTGGTCTTGCTTCAGGATAATCTTGACAGTCTGCCCCGCCTTCACGTCTGCTCTTTTTTTTCCGTCCACTTTTGTTCCCTTTGTCTGCAATCATTAGTTCTTCTCATTCATCAGCGCCAAATATAACACAGTTTCAAAGTTGGAACCCAAATTTTGCGGTTCTGCTCTATCTCTCAGCTTGTGGGAAAAGGCCTTAACAGATGCCATTAAGGCCGTATTCCATTTCGCGGAACGCTGGTGGCGTGGCGTTGCCGGTATAAAAAGCAACAGGGCTGCCTCAGATGAGACAGCCCTGTTGAAGAGCTTTTTAGATTATTGACGGGTCAGTTTTTGATTTCGTGGTAGTCCTGGTGGATTGCTGACTGGGCTTCAAGACCCAGGAAGGCCAGCAGAGAAGCGATGAGGCGGGTTTTCTGCTCGGCGTCGATGCGACTCCAGGTTTTGCTCTTGATTTCGACGAATTTGCCGATCTCTGGCTGGACCATGGTATCAACGTTGATGAAGAACTTGATGCCCTTGAAAGAAACGTGGAAGCGCTGGCGATCTTTCTGAATTTCAAACATTGAATCAGGTTTGAAATACTCGCGATAGAAGCGCAGTGAATTGCCGGCCTGGGCTATATAGCGGCTGCGTGACAGCAGTACCTTGCTTTCGGGGTGAACACCGCTCTTGCTGTCGCCGATCATGGTCAGACGCGGGCGTACGCTCTTGACCGCGCCCTTTTCGTCGAGCAGTTCGTCTTCGCGATAGCGGATCATCTCGTCAGTATTATTGAATTTGAAGTAGGTATCGAACTGTTTGTAGTGTTTCTTTTGATCGATAATGATTTCTGGCAGGTTGATCTTTTCGAGAACGGCATTGATGTCGTCGACTTTGACCTTGGTCTGGATCTCGAAGCTTTCTTCCTGAGTGGCGCCACCAATGGCAACCAGCTTGGAGAGCAATGACTGTTCGCGTTCGCTGAGAAACTTGTCAACCTTGGCGGCGAATAGTTTGGCTTCGGCCAGCAGAGATGATTCATCGACAGTGAGCAGCTGGCGTTCTTTCATCAGCCAGGCGCCGTTTACCATAACATGAGTAACATCGGTAGACTTGGTTGCGTATACGAGCTGAGCATAGGTTCCATCAGGATCGCGCATAAAGCGTGGAGCATTGTGAACTGGTTCGAGATCGACCAGAATAATATCAGCACGTTTTCCAGGTGTGATCGAGCCGGTGATGTTTTCGATATGCAGGGCCTTGGCGCCGCCGCGGGTAGCCATATAAACTACGGTTTTCGCGGGCAGAGTGGTCGGGTCACCGGATTTCAGTTTGGCCAGGAACGAGGTCAGACGCATTTCTTCGAACATGTCGAGGTCGTTGTTTGATGCCGGGCCATCGGTGCCGATGCCGACGTTCATGTTGAGCTCGACCATCTTGGCAACCGGGGCAGCTCCTGAGGCGAGTTTCAGGTTAGAAGACGGGTTGTGCACGCCACCGCAGCCGTATCTGGCGAGGTCGCGGATTTCGCCTTCATCAATGTGAACGAGGTGGGCGCCGATGAGTTTTGCATCAAGCAGATGATGACGTTTGATATACGGCACAACCGGAACGCCGTGTTCTTCGCGCAACTGGTCGACTTCCCACGCGGTTTCGGCGAGGTGAATCATCAACGGCACATCGAATTCGCGGGCAATTGCTGAACAGGCCTGCAGAATCTCAGGTGTGCAGGTATAGGGCGCGTGTGGCGCGATGGCAGGAATAATGAGCGGGTGATTTTTCCATGCTTCGATGAAACTGCGGGTGCGGGTGAGTGCTTCTTCATAAAACTGTGCATCGGGTGAGGGGAACTTGAGAACGCTCTCGGCGCATATAGCGCGCATACCTGCGTCAGCAGTAGCCTTGGCAATGTCTTCCTCAAAGTAATACATGTCGGCGAATGTTGTGGTGCCACATCTGATCATTTCAGCGCAGGCCAGCTTGGTGCCGAGAATTACAAATTCTGGCGATACAAATTCGCGTTCTACCGGCATGATGTAGCCCATGAGCCAGACATCAAGGCGTAAATCGTCTGACAGACCGCGCAAAAGGGTCATCGGAACATGGGTGTGACCGTTAATCAGGCCTGGCATGAGAATCTTGCCATGGCAGTCCATTATTTCGGCAGCTTCGTACTTGCTGCAGATGTCATCCTGTTTGCCGACGGCGACGATAGAGTCACCAGCAATGGCTACTGCGCCCGGAAAATACTGGTTGAAATTCTCATCCATGGTCAAAATCGTGGCATTCTTGAACAGCTTATCAACTTTTTTCATCTATTATTGTGCCTTTCGCTTGTATGTTTTGAAGTTGTAAAAAGGATAACAGCATATTCATCTAAAATCCAGCATCGTCGAAATTTGGCAGAAGCCCTTTCCTGAAAGTGTTTGCTGAGTAAAAATGCAGTTTTTTCGCTTTTTGAATCACTTTTGTCGCGACAGTCTCTTGCTTCAACTTTTCCGCGAGCTTATTGTTAAAATTGATGACATTATTTGTTAAACATCGTTATATTGGTTGAACGACAACAATAAAAAATATCGCGCAGAGGGATATCCGCAAATGAGCCCGATGTACCACTGTCACCACAAGCAGTCCCATTCTGGCAATAGAGGTTTTCTGTTGGGACTGGTAGCAGTGCTTGTGCCGATAATGATTGTCATGGTTGTAGCTTACCAGTCACACGTCAGACAGGAAGCCCTGCGCGCTCACCGTGTGTACTGGAACGACCTGGTAACCAAGTCGGCAGAAGGCGTCGCTGAAGAAGCTTTTCGCTGGCTGATCGATAACCCCGCCGACCCGGCCAATCTTATTTTTGCCAGATTACGCCAGCCGCCGGCCGCCGCTGCGCCAACAACCGTAACTATGACGCTGAGTGAAGCGCAATTGCCATTTATCGCTGAATTGCGTGCCAGCTATGATGGAATCGACGTGATCAAGCGCGTTACTCTTACTTTGTCCGGCATCAAGCCGCTGTTTACTCCGGTAACTGTTCCTCCAGCCGGCTTTGACCCAAGAACCCAGGGGCAGATTTATCCTGATCCAACTGATGTTTTTGGGCTGCTTAAGGCCGAAATCGAGGCTGATTATCGCGGCTTTAAAAGAAAGTTCGTGGTGGTTCGTGATCTCAAGGCGATAAACATTTTGCCGGGCGTATTTGGGCAGTTCACCCTGTTCGTCAAAGAAAAGAAAAATGGTTACGACTACGACTGGAACAAGCTGCGCAATTCATCGCGGGTAAGCCCGCCATTTCTCGATTCATTCGGGTTTATTCAGCCCGAAGCGAACGCCATGAATAACCCGGTTACGCTGATTCATCATCCTGACGATGTCATAAGAACCTGTAGTCCGTCTGAGATTCCTGAAGATTCTGTTGCGCCACCGATTCCCGCCGACTGGGCGAGTATTGATCTGACGCGTCGTGGCTGGGCCTATTTTGGTCGCAGCCAGGATAGCGGGCCATTACAGTATTATATTTATCAGCCCATGCACGGTGATGTAAAGATCGCCGCGAATCACCCGACTCTGCCGGCAGCATTTCAGGGTCGCCCGCATCTGTTTTACGGCGGCACCTATATGCTTTCTGATCGAAGCAAGCTCTATTACCTGCTGCGCGATGATTCGCCAACAAGCCCGGCCTGGACAAACTTTTTTCCGAATAGTGGCGGCATCAACCTTCCTGCTGCCGGTCTGGTAGACGCATCAGGCACGCCCCTCGTCGGCTGGATTGCCTGGCAGTCAAGGTTCGGGCTGATGTCGATGACTCGGCCAGTTCTCGAATCTTTTGCCTTTTACGATCTGCTCAAGAGCTATTATGAGCACCCACAGCATCAGGTCGGTGACACATCTGGCAGCCTTGAAACCGCGCATGCATCTTTGATATTGCCTATGGGTGACATGTTTCCGCTCGGCTCAAGTCAGATTGCTGACCGGCGCTCACCAACAGTAGTGCTTGGCGCCTGGCTGCGATTTCTCCAGGTTGGCAACATCGTTCAGGTTGACGATGATATAAAAACCGCGCTCGCTGAAACGCCGCCGGGAGACTGGCTGAAACGCCTCAACAGTCCGGCAAATCTTGTCCAGCCGATTACTTATTATTTCCCCTTTTTCCCGATAAATGTGAATCGCCAGGTGTCACCACCGGCGGTATCTTTCGACCTGGCCAATGACAAGCTTGGTTGGGCCAATTACCCGGTCTGGGGAAAGGTTGATGATAGCACTGCTGCTGATACGGCTGACTTTGCCAGAGTTGCTTATAACGTCTTCACGCATATTTTTCAAAAAATCGGCAATCCGCAGGAAGTTTATGAAATCGTCATGACCAAAATGCTGGTTTACCCGGCAATGATGATATACGAACAGATGCTGAACGATAACATGCGCGGGCTGCCGATCAGCCTCTTTGTGCCGGGTGGTGCTGCTCCAACCGATCCCGCGCTGAAACTCAAAAATATGCCGGCTGGACTCGCGGCCGTGCTGCATGGTGCCGACAGCAGCAGTGGAGCACCGGTATCCGGCTCAGTAGCTGATTTTGGCGAAAGCTTTTTCTACAAAAATCCTGACAGTGCACAAAACGGCCGCGGTATAACCGGAGAGTGCGTTTCGATAAAAGACACTGCCGGCCGACAACTCGCTTTAGGCTCTCTTGGCGTGCTCTGGCCATTTTCGCCTGACTACGCGATGACATCACCGCTGGCTACGCCAGGCGCTGTGCGCGGCTATGACCTGCGTCAGAAAACCACCTTTCTTGCTTCATCTTCGCAGGTTTTCGCCGAGAGTTTTCTGGTTGAAGAAAATGGAAAAACCTGCCTTGACCTTCGTGGCGGCGTTGTCACCGTGCTCAATGATACGATCAGACTGTCGGCAGGTGTCGGCAACGAAATAGTGTGCCGCAACGGCGGCATTTTGATTGCGTCAGGCGGAGAGATTCTGCTTGAGAGTTCAATAAGAATGTTGAACCCCGATGATACGCTGGTGATCGCTACCGCCCGGGAGGGTAAGGATATCAAGCTTAAGCCGGGAATTTTTAATGTCTATCTGATCTCATCTGGCACTATTCGTCGACTGGCACCTGGTGCGATAAAAATTAGCGGCGGCGTAGCGGTTAATCATCTCGATTTTCGCGATAACTCATCTTCGCTTTTCCATGGTTACCCAAATTCAACTGACGCCCGGCAAGCAATAATCTGGGATGAGAGTTTCAATGTTCTTGATCCTGACCGTTTCGCAGCGGGCATTCGCGTTCATCTCGGCAAATCACTCGTCTACTGGGCAGATGAAAAGGCGGATATGCCGTGAAAAACACACTTGTCAGAGGTTTCAGCTTTATCGAGCTTGTGCTGACGCTTGTTGTTATCGGGCTTGCCCTGCTGCCGATTCTGTCGACATATTCCGCTTCACATCAAAACACCAGGGCGACCATGGAAGAAGTTACCTCGGTAAACTTTGCCTCTGAGCTGCTCGAAGCTCTGCAGGCTCTGCCTTTTGACCAGCTTTGCCTGATGAATTCAGCGATTGAGTTCAGCAGCGGCAACTTTTCGCCAGATCCTTTCGCAACAGCAATGGCAAAGGGCAACCATCATGGCCTCGGCGCTCGCCCACTGCCAGAGGGCTTTGAAATTACTCTGCTGATAGACACCTACCCCGATTCGGGTCTGCTCATTGCTGATGCCAAAATGTTGCGGATCTCGGTGACTGTGCGCTGGGGCCAGCGTCGCCGGCATATCCAGTTGCTGACACTGAAAGGGCGGTACTGACCATGCGGCGTCGCGCTTTTACAATGATCGAAATGATAATCGTCACCCTGGTGACAGCTATTATTATGGCGGTTATTCTCAAATTGTTAAGCGGTGCCTTCAGAGGTGCTGCCAAAGGCTATGACAACCTGTCGATTCTGCAGGAAAAATCACGTCTGATTGCTGCGCTGAAACAGGATTTGCGCACGCTCATTTTTGCCGGCAGCGATAATATTCCATTGCCGGCGATTTCTTATGATGCTAGCGCGCAGACCAGTCAGTTCGAGTTTCACAAGGTGCGCGGCATAGACGAAAACGGCCGGCCCCTGGTTGAAAAGATCACCTATCAGACTTTTCCCGAAACTGTTCCGGCGGGGAGCACTTTTGGCATATCGCGCAAATGCCAGGTCGGCGACGTTTTGCAGCGAAATTATCTGCAGAGCATGCTGACCAGTTTCCGTATGGACCTGCTCGACTCTACTGGCGCGCCGATCGGCAATGCAGCTGATGCTAAGAATCTCAAAAAGGTTCGCCTGGTTATGGAAAGCAAGGGGAGTGAGCTTCTGGCGACAACCGTGAGCGTTTATTCGCCTTATATTCCTGCTTCTGGCACTGCCAGCGCGGGTGACCTCTGGTGCCCGAACTACATGTTTGCTGAATATGCCCCGGGTGCACCGATAAAGCTGTTTCAGGGTGGTATGATAAGTGTTTCTGGCAATACCGCGCTTGGAACACCCCTTTCTCTGGCCGGAGCAACAACCCTTGGCGGTCCTTAAATATTATGATGACAATTTTGCTTTGAATTCGTTTTAGTTTATAGAAACAACCCGAAAGTATGACCTTGCCTGACAATCGAAATATTACTGACGAACAGCTTGTTGCCCGGTTTCTGCGTGGCGAGAAGAAGATGCTCGACATTTTGTTTGACCGCTATATCGAAAGACTTTTGCGTTACGTCACATTGTTTTTGAAGAGTAACGAGGAGGCCAGAGACCTTGCCCAGGATATTTTTATCAAGATTTTTCAATCGCTCGAAGGTTACAAATCCATGGGAAAATTCGAGCACTGGTTCTTTGTAATTGCGCGCCGAACCATGATTGACCTGCATCGCAAAAAGAAACTGAAAACATTTTCGTTTGACAGTCTGGGTATTGATGAATCTTCTATACCATGTCGCGAGAAAGGCACTGATAGGGCGCCAGAAATGTTGCAGGTGCTTCCGGCGCGGGACCGCGAGATATTGCAGCTTCGCTTCATAGAAAACATGTCTTATGAAGAAATATCGGAAATTACCGGAATGGCCGAGGGAACCTTGAGAAACATTGTGTGCAGGTCGATCAGGCGGCTTCAGGAGAACAATTCGGATGAGTTGTCAGAAAATCGGGGAATGGCTGGAGAATAGCTCTGTAGGCGGTTTGCGTGGCATGCCGGCAGAACTGGGCAGGCATCTGAAAGACTGCCCAGGCTGTTCTGCGCTGATAAGCAGATTGAGCAACCAGTGTGGCGTCAGGCTTCCCGAGAGCTTGACTGCCGGAATTCCTGATATGAAAAAGCAGGTGTTCGCGCAGATTGGCGGACCAGGCACCCGTTCAGAAGAAAGATCCGGCACATTTGCCTGGCCGCTATTCTGGAAACTGGCGCTGCTACCATTAGTCGTCATGATAGCTTTGGCCGCCGTCTACTTCGTGACCGACCGGACAACTCGCGTTAATGGCCAGAAGACTTTATCTGGCAAAGCAGTTGCCACTCTTATACGAGCAGAAAACCTGGTAGAAAAGCTGCGGGCCGGCGCTACAAAATATGTTAACGCGATGCCAGCTGACCAGCTTTTTGCTGGTGATGCGATCAGAACAGGCGACGGTGCCTCGGCAGAGCTGGTTTTCGCTGACAGTTCAAAAGTGCTTTTAGGCTCAGGAGCATGGTTCAAGGTGATTGATGCAGGGCGCATTGGTGAGCACCTGCGCGGACGTGCTGTGTACGATATTGAGAAACAGACAGCGCCGGGTTCTGTCGAAGTGGTCGTTCCGCAAGGTATTACCGCTGTTCTCGGTACAAAGTTTGTTCAGGAAATCGGTGAAATCAGGAGTTTTATAGCTGTTTCAGAAGGCGTTGTTGAGTTCAGGCCTGACAATCATGAGCGCCAGTTGCTGCGCCCCGGCCATTTGTTGTGTTTTGACAGTTCTGGTAGAGTAACAGAGCGCAAAGAACCAGGTTCAGCGCTGGTAGTAAAATTGTATGATTTGAGCGGCAATGTAGCGTTGGACGCTGCACTCAGTTCAGAAAACGCTGGTTCAGAGGGCATTCCGAAGATTGCACCGCCGGTCGAGCCGGCCAATATGACTGATTCTGTGGCTACTTCGACGCAGAAGATCGATGAGTCTGGTGATGAAAACAGGCTTGCATCGGATTCTGTTGAGACAGTGCCGGAAGTTGACACGCCTGCTGTTGCCAGCGATGACGTCAGCGTGCCACATGGCAATGCCTCAGAGACTTCAGAAGATTCTATTCTAGAAGAACCCTCCCAGCCAGGCGAATCAGGGCAATCTTCGCTTGGTGTTTCAGGATTTTAGCTGCTGGAGAATGTGGGAGATAAATGTTTTTCATCGTTTGCAAAGGTCAGAAATACAGATTTAATAACAGATCTGGAGTCAGTAAATAGTTAAGCGGAGGAGGGTATATGAAAAAGAGAATTCTGTTCGTATGTATCGTGTGCATTTTTGTAACTGGTATGCTTGGTGCGGCGGTTACCACTGACCAGTGGGCTGCTGATTATTCGCTGTTTCAGGATTTCATGAACGCGACACCTAAAGATTATGCAGCGGCCGCGAATGTTACCAGAAAATGGGTTGAATACGCCGATCAGGATGCAGCGGGGGTTGCTGCAGCTGCTGGCGAAGGCGTCACCAAAGAGTCGCTGACTGCAGCGCTGAACAATGTTTATCGCGAGGCAGCCGGTGTTATCTGCAATGATTACAATTCTCTCATGAATGTCGATGCGGTAAAAGCCGCTGAGTACGCTATAAATATCCAGAAGTTCTTTCGTGAAAACCCGGCAATGTTTGAAGAATTTGCCGCCGCCAACAACTCGTCAGTGGCAGCAATGCGGCAGGTTATGGATCAGGCAATCAAGGATGGCATTTTAAAAACCTATGCTGTTGCAGCAGCTGAATACAGCCAGCTTGCAAAGGCCGGCAAGCATGACGAAGCCGCCAGAGTAAGCGCGAACTGGTTACGGGTGGTTTCAGCCTGGAATGCCACTAACAGCCCGATTCCAGAAGCGTTCAATTCGTTTGCCGGTGTAGACACCCAAGCCACGGTAACAGACATTAAAGGTTTCGAAAGAGATCATGCAGCCTGGCGCGAAGCTGTTGCCAGAGGCGATGCGACCCTGGCCTTCAGTCTGGTCGACAAGTGGGTGACGTTTGAGCGGGAAAACCCGCAGCGCGCTTCTGCCATGCAATATCTCTACAACGCCTCGTCCGGCAGCTCAGCCAGCGATACAACCGACTGGAAAACCGTTTTTAAGGTTGCTACTTATGTGCAGCTCTGGTCGTATGATGTAAGGGCATATCAGACTGCAATAGCCGAAGGCCGCCTTGCCGATGCTATCGCGCTGCTGAAAAAATGGGAGGCTGTTTTTGCTGGCGAATTTGGTGATGCAATATGCCGCGACCTCAATTTCGGCTACGACAAGACTACAGCTGTGGCAAATCTTGTCACCGAAAGAAACAAGCTTGAGAATGTAAATCCGGCCAACACCAGTGCAACTGTTGCTGAATTCAGAACAGATCTTGCTGAACATGGTGTACGCAGCGCAGAACTTGCGGCGGCAGAGCCGGGATCTGACGCCTGGTATGCTGCTGCTGCCCGTGCTGCTGAACTTGCTGATAAATGGAGCAAAATTGCTGCCGAAAACCCGGCTCTTGCCGCAGAAATTCTCACGGCAACCGGCATTACCCTGCCAAAAGATGCTGATGACAATATCAAGCAGATACTGCAGGGCACAGTCAATGATTCAGCAGCAAAGTTCAATGCCGCTCTCGGTTCAGGCAACCTGCAGGGCGCGCTTGACGTAATCAAGGTCTGGGACGAGTATCTGAAAGGTCACAGTCGCGCTGCCGAGATTGCCGAAGCCACCTGGCCAGGCATTGGTGCTACTCTTGAAAGGTTTAAGACTGGTCTTGCCATTATGACGGCAACAGAACAACCAGCAGCTCCTGCAGCAACCGAGCAGACTCCCCAGGGAACTCTTGGTGTGAGCGGACAGTAATATCTCATGCCGGGCTGTTAACGCAGCCCGGCGTTGCAGTGGACTGGTTCTAAAATGAGGATGCCAAGCGAGTTGCCGACTTGTAAAAAAAGTTTGCATTGCCACTGCCTCTTTCTATCGGTATAACTTAGTTAGAAGGTCTGTGAGGTAGTTTTTTGCGCGGGTTTAAAGTTGGTTTGCCTGTTTACAATAATTGACCACAATGGGGGAATTCCTATGAAAATCCGGCATGCTGGCAGGGCAACTTTGCTGCTTTGCTTTTTGCTCATTCTGTTTGCGTCGCAGTTATTCGCCTGTTATACCTACCGGGCAACGCATTATCCAAAGCCGGCCGGGCCTTATATTATTTATACGGCTCCAGATGCTTACCCCTTTACTCCCTCGCACTGGTTTAATGTTGATCTGCAAACCAACTTTACATTACCGGCGGCAGAATTCGGCACCGAAGATGGCCGTTCACGAAACATGCCTTTTTCGCCGATGACTTATGACAAAAAGGTGCATGTGTATTTTGGGCCCAACAAGATCGGCTCATATGAGCTGTTAAACGGGCCTGGCTTTCGTCTGACGCCCGGTTATAACCTCAAGGCTCTGCATAATCTTGGCTCAAAGCTTGATTATTGGCACTGGCGCAATGAATATGACTGGCAGCTCATCAATTACTGGTACAGTTCTGGTCATCTTACGCGCACAGACTGCTGGCCGGCAGGCTGCACGTCATGGTCATCCGGAAGTCCTCCGGTAACTTACACCAGTTGCTGGTCAGCCGGATGCAGCACTTATTATATCTGCTACAACAGTCACGAAGTCTACTACTGGGATCGCGGCGCTTTTTTGCGCAAGGTTAAACAGCCTGAACAGACAGTTTACCCGATAAATGTCACCAGAAAAGAGTGGAATCAGTCTTCGATGTCGTATTCGACAACTTCGCGGCTGTTTGGCTCACCAGAATCAGGCACTTTTTATAACCAGGATACCCGTGGTGTAAAAGACTTCACCCTTGATTACAAGGCGGATTTTTACAATGTTTATCTGCGCTGGTACCACTACACTTACGGCACAGTGAAGCCGCCGACTATCCAGCGTGTTCTCAGTCCGAAGATTCACCCCAGGCCGGCTCTCAACCCGATGTGGCGTGTTGACGTCAGTGGCGTCTGGTACCCGACCATCGGCGACACCAAAGTAAACATAAGGTTCAGATGGAATCGCGACACGCTCAACAACGATTCTGGTAAATCAAGTGGGCGTGAGAAATATTACATCGAATACGGCAAGATTTTTGACGGTATGATCAAGATGAAAGACGTTATCAAGATGCTTGCCAACCTTGGCTTTGGCCAGATTGACGTGCCGGTTTACATGGCTCTCGAAGGACCGGAACCCAAGCTTTACCTGGTAACTACTCCTGAGATTGTAAAGGGCGTAAGAATCGCTCCCATGCCTTATCGCGCTATCGACCAGTCAAACTGGCTCTCTGCTTCTGGTGTTATTCCCGGCTACACGCTGCACCCGACAACGCAGTCGCGCTCGCGCGGTTATATCAGAGAATGTGAAATGCCACCAAAATTTGGTGCAGACGGCAAACCCAAGGCCGGGCCAGTAAAATACGTGTTCAACAAGATTTTTGATGTTAACAATGATGATAAAGTCGACAACTCGGACAAGGCTTTTTTTGATAAAGCTTTTCCAGTTGCTGACTTCGATGAAGATGGCAAAGTAGACGGTAATGACTGTGGTAGCGTCTGGCAGCATGCTTTTATCAGCTTTCCGAACGCATTTGAAGATTTAGCTGCACAGATCCGCGCAAAATTTGCTGCTAATCCTTTGTTGACAGCCAGTTCTACGGTTATGGCAACCGCCGGCCCCGTAGTGATACCCGAAGTCTACGTTGGCAAGGGTATAACCAACAGGTATGTTCAGATCGGCTGGCGCGGTAACGCTTTCACTGGTGAATTTTTTGTGCAGCCGATTCCGGGGGCAACTTCCAGGAATTTCAAGTTTTCTTCTACCGCGATGCCCTATAACACGCGCACTGATCCGGGTGTTACCGGTGCTAATTTCCTGTCGAATCTCGGGCCGGCTCCGCGCCCGACATTATCGCAGCTGTATCGCAAGACTACAATGGATTTCCCTGACGGCACGCTTATGGGTCGACTCAAAACGCTTACAGCGCAGGTATATCCGAAGGGCTGTTTCTACAATGCTGCCAATTCAACAAACGCATCCCCGCATGCGCTTGGCGACCCCTGGGGCATCGGACAGCTTGAATCAGTAGAATCAGGCTGGATGGGCAACATATTTATCTACGGCGATGCTGACGGCAATGGCTATTATGATAAAAATGACATGGCCGACTGGGATAAAATCAAAGCCAGAGACGGCTTTCTGCTCACTACTGTCTGGCAGCACAAAATCGGTGTGGCGCCTGGAGCAGCTGTTCAGACCGATAACGACAAGACATTCAGGGTTATCGCCGGCGGAAAGTTCTCAGTTTATCCTCCTGACGGCGTTAGCGATTTCGTCCACAAAGAGTCTTACAACTATAAATTTCTTGAACCAACGATCTGGGCTTATGATCCTGGCGATGCTAATCAGTTTTCGCTTGGCAAACGCTTCGTTCTCGAGAGTGGTTCGTCTGACCCCGAAAAACCCAAAGAACCGCCGCAGCCACCCACCGAGGTCAGATATCTGCCGACCAATATCATTGGTCCCAACGACATTCCCGAAGATATTCCGCAGACCTGGAGCCTTTCGGGTTCTGAAATGGTTATTATCAAGCCCGACACCTGGACGCAGACCTGGAGAATCTCTCCTGATGTTCCGGGCGGCACAGGTACAGGCACCAGCTTCCGTTATGAATTTCTCCAGGCCGGCAAATACACGATTATTCACACTGTTAAATACACGCAGCGCATTGTAACTGCGGTAACAGACTCACTCGGCATCATCGTTTATTACGCGGCTACTGATATTCCGCAGACCAGAACGCTAACTTACGCTGTTACGGTTTATGACCACACTCCGGCCGACTTTGATGACCCGAAGCTCACTCTCAACGGCCCGGGCAACACGGCTACTTACGCACCGCAGTGGGGCGCCGATGCTGCAGCTCTGCGCGAACGCGATTTCCCGAGATCGTTCAAGGCTTATCCTGAGACCAGAGTTACCGATATCAGCAAGGTCGGCATTCCAGCCATGACCAGCAACGACTGGTATTATCTGCGCGCCGCTGTCAACGGCAAAGAGTATCTCGACCATGATTTCGACCTGGTTAATGCAGACGGTACGCTGCAGGATTACCGGGCAAAGCTCGAACTCAAGTTCGCCCGCAATGTTAACGAAACTTCTGACCTGAATGAGAGCAATCTGGCTGGAAACGGCCATCTCGAGGCTTTCAGCGGCATTCTGCTTGAGAGACCCATTCGCATGAATATAGAAGTGAAGCGGCATCAGCCGGGCGGCGCCATTGAAGTCTGGCGTAGCTTCAACTATCTGCCGGATCGTGATGCTCAGGGGAACCTTGCCGTCGATAAATCGGCGATGGCTAACTACCTTGTGCGCGTTGGCAGTCGCTATGTTGAGGTCAAGACGGTTGCTTTTACATCTGATTACAAATGGGATCTGCCGATCCCGACTTTCCCGAACGAAGGCTACGAGACCGTTGTTACCCTGGTCTGCACGCGACGCGACTATTATCTTGATCATCCGAATCATGAAGCGGCCAATAGGGCCCGTTTCGCTGGTGATTACAGTCGCCTGGTGCTCAATAACGATGGTAAAATCAGATATCTTGATCGTGATATGACCAGCATCTGGCGACGAAAAGCTTTCACTGTCGATATTACACCGCCGACCATCGCCAAGTTCGAAGAATTCAACGGCGAAGGTGCCATGTCAGCGATAGTCAACAACACTATTTATGGCAACAGCGGCGATCAGACCCGGTATCTGATTGGCATCGAAGACAATCACCCAGGGTTTGGTCCCAATGACGGTCTCAAGAATGGCGGTACACGCCGTTCGTGGTACCCGTCTCTGTGGTTCCAGAAGATAGATGGCCCGGCAGGTCGCTTTACTCTCGAAGCCAAAAACGGCTACGAGTTGCCGATGATTCTGCCTTCGCTTAAAGACAAGTTCTCTACCGCTGCTGATGGCGATCTGTCGCCTGATATCGACAAGTTCAACCTCGAACGTGTTGATGGTCATCGCCTGGCGCTGGTTGCGCCGACTGACAAAGAAAAGCTTGGTACGCCGGACAATCTTGAAATGACGATACAGCACCAGTTCTCAAGTTATATCGCCGGTAAGATCAAGTATGTTATCGAGATCGCAGACGGGTCGCGCAACTACGCGCGTCAGGAGGGCTATTTCAACGTAATCGACAATAAACGCCCCAATCTTGATCTGCGTCTGGCAACAGCCAAATACAAGCCGCTTCCTGATGACGGCAGTCTCAAACTGCTCACCAACATTGCCAAAGATACACCCCTGGGCCCGTCGGCACAGCCGTTTGGCTTGCTGGCATGGGCTGATGATTCGGTCAAAGATCGGGTTAAGGGCGCCAAGTCCGGCTTGTTCAGCGCGTGGCGCCATGCCTACAACCTGCCTGACCAGAAGTTCGTGAGCAACACGTTCAGCAGCCAGTTTTCACTGCCCGGCTATGTATACAGCCGTAAGGCCTCTCTCGACTCGGCCGGCAACTATACGGTAACCGAGAAGAATGCCACCAAAGCTGATGATCCAAAGATCAGGCTGTCTGACGCTGATGTCAAAGCGGCATTTAATCTGGCCAATCCAGGTGCTCCGGGCTTTGCCGAAGACGAACTTCTCGTGTTCGACCTGTCGGTGCGCGATAACATTCTGTTCTGGCAGAATGATGCTGCAGCACCGTTCGGCAGAATCGTTGACCGCAATAACTTCAAGAGCATTTATTACAAGTTCAAAGAAGATGTAAAAGATGAGCATGGAGTGTTATACTCGAAGGAATTTGACGACAAGCCGGTCAAGTCTATGGAAGACGATGCGCCATTGCGCCTGCTCAATGCAGATGGCACTCCGCTTTCATACGTATACCGTGTTGGCAACGCGGATGCAAAAACTGGTCTGAAGAATACAAGTGGAAACTCAAGTGGCACAAACTCTTTCTATCTCAAAGTTACCGACCTTGACGGCAACTCGCGGGAACTCGAAATTGATTTCCCGATTATTCCGAGCCGCTTCCAGATTCGCGTGCTTGAGTCAACGACCGAAGCCGAAAGAAGCGGAGCCGGAGCAAAGTAAAATGGTGCGATGTGATTGTGTCAGGCCGCGAAGCGGCCTGACTCTCGTTGAGGTCGTGATTGCAATTACCATATTTGCTTTCGCGGTTGTACCTCTTGTTGGTCTCTTTGGCCGCGGCACCACTTACACACAGGTAAATGCTGACCATCTGGCGGCCATGCACAGCAGCTCATCGTATCTGCGTGCTTTAATGGGGCTGCCGGGTCGTGATATTCCACTTGGCAGTCCGGTTGAGCTTAACAAGACATTTGGCTCTGACCCGGCGAACAGCGTTCATATCCCGGCCAGCGCCGTAATAAACGGAACCCAGTTCAGTTATCGGTTGCGCACCAGATATGTCACCAGAGATGCCGACGAAACGGATTTCTGGTTTGTTACCATGCCAGCCCCTGATACAACAGCCTCTTTGACTGCCTATAAGAGGTATTTTCGCCTTGAGCTGGAAGTCACCTGGACTTCGAAGATGTCAGGCAATACCGAACGGCTGAATCTGTTTGTTTACAAGGCGGATCTCGGATGAAAAAGCTTAACAACAGGCGCGGTGTCGTTATTGTGCTGGTGCTGGCCACACTGACAACTTCGCTTATTTTTGCCGCGTTTCTGCTGAACCGCTCTATTGGCCAGAATTTTGAGAAAATCGCGACCAGCGAACGAACCCAGATGGAACTTCTGTGTCTCTCGTTGATTGAAGCGGCCAAGCTCAAGATTCGCGCCCACCCGACCGAGCTTTACGCGGCTTTTCGTTACAAGCATGACCTGCCGGTGGCGAAGCGCACTGATGCCCTCTATAATGCATTTATCGATGATCTGAGAATTGAAACTCTCGACAATCGTTTTGCTGCTGAAAAGTCTGGCATGACGGCCAGTGTCTCATCGATAGAGCGCATCGGACTTACTAAACGTGAGAATGCTCTTGAGCCCGGCTATACCGAAGATTACATTCGCATAACCGCAAACGCTTCGTCGCAGACTTTGCAGGCAGGTGGCCTTAAAAGTGATGTGACAATGACGGTAACAATTCAGATGTTGAAGATGGAAGACAGATGAACAGTTCTCCGGCAAAGCGAAAACTCGGAGTTACTCTGGTCGAAGTGCTGATTGCAGTCAGTGTTGTTGGCATCATCTCAATTGTTGTCATGCAGTTTACCAGCTGGATGACCAACGCCCAGAAAATTACTGCCTGGAAACAGACGGCTATTGATGAACAGCGCATAAACGAGATTTTCTGGCAGAAGCATTTTTCTGGTGCCACCAGCCGCATCAAATCTATGGTTGTTGTGGATGGTGTTATCACCACGCCAGCCGAAATCGCGACCGAACCGGTAAAAATCAGGGGTGGCGGTTCAGGCATTCTGCTGACCGATTATCCGGCTGATGGCAATGAGTGGCCAGTCTGGACTTTCAAGACCTTTGAAAAGGAAGCAGCGACCAATAATTACATCGAGTCTACAGTCACTGGCTTTCTCAAAGGTGTTTCGCCCCGCATTGAGTTATATGGCCGGGTAATGCGTGGTGCCGCAGTAATAGCTGAACAGCGACTGCTGAGCAATATCCTGTCGATCAGCGCTTCGCACAGAAGTTTTCCTGACGAAAACGTAACTGTGCTTACCCTTGACTTCGTGGTAAACCACCCCCTGCATGAACATATCCAGGTGCGCAAGCAGAGTAATTTCAAAATTTCAACAATTCTCGAGTCATATTAGCAGGAGTACACAAGATGAATAAGCTGAAAACCCGCCGTTTGAGCAGTCTGTTGGCAACGTTTGCATGTATGTTTGCGATTTGCGTTGCCGGTTTTGCTGCTGATGCTGCTGCCGTGCCAGTCGCGGTTGCCGATACGGCTTCTGAGACTATCCTGGTAGAGCCGGTTGCCGGCGCCGCGCCCGCTGTTCAGCAGCACTTTTTTGTTGGCCTGCAGCCGCATCACAAACTATATGTTCAGGGTTATCTCATCGATACACTGCATTTTGCCTACAATTCTTACGGTTTTATCGCATGGTCGATGCAGTCTGCCAGGCGCAATCTTAAAGAGAATCTTTTTGGCGAACAGCTCAAACAGCTTGATCACTTTATAACGCAGACCATCGGTATGGCAGAACTGACAATTCGTCTCACACCTGACAGTGACGGTCTCCCAGAAATCAAGCAGCAGTTCGAGGCCTTGAGCCGCGCGGTTAAGCTGATGCTCGAAGAAAGCCAGGTGTTATCAGACAGCAAAGAACCTGGTGCCAAGGTTATTGAGTCAGGAAAGATTCACGAGCAGGTTGGCAAAGCTATTCCGGCGTTGTTTGATAAGCTGCAGAATTCGCTGCAGCAGCAAGCGTCAGCTTCGAGGCAGATTGATCTCGGCGAGTAATTTATACTATTCACAACAGGCTTCGTTCGAGCAAAAGAATAGAAGCCAGAGTCGCTTTTGTAATTGCCGGCAGTAACGACAACGATTACGACAACGATTACGATTACGATTACGATTACGATTACGATTACGATTACGATTACGATTACGAGCACGAGCACGAGCACGAGCACGAGCACGAGCACGAGCACGAAAGAACCAGATTACAGGACAATGCCAAAGTTATTTACCAACGAAATAGGTGAAATTGGTGTTACATCGGTTAACAAAACTTTTATATTGTTGCTGATTTTCTTTCTGTTGTGCGGCGCTTTGTTCGCTGATGAGGCAAAACTCAGCATTGCTTTCGAAAAGACCCGTCTGGCATACCAGATGCAAAAATGGCCCGATGTGTTAACCTCGGCAGGCGAGCTTCTGACTGTTGCTCCTGAGCATCTGGAAGGTCACTTTATGCTGGCGATTGCCGAGATCAGACTTGGGCAGCATGATGCGGCGATCAGGCGACTCTCCTGGCTTAACGCTAAGGTGCCTGACAGTGCGGTTTTTCGCTGTTCTCTGGCAGAGGCACTGCTTGCGGCCGGACTTGCCGATCAGGCGGTTACCCAGGCACAATATGCAGTTCAGCTGGCGCCAGCGGAAGAACATTACAAAAAATTCCTGCAGAGCATTTCGGCAAAAACAGCCACCGCCACACTGACTGCCAGTGCTGCTGTCCAGACAGTTGTTACCTCTATAGCGTCTGTTTCTGCAGAGTATGCGCCGGGGCAGACCGCAGGACTGGTCTCGACAGAGGCAGTTGTTGCGCCGTCAGAGCCACCAGAGAAGCGTATTCCCAGCGAATATGAGTCGCTAATTCTTGAAATAGACGCAGCATGCGCTGAAAATGCCGGTCAGGAAATGCAGTTGATTTTTGTCGCGGTAGCAGAAAAGCCTGAGCTGATGGCCGATGCGGGTTGGTCGATATTGCAGTTTCGTCTGCAAAAGCCCGGAAAAGACCTTTATCGCGAAGTTCTCAGGCAATTTTTGTTGTGGAATTCCGGCGAATTATCAATAAAAGGCTATGAGCAATTTATCATGCAGTCACGGGTGAAAAACCTTGACTGGCGTGGTGATCCGCTTCTGTTAAAAATCGCCGAACGTCTGGCGCAATATGGAGTCGCTCCTGGTCGCAAGGCTGAAGAGGAAACAGTCGCGTCAGGAACCGCGAGCTGGTTTGAAGCGCTGGCGCAGAATGTACGTGAAGCGTTTTTTGACGCGCGGTATGACGACGCCTGGGCTCTGCATTGTGCTGGTGACAGAACGCGTGTTGGCAACCTCTGGGCATATCAGACCGGCCGGTTAGCGCTTGAACTGTGGCAATTACATAATTTTAAACGAGAATGGCTGTTAGTAGCGCAAGAACATCTCAATTTGTGCATTGTCGGTGGCGCGTGGCAGGATGATGCCAAAATTCTGCTGGCAGAGATCGAAGGTATTCTCGAAGGTAGGGCCGCAAAATGAAAAGAATCGAGATACTGCTGTTACTGGCTATTATACTGGTCGCAGGTGGAGCCAGGCATTATTATTACAACACATACGCCAGACCAGATCTGCCTGAGAATATTGCTCCACCCGAGTCTTTATTTGCAATCAAAAAAGCTGCGCCGTCCCAGATTTTATTTGAAGACAACGCAGTTCTGAATGATACAGAAGCCATTGCCACGGCAACCGACGCAGTCAGCTACAAGACCAGACCGACAACAGCAGACCTTATGCTTGCGAAAAAACTTGCAGCCGATCTGGCTCTCTGGCCGTTAAACAAGAATCCCGACTTCTGGCTGCTGAAAGCGCATCTGCGTCGGCACAACTGGTCATCTGCCGATCGGGCCATTGACGAGGCTTTAAAGAAGCCGCAGCCCTGGCATTTACGCTTTGCCTTCGCCTGGCTGGCTGCGCGCATTAAGTTTATAATCTGGCTTGAGCAGAAGCCTGACGCAATATCAGGTCAGGTGAGAGACGCGTTGGTAAGGTCTCTTGGTGGATTTCCGTCGATATTTGCCGGCCGGCAACTTGCCCCGGGAGTTGGTTACCTTGCGTCTGACAGCGCACCGGTGCCAGCTGTTCCGGCACAGTCCGGTCTGGTTGCCTCTGCCTCAGAAGCGCTGCTGTCAGTTGTCAACGGCAGCGAGCATTTTGCCCGCTGGTTTGTGCAAAGCCGGGTGAAAAGTCAGAAGTATTGCCAGAAACTCTGTCGTTCGGCAAACATGCTTCTAGAACCGCCCGAAATCTTTGAGCGTTATGCAGAAGTAGACTACATTTACCAGGCCCGCTTGCATCACCTTGCAAATACCGGCGTTGCGAGCCGAGTCGACAGTGCGTCTGCCAGAGCCGAGCTCGAAAAAAACTGGAGCCTGCCAGGTCTGCCGGCGTGCAGCGGTCATCTGTTGATGTTCAGTCGCAACCAGTGGCGTTGCGCGCTGCATGAGTCGCTTGCGATTGAATTAGTGCCAGATCCCGAAGATTATCAGAATGAGGCCTGGTCGGCATTTATCTTGTGTAATCCGCATTTGAATTCTGATACCTTTGACTGAGCAATATTCTGGAGGAAAGACGTGAACGGCAGCAACAACAAAAAGCCAGATTCTGTGCCGGGGAAGCCGGAGTCTGCAGCAAAAAACAGCAGCGCACCGGCAAAAAAACCAGCTGAAGCAGTAAAAACACCTGCCGACGCATCGCAAAAGCCGTCACAAGCAGTAAAAAAAACTACTGAAGTATCTCAAAAAACTGCAGAAACCGTAAAAAAACCGGCAGATGTATCACGAAAACCGGCACCATCACAGGCAACTCAGGGTGACACGCCGCAAAAGGCAGCAGCTCCGGCAAAGGCTGGTGAACTTGAAAAGCTTGACGGTTTAACTCCAGACGAGATTGCTGATCGTATTCTTGGCATAGTAGATGAGCACCAGGATGATGAAAGCTTTGACCTTGAAGCCTCAAAATTCTGGTATCAGGCAGCCTACAAAGACCAGCTCGAAGGACTTTTTCAGGAAAAGAACCGGATGCGCATACTGGTCAGCCAGCTCAAGAAAAGAGGATACAGCGAAACGGAGATCTACGAATTGTTTTCGCGGGTGCGCAAGGCACAACTTACTTCAGAAAAAGCCCTGGTCGAAGCAGAGGTTAAGTCAGAGCGACTCAAGAAAAAGCTGATGCATATTGGCATTGTTCTGGTCACTGTTTTTATCATCGGGCAGATGTTTTTTAAGTCGAACCAGTTCGCGCTTGAGCGAGAGCAACAGCGAATTGCCGAGGTAAAGACTCTGTTGTGTGAAATTGACAAGCCGCCATTACAGCTTAAAACTGATTTTGATGCGCAATGGGGTGAAGTAGTCGGTTTCAAGACCGGGTTGCGGGAAGGCACGTATGTGAAAACCACCACAGGTGCCCACAAAATAACGATATCTGAGAAGGCCAGTATTGCTTTTGACGCAGACGCGGTTTTCAAGCTCGAAAAAGTTACTCTTGATTCTACTTTGCAGAAGGTTGTCGAAGTTAACATTTCAATTACGCAGGGCGTTATCTCATGGAATCTGGCTGAAGATTCCAAAGTTAAGCTTAACTTTGCGTTTTCTGCTGCAAGTCTGGCGGTAGCTTATGGCATCGGCAAAATCGATTTAACGCCTGCTAATGACCGCGTAGCGATCAAAGAGGGTGAGACATGGATTCAGGTCGGGCGCGCTCCGTCACGCGCCCTTAACGGTCTCATGGAAGCAATTCTTTCAGACCCACCAGAGATGAAGATTTACGATACCTACTGATTTACAGGCGACTCTTGGTTTTTAGAAGGTTTTGGTATAGAATGGCAGAGTCGCAGAGGATAGAACATGCAGAGTAGCGCGCAGATCATTCATCGCATTCTTACCGAAAAGCTTGATGACGGCGAGATAAAGAATATTGTCGGCAGCGTCAGAACCGCGGCTGGCGGCGATTATTCAAAAACACTCGTTGAAATTCTCGAGCAGGTTGCTGATTTGCTCAATGTTTCGGAGCGTCTGCTCGACAATCTGCTGCAGCTGCTGGTCGAGGTGACTTCTGACATTGCTGGCGCTGAGCGGGGTACACTCTTTCTCGTAGATTCCGATTCCGGAGAACTGTTTTCTCGGGTTTTTGGCGGCGAAGCTACCGAAGAAATCAGATTTCCGCTCGAAAAGGGTATTGCTGGTGCAGTAATGGCGTCAGGCGAAATCAGGGTGTGCACCGACGCTTATAATGACCCGCTTTTTAACCCCGAGATAGATCTGCAGACTGGTTATCAGACGCGAAATATGGTGTGCATTCCGGTAAGTCTGCAGCCAAGTGGCATGGTTATCGGGGTTCTTGAACTTATCAATGTGGCAGAACTGCCTATGCTGCCAGAAAAAATGGCAATGCTCGAAAAGGTGACCACGAATTCCGCGCGGGTTCTGCATAACGCGCATCAGTTTGAGCAGATTCAGCAGGCTCGCGAAAACGAGTCGCATCTGCTTGAGATCACTTCGGTTATCTCGTCAGAATTGCAGCTTAAGCCGCTTCTTGAGAAGATTATGGAAGCGGTAATCATGATTCTCAACTGTGATCGCGCCACCATTTTTCTGCATGATGAAAAGAATAACCAGCTCTGGTCACAGGTAGCACTCGGCATGCGCGATCAGGAAATTCGTATTCCGGCAACCCGTGGTATTGCCGGCGAAGTTTTTACTACCGGCCATACGGTTAATATTCCTGACGCCTACAAGGACAGCCGCTTTAACCAGGAGGTTGACCGCAAGACTGGCTATAAAACGCAAAATATTCTGTGCATGCCCCTTATCAACAAACATGGCGTCAAAATAGGGGTTACACAGGTGCTTAACAAGCGCGGTGGTGCTTTTTCGCGTCAGGATGAGCGCAAGCTGGCGAGCTTTTCGGCGCAGGCTTCAATTGCCATCGAGAACGCCAAGTTGTTCAATGAGGTTCTTAACGCACAGCACTACAGTGAAAGCATCCTGAGAAGTCTGAGCAACGGCGTCATCAGTCTTAACAACATGCGCCGTATCGAAAAGTGCAATGGTATCGCATTGCGCATTCTCGGCGCCGAAGAGAGCCAGGTAATTGGCAAGTTTGCCGATATCACCTTTACCGGCGACAACCACTGGGTCGTCGACAGCCTGCGCCGCGTAATCGCCACTAACGACTCTGACAACTTCATTGACGCTGAGATAACCAATCTTCAGGGCAAAAAGATATCGGTAAACATGTCGGTAGTGCCGCTGCGCGACATACAGGACCAGCCCATGGGCGGCCTGGTAATTCTCGAAGATCTTTCGGTAGAAAAGCGTCTTAAAGGCACGCTGGCGCGCTATATGACCAAGGAAGTTGCAGACCAGTTGATGGACTCAGAGGCGCAGCTTGGCGGGCAGATGCGCGAACTCAGCATTCTTTTTTCCGACATTCGCAATTTTACGACTATCACTGAGCAGCTTGGCCCGCAGGAAACCGTATCGCTGCTCAATGACTACTTTACCGGCATGGTCGACATCGTTTTTCAGCATGGCGGCATTCTCGACAAGTTTATCGGCGATGCAATGCTGGCTGTGTTTGGCGCGCCTTTTTCTTCGGGCGAAGACGCTGATCGGGCTCTGGCGACCGCGATCGAGATGATGAAGTCGCTGCGCAAGTTCAATGCCGACCGCATGTTGAACAATAAACAGACGATCAATATCGGCATTGGCATCGCGACAGACAATGTTCTGGTCGGCAATATCGGGTCGATGAAGCGCATGGATTACACAGTCATCGGTGACGGGGTTAACCTCGCATCGCGCCTCGAGAGCGCTACCAAGTTTTATCACGCCGATATTCTGATCAGCGAAAAGACTTTTGACGAGCTCAAATATCATTATCAGAACCGCGAGATCGATCTGATAAGGGTCAAGGGCAAGAATCGCCCGGTCAAGGTGTTTGAAATACTTGATCATCACGATCGCCAGTCGTTTCCGAACATGACTGAAGTAATCGAACGCACGCACCGTGGCATCGATCTTTACCGGCAGCAGCAGTGGCCGGAGGCGATCGCCGAATTTGAGTCAGCTCTCGCGCTGAATCGGCGTGATGAGCTCTGCAAAATGTATGTGGGGCGCTGTTATCATTTTGAAAAGAACCCGCCACCCCACGACTGGGACGGCGTCTGGACTATGACTTCAAAGTCATGACAGTTGGCTGTTATGCCAGTTCGGGTCTGAAGGATGAAGATTGTGAAATCGCAGAATAGCAGGCAAAATGTCGGGGCGTTAGCGCAACCGATGGCGGGAACTTCGCTGGCTGCGCGCGCCGGCGCCACAGCTTTGCACTATTTAAGCTGGCCGACGCCTGCTCTGCTTGTTGGCGGCGCTTTTGTTTTTCTGCTTTTTGGTCTGTTTATGCCAGGCCGGGCGACGTCGCCCGATAAAGTTGGTGGCGCTGTGCTGGCTGAGCCATGTGTTCGCGAGGGCAGGATTACCAGGGTCGAAAACGGCGTGGCAGAATTTGAAACGGCTGCTGGTGAACGTTTTATGCTGAACCCGGTTTCTGAAGGGTTCAGAGTTCCTGAGATTGGTAGTTTGCAGCGTGTGGCGCTGCTACCTTTCAGGCGCAGTGCTGACCGGGTATATCTGGCCAGGATCAGAACAATGCGCAAGATCAGCCAGTATTCATCAGAAAGCGCAGGTGGCAGCTGATGGCAGAAGCTGACAAACAGAGCGCCAGCACTGCACGCCAGGTTGAAGACCTGGTTATTATCAGAAAGATCAGAGAAGGCGATGTGCGCGCCCTTGAGCGGTTGATCGACCGCTACATGAACCAGCTGCTGAGCTTTTTCAGATACCTGCGCGCGCCAGAATCGATGGTAGAAGATCTTGTCCAGGAAACATTCGAGCGTGTCATCAGAAAACTCGATGCCTATGACGAGCAGAAAAAGTTTTCAGCCTGGCTGCTGACAGTAGGGCGCAATCTCTATTTTGACGAGTGTCGCCGTGAGAATCGCAAGCGTGAACATCAGCAGCAGGCTGTTTACGAGCCGGTTACTTCGCCTGAAGATGAAGTTGTTGAGCGCCAGACCGCCAGCGAACTGCTGCAGACCCTGACTCCGCCGGAAAAGTTTCTCGTTGAACTAAGGGTTTTTCAGAACATGCCTTTTGCCGAGATTGCCGAATTAACTGGCGAAGTAGAGGTAACGCTGCGTTCGCGGTTTTTCAGAATCATGGGGCGATTGCGTATCACGCTCGAAAAAAAAGCCCCCGGGGCTTCCGGGAGCTGCTGAAATTATTTGCACAGGGAAATTTCAGCGCTACTCTCTGTCTAATGATGGAATTGTTCCGGTTTCAGTTGAGCCGGCCGTCTGCAGACCCATGCGCGACTTTTCTCCGGGCCCCAGTATAATTTCGGGGGCGTTATCGGAGCTCACTCTCACTTTGCCAGAAAGCACTTCGACAGTCGTAAAGCGCGAATGGGTCTCGCAGACAAATACTGTACCAAGAACTGTAATAATTCCGTGTGGGGTGGTAGCGGCAAATTCTTCGCTTCCCCGGGCAACTTCAGCCTTTACATGGCCCTGCAGCAGATGAAAACCGCGTGGCGCCAGTGTGAGGCGCGCCGGACCCTGCACCAGCAGGCGTGACTGGTCGGGCAGGGTGATCTCACCAGAATCGTTGCCGAAAAGAGCGACCGGGTTGTCGAGCGATACCTGTCTGATCTCGCCGCCATTGACAGAGATGGTAAACGAATGTTGCTGGGGCAGGCTGGCCATTTGCGGAGTTACGGGTGGCGGAGTCACAGCTGACGGCGGCTGGTGCAGCATTGTTGCCAGCGCGATGATAATAACGGCGAAGGCGAGTGCCAGCTTCCAGAGGGGGGCCAGTATGCCGACAGTAGAAGGCTTTGCTTCGCTGGCACGTGAAGTGACAATTGGTGCCAGCTTTCTGATCAGCTTAAGTTTGAGCTCGGGGTGTGATTCGTCGCCATATGCGGTACCTTCTTGTCTTAACAGCTCAAGCGTAGTAAGCGATTGCTGGCATTCAGGGCAGTTGCTGGCGTGCTGCAGCAGTCGGCCGTCAGGGGACTGCCGGTCAACAACTGATTCCAGGAGGTCCTGGCAGATTTTGCTGTGTTTAACGTCTTTCATAATCTTTATTTGCCCTGATGATATTTTATGCTTTCAATAAAAATACGATCTGGCTGCCAGAAAAGTTGCATAAAGTGTAAAAAAAAATTATTCGCCGGGTACGCGGATCTGGGTATGCCAGTTTGGGTTGATTCCGGGCTGGTTCCAGGCGGCGTGAAAAAATTCAGGGTAAACTATGTCGAAAAAGTCGGCCACTGCCTGATTGGCTCTAACTCCGTCAATACGGTTGCCGGCAGTGGCACCCTTGAATTCGCCCGGGTCGACAGAATCGACAAGTTGCAGGGTAACCAGAAAGTAAAACTGGTTTCGGCCATAAGGCTGCAGCATGACTGGTTTGATTTCGAAAAAATTGACGCGGTCACTCAAAACCTTACTGTTAGTCTGGCCTTTGAAAGTCTCTTCTCTGATCAGCCTGAGGAAGGGGCGATCGGGGCTGGTTGGCGGCTCGACCCGGTAGTTGATTATTGAGGTTTCGCGATGATTCACGCCTGAGTGTGGGCTCGAAAAGATCTCGTTCATTCTGGCATGGTTGGGAAAACTCAAAAAGCTGTAGGTGTTGTGCGGCGGTGCTCCGGCAGTGTACATAACGCTGTCGAAGCTGTAGACCGAATCGTATGGCAGCGGAAAGCATGCGAGCTTGAGGTCAGCGTAGACCTGCCTGATGATTTTACGTGCTTCGAGCGTAGTTTCGAGACGAAGCATGCCCTGCATCGATGATCTGGTGCCGGCCCGAATCAGCAGCAGCGCGCTGCCGCCGAGCAAGGACAGGCAGGCAATCGCTACCATCAGTTCAACAAGCGTGAAACCTTGTTTTCTCGTCATTCTGGCCGCTCCAGAATCAGTGATTCGAGCGAAACCGTGCGGTTGCGCATCCAGACTTCGATACGACTCATGCTTTTCGCCGCTACTGTGACCTTGATGCTGATTCCATTGAGTTTGCCATGCGAAACAGGTTTGAGCTCAATCATGCGCTTAAACATCGCTGCCTCGGCCGGGTATTGGATCTCTGAAAAAGCATTGAACTCAATATCCTGCATGCTGTTTACCTTATAGGCGGCAGGTGGCGAAACGTTACCGTCGACAATCATGCGCAGGTTCCCGTAGCCAAATCCGCGAAATACCTCGATAGGCTCTCGCGCCAGGCTGAAGGCAAGAAATTCGTAATAAGAATCCATCGAGTTCTGATTAGATGCGCGGTTCATCGCGAACATCGCCAGGGCTGCAACGGCGAGTATGGCCATGGCAAAGACAATTTCGATCAGAGTAAAGCCTTTATTTCTCATTCGTCTCTTTCGACAACCCTTTCAAAAGTGGTCCAGCGCGCGATATTAATCTGATAGAGGTCATTCTGCCGCTTGAGGGCAGGGTCGTAGGCAATGTGATGTTCTTCGTTGGCAGCCCATTTGTCGATAGCCAGCCGGTCTACCGCCATGGCGCCGTAAAGGTTGAGGCGCCGCGTGGCTTTGACGTGGCCATTACGGTCGAGAATACCCATGCTCACCAGGGAAGCTTCGATGCGTTGATCAGTGTTGACCACGATTGGCTGGCCACGGGTGGCGAGCACGCAAATTGTTTCGCTGCCAGGCGCCTTTTTGATGCCGCTTTCGATTCTGATGCCTGGCGCAATCAACACACCACAGCCGGTTACCTCGATATCGCCTTCGCTGCCAAGCACTATTGGTTCTTTGCAATTAATTATGCCACGCAAGTTCAGCTTTTTCAGGCGCGGGTTATAAATGCCGAATTCTTCGAGCTGGCGGCGGCTGATGCGCTGTCTGGCCCAGAGATTGATGTGAGCGAAAGGTACCGCTGCGAGGCCGGGGTCTTCGATTCTGCCGGCCCAGCGTTTCAGATAAAATACTGGTTGCGGCAAAGGCTGCCCCGCCTGCAGTTGATAGGGCTGGCTGACATCAATTCGCGAAAAAAGATCCGGGTTGCGGGTATCTCTGTAAATTTGCGAGTGCAGGTATGCTGGGTCGATGCCTGCTGGTTGGCGACCTGAGAATTTTTCCGGGTCGAAACAGGCGAATTTTCGGGTTGAAAAGTCTTCGAGCAATCTGCTGTCTTCGATTCGTCTGCTGTCGAGGTCGGTGTCGGTGCTCGAACCGGCAAAAATTCGGGCATTGCCGAGTTCGATAAACAGGCTGGCAATCTGCAAGAATCTCTGTCTTACGTCGCCTTCGAGTATCTGGTGCAGGTTTTGTTCTGGCTCAATAACTATACCGGCATTTTCAGGTGATACTGGCAGGTCAGAAGCCGCAGGCCAGCGCCGAAGCCTGAGCGCGTTTCTGATTTCAATAATACCTGATGGTGAATCGGTTTCGGTAAAGTCTTTGTCACAGACTGGCAACCGCTCAAAAAGAAAATCGGCAGCAAAATTGGTCATGACAAAATTGCCATAAGTTAGCTCGATATCGGCAAACAGAGGCCTGGCAAGCTTCCTCACCGCCGAGAAAAAGTCGGGCAGCAGTCTGAAAATCTGCTGATCAGCGGGTTCGTAGAGAAATTCTTTCTGGTGCGGCGAAGGAATAAAGTGCATACGTTCCTTGTCGATATTCAGATAAACGTGGTTGCCGGGCTTGTTGCCAAAGAAAACTTTGCCGAAAGTCGTCGGGTCTGTGCTGCCCTGGCTGATGACCAGGCGCTGCTGCGCCGGGTTCAGGCTGGTGCCGTTCGAGCTGGCGAATTCTTCCTGGCCGTTGCGCAAAAACAGAGCATAATCGAGCACATAACTGCCGGCATAACCGCTGCGCTGGCTGTTGTTGTCGCGGCTGGCGACAACCGCTACCACCTTGTAGTCGTGGTGGCGGGTCATGGTGCAGGCGCTGCTGATTGTGTGGCTGAAAGCGCTGGCTGGTTCGACAACAACTCGCAGTTCGAGAGTGCCGACACCCTCGCGACCGTAGTATTCAGTGCCGGCAATATCGACATTGCGAAAGTCGATGACGCGTGCGGTAGCGCTGATGGTAAATCTGGAGCCAATTTCCATTTTTTTTGTCTGAGCAGTAGTGAGTTCCAGCGGGATTTCAACACCACGCTGATTCTTTTCGCTGAGGTCGAGAGTGCTGCAGTCGATATCTGCCGAGCGGTCAACGAGTTTGCGGAAAAATGTGCCATCGGGTTTTTCGCTTTGCGCGAGCACATGCGCGAAAGCTTCTTCTATGGCGGCGGCAGCGAGCTGGCGGGCGACTTCCGAAGTCTGAAAACGAAACGCGCTGGCTCTGGCCTGCCGCGAGTAAAAATGCAGGGTTATCGAGAGCAGGCTGACGACGAGCAGAACAAATATGGCAGAGAATATCGCTATGCCGCTGTTTTTATTTGCCCCTCGTGCTGCTGTCATTTTCTGCTCCGCTTCAGGTGTGCCGCTGACAGTCTACTATCTTGCCATGCGTAAGGCAAGCAGTGCGCCCGCGGCAGATTGAAAATGTGGAAATTGCCGGCGTGGCGTGTTAGATTAGCTGCATTAAATTGTTTGACGGGAGAGCAGAATGTTGGAAGGAAAAAAATATCGCCTGGTAACTCGCAGTGATTTTGATGGTCTGGTCTGCGCCGTGCTGTTTAAAGACATGAACATGATTGACGATATCAAGTTCGTGCATCCCAAAGACATGCAGGATGGCAAGGTTGAGATCAGCGAACGTGATATCTGCACCAACCTGCCATATGTACCCGGGGCTTATATGGTTTTCGACCACCATCTGAGCGAAACTATCCGTAACGAGGGCAAGCGCGACAATCATGTTATCGATCCTGACGCCATGTCGGCGGCCCGCGTTGTTTACAATTATTACGGCGGAAAAAAGCAGTTTCCCAAGATTGCCGATGATATGATGATCGCGGTAGACAAGGCTGACGCAGCCCAGTTCAGCGTCGATGAGATTCTGCGCCCTGATAACTGGGTGCTGCTCAATTATCTGATGGACCCGCGCACCGGGCTGGGTCGGTTCAGAACCTTTCGCATTTCCAATTACCAGCTGATGATGGACCTTATTGACTGCTGCAAAGACATGACAATCGCTGAAATAATGGAAATGCCTGATGTTAAGGCGCGCGTTGACCTGTATTTTGAACAGGATGAACTGTTCAGAGAGCAGCTGCGGCGCTGTTCAAAGATTTACCGGAATTTGATTGTCCTTGACTTGCGCGACGAAGAACTGATCCACGCCGGCAACCGCTTTATGATTTACGCTCTAAACCCCAAATGCAACATCTCGATTCACATTCTCTGGGGTTTTCAGAAACAGAATACGGTTTTTGCCGTCGGCAAGTCGATTGTCGACCGCAGCTCAAGAACCAATATTGGCGAGCTTATGCTGACATACGGTGGTGGTGGGCATCACGCCGCCGGCACCTGTCAGATTGAGCATGAACGGGCTGAGGCGGTACTGAAAGAGCTGATTGCTAAAATCAATCACGACGGCTGATCTGGCTGTTAAGGCCTTTTAAGGCTATTCGCTGCGCTGGCTCCTGCGGGGTTGGCGCAGATTGTATTTTAGGATGCACCAGAGCGCGGCAACGCCGTCGCGCCAGCCGATCTTTTTGCCTTCTTCATAAGTGCGCCCGCTGTATGAAATGCCGGTTTCGTAAATGCGAATGCCTTTAACGCGAGATATTTTGGCGGTAATCTCGGGTTCGAAGCCAAAACGGTTTTCTTCGATGACGATTCCCTGCAGTATTTCGCGGCGAAAGGCTTTGTAGCAGGTTTCCATGTCGGTAAGGTTGAGATCAGAAAACATGTTGGAAAGAAGCGTGAGCAGCTGATTACCAACAGAGTGCCAGAAATACAGCACCCGGTGCGGTTCGCCGCTGACAAAACGTGAGCCATAAACGACATCGGCCTTGCCGGCGAGAATCGGGTCGATGAGGCGCTGAAATTCGTTGGGGTTATATTCGAGATCGGCGTCTTGCACTATGACGATATCGCCGGTAGCGGCCGCGAAGCCTGAGCGCAGCGCTGCACCCTTGCCCTGGTTTTTTTCATGAAAAACGGTTTTGGCAACCTTGCCGGCCAGCCGGGTTTCAATAATTTTACGCGTGTTGTCGCTTGAGCAGTCGTCAACAATTATCAGCTCTTTGTCTATGCTCAGCGGGGCTTTGATAACCAGGTCTACGATGGTTTCGACGGTGTTTTCTTCGTTGTAGACAGGTATGACTACGGAGAGTTTCATGATTTCCTCGTCGGGTGTGTGTTAATTTTGTCTATTGCAGAGGCTGCCAGGTGGCGAGTCGGCTTTTTACGCGGCTGATCTGGGCAGCAGAGAGGCGCTGTTCAAGCTCGCGTCTGAGTTTCTGAGCATCTTTGTCGCCCTGCTTTTCGGCGAGATTATACCAGAAATAGGCCTCTTCGAGGTCGCGGTTGACGCCTTCGCCATTTTCAAAGAGCGTAGCCAGGCTGAACTGAGCGGTAACGTTGTTGCGATCGGCAGCCTTTTTATACCATTCTGCCGCGACGCTATGGTCTTTTTCGACGTGCATGCCGCAGTAATACATGAAAGCGATATTGACCTGGGCTTCCGGGTTGCCGTCTTCGGCCTCGGGCATGAACATCAGAACTGCCTTGCGGTAGTCGCCTTCGAGATAGGCTTTTCCTGCCTGCTCAAGCACCGGCTCTTTTTTGCCGCAGCAGCCGGTGACGACGATCAGGGCCACAACAATCAGAATTGCCGGCAGGCTCTTTATGTTTGTCATTATCAGCATTCCTTATTAGATTATCCTGAATCTATATTTTTTTTAGCTTTTTGTAAAGGTTGAGTTGAACTTGCAGTCAATTACTGGATAATCTTTAAAAATTAGTTTACCATGCTGATCAGAAAACATACACAGGGGGGAGAAGGTCTTAATGAAGCGGCGATTAAGCATGGCGTTGCCATTGATATTCGCTTTTGTTCTGACTTTGCTGCCATTCGGCCTGCTTGAATACAATCAGCACCAGCGCAATAAGGTGCAGCATGAGCGTGCGATCACGAGATGGGAGCAGACGGCGAGCAACTATCTGCAGCTGTTTCGCTCAGTATGGTCTCTAGAGTCGCAGATAAATCGCCGCTTTTTTTTATTATACAAGAACCTGAACCGGTTACAGAAGGCCGATCATCTCGATGCTCCAGTTTTTATGAGTGAGATGCGTCGCTGTTTCCCGCAACAATTTATGCCCGAGCATATTTATGCCGGGCTTGTCGACAAAACTGGCCGCAGCGTTGAGATGTTCAGTGGTGACGGTTATACGACTGTCAAACAGCGATTTTTTAAGCGACTGCTTGATGCTCTGGCCCGCCCGATCGGTAGTTACAGCAGTTCAGAGCTTTCGAGTTTCAATGCGATGTCGCGCGGCGCCTTTGGCGACATTCTTGATTTCGTGCTGCTCAGAGATTATCGTGCCGGTAAGATATCTTCTGCCGTCTACGAGGGGCGTTCGCGACTCATTATCTGGGACAGCGTAAAGATTGCTTCGGGGCAACGCGTGGTCTATCTGATGCTTTTTTCGCCTGAGGTTATCGACCGGGTAGGCTCGATGCAGCTTGCCGGCAGGGTTCTCGGCCAGAAATACCCGGCGGTCAGTTCAGTGCTGGTGCCGATCAGTCAGGCTGATCGCAAACTAAAACCGGTTTTTGATGATTTCGTCAGCGCTGAACACCGTAAAACCCTTATGCAGTGTTTTGGCGAACTCAAAGAAAGCGGAATTAATCGCGACAAATGGTTTCCGCCGGGCAAGTTTGTTGATTATCGCGGTCTGAGGATCATGCGGGAGTTTATTGACTACGCTGTACCTTATGAAATTTGGATAATGAGTCGCGAACCGCTAAACAAAAGCCAGAGCGAACCTTTTGTCAGTTTTGTTCTGCGTCTGTTTTTTTATACTGCCTGGATTCTGGTTTTTGCCAAGGTTCTGATCAGTGGAAATCCGGTTGGCATAAGCCTGAAGGCATGGCTGACGCTTACTTTTATGGTGGTTGGCGTTTTGCCTCTCGTGGTTTTTTATGTTGCCGGGCTTTTCCACGTTGACTCTTCGGCATATCGGCGCGAACAGGAAGCGATAAAAGACGCTCTACAGCAGCTTGAAGAGGCAGATACTTCCGGTGAGGTGCTTCTGGCTGATTATCACAGCTTCTGTCAGCGTCTCGAAAGCGATCCGGTATGGGTCGCCAAAATG
Source organism: Candidatus Riflebacteria bacterium HGW-Riflebacteria-1 (assembly GCA_002839445.1). Taxonomy (GTDB): domain Bacteria; phylum Muiribacteriota; class Ozemobacteria; order Ozemobacterales; family Ozemobacteraceae; genus Rifleibacterium. Next base: position 196,267 of record PGYB01000004.1, read on the forward strand.
ACTGAATGGAATCATAAATCCTGGGAATCTGCCATTGGCGAGCTGCCTGCGCGATTTTCTGCTGCTGGTCTGCGCATCGACGCGGCGTATGTTTACCCTCCAGATATTGCCAGCATCAGCAGTCGGGTTTTCATTTTTCCCGGGTCTGATTACACAGAACAGCGCGAAAATGCAACGTTTGAATTCTATACCACCTGGATTCGCAAATCTTATTTTAACGTTGCGCCTCAGGTTATGATTGGTGAGGAACCTGAGTTGAATATGTTCAAGGGGCGCAGTGGCAAAGAGATAATGCGCTATTTTCTATCTAACCGTGGTGACATAGAATTTTTCGATTTCAGCGACGAAAAGTATTTCATCTATCAGAATTTTTTGCTGCGTGATGGAGTTCCAAAGAACTGGGTTTTTTTCAGAATTGGCATTGCACGTATATTTGAACAGTATCTGCGTGAGTCGATCGCCAATTTTCAAAACGTTTTTTCTGAAAACATCTATGCGATAGCCGAGATAAAAGCCTCCAGGTCGACGATGGTGCTGCCGGCGGCGAACAGCAAGGATGCAATGATGATGAATCAAGCGGCAGGCCATCTGATCGAACTGGCAGCAGTAACCAAAGCCAGCAGCGTTGAGCAAAACGAAGATCATCTGGTGGTGGTATATCCATGCGTCAGATCAGGGTCATTCATTCTCGCCAATCTGGTATTCTTTAAAAATTTCAGGCTGCGTGCTTTTCAGCAGGAAATGATTCTATCGATCATCGTTATTCTTATGGCTGTTCCGGTTTTTCTTATTTCGCGCCTGACCGCTGAATACCTGGTTCAGCCACTGCTTAACGTTGAGACCGGTCTTAAGAAGATCGCGGCCGAGGATTACTCGCAAAAGCTCAGTATTCAACGTGACGACGAGCTTGGCCAGTTAAGCATCGCTTTTGATAAAATGGTTGATGGCATTAAAGAGCGGCGCAATCTCGGGCGTTTTGTTTCGGCTTCGCTTGATCAGCAGGTTGCTATCGACGAAACAGCTGAGCATAAAGGCATGGAAGGTCGTTTCGGCGCGGTCTTGTGTTCTGATATCAGGTCTTTTACCACGCTCAGCGAAGCTCACCCGGTGCGAGAAATCGTTTTGATGCTGAATGAGCATCTGGCGGCAATGTCGTCGTGTGTCAAAGAGCACAATGGCATGGTTGAACAGTTTGTTGGTGATGCCGTAATCGCAATTTTCTATGGCGAAAGTCTCGGCGAAGCGTCTGAAAATGCGGTAAAGGCTGCTCTGGCGATGATCGATCGCCATCACCAGATAAATCAGCAGCGCGAAGGTCTCGGGCGTTTCAGCTACTCTTTTGGTGTTGGTATTGAAGTTGGCTATCTGCTTTCTGGCACAATTAAGGCGGGAACTCGCCGCGAATATCTCGTGGTCGGCGATGCGCGAGTCCGGGCAGAAGCTCTCGAAGCCTGTTCCAAACAGGGCAGAAACACCAGGATAATGGTTTCTGAAAAGGTTTTTGCTTTGACCAGGGGTTTGTACAATTACGAGAAGCTCTCAGATTCCTCTGAATATGAGCTGGTAGGTGAGTCAGTATGAGTTTGAATAGAAGTCTGGTATTTGCCTTCTGCTTCATTCTGGTGCTTGCCTTAACCCTGCGGCTGGAAACAGAGTTGATCAGAAGCGATCGCCAGAAAATCGATCTGTCAGCTCAGGCGCTGCAGCTCAGTGAACGTATTCGCCAGGAAGCTAACATGTATTCTCTGGTTCAGAAGGCTTTCAGCCGTTTCAGAGATACAGTGGCGATAAATTACAAGACTCTGTTCAGATACGGTTGGCCCCCGGATTATTTGAAAAAGGAGCTGCCACTTGATTCTTTGGCGGTGGCTCTGGTTGATAATCAGGGTGTTCTCGTTGAGAGCTCGCTTCTGGCGGGTGCTATCGATTCTGAATTTCTGGCAAAATTTGTCTATATTGATTATCTGAAGACCCACAAATACGCGGAAGATGTGCTGTTCAGCGCAAAGCACCAGGCTTTGCGTGAGCGTGCCGACACTCTTCTGGGCGAATATATCGGAGCACCTGTTGACCGGGTAGCTTTCATGCAGATGCGTGCCGGGCGTCTGGTGACTTTCAGTTCGGCTGAGCAGTTGATCGGGGTTTACTGGGACAAAATCGCAGTCTCGCCTGAACATAACGTTTATTTCTTATGTCGGCTGAATCTGCATCAAATTCCGCCACTGCATATTTATAAAACTCTTACATCATCAGAACTCGATGCTAACTTTGCGGTGGCATTTTTTGACAGCCGTCGCAAAGAATTCGCGGTTGGCGACGGATTTCCGGTAGTCAGGTCGAATTCAGATTTTATAGTCATGAAGAATGCCTGCAGTGACTTTGTTAATGGCATTGCCAGTTCTGGCAAGACCGGGGCCGTGATTATCCGCAAAAAACGGCTGCTCATAGTCGTCGGGCGTGAAGTGGCTGGAACTGGTCTGCTGCCGGTTGTTGTGACCAGTCTGGATGGAGGTGCGGTTCGCCATGCTGTTGGTCCGCTGGACCTGGCTTTTTTTGCCATGGTCTGCCTGGCACTGTTTACTTTTGTTCAGACTTCGGTTTTTTCGCGCGGGGTAAGGCTGAGCGTTGGCAAGGTGCTGATCATGGCAAGCCTGCTTGCCATTTTAATGCCTTTTCTGATGGGCCGTTCAATCTTTCAGCTGATATTGCGCGAGGCTTCTGACAACGAAAGACTGAAGATTGATCGGAATCTCTACAATACTCTAGCCGGTCTGGATTCTGGTATTCGTCTGTACAATGCCGCGCTGTTTCAGAGTTTTTTAAGGTCTTTTGCTCACCCTGAGACGCTTTCTGAGATGAAAAAGGCGCGTGAACTGCAGGCTGTTTACGACCGAGATCCCTCAACAGGTGACGGTATTGATCTGAAACAATCTGATCATGCCGTGACTGATATTGCTGAGCGCGCCTTTGCGCCATTTCTTAAAGGCTATGATGCGACTGACACTAATGAGCGTCGCGCTAACGCTATTTTAATCATGGGCCCAAACAATTTTACCCGCTATTATGATCGCTTTCAGCGTCAAGTTGTCGGGCACCATGCTGATTCAAGAAACGACTCAATGTTCGTGATACTCAATCTTTACCGAAAGACTCTCGAAAAATTCTTTGCCACAGACGAGTTTGCTGATGGCCTTGCCGAAAAGGGCGGTGCCCGCTCCAATGAGATGGAGAAAGTAATTTACGACGAAATCAAGGCACAGCTGGTAAGTTCTGTGGGTGTTGAAAGATATTATGAGACTTTTTCAAGACTTGAAGGGCTCAACAGCATGCGCACAAGCATCGGCGCCACTATGTTCGCGGTTTTCCCGCTGCGAATAGACGGTCTGATCGAGTATTTCTGCGGCCTTGGCTGGGACGAATACGCTATCGGCGAATCATACATCAAGTCATCTTTTACAAACATTGTCAACAACCAGACTGATCTGAGCCGTCATGTATCTTTGCTCGACCTGCTTGATCCCGCCTCGCTGATAAAGGCCGCTCCGGTTCTTGTGCAGGCTTTCAGCGGTTATCGTGCCGAATCTTTCAGTTCACAGGATGCAGAATCGTCTAATTTGTCAGTGATGATAAGAGGGTCGGCGCGCAGTCGCCGTCTGCTGCGGCGCGTCGGAACCGGCGATGATCAGGCGATCTACCAGGTTCTGCCGGGCAGATATCTGTCGCTTTATACCGTGGGCGGCCGTCAGGATATCTCACATCTTGAGTGGATCGAGTTCTGGCGGCACTTGATATTCATGGTTGGCATGTTCCTTTTTGCCATATTTGCCGTCTTTGCGGCAGTTAACATCAGCAGATCCTTTACCGGTCCTCTTGAGCACCTGCTGCTGGGCCTTAATCAAATCGAAGCCGGCAATTATAACGTTAAGCTCAAAGACTCACGCGAAGACGAGTTTGGTTCGATTTCGCGCGCCTTTAATCGAATGGTCAAGAGTTTGCGTGAGCGAAATGCTCTCGGCAGCTTTGTTTCAGAATCTGTGCGTCGTCTTGCCCGCAGTCCTGAACTTTTTGAAAAGGCGCAGCAGGGAAGCGAGGCAAAATTTACCATTCTTTTTGCTGATTTTGAGGGCTTTGCCGAGTTCTCATCACAAGCCAGCGAGCAGGAAGTTCATCGCAAGCTTGAATTCAGTCTTTCGCACTTTTTCCGATATGCTGAAGAGTATGGCGGCGAAGTCGACAAGGTGATCGGTGAAAAACTGCTGATAACTTTTTCGCACGAACAGCTCGGCAAAAAGATTGCTGCCCTGGCCGCAATAAAGCTTGCAAAGCGCATAGTCGCCGATTTTAAGGCCGACAAAAGTATTAAGCCGGTTTTTGGCATCAACTCTGGCCGGGTAATTTCTGGCATTATCGGCACGCCAGAGGTGCGCGTCGACAATACTGTCATTGGCGACCCGGTCAACGTGGCCGCGCGCATGTGCTCTCTGGCGACGAGCAGCATGCCGGTAATAATTTCTGGCGCTATCAGAGACTGTCTCGGTTCCGGCCATCCGGTTAAGCCAGTTGCTGTCGAAAAGATTCGCGGCAAAAAACAGGAAGTCGAAGTTTTCAGCCTGGTAATGTAAGCGGCAGATTTCGCCTTTTTAGGCGACTTTGCTGGTTATTTGTCGAAGTGTATTTCGGCGAATACCGGGTTATGGTCAGAAAACCGTAATGGTGTTTCGACGCGCCCGCCGTTGATAGTGCCTTTGCTGCCTGCTTCTGGTTTTATCATGATGTAATCAAGTTTTTGCGACAGGCTGGGGAAGCCGGCAGTCGGCAGGTTGCAGCCGTCACGCAGCATATTGCCGGTAAGCCTGCTGTCTATTTCTTCGGGGCGCAGATTCATGTCGCCGCCAATGATGACCCGGCCCGGCAGATTTGTGACCGTAGCTGCTATCTGCCCGAACTGACCAAGGTTTGGCCGGTAATAGCTTCGTGGCGAGGCCGAGTAGAGATGGGTGTTTAGCAGATACAGCGGTTTGCCGTTGATCTCGCTGCTGACGAGCATCATGCCTTTTTGCGCGGTCAGCTCTTCGAGAGAGTGTTTAAAAGACATTGCAAAGCGCCTGGCCATGACTGTCTGCAGCGGAAAACGGCTCAGAATGAGCAGTCCGGCGTAGTTGTATCCTATGCCCGGTGAATAGGCCGAATAATAGTCTGAGAAAGATGCGATCAGCAGAGACATGCTTGTGTTGTCCCAGATTTCCTGCAGGAATATGAAGTCGGGGTCGAGCTGGCGTGCGCACTTTACAAATTCAGCGATTCTCTGCGCCTGGTTAAAGAAAAATGGCGCCGGAAACAGCAGCAGATTGGCGCTGAGCGCCTTGATTGTCGCCGGGTCGCGCTGAGGTGTAGTGATTTTCTGCACTGGTGGCAGCACGGTAATAGTCGGAGAGAACGCGCCGGCGAGAAGTTCGTAGAGTTCTGCGCCTTTCATAAGGGCATCGACACGGCTGAGCACGCGCGAGCGCTGCGCCCTTTCCAGAAGACGCGAAATCCGGTTCATCAGGGGCGGTCTGAAGGGGCGCAGTGAAAAGGTTTCGGCGCCGTACGCCGCGCCGGCTGAGAATAAGAACAGCAAGAGACCAGGCGCGCAGCTCAATATTTTATTTATTTTAAAAAATCTGTACATAGGTGATATTCAGGCAAAAATTGAAGCTTTTCAAAGATAACTGGCAAATTATAGCCCTGATTCGCCATTTTTGCACTTAAATTCCGAAGAGGTTTAAGACGATGAAGTAATTAGAGACTAAGACGAATCGGAAAAGCCACCTCGCGGCCTGAAAAATAAGGAGCAGAAAATGTTTAGCATCGATAATGAGCAGCGGAGTAAATTGCTTGAAAAACTTGATTCACTGATCATGCAGTCGTTGCTGAAAGCTGTTCATCAGCCGACTGCCGTGTTAATGCACACAATAGAACGTTAAATCAGGAGGCATTATGTCAGCTATCAATGTTGTCGCCAGAATGTATGATAATCCGGCTCCGGCAGCTGTTAAAGAAGCGGACGCAGCGAAAGATGGATTTGACCAGGCCATGCAGACAGCCGTTGGCAGCAGTGCCGCGGTTCCTGCCTGTGCCGGCTGCGCCACACACACGTCAGTGTCTGATGTGTCTGAGACTGCCAGTGTTACTGGGGTTGAGGCTGCGTCTGAACCGGAAGTCAACCGCTCGGCGATGTATCGTTTCACCATGTTTGTCAGAGTCAGTGGTGATATGGGTGCGATGAGCCAGACTCTTGCCGAAGGGTTCAAGTCTCTGACCAGAGGCTTTGTCGGTGAACTCCTCAACGAAAAAACGAGCGGCGTCGATGTTCTTGACGGTTACCTTGGTCAGGCTGAAAATGCTGTCAGCAAAGGCTTTGAGTCTTCGAAAAAGATGGTCGACGACATGATTTCGGCTGCTGATTATGGCCTTAAATCAGTGATCGCCTCGATGACCAGCTCGTCATGGATGTCGAGCCTCGGCGGCAATTCTTCTTCAGGCGGTCTGGCAGGCTCTTCAATGGCCGATATCGCTAAGTTATACCTGCAGGATAACATAAACAAAGGTCTTACCGGATCTTCTTCTACTGGTGCTGTCAGCTATGGCGGCGGCTTCCAGTTGCAGAAAGTAAGCGCAACAAATCAGCCGCTGAAGATAGCTTCAGCCGAACCTGAGAAAGTTGCGCCGCCCGAAACCACCTCTTCAACTGCTATAAGCAGCAAAGATAAAATTCTCGAAAGATTTCTTCAGCTCATCGATGACTTATCTGGCGCTATTGGCGGCAGGGTAATTCAGGCAAGCTACTCGGTGTCTTACTATGACAGCGCTTTGAGCCGCGACAAGGAAGTAAAAGAACCGGCCTCGGTCCAGGTAGTGCAAGCCGCAGACGAAAGCTCGGCAGCGAGCTCTGATCCGGCTGAAGAAGTTTTGATATAGAAGTAGAAATGGAGTTCTAAGGGATATTATTGGGTGCAAACCAATAGATTGGGCTGTCTCATGAGGAGACAGCCTCACTTTGTACAGTGATACCAACTCTAATTATTTCGTTTGTTACTACCATTGTAGCTGTTCTGTTGTTAATTTTTTCGTGCTCGTGCTCGTGCTCGTGCTCGTGCTCGTGCTCGTGCTCGTGCTCGTGCTCGTGCTCGTAATCGTTCTCGCAATCGATGTCGCAGAATCCATGTCTTTATTGCCATTCTGGATCCTGTGACTGCGCGCAGGAAGACGACTTGCTGTCGATTAAAATTACCGCTCTGCTGATTACGAAAATAAGCAACGTGGATTTTTGACCGAGAATTGCTGCAACAGACTCCTTACCTGATGCGGTAACTTCGTCTGGCAAAACTTTAGTGGCGGGGGTATATTGTCTCTGAACAGGAGATAATATGCAGACATTGAACATCGAGCAGATTCGCGAATTTTACAACCACAGCTGGGCGCAGAATTACGGCGATACTTCAGCAAAAGAAACGCCAGAATTCTGGGACAGCCGCGCGGCTGACTTCGCTGCCAAGGCCCATTCAACCGAATCCCGGCAGGAGTCTCTTGATTTTTTACAGCGCTTCTACTGGAACTCTGACGAAACCGTTCTCGATGTGGCGGCCGGGCCGGGCACCTTTGCTATTCCGCTGGCCCGCCTGGTAAAAGAGGTAACCGTTACCGATTTTTCGGCAAGTATGCTCGAACAGCTGCAGGAGCGGGCTGCTGCTGAGAGAATTGCCAATCTGCGCCAGATTCACGGTCGCTGGCTTGATATTGATCCGCCCGGCGTATTCGATACAGTGCTGTGTCTGAACAGTCTTGGCGTGATTTCTACCGACGCCAGTCACCAACCACAGCTTGCTCTTGCTCTCAAACGTTTGCGTGATGCCTGCCGCCGGCGACTGATCATGCTGATTCCGCATGCCGATTCGCCGCTTAATGAAGATATGCGCAGAATTCTTGGGCTTACCGAGCTTTCTCTCGAACGCATGCGGGTAGCAGTTCTCTACTTTGCCATGGTCGATTGTGGCATGCTGCCAGATCTGCATATCATCAAACGACCGTTCCGCTGGATATTTGCCAGCGTTGAAGAGGCGCGTGAAACTCTGCTCACCAAGAGCGGCGTCAAAGATGGTGCCCGGTTCAAAGACAGCTTCGACGCCTATCTGAAAACCGTTGTGCAGCCAGACGCCAACGGTCGGCTCAGCCTGAGTTACCAGGTCTCACAGGCTCTCTACGTCTGGAACCGCTGAAACAAGCGCTTGTGCCATCTAGTTTTTGAACAGTGTGGCGACAGCTTTTTTTATCTTGTCTTCTGCCGGGATGAAGGGCAGGGTGACATGGTTGCTGTTGCCGGCCTTGTTGAAAGCGGCAGTTACCTCGACGGCGTTTTCGCAGCGGCCCCAGGCGCGGCGCGAAACTCCGCACATGACATCCCAGGTCATTGCCTCTCTGATTATCTCATCGACGCGTTCGCTGCCATCGAGAACGAGGCCGAATCCGCCGTTAACCGATTTGCTGATGCCGACACCACCACCGTTGTGCAGCGAGATCAGGCTCATGCCGCGCGCCGCGTTGCCGGCGTAGCAGTGCACTGCCATTTCTGATGTGATGTTACTGCCATCTTTGATGTTTGCGGTTTCGCGATATGGCGAATCAGTGCCGCCGGTATCGTGATGATCGCGGCCGAGCATGATCGGACCGATTTCACCTTTGCGCACCATATCATTGAATTTGAGCGCGATTTTGACGCGGCCTTCGGTATCTTGATAGAGAATGCGCGCCTGCGTGCCTACGACCAGTGCATTTTTCTCGGCGTCTCGTATCCAGACCCAGTTGTCGCGGTCCTGGGCGCGCCGGTTCGGGTCGATGCAGTCCATGGCTGCCTTGTCGGTTTTCTGCAGATCTTCGTGGCGGCCGCTGAGGCAGACCCACCTGAACGGGCCATAGCCAAAGTCAAACAGCATCGGGCCCATGATATCTTCGACGTAGGACGGAAAAATAAAACCATCGCGCGGGTTCTCGCCATTGGCGCAGATCTCTTTGACGCCGGCATCGAAAACTGAGCGCATAAAGGCGTTGCCGTAATCAAAAAAGTAGGTGCCGCGTTCAGACAAAGTTTTGATCGCTTTAAAATGGTCTTTAAGCGAGGCGTCAACCAGCTTTTTAAAGCGCGCCGGGTCTTTGGCAATCATTTCAGTACGCTGCGCGAAACTGAGGCCTTTGGGGCAGTAACCACCGTCGTAGACGGCGTGGCAAGATGTCTGGTCAGAGAGCAGTTCGATATGAATATGCTTGTCTACCGCGTATTCAAGCAGGTCGACAATATTGCCATGAAACGCGATTGAAGTTGTTTTTTTGCTTTTGATATACTCATCGGCCATTGCAAAAGCCTGCGCCGGCGATGTGGCAATCTGCGCAACCCAGCCCTGCTCATGCCGCGTTTTGATGCGCGATTCATCGACTTCAGCGATTATGCCGACGCCGTTGGCAATCTCAACTGCTTTCGGCTGAGCACCGCTCATGCCGCCAAGACCGGATGAAACGAACATATGGCCGGCAAGATCTTCGTCATTTTTGATGCCAAGTTTCATGCGCCCGGCATTGAGTATGGTGTTGAAAGTGCCGTGAACAATGCCCTGTGGCCCGATGTACATCCAGCCGCCGGCGGTCATCTGGCCGTAGTTAGTCACGCCGAGCTGCATGGCGCGGTGCCATTCCTGCTGGTTGTCAAACATGCCGATCAGCAGCCCATGGCTCATAATGACACGTGGTGCTGAAGCGTGCGACCTGAAAAGGCCGAGCGGGTGCCCTGACATTACCACCAGTGTCTGTTCGTTGGTCATAACTTCAAGATACTTTTTTATGAGCTGGTACTGCATCCAGTTCTGGCAGATCTGGCCGGTTTCGCCGTAGGTGACGAGTTCATACGGATACAGCGCGATGGCAAAGTCGAGATTGTTGTCGATCATCACCTGGAAAGCCTTGCCTTCGGTACAGTTGCCTTTGTATTGATCGATCGGCTTGCCATAAAGGTTGCCAGCCGGTCGAAAGCGGTAACCATAGATACGGCCACGGTTTTTGAGTTCGTCGAGAAATTCTGGAATCAAAGCTTCGTGCAGTTCTTCAGGCACGTAACGCAATGCGTTTTTGAGTGCGGTTTCGGTTTCGTTGCGGTTAAGAGTGAACCCGCGGTCTGGCGCCCGTCGTATGCCTGGTATAAAGTCAGGATAATCGGGAAGTGTCGCGTCGAGTTTTATTGTCATTGCTGCTGCTATGGTTTTGTTGTCTAACATTCCTTACCTCCGCGCTTTATTGGTGTTTGTGCAATATCATATAACTTTTCTGAAGATTTATAAACAACTAAGCAAATTTTTGTGCTGATGCGCGTGTGACTGGCATTTTGCCGGTGGGTTGCAATATTGATGCAGAGCCGGGTAAAAAATGTTAGAATCGCAAAAAACAGCAACACGGATGCAATGATGAAACGAGATCTTTACCGGACATATCGACTGCAGGTGGTTGTGTTTTTCTCGTTTCTTGCGTTGTTTTCGCTCATTGTCGCCGGAATCGTGATTTACGGTTACCGCAGCAATTCCGAGATCATGTTGCAGTCTTCTGATGAGCTGTTATACCAGATTTCAGAGACCATCATCCGCCAGACCAGCAATCATCTTGACCCGGCCCGCAAAACCGGCCATCTGCTGCGCCGCATGATCGAACGCGGCGATTCTTTTGCCAACTCACCCGACATGATCGAAACCATCAGCCTTGAAGCGCTCGATGTTTACCCGCAGTTTTCGGCGGTTTATCTTGGTGATGAGGGTGGCAACTTCGTCATGGCGCGCCGTCTTGAAGATGGCAACTTTTCAACGCGCATCATTTCCCGCACCAGTGAACCAGCCGGGGTTCTCGAAATTGACCGCGGTCCTGACCTGCAGATAATCGCTACCCGAACCAGCTCAATCATCAGCTTTGACCCGCGTGAGCGGCCCTGGTATGTTCTGGCAAAAGCCGAGGGGCGTGCTGTCTGGAGCCGTGAATACCGGTTGTTCACCGACCAGGTTCCTGGTATTACCTGCGCGCATCCAATTTATGGCCCTGATGGAACTTACGCCGGAGCTGTTGGCATAGATTTTCGACTTGGCGAGCTGGCCGAGTTTCTAAAAAGCCTCAAGATCGGCGATTCCGGACTTGCCTTTATTGCCGACAGCGAAGGCAATGTGCTTGCATATCCCGAAAAGTCCGGCCTTAACTTCGATAACATCAGGGCGCCACGTTCACCTTTGCAGCAAAGCATTAAAACCGGCTGGATAAAAGCGGCTCTCGAAACATTTATCATGGAAAAGAGCCTGAGATTTACTTATGAACACATGGGCGACCGCTACATTGCTTCTTTTCGGCCATTTCCTGATAATTTCGGCCGTGACTGGACGCTGGGCATAATCGTGCCCGAAGAAGATTTTATCGGGCCAATCGCGCGTATTCATGAAACCACCCTCTTGTTTTCTTTCTGGCTTCTTATTATCGGCGGTTTTTTAACCTCGACAATTGCTCGCGAACTGACTGAACCAATCAAAAGTATTACTCACGAAGCCAAGAAAATTCAGAAACTCGACTTTGAGGGCGAGATTGACATCAGGTCGCCAATAGCCGAGATTCGCGCGATGAGCGAAGCGATGAACTCGATGAAAAAGGCGCTGGGCGCCTTCAAAAAGTATGTGCCGTCAGAAGTCGTGCAGGGTCTGGTCAACCGGCAGGATGAGGCGCGTCTTGAAGCGCATACCGAAGAGATAACTCTGATGTTTACCGATATCAGCAATTTCTCAATGATCGCCGAAAAGGTGTCGCCATCTCAGCTTATGGAGCAGCTGTCGCAATATTTTGACTGTATCGCGGCACTGATTCATCGCCATGGTGGCACGATAGATAAGTACATCGGCGATTCAGTAATGGCGTTCTGGGGTGGTTCAATGACCAGTCACGAGCAGGCAAAGCAAGCCTGTCGCGCTGCAGTTGATATCATTGAAGCCACCAACAGAATGAACGAAAAATGGCTGCAGCAGGGTAGCGAAATCTTTGCCACCAGAATTGGTGTAAACACTGGAGTTTCTCTGGTTGGCAATTTTGGCTCTTCTGATCGCTTCAATTACACGGCGATTGGTGACAGCGTTAACCTCGCCAGCCGTCTCGAAGGGCTCAACAAACTGTATGAGACCGAGATCATCGTCAGTGAGTCTACCGCAACAGCTGCCGGCAAAGAATTTGTTTTCAGACCACTTGATATCGTGGCAGTTAAAGGTCGGCATGGCAGCGTTAAAGTCTTTCAGTTGCTTGGTCGCTGTGATTCTACTGATGCAGAACTCTGGAAAAAAGTTGTCACAATGTCAGAAGCAGCTTTGCAAAGCTATCTTAACCGCGACTGGCGAACTTCTTACGAACAGTTTCAGAGTTTGCTGGAAGTCCTTCATGAAGACCCGGCCGCCGAAATGTATCTGAGCCGTTGTCGCGAGCTGCACGAGAGTCCGCCCGGCCCCGACTGGGACGGCGTTTTCAGGGTTCAGAGCAAGTGATTCTATTAAAATAAAGCGTTCTCAGCAAAGCATCTGGGCACGATTACGAGCACGAAAAATACAAGTCGAATTAGTATGCTTCATTCTTCTTTCAGCTTACTTGCTTTCGGCATGTTTTGCTCAGCTCACTTTATCTGAAAGACTGATCAGCTCATAAAGTGGCTGGGTTGCAGACTCTCCGTCAGCTGAGTCAACAATATTAATCTGTTCTACACATACCAGATCGCTGATCTGGTGCCAGGTGTCTGCGGCAAGCAGTATTTTCGTGGTGCGGGCATGCTTGCTTTTTGCCTCAAGTTCCCGGGCTTGATTTAACACATTGCCAAACAGTGTGGCATCAAGCTTGCCGCTCTGTGAGCCGACCAGCCCGGTCACCACCATGCCAGATGCGATGCCGATACCATTGTCGATGGCAAACTGTTGATTGTTGGCGCGCTCGGCGTTAAAGGCGGCCAGACTGCTGCGCATCTGCAGCGCCGCTCTGCCAGCTGCCAGCAGTGCAGTTTCGCTGTTGCCGTAAAAAGCCGCCTGAATGGCATCGCCAATCAGCTTGTCGACAAAACCGCCGTGCTGCTCAATAATCGGGCACATGCACGAGAAGTAGCTGTTGAGCATCTCGACAACTTCTTCAGCCGAGCGGCTTTCACTGATGGTAGTGAAGCTTCTGATATCACAGAACAGAATGACAGCGGCGCGGCGTCTTGCGGTGAGCTGATCGCGCAGGTCAGATCTGGCCGCCTCAATGGCGTCTGCCGAAACCAGCTGCATCATCTTTTTTCGCTCTAAAAGACTTACCCGCATTTCGTTGATAGAGCCGGCCAGCTCAGCAAATTCGTCGGTTCCAGGCAGATTGAGCTGCCAGTCGTAACTGTCGTTTTCGACTTCGCGCATTGCTGACAAAAAGGGTGGAATCTGCAACAGCAGCAGGTGGGCGACGCCTGTTCCCAGAAGCAGGCAACTGGTGATTGCGACAGCAAAAAGAAGAGCCAGCGGTAGTCTGGTGCTGTTCTTTCTGCTTTGGGGCCGTGCTATGGCAAACGCAAAGACGTAGCCATTGAATATGCGGTCGGAGACAATAAGATGCGGGTCACGCATATGCAGGTTGTTTATCTGGTTAAAGTCGGCGCTGGCATAAACGGCGTTGGCAATTTCACGGTAGCGGTCGGTATTGGCTGGCGCGCGGTCACCACGAAAATCTGCCCGGCCGAGCAGACCGCGCTCATCGTAATCTTCAACTGGATAAAATATAAGCTCAACCTGGTAATCATTTATTGAAAACTCGGCAGGCATAAGGCGTTTTTCAACAACGTCAGCGATCATATCTACGATCAGGAGATTGTCTGTGGTAAAAATCATGTAACCGATTATTTTGCTGTTGCGCCGCAGAAAATGGCTGCAGTACAAGAAACGTCGCGCCATGAAATCACTGAGAAAAAGGCCGCCTTGAGTTCTGTACAGTTCATTGAGAAGATTGGGGCGCATCAGCTGGTCCATCAGGCCAGAAGCAAAATCAGCCAGCTGACTGATGCGTTCGCGGTTGCTTGCGCTCAATTCAGACATCGCGTCGGTCTGTATCATAAGTTTTCGTGATGCGCCAACGAAAAGACGTGAAATTTCAGCTTCTGACTGTTTTTCGCCTGGTCCCTGGCCTTTGTAGTATTCACGATCGTTGGAACTATAAAGGTAGTAGCTGGAAAACTGCCGGGAAAACCTTCGCTTAGCCTCAGGGAGAAACATGTATCTGACAAACCTCTCCCATGATTCCATGGGCAGTTGCTCAAGATATTGCGCGATTTCTTTGAGCAGAAACATGCGGCGGTAGCTGAGCAGCAGAAAACTCTGGTCGAGTTCGCCGATTTTTTGCGAGATCATCTGCATCGTCTGCTGCACATCTGTTTCACTGCTGGTGCGGTTCTGTAACAGCCCGAGCCAGAATACCGCTGTCAGCGGAAACAGCATGCAGGAAATAAAGCTTGCCGCGATAATTTGAGTCAGCTTTGCCGTCAGTTTCAGCCTGCCAAGAGAGATTCCAGCAGCAAACAGCAGGCTCAGGCTTCCGGCAATAAGCAGCAGCAGATTGACGCTGTCGATTTTTCGTCTGAGCTGGCGAAATGCTGATTGTGAATCTTGCGAGACGCTGACGACGAGATTTTTGCCGCTGCCGGCAGAAATGTTCGTAAATACTGCGGGCAGCTTGTTTATCACTGCGAGTTTTCCTGCTTTTTCAATAAAAACTGGAAAATCCTTATCTGAGGAATAGCCCGTTCTGACTGTTAACTGGTCATCACTTAGTTCCGTGCTGATTTTTTTTAATAAATGCATCTGCGGAATGCTGTCGGCAGCAAAACCTGCGAGCAGGCAGTTGCCAGACCCTGCTTGTGACGGATAGCGCATGGTAACCAGATAGATCCGCTGATTGAGTTTGCCGGAAAATCTGCCGTCAACTCGCCAGAATCTGGTGTTAAAGTAATGTGAGATGCCAAGAATCTGGTTAAACGCAGGAAAGTCACGGTAATGTTTGAGCTCGCCAGGAAGATTTGCGGAGTAAGTGGTGGTGAGATTGAGATTTTTAGCCATTTGCGCCAGTTCGCCGCGCAGAGTCGCAGCTGTCTGACTATCAACTCGCAGTCGTTCTCGCAGAAGCATTCCGCACCTGGTTGCATTCTCGTCGAGAGCCAGCAGAAAGTCAGGTGTAACGTTGTATTCCCGGGTCAGATAACTGCTGAAACTGGCAAGCTCGCGGTCGATATCCTGGCCAAAATCGGGCAGGGCTCTCACTATTGGCATGTTGGTAAAATCTTCGGGCGAGCGCTGAAGTATGTATTCAGCATAGCGTGCTTGATAATCATACATGGTGAAAAAACTTTGGGCAATCTGATCAGGGTTGAGGCGTGCCATGAACTGCTGCAGCCTCGTCATCAGCAGTTGTCGGGTTTGCGCGGCTATTTCCTGCTGTTGCTGTTGCAATGAAGCAAAATAGAGCCGGCTGCCGACCAGCATTGGCAAAAACACCGCCAACGCCCATATGATCAGCGGCGCCATGCGCAGAAACCGGCTTCGTCTGATCTGCAGTTTGATCAGATTGCTGTTGCCCCTGGTATTTGTTGAATTAGAGCAGTTCATAGATCTGCACCAGTGCTGATTTTCCTTTAACAGGCAGCTCGCCATGATTTTTAAAACTGAACTGAGCCTTTGCGGTGTGCATTGTCTGCTGATCGACGAGAATATGCATCTGATCGGAAAAGTGTGACATTGCTTCGAGTCTGGCCGCCAGATTTACGCGGTCGCCGATTACCGTATAGTCGCGCCTTCCTGATTGAGCTCCGATTCTTCCTGATATGACCTCGCCGCTTGCTATGCCGGCGCCGACAAGAATCTGCGGCATGAATTTTTCGGCAAGATTCTGGTTGAGTTCGGCGACTTCTTTAACAATTGCGGCGGCGGTTGCACAAGCTCTTGCTGCCGAAGGTTCTGTGCCTTCATTTTCGGAAAACACCGCCATGATGGCATCACCAATATATTTGTCGATCTGACCGTGATTCATGCTGATCCGCTGCTCGGAAAAAGAAAAATACTGGTTGAGCAGTTCGATCAGTATTTCAGGGCTGAGCTGTTCGCTGAGCTTGTCGAACCCGCGTATGTGCATAAACAGAATGCTGCGAGTTTCCTTGCGCGCGGCAATGTCACTTAATTCGCGGCTTTCCCGGGTAATTACCTGAACTGCTTCGCTTGAGACAAACCTTTCAAGGCGTTCGCGCTCTTTAATATGACGGCTCATGTGGTTAAATTCTCTGGTCAGCTGCGACAGTTCATTGTCAAAGCTGCTTACCAGTTCAACCTGACAGCCCGCACCGGTGAGTCTGGCAGCAGTGAGCAGTTTTTCAATGGGTTCGGCAAACAGTTCATCAAGAATGCTGGCCAGGACAGAGAGAATGAGCAGCAGATAAGCAAGGCAGATGATCAGAAACAGTTCAGTCCGGCTATGCTCACTTTTCATCTTTTGCATTGCGCAATAAGACAGGGCAATCAGCGGGTAGCCACCAATTTTGCGGGCAACCATTACGGTCCGAGGCACTGCGTCGCTGCTGGTCACCTGACTGGCTTCGCCTTTTCCCTGCAAGACAGTGTCGACAAGCGCTCTTTGCTGGTCAGTGAGAATACTTCCTGCCGGCCAGATGCTTTCTGGATCAAGAGAACTGGCTTCGAGATCATAGGTGCCGAGCAGGACCGTTTTGATTGTGCCTTCTTTGCCGTGCTGATGATAAAACGACCAGTCATGCGCCGGTCCGCTGAGAATTGCTTCGACAACCTTGCGAATATCCTGCGCCAGCAACAGCACAGATGCATACACCCCCGCCTTGTGCTCGTCTGGCAATATTTTGAAGTTGATAAAGCGCAGCGTTGCGGCACTTCGCTTTGAAGTCAGCGCCGTGCCTTCATAATTGCAGAAATTTTCGACATCTTCGCGGGTGAAAATGGTGGCCAGAGCCTTCAACTTTTTGCCTTGCGGTGTTGCCGTGAGCCTGGCGTCAAATTGTTCATGAGTAAGACCAAGATAGTTAAAAAAGTTGATTATTGCTGCAAAAAAAATGTCGCGCGAAAAGCTCAGCTTTTCAGGGTTATTGCGCATGACCGCCGATTCCGGATCAATGATCTCAAGGCTCAGGCCATTGCTTCTGATCAGCATGGCTCCGTCAAAATTGCCTTTGGTATGCCGGTTGAGAATATTGCTGATCTCATTGTCGGTCGCTGCCATGTTTTTGCGCAGCTCACTGGCCAGGTCGCTGGCCTGTACACCCAGTTTCTCATCTTGCGATCTGAGATTCAGCTCGAACATCTTGAGGCGGGTTTTCAGGTCTTTGACCAGATTGTTCTGGCGAATCTGTTCTTGCTGGCGATTGTGACGATAGGCCATGAAAAGAAAAACGCTTGCCGGCAGCAGCGTAGCCATAAACACTGCGATGAACAGGCGACTTCTGATTCTGATCTGGAACGCGCCATGCTGCTGAAAGTGCTTTATGGCAAGAAGCGAAAGACAGAGCAAAAGAAAAATGGCAAATTTCGCGTAAAAATAGTTGTGGCTGATGAGCCGGGTTACTGGTTGCGATGAAATCTGGAGATGCGGGTAAAGAAATGGCTTTTGCCGCGCGGCGTTAAGCCGGAGCAGCCTGTTGATAATATTTTTGCCGCTATGAGGTGCTGTATTGAGGCTGACATAGCTGATTGGCGAGTATAAATGCAGACTGGTATCGGGTTTTTCAATTATGAACTGATGCAGGCTGGTCTGCCGCAAAACAAGGTTTGTGTCGAATTCTCCGGCCATGTTTCTTGCTGCGGTAAATGCCTCTTGAAAAGCCAGGGGAGTTTCGGCGAAAATAGCGAGATAAGTGAATTCAGCCGCTTTATTGGCGGTCTGCACCAGTCTGCGAGCAGTATGCAGATTGGTGCCGCCGTTGCGAACATTGAAGCCACACACAAAATCTTCGTCTTTATCAATTGGACTGAAGTAGGTGCCGAAAATTGAGTCATTAAAATTGCGCAGCATGCGCTGTTCTGCTGCAGAGAGCCCCTGATCGGTTGACTGCCCACGTATGCGGGCAGCAACCGCCTTTAAAAGTGTTCGCGCTGCCCACTGGCCTGGCTTGGGATAGTCAGAAAATTCGCTGCTGCCATGAATGATCTGCAGATCAGAAAAGTCGTTTCTGCCGGTTATGAGCATTACCAGTTTAAAGCCCTTTATCTCTGAAAGCCTTTGTTTAAGAGACTGCGTTATTGCTGCGGGCAGTGCATCACTCGAAACGAGGTTTGCATGGCGCGGCGGCAGGCCGGCCGCCATTTCAGCACTCAGCACACTGTTTTTGAAATAAGTCTCAGCATTGCATGCCTGTTGCAGTCGATTCATACTGTCAAGCATGCGTCCGCTCAGCTCGGTTTTAAGCTGCTCTGCCCGGTTGTTCTCACTGTGTCGCACCAGGATAAAAATAGCAAGAAGCGGCAATGCCAGTGTCAGAAGCCAGAACAGCAGAAGATCGCCTGTCGCCGGCGCTGTCGGTGTAAGCTTGCTGAACTGTTGGTTAGAGCCTTTATCAGTCGCCATTCTGCTCGACAAGATTGCGTGCTGGAGTCGTTAAGGTCTGAACTTCGGCGGGAAGTTGCCGTTCAGCAGGGTTAGACCCTTCGATTTCAAAACGATTGCGCAGCAATTGCTTTGCTTCATGCCTGGTGGCAAGGTCTACCGCCTGCTTCCCGGAAAGGTTGCGAACCGCAAAGTCGGCACCATTTGTCAGCAGTGCCTGGAGAATTTGCGTGTTATTGGCAGCTGCCGCCAGATGCAGCGCGGTGTTGCCTCTTATGTCTTCCTGGTTAACGTCGCAGCCATTGGTGATAAGAGTCGGAAAAATAATCTCGTTTGAACTCTCGGCGGCCGCGTGCATCATACCGCGCGCGAAATAGTCGACCGCGAAAATATCGGCGCCCTTGTTGATCAGTTCTGCGACCAGATCGTTGTCGCATCTGGTAATGGCGTAGTGTAATACAGTGTTGCCGCGAATGTCGATCTGGTCAAGCCTGCTGCCGCGCTTGATAAGTATGCGGCTGACTTCTTTGCACCCTTTGTCCAGAGAATGCATCAGTGCGGTTTTGTCGTTTGCGTCGGCAGCATCGACTTGCCTGGTATAGTTGGCCAGATAAGCCGCCGCAGCAAATTTTTCGTTTGCTATGGCCAGTATCAGCAGAGGAGTTTTGGCCTTGTTGCTGATGTCGAGTTCGACCATGTTGCGGTCAAGTTCGGCCAGTTGTTCGGCAGAGTTCTCGCGCACAGCAAGAAATGCCGGGTGATCGCCCCGCAGATCAGTGATCTCATTGTCACCAAAAAATGGCCAGCCATCTTTGAGATCATATTGATTGACCAGATAGCCTGTGGAAAAAGCTGCTTTCTGTGACGACATGTAGCGGACAACTTCAGGGTGGCGGCCAAAGGCCAGGTCGCCGGCTGTCCAGCCCTGTGGGACTGTTGATGTTTTCTCAGCACCATTTTCGCAAAGCAGCACAACAAGGCGCAAATGCCCTTTGGCGCAGGCATCATGCAGTGGAGTAAAACCATATGCCGTGGCGTTGATGTTGGCACCGGCCCGCAAAGCTTCTTTGGCCACTTCGTAATAGCCGTTTTCAGCCGCCAGATGCAGAATGGTCTGGTTCTTCAGATCGGCTGCCTTCAGGTCACATCTGTGTTTCAACATCACAGCGACCGCTTCGCTGCTTTTTTTGCGCAGGGCACTGTGCAGAGGGGTGTTGCCAAGCAAGTCGCGCGGGTTGGCTGGTGCGCCATTTTCGAGCAGTTTGTTGAGAGCCTCAAAACGATTGAGTTCGCACAGTATGTGTAACAGAGACCGCCCCTTCTCTCTGTCGATCACCTTGTCGGCATCGAGCGCCGAGTAGCGTTTCAGCAGGTCTTCATCCGTTCTGGCCGAGATTTCCGACGCGGCAGGATCATAGATGCCGGCCGCCTTCTGTTTGCGAACCGTTTTCTTTTTATCCTTTTCCGCTTTTTCGGCGATTGTTGAAAAAACCATAAAAACGATAAAGATAACAAATGCTACGGTCTGAACGCAACCGTTGCTCTGCTCTTTTTGCCCGTAATGATGCCTTGCCATAGGCTCTCCTCAAACTGCCCTGCTTGAATTGTAGAAAGTTAGCTGTTAAGCTTTCGCTAAAGAGCATAACAGGAAAGGAAACGAAAATGAACCTTTTTAGAACAGATCTGCTGCAGGCTGGCCCGCCCGCAGACATCTCGGTACCGCGCAAAAAGAACATGATGTGCCTCAACGAAAGCGTGCTTGATCCCTATCAGGCCATTGATGAGGCATTTCACCAGACCATGCAGGAAGTGCGCCTCAACCGTTATTTCAGTCATGTGACCAGTGAGCTCAGGCGGCTGCTGACCGATTACGTCGGGCACGGGATGAGCAAAGACCACCTGCTGTGGGGAAACGGCGCCGACGACATGCTGTTTGCCTGCTTTCTGGCTGTGCGCGAGAACAACTCTTCCTTCGCTGTTTCGCTGGCTCCTTCCTACTTTGATTATTCAACTTATTCGCGCGCAGCAGGGCTGGGAATAGAGTTTATCGACTATCTGCCCGATTTCGATTTTGACGAGAAAAGGTATCTTGAGGTGCTCAATTCGCCGGATTGCCGACTCGGCATTCTCTGTAACCCGAATAACCCGACGGGGCACCTGCTGAGCGACGAGAAGATCACCTATGTTCTCGAACACACAAAAAAGCCGGTTTTGCTCGACGAAACCTATTTTGAGTTCAGCGGCCGGACCTTTGTCGATAAAGTTGCTGACTATCCGCATCTGATTATTGTCAGATCATTTTCAAAATCGTTTTCTGCCGCCGGGTTGCGCTTTGGTTACCTGGTCAGTCAGCCGCAGAATGTCGATGAGATTCGCAAGGTGCAGACCATCTTTAACACCAGCATAATGGTGCAGACATTTGTCATGACCATGCTGCTCAACAAAGACCTGTTTTTGCGCCACACCGCCGCCGCAGTAGCGCTTAAACACCAGTTGTTCGAAGATATGCAGCAGATCGAAGCGATCAAAACTCTGCCCTCGGCCACCAACTTTCTCACCTTCAGCGCCGGTGAGCGCTCGCCCGAACTGTTTGAGTGCCTTAAACAGAACGACATCGCTATTCGCGATGTCGGTGCGCACCCGCTGCTGGCAAAACATCTGCGGGTAAGTGTTGGTAGCGCCGAACAGAACCGGTTGTTTGTCGATACCGTTCGGCGCTTTTTTGCCTGATCGGCTTGAATCAGCGCATGCTGCGCCGCGGGCTCGAAACCAGCGGGCGACTCAACAGGTCGAGTGGCGTGCCGGCGCCGCCGCCTGGTGTCTGATTGAGACGGGCGTGCGCGCATTTTTCCAGGCCCAGCTTGAATTGCAGAGCTTGTGATGGTTCGTCGTTTTTGCGGCGTTTGGGGCATGGTCCGGGGTGACCGACGGTTTCAACCTTGATCATGTTGGTGCCGCCGCTGCGCCCGACCGGCAGACCAGCGACCAGAACCACGGTGTCGCCTTCTCTGATGAATCCGGTGGTCAGGCTCAGCTTTACCGATTCGCGATAGAGCTCTTCGATGCTCTGGAAACGGGGAGCCATTATCGGGGTGATTCCCCAGTTGATGCTGAGCTGATGATAGAGTTGTCTGCTGCTGACTACGGCAATTATCGGAATGCTCGGGCGCAGTTTTGATAACGCCTGCGCGGTGCGCCCCGATTCGGTTACCGTGATGATTGCTGAAGCTCCGACATTATAGGCGGTGGTGATTGCTGCGTTGGTAACCGCGCCGGTGCGATCGGCGAATTCTTCGGTGCTTGAAAAGGCTGAATAGATGCGCTTGTAATCTATCGCGTCTTCGGTGTTGCTGGCAACGCGGTCAAGCAGTTTAACGCACTCGACCGGATATTTTCCTACCGAGGTTTCGCCAGAAAGCATTACTGCTGAAGTGAAGTCGTAAACTGCGTTGGCGACGTCAGAGACTTCAGCGCGAGTTGGCCTGGGCGCTTCTATCATGGTGTGCAGCATCTGGGTCGCTGTGATGACCGGTTTGCCGGCCATGTAACATCTTCTGATGATCTCTTTTTGCACAATCGGCACTTCTTCAGGAAGAAGCTCGACGCCGAGGTCGCCGCGTGCGACCATGATACCGTCGGCAACTTCAAGAATATCTTCGAAGTTGTTGAGACCGGCATGATTTTCGATTTTGGCGATTACCTTTATTGCTGACTTGCCTTCGACTTCGAGAATGGCTTTTACTTTTCTGACGGTGTCTCCTGATTCGGTGAACGACACGGCGATGTAGTCAAAGTCGTTTTGCGCGGCAAACACGATGTCTTCGCGGTCTTTGCTGGTAGGATTAGGCATGTTGAGCTGCAGTCTCGGCACGTTGACGCCGCGTCGCGACTTGATCATACCGCTGTTGACTATCGTGCAGCAAATGTTCTTGTCATCTGGCACCGAATCGATCTGCAGCTGAATGAGCCCGTCGTCGAGCAGAATCGTTGAGTCGCTGTCAACCTGTGTGGGCAGTTGTTTGTGAGAAATACTGAGCCGCTCGGGTGTGCCGATTACGTCTTCGGTGGTCAGCGTAATCTTTTTGCCGGCTTCAAGAAAAATGCTTTTGCCCTCGATTTCACCGGTGCGGATTTCGGGACCCTTGGTGTCGAGAAGCAGTGCTACCGGCTTCTGCATTTCTTCACGCAGTTTCTTGACGCGCTCGATTCTTACGCCGTGTTCCTGATAATCACCGTGCGAAAAATTGAGTCGCGCAACGTTCATGCCGGCATCAATGAGGTTTTTTAATACATTTTCTTCTTCTGCTGATGGGCCGAGAGTGACGAGTATTTTGGTTTTGCGCATAAAGTTTGTCTGATTGCCTTTCCTGTTTTTAGTCTGTTGACGGTAGCGTTGTCTTAGCAAGAACCATGCCACCCGTTTTGCTTAATAGTTGCACAGCTGGCCGCTCGTTCCGCTCAATAAGTGAGCGGTGTTGCGAAGGATTATACTGCGGCGATGATGAAGTTTTGCACAGCCCACTGAATTATGCCGACGAGCACGCCGAGCACGCCGCCGAGCCTGATAATCGCTCGCATTTCTTTGTCGGCGATGCGGTTAAAAATGGCTTCGAGTTTTATCAGATCCATTTTGCAGACTTTTTCGATGACTATTTCCTGCACGGAAATCTTCTCGGCGGCCTTTTCGGCCGCGCGTTCCAGCAGCAGTGGAACCTGGCGTTTCAGAACCGAGCAGATTTCTTTCTCTATGCGGTCCATGACTGATTTTACCAGCGTGTCAGCGCTGAGATTGAAAAAGGGGATCTTGTTGGCAATGCTGCTGATGAAGTCTTTGATGCGCTGTTCCATGTCGTCGCGGTTCTTGCGCATGACGTCGTCGATTATCGGGTCAATGTCTGCCGGCTCAACCTTTTTAATCAGCTCTTCGACGCTTATCAGCTCGCCTTCGACGATTTTGCCAAGGTTGTGCGCGAGTTCGGTCTGCCGTTTCGGCAAGAGGCCCTGGAACTCAAAGAGCAGAAAATTTTTGCGTTGCTGCGGGCTGAACAGCGCCTTGATCGCCAGCCAGTTGGTGACCCAGCCGATCAGGCCGCCGAGAAAGGCCGAAAGTATAAAACTCTGCCAGAGTGCCGGCATGGCTAGATTTTTCCCTTTGCTGAATTATGCATATTATGCCTGAGATTATCGCACAAATTTATAGCAGCTGCCAGTTTTTAGGTTCAACAAATGAAAGATGCTGCCGATAGGGCCAGTGACTGTAAGGGAGGGATGGAATTATGAGAATCATTGCTCTGATCCTGACGCTGCTGTCGGGTGTTGTCGGGTTTGTATTAAGCTACGGCATTGCCTATCGTGAAGTTTCGGGAGCTCTCTATTCACCTACCGCCACGATGCAGTCATCTACTTCGCTCAACACGGACAAGTAGACGTTCGGCACGGTAAAGCGGGTCGCAAGGCTTTTTAAATGGAGCTGAGCGATCCGTTTTGCTGTACGCTACTTTTTTCGCGGTTTTTCTTGACGCTGCCCGAGGGGGCTGTTATACTCACGCCACTTATTGAAGGTACACGGAGGACCCCCCGATGAATAAAAATTTCTTTTTCACCTCTGAATCAGTTACTGAAGGGCATCCAGATAAGGTTTCTGACCAGATTTCTGATGCCGTTCTCGATGCGATTCTGACCAATGACCCCAAAGGCCGCGTAGCCTGCGAAACAGCGGTTACCACCGGTCTGGCCCTGGTTATGGGTGAAATCACCACCAAGACCTACGTCGATGTTCAGGCCGTTGCCCGCCGCGTTCTCACCGAAATCGGTTATACCAACGCCGATTATGGTATCGATGGCAAGAGCTGCGGTGTTCTGGTTGCTCTCGACGAGCAGTCTCCCGACATCGCTCAGGGCGTTAACCACGCTAAAGACAGCACCGATGAAGATGAAGAACTCAATACCGGCGCTGGTGACCAGGGCATGATGGTAGGCTTTGCCTGCACCGAAACCCCAGACTATATGCCAGCTCCGATTTATTATGCGCACAATATCTGCCGCAAACTTGCTGAAGTTCGCAAAAACAAAGAAATCGATTATCTGAGACCAGATGGCAAGGCACAGGTCACCGTCGAATACCGCGACAACAAAGTTGCCCGCGTCGATGCAGTCGTGCTCTCGACTCAGCATGATCCTTCTGCTACTCATGCCAAAATTACCAAAGATATGATCGAAATGGTCATTAAAAAGGTAATTCCGGCCGAGTTGCTTGATTCCAAGACCAAGTATTATGTTAATCCAACCGGCAGGTTCGTTGTTGGTGGACCACAGGGCGACTCCGGCCTGACTGGTCGCAAGATCATCGTTGATACCTACGGCGGAATGGCTGCCCACGGTGGCGGCGCGTTCTCCGGCAAAGATCCGACCAAGGTTGACCGCTCGGGCGCTTACATGGGCCGCTATGTTGCCAAGAATATTGTTGCCGCCGGTCTGGCTGATCGTCTCGAAATCCAGATTGCTTACGCCATCGGCGTTGCCAAGCCACTTTCTGTTCACGTCAACACTTTCGGCACTGGCAAGCTCTCTCCCGAAAAGATCGAAAAGATTATTACCGATACTTTCGATCTCAGGCCGGGCGCAATCATCAGAGACCTCAAGCTGCGCCGCCCGATTTATCGGCAGACTGCTGCCTATGGCCATTTTGGCCGTGGCGACCTCGACCTGCCCTGGGAAAAACTCGACAAGGTTAAAGCCATTAAAAAGGCCGCCGGCCTGTAATTGTCAGCATTAAACCGAGCCGCCCGTTGTAATTACGGGCGGCTCTGGCTGTACCGGAGATAATCACCCTGTTTAATCATCATTTGCTGCGAACTTTTGCCATCGCGCTGGTATTTGTAACGCTCAGCTGTTGCGGTTACTCTTCAGAACCGCAACGCCTGGCAGTTCTGGTCTATCATCACCTTCAGAATAAGGTGACTTCAGACGTTTCCTGCACTCCTGAGCAATTTCTCAGCCAGATGCAGGCGCTGCTTGCTGCCGGCTTTACCCCGATCAATCTGGCGCAGACCCGGCGGTTTCTTGCCGGAACCCTTGATGATGTTCGTCAGCCGGTTCTGATAACCTTTGATGACGGCTATGAAAGCCTGTATCAGTTTGCTCTGCCGGTTGCGCGGCAGCTTGAGATTCCAATGACTGTTTTTATGATCACTTCACGGGCCGGCCGCCGCATTCAATTCGCTGAATATCTTACCGAGAGCCAGATCAGGGAAATGGTCGGCAGTGGTTATTTTGATTTTGGCTCGCACACTCACGATCTGCATACAGATACCGTCAGCATTTACGACGCTTTTGCCGGACACGCAGAAAACCCGGTGTTGCGGCTGTTGCAGCGCGATCTGCGCATGTCAGCCTCGCGCCTTGAGAGTGTGCTTGGCGCCCGCCCGCTTGCTCTGGCCTGGCCTTATGGCAAGTTTAACGGTGAATTTTCAGCACTTGCGCGCCAGTCTGGCTTTAGACTGCATTTTACCAGTGTTCATGGCTATAACGAGCCTGGCGCTAACCCTTTTGCCATAAAAAGAATACCGGTAACGTCGCGAGATACCGCCGAATCTGTGCTGCGCAAGGCCAGTTCGACGCTGCGCTGAATCGCTGCAAAATAAAACCAGGAAACGGCGCGGGCCATTTCCTGGTTGTTTATTCGCTGCTGATCAGACTTTTGCGTATTCCTGATCTTTTTCGCTGTCGTCTTCGTCGACGACTTTGCGTTCACGGTGCTCTTTTTCGAGGGTGAATGAGTCGAGTGATTCTTCCATGGCTTCGACGGCTTTGAGAACTTCGTCGAGTTTGTCGAGCTTGCCAGTGCTGCGGGCGAGAGCGATGCCTTCCTGAATCTTGCTGGTGTTCTCGCGGAAGCTGATAATCTTGTTGCGCAGACCCATGGTCATTTCGTTCATCGCGTCAGCAAGGTCTTTAAGTTCGTCTTTCGGGCGCAGTTTGATAAAGTGGGTGAGATCGCCTTCGCCGATGTTACGAACAACTTTTTCCATTCGATACACCGGCCCCGCTATCGTGTGCGTCACAAAAATACAGATGAACGCCACCACAAATATGCTGATCAGTTGCGCCGTTATGACGCCAGGCAGGAGTGCTTGCCCCAGCTGCTTGCTGTCTACCGGCAGCTTGGCCTCTTCCACCAGATTGCTCTCAAGCCTCTCGACAGAGAAACCGTAAACCAGGGCGCCGACAATGTTGGCAACGATGATTACGATCAGAATAAAAATCGCGGTCAACCTGCTCTGAAAGCCCGGTTTAATAAAATACTTTTTCCGGCGCCGGATTTCGGACATTTAGTCACCCTCCTGAAATACTTTTTTTTAAGATTATCACAGCTTAAATTCTGTTTCAATGTTATCAGTAGAAATTAGCTCTTCGTTCGGAGTTTCGCCAGTCGACTCAAGATTTTCAATCTCGCCGGTCTCGTCGAGCAGGTCGAGAAGGTCTGATTCGATCTGCTCGGGCTCGGGGGAAGTGTCTTCGGCGTCAGACCAGTCGAGCGCTTCAAAGCCGCTGCCGGTTGCAAAGTCGTCTTCGAGAAGGCTGCTGAAATCATGCCTGACGCTTTCGTCGACACGGGTACGCCGCGTGTCAAGCGGCTCAACCACGCCGGTAGGCGTGCCGACCAGCAGGTCTATCTCGTTTCCAGACAGCATAAATTCTTTGCTGTTACTCTTCTGGGCGCTACCAGACGCGGGAAGTGCTAACAAAAGCACAAGTACCAACAGGCGACAAAATATTTTTGCCATGTGACAACCACCAGAAATAAATTAGTGCAGAATCTGCAAGCCTTATCGGCAAGTGTCATTTTTAAGATAAGAGTGGGTTTGCAATAATTCACGACAACATGCTGCTCTCGTATCTGCATCGTATTCGTTGTCGAATCAGCAAATCGCCCAGACCAACGACAGTGGCCCCACTACGCCTGACTTATCAAGACAAGGACAGAGTTGCTCACAGTTTTGATTTTAGATCTGGTAAACGCGCATAAAATCGGTTATAAATAGGCACCATGAGCAGTTATTTATTCAGATATGGTTTTTCACAGAACAAGCAGATGCGCTATGTCATAAGCATCAAGGGTGGGGTAGACATTGAGATGCCTATGGGCAACATGAACAACCCGATCAATATGGAAATGCGCATCAGCCAGAAGATCGTCAGTTTTGATGCTGAGCAGGCGATTATCAGGGTTGTCATTGACCGGGTTACAGCTGATCGTAATATTCCAGCTGATTCGCTGCCGAAAACTGGCGTTGAATCGGTCATGCAGATGGACAGACTCGGAACTGTGCGCTGGGTAGACGGTGCCGCTGCCTGGCAGGGCGCTGAACATTCGATGATGCGCTTTCCCGAACAGGCTCTCGAAGTTGGCGACAGCTGGGTGCAGCAGGTCGAGGACAGTTCGGGTGCTGCAACAACCTTTCACACACGCTACAGTTTTGCCGGTGTCGACGAAGACAACGCCAATCTGATGATCTTTTCGACCGAGCTTTTTTCAGGACACCCTGACAACCCGGCCAGTGGTCTGGTTGGCAAGGGTGTGTTCAGTTATGACGACGAAGAAAAGTGGATACATGGCTGCAGTAACCACATTGAATACAGGTATCGCATGCCGATGCCTGACAATTCTGGAGCTTTTTTCACGACCACTACGGTAATGCAGATTGAAATGGAGCGCCTGGCTTGAGAATACTTTTAAAACTGTCTGTTGTTGCTCTGGTTGTTTTTTCGCTGGCTTCTGCCAGTATTTTCGCAGCAGATGATGTTGTTGCCAAAAAGCAGGCGCCTGAGCCGGTATGCGAATTTGCCCGGCAGGTGGTTGCCGGTAACCGTAATTTGCTGGCTGCCGGCCACGATCTTGCGAGCTCACTTGCCGATAAGCATCGTGCTCTGGCCGTTTTTTCGCCGGAATTTCGTTATGCCGCTGATTCCAGCAAGGCAGCCAACCGCAGTTTTAATCCGATAACCGGCATTGAAGAAGATTACAGCACGCGTCGTCAGGGCGCGTCTGCCGGTATTGCCCAGAGGACGCCGCTGGGTAAAATCAGCTATGATTACTCGATGAGTAAAACCGAATATACCAGCGCGCAGAGCAGCTATTTCCGGTCACTTTATCTGAGCTGGCAGACCGGTTTGTTACGCAATGACGCCAAGGTTGATGAGCTCGACCGCAGGCTGGCCCATACCGCCTACCAGATGAGCGAAGCGCAGACTGATGCTGTGTTGCTCGATGTGCTTCTCGATTCGTTGCAGAGCCTTTTTGACCGGATAGTGGTCGCTCGCAACGAAGCTTTGAAAAAGCAGAATACCAGTTTTTACGCCACACTGGTCGAAGAGGCTGAAATTAAGCTGGGAACCGGTATTGGCAGCGAGCTCGATCTCAAACAGGCGAGTATGCGCCTGCAGCAGGCTGAGACCAGCAACGAAGAAACTGCCCTCGCGCTGCGCGATAATGATCGCAGACTGGCTGCCCGCCTCGGCAGCAGCGGCTGGAATCCAGAACTGGCGAGTTTTTCTCTCGAACTTGTTCTGGAGTCGATTCCCGAAGAATTGCATGAAGAAGAGTTGCTGGCACAGGCATTTGCGCTGCGTCCGGACTGGCGGGTATACGAGAGTCAGCATCGTCAGTTGCGCGCAGGTGTGGCAAGGCTTCGTGAACTCAGTCGCCCCGATGTCAGCGCGCAGGCTCGCTGGGGCAAACAGGGCCGTGCCTTTAATATTGACTCCGCCGAAGAGATGCCTGACAAGAACTGGGATGTATCGGTTTCTTATAATTTCAGTTTTGGCCCCGAGGCCGAAAAGCTTAGCCTGGCGGGGCAGCGCCACAAACTGAAAGCATTCGAAGAACGCTTCGAACAGAAGCGTGATGACATAAAAATCGCGGTCTCGCAAGCGTTGGAGCGCTTCAGGTTTTATCACAAGAACCTTGCAGCTCTCAAGGCTTCACAAAAGCTTTCCGCCGAAGTGCTCGACGGGCAGCGCCTCAATTTCCAGCTGGGCAAGGTCACGTTGCTTGATCTTACCCGATACCAGCAGGAATTTGACAATGCCAGCCTTGCCGTTGTGCAGGGCGAGTCTCGCCTGATCAATGAGTGGTTCAGTGTGCTTTACGAAACCGGTCTGCTGGCCGACTATCTCGGCGTTGCAGCGACAGCCGCCCATTCCCGGCGAGCTTCTTCTATTGCCCGCCCCCCACAGGAAAAAACACCGTGAACTCTAATAATGCCTGGCTGCAGCGCCCTGGATACCATGCCGACGTGATCGGCAGGGCGTGCGCCGCAGTCATGCTTGCCTGCCTGCTGGTTTTTCAGATCGGCTGTCGCAGCGCCGCCAAGTCGCAAAAGCCTTCATACAACTATAAAGTTGAGACGCGCCAGAATGTCGTTGAGCTGCGCGCCACCCTTAAGCCTGAAGACATCAGCAGTCTGGGCTTGAAAAACGCCTGGGGCATAATTGAGTCGATGGCTGAAGAAGGCTCGGTAGCCGCTTCTGGCGCAGTTATGGTCAAGATCGATATGGAAAACCTGCGCACGCGTATGCGGCGTAGCGAGAGCAATCTCGACTCGCAGATCGACCGCATGCGCAATCTTGAGCAGGTGGCGCCTTCTGATATTGCCGCGCTTAACAAGGCGCTAAGAGAAAAAGAGCTTGAGTATTCACGTGCCGGGCATGAGGCTTTATGGCTGCAGCAGCGCAAAACAGACGACGAGGTGTGGAAAATCCATGCCGACCTGCAGATTGCTTCGATAAGCTTTGCCCACGCCAGTCGCCAGTATGAGCTTAAGAAAAAAGTCGCAGAAAGAGGTTTTGACAGCGCTTTTTCACTGCGTGCCAGCGAGATCGACAAGCGTTCGCGCGAGATTGAGCTCGATTACGCCAGACGTATTCGTGACAAGCTTTCTGAACCGCCCATGCCGGAAGAACTGGCAAAGGTTGAATACCAGAAGTCTGTGGCTTCTGGAGAAATCTGGCTGGCATCGAATCAACTCGAGTCGGCTTCGCTCTCAGCCCAGATCAAGGTTAATAACCTTGAGGTTAATCTCGAAAGAATACGTGCTACGTTGCGCGAAGAGACGCGATCGCTGGAAGAGTCTGAGCTGAAAGCGCCGCGTTCGGGAATCGTAATTCATCCGGTTCTCTGGGGCGATTTTAAATTCAGACCGGGTCAGCAGGCATGGTCAGGAGTTACCATCCTGCAGGTCATCGGCGAAGACGGCTATTATCTCGAGGCCCTTGCCAACGAGGCCGAAGCGAATGTGCTCGTCGAAAAGGCTTCGGCAACGATAGAGTTCGATTTTCTTCCTGGCAAGGTCTATGCTGGCGCGGTTAAGTCGATCAGCAAAGCACCTCGCCGTGTTCGCGGTCAGCAGAACAGTGCTATCAGATTTTTTCCGGTGCAGCTTTCGCTGGATGCCGGGCAGGGTTTTCTTATTGGTGGCAAAGCCAATGCAAAAATTATTCTGGGTGAAAAAACCGGCGTTTTTCTGCCGCGCGATCTGCTGCTGGTTGATGGCGAAAAGACTATGGTCAGGCTGCCAGGCACTCTGAGCGATTCGCGCCGCGAGGTTGAGATTGAAGAATTCAACCAGGACTGGGTGCTCTGGAAAAACCCGCCCGCTGAGCAGGGAGAACTGTTGTTTCCATGAAATCACTAATTGTCAAAAGCAGTCGCGCTCTTTCGTGCTGGCGCTATCGAATCCTGGTTCTCGCGCTGGTCGGGGCGCTGCTTTATCTGCACGGCTGTGGCCGTCCGGTCGAGGTCTCGCCGCTCACCGAGTCCGCTGTGCCGCCCTGGCAGGTGCTTACCGCCCGCGCCGAGTTTGTGTCGCTCGAAGAAACCCTGCTTAACCCGCCTTTCAGCACCGAGATTCTTGAACTTGCGCCAGAAGGGGTTATGGTAAAAGCCGGTGAGGAAATCGCGCAGCTTTCACCGGGCGACCGCACCGGGCGTCTTGAGAGTCTGAGCGCCGACCTTGAACAATATAGCCTGACAGTCAGCCGTGACCGCAATCTGCTCAGGATGATCGCTGAGTATGAAGCCAGCAATGCGCAGATTGCCGCGCTTGAGCTTGAAGCCAAAGATATCGAAAATCAGCGCGCGGTTCAGTCGCGTGACTGGCAAAGAATTGTCGAACTGAGCGAATCGGTCACGGCTGCGAAGGTTCGCATGAAAATGTTGCACCTGCAGTTGACTGCTGCTGCCAAGATGGCCGACCGCGGCTTTGTTTCGCAACAGGAGCTTGTTGACAGTGAAAAAGATCTTGTTGTTTCGAATATTGAAGCCTCGCTCACCGCCCGTCTGTTGCCATTCATCGAAGAACATGCAGACCGGCGCAAAGTGTTCGATGCTGGCGAGAACCTTGCCAAGGCGCAGCTAAGCAAAGAACTCGCCACCTTTACTGCGCAGAAAAACATTGCTGATTACGAATTCAGTTATAAAGAAGCCATTCGCAAGATGAATCAGACGGCTACCAACGTTGTTGAGCTCGAACGGCAGATCGCTTCTCTCAGTATCAATGCCAAACGCAGCGGACTGCTGATTTATGGCGATACCTACGATGGCGCCGAAATGGTTAAAACCAGGGTTGGCGCTCAGGTTTACCCGGGAATCAGCTTTCTGCGCATAGTTGACATGTCGCGCTGCGGTCTTGGTTTTGCCATTGACCAGCGCGATGTTGCAGCGGTAGCCTCTTCGTCGCACTTTTATTTCCGTGCTGACGCTTTTCCTGAACGCCTGCTTTCTGGCAACGAATCGCAGCGGGTGCCGGTCGCTCTCGATATTCCGCAGGCCAGGCCCGACGGCAGAACTCAGGTTGCCTTCAAGGTTCCGGTTGCGTCTTATCCTGCCGGCTTCATGCCCGGCCTTTCCGGAAGCGTCTATTGTTACGATTTTGTGAGCGAACATCTCGCTCGTTTTGCCGGAAATCGCCAGACCAGGTTGGTGCGTCGACCATTCAAGAGAATCATGAGCGTTACCGGCGATGTTAAAACAGCCAGCGCAGCACTGGTAATCAGTGGGATAGAGAGCAAGCTGACCCACCTTGAAGAAGAGGGAAAAAGCATCGAAGCCGGGGCGGTCATCGCGACGGTAGACTGCGAAGAAATCAGTCAGAGCGCGCGCGACGCCGAGATTGAACTGAACAAGAAAAATGAAGAAATGCAGTTGCAGATTCACAAGAACGCGCTCGAAGACGAACGCCTGGCGATGGCTCTGAAAGTGCGCGAAGGCGCTCTCGAAGTTGCCCGTCTCAAACACGCGACCCTGCTGAAAAGTCGTGATGAGGATAAAATTATCGACCTGAAGCGTGCCCTGGAACTTCTTGACGCGCGTATCGCGCTTGCTGCCGAAAAGGTTGCGCATGTTTCCACGCTGCGCCAGAAAGGCTTGAGCTCTGAACTTGAATTTATGCAGGCCGAAACCGAGCTGGCGGTGCTCAAAAAGGACCGTGCCATAACGGCTAATGAGCTTGAGACTGAAGACTCCGGGCCTACTCGACGTTCGATAAAGCTTTCAGAACTTGATGTGCGCAAAGCCGAGCTTGAGTTGCAGCGCGCGACGCATGAAGCCGGCATGACCGGGTTCAGAAACCTGATGAACCTCAAATTGCTTGAGGCTGAAATCAAAAAGATTGAGATGACGCTAGGCAATCTGCGCCGCGATGAAGAGTCGGCCAGCATCAAGGCTCCCGCTGCCGGCGTGCTGATTCATAACGAACTGAACAAGCCGGCCGGCGGCGTTGGCAAGGCCCGTGTCGGCGACCAGGTTTACCCGCGGGTGCCGTTTATGCAGGTCGCTGATCTGCGCAATCTGCAGGTGCATGCCAAAGTTTCTGAAATGGACGTCAAGTTTATCAAACCTGGCGACGAGGTGAAGCTGGTGCTCAAGGGCGCTTCGGTGCGCTCGTTTCCGGGGTGGGTAAGCTCAGTGGGTATGGTGGCGGTAACTAATTTTAAAACCCGTCAGGATGCGGTTATTCCGGTGATTATCGATCTGGTTTCGCCGAAAAATGGCAAGACAGCTATTGACGCCGCTTTTCGCCCGGGAACCTCATGCGAGGTTGAATTTAAGCTTTACGACCTGCCTGACGCGCTGCATTTGCCATTCGACGCAATTGTGCCGCTGGCGACCGCAACCTGCGTGATGCTGCCGGATAGGCAGCTGCAGCCGGTAGAAATCAAGTTTTCTGATGGCCTGAATGGCGCAGTGATCGCTTCCGGAATCGATGCCGGCGCGGCCGTTCTGCTGATGGAGGCGAAGCATGATTGATATACAGAAGCTGCAGAGATATTTCGAGATTGGCGACAGCTGCGTAAAAGCAGTGGACAACGTTGATCTGCATATTGCCGCTGGTGAGTTTGTTGCGGTTATGGGGCCTTCCGGTTCTGGCAAGTCGACGTTGCTCTATGTTCTGGGTGCCATGGATCGCCCGACTGGCGGCAGCGTCAGTATCGGCGGGCAGCGTCTCGATAAGATGGATGATCAGCAGTGCTCTGATTTCCGTAATCGGTCGCTGGGCTTTGTTTTTCAGTCTTTTCACCTGCTGCCGCGTATGAATCTGATCCGCAACACTGAGCTGCCGATGATTTATGCCCAGGCTGAGCCGGCCAAACGCCGCCGCCGGGTTGAGCAACTGCTTAACGCGGTTGGCCTCGGTGATCGCATGGATCGCCTGCCGACGGAACTTTCTGGCGGGCAGTGTCAGCGCGCCGCTATCGCTCGTGCCCTGGTAAACGGGCCAAAACTGCTGCTCGCCGACGAGCCGACCGGAAACCTCGATTCGCATACAGGTCTTGAGATCATCGGCATTTTTCAGGCGCTGAACCGTGCCGGAATGACTGTCATCATGGTTACTCACGACGAAAATATGGCTGAACACGCCGGCCGCATCATTCGCATGCGCGACGGCCAGGTCGAGCAGATCGAAAAGGTAGCGCAGCCGCGGCGTTCGCAACTGCCTGACAGTATCGAAAAATCATTAAGCGAGGTGTCAGGTGCGCTTTACTGAGCAGATCAACACAGGACTGACCGGGCTGTTCGACCATCCTTTCCGCACTTTTCTGACCATGCTGGGTATTATTTTCGGCGTTGGCGCGGTAATCGCGATGGTTTCGATCGGGGCCGGCGCCGAGCGCGAGGCGCTTGAAGAGCTCAGAAAGTTCGGTGACTCGAGTATCCGCATAAGTTCGCTCGAAATTCAGGGTGAGCGCCTGACCGAAGCCTTAAAGAAGCAGACGCGCGGGCTATCTCTGGGCGATGCTGCCTATTTGCGCTCTGCCTGCCCGTTTATTGATCTCGCGGTCGCCGAAAAAATTGACGACTATGGCCTTTACTGCCTCAACCACAAGCCAATGGTAAAAATCGTCGGGGTCGGCGAGGGGTTTTTGCGCGCTTCGCGCTTTGAAGTTTCTTCTGGCCGCTTTTTTTCGAATGCTGAGCAGGAAAACGCCGCGCTGGTCGCGGTGCTTGGCGCTGGTGTCGCGAGTGAAGTTTTCGGCGAGGTTGAACCGGTCGGGCAGACCATTCAGATCGAGCGTATCAGGTTCAAGGTAATTGGTGTCATGCAGCCGCAGGGCAGCGGTTCTGGCAAGCTGGCGATCAAACGCCGCGATCATGACCGCGATGTTTACCTGCCGCTGAAGAGCAGCCTGCAGCGCCTCGAAAAGTGGCCGGTCGAAGACAAGGATCAATACCACGAGATCAACAGCATCTGGGTCGAAGTTAAACAGGGCTATGATCTGCTGGCCTCGCGCGATCTCGTGCGCAACATGATCAAACGCCGGCATTCAGAAATAGACGATTTCGAAATTCAGGTTCCGCTTGAAATTTTGCAGCAGAGCCAGAAAACCCAGCAGCTTTTCAATCTGGTAATGGCTCTGATCGCTGGTATTTCGCTGCTGGTCGGTGGCATCGGCATCATGAACATCATGCTCGCTTCGGTAAACGAACGCACCCGCGAGATCGGCGTGCGTCGCGCGCTCGGTGCCTCGAAGCGCGATATTGTCGTGCAGTTTCTCGTCGAAGCGACTCTTATCAGTATTCTCGGTGGCCTGGTCGGCATTGTGGCCGGCATCGGCATTTCGTGGCTGATCGCCTTTTACACCGGCTGGACAACCGCGGTGCCGATTTCGGCAGTCCTGCTGGCTTTCTTTGTCTCGATCAGCGTCGGCATAATTTTCGGCAGTTTCCCGGCGGCCAAGGCTTCGACTCTCGACCCGGTCAAGGCTCTGCGCTACGAGTAAAGAGAGAGAAGAAGAAGGCGACCGCAGATTTCGCAGATTACCGCAGATAAAGGCAGAAAAGGCAGAAGCTCTCACAAAGACGCAAAGACTCAGAGAAGCCAGAAAAGACAAAAGATCGCACGAAGGCGATATGACACAAGAGACCAGAGAATCCAGAGAACACAGACAAAGCCAGAAAAGACAGAGCTCGCACAAAGGCGCTAAGACACAAAGAAGGCAGAAAAGCCAGAAAAGCCAGAAGAGACAAAGCTCTCACAAAGGCGCTAAGACACAGAAAAGGCAGAAGAGGCAGAAGAGGCAGAGAAGGCAGAAGAGGCAGAGAAGGCAGAAGAGGCAGAAAAGGCAGAAAAGGCAGAAAAGGCAGAAGAGACAGGGCTCGCACGAAGGCACAAAGAGAAGTCCGTTTAATATTTCAGGCAAATTTGCGGGGTCTACAATGTCATTGCGATGAGTTCTGCGCAGCTTCGCGAAGCAGAACGAAGAAGCAATCTCATTGGCTTGGTAAAAGCTCGAAGAATTTGTATTTAAGCAGCCTCCCATTGCAAGATAAGCAGAATTTTTTGCAGCTTTTATGGCTTTGCTAACTTGCCGGGCTAACTGTAAAAGGACAAATAGTTTGACTATGCGGGACACATAGTTTGACTATAAACCGGACAGATGGTTTGACTATAAGCGAGACAGATGGATTGACTATAAGAAAGTCGCCGAAGGTATAAAATCGGCGACTTTCTTATTAGAGGCATTATCGTTTTACTGCAACGCCTCCCCCATGGAGATAGATCAGAAGGATATAATAACCTCCTGAACCTTTTTAGACTTGTCACCGCCACCTGCTGAGTAGGTAGTAGACACGCTTTCAAAGGTAAAGCCCTTGAATATCTTCCGAATCTCTGGCGTGTCGTTGAGAGACAGGATGAATTTGCCCTTTATCGAGAACAGAATGTTGGCCAGGTTCTCGAAATCAGCTTTGTTGAACACGTTTTTGCCATAGTCATTCTCGCAGTCGAAATATGGCGGATCAATATAGAAAAGTGTCGTTGGCCGGTCATATCGCTGAATGAAATCTGCATAATCGAGATTCTCGATCTGAACTGCAGCCAGGCGTTCGTGGAGTTCTTCAAGGTTTGCCTCGATCCTGGTTATATCGAACCGACCTTTTTCTTTCGGTGAATAACCGTATGAACGGCCAGCTACTTTGCCACCAAACGATAACTTCTGCATGTAGAAGAATCTGGCCGCACGCTCAATGTCTGTGAGGGTTTCTGGATCAGTGTTTTTCAATCGATCGAATTCCGATCTGGTTGTGACATGCCAGCGCATGAAGCTCACGAACTCAACAAAGTGGCGCTGCAAAACCTTTAGAAAAGTAGTAACGTCCTTTGACACATCGTTTATCACTTCGGCTTCAGCTTGGAACGGCCGCCGGAAAAACACACCGCCCATGCCGAAAAATGGCTCGGCATAGCATTGGTGATTGATTTTCTCTATCCTTTCGATAAGAGTTTTCGCCAAAAGCCTTTTGCCGCCCATATATGGTGCTGGTGGGTTAATCGGGTTGATTGGTTTTTGCTGTGGATAAGATGATTGCAAATTGATTTCTCCTTAGGTGTTTTTTAAATGCCGCTATAATGCCGTTAATTAAACAATCCCTGCACTCTGGCCAACATCAGCCGCCAGATGTTGGCTTTGTAAACCTGAAACGCGCAATTAGCAGGCGCTCCAGCAGTAAACAATGCCCGAACTTCGCCCGGCGATTTCAGACGCAATTCTTTGCTGTCGCCCCAGTAAAACTGGTGCTGTCCGAATCCGTTGACACCAGCCCAGACGACCCAGTGCTGCTGCGTCGTTGATTTCTTCACCAGCACAATCGTCTTTCCCGGTTCGCAGTCACCGTTTAAAAGCATGGTCAAGGTGACGTTGCGCTTCCAGTAGCCAGCCTTGATCAGTGCCCGGTATAGATTCCACGGATTGCCGTAGACGGGATTTTCGATCGGGCCGGGAAGATCGCGCCAGCTCAGTATATCGCGGGCTTGCTCCCAGGTTATGCCGAGAGCAGTGGCAAGAGCGGCAACTTCGCAGTCTGTGCCGTGGCGCATTAGCACGATTTGGCGTGGAAGTGTGAAGGTGGTGGTCATCGTTTTAGCTCTCCCGACAAGTCTCTGGCGTCGATCGTGCCAGCAATTATTTTCATATCTTCGCCGCCAAGCATGGCAGCGGAAAGTCTGTCTGCTCGAAGGCCAGAGCAAGCTATCTTTGAGCCGTCGATCGTGCCAGCCGCTAAGTTGCCGCAAGAGCCTCCAGAAAAGCCGTCTGGCATGTCGCCTGTTCCGATAATGTCTTCTGCTCTGATTTGTTTTGCCATCATCGCTCAACCTCCTGCATAATGTTGTTATATGCCGCTTTGACGTGGCTATCAGCTGCTTTTTCAATCTCTTCGGCGGTCAATTCAACAACGGCTTGTTTTTTCTGCTTTTCGGGCATTTTCGGCAGACCAAGCATTTCAAGAAGCAGCGCTATTTGCTCAGACTGCACTGCGATTGTTTCGGCCTGATCGTCTACGATCTCGGCCAGTTCTTGAATTGCGCGGAGGGCTACACCGATAGCGTCAGTGAGATTGTATGTTTCTTCGTTGTTATTGCCGATTCCAAACGCTTTGTTGAAGTCCTGAGCCATGACTCCTATCGACTTGCATGGGTTGTAGTTTTCAACCTCTGGCTCCGATGGGAACGCCGATTTAGAGGCAATCACGTTGTTGCTTTTCAAATTTCCGAGCAGTTCTTTTTCGTGTCTAATCTTGGCAATTTTATAATCGTCAAGATGATACTTTTTTACTCTGATCTGCCTCAGGCTATTGAGAACCGAAACATCCTCAATCTCTGACTTGCAGTTTTCGTCAGACGCTGGGTGGAATCCGCCATCGGCATAAACTTTTCCAGTGGTATAAAAGCCGTAGTATGAAGTAGAAGTCACTTGTGTTCTAATTGGAGACGAAAAAGACGACCCAGAGCCAGAGCCTGTTGTTATTGAAACTGCAGACTGCACCACATTAGAAATCCCCAGAGACATAATAATTCCGCACGGATTCAAATCTTCTGCTGATTCTATTCTAATGTCGTTCCAGCTAGTGCCGCTGGAGTAGTCCGAAAACAAATCATTCCCGTCAATCGTGTAGCCGCCTATTATGCCGCTAGTTGCCGTAATGGCTCCGGTAAGGGTCGCATTACTAGCCACCAACGCTCCTGCATGAGTAACCCGAAACGGCGCACTACTCGACGTAGCACTCCCCGCCCAAAACGCCCACTTCGCCGTGTCCGTGCTTATGCCAATCGCCGTAGTTGTTGCGCCCGCCGTTAAATCGGTAGCATTAAACGTAAATCCCGCAAACACGCCGGTATTCGTGCTGTTGGTAAAGCTGAATCGTGGCGCATCTGAGCCGCCCATTTTTATATCGCCAGAATCTAGGTCAATAAGGCTCCCGGCGGTTGTTGAGTAGTTCAGACTCTTGATTTGCCCGGTAACAACGCGGTCGGCGGTGATTATGCCGGATTCAGAGTCTGTGCCAAGCATGTAGAGGGTTTTTACTTCGGCGGCTGTGAGAGCGCGGGGGTAGATTTTTGGATTGACTATAAGCCCGTTGTAATAAGTAGACGCCCCTGTGTAAACAGCGCCTAGCGTAGAAGTGGTAGACAAATCGTTAGACGTGAATGCAACAGAAGCAGCAATTGCGCCATTTTTATAAACATTTGCAGTAGTGCCGTCTGCGGTAATAGTTAGGGCGCAATTTTCGCCAGCGCTGACGGTAATGCCTGTTTCTCGCCATGCGGTATCATAGATTCTCAACGCGCCAGTGGATTCGATTTGCACAATAAATCGAGTTGGGCCAGTATCAAAAATTCTAGCCGGCAGCACGCTTGGAATAATTCTCATATGAACAGTTATAGCGCCGGTTCCGCATGACAAACCGCTGATATTGATATAGTCATTTGTGCCGTCGAAAGAAAACGCCTGACCTATTGCGCTATTAACAATCGCAACGCCGCCAACCGCTGTGCCATGCTTGCTATTGCCGGAAACGTCTTTAACGCCGCCAGACAAAGCGATGCTAGCGGTTGTCGCGCCTTTGGCTGACCACGCTGCGATCGCGCCAGCGGGAGCCTTGAGGGCTGCGACATTCAAGGCCTCTGCAAAAACAGTGCCGGTGTAAAGTTTAGCCCCGTTAATATACGTCAAATCGTTATTAACAGCCCAAGCAAAAATAGCCGCGTCGAGAGCCGCTACGACGTCTTTATTGGTTTTTGGCGGGGTAAATAGCTGCGTCCCGATCAGCGCGCCCTCGCTTGATGGCGATGTAAAAGTCAGCAACACAATATCTGTTCCTGTCGCCCATGTCCAAGTGCCGAGAACAGACCCCGCGTCGGCGGCTGAATACTTCCAAGCCATTGACTCGGTTTCAAACCAGACAATATATTTCGTGCCGCTGCGCTGGACAACGAAAAGCGGCACGTTATAGGGGCAAATGGCGTTTGGGTTTATCATGCCCTTTGTGACCGTTACGTCTGCGCCGTTCCATTCAACCCAGCCATCAACGTCAGCCGCTGCGCCAGTGCTGGCAACAAAGCCATGCAAATACAATTCACCACTATTCGCCGTAGAAAATGCCGAGAAATTCACTTTAACGCCCAGCCCAGTTGCCGCTAGATTCCCGGCTTTGGTGTTAGCTGTCGCCGCATCGCTCACCGCTGTATTTGCTGTGCCTTGCGCCGTGTCAGCAAGCGTTTTTGCTTTTACTGCAATGGCGTTCAGCAATGCCGTTCGCGCATCGTAATAGGCTTTCCAGTTGGCTCTGAAAGTTGCGCCGACGATTGTGGTGGTTGCGGCAAGGTTGGCGTCAGCAATCCATGACGGTATGCCAGATGACCACGTAGTGCCCGCATTTAAGTAAGTCGCAAGCGCCTGAAAAGCGTTGTTGTAGGTGGTGTTCTCGGTGGTAATTCCGAAAGTTGTTGCTTGAGAATTGATGCCAGCTTTTTCGGCTGCGATTATGTCCCATTCGCGGCGCGCGTCTTGCTTTTCAGACGCAACCAGCTTGTTGTCTGCTGCGATGTCAGCAAGCAGACCGTTTGCGGTTGCGGCGTTGGTGACCGCCGTATTCGCCGTGGTCTGAGCCGTCGCCGCATTAGATAATGCTGTGTTTGCGGTGCCTTGTGCTGTGGCCGCGTTTGTAAGCGCTGTGTCGGCGTTGGTAAATGCCGTATTGATGGTGGTCTGCGCCGATGATTCAAGACCTGTGATTGCCAGTGTGCCCGCGGCAACCTTGCTGCCGTGTAGCTTTATGATGTTGGCATCGTCTACGGTCAGATTGGCCATCTGCGCCTTATCGGTGATGACGGCTTCATTTACAACTAAATGTTTAGCGCGAATTGCATTTGCGCCAATCAAATCGGCTGTAAGCTGAGCAAAAACCGCATTTTCTTCCAGCATGTAGAGGGTTTTTACTTCAGGAGCAGTCAATACCCTGTCGTAAACGCGAATGTCGGCGAAAACACCAGCAGCCCACGAAGATATCCCCTGATACTGCGAACCAATCGTAGAAGTTGTGTCGAAATCGCTGCTTGTAAAGTTGATGGTGGCGGTTAATGCGCCTTTTTGGTATATTGCAGCGGTGGTGCCGTTGCAGCAAACAGTCAAAGCGTAATCTGTGTCTGTGTTAAAAAATACGCCGGTTGCTCGCCATGCAGTGTCATAGATTCCAAGCTGGCCGGTTGCGAAAATTTCTAGAACCAAACGAGTTGTTGGCCCTGTGTCAACTAAGCGGGCCGGCAGCGCAGACACATTGAATCTCAGGTGAATTGAAATTGCGCTAGTTCCGGTATTCACGCCGCTGATGTCAAGAAACCCGTCAACGCCATCTAAGCCAAACGCTTTGCCAAAGGCAGAATCTACAATAGTAACGCCGCCAAACGCCTGACCGTGATTGCCGTTAAACGACACATCTTTAACCCCATCTTCTTCGGCAATCGAAGCATCGGTGCAGTTGTTAGCCGACAATCGCATAATCGAGCCCATCGGCATTTTAAGAAGCTGGTTGCTGATGTCGCTGTTGACGATAGCGCTGATCGTGATCGGGCCGACAGAATCGCTGAACGCTGATGGATTGCCCCATGTGTCGATTGCTTTGGCCCAATAGTAATAGCTTGTGCCGTATTCGGTGTTGATGTCGAAGGTCTGGGCAAAACCCTTGGTGCTTGCTACGTAGCCGATTTGATTGGCTGTGCCGCTGACGTTTGTGGTATTTCGGAAGATCTGGAAGCCGGCCATGTCAGACGGCACGGAGGCAAGGAGCAGGCTGATTGATACGGTTTTTAAGCTGCTGGTTGCGCTGATGCTGGGTTTGCCGGGGGGCACGTCATCGCCTTGGGTTGTCAACGTTGCGGTGATATAGTCACTTTTGCCGGTAGAGCTGATCATTCTAATTCTTACGGCGTAGAGCTGCGCGGGCTTTACCGGCACAACTTCAAAGCTGTTACCCTGAACCATACCGAGGCTTTTCCAGTCCAGAATCGGCAGCGCCCCTTCGCCGTATTCAATACTGGCGGCAAGGTAAGCGCTGGTTGGCTGGGTAAAAGTGCCTGACAATACAACAATGTTTGTGCCGTCGGCGCCCGGCCGGATTTCGCTCGACAAAGTCAGACCGCTGGCGGCGCCCGGCGTGATAGACGGAATAATCGCCGCGTCAGTGACCCAGTCGATGGCGGTGCCAGGTGTGCCGGAAACGAAGATGGTGTCTGAAAATTTTTCGGCTTCGATGCGGTGTTTGCGGTCGCCGATGTCTAAAATGTTGATCTGCCATGTGCCTGAAAGACCTTTTTCCGGGTAGTCGACTGTGATGATATCGCCTTCGTGGCAATCATCGGGCAATTCTTTGGTTTCGAAATAGACCTTGGTAGCGCCGATCAGTGATTTTTTGCAGGTATAGTCGATAAGCGCCTTGCCGGTGGCCATTTCGCTAACCAGGTAGCTCTGGCCGGTAAATTCCTGTTCATCGATTGCGCCGATGCTTGTCGCATCTTCATATTGCGCTGACTGGGTGAATTGCCCAACCAGCGGGTTAAAGCCGAATTCGATCTTGCCTTTGTTATATACCTGGCCGGTGTAAGCGCCTTTTCCGTAGCGCAGCAGCTTGATGTTTTTCTTTGTGTAAGTCTTTCGGCTGGCTGCCGAAGCGTTGACAAACAACCGGCGCTTGCCGTTGTCGCCGATAGAGTAGCTGCCGCGAATGGCATGGCAGATCTGGTCGATCCAGCTCTGAGCGATCTGGCGGAAATAGAAGATGCCGTCCATTTTCAGTCCGGCCGTATCTATTCGCGCAATGGCAGTGTTGAAAGCATCGAGATCGATGTCGCTTTCTGCAATGCCGAGGCCCCAGCCGCCAACGCCTTCACGCGCGGTTTTGAGCAGCCAGAGCAGAAATCGTGCGCCATTTCGGCACTCTTCGATCGTATGTGTGCCAAGCTTGAGACCGACCACGTCGGCGCTGATTTCGACGTAAGTTCCATCGTCGTTTTTGCGCAAAGTTTCGTCAGTGAGCTGAACATATGCGAAGCCTGGGTAATTGGCCTGGCCGGCTGTTCCGGTGTATGCGACAAAGCCGGCGGTCAGCAGCTCTGTTCCGCGATAAACATTTGGAATCTGATGATTTTCGCCAACACAGAGAAGATAAATGCCGGCTGTCTTATCGATCAAAATGCCTTTTACCAGGATAGGCTTTTCGACCGTGCCACCGATAACCATGGGCAATGTCACATTGATAGCGGAAACGTGAAAGTTCTCATCGAGCGTGACCAGGCGGGCAACTTCATCTGGGAATTTTATCAGCAGCTCAGGAGCGCTCTTTTCGGTGGCGGTGATATACATAACTCCACCGCCATCTGAGTCGTAAGCTGTGATTTTGCCGCGCCAGGTGTAGCCAGAATCAGAAACTACCGTGACGTCTGCGCCCCAAAGGTCTATGTTGCTCGCTATGTAAGCATCATTGTTGCGAATGTTTATGGGCAGGGTAATTGGTGTGTTGCCGACACGCGCAAGCTGCTTCGTCATGCGCACTTCACTAAGCAGACGGCCCTGGTAAATACCAACGCCATCTACCGGCACTGTTCGGCCGGCGATTCGCCAGATATTTATTCCAGACTGAATCGTGATTTTCATGTGCGTTCCCTCAGCACGAATTCAAGATCGCAGTCGATCTGGCTGCGCACTCTTGGCCGTTTTCCCTTGGGCGAATGGACAAGAAACGAGTCGGCCACGCTGCCGAGTTCGGTGTATAAAACAGCCATCTGCCAGCCTTTCAGTGGTGCGGCGTCGATCTCGGCTTTTGTTACGCTGAGCATCGAGGCGGTAAAAATATGGCGCTGCTTGCCGGTCGATTCTTCCGAATAAGCGCCGCCGTCAGGTTCCCAGGCTTCAAAATTCTCTTGGACAAGCGGTTCCCAGCTTCCGACAATCAGGGTTTCAACGTCGCCAATGATAATGTTTCCGAGCCAGGGCAGTGTGTCGCCAAAAAGCAGAGTTTGAACTGGTATCACCAGGCGAACATACCGATAATTCGTTTCGCTCAAGGCAAAAAAGCCTTTGTAAATTCCGACATCATCGCATGCAAGAGTAACGGCTTTCGACACCGACGGAGCGCCCCAGCTGTTTGTCGCGTTGGCCTGGATCGTCGCGCTGACGAAGTTTGCATTATTCAGCCAGATCT
Organism: Candidatus Riflebacteria bacterium HGW-Riflebacteria-1; assembly: GCA_002839445.1. Lineage (GTDB taxonomy): Bacteria > Muiribacteriota > Ozemobacteria > Ozemobacterales > Ozemobacteraceae > Rifleibacterium. The sequence continues at coordinate 240,953 of PGYB01000004.1, forward strand.
GCTTGATGCTCGACGCCACAGCCAGATCGATAACGATGGTCACATCTGCTGCGAAACTCGCGGCCGCCCAGATCAGGTCAGGGTCATACTGCAACAGGTTGGTGGCAGCAAAACCGGCCGCTTCGCTGCTGGCGGTAATCGCGTTGATTGTGCGCATGTTCTGGTCTGTGAGTAGTTTCATAAGACCAGAATAGGGTTATTCGCTCAACCTAAACAGGTGAAGCGCTTCAGTATTTATTCCAGCGGGCCTTTGCTTTAGTCGTTTCAAGAGTGCTCTGCAAAACCGCTGTCACTTCAGGGTTGTCAACAAATTCTATCATCAGCTCTTCTATCGCTGTTGCTGCATCGCCTGCCTGGATAATCATAATTCTATCGCCGCGCTGTGAAACTTCTCCGATCAGTGACAGAGCCGATTCCATTTTTGCCTGGCGGGCTTCTGCCATAAGCTGCTTTTCCTGCTCTTCCAGTTGCTTTTCTGTTCTGAGTTTGTCGAGTTTCGACTGGTGATAAGACGCCATGCTTTGTTCATAAAGATCGAGCGCCGACACGCGCTCTTCATAGGACTTGGCGCCATCCTTAAAAATCTGCTCCTGTCGGCGCATGACCTCTTCAGATGCGGACATCTGTTTTTCTATCTGCTCCAAATAGCGCTCAGTATATAATTCTGGGTCTGTCAGCCTGAGTTCTTCCAGTTCGTAGCCGGCGGTTCCTGCCTGCTTGACCATATCGAGCAGATAGCTCGGAATATTGCGATCCATTAAGCTGGTCTGCAGAGCGGCAAAAGCATCATATTGTTGAGCGCTGCTGAGGTCGCTCATTTGGGAAGTAGTCGGAGCTTGCAAGAAGTTCTGCCAGCTTGTAGCGCCGCCAAAGATGCCGTCGCCACGCATGGAAATCCGCAAACCTGATGCCGCGTTCCCCGGCGTTTGGATCGAGTTCAACCAGGGCGCATACTTCGCGAACCCTCCGGCTACTGTCGCGAATCTGTCGGCGTTAGCTTGACCAAGAGATCGCGCCATTTCAGCCGCTGCCATTTTGATTTCGTGTGCAGCTTCAGCCAGGTCAGCGGTATCTTTGCCGCCGTCTGACCAGTTGAGGGAATATGTTCCGCCGTATGCGTTCGCCGCCGCTCTTCGGTATGCCGATTCCTGGGCGACAAGGGCTTGGTAGTCGAGGCCTTTTGCCGACTGGAGTTCGTAACCCATTTCGACCGATCGATTGTATTTCTCGGCGTTCTCTATTGCCTTGGTCAGTTTTGCAAGAGCCGCGCTGGCACCCTGATCAATCAAATTATATGTCCTGGTTTTGTCGCCGAAAGGCCAGCCGCCGCCGCTGTTGCTCCAGGAGTAGCCCGTCTGTGTTCCGTTATAGCTATATCTGCCCTCGGCAAGCTCTCGCTGATGATCATACGTCAGGTATGGCTGGATACTTGTCTCGAAAGATTTGACCCAAGCCTGGCCCATTTGAGACCGTAAATCTGAAGCGGCCTGCAATGTTTCAGCCTTAAACTTTTCCTGGCGTTTACCGAAGATGCCGCCCGTCCCCGTCAGTTTGTCGAGGGCAAAACCTGCGGCCATATTGATTCCAAGATTGCCGAAATTAATACCTCCGGCTGCGTTCAGGATCGGATTGTTTTGCGCAATTGATCTGGAAAACACCTGAGAAAGCACGCTGCCCATAGAATTGGCGAAGTTGGAAAGATCAGCGTTCGCAAATCCCTGGGCAACAGCTTCGGCAATGGTGCCAGAGAGCTTCTGTTTTTGCTTCTTATCATCGCTGTCGGTTCCGGCGCTCCAGATGGCAGATAATATGTTGCCGCCATACTGATCCCATGCCGAGGTTGTCTGTGATGGCACGGTTAGATTGAGATAGCCGGCAATTCCTTTTTGCAGATATTGAACAGTGGTCTTAGCGTTTGCGAGGCTCTTTTCACTAAATAGATCTGCATTGATTTTCACGTCTCCAAACGTGTTGGCTACTTCTGCAGCTTCCTTGGCGATTCTGGCAAGTTCTCCCCGAAACCAGTCTGGATTGCTTAGTCTGAGGTTGTCAGCGAAAGAGAGAGCGGCATCGCCAAGAGATTCCATGCCAGCCTGAGCATTGTTGAGCGAAACTGGCAATTTTTGCCCCGAAGCATAGGCCGCGTCAATCGCGCTGGCCAGAGAATAATAGTATTCAGCGGCTTCTTTGGCACTTTTGCCTGATACCTTAGCTGCTTCGCCGGCATTTTTAGCAGATGATTGAAATTGGACTAACGACTCATCGCCCAGGTATCCGCTAGACAAAAAGTTAAGAGTCTTCCACTGCCCCTGCTGCGAATCGAGACCTTTAAGTATGTTCTGCGCCGCAAATTGGGCTTTGCGAATCTCATTAGCCTGGGCTTCTTTAATGCTTTCAAGGCCATCGACTTTTGCCTTTTCGATCTCTTTGGTAAGCCGTGCAATCTCAATATTGGCGTTGCCAATCTGGCTCCATATCGCTTTTCGTATTTCCTCGATCGAAGCATTTCTGTCACCAGCGTAGTTTAAACCAATTCTCTGCTGATCATAGCTTGAAAAACCCCTCGAAGACTGTTGATATAGTCGCCCCAGCTCTTCTCGGCGCTTTTCTGCGTCAGCCACAAGAATTCGTTTCGTAGCGATAACACCAGCGGAACCCTGCTGTCTCAGAGTTTTTTCAATCTTTTCGTTAATATTTAACCATTCGGTAAAAATACTTATAACATCTCTGACAGCTGGAATTATATCGCTTCTAAGCGCGTAAACTACCGGCCTGAGGCCTTGAGACAAAAGACCGCCAAAATCATTTTTAAGGTTGGTGACCTCAGCCTCGAAAGCTCGCATTTCGTCAGCGTTGGTATTTGTCAGACCACCCATTTCTTTGAGCTGTTTGTTCCCCTCTACCAGCGTTAGTTCAAGAAGCTTGGCCGTTTTATCTGCGTCAGACATTCCTTTCGTCATCTCATCAAATCCGGCCGGAATCTTGATTCCGAGGTTGTCAAGAATAAGCGGCGAATTGCGGCCAAGGCCGGTAACGATATCTTCAAACGCCTGGTTTGTGCCGATTCCGAAAAGCCTTGCTTTGTTTCGAGCTATCTCAAGCAGATTGGCCATCTTGTCTGAATCGGTAGTAACACCGAGAGACATGGCTTTACTGGCAGTTGTAATCAGGCCCATATCATCGATCGTGCCGCCGCTGGCTTTTTTGAGTTTCGCCAGGATTTCGTCGGAGTTTTTTCCGATGCTGCGAGTATAATCGTCGAAGGATGATTTTGCTTCCTGAAGTTTGGCTCCCTGTGAAGCAATATCCCAGCCCTCTGCAAGCAACTGCTTGCCCTTGCCAAGAATTTCCCAGGCCTGGTTAACGCCAGTCGCGAAATCCGCCCATGAGAGTTTCGCCTTTTTGGTTTCCTGCGAGGTTTTCTGAAGCGAATTGCCGGTCTGCAAAATTGTCCGAACAAGCTTATCCAGATCGCGGCCAGTCTTTTGTGTTTCGCGGCCGAGATCGTCAAGACCCTGGTCGACTTTGTTGATTTCTTCAACAGCGACCGAACCGTCAGCCTTGATTATGATTTTCAGCTCGCGAGTATTCATCGATTCCTTCGTTTCAGCGCAGACCTTCTTTCAGTCACGCTCATGGTAGTTTTGTCTTTCTTACCAAATAGCAGAGGCACTGTTTCATCGATAATTGGGCAATCAGCCAGGTCTTTACGTGCAATCAGATAGGCTAGATAGTCCATCGCTTCAACCTGTTCGACGCTGAAACCATATCCTCTGCAAATTTTCAGTTTACTTTCCCATCTCGTTACCTCAAGAGGCTTTGATGTTAATTCCCGGCTCCGCTTTACGGAGCCAGATGAGGGTCGAGTATCGAATCGAGAGCTGGGTTAAAGACCTTTTTCTCCACCCAGGTGCGAGATATGATCTGCAGGAGATCGAGCTGTTCACCAAACAATTCAAGAACCTGTTCGCGAGTGAATTGTATCTCAGACTTCGGATTCATGGCGATTTCAACAACCCTTACGGCATGGTCTACGCTTTTGCCGACTCTTGCGATAAGCATATCAGCGATATCGCGCTCTGCTTTGTTGGTTTCAGCTTCAGCTTTCGCCAGCTCTTTGTCTTCCTTTATAAAGTCTTGATATGCAAAACTCTGGGCCAAAGAATACTTCAGCTCAATGGGTTTGCCGTCAATTTCGATGAAGAGGCGATTGCCGGCTTCTCGCCAGAAGTAGCGGGTAGTTGTTTTATTGGTTAGTTTCATAATGATGTCTCCCTGCTGGTTTTAAAAAGGTCTGGAGCCACGCCTGTGGCCCCAGACAAGTCATATGGAGTTTCGAACGTCAACAAACAAAAAATTCGATGTTATCGTTGCCGGCGATTGTTGGTCGGCACTGGCCGGTGATACCGTAACGAAGGGTATCGTCCTGGTCGGACGGGCCAAGCGCGTCGAAAACTGCCCGGCGAATCTGCACATGCACGATGTTGCCTGGTGTCGCGCCGACTTTAAAGCTGATCGGTATCTCAATGCGTGACCGCAGCTTCTCCCAGAAAGCAAATTCTGCTTCAGTCTTTGCCTCGGGGTCGATCGCGAACTGATTATCACGGGCTGTGATGCGGAAGTTTTCGATTCCCTGGGTAGCATTCACATTTCGCTTTTCAGTAATCGTGTTGTTCGACTCGACCGTGATGTTTTCGACCACAAGCGTGTTGTCGCTGTCAACGTGCAGGTCTGCCTGCTCAACAATTTCAGGAACTCTGCTGCCAAAATCGTGATCGGGAACAGCGGCATCGGTGATTGCGCTAAATACCGATTTGAAATCAAATGAGAGCTTGGCAATCTCGCCAGCCGGGGCAGGCAGTGTGACGTTACCCATTGCGCCGCCGCCCTTGAACAGCAGACCGCCGAGATAATGATAGAAGAATATCGTTTTCCAGGTGCCGCCGACCCCGGCGGTCGGGCGATATCTGATTCCGGGCGGATAGCAGTAGACATACCAGCAATCACCTTCAACCAGGTTGCCACTGGCAAAAGTAAAGGTGATTGTCGCGCCCTCGTCACCAAGATTGATCGGAGTCGCGGTCGTGACAGTGTTTTCTACGCTATCCTGTGTTGCATCTTTAATGCAGGTTACAGAGGCTTCGGCAACGCCTGATGCGCCGCCAGTAGTGATCGTGATTTTGTAAATTCTCGGACTGGTGCCGGTGAAAGCTCCACCTTTCGCTACAGCAAGACCAGTCAGACCGGTATTTTCATATCCGTCGATCGGGTCTTCTATTGCAGCAACAGCAAGAGCCGATTTCGTGAAACCACATGCTTCGAGCAGCTTGCCCCACACAGGAGCAACACCGACAGTTCCGCTGGCCATGAGCTCTGTTTCAAAAACAAAGTCGATAGTTTCACGCCCAATAAGCTTTTTGGCGGCATCAATGCCTTTGTTCACGATAAGGCGCTGCAGTTCCTGGAAGTTGTAACCAGGAAGGAATTTGCCGGTCGGAACCGCGTCGGCGGTAGTGAGAGTCGGGTCAGTGTTGGGGCTGCTTTCGAGACCGGCCAGAAGCAGCATGGCATTAGTTTTGATGGTCATTTATCAACCTCCCTGGGTTAATTCGTTAAATCGATAGCGTATAGTCAAATCAAGTGTCCCTGATGCCCAGGGCTCATAAACTGAAGTATCTGGCTGTTTGCCGGTTATCTCAGCTTTAATCACCAGCCCGCCGAGCTGACGGTTCGCAGCTATGGTTTTGCCAACGATTGCGGCCTGTTCGCGCCAGTTGTCACTGGCAGAAAGCGTGGTGGTCTTTTTCACATGAAGTCGCAAAGGCACCCGCCAGTTCGATTCAGCCTGGCTCTGCAAGCCGATGTTTTGAGAGTCAGGGCCAGGCTCAATGATTACAGCGGAGAATTGAGCGGCGGTAAGTTCCTGCCAGCCGAGACGCCTGGTCGTTACCAGGGCAAACCCGGCAGCGGTCAGAACCGTCTTCAGCTTTGCCAGAATCAGATTACTCTGAGTTGTCATGCCTGCCTCACAGTCATCCGCCAGGTCTGGCCCCAGACCCAGAGATTATCAATCAGCCGCAGCAATCCTTCGCTGACCATATACATGACACGATCGTCAGAAGCCGGTGACCAGCCACTCAGCGCCGCTCTGATATCTTCGAGATAATCATAGGCACCGTCATGGCCGCGCAGGTCTCTGATCTGCAGCGTGACGCTGAATTCAAGAGCTCGATCCTGGATCAAGGCATCCATGTTGGTCGGCTCACTGAGAGCGCTGCCACTGTAAGCAACCAGGACAATGCCTTTGTTTCCGACCGGAAGCTTTTTGAATTCTTCCGGCCGGCTGGGGAAAGCTTTAATCGTCAGATCGGTGATCTGCGACTCAAGCCTGCCTACGATAGCGCTTTCGATGGTATCAACCACTGTAATCCTTCAGCGTGTCGCTGTTGAATACTCTGTCCGGGCCGAAGTGCTCGGGAGCATTTTCGACAGTTGGAGCAGTGCCAGTTGTGCCGACACCGATGACGGCGTCACCACGTGAAACGTTTTTCAAGAAAGCGATGGCATCGTTGTATCGCTTGGTAACTTCTTCAGTCAGCGACGAGCCATACAGCTGATAGCGCGCAATGTTACAGGTGAGCCTGACCAGAGTTTCCGGCACTTCGGCGAGAGGCAACGCATACCTGCTTGCCAGATATGCGTTGATCTCTGCTTCAGCGTCGCTCAGGGCCTGTTCGATAAGTTCAGAATCGTATTCGCCGGTCGGCGTTTCGCTTCTGTCGGTCAGCTGAATCAGCTCAGCCGCGCCGAATCTGTCGACCATATCCTGAACAACGGCGTAACTCATTCGTTGTCACCTGCCGGAGAAGCCGTTCCCGCTGGCTCGACCGCCTTGGCAAGAAGCAGGTTCTGTGCTTCTTCGCCAGACAGCGTGATTGCGTCGCCGATTTCATAGACAGTGCCGTCAAAGCGGATTTTGGCCAGGCATTTATATTCGCCTGCTGCCGGCTTTGAATTGGTTGTTTTGCTGGCTTTAGCCATTGGTTGTCTCCTTATGCGACTGCGTTCTGGATGAAGTAGCCGAGACGGTCAGCAGTGATAAGCTCTTTCACGGTTTCTCCAACACGAACCAACTGACCGCCGCGCAAACCGATGTTTTTATCGGGCGTGGAACCGGCAATACGCGAGCCGCGCTGTGCAGTGAAGCCGAAAGTCATGCGGTTGCCAAAAGTATCCGCCATGCGATCACGATAGATCAGAGCGGCATGCTTGCCCCAGACTCGCGAGAGGGCAGCTGTTTCGCCTTTTTTTGCTGTATTGAGAAAAGCTTCGCCGACGAGCACATCTTCGAGCTCAAAAAGCTCGGCAATCTGCCGTCTGGTCGCAATGCCCGCATCGCCACTGTTGCCATGAACTGCCTTAAGGACTTTTGGGTGTCTGATGAGCTTTGAGAATACCGCACGGCCGAATACCGCCACATTGGCTCTCATGATCATACTGTCGAGCGAGTCCATGATGACTTCGATCGGGTCAGATGCCACGAAGTCATTGAACTGATCAGCGCCAGCCAGAACGACTTTGTTGTTGGCGTGGTATTTGGTGGCATCGAAAACCAGGCCGGCGGTGCGAACTTCGCGGTCGAGAAGAATCAGATCCATGAGACCTTCTGCTGCGCGGTTGAGCGGGTTATAGTTGGCAGGGGCTTCTTCGATGTCATCCTGAGGAATCGGATCATCGAGACCATGGTCGGCACACGAAGAAGTTTCTTCAGTCGCCGAGAATTCAACCTGGTTGGGCTTGGATTTTCTGCCGACCAGGGTGTTGGGAACTGTGAAACCTTCTTCAAGCGTGTGCTTGAAATACTTGAATTCCTTTTTGCCAACTGGCACGCGAGGCAGAACCTCGTCGGCAATCAGGAGTTTGTTGCTATAGGCAACAACGACAGCTGTCATTACAGGATCAACAGGAAACGGGAATTTGCTCATTTAAACAAGCCTCCTTGGCTTTATGCTTTACGCAGTGTGCGGGATAACAAGACACCGCACGATTCGAGTTGCAGCGCCGGCTTCCAGGACGATGCCGGTCGCTCGCTCACCGGCGTTGGCAGCAACAGCTTTGCCGGCTCCATCGGAAGTGAACGATTTTCCGGCATCAATGTTGCCTGCGCACAGCACTTCGGCTTCGCCGAGAATAGTGATATCTGTTCGATCGCCGATAGCGACAGTGCCAGGCTGACAGATGACGCCGAGCTGATTTACAGCAGCGGCATCAGACTTCAGTGTCTTCTCGTTGGTAGTGCCGGCTTTGGCAATCAGGTATTGAGCAGTGGCATCTTCGGCCACATAGTTCTTATTTAACGGCTGCATCTTTGCCCTCCATTACTCTTTCAACTGCGGTCGAGAACGAAATGACAGTGCCTGCGCTTTCAAGCTTGTGCTTATAAGCTACGGCGCGTTCAGCGATTGCCGCCGAGTTAGTTTTGTCGAGGTTCATCGCGCCTGTTTCTTTGGCGATTTCGGCGAATTCAACAACGTTGGGCTGCTTGGCCAGGTAATTCTTAAAAAACTCGACCGGGGTTACCTTTTTGTCGGCGGCGAATTCGATGGTCACGCTGTTGTCAAGTGATTCCATGAAGTTCACCAGGTCGTTTTCGAAAACCGGCAGAATTTTGCCTTCTTTTTTGAGACCATCGACGAAAGCGGAGAATTCGGCACGCTTAATCTCTTTTTCTTTCGCCTGGAGACCTTTTTCCTTTTCTTCCAGCTCTTTGCGCTTGTTTTCAAGCGCCTGTTTTTCCTTGTCCAATTTGCCCTCCTCGTTAGGTTTATGTTCGGGTGCCGGCATTGGCACGGCAAACTCGATGCAGATTTCATCGTTGTCGCCGGCCAGACTTACCGGCTGCAAGCCAGGTATCGCCGGAGCGGCGGCACCGAGAAAGCCGACGTGCTTGAGATAGAATTCGCCAGGCTTCGGGTTGGCCGGATGATCTGGAGCGAACAGGCTGGCCGATACTTTTTTATAGAGCCCGGCAGCAACCATGTCGGCGAACTGCGGTTCGAGCTTTTCAGGCTCGGCAGTCAGCACGCCGTTGGCGAAGGCCACAGACTGAATCCAGCCGAAAGCCGGGTCTTCGGTTTTCGGGTGGCCCACCACGATCGGCGATGGAAAAAGCTTCGGATCATAGTTCTTCGCGATGGCTTCAAGGTCAGCGGCTGCAAAGCTGAAGTCCCTGCCATTCATTGCGCGAAACTTGCCGGGCTTGAGAAGTTGAATGGGTTTCATAAGCACCTCACTCGCAAAGCAGCGTGCCGGTGGCCGCGCCTGCCCGACCGATGTAATAAACATTCGGAGTGGTGGTGCCGACGTGGAAGTAATCAGAAATCGTGTCGCTTGCGATATCCGGCCAGTTCGTGCCACTTGCTACGCCGGCCGGCCCAAAATTTGCGCCAGCACCCGGAACCACATAAACCCGAAACTTTTTGGTTCCGTCTGGCAACGTCGGCACCTTGACGGCAGTATTTGCCGGAATCGAGAAGGTGGCGGTGGCCGGCGTCAGATAACCGGTCGATGGCTCGGTGATGACCGGAATGACGTAGTCGGAGTTGGTCGTGCGCTGCGAGCCGCCCGGTATAAAATAGCGGGCTTCACCGGCGAGCGCCACGATGGCCAGACAGACCACCAAAGCCACCACGAGTGGCAGGGACTGAAACAGTTTGTTTTTCATTTACGCCTCCTGAAGCAATTTGAAACTTATGCAGGTTTCAAAATAGCAGTCAGGAAGCGAGGCAGACAGGTGAAGTGTTTCAGTAAAAACAGGTCTGATTTTTCACCTGGTAAATCAGGGTGATTTTACCCCGTTTTAAAATACCCTCACAATTCGCCGGAAACGGGTCAGATTTTTGTTTTCTCCCTCTATGGGGTATATCTGATGGTTTTTAATATGGAAAATGCAAATGCGGGCCGTTTTTAGAGATTTTGGGTTTTACTCTTCGGAGGCAATATAATCGGCCAGCATGCCAATGATGTTTTCAATGTTGCTGGGGTGCAGAGTCATAAACGGCCGGGCCGGCACGTCACCCCAGGGGATGGCCTGTTTTCTGAAATGCCCGCGCACCGACCGGCTAACCGCCAGGTCTCGTGCCTTGCCAAGTTTGCCATTTTTGCCGACGCGCTGGCCATGTTGGGTCATGTTGCTAACATGCGCCTTGATCAAAACGTCATGAATGCCAAACTCACCCTTTTTCGCACCGAAATGTTGCATGGCAGCGTATTCTTTACCTGCACTTATCGACACTGTGTTTTTGTCGACCTTTTTACTCTTGCCGATCGAAGCAACCATACCTCCAGATTCAATGAGAATCTGATGTGGGCCTTTGAGGCCTTTTCGTTCTTTGATCGCCAATGTTGTGCGACTAAGCGCCTGCCACTTCTTATCGCCGCCAACAATATCTTCAGGAGAAGAATAACGTCCACCGGCAGCAAAGTTCTCCTCGACGCTGCTGATCATTTCATCACCGATGGCGTTAAGCGCCTCACTGGCGTCGCCGATTCTATTGACAATAGTATTCAGAAGCTCTTTAACCTGCTCGTCGCGCCATATCAGCTCTGTGGTCATATTTTAACCCCACGACGGCGAAGCATGGCGTTAAATTCTTCATCAATTCTCGCCTGCTCTTCGGGAGTCGGCGGTTCATGCTCAACAACTTTTCCTAGCGCTGGAATATCATACTGAGTTCGCCACAAAAAGCGATCACGCTCGCTCATTTCACCAAATCGGGTGGCTTTTTCGCCATCAGGCAGCGCCAAGAATTCTTTGATCGTAAGCGTCGGTTTATTCGTCATTGGCAACCTCTTCGAGCCAAATATAATACACATCGTTGCTCGATGTCACTTTCTTAACCTTGAACGATGAATTTCTTGCAAAAAGAACCTCTTGCTCCGCTGGGTTAAACTCAGTAAAATCAGCGCCATTCAGCGACTTGATAAACATTTGCACCTGGCCATCGGGATTATAGACGTCGCCTTTTGTTGTAGAGAGAAATTGCTTAAAAGGGAATGTAGCTGATGGCTTAAATTGCGACACATAATCTTGAGCGGCCTGTTTATCATTGAAGAAAAGCGACCTGGTAACCTCACCTTTATATTTTGGTTGAGCAGCAATGATCTTATCAAGGCTTTTAACAATTTTTTCCTCAGTTTCTGTCAGCGGCGCATCGTCTCTAAGCTTTTCATTCAAAACATAACTGCCACCTGAAACATAAGCATTTACGGCATACTGGTCTTCATCTTCAAGCTGTTTGGCCTCTTTTATTACGGCATTAAGGCGAGGACGCAGGTCTGGCGGATAATTTTCAGGTTTTGGCTGCCAGACGTCTTTTCCCGGATTATAATCCCATCCATCAGGAACATGCGGGCTGATTTTGACTGCTTCGATTTCGCCTTTGCTGACTTCCAGGCCCTTCGTTTCAACTTCGAATTTGGAAAGCGAAACGACCCGACAACGACAGCCCCAGCCGTTCGGCGGGTAATATTTATCCCAGAATGGATCATCATGCCGGAATATTTTTCCGTTAAGCACGCGATGAGCGTCTCTGGTTCTGCCGTCCATGACCGCAACGTATTTCCAGTAAGGGCGCAGCCTGGTGCTACCTTTCATTTCCTTGTATCGACCCGCCATGTAGGCAGTTTGCATATTGGTGCGGTAGATGGTTTTCAATCGCCAGGGCGCAGAAAGATCAACTTCTTTTTGTGAGCCGTCTGGGCGATCAATGTTCTTTTTGCCCCACCAGCCTTTCTTTTCGAGAAGCAGTTGCAGGTCTTTCTTGAAGCTTTCGAAACTTTTGCCGCCATTCTGAGCGTCCTCGACGGCCTTGCGGATATCGACCAGCACGTCGAGTTGAGTGACACCGGCGACGGTGAAGGCTCTGGTGTGTGCTTCGCGCTTCATTTCGTGCCAATCAAAACTGACCTGGTAGCCCTTCTTTTCGAAGTATTTGATAGCTTCGTCAGGTGGCAGGTTGAAAGCGCCCTTTAAAATGTCGGCATCACCTGGCATTCAGACGCCCCCATACGGCGGCAACGAAGTAGGCCCGTTCAAGCATTTTGGTGAGAGCATCGAATGACAGGCCGTCGTAAGTTTCGACCAGGTCAGTCATGATCTGCTCATAGCTCTGGCCATTCTCAATCAACTTAATAATAGGGGCCAGTATGCCTTCAGCCTGCTTTTGCAGTTCAACCGGGTTGATGTCGTCGACAAACTCTTCGACAACAGTCTGCGGATTCGCTAGTTTGCGAGGCATTCCCAGCCCTTTGCGCAGATAGTCAGCAATTTCTTCCTGAGATGGCACCGCAAAGTTTATCGGCTTGCCGGGTTGCTGGTTGGCTATCGGTGCCGATGGCTCTGCGAGGTCGAAGTCGTCTTCCTGCAGGTTGTATTCGCGCACGAAGTAGCTTTTCTTAAACTTGACGCCGGCCTGGCCGAGTTTGGTGTCGCGGTCGGCTTTTTGCGCCAGATCTTCGTCTTCTTCAAAATCGCGCCAGAGTTGCGGCACTGGAGCGCCGGGCATGTTGAGCTCGATAATCCATTTCACCAGGGTATTATTCAGGCATTCGCACAGCGCGTCAGCATCTGCTTTTGCAGTTTCGAGACGCACTTCGTTGCCGACCTCATCCCTGGCACGGCTGCCGCCGGCGGTATTCTGATTCGTGGTGCCAGTTTCGCCGAGAACGACTTCAGAGATTTGTTCGTCCATGTAGCGCACGAGCTTTTCGTAAGTGTCGATACCGCTTCTGGCCGCTTCGAGCAAAGTGACTTCCATGCCCTCGGGTATGGTTATGCCACTGTCGCTTGCTATAGCCTGCAAGGCAGCTTTTAAGGCGTCTTTCTCGCTTTTCGTGGCGCTGGCGGGATATTTGCCGACCGAAGTCGGCGAGCCGTATTTGTCGCAGAAAACCAGCCAGAAGGTAATACCTTTACGCTTGAAGAAGACCGGCCAGAAAAGGCTGTTGCCGAGCGCAAAACCATAAGGGTTTTCATAACGCGGCTCGAAGGTGAATTTGATGAATTTTCTTTCAGGCAGGGGGATGCCCTTGTATGTGTCTCGCATCGTAAGCAGGCGCATTTCAACACCGTCGCCTTCATCGACAAAAACGAAGCGCTGCGGCTTTCTGAATCTGATCTCGGCCGGTCGGATCTCGTTCTCTTCGCGCACCCACATCACTTCGCCGACTGAGTAGCCTTTCATGATTGCATCGAGAAAACCTGTGGTAGCTTTATCGATGTCGAGCTTGTCCATGTGTCGGCGAAGCAGCTCGGCAGATTCTTTGGCCTCAGCGGTATCGTCTGCTTCGTTGACTACCCATTCGCGTGAAGTTACAGCACGTTTGCGTTTGCTGATAACAGTTCTGACGTGCGCGTCAGATTCGAGATCTTCGTAGGTATCGAGGGCAAGTGTTCCGCCGCGCGACTGCAAAACCTTGTCGGGATTCGGCAAAATGCCTCCGAACAGCGGCGTTTCGTCTCGGATAGGTGCTATTTCGACGGTCAGTTCTTTTGAAACGACCTTGGTATCTTTCTTTTTTGCCATGATCAGCCTCCGTAATAATCAGCCAGATTGCCAGCGCTGCATTCACGAGGGCCGGCCGAGTCGTATTCAATCACAACCGAATTCTGAAGCGTCGCAAACCACGCCAGACAGTAGCCGATGGCTCCATCACCGTGGCGCTGTTCACCGCCAATGCCTTTCCGCTTTGCGGTTGCCGGAACCTTTGGCACGCCTTTTTCAGTCTTAACCATGCGATGATCGGCCTTAATATCGGGATCATCGGAAAGTATAATCTGCCTGTCCTCAAGAGCGGTCTTGTATTTTGGGAAATATTCGCTATACCACTGCTCGGAAAGCATGACCTGGGTAATTCTGCCAGCGCCATACTTTTGCATGGCAACCTCGGCCAGGTATTGGCCGTTGCCTCTCGCATCGTGCGCGCCATGCATGAAACAGGGCATAGCATCAACGGTGTAAAACAGCAATTCGCGCTGCTGCGTGAACGGCACGTTCTTCATTTCGATAATAAAAGGCGTCATGCGCATAAGGCCATTAACGACCAGGGGCACAAAGACCGAAAGGTCGCCGGAACGTGCGAAGTCGAAGCCATAATATGATTTGACCGGGCCACTGACGACTTTCAGGAAGTCGATGACCGGTTTGATGTTTTCTTCCCACCAGATTTTGCAGGTTGCGGTTCGTTCCTCTTCAGGCCTGGTTGTAAATTCGTCTTTAAACGCCAGCTTGAAAACCGGAATACCGGGCTGCATAACTGATTCGAGCAGCACGTTCGAGAAATACAGGCCGCTGCCTTTGCTCGGAACACAAAACAGTTCCTCGTCAGCGCCGTCACCGTAAAACTCAACTATCTCCTGTCGCCATGCGCGTTCTTTTTCTTTTGTCCAGGCAATACCCATTTTCAGGCAGATGCGCTTATACAGGCCATCGGCCAGCGCATCATCAAAGGTAACTCGATGCAGACTGTATTTGAGCTTGCCTTCACGGATTGCCTTAATCAATTCGTTAAAGGGGTTGTCTTCGCCGTTATGCGTTGAAATTAAGCAGACGCGGCCACCCCAGATCAACATTGCCATTGCAGCCTTGATCAATTCGTCCAGCTTCTCGTGAAATCCAGCCTCGTCTATTATGATCAGACCCTGCTTGCCGCGAAGATTGGAAGGCCGGGAAGACAGCGCGCTTACGCGATACCCGGAAGCGAAAGTGATTCTGAAAGTTAGAATATCCTTGTCTTCATCTGCCAGCACGGTTTCCTCGATCTCACCGGCAGCGAGATTGTAATGCCTGGCCCAGAACGCGGAATCTCTGATGAATTCTTGAGCCATGTCTTTGTTGTAGCCGATATACCAGACGTCCATGCCGGATTCGGCTGCAGCAAGCAGAGACGCTTCGGCGGCTTCCCCCCAGGACAAACCAATTCGCCTGGATTTCTCAATCACCCGAACTGGCGATGTATCTGAAATCCAGCGCTGCTGATAGCCGAGCAATACAACCGGTGCTGACATGTTAACCTGCTATACCGAGAATTTTACTTCTGATTGCCTGAACGGCCTCGTCTGTCAGGCCACCTTTTTTAGCGACGGTCTCAACGTCTTTTGCTGCTTCGACAGTTCGCTTTTTAACGTCAGCAGCGTATTTTTTAACAGTGGTCGAGGCTTTGCTGAGAGAGCCGATCATGTGCCCAAGGTCATCGAGATCAAGGTCACATTTATCGGCATCGAGTTTATTCAGAACCTGAAAAGCCTTTTGCTGCACAAGTCTGATCAAGGCATCGTTTAAGTTGCCCTGTTCATCCGGGCAGGCATCAACAAGCACTTTCGCTTGTTCTGTCGCCATTTTTACTGCAGCCAAAGTATCTTCGAAGTTCTTGCCGTATCGGTGCAGGCTTGATTTGCTGATGCTGTAGCCTTTGGCCTGAATTGCTTCGGCCAGAGCTTCGTAGCCGGAAAAGTTGCCATCAACCAGCGATTTATCGAGCCACTCTTTGACTTCTGTCGGAAGCGTGACAATGGAGCTGCGTGCTGGCATGACTACTCCTTCGCGATGCCCGGAGGGGCCTTAACGGCAAATTCTACGATATCGATACCATAGGGCAGAATTTTTGCCGACCAGGTAGCGCGATCGCGATCGACTACTTCGATTGCCTTGAGAGATTCAAGATAGTCGAGATATTTGCGGATTTCATGGGACAGCACCGGGTAGCCAGCGCATTGGAGAGCCGTAAAAAGTGTTTTTTCGTTGGCTCCGACTGGGCCGGTAGCATGCAGCAGGCGTAAAATCTGGCGGCGAACCGTTTTAACTTCAGCCAGGCGAATTTCATCAGTTTCAAGCATTATTTTTAACCTCTTTTTGCGAGTTCATCAAGCTTGCGGTTGATCATTGCCAGTGCCGATAACACCTGATCTTCCTGGCGGCGACAGTCGTCTTTCAATACATAACTGCGCGGCATTGCCGCAAATTCGGCCCGCATTTCAGCTATGCTCACTTCGATAGATCCCAGCCGCTGCAGAAGCGCAACATCCTGTTTATTTATGCTGTTCTCAACGGCAGTCAGACGTTGCGACAAGGCATCGTCGTCTTTTTCGGCATTCTGTTTAATCGCCATCAGGCGTTGTGAAAGCGCCTCTTTGTTTTCGTTTTCATTCTTGCCCTGCAGCCAGCGAATCAGCCCGACGAGAAAGCCAGACCATGCGAGGACGAGCGTGAGAAGAATTGGTATGATTTGATGTATCTCCATGGTTTTCTCCCAGGTTAGAATTTGAAATTGAAGCTGGTGCCGATCTTAAAATCAGGCTTCTGGCCTTTACCGACCTTGAGGTCAGCAAAGATATGCCGGGCCTTCAGTCCAAGACTGACACTTTTCTGATCAGCCTGAACGGTCACTTCGCCGCGTCCAGGCTCGATTGAGGGTTTACGGTAACAGCTTTCGAGAGCTTATCGGCGGCGCTCAAACCCTGCGCCATGAGCTTGGCATCAACTTCAAGCGCTTCAGGCAATTCTTTGCCGAAGGCATCTTTGAAACCATCTCGCAGAATCGACATGAATTCGCCGTATTTATTAAGCTTGTCGAGTTTGCCTGCTTTCTGCAGCTGTTCGACCAGCGCCCAGATAGGGTAGGCATAGTCACGCACCCAGGGTCGGCCTTTTTCGACAAGCGCCACGATGCTGTCATCGATAGTGGTTTTCGTTTTCGGCGCAACAGCCTTGAGAATCGCATAGAGCGACATGATCAGCGAAACAACAATAGCCACATTGGCCGGGGTCAGGTATTCAGACATGGTTTATCTCCTTAAAATCTGAGGTAAAAATGGGGCCGGTCGACAAACTTCTTATAGTTGCCGCCCCACGAAAGGCCGATTTCAGCCGCAATTTCACCCATTCGCGCCCACAGCGCCGGGTCGTTCCAGATCGCGACTTTTCTGCCGTCAACCAGGCGTTGCGGCACAGCGTCAAAAGCGAGAGATGCCGGCTTGTTGTTTACGGTATGATTGTGATCACTGCGACCGCCAGGCAGCATCGTCACCTTTTTGCCTGGTTTTGTTCGGCCCAGCGCGAAAAGATCATCCTGCTCCGCGTTCGAGCGCCAGGTCATATAGATCAGCACATCGATACCGTCTTTTTTGCACAACTGCACAAACTGCCGTGCCAGTGGCTGCAGCGTCGGATGCAGATCTTCAATTTTTCTGCTCGCCATAAGTCACCTCCTGTTACCCGAAAATAGCAATTCCAGGCCAGGCAAAACAGGTGAAGTGTTTCACACAAAAGAGAATTCCCCTCGAATTTCGAGGGGAATTCATAGAACTAAAAGGTATTTGCTCTCAGAGACAGCCAGTTACCCTATACTATTTGCGCTTCTTGCCGCCGAAAGGCCAGGCTTTATAGCCGTAGTCTTTGGCGATCATAAGCTTGCCAGTTCTGTAGTGTCGATAGACAGTTACGTAACCGTGCTCTGTATGATGATCCATAAGGTCGTCCTCCTTAAACTATGATTTTCACCTTAAGGAAACGACCAATTGACAAAAGATCATCTCTGAGTTAATCTTTCGATAACAAATGATTCGATCGCTGCCTTAACGGTAGCAAAAAACTCAGATGCTCGTAACATCTGAGTTTTTACTTTTTCTTCATACTGTTAACTCTATAGCAGGCTGCCTCATATGAGACGCCAAAAACTTCAGCTATTTCATTAATTGTAGCTCCTTCTCGCAAAAGCATTTCCACTTGAAAAGTAGGCATCAAAAATCTTGCTGCAAAAGCGTTTGCCTGAATTTCTGGATCTTCATATGGTTTCAGAAATGATCTATTCAGACGTATTCCAGAACTTTCTCCTCGCAAAGAAGTCGACTCTCTGAGATATTTCGCGTGAACAGCAATATGACAAATTTCATGCGCCACAGTAAATCTTGCTCGCCCATAACCCGAACTTGATTCATCACCAAGAGAATCATATGTTTCATGCGATAGAATTATCTGCTTTGACTTACAAAGAGTCATAGCTTCCACATCTGAAGGCAAATGTTTAATTTGATACTCGTATCCCAACAACCATTTCAAATCTGCTTCGAATAGTGAAGCCAAGTCAATCGAAGACGGTTCTTTCAAACTTTCAACAGCAACTCGCTGCCTTATTGCAAGTCCGATGCCTTCAAGATCGTTCCAGCTTCGCGAAGGGACTCTGGGAACTTTATTATTACTCGTCATCGTCTTTGGGTTTCCCCCTTAATACTTTCAAGATCTGTTCTGCTTGGTCATCCGTTAAGCCTTTTAGAGCTCTACCCAAAGAGAGAGCTGCATCCAACTGAAGGTCATGCAAACCCTCAGTATCAAGTTCGATATGCTTTCTCTGCTGAGCCGCGAGCCTCAATAGTTCATTTTCATCCGCACCGATAATTTTCGCTATTTTGACTATTCTTTCTGGACTTGGTGGAGCTCTATGCCCTAACTCAACATCAGAAAGATAGACAGCGGAACATTCAAGCGCTTTACCTAGCTGTCTCAAAGTTATTCTTGAGTGCTCTCGAAGCTCTCGAACCCTTTCTCCGAATTTCTGCGACATTCCGTTTCTCCTCATTGTAAGTGCAGTTTGTTCTAGTTTTACTCGAACACATTTACCTGTCACTACATGATATTATACTGTAAGCTAACGAGCTTACGCAACCCCTATTTTTATTTTTTTCATAGATTCTGGACTTTGCCAAAAAAGCCGGCGAGTAAGCCGGCTTTAACACAAAATAAGAGAGTTGCTTTCATCTTTTAGACCATAGAAGCCTCCTGAGATTTTGATTCGGGCTCGATCAACTCAAGTCCTGTGATTTTTTTGAATTGGGTTACCAGGGCCTTTGCCTTTGCAAAAAATGGCACGTAGAAAATCAGTTTTTCACCCAGATCTGGGCATTCTTGAAGAACTCGCTTTTTTCCGTATATTTTGGTCATTGACGCTCGGAACTTGGCCCGCCACTTCGCGCGACTTTTTTTACACCAGAACTTCTCAACAAGCGGATTATAATTTTTGTTGTCCTGTTTGTGTGTCCAAGCCGGTCTAAGCGAGCCGTTGAAATAGACAATCAATCTGCGCTCACCTTCTTTCCATGCTTCTCTAACAACACTGATTTTATCTTTTCCGAGATAAAAATCTTTGCTGCCAAAATAGCCGGCCAGGTCTTTTTCGATTTCGGCCCATTGCTCTTTTGTAATCAAGCTGACTTCTCCTTTTTGGCAAGCAAACGACGGCAGGTTTTGCAGTTGTCTGGCGAATCGTCATTTCCCTGTTCCCGATGACCGGC
The DNA here is from genome assembly GCA_002839445.1 of Candidatus Riflebacteria bacterium HGW-Riflebacteria-1. Taxonomy (GTDB): domain Bacteria; phylum Muiribacteriota; class Ozemobacteria; order Ozemobacterales; family Ozemobacteraceae; genus Rifleibacterium. The sequence continues at coordinate 260,298 of PGYB01000004.1, forward strand.
ATACATCCAGGCACGGCATAATGAGAACGGGCCGCTAAAGTAATGGGCTTTTTTTGCTGCTTCAGGCCAGCCCCAGCCTTCATTGTTTGTCATTTCAAAACCTCCGTATAGTCAAATCATCTGTCTACTGAACTTCGGTGTTTTCGGAACCGCAATCTGGACAAGGGGCGTCGATCGGTAGATCACTTGTAAATTCACAACCACAGTCAGTGCAAACATACGGCAACAGCATAATTTCTCCTTAAAGTTTAAGTTTCAAGCGGAACTGGCTGATTACGAGCAGCCAGACGGTAGCGTTGATGGCGGCGTAGGTGTTAACGTCGCCGTGGGTCAGAACACGGTGCCGGCTCAGATAAGTCTCGACGGCATCGACGGCAGCAGAAGGGCAGGGCGAAGCAGCTATCAGATCGCGCACTTCCTCAATTTTCATCAGGTCGGGCATAAGCCTTCCTCCTGCATAATTCGCGTTCAAGTGAGCGCACCTGGTCGCTGTCGGCTACGGCCTGGTCGAGCAGTATCTGAAACTCAAGGCAGTTGACCAGCGGGTGGCCCTGGCGATCGCGAAAGTCATGCTTTTCAAATCTGGCAACGATCTCTGCTCGATTCACTCTTTCTTCTCCTGCATTGTTACCAGTTTGCGGTAAGCCTTTTTGATGCGCTTTTTGTCGCCAGAGAGAACTGCCGACACGTAAGCGTTCGTTACTTTGAACACTTCCCAGCAGCGCGCCTGGGTAACCCTTTCAATTTCAACCGACATTCGCCTCTTCCTCTTCAGTCGGAAACAGATCGAGCTGGGTCGGAACCTCAACGCCGTTGTGAACCGCGTTGATGATCTGGTAGACGCGACGGGAAGTAATGCCGTATTTATCGCAGATTTCTCGCATGGATATCTGCCCAAACAGCCGGGCGATTTCAAGATCACGCGCGGTATATTTGAAGAAAAAGCCCTTCGGGATATAGACATTATCGCCGCCGATGGCAGTCATGACCGCGTGCGCGCATTTCAGCCCGAGATCGACGGCGCGGCGATCTTCGATGCCGTCAGCCATGAGCTGATTACCGATAAATTCAGCAACGACCTGCATTATTTCGGGTAATTCGTCGGGCTTTTTCATAGTGACTCCTTTCAGGCTGTTCGGCGACCATGGCGCTGAGCGTCTCTAACCAGCGCCGAGATTATTCCATTCAGATGTTTTGGCTCACAGAAGGTCAGCGAATCGACCTTCCACATTGTTTTCGCAAGCTTGTCTGCATAAGACCAGGGACGCTGTGCCTCGGCAAGCAGTGCCTCGATCTTCTTGAGCAGACGACTGCGGTCTGGAACATTCATATTTTTCGGGCGCTTCTGGGTGTGATCGCGTCGGCCCCAGCCGCGCCCGCGAAAGAAGGCCAGCAGCTTGCGCCGGTTCGGAGCATCGAGCTCGGCTGCCGATTCGGCCTGACAGCACTGCTGAAGAATGTCGCGATACATATCATCATCGAGGCCGAGGTCTTTTTTCGCCAGGTGAATCATGGCCAGGTCTCGGCGTCTTTGTTCCGGGCTGTCATTTGTTGTCATCGGGTTCCTCCTTTTTTGCCGGCAGAGGCAGCTGGCCCTGTTGTGGTTTCACTGCACCAGGCAGCTCACGTTTTTTGATGTCAGATTCCGGGATGCGTGGCATCAAGCCTTTGCGCTGTTTGTGGTCGCAAGACGCGCAAATTTTCTGATCTGCTGCGATAGGCGTCTTTTTGCAGATCGAACACAGGTGCCAGCCGTCAGATTTCAGATGTTTCCACCATTCGCGCTGTTTTGCTTTGATGCGCGTAACTATGTCCTGGTAACTTTCAGTCATACTCAACTCCATTGGCTGCTCATCAGGCCGAAACCGCCACGTTCCGGCGACAGGGCAAGCGCCCTGTTTCGCTCAACCAAAAATTGCCGCGATAATCAATGCAAAAACGATTGCTGGCCAGCCGACTTCAGCTGTGTTAGTCAACTTGAGCGTAATCAATACAAGCGCAAGAGCTTTCCAAAATCCCATGCCATTGACATCCAGCTCCTTGCTCATCAGCCGACGGCCTCCAGCTTGACTTCGTAAGGCTCGATGCTGAGTTCTTCTTTTTCGCTGACGATGGCGATGCCCTTGACTGCGACAATGGCCTCTGGTTCAGCCAGAATCAGATCTTTGCTGATTTCTTCCTTTACGCGAATAAAGCGGCTCAGGCCTTTTTTCTTGAGCATCGCGATAACGTCTTCAGGCTTGGTAATGCGGCATGACGGCGGGCACTTGCGCCATGAAAGAGTGCCGCTGGGAAGCGTGACGGTCTTGGTTTTGCCGCCGTCGGTAAGCTCTTCGCGATGCACTTCGCAATAAGCTTCGACGCCATTCACGATAGCCTTAATCTTCTGATTGCAAGGCTCGGCTTCCTCTTCATAGCGCTTCTTGAGCTTGGTGATCGCCTCGTTCATCTCGTTCTCGATCTTGTTCCGCATGCGCTCCTGCCGGCCGAGTTCAGCTATCTGGTCAACAAGTTCCTGACGGGTTTTCGGGATTTCACGGTTCACTTCGATCTTGGTTCGGGCCATTTGATGTCTCCTTTCGATTTCCTGCCCGGTAAGGCAGTCGCAACATTTCCAGATCCAGGGGCGCATTTCGCCTCTGGCGAGTAACACCCTGGCATGCAGTCGTTTCAGCAGGCAGACCTGCTTTTCAACCTGCCGCCGCCAGGGTTGGCAGGTCAGTGTAGACATTGTTCTTTCCAGGCCTGCAGCACGCGCAAGAATTGATTAAAACTTCGCTCGGAAAGCTCGGTGAGCCGACCAAGCTCTTCGACTCTGGCAAATCGGCTGCACATGGCATCGGCCATGGCACAAGCGTCCTCAGAAGCCTGCTGCAGGTATCCGGCAACTATTTCCAGGGAAAGGTCAGCAGATGTGCCGTCTTTGGCGTCATGGAACTGAAAAAGATCACCAACCATTCGCGATCTGATCTCGGCAGTCATGCTCTGCAGGTTTGCGATTCTTTCAACTGTGCTGGTGCTGTTCATGGTCGTTTCCTCCTCGTGCTCTGAATTCGCCGAATTGTTTCAAGATTCTCTCTGGCCTGCAGAAGCCGACAGCCGGCATCGTGGCCAGCCATGTAGCGATAGGCTTCGCGGCATACGCCACCGCAGATGTCACGGCAGTCGATGCAGCAGGCTATTTTGCAGCCAACCCGGTCGGTCGAGTTGCATTTCAGAGCGCGGATTCTTTTATTGAGGTATTTCTTTGCCGCTCTGAATTTCATCGTTTCATCTCCTCGGCGAACTTGCCTGGAGTCTGACCGCAGAACGGGCAGTGGTTGATTATGATGCCGTTGTCACCGCGTGCCTGCTGGTATTTCACGCCGTATAAGATCGATTCCAGTGCCTGGCGACGATTCTCGTCCTTACTCAGAACGTAGACAGGCACAAAGCCTTTGCCTCGATGATTTAAAGACTCAACCCGATCGGCGAGCCAGGTGCACATTCGTTCTGAACTGCATTTTTCAAACATTGGTTCTTTGTTCTCGCTCACGCGGCGACCTCCTGTTCTATGTTGTTGTCGATCAGAGCCGTTCGCTTTTTGTTCATGGCCGGTGGTCTGGGGCCGGTATCGCGCACCAGAAGAAAAATACGAGGATCATTAGAGACCAGGCGCAGATAACGACACCGACACATAAGCCTGATTACCTGCCGGCAGTAGTCCGCCGACGCGCCTGTCACCGAAACGATTTCGGCGGCTGAGAATTTGCGCATGCAGCGCATCGCCTGCCAGATTCTGGCAAGAACATTCGGGTTGACACCACAGACGAAAGGCTTCTCAAGATACACAATCAGTGCCTTTTTAAGCTCTTCAGGACTTTTCGGCGTCTTCTGCTTTTTGAGCCATTTCAGCAGTGTTGTGAAAGGCTGATCCAGTTCCCTGCTCAGTTTTCTGGCGTTTTGACCGCAGCGGTTGTGCGCCAGAACGAGCAACTCATGCCAGTCTTGATCTGCATAGTTATTTGATTTGTTTGCCTCTTGCATGATCAGCAACCTCCGCGTTTTTTAGCCTTTGGTGATTCGGATAGGAAAAAATTTGCCTTTCCCCATTCCTCCGAGCCTATCTCAGCAATAGCAAGCGTTTTGGCCCTGCGCTCGATTGCATCAAGGCCAATCACGATCAGCCTGATAACACCCTTCGAAGCATCAAACAGCTTGCGCAGCAGCTCTATTTTGATCGTGATTTCGCATAACGATTTGCTGAGCAGCTGGCAGTCCTCAAAATCGACCGGCTTGAATTCAACCCACTGTGCGATTCGGTTGACGAACTGGTCTCTAAGCTGCACTTTCTGCTGAACGCCGTCCATGCCGACAAGCACGATCGGAACCGAAGACAGGTCATGGATGTCTCTAAGGGTTTCGGTCATCTTTTTGTCTTCGACGATGTAGTCGAATTCATCGATAAACAGAGGTCGACCTGTGACCCTCAGAACATCGGCGATCTGTGAAACCATCGGGGCGGCACGCAATTTAGTCGGCGCCACATCAAGTTCGCGTAGAATCGCCTGCAACATCGAGCCGGGTGTCCATGTCGACAATGCCCTGACGTAGACCCCATTGCACTGGTTAACGAACCAGGCGGTTGCAGTGGTTTTTCCCAGACCTGACTTACCGAAGATCAGGCCGATGCCAGGCGTGCCCGGCGTCCTGGTCAGAAGCGCATCGCTGGCATCTGACAGATTTCCAATGTTTTTCACTGGAGCGACGATTGACCTCATGTTAAACTCCCTTATGACTTAAAATTTCTGGCCGGCTTCAACGCCGGTCTTTTTCTTTTTATTTTGCGTTGATGACCAGCTGGTTTTCTTCAGCGAGCCGCTTCATGCGTTCGTGGGTGCGACCTTCCGGGGTTTGTTCCCAGGAGCGACGCCACCGGTCATCTTCTTCTGAAATGCCCTTAAAATTCACGGCCCGCAGCGCTTCGTAACGTGCTACCCGGGCCTTTTTTTCATCCTGTTCGCGTTCTTCTTCTGACCGGCGGCGAGAGTCGAGGTCAACGATTTCAGCCAGCCTTTTTTCGGCTTCCGGCGATAAAGTCGCAGCAGCGGCGTTGATTTCTTCAAAGGTTGTCGGCTCCGACATGGCATCGTTCACAATCACTGCGTCTGAAGCAGCCTGCAGAGCCCTGGTGTTGTATTCGGCGGTGGTTTCTTCTGGGAGCGGTCTGTCGACAGACTTGTCTACATAGTTCTGAAGGATTTCGCCGGTGATATTTTTGAGATTGGCCGTGCCCGCAAGCTTCTTGAGTTCGCGCTTTTTAGCAGAAACGAATTCTTTCTGTTTCGCTCGCGATACAGCGGCAACCTCTGAGCGCGGCAGACCAAGCAGCTCGGGTCTGATGGCAGTGCAGATATAGTCACGGTCGGCGTTGAAGACCATAATCTTGCCGGCATCAAACGGGTCGTATTTAACAACGACGGTTTCACCGATGTAACAGGCAAGCTCAGGCGCAACAAAGCTGAAATGATCGATAGCGATACCCTTCTTGCCGACAACGCGGGTGCCACCACCGGGAGCCTCGGCCAGAAGATAGTCGAGCGCCCGCACGTCACTGATTCGTCTCACCAGGAAGCCTTCATTTATACAGGCAGCCACAGCATCAGCAGGCGTTTTACCATCGAGGCCCTCATGAGGGGTGTTGAAATATAGGTGATCTGTCCATTTGTCGCAAAATTCCTGCAGCTGCACGGCATCCATGAAACCCAGCTCGATCGGGTCGGACTTGTCGCCGTGACGTTGCGCGAAACTCTTGCGATCTTCAATTTTCTTGCGCTCAGCAACGCTACAGCCGAGATATTCCTGGCAGAGCGGAAACAGGCTATGATTGAAAGTGCCGAAAAAACTTTCGATAAATGGTTTGCGGTCTGGTGAGAATGGCGCGCAGATCAGATGTTCGATTTCGAGAGCGTTAAAAGCCTCGACCAGGTATTTCGATGTATAGTCAGAGCCGTTATCGGTCTTGATGCTCTCAGGAACACCCCAGTCAAGGATTGCCCGTCTTACCAGAGCGGCGACGGCAACGGCCTTACTGGTCTTATTGACCAGCATCTTGGCGCGGCGCGTCTTTATGTCAATTACGCCAACCAGTGTATGTCTGCCGTCTTTGAGCATAACGTCAGTGGGCGTGCTGTCCATTTCCCAGCACTGCAGGTATCTATCGATGCCGGCGGAAGCATCACCGAAAGCGGCGCCGCGTTTCCCGCGCCAGGCATCGGGGCTCTGAATGAATTCGAAAACCTGCTTGTTATTGTTTTTCCATGCCTCCATGAAGCGGGCAATCGTCTTAACATGCGGAACCTCTTCGAGCTCCATCTTGTCTTTGCGCGCCTCGATAGCCAACGACACCTGTTTGGCGTCACAGTGCGGGAACTCTGTCATCATAGCGACAGCCAGATCGTAAAGAGCCTTGTTGGTGTAAAAAATGCCGCTGCCACGTCGGGTGCCGTAGTTTCCGGCCAGGGCGGTGATGCCTTCCTGCCGGTATTTCTTGAGCCACTTCATCAGACTCGGCTGCGAGGTCTTCTCGATCACGCCGCGCACCCACTCGGGCGCCTGAATCTGGCCTTGATTGTAGGCATGACAGAACAGGAACTGAGCAGCAGTTGTGGTTTCAGTGCAGGTCTTTTTGAAGGTTTCCCACAACTTGATGATTTCGAGTTTTGCGTTCATTCTGTCTCTGGACATGCCTGTCAATCCTTCTGACTTGTTTAAACTGTCGAGGCGCTTTGCCTGGGTAACTTTTTGCGAGATCTCTTCTTTGATCTTGAGCTTTGCAGCTTCAGCCTTGCCCTCTTTAAAGGCCGGCTCAGCGCTCATCGCCTTAATGGTGTCGTTGGTGTTTTTGATCGCCAAGGCTCTTTGTGTCTCCTGGGGAAGACTTGAGATGTGATACTCAAGCCCACCGCCACGGCCCTGGCGCTCACGAGATTGCCAGTTTTCATTTCTGGCCTTTTTTACGATGCCGTATTTCGTAGTCGGCAGACCATCTAAGCCAGCCAATTCAGCCGTAGAGAACCATTTATTCATTTACGCAGCATCCTTCTCCCAAATTTCTGGCGGGCAGCCCATGTCTATAAAAACCTGTTTGATGTTTGCGCTCGTCATTTTGCCTTTCATGACGTTAAAAACTGCGGTCTGGCTCACGCCAGCCTTTTGAGCAATATCTTTTTGCTTTATCTCTCTTTCTACGAGCCACTTTTTAAGCTCAATAAATCTTCGGTTGCTCACCTTTACAGCTCCCTAATCCGGTTGGCTTAGAACCATAGCAAGATAGGTAAAATCATCGAGGTCTGACTCAGAAATGCTTGGAATCTCTTCCGCAACCCATTCGGGAACTTTTAATTCCCCGCTGTTATAGGCTTCGCAGAATTGATTCTTCAGAAGAAAACGCCGCCAATACTCGGCAATACGAATCTTGGCGCGTGCGCGTTCTATATAAGGGATTTTGGTGCTTTTGGTGATTTTGGTAGCATCCAGCCAATTTTGGGTCACCTGAGGCAAACTTGAAACATGATATTCAAGCCCGCCGCCACGCCCCTGACGCTTCCGACTCTGCCAGTTTTCGCGCTTGGCCTTCTCAAGAATGCCGCGTCTACTAGACGGCAAACCATCCAACCCGACCAATTTAGCTGTAGAAAACCATTCCCGCATTATTTTACCGCCCTTGCTTTTTTGTTGACAGATTCCAAAATTTTGTTAGAGTTTCTATTCATGGTTGTGAAAATAATTTATTTTCTTAACCTATCTGCAATAGTATCAAAATATTTTGATACGGTCAAGTGAAATGTCAAAATATTTTGATAAAAAAATTTGGTTGTATGTTTAGGCTCTAGCAAAATTCGCTCTGGTAGCCAAAACAAGTCGAAAGAGACAAACATACAACTGTTGGAAGTTCACTTAGGGTTTTTACGGGGGTAATTGAAGAGGAAATGGGCCAAAACAAGGACAAAAACAGAGCTTCAGGCAACATACAACTTCATGAAGGCGGCATCAAAAAAGTTGGATGTTTGGAAAACGAACATACAACTTTTTCGACAAGGCTTCAGTTTGTGTTGGGCGAAGAATCGGCAAGGGCTTTTGCCAAGAGGGCTGACATCTTACCAGCCACATTCCACAACTACATAAAAGGCACTAGTGAGCCTACTAGGCCTGTTATTGTCGCCATTGCCAAAACAGCCGACGTTAACATCGAGTGGCTTGCAACCGGCACCGGCCCGATGCGCAAGGGTGAAACCTTACTCGCGACGATCGAACCGGCAGCATTCACAATAACCAACCTAGAAGGTCGCCAGGTGGAGTTTAAACCCTCACCAAACTTGTGCCACCTTCCGATCCTCGACTTGCGCGTCTCATGTGGATCGGGTTCGTTTATTGACAGCGAGGCTGTTCAGGCTGTTTTTTCGGCAACTGCCAGCTGGATCAGGCGAGAGTTGGGTGCAAATCCAGAAGATCTTACCCTGGTGTTTGCCGATGGCGATTCGATGACCGACACAATCAAACCGGAGGAAATCGTTATCGTTGATCGCTCCAAAGCCAAGCGCCCCGGAGACGGTATATGGGTCTTTCTATACGACGATGGCCTTTTCATCAAACGTCTGCAGTTTATGCCAGGGAAACAGGTCGAAGTGACAAGCGACAATCCTCGCTACAAAACATATTCCCTGACCCCCGACGATTCCTTCCGCCTCCTGGGCCGAGTCATCGCCGCCCTACCGCTGAGAAGGCTATAGAATAATGATTTTTAATTATAAAACGAGGAAAATTGATATGAAAAAAACGATGCTATTAGTGACTCTTGCCTTACTTCTTGCCTCATCGTCTTTTGCTGCTTTCTGCTCTAAATGCGGCTACAAGGCCGGCGATGAAAGTGTTTTTTGTTCTAAATGCGGCACCAAATTAGATGGCTCAGCGGCAAACGACTCGAAACATTCTGAAACAGATACGTTGGCGTTAATTGATGATAAATTTTCGCCAGTAAATGATTTTGAAATCTTTGTTTATAGCTCTAACTACCTGACTTGCGTTGCAAAATTTCCAGAATTTCAAATTCTATTCAATAAAAATATCAAAGATATCGAGGAGATTGAAAAAACTGCGGGAAAACGCGACAAACAGATTATTGCATATTATTACAGGAAGTGGGAGATTCTTAAAACTCTTCAAGATGTGTGGAGTTCAAACATTGGCACTAATATTCGCAAACAAGCATATATGGTTAAGTTTGCAGGGGTTTTGAAATATATCAACGAGATAATTGCAAAATTAAAAGTCGGAATATCTGACCCCGATTTGAAAGCTTTAGAAACAAAACTGAATGTGCTTTTGAAAGTCTACAAAGTTACTTCTCGATACATACTTGTCAATGACTTTCGCCTTCCCAAGCAGCAAGAAATAGGTATAGAAGAAATTCAGGAAGATAAAGTAAAGGTTATACATCTTGGGGATTGGTTTGAAAGCGTTGTGCTAACAGGCTCCGTGGAAACTTCTGTAGAAAACTTAACGAGTCCTATATCTGGCTGGGTTTCAAAAGAAGAGTTCAAGAAGCGAACAGACGGTGCAGAACTAGATTGATCTGAATTAACGGATCGTGCAAATTAGGTAATATAGTGAAATTAAAACCAGTTCCGGCTTCACCGGCTGGGTCAGTAGCTGGTTTGTAAAAGAGAATTAAAAAAGGACGAGTAATCGATAATCTCTCCTTGAATAAACTATAAGGCTTTGGCAAATGACTTCGGACGAACTTGTATCGGCGATTGATCCATTCAGCAAATCATCGGAACACCTGCTTGTAGTAATTTTCACCAAAAGCAGCTCTATAAATTTTCCGCTTGCTTTGAATATAGCTGAAGGTGCCAACAGGTTTGTAACTGCAGACATAAAAGGAAAGCCTACTTACTTTGTTCAATTTGCAAAAAGCAATGATGATGCTGGTCGCGCAGTTGCGTTGCTTGATCTCGTTAAAGATTGGAAAGGTGTTCAGATTTTTTCAAGAGGTCGGCTGCTGGCAAGCGTTTTCACTGTGAATATGGTGCTAAACTGTTTTATAAATTCACTTTCTTGCCGCGATTATACTGCTCACTGCCACGAAATAATCGATGATCCATTTCGTGAAGATGTTAGAAGTTCTGGGTTATCTCTCTCTATAAATCTTGTTACCAAGCCCCCAATAAAGCAAAAAGTAGTAATAGATCGCTTTTCATTCCCTTGCAAACACCTTTATTTTCATTTCCGCTTTCAAAAGGATCATCCAGCATCATTGCCAGATCAAATACAGGCTGGCGCTGTAAATTATGGCTGTGATTGGTGTCCGAATTTTAGTCCTGATAATTGGAAAAAAGTTGGCGAAAAAGAGCTATTCAAAGACTTTTTTGAATAGCACCAAACCAAGGAGAGAATTATGTCAGATAATGAGAGTAAAAACCCAATTACACAAGCTTTAGGCCCCGCTGCCTCAAATTTTGGCAAAGAGATTGCGCCACTGGGCACTGATGCAGGCAAATTAGTTTATGGTATTTATGAAACAGTTTTGAAGAAACCATACGACTGTGTTATTGCGATAAAAAGCGAGGCTTGGAAGTATTTTAAATCAAAATTAGATGAAAGGTTGTCGAAAGAAACACCTGAAAATTTGATTCCACCCAAATTAGCAATAGCCGAGCCGATAATCGAACATGCTGTTCGACTGGAAAACGAGAAAGAGCTTCAAGACATGTTCGCAAACCTGCTGAGCTCATCAATGATAAAGAATTCTTCGAATAAAGTGTTGCCTTCTTTTGTTGAAGCTTTGAAGCAGCTGAGCTCTGACGAAGCAAAAATAATCAAGAGTGTTTTCAATTCGTCATCGCGCTCGTTTGCATGCTTAACAATTAAAGCCTTTAACAAAGAGCGTTTTACTACCGTGCAGGAGTGTTTTTCGTTAATCTGCGTGGAAGCAGGATGCGAAATTCCGAACAGAACACACATCTACGTGCAAAGCCTTGCACGGCTTGGCATTCTGCAGCAAATACAGAACACCATGTTTGCAGATATGAATAAATACAAAGAGCTTGAGCATGCCGTTGCATTGCTAGATCTTGTAAAAGATTACGAAATTCTTGCACCTGGGTGCAATATTGTTTTTGAAAAAAACCTTGTTCAGCTTACTGATTACGGGAAGCTTCTGTGTGAGGTTTGCGTGAAGTAATCTTCCCAAAGTCGGAGCTCACGATCCAGATCATCAATGCGCCCACAGTAATCACCGCACCGGAGACAAAGCCAAGTGCATAAATAATGGACGCGGCCAACGCGCTTGAAATAGTCATATAGAACTCCTTTTGTAGTTATTCTGCAAAAGCAGGCGTATATTCCATAATTCTAAAAGCAGGTGTGGCTACTTTGGGCCCCGCCAGGATGTTTCCCAAGAACGAGATCAAGAATCCAGGCTAAGCACTCGAAGGTAATGATTAAGCCTTTTTTGACACCTAAACGAAGCACACCTTTTTCTCCGATAGCGACATTCATCGGGCCAAGTGGAGTATCTAACAAGCCATAAATTGATTTAATGCCGTGGTTCCGAGAATCAATGACATTATAATCAGTATAGTTCTCGATACTCCCAGACAAGCGTGCCAACCGAACTTCTTTTTCTTTGGGATTTATCAAGACAATGGATTTCAGTCTCGTCATTCTATTGCCGGCCTGGAACATTTCGTTATGCTCAAACTTGTGCAAATCAAAATGTGTCCCGCTAAGCGCTGACATTGCCGAGAACAAAAGTCGCCTGGCGCCTTGATGCCCGAACGCAAACAGCCTGGTGCCATCGGTGATAAATTCACAGCTGCGAATTCGCTTGTGTAAATTCTTCGCCGTGGTGCCATCAACCAGTTCTTCAATTTCAAACGGTTCGACGAAGCTGTAAAAGCCACGCAGTAGACTGGATTCGCAATCTACATCATGAAAACCCGGAATTTCGGTTTCCAGGTTAAATTCATCGCCTTTATCTGCAATAAGCGCATGCAATTTGTTCGCTAAGAGCTCACTGCAATCCACAGCAACGGACACGGCCAGGCTCGCGCCAAGAATTTCTATTTCATTTATCAGCATACTTTTGCCTCCTTATGATTTTGCTATCGCAAGCATAGGCTGACCATGTATAGATAAATAGACGAAATCCTTCTCAAATAAAAAATCCCCCGGCGCGGATCGGCGACCAGGGGAGCGAAAATTTTCAAGATTTATAGTCAAACCATGTGTCCAATTTTGGACAGGTTTTAGTCAAACCATCTGTCTCGTGGTGTTTTTGGGAAATCATTCACTGGCCCGCGTCGTTTCAACACTTCCCACCTTGTCCCGCAACTTCCCACTTTAGTCAATCCATGTGTCCCCTCACACTAACGCTGCATTTGCTAAAAATTTTGTTGCAAATATTATTCGATTTTGCTATCATGCAAAGACAAACCCGCTCGGGTGGTGAAATTGGCAGACACGCAAGATTCAGGTTCTTGTGCCCGCAAGGGTGTAGGGGTTCAAGTCCCCTCTCGAGCACCGTAAAGCCCGCTTAACAGCGGGCTTTTTTGCTGTTGCGGCATTTTGCGGATATAAGCCTGAAGTCGTCGTTGAATATTGTTGAATAAGCATTCCGGTATTTTTCAACCCGAAAATGCTGACAAGCTTAGGGTTCTAAGATAAAATAGCTGAAAGTGATTGTTCGAAGGAGATAGTATGAACCCGAAACAGATTTCGCGCATTGTTATACGCGGGTTCAAGTCTATTCGCGAATGTGATCTTGAACTTGGCGATCTGAATGTAATCATTGGCGCCAACGGCGCCGGCAAGTCTAATTTCATCAGCTTTTTCCGCATGATTCAGCAGATGCTTGAGCAAAAACTGCAGCTGTTTGTGACGCAACAGGGTGGGCCGGACTCCATTCTACATTTTGGCAGAAAGACCACCAGGGAAACCTCTTTTAAACTTTTCTTCGGCGCCAATGTCTATTCAGCAGTATTACACCCGACACAGGATAACCGGCTGACTTTCGAGCAGGAAAAGCTGGCTTTGCCGAATCAATGGCAGGATGCTTCCGGGCATGCGGAAAGCCATTTTAATGTGCTTGCAAAGACGGGTGGCGGTTTGTATTCAGATTTTACCGTTATGCGAAACTGGCAGGTCTACCATTTTCACGATACCGGTGAAACCGCACTGGTAAAGCAGATGCATGGCCTGAACGTCAATGACTATCTTCGTCCGGACGGGCGCAATCTTGCTGCTTTTCTTTATCTTCTGCGGGAAAAATATAATGATCACTATCAGCGAATTGTAAAGACCATAAGACTGGTGGCGCCATTTTTTGATGACTTTGCTCTGCGCCCCAATCCGAACAATGAAAACATGATCGAGCTTGAATGGCGCCACAAGGGCGAAGATGTTCCGTTTAAGGCTTTTATGCTGTCTGATGGAACCTTGCGTTTTATCTGTCTCGCAACTGTATTGTTGCAGCCAGAAAAACTGCAACCAGAGACAATCATCATTGATGAGCCAGAACTCGGCCTGCACCCCTTCGCAGTCGGCATTTTTGCGGGTATGGCCCGGTCTGTATCAAAGAATCGCCAGATAATTCTTGCAACTCAATCGCCAGACCTGGTAAACGAATTTGCGCCTGAAAACATAGTTGTGGCCGATCGCCAGGACAATGCAACTTCGTTTAAACGCCTTGATGTAGCTAAACTCGAGGGCTGGCTGAAAGAATATTCTCTGGGCGAGCTATGGACTAAAAACCTTTTTGGTGGAGGGCCAGACTGATGACTCGCGTAAATGTACTTTGCGAAGGCAAGACAGAACGACTTTTTGTCAGAGAGGTTCTTGCGCCTTAATTCCAGCAATCGGGAATTTATCTGATCCCTTTTGAATTGCGTACCAGCAAGAGCCACAGGGGCGGCGTATCAACATACGGAAAGATCAGGTTTCAGGTCAGACAAATCTGTAAAGAAGATTCTTCAGCCTGGGTTACAACCCTGATCGATTTTTATGGGCTGCCAGGTGATTTTCCGGGGTTGTCAGAAGATGCAGAAAGTATCAGGCTTTGTCTAATGGCAGAACAAGAGTTTCAGAAGGATATCGGCCAGCAGAATTTTATTGCGCATCTGGTTCTGCACGAATTTGAAGCCCTTCTCTTCAGTAACCCGGAGGCTTTTGGCGAATGGTTTGACGTCGTTGAAGTAAATGAGATCAAATCGATTCGCTCTGATTGTGTTACGCCCGAAGAAATTAATGATGGCCGGGAAACTGCGCCATCAAAACGATTGCTGAAAATTTGCAAAAATTATGATAAGGCTTTGCATGGTTCACAGATAGCGCAAAAGATAGGTCTTGATCATATTCGTAGCGAATGCCCGCATTTTAATACCTGGTTGTGTCGCATTGAAGCTCTGGGCGCAGGTAATAGACCATAAAGGTTATCGAAGGCCTTGGCAAGGCTTTGCTCTCGGCGGTGGGAGGCGATAATGCCTCGCCAAACCGCTCGCCGAAAATGGTTTCGTCAATGAAATTTGGCCTTTTGCCTGGATATGCGATTTAAATTTCTGAACAAAACAGAACCGGGCAAGTCAACGGGCAAGTCAACGGGCAAGTCACATCAATGGTTTTCTGCCGTGAAATTTCGGTCAGTTGCCCTGTGCCATCTGGGCGCAGCAGCTTTTTGATTCGCGGGCTGGCATCTTGAAGCTTTTGATTGCCGGTTGCGTGAATACCGGATCTGGTGAGTTGAGGGCGCCGCCGACGATGTGGGCGGCCTCGCGGCAGCCGCCGTCGCAATTGAGCATGTGCTGGCAGCTTTTGCACATTGTCGGCAGATACTCACGTGTCTTGAAGGTCTGCCAGTATTCTGAGGCGATGGCGAGTTCAAGATCACGGTAATTGCCGAGATTAACCGGTGAATGGTTGCACGGCCTGACGCTGCCGTCGGGGGCGACGGCAAAAAAATCAACGCCGCCGGCGCACTGGGTTCCGACGGTCAACATGTTGAATTTTTCGTTGCACAGACAGAGCGGTAGCTCGGTGCCAACGGTGCCGTAGCGGTTGGCCGTGGTGCAGACCTCGTCGGCGATTTTCAGCATCATTTTTATCTGCTCAGCTGAAAGGCAGAGTTCCTGATGAATGGTGCCGCGGCCGCCAGGAAGAAAGCGGTTGAGCAACAGCTGATCCGCTCCGGCGAGAAAACCGGCCGAAATATTCTCGAACAGTTCGGGCAGATTGCGGCTGGTGACGCAGATGCTGACGACAACCGGCACTTTGTGCTGCGCCAGCATGGTTATGGTGCGCAGCGCTTCGGCAGCATTGCCGCCGCCGGTGAGTTCAGAATAGGATTTCAGGCCGGGCAGACTGACGACCACGGCATCAACCTTGTCTTTGAGGCGCGCCGTGTGTTCGCTGGTGACCAGGCGGCCGTTGGTGATGATGGTCAGTTCAAGCGGCTTTTCATGGTAACCGCAGACGCGGCCGTCAGCGCCGAAATCTGGGTGTCGCGCTGTGCGGTTTTTAACGTAATCTATGAGTTCAAAAAGGTCGGGGCGCAAAAAAGGCTCGCCGCCAGTAAACGCGAAGCCGTGAACCCCTTTGCCGATCATAAAATCAATGCATGATTTCCAGTCAGAGGCGCTCATTTCGTTGCTGCAGTTGAATTTGCCGGTATTGGGAGAGTCGGCATCCCATGGGGTTGAGCAGAATACGCAGCGATGGTTGCAGGCGCTGGTGAGTTCGAGAACGGCGGTTTTGGGAACGGTTACATCTGGGAAAATTCGTTTCATGGCTGTTTCTCGTAGCTGAGTTGAAGCTTTTCAATACATTTCGGGCAGAAAGTGCAGCCAGAGACGAATTCGACCATGGCTTTGACCTTGTCCGGGTTCTGGAGCGGACCGTTCCCCGGGCCGTCATTGATGACCGTGACCGGGTAATCGAGGAAAAGCCAGCCGAGCTGGTCGAGGTCGTTGCTGTTGCTGGTTTTCCAGGTGAAGCTGGTGCTGCATATTCCACATTCGCTGGTAAAAACCAGGGCAGCCCGTTCGCTTTTGCTGCATTTGCTGCAAAGGGCGGTTTCATCAAGAGCTATTTTTACCGGGAGGTTTGGCAACGAGCGGCGCACACTGGCGATCTGGCGCACCATCTCACCAGCCGCACTGCTATACTGATGCGTTGTGTTGTTGCCGCATCCGGGGCAGGTATAGTCGACTGTAGCCGGTGGCATGGCCATTTTGTAGCACATGGCCGAATGAAACTCGATCTTCTCGGGTTCATTTTTCATGCTTTTCAGGGCGTCGATGAGCTTTTGGCGGCCCAGTGCGCGGTCGCCTGACACCCCGACAGCTTCGCCGCTGCTGGCAGTATCATCGCAGGAAGCGCCGCTTGCCTGTTCCCCGGCGATTGCCGGGCTGTTACTTACCGCCATCAGGGTTGCCATGGCGACACCGGCCAGTTTGCTGGTCTTTTTCATAGTTCTCTCCTCGTTACTTCAGCCCGTGTTTTTCGCGGCAGGCCTGACAGAGCAGTCGATTCGACAGGTATTCAGAAAGTTTTTCAGGCGCGATTTTCTGCTCGCCAATGTGCCCCTGATCGACCTCAGTCACCGGAAAGCCCGTAAAGAGAAGTGGTAACTGTTCGAGCTCTTTTATTGTGTTGGCTGTCCAGTTGAAAGACTGCCCACAATCGATGCAACTGGCATTGAACTTGAGTTCTGGCTGGTCGTCTGAATCGTTGCTGCATTTGCTGCAGAAATCGGAAAAATCAACTGCAGTTTTTGCTTTAATCTGGCCAAGAGAGCGGCTCAGGTAGGCTACCCGGTTGGCGACCTCGCCCTGATAAGATTGGGTGTGGTATTGCGTCTCAGTGCCACATGTCGGGCATGAGAAAGTTGTGTAAGCGGGTGGCATTGCCATGTCGTAGCACATGGCGCTGTGAAATTTTACTGTCGTGGGATCTTTTTTTATTGCCTGCAGCGACTCAATGATGGTCAGCTTGTTGATCTCTGCCGCAACCGCATTTTTTTCTGTTGGAGTTGTATCATTTGTAACCTCTCTGGCCGGTTCAGGCTGGTTGGTGGTCTGCGCGTGGGCGCTGGTCGAGCCGGCCAGGGCGAGGGCGAGCAACAGGGCTTTCTTTTTCATCGAAACACCTCTTTTTTGCTGGATAAATGATACGAGAAAACATTTCACGGACATACTACAGCCAGTCGTGACACACAATAAACGCTACAGGTCGTGACTAAATGATCATTTTTGCGTTTTTTCGCGCGAAGTGGAATTAAAGCAATAATTATGCCAGCCGGCAAAAGCCTTCGCTGATAAGGTTTTTGCTCAAAACAACCATGCCGGTTGCTGATTTGTTTGCAGCCAGCTGATGAAAATGCAGCTAAGGACATTCGAATTAAAAGTAAAGATGAAAAACGCCTGGTCGAGCTAATTGGCACTGTTGATTCCAATACCATCGCTGAGGCTCTGAAGGCTACATTAATCGTCGTTGGCTATTGACGTATTTCTTGTGTGTATTCATGGTTTGAACCCCATACATTATGTTATGCAAGTTTGTTCCCCAGATCACCGAACGACGTGAAAAGACCAGATAGGTAAGTACTCTAATATGCGGGTTGAGGGGCTTTGCAAAATATCTGGTTCAGGCTTGCAATTTCAGTGATATCCGGTTATATTAAAAATGAACATTTAATTCATTTTTAATATGCAGACTTTAAAAAAATCGGTAAGACATTCTATCGAGAAAACAGCATTGAAGCTGTTCGCTGCCAGTGGTTATGAGAATACCACCATGGCGGAAGTTGCCGCTGCGGCCGGCATCTCTACTGGCAACATCTACCGCTACCACGCGAACAAGGAAGAGCTTCTTTACGCGATCATTCCGGAGTCTTTCGTCGAGATTTGTCTGCAGACAATCAGAAGCAAGGTTGCTCTGATCGAGGGCATGAGCTCGCGGCAGGTGGCCGGTTCAAAAGAGCTCAGGCTTGGTAATGAAAGACTGCTGAAGTTTCTTTTTGCCCACCGCAGCAAGATTCTGGTACTGATGCGCGGTTGTGCTGGCACTCGTCTGACGGATTTTCGCAATGTTGTCAGGCAGACGGTTATTGACAGCGTTTTTGAGCACTTTGCCAGTCTGGCAAAGTCGTCGTTAAGTCGCAAAAAACTGCCAGACCGGATTCTGCTCGCAGTGATTTACGATAATCTGATCTGCGCCGCAACCAGCATTCTTGGAGCGGATGCTACTGAAAAATGTCTCAGAGAGGCCTTTAAAGGGCTTCTTGCTTATCACCTGAATGGCATGGCAGCATTATGCTGATTTTTTTTGCCCGGATAATCTTTAGTGAATGTTATATTCATTTTTAAATGGAGGTTTTATGAAGATCACCGCATTCAACGGCACCCACAGGACTGGCGAGTCAAACACGGCGATTCTGATCGACCACTTTCTGCAGGGAGCTGCGGCGGAGGGTGCGCAGACGGAGCACGTCAGGTTGGCGAAGGCAAAAATTCAGTCTTGCACTGCCTGCAAGGCATGCTGGCAGAAAACTCCGGGAAAATGCGTCATTAAAGACGACATGAGCACGTTGGTCGAAAAATTCACCAGTTCAGATGTCGTGGTGCTGGCTTCACCAATATATGCAGACAATGTTTCAGGAATGCTTAAAACATTTATTGACCGTCTTATCTCCACCGGTGACCCACACTGGGAGCTCGATGAAAAGGGAGAGAGCAGGCATTGCCGTCGTTACTCGAAACCGACGAAGCTGGTTGCGATAAGCAACTGTGGCTATCCTGAACAAAGCCATTTCGATGTGCTGCGCCTGTATTTCCGCAGAATGTGCCGGAACATGCATCTGGAACTCTGCGGAGAAATCTATCGCGGCGCTGGCGCACTGCTGGCTGGCGGCGTGCCCGAGTTTTCCGAGTATCTCTCCGGCTATCTTAGGCTGGTTGAGAACGCTGGCCAGCAAGTCGTTCAACAGGGGAGAGTTTCTGAAACCCTTGCAGAAAAGCTTGAGGCGCCAATTATCCCGCTGCCAGGTTTTAACCAGATATTTCTGGCAAAAGTAAACCAGATCGTCGATGCACAAATTTCGAAAATAGCTTAATCGCAGCTGACAACTTCTCATTTTACATTTGAGCTTGAAGTGGCTCTATCCAGCTGCCAAACTCTATTACGGACCTGGTGCGGCATGAATTTGAAAGCCTGCTTTTTAGTTTTCCTGAAGTTTGTGCTTTCATGCGGTACAGCATTTTCGCGATGTGACAGACGCTCAATCGCTGAGATACTTACTAGTTCAAAATGCCGGAATTTACTAGTAAAATAGGTAGTTCTTACGATTTCTCATTTGAGTTTAAACAATTACACTGCATTTTGTCTCAATCAAAAGTTGTGAAAGTATAAGGGGAATAATCGTGAGAATGAAAATCGGGTCCTTTACAGTGTGTATTATGGTTGTTGTTGCTCTTTTGAGCACAGTATCGAACGTGTTTGCATATGAAGACATGCGTCTTACCAGTTCGCTTGATCGAAGTCGTTATGACCAGACCGGCCGGTTTGAAGTAGGGCCATTTGTCGGTTACCACTATTTTGAAAATAAGCAGAACCTTGAAGACAGCTTCAGTTATGGCGGTCGGCTTGGCTACAATTTTACCAGCAATCTGGGTGCTGAGATTACTCTCGGAGTAGTTAATGCGGATGTTGACAACAAATCGCTGACTGGTCTGGCAAAAGGCCAGTATCGAAGCCCCACAGGTAGTGTTGACGTCAAATACTATCAGGTCGATGCGATCTATCAGTTCAGCCCGGAGCGAAGATTGTCGCCTTTCATTACTGCCGGCATCGGAAGAACCCTTTATAGCCCGAATGTAATGAGTAACGATACTAACACGATCAATCTGGGCGTCGGGGCAAAATACTGGGTGAAAGACGATATTGCTGTAAGGCTAGATGTCAGGGCCTTTGAGGAAAAGCATTTCCGAAATTACTCCGGCACTGTAGAACTCGTTTATGCGTTTGGCAGCAGAAAAAAACGTGAAAGTATCGTTGTAGCTGAACCAGCACCAGAACCGCGCTTTGAGCCAAAGCCTGAGCCAGTTGAAGTTGTTGTCGTACCCGAAGAGTCACCGATGGTTGAGGAAACGGTGCGAAGAGTAGCAGCTAAGCCGGGAATCGTTGTTATTGCGTTTGAAGACATACATTTCAATTTCGACAAGTCAACTTTGACCGACGCCGCTAAGGTAATTCTGAGAAGAAGCATCCGCACTCTGAAGGAAAACCCCGAAGCTAAAGTTCGTATATCCGGCTATACCTCTGCCTCTGGTTCAGATGATTACAACCAGCGCCTGAGCGAAAGAAGAGCCGCAGCGGTTGAAAAATACCTGATAGAAGAAGGCCTCATCTCGCCTGACCGTTTATCCACCGTCGGATATGGTAAGAGCAATCCGGCTGAGTATGAAGCAAACCCGAAACAGCGTTACTCAAAGGCTGCCATGGCAAACATGCGGGTTCTTTTTGAAATATACCTGAATAATTAACTGAACAAAAAAGCCCACCGACGAGTCTCTCGTCGGTGGGCTTTTTTTGTCTGTCGCTACTTCATTTTTGATTTGAGCTTGATATGATTGCCGGCGACCATGAAGTTCTCTTTGCCGTAATGATGAATGGTCTGCGGCTTCTTGACTTTGGGATCGACCCAGGCCTGCACTACTTCAGCGATAAACATGCCGTATTTGTTGACGTTTTTTGTATCAACAACGCGGCACTCGAGACTGGCGTAACATTCTTCGATGAGCGGTGCCTGAACCTGCTTTGCCGGACTGGCAGTTAGCCCGAAGGTCGCGAACTTGTCAATCTTCGTGCCAGAAGTGTTACCGCAGCCCACCGCCTGTTCAGCGATTGCCAGCGTGGGAATATTGAGCACGCATTCTTTTGTCGCTTTCAGAGCGCTGAACGAGTAGTTGCGGTCGCTGACGATAAAGCTCACCAGCGGCGGTTCAAAGTCGGCCATCATGTGCCACGACATCGCCATGATATTGGCGCGTCCCTTGCGGGCGGTGGTGACCAGCACAACCGGCCCTGATTCCAGCAGGCTGTAAACCTTTGACAACGGAAAAGATTTTTTTGCCATTTCGTCTTTTATTTCCTTGTTTTTGATCCAGGTGTTGAAGACCAGCGAAGAGTTCATTTTTAGTCTGACAGTAAAAATTGTAACACACCAAAACCAGCTATTGATTGTAAAAAAACATGTGGCAAATCTGGTGCAAAAGCACCCATAACCAGCCGGCAGACTTAGTGTTTCGCTTATCAGCAGATGTTTTGCCGCGGATGAGTAGAGTCAGATAAGTTCGGCGGCGGAGTCTATAATAAGCTTTGTGATACGTTTATGAATCGTCGTAACACAAAATATGAAGTCAGTAGTTGCGTGAAGGAGATTGTGCTAAAATCCATTTTTGAAAATCGCCTTGAAGGTGATTGCTAAGGTAGCTGCCGCCATAAACAAAGCTATATTCGGCAGTGGCCATATAACCTGAGGGAGAGTTGAGGAACCCATAATCGATTACGATTACCGCTTTGCTGAGCACGATTGTATAGAAAGCTGCGTACAAAATCGCTGCCATGTGGTATCTTGTTTTTCGTGATGAATAAGCTGCTGCTTGTCAGTATGTGGCTGTTCAGGCTTGGGTTGCTCAGGTGGACTACATGGTGAACGACAAAGAATCAAATGCCCGGTGGCTAAGAGGGAGAGAATAATGATTGAAAGCGGCTTTGCTTACGTTGCGGTTCTGCTGTTCATGGCGGCCGTCATCGTACAGCTCGACAAAAAATTCCGCAGATTTTTCGATTATGTGCCGGGAATAGTCGTGCTTTATTTCGCGGTCATGACCTTTTCTACGCTCGGCCTCTGGAAACAGACCGACGAAATCAACTTTTACTACACCCAGCTAAAAAACAACGTTTTGCCGGTAATGATCTTTCTGATGCTGCTGCATTGCGATCTCAAGAAGATTTTCAAGCTCGGTCCGCGCATGCTGCTCGGTTTTTTTTCGGCCTCGCTAACCATTGGCGCCGGTTTTGTTGTCACCTATTTCTTGTTCAAAAGCCACTTTGAGCCACATACCTGGAAAACCTTTGCCGCACTGTCAGGCTCCTGGATGGGCGGAACCGGCAACATGGCAGCGATTCAGCTCGCACTTGGTGTCAGCGACTCGCAGATGGGCTACACGCTGATGATGGACTCGGTTAACTACGCGGTCTGGGTCATGCTCCTGCTCGCGGTTGTTCCCTATGCCAGGCACTTTAACCATTGGACCAAAGCAGATACCAGCCAGATCGATGAGGTTGGCGCCAGTCTGATGGCCGACCACGGCGACCGTCCACAGAATATGAGCTTTTCTGATCTGATTCTGCTTCTCGGCAGCGCGTTTGCGGTGGCAGCGCTGGCGCAGTATGTTGCGCCCATGCTTCCGACCAGCGCTTTCGTTTCGACCTACAGCTGGACCGTTATTCTCACGACGCTGGCCGGCATAATTGCTGCACTGACGCCTCTCGGCAAGGTGGCAGGAATCTCGCCGCTCGCGAGTCTCATGCTTTACCTTATCGTTGCGCTGATTGGGTCGCGCGCCAATTTTGCCGAACTCACCCAGGCACCGTTTTACATTTTCTGTGGATTCGTCATTCTTCTTGTTCATGCTCTCCTCCTGGCTTTGATCGCGAAACTGTTCAAGCTCGATCTTTTCACCTGCGGCGTTGCCAGTCTGGCCAATGTTGGCGGTGTCGCTTCGGCGCCGATTCTGGCTGCAGCTTACAGCGAGGTGCTGGTGCCGATAGGAGTGCTGATGGGAATGCTTGGCTATATTGTCGGAACTGGTGGTGGTCTTCTGGTTGGCAAAATTCTTTCGATGATCTGAAGCTGGAGTATGAAACCTTATGACAGAACGCAATCATTTTCGGGCAGTTTTTTTGTTCATTTTTCTCGGCATCTTTTTGTGCTGCCAGTCTGCTTTTTCGCAATGCGCCGACCGGCCTGAGGTATTTGTGCAATTCGATCTGAATATTCCGGGTGTCTGTGACGAAATGCTTTTTCCCGATTTCTGGCTGAAAGATGTGGCCAATCAGGATCAGGTCATCATGACTCCCCATGAAATAGAGCGTTACAACCGTAAAGGTTTTGCTGAATGTGAAGTTCTCAAGGATCTGCGCAATTTCCCGGCAGCGATGAGTGGTGATCTTCTGCGGCAGTCGATCGAAAAGGTCAGCGCCCGCCCCCAGAAGAAGCGTTATCTGCAAGGCCAGGAGGTTTCTGAAGAATACTACGTTGCGCTCGAAAGTCTGATGAATCTTGATCAGATCAAGAACTTGACGCAGGTGAAGTTCGGCATAACCGTTAAACGAACGGAAATGCGGGCTTTTCCGACTGCCGACCGCGTGTTTTCTGAACCGGATGATTTCGAAAGCGACATGTTTATTGAAACCGCGTTATACCCTGCAGAACCACTGGCGGTTCTGCACGAAAGCCATGATGGCAAATGGCTCTTTGCCCAGGCTTATAATTACCGGGCCTGGTTGCCAGCTGCCGATGTTGCTTTTACCAGCCGTAACGAGCTGTTTGACTACCTGGATACCCCCAATTTCCTTGTGGTCACCGGTAAGGGGTTGTTTACCGGCTACAACCCGAAACGCCCGGAAATATCCGAATTGCAGCTCGATATGGGCGCCAGAATTCCGCTTGCTGATCGCTCAGAAGTGTCTCTCGATATCGATGGCCAGCACCCGGCCGGCAACTACGTTGTAAAACTGCCAACACGTGGCGCGACTGGCCAGCTTGTCTTCCAGATCGGCCTGATTGCGCGTTCCGAAGATGTGCGCTACGGCTATATGCCGCTGACCCGCAAGAACATTATCACCCAGGCATTCAAGTTTCTCGGTCAGCGTTACGGTTGGGGCGGCATGTTCAACACCCGCGACTGCAGCGCCTTTATCATGGATATCTATCGCAGCATGGGCGTGATGCTGCCGCGCAACTCAGGTGAACAAGGCAAGATGGCGGTTGGTGTCATGCATGAATTGACCAAAGAAATGTCTCTCGCTGAGCGGAAAGCCATTTTTGACCGTCTGCCGGCCGGAACCCCGATTTACATGGCGGGTCACGCCATGCTTTATCTCGGGCGCTTCAAAGACGACTATTACATTATTCATGACTTTGCCGGGTTTCGCGTGCCTGACGCTGAAGGCAAACTGGTGCGCTCGACCGCCCGTTGCGTGTTTGTTACGCCGCTGCTCGAAATCTTTTTATCAGACGGCAGAAAATACATGGAAGGCATTTATTCGGCGCGAGAATTTGTATTGCCGTAAGATGGGCGCCAGGGGAGCCATGGAACGAGAACGAAGTTTGTCATTCTGCGCGTAGCGAAGCGAAGTCGCAGAATCCATGCCTTTGCTGGCGTTCTGGATCCTGCGACTTCGCGCAGGACGAGAACGAGCACGAGAACGAGCACGAGCACGAGCACGAGAACGAGCACGAGAACGAGCACGAGAACGAGCACGAGCACGAGAACGAGCACGAGAACGAAAACGAGAACGAGAACGAGAACGAGAACGAGAACGATTACGATTACGAGTTGGGAGAAGAGATGAGAATCACCAATATCAGGACTGGAGTTCTTTCGATTCCGCTGCGCACGCCTTTTAAGACGGCGTTGCGCACTATTGACCATATCGCGTCGATCGTGGTCGTGGTCGATACTGATGCGGGCGTGACAGGAATTGGCGAGGCGCACCCGACCGGGCCGATCACCGGCGAGTCGCATGGCAGTGTGCGCGGTGCGATTAGCGAGTTCATGCTGCCCAAGCTCAAGGGCAAAGAGATTGCCAACCTCGAAGATACGCTCAACACCCTTGATGCGTCGATAATAAAGAATACCAGCGCTAAGGCGGCTGTCGAAATGGCGATTTTTGACCTGTTTGGCCGGCTTTATAATATTCCGGTTTATCGCCTGCTTGGTGGTTATCGCAACAAGGTCGAAACTGACCTGACGATAAGTGTCAACAGCCCTGAAGAAATGGCCGAAGACAGTAAAATCGCAGTTGCGCGTGGTTTCAAGATACTCAAACTCAAGGTCGGCCTGCAGCCGGAACTTGATATTGCCAGAATAAGAGCGGTTCGCGATGCGGTTGGCGGTGGAGTAAAGCTGCGCCTTGACGCCAATCAGGGCTGGACAGCGCGCGAAGCGATCAAGATCATGCGCGTGATCGAAGCTGAGCGATTTTACATAGATCTCCTTGAACAGCCGGTTGAAGCTCATGATATTGCCGGGCTGAAACAGGTTACTGACAGTATAGATACGCCGGTATTAGCTGATGAAGCGGTTTTTTCGGCAGTAGATGCCGAAAAAATTATTGCCATGCGAGCAGCTGATTACATCAACATCAAGCTGATGAAAACTGGTGGTCTGCGCGGTGCGCTGCGTATATGTGCGTTGGCCGAAATGCACAACGTCGAGTGTTTTCTTGGCTGCATGATGGAAAGCAAAATCAGCGTGACCGCTGCTGCTCATCTTGCCTGCGCGCGAAGCATTATAACACGCTGTGATCTTGACAGCCCTTCGTTGTGCCGTGAAGACCCGGTTATTGGTGGGGCCGAACTTGATGGCCCATGGCTGAAGCTTTCAGAAGCGCCTGGCCTGGGCATTGACCGGGTCGATGGTGTTGTCTGGGATTGAAATTTTTCAGCGTTTGATATTGCGCAGGATATCTTTGGATTCTTGAAAGATGGCGTTGCGCTCGCGTTTTAGCAGCATGTTGATATCTATCTCGGTCAAACCGATTTTGCTGCCGACGGCCTTGAGCATGTCGGTCTCTTCGCTTGTCAGTTTGCCGTCAGCGAGTGCGACACGGGCGATATGGCGCAGCAGGTCGTTGTCAGCGGCAATCTTGCTGGTCTGCATGGCGTGTATTGCCGGATCGATGACTGCCTTGAATTCGTCTATGATCTGCTGAATGCGTGCTTCGGGAATATCGCGTTTGCCGGCGAGATCGCGGATCATTTTCATTTCCTTGTTGTCGATATGCCCGTCAGCCAGCATCATGGCTACTGTCCAGCGCAGCAGTTCGATACCGGAAATTCCGAAATCATCAAGTGGCTGCGTAGCTGCTACCCCGCCTTTGGCACCATGTTTGGCGACAGCTTTGGCGTGCGCCTCGTCGGAAATCACTTTTGACGCAGCGCTCAGGCGATCGAGTATCTCTTTGACCTTTGGGTCGCTGCGGTCAACAACGGCATCGAGAACCCACTCACTTTTGCCGTCGTTCATTACTGAGCCGCAGTAAGAGCACTCGTTCTCGCTGCCGGTCTGCTCGGGTGCGCCGCATGAAGGACAGTGCGAGCTGGCAAGAGATGACTCAAGCTTTGTTTTTGCGCCGTGCTTGCGGCCGAGAACAAATACATGCCGAAAGTTTATCGGTTGTCCTGCTGTTTCTATGCCTTTGCCCGGCATCAGAAAAGAGGGAATGCCGCTCCAGATAACTTCGGCAAAAGCGTTGTCATCAGGCTCAAGCAATTCTACTCCGAGCAGATCAATGGCGCCGACTGCGCAGCCGGTATAAAAACGCCGCGCCCCCGATTGGTCGGGCTTCAGCCACTGCTGCTGGCTGTCGCAGAATTCATTGCGTGCAATTTTGCGCAGTGGTTCAATTTTGCCGATGCGTTCAGCTTCGGCTTTGCGCCAGAACATTACAGAGACGCGCTCTTTTATGTGTTGCATGTTAAAGCCGGGATCAGCGGCGACAATGGCGTCAAGGCCCGGAACAGCCCTGTCGGGACGCACCGACCATTCGCAGGCCTGGGTAATGCTGGTGAGAACCCAGTCGTATTCGCCAGAACGCAGCAGAGCGTTGCAGACTTCACATTTTGACAGGCGCCCGATCTGTATCGGATTGCCGCAGTTCGGGCACTGGCTTTCCATCAGGCCGCCCTTTTTAAGAGTTTTGACCCCGGGTTTGCGCATGAATGACCAGACTTCGGCAAAGGGCTCAACGCTGCGCGAGCCATTTATGAGTTTGCCGGTCTTTTCGTCTTTGCGATAATTGATCGCTGTTGCGTCGATGCGCAGGTGTATAACATCGAAGTTCTTGTCACTCTGAAATTTTACCGGAGCAGCTGACACTATTTCGAGCGCTTCGAGATGATCAATAATGCGTTTTTCCCGCATTTCTGCGAGTTGTATGTTGAACTGTTCAAATATACCGTCAGAAAGAAAAGCCTGTGCTTTATCGAGCTTGCGCGCGGTCCAGGCATCCTGAATCAGGCGAAACGCTTTTTTGGCGCGGCCGATGAAAAAATTCTCATCAAAAGCCGGGTCGCGTTGCCTTAGCTGGGTGAGCGCCACCTTTGAGAAGCTGTCAGACTTAACCCGGCTGGCCTTGACGATAGTGTAGTCGACATATGTGTCTTCACCCTTTATATAGCCTTTTTTGGCAAGGACAATCACTACGATGGTAAGTGGAATGCCAATATGCGGGTAGTAAATGATCAGGCGAATCAGCAGCCAGACAATTTCTGCTTCGCCGCCGCCGCCGCGCGAACCTCTGCCAGAGCCACCGCCGCCAGAATAACCCTGGCCGCCGCCGGCGCGGGCAAAAGCCACTTCGCTGATCAGAATGCCAATGCAGGTTACTGCCAGAAGCAGCAATGACCAGGCGAAAACTTTTCTCAGCTGGCTCTTTCTGCGCATTGGCTTCCTCCCGGATTGGATTAGTTCGTTACAGTCTAAGTGTAATATAAATCTGGCGAATTCACAAAGTCTGTTTACCTGCCAGTTTGACTTTTGTGCGGGGCTGACATACTTTCAATAATAGACAAGACGACGAGGAGGATGAATAATGCGTAATTTTACTTTTCACAATCCGACGAAGATCATTTTCGGCAAGGGAACCATCGGTGCTCTCAAGCGCGAAATACCTGAAGGCAAAAAGATAATGGTTGTCTATGGCGGCGGCAGCATCAAGCATAACGGAACTTATGAAGAGATCATGAGTGCACTTGAAGGTCGCGAGGTTCACGAATTTTCTGGGGTTGAACCAAACCCGACTTACGAAACCTTGATGCAATGCGTAGAACAGGTTAAGGCCAAGGGTTGTGATTTTCTGATCGCAGCCGGTGGCGGCTCGGTCATTGATGGCACGAAGTTTATCGCAGCTGCAGCCCTTTTTGACGATGATCCCTGGAAAATAATTCAGACCTTCGGTTCCTGTGTTAAGCAGGCACTGCCATTTGCCAGCGTTCTCACCTTGCCAGCTACAGGTTCAGAAATGAATTCGGGTTCGGTCATAACCCGTGCTGCAACAAAAGCCAAATTGCCATTCAACAGCAGCAAGGTTTTTCCGGTATTCTCGGTTCTCGACCCGTTAAAGACTTATACTTTGCCGCCGCGCCAGGTAGCGAACGGCATCGTAGATGCCTTCGTTCATATTTCCGAGCAGTATCTTACCCAGCCGGCACAGGCCAGTGTACAGGATCGTTTTGCCGAAGGCCTCTTGCAGACATTGATAGAAGAAGGACCGCTGGCGCTCAAAGACCCCGAACATTATGAGGTCAGAGCTAATATCATGTGGTGCGCTACCATGGCTCTTAACGGCCTGATCGGTGCTGGCGTGCCACAGGATTGGTCTACTCACATGATCGGTCATGAGTTGACGGCACTGTATGGGCTTGACCATGCGGTTACCCTGGCGATAGTTCTGCCTTCCAATCTTACATTGCGCAAGCCGAGCAAGCTGGAAAAGCTGGCGCAGTTTGGTCGTCGTGTCTGGAACATCAAGTCGGGCAACGACGAGCATCAGGCTACCGAATCGATTCGCCTGACCCGTGAATTCTTCGAGTCGCTTGGCGTGAAAACCAGGCTCAGCGATTACAACATCGGCCAGGAAGGTATAGAAAAGGTCGTTGCGCAA
This sequence comes from Candidatus Riflebacteria bacterium HGW-Riflebacteria-1, assembly GCA_002839445.1. Classification (GTDB taxonomy): domain Bacteria; phylum Muiribacteriota; class Ozemobacteria; order Ozemobacterales; family Ozemobacteraceae; genus Rifleibacterium. Next base: position 289,287 of record PGYB01000004.1, read on the forward strand.
CTCAAGTCACATCAGATGATCAAGCTTGGTGAAAACGGCGAAGTCGATCTCGAAATGAGCCGGCAGATTCTCGAGCTCTGCCTGTAAGATTGTCAGGGGCGGGATTCGATGATGAAACTGCCGCTGGCCGTCTGCTCGGGGGCATCCTGAAGAGTGCTTTCATATCTTATCACCGCCTGTTTTTCGCCAAGCCGCTGAAAGCTGTAACTGGTCAGCACTTTCCCGTCAAGATATTTGTATTCTTCATGCCATGCAAAATTGATGCCACGCTTTAACCCGAAAACCATTTCAGGGCGGTTAAAAAGCAGGTTCAAACCACGCTCTGAAATTTCTATGATCGCCGGAGAATTTTGCCATTTATTCTGATGCCAGTCAGCATTTTTGAATAACTCACTGTTCTGTGACATCTTAGCTGCTGTCTCCTTTGGTGTGGTTTCGGGTTCATCAAAACTCAGGGCCTTCAGAGCGCTGGTTTCATCAATAAAGGCCATGGCGAGCAATACGAGCAGACACATCAGTAAATTGATTCTGGTTTTTGTCAAAATTTATTCTTCATCACTTTCTGCGCCATCTTCCAGAAATTCCAGCAGGGAAATGGCTATCTTCGTTTGCGGGCGATAGGTCTTATTGTAAAAGTCAAAGCTGATGTCATCGATGACCAGACAAAATTCTGATCTGCCGTCGTCAGCATTCTTGAATTCCCATATAAAAGTACCATTGGAGAGAATCTTGCCGTTTGCCGACTTTGGCCTGCCCTGCAAAGAGCTTTTGACCCACTCACCGTTATAAATCAACGTGTCATGTTCGTATTGATTCTCAAAGGCCTGGTCTTCATAATAATCAAGATTGTATTGCACCGGGGATGTCGCGCCATTCCCGACTATTTCAGGATCAAAGCCGGCGCCGGTGTCCTCGACCGCTTTAAGCTGCTCTATATACCATCGGCATACCTCTTCAGGTGTGGCAGAGGTCACCAGAGTCTTTATTTCACCGTTCTTCAAGCCACGCGTTTCGGCAGTTGTTTCGTCAAAAAGCACCTTCTCAGCTTCCTGAATCTTTGCATCAATTGCACTGTCAGGAAACAACGGAACATCTTTGAGCAGGCGCGGTGCCTGAGCTGACACGCTGCTTGCAAGCAGCATAAGGCAAACAAATAGCTTTACTGATAGTTTCATTTTCTTCTCCATAACTTATTGAATTTTGCTGACGGTATGGCCGATCAGTCAGGTTGTCGCTGTTTTTTTCGCCGGCGCAGCAGATAAAGCAGTATCGCGACAAAAAGACAGCCGGCAACCAGAGTGGCAATTAGCGGCCACAGCCAGAGCCAGGTGCCTTTGCCGGTCTTGATACGGCCTTCTGTTGTGCGGTAGCGATCGGGGAAAACCGGCAGGCCGTCGGTTCCTTTTGCAAAAGACGCTGCGTAGCGTGCGGTGGCTTCCCATATTTTGAATTCTCGCCCTTTGTCGCGGATTATCGCTTCGTCGATGCTGATCTGCTTTCCCAGACGATTTTTAATGGTGAGCTTGAGTGCTGGCAGTCGTGAACCGATCATCGGCAGGTAAGTCGCAAGATAACGCGTGGTTACCAGGTGATAGAGCCGGCCGCTGCTGGTGTCTATTGGCTCGTAGGTGGCGACTTTCACTGCGTTTCCGGCGTATTTGAGCATTTCTGCCGATGTAACACTGCGCTGAGTCGGCAGTGGTTTGTTGATAAATGGTGCCTTACGGGACCAGAAGATACGGTCAGGGTCATAAGTGTAGCGTAGCCCGGAAAACTGCAGAAAATAGACATCACCCCAGAGTTCGGGCAGCAGCGTGGCAATTTCGAGCAGGCGATAAACTTCCTGACCAGTTAAATATAATGAAACCAGCGGGTAACCTGGTTCGCCATCAGGACCGCTGCCCATGGCACTTACGCTGATCAGGTCAAAAAAACTGATTTTGCCGGCAGCATGCGCGTCGCTGCCGGTCAGCAGATCGCCGCGTATCGTGCCGTTTGCCTGAATCGCAAAATCAACTTTTTCGCCAGTTACCTTTTCGCTTTCGATGCGCATGGCATCGGTGACGAAGTTGCCGACAGTCGACTCGGCAAACGGAGTGACGCACTTGAGTTCAAAGTCTGATCTGGCAATGATATGTGAGACATCAGTAAAGACATTGCCGGTAAAGCTTGCGATGAACTCATTCAGCTGCTGGCGATATTCATCGACAATTGCCGAGATCTCAGGATCTTCGGTGATGCTGGAGTCGATGTGATGCAGTATCGGTGCAGCAGTCTGCTTATTGCACAGCTGCAGCGTCTGTTTGTCGGTATCCCATGCCAGATCAAGCTGTCCGAGATTCTGCGTGTAATAACCGCTGTGCATGATCAGCGTGCCGCTGGCCATTTCAGGTTCTTTGAACTGCAGATGATCGTGGCCGCCAAGAATGAGGTGAATTCCGGGCACTGCTGCGGCTAGTTCACGGTCTTCGTTTATACCGAAATGAGTGAGGGCGATAATCACCTGGGCTCCTGATTTGTTGAGCCATGCCACCTTTTCACGGGCAGTAGTGTGTTGGTCAGCAAACGAAAGTGGTTTGGCATCGGGCGAAACGCGGTATGCTCCTTTGCCAAGCAGCGCAAAAACGCCAACGCGGAGGCCGTTTCCCAGATGCATGAGCTGATGCTCGGAAATTTTTGTCCTGCTGATAGCGTGATTGTCTGGTGCAATCAGGTTCGAAGCGATTATCGTCGGCAGTTTATGCTGATCCTGCAGACGGTTGAAATAGTCGGCGAGACCCTGTGAACCGTAATCGAACTCATGGTTGCCAAGCGTCGCGGCGCTGTAATTCAGGCGATGCATTATCTCGAGTTCGGGCGAGTGATTTTTGAGAATCAGCCACGAAAATGGTGTGCCACCGATGAAGTCGCCCGAAGAAAACAGTAACACCGGCGTCCCTCGTTTTTGCTCGCGAATGTTGTTGATCAGCGTGGCAAGGCGGGCAAAACCGCCGCTCGCCTGGTCGGGTTCGCCCGGGCGGTAATTGATCAATGGAACCGGTTGCAGGCTTGAGTGTTCGTCGCTGGTGTGCAATACCGTAAAATACAGTTGCTCAGCGTGCGCCTGGCACAGCATTGCCAATAATAATAGCATTGCCAGCCAAAGTTTGAGCAGAACTGATTGTCGCCGGTCGGATTTCATAAATGTAGAGATATCTTAAAATGCTTTGTTTGCAAATGTCGACAAGATAAATTATCTTGGGCTGAGCAATTTTGCAGTTTTGTCAGAATCTTTTTGACCGCACGACTGGAAACAAAGATGCGGATCGGTCTTGATCAGACTTTTATCGCTCTGCAGAGCCATAACTACCGGCGTTATTTTGTTGCCAACAGCATAAGTTCTCTTGGTACCTGGATGCAGCGGCTTGGCATGAGCTGGTTGATTTATCGACTGACTGATTCGGCAGGCTGGCTGGGCGTCATGACGTTTTTTGGCTGGTTCAGCTCGTTTCTGCTAATGCCATGGGCTGGCGCCATGCTTGACTCCGGGTCACGGCGCAAGATTCTGGTTGCATCGCAGGTTCTGGGATTCGCTCAAGCAACGGTTCTTACGTTGCTGACCTATGCCGATCTGATAACTGTGAACTGGCTGTTGATTCTCAGCGTCCTGCTCGGCCTGGTCAACGCTTTTGACATGCCGGGTCGGCATTCATTCATTTCAGACATGATCGAAGAAAAGAAAATGCTGGCGAATGCCATAGCGCTAAATTCGATCTCGTTCAATCTGGCGCGGCTGGTCGGCCCGGGTTTGGCCGGGATAGTCGTTGCCAAACTTGGTGAGGCTCCGTGTTTTCTGATGAACAGCCTGTCATTTTTACCGATGGCGTGGGTTCTTTTTCGCATGGAACTTGCGGCTGACCCAGTTTCTGCAAGAGTCTCAGAAAGTTTCAGAACGCGGATAATTGAAGGATTCAGATATTCTGCCCGGCACCCGATTATTTTGCCGGCATTTTTGCTGATATCGGTAATGAGCCTCATGGGTATGTCGGTTCAGATGGTACTTATGCCAGTTGTAGCCGACAGACACCTTGGGGGCGATGCGGCGACCCTTGGCTATCTGACATCGGCGATGGGTCTCGGTGCAGTTCTTGGTGCACTCTCGCTTGCATTACGCAAAAAAATTGACGGGATCGAGCTGCTACCGCCTGTAGCGTTTGGTTTGTACGGTCTTTTTACCATTTTTCTTGCATACGCTCGCAGCCTGCCGGTCGCACTATTCTTGTGCGCATTGATGGGAGTCTGTATTGTTTCAGGCTGGGCGGCAAGCAACACTCTGCTGCAGACTGTTGCTGAAAAGCGCATGATGAGCAGAGTGATGAGTATATACATGATGTGTTTCAGCGGCATGTCGCCGATCGGCAGTCTGTTTATGGGCTGGTTTTCTACTTACGCCAGCACCTCTTCAGCCATGGTGGTTGGTGGTCTCAGCTGTTCTGCTGCTGCGGTGCTGTATCTGATTTTGCGCCGCCGCGCCCTGTTTGTTGATAAAAACCAGGAGTTGGCAGGAGATGGCGGGTAGGGTATACTGACAAAAGTAAGGATTGAGGGGAGTAACCAATGAAATGTCGTATATGGGCTGTTCTGGCTATATTGCTTGTTGTGGCGGCCTCTGATTGCGTTCTTGCCGTTAACGAAAGCTTGTTGCAGAAGGTCATGGCCGAGCGCATGTCTGACAAACGTTTGTCAGAAACGATTCTCGGAGCGCTGGCTTTTCTTGAAGACCGTCAGGTCAGGCCACGACCGGGTAAACTGAGCTGTGAGTTCGACAGCTCAGACGAAGGCGATGGCTGCGATACGCGCATGAGTATTAATATTCCGTTTCGCGAAAATATCGGATTGCCGGCGCCAAAGCAGATAAAGGCACGCAATCGCAGCGGTGAGTGGGCAAGTTACATTCATTTTCTGCCTAACAAAATTGGTTTTAAAGGACGCTCCCCAGCCGCGGTGCAGGATTCAAACCTGTTCATGACTGCTTTTATAGCATACCCGCTGTTTTTGTTTGACGAATCAGCGTTGCCGCCTGAAAAACAGCATGTCAACCTGATGCTGCGCCTTGCCATGCAGAATATTCAGAGCTTCAAACGTGAAGATGCCTACAATTTCTGGGCGGTTCTGCCGGGTTCTGTTGGCAAATCGCCGCGCACCGGGCCATTTAACATACTGGTTGAGCAGCTCGAACTTCTTGGTCGGGCGTATATTAATCCCAAGCTGGCCAAGTTCTTTGCCAGACTGGCAAAAGGTCAGCAGACGCCGCCAAAATTCTGGCTCGAAGCCTGTCTTGATCTAAAAAACAATCCAACTGGCGCTGACGCGCTGTTCAATATTCCAAACGACGCTGACGACACTTCGACAGCGGTTGCCATTCAGCATTTTTTCAGCCAGCGTTTTCCTGATTCAGGAATTGTGCCTGATCATGCAGCATTGGTCCGGATTCCCGAATACCGTGACATTGGCCGTCCCCGCGAAGACGGGCGTGACGGCTGGAAGGGCAAAGATACCGGCGCTTACCTGACCTGGTTAAAAGACGAAAGTCAGCCGGTTTTTGAGCGGCCAGAAGTCGGAATCATACCGCTGGCCGTGAACAACGTCGATGTTGTGGTTAACTCCAACGTGCTGTTTGCCATGGCGCTGACCGGCAGCAAAGATCTGCCTGGCTACGATGATTGCGCGCGTCTGATTCGTCGAGCTGCCGAGACCAGATCGTGGCCCGAAGCAGGTCTGTATTACCCGCAGAACATGATTTTTCCATACAGCGCCAGTCGTGCCTATCGCGATGGCAACGCCAGAGAACCTGATGTTAAGGCTGCCATGCAGTATATTCTGCGCGATCTGATCAAAGCGCAGGTCGAGTGGGGCAACAAAAACCCGACCCGCCGCGGCGCTTTTCCGGGTGGCGATGACAAGAGCGACCATCTGTCGACTGGCCTGGCGGTTATATCTCTGATCAATATTGGCCGGATTAATGCCGCCGAAATTGGCCTGGAGAAAGAGTATGACGCAGCTTTGCGCTCTGGTATCGATTATCTGCTTGAACAGTGCATCTGGCAGAAGCCGAAAAACCCTGATACCAGGGGCAAATTCAAGACGCCGGCTGGCAAATGCGCGACCTGGATGTCTGGCCTGTTTTTCGCGGCCTCATTCTGGGATCTCGCGCATTGGCGTTCTCAGGCCTTCACGATTTCTATCGTGCTCGAGGCGCTGACCAAATATGCGCTGGCGTATGACCTTGACCTGGCTCCAATGGGCGCCCGCCGCATTAAACTGCGCCCCTGAGAACTACGCGCTTTTGCAGCGCATCGCTCGAAAATATAGCCGCCCTGACCATATCTGGTCGGGGCGGTTTTGTTGTCAGGCGTTATAGGTGGTTGACGCGGTGTCGCCGCCTGTGCCGGTCCAGTTGGTATGGAAAAATTCGCCGCGTGGCCGGTCAATGCGTTCGTAAGTGTGTGCGCCAAAGTAGTCACGCATTGCCTGCAAAAGGTTCGCCGGCAGGCGCGCGCTGCGATATGAGTCATAATAAGTGAGAGCGGTGCTCATGGCCGGAGTCGGAATTCCCAGGTCGATTGCGGTTTTAACGACCTGCCGCCACGCCTGCTGGGCATTGGCGAGCGCCTCATTAAAGAACGGTGCCAGCAAAAGATTTGGCAGGTCGGGTTGCGCGGTAAAGGCTCGCTTTATGTCGTCAAGAAAGCGCGCTCTGATAATGCAGCCACCGCGCCACATCAGCGCGATGTCGCCAAGCTTGAGGCCCCAGTTATTCTCGCGTGAAGCCACGCGCAACATTTGAAAACCCTGGGCATATGAACAGATTTTGGCGGCATAAACGGCATCGTGCAGCTGACTGATGAATGTGTCATGCTCGCCTTTAAAGCCGCCACGCGGACCTCTTAACTGTTCTCCGGCATCGACTCTTTCAGTCTTTACTGCCGAGATACAGCGCGCGAAAACGGCTTCGGCAATCTGTGGAATGGCGACTCCGAGGTCGAGACCAACCTGTGAAGTCCACTTTCCGGTGCCTTTCTGGCCTGCGGTGTCAAGAATAACATCGACAACCGGGTGCCCTGTATCGGGGTCGATTTTGCCCATTATGTCAGCGGTGATTTCAATAAGATAAGAGTCGAGAATGCCCTGGTTCCAGGTTTTGAATACCTGCTGCATCGCGCCTGTATTCATGCCAAGACCTTGTGACATCAGATGATAGGCTTCGCTGACCAGCTGCATGTCGCCATATTCAATGCCATTGTGCACCATTTTGACAAAATGTCCGGAACCTTCAGGTCCGATCCATTCGCAGCACGGGCTGTTGTCAGCAACTTTGGCAGCAATTGCCTGAAAAATCGGTTTTATCTCATGCCAGGCCGCGGCACTGCCGCCTGGCATGATTGACGGGCCGGTGAGGGCACCTTCTTCTCCGCCCGAAACGCCGGCGCCAACAAATAATACGCCGGTTGCTGACGCTGCCTGGCAGCGTCTTGTCGTGTCGGCATAATAACTGTTGCCTCCGTCAATAAGAATATCTCCCGGCTGCAGCAGGGGCAATAAAGAGTTCATAAGTTCGTCGATCGCTTTGCCGGCACGCACCATCATCATGATCTTGCGTGGCGTAGCAAGACTGTTTACCAGTTCTTCGAGGCTGTGGCAGCCGATAAAGTTGCGACCTTTCCCGCGGCCACTCATGAATAAGTCGACTTTTTCTACGCTGCGATTAAAGCAGGCGACGGTAAAGCCCCTGCTTTCGATGTTCAGAATAAGGTTTTCTCCCATAACCGCCAGTCCAATCAGGCCAATGTCAGCAACCTTGTTCATGATAGTTTCCTTTCACGCCGCTATGTTTTTTTATGAATCTACCACAGTTAATTTTTTGCTGCCACGCCATAAAAGTTCAGCAGTCGGCTGGTAAAAAACTGGCGAAATTTGCCAGAAGGGGAGTGTTCCCTTGCTGACATCTGCTTTTGAGTGATGGCATGGTAATTGCATTACGTCAGATTACAAAAATTAAATACACGGAGATACGCAATGTTCAGAACAAAAAGCTTGCTGGTTTTTGCAGTAGTAATGATGGTGGCACTGACCAGTTCGGTAATGGCTCTCGACACAGTAACCCTCAGGCAGAACATGTGGATGTGGTCGCAGTGTGAAGCGGTTCTTGCCGAAAGCCTGCATTTTAATTTTGGCCACACCCCGGTCATCAGCCCTGAAGAATGTTATAACGAAATCGAAAAGGCGAGAATGATCATCAGCAAAATCGTGGCCGAAATTGCCAGCGAAAAAGACATGCTCGAAGCTCGCGCTGTTGCCGACGAATTTGCCAGCATGCTTGATAAAGAAGAAGAAGTTGGTAAGACTCTGCACAAGCTGCTCGATATGCAGGCAAAGTACATCAAGGCGCACCACATTTATTGATGACAGGCGCTCAGGCAGCTGGCTGTGCTTTCATAAGCCAATTGCTCGATCTCTCGCGGTATCGTGTAAAATCTGGCAATACATCTGATTTAATGTTTCAGGAGGAATTATAAATGCGACGAGGACTGCTTTTTCTGCTCTGCACAATTTTTACGCTCTGCTTCTCTTTTTCAGTAATGGCAGTAGATATGCCTGACACTACCCCGGACAGTGACGGCGGCCCATACACCGATCCAGCTCCAACTCCAGATCCGGGCCCTGATTCGACTGACTCCGGCGACAGCTGGGACAGTGGCAACAGCGGTGGCGGTTTTGACTGTGGCGGTGACACCGGCGGCGTTCTTTTTTAATCAGCTTTAATCCAGAGGGGCTGTCTCATAGGCATATGAAACAGCCCCTTTTCACGTACCATTGCTATGAAACAATGCGCTAACAAAGCAGCGAATTGTGCCAAAAGATAAAAACAGGCTCTATGGGCTATTCTTTTTTATTCAGGGCGATATGGCAGGTTATGGCTGACTTTGCATTGTTATGCGATCTGTGCAGACAGTGTTCGAAAAAAGGTGTTGAGAACATATTTTGCGGGCAGTTTGCCCGGCAATTGCAGTTTTTTCTTGCCATACACTAATTTGTGCATAAATTTCATTTGACAAGCCCGGTCGCACTTTTATACAATAACGGTTTACCAGAAAAATGACATCGAGGAAATCAGGAATGTTTTCACGCCACCTTGTTTTATCAGTTTGTTTCGCGATAATTGTTTCATTGTTTGCTGTTTCGAGCGTAATGGCCATTGGTTCAACTGTGCAGGTCGTTGATCCGGCCAGTGCCACCATGAAGATTGTTATCGAATCAGGTAATGAACAGTCGATTCTCGCATACAACAAAAGCAAGCCGGTCGAACTCAAACTGCTTGATCTCGAAGAAAATCCGGTCGTTGGCAGTGTTATTGATTTGCTTCTGGTGGGGCGTCCATCGGCGGCTAAAAATCTCAAGCTGCCGATAACAAGCCTTAAAACGAATCCAGTTGGCGCGACAATAATCGAGCCATTTGCATTAACAGAGGCCGGAAGCTATAAAATCATGGCTATCTCGCGTGATAATCCTGCGGTCTATACCTATGTCGATTTTGGTGTTAACGAAGAAAACTGGGTCATGTATCTGATTTTTGGCCTGCTGGGTGGCCTGGGCATGTTTCTGTTCGGCATGAATCTTGGTGCTGAAGGCCTGCAGAAGATCGCCGGCAAGAAAATGAAGTCGATACTCGGCACTTTTACCAATAACCGCTATATGGGCGTTTTAACCGGCATTCTGGTCACCGCTGTGACTCAGAGCAGCTCAGCCACGACAGTTATGCTGGTTGGTTTCGTTAATGCCTCGCTGATGACAATCAGTCAGACCCTGTCGGTCATATTCGGTGCCAATATCGGCACGACAATTACAGTTCAGTTGATCGCCTTTGAAATTTCGCATTTCGCCCTGCTGATGATTGGCGCAGGCTTCATTCTCAAGTTTTCGCGCAACAAGACGGTTATCTATGCCGGTGATATTATCATGGGCTTTGGTTTCATTTTTTATGGCATGAAAATAATGAGCGTTTCCATGTCGCCGTTGCGCAGTTTCCCGGCATTTCGCGAGATGCTGCTTTCGTTCAGCAATTATCCGATCAGCGCGATAATCGGCTCAATGCTGTTTACCGCTCTCATTCAGAGCAGCGGCGCAACCATAGGTCTGGTCGTGGTTTTCGCCAGTCAGGGCTTGATCACGCTGCATGCTTCGATTCCGTTGATTCTTGGCGCCCATACCGGCACCTGTATCACCGGCTGGATAGCAGCTCTCGGCGCATCGGCCGCCGCCAAAAAAACGGCGCTGCTCAACGTTCTTTACAACATTATTGGCACAGTTATATTTTTGCCGTTCCTTTACAACTACATGAGCTTCAGTGATTTCGTCGTCTGGTGCACGGCGCCGTTTTCTTCTTCGCCGGCGCGCGAAGTAGCCAACGCGCACATGATTTCGGCTATTCTTAAAATGCTGGTTATGTTCCCGTTCTATGACCAGATTATCGGCCTGACACACCTGATGATACCTGAAGATAGCCAGGAAGAAATTGCCCGCTCGGTAAAGACCAAGTATCTCTCAGAAAGCCTTCTGAAATCGCCAGAACTGGCTCTCGGAAACGTGACGCGCGAGATTCTGCGTATGGCCGGCCATGTCGAGTTCATGATGGAGAAGGTGCCCGAAATGATCTCATACGGCCGCGAAGAGACCATTCAGGAGGTCTCGTTCCGTGAAGACAAGGTAGATACTGCGCAGTATGAGATAACCAAATACCTTTCGCAACTGTCAGAAGAATCGCTGACCGAAGATCAGACTCTGGTGATGATGCGCTATATGTCGATTATCAATGAACTTGAGGGCCAGGCTGACCTGATTCATAAGATCATTGTGCCTTTTTCGCGCGCCAAGGCGCGTGAAGAGATTCGCTTTTCTGAAGAGGGCTTTCGTGAGCTGCTCGGCATGTTCGACCGCTCGAACGAAAACTTCAAGCTTATCATCAACGCTTTCGCTACGCATAATGCTGAACAGGCTGAGCGCGTGCTGAAATCGGAGCGCACCTTTGAAGTTCTGGTCAAGCGCCTGCGCACCGCGCATATGCGCCGCGTGTTTCAGCACAAGGTTCAGTCGATAGAGACCTCGACATTGCACATGGATCTGTTGCAGTGTTTTAAACGCATAAACATGCATTCTATTGAGATGTCGAAGTCGATGATCGTTGACTGGTATGGTCAGAAAGGGCAGGTCTTTGCCGAAGGCGATGCTGCGGTTGCTGCCGCGCTGCAGGCCGCCGAAGAAGAACCGCCACAAACAGATGGCACCGCTCATGAATAGGTTGGTTTATGAACGAAAAAAGATTTACTGGTTCGATCGACAAGTTGCGCAACCCGGAACGCTTTGAAAGACTGCAGGTCGACAGAGTTCTCGATTACAGCCTGGCCGGTTGCGATGCCGGCAGCGTTCTTGACGTTGGGACCGGCACCGGACTTTTTGCCGAGGCGTTTTTGCGGCGCGGTTGCCGGGTCAGGGGCGTAGACTGCAATGACGACTATCTAAAAGTTGCGTCTGAGCTGGTCAAGGGCGTCGAATTCAGCCGGGCGACCGCTGAAAATCTGCCTTTTGATAATGGCAGTTTTGATCTGGTGTTTATGTCGCATCTGCTGCACGAGGCCGACGACCCTCTGCAGGCTGTTCGCGAAGCATATCGGGTTGGCCGTCGCCGCCTGGCGGTGCTTGAATGGCCATATCTTGCTCAGGAAATCGGTCCGCCGCTTGAGCATCGCATGCCGGCGGAAGCAATCAAGAGGCTCGGCGAACAGGCTGGTTTTGCCCTTTGTGACCAGATTCAGCTGAAAATAATGCACCTGACAATTTTTGACCGCTGACACGGGTGTAACGGTTGTAACAGTAGCTCTGCACCGGGTGCAATAAATATGCATTGCTACTTTGTCAGCGCCAGAATCGGCATTGCACCGCTGAAAAAAAACTGCAAAAAAAAACGCTGCAATCTGATGCGGGATGCAGCGTTTTTGCTCGCCAGACTCCTTGCTGCGTGCCGGGTTGCTGCGCTTTGCGATCAGACATCAGTTTGTGCTATAACTGCAACCATAAATAATCAAGCGGGTGGCAGATGAATCATACTGATGTTGCGAAGGCTATCGATATTCACCAATTTCTTGATCGCCTTGAAGAATCAAGCTCTATCCAGAACTACTACCGCATAAATCACCTTACTCCTCAGCAGAGAGACCTGCTAGCTGTAAGAATGGCCGAATCACTTGTTACTGAGCTTGAATCCATGGGACTTCACATCGATTCCTGAAGTCGTTTTTTTTACCGTCTGGTGAGAACGGCATTGACTGTGAGATACCCGTGTGAAAAAAATTTTTACACATTTTTTTTGCGGTAAAACACTGATCAATAGCGAACTTTTTATGGGGTGGTCAAGCCCGGTAACCGGGAAAGTTGAATTTTAGTAGTTTACCCACTTGTGCATCGTTGAAGTTATATGTATAATCAACTTTGACCAAATTTTCCAGGAGGAAACCCGTGAATAAATCAGAACTCGTGAAGGCAATCGCTAAAAAAGCAGACGTAACTAATGCAAGTGCACAGGCAATTCTTGAAGCTTTTGTAGACGCCGTTAAGGGCGGACTCAAAAAGGGCGACAAAGTACAGCTCATCGGCTTCGGTTCTTTTGCAACCGTTAAGCGCGAAGCTCGCAAGGGTGTTAACCCCCAGACCAAGAAACCCATCAAGATCGCTGCCAAAAAGGTTGCTAAATTCATCGCCGGCAAAGAACTCAAAGACATGGTAAACGGAACTGTTGCCAAGAAGAAAAAATAATTTCTGACAATGAGAGAGCCATCCTCGCGGGTGGCTCTTTTTTTATTCCGGCATATTTCTTGACTTTTATGCGCGCCAAAATATACTTATTTCTTATGTTCAAATTTGTATTCAGCCGTTAAGAAGTAAATAACTTGCATTTATCAAGCTATACACACCTTGGTATGGTCAGGAGAAACAACGAAGACTCCTGCCTGGTTATTCCGCCCTGGAGCGCCCTCGCGATCAGGCGCAAAGCCTGTCTTTTCGCAGTTGCTGACGGAATGGGCGGCCAGAACGCTGGCGAAGTCGCTTCGGCGATAGCCATGAAGACAGCAACCGAATGTTTTGCTGCCAATGCCAATAATGAGCTGACTGTGCAGCATCTCGAAGAAATCTTTGCCCAGATCAATGCTGCAGTCTGGAGTCATTCGCAGGAAAACCCCGATACTTCCGGCATGGGCAATACCCTGACCATGCTGATCGCCTGGCAAGACCGGGCTCTGGTCGGGCATATCGGCGATACAAGGCTTTACCGTCTCCGCGGCGAAGATTTCAAACAGTTAACTAACGATCATTCTCTGGTCGCCGAACAGGTGCGTCTAGGCAAGCTGACACCCGAACAGGCGAGAGTTCATCCAACCAGGCACATACTGAGTCGGGTCATGGGCAGCCGGCAGTTTGTTGTTCCTGATGTTTTTGAAACAGATCTGCAGGTAAATGACGTCTTTCTGATATGTTCAGATGGCGTAAGTGGAATGATTGAAGATCGCGAAATAAAGGAGATTTTGACGCAGAATTTGCCCGAAACAGCTTCAGTTAAGCTGATTGAAGCTGCCAACCGGGCTGGCGGGAAAGACAACTCTACCGCAGTAGTCTTCGCATTTGACCAGCTTCCGCTGGCATTTCCCTCGCATTATTCGCTCGCAAGAATGTTCTCACTATTATTTAACCGGGTATGTGCGGGTGGAGTTTAATAAAACTATGGTAAATCTTCGTGTTTTGAAGTATAAATACAGTTAGTGAAATCTGGAGGTCACTCTGCATGGATTCGACGCTAATAATAATTGTAATTGGGATAATTGTCTTAATCGGCATTATCGTTTTGGTTCTCAGCGGCAAGGATAAGGGCAAAGAAAGCCCTGCCAAATCCGAACCTGCTGCTGAACAGAAGAAAGAGAACCTTACGCATAAGCGTTTTAAACAGGTTCTTTCTGGCAACGATCTTCAGAGCGACATGAAGGCAGAAGAAGAAGAGCTGCTTACCAAATATACTGCCGGCACCGGTGAAGGCATCAACGAAGTAGAAAAGCTGCTTGAGGGTGACCCAAACAACGTCGACCTGTTGGACTGGCTTGCATTCATGTATTACAGCAATAACAACATCGACAAGGCCATCGAGACCTACAAGCGCGCTCTGGCCATCAAACCGGACAACGAAAATCAGCATTATTACCTGGCTAACAGCTATTTTAAAAAGTCCATGATGGCCGAGTCCAAAAAAGAGTGGAACGAAGTAATCAGGCTCAAGCCCAATTCAAAGATTGCAAAAAATGCGCAGGAGCGCATTGATTACCTGAGTTCCCAGGGCAAATAAATCGATTCTGAAAGGCATCTATGCCAATCGTTAATCCTCCAGAATTAACGAACTATCATCTGCTCGATCTCATCGGCTGCGGTGGTATGGGTTCTGTATATATTGGCTACCAGCTTGATACCGATAAGCTGGTGGCCATTAAACTTCTCGACCCGGAAGTAGCAAAGATTCCAGCGATATTAGGCCAGTTCAAGCAGGAAGGCGAGATTCTCAAAAACCTGCGCCATCCCAACATTGTCAACTTCGTTGCGCAAGGCTGCGAGGCGGATTTCCATTACCTGGTAATGGATTACGTAAAGGGGCTTTCGCTCGACAGCTTTCCGCTCGGCAATTCGATGACGACACTTGGCGTTAAGCAGGCCCTGCCAAGCATGGAAGAATACCTGAATGTTTTTATCGGCTGCTTTGAAGCCCTTGGTTACGTTCACAAAAAAGGGCTGGTGCATCGTGATATCAAGCCGCATAACATCATCTTGCGCGGCGGTGAGTACAAACCGTGCCTTATCGACTTTGGCATTGCCAAATATACCGAGAAAGACGACGATCTCAATCTGAGTGCCGAGGGAATGTTCACCGTTGCCTACGCGAGTCCGGAGCAGCTTACCAACAAGCCGGTCGACTTTCTATCGGATCTTTTTTCTTATGGCGTGGTCATGTATGAAAAGCTGACTGGACACCTGCCATTCAAGGGCAAACGCGCCATGCAGGTGTTCATCGAACAGACAAAGTGGAACTTTTCGCCACCGCGTCAGCTTAATCCGGTTATTCCGCAGAAGCTTGAACAGATAGTGCTCAAACTTCTGTCCAAAGATCCGACGCAGCGCTACCCGACGGCTGAAATGGTTCAGGGTGAGCTCGAACGTCTGCTCGAAGTCACCCGCCAGGGGCGTTCCGGTCTCGGTATCAGCGCGATTGCCGGAGAAATCCGCGGCGTCGATCTCGCGCGGCGCAGCTTTAAAAAGCGCACTCTCAGTGAAGAGCAGGCTATACTCAAGAAACAGCGCGCCGAACTTATTGACACGCGGCAGAAGCTCAAACTCGAAAAGAGCAAACTGTCACCTGATGTCGAAAAAGTTGAGAGCCTCGATATTCTCTGTCAGACCCTGCAGAACGACTACGCCAGACTCGAAGTGCAGATCAAGATGGCGCTTGGCTTTAAGAGTCAGCCGCTGGTTATCGACAAGTTTAACTCGATTTTTAAACTCGAAACAATCGCCTTTGAGAAGCGTGGCTTGCCGTATACAATCAACACAATCGAACAGAAGCTTGCAACTACCGAGGGTAAAGACATCATCGTCGGTCAGATTAACTTTACTGAGCGAGCCAAGCGCAGCTTCTCGATTAACAAAAAAGATTCTTTTCTCGCCTGGGACCAATCAAACTGGTTCTTTGGTGCTTATGAAGAGAAAGATTTTCCCATCTTTCTCATGGTTGGTGACCGGAATATGCCACGCAGTCCCGAAGGCTTTCGCGGCTTTTTCTGGCCGGTCGAATTTCTGATTGCCATTCAGAAACTTGGCTGGACAGGGGTGTCTATCGTTGAATCCTTCAAGGGCGTCGATCGTGGCGGCCATGCTGTATCTGCCGAGCATAAAGAGACAATTCTTTTTTCGCAGTCGCTTTTTGACAGTCTCGACAAGATGCTCGGCAAAACTATAACCGCAGCAAAGAAGGCTTGAAAATGACTATTGAAAACAGAATTTCAGCGCTGGTTGCCGCTTATCAGCGACTCAGCCAGGCCAATAAACGGTTTATCGAACAGGGGTGCGGTGTTGAAGCCTTTCGAAACCTCATCGAGCAACGCGAACTTATTCTCGAAGACTTGCCATTACTTTCTCAGGAGCTGGTCGCTGCCATGGAACAGAGCTTTCCTGGTCATCAGTTCAGCTGCAACAGTGTTACCGAGGCAGTGCGCACGATCTCTGTAATAGCTCCACACCTCGAAAATTGCTGCAATGACGTTCGAGATGCGCTAAAACAGCTGGTAGAATCTGATCTTGCGGTTGAGAATAATATATCTACGCTAAAAGATGAGATAAAAGCAGAACTTGGCCGGGTCAGACAGGGTTCACGCGGTCTAAAAGGCTATCGACAGTCCTCTTCATATGGCAGCTGCTTTATCAACAAGGTAAAATAGCGTAAATCCATTGTTCTCGCCAACTCCATTATTCTCGTAAACTGAAGCGAAGCAACCTGAAAAAGATTGCTTCGCTTTTTTATACGCTGCTATTGGCGCTTCTGCAACGATGCCGCGCTATGCGTGAGCGGACTTTGCCTCAGCTCAGGCGATCTGTCGTAATTAGAACATGCCGGGAATGTTCATTCCGCCAGTGATTGAACCCATTTCTTCCTGAACCATTTCTTTTGACTTGCTGATGCCGGCGTTTACGGCCGACAACACCAGATCCTGAAGAGTTTCAACGTCATCGGGGTCGACAGCGTCTTTGTTGATTGTGATGCTTACCATTTCCTGAGCGCCATTAAAAACGACTTTGACTATACCACCGCCAACGGTTGCTTCGATAGTCTTGTCCTTCATTTCTTCCTGGGCCTTCTGCATCTTTTCCTGCATTTTCTGAGCCTGTTTCATCAGGCTCTGCATGTTGAATCCACCCTTCATAAAAACTCCTCCTTGAAAGCAATTTTTTCAGGAACTGATGATAGCAGAATCAGCGCAAAATCGCAAATTTGCCGCGCACTCGCCGCTTTGCGTCGGGAAACCCGCTTTCGTTATCTATTTTTACCGCGTAAAAATAGGTGCCGTTGGCAGTTTTGCGGGGAATCCGCCATTCATAGACATTCTCGCCTTCCTGGCCGCGAATGCCGGTCGAAAAAATCTCGTGCCCGGCAGTGTCGTAGATCTTGAGATCGACATAGGTCGGAAAATTAAGATAAAACCTGAAATTGGCGCTGTTTCCGCGGGCCGGGCTGGGATAGACCGCCATCATTCTGATATTGTTTTCGGGCAGATAGGTTACCGAAGTCTTCACCACCGGGTCAGTCACCGACTCCAGATAAATTCTCTGCCCGGGCAGAACCCTTAGGTTCTGCATCGCCAGGTCGGTATTTTCGCGACTCAGCCTGATGAAACTGCGAAACTGCGATGAATGTGTGCCGTTTTCGACCAGATCAAGAATCATGCCGGTCGGGTCTGCTTCTGAATATATCTTGATTTTCGTGGTATCAGTGGTGAACCAGTTGCGGTCTTCGGCTTCAACCTCGATATACAGGCTGGGGTTGGCGACTGTATCGGTAACGCGCTGGGCAAAATGCTTTTCAGAATACAGTTTGATGCCGAGTATGTTAAGCGGTGATACCGAGCCAGACTGCAGGTAGTAGACAAGCTTGCGGTCATCTGTCAGTAGCGGCGACGTCAGTTCAAGCCATTCGCCGGGAAGCAGTTTGAGCGGGTATTGCGGGACAGCCTTGCCGGGCGCCAGTTCAAGACTGCAGCGGAAACGCCCGCTTTCGTTGCTGAATGGTTCGAGGCGAAGTTTAACGGTTGTGCTGGCCTGGGTGCCGGTGCGCGCGTAAAGATCGAATACCTGTCCGCTCAGATTCAGTGTTCCTGAGGCGGCAACTTCGACAAAAATCACCGGAATCTCGACCTGCTCTGATGCGATGAGTTGCGCGAAACCGTTGTCGCTGAACAGGTTGATGCCCTGTCTGCCGCCGGTAGTGAACTGGTGCTGATAGAGCGTGGCGCTTTGCCCGAGGTAATCGGTGAGACCCTGCAGTTGCAGTGTGCAGGTAGATTGCAGGGGCAATGGCGAAAGCGGGCGCCAGCTGAATGTGTTGTTGTCAGCAGCCGGGCTGGTGAGTGCGGTGATGATGTTGCCTTGTTCGGTGATTATGCGCAGTGCATCGGCAGTTGACTCGTGAGCAAGTTTGCGGCTGAAGGTCGCAGAAATGGCTGGCAGTTCTGCGATGCCGCTGCTACCAGACGCCGGAATAACAGCCGTCACCGTCGGCAATGGTGCGAGTTGAAAGGTTCTTGCCGGCTGACTTGCAAACAGCAGGGTCGCGGTAATGTTGCCGGCAATGTCCTCTGGCAACAGATATTCGCCGCGAAAGCTACCAGGTGCGATTTCGTTCAGTGTCGCCATTATTGTCGCTGAAGCGGTCTGAATACGCATTGTTCGGGTTTCGGTGTAGGTTTCGAACATGTTGGTGCAGGTCGCCAGAAGAACTAGCTGCCCCGGAGTGGCTTCGCCAATAAGTGCAACGCTCTGGCCATCGCGCGGGGCAATGCCGGTGAGCAGGTCGAACGTGGCCGAGCTTTCGCCGCGCATCGTCAGCCATGCGCTTTCTGGCAGCAGAAACAGGCCATTGCTGTCGCGCAGGTCGGTCGAAATGTTAAGCTGATGGCGGGTAGAGCTGGCATAGCTCGTCGCGGGAGTAATCAGAACGCTGCGGTCTGCGTCGGCATAGCTGAACAGCAGGTCAATGGGTCTGGCGTCTGAAGCCAGCAGGTTGATGCCGGCGGCGACCGTGTTGCGGTCGACACTGTGGCTGAAGTTCAGTCTGATCGGATTGTCGAGCGCCAGATCGCTGCTGCCCGAAGCCGGAACAATAGATTGCAGTGTCGTTCTGACACGGGCCACCACCGTAATGTTAAGTGTTGCGTCGCCTTGCGATGTAACGGTAATCGAGACGCCGGGCGCCAGATTGATCGGCACAGCCAGCCGGAAAATACCAGAAGGCTGCGAAATCTCGACCAATGTCAGTTCGAGGCCGTCGAGGCTGCCGTCTGAAGAATCAACGCGGACTCTGGCAGTTTCATAGGTAGAAAATGATGTGTCTTTGGCGACCAGCTCAAGATACAGGTTGCCGTTGAACGCGACCGTCGAGGTTTTGGTCGCGTAATCAGCACTTTCGTAATTTGCCATGGTTATGTTGTCTTTGGGCGGCGGCGGCGGCGGTTGCGTGGTAAATCTGGTCGCAAGGCCTTCGCCAAGTGTGTTGCCGGAGGTGTCTTGAATAGTGGCTGCAACCGACATCTCAAATTCGGTAAGCAGCAGCAGCTGGCCGGCTGGCTGAAAGCGCACCTGTTTGCCGGTTGGGCTGACGCTGAGGGTGCCCGGCACGGTTGCCGGTACTGGCAAGGCACCTGATGTTCGTTTTAACGCAAAATTGGCAGTGGTAACATCGCTGCTGCGCACTGGCCGACTGAAGTTCCAGGTCGGCCAGACATCCGCCGGCACGGTAATTGCGCCGCTGGCCGGCGAATAAGAGAGCAGCGAGAAGGCCGGCAGAACGAGAAGCGTGCGGGTGAGATCACTTCGGTTCTCTGGAACCAGCTCAATCGTCTCGTCTGGCAGGGCAGGGGCGACAAATGAGCCAATGAATCTTCCGGGACTGCTTTCGGTGAGAAGAATGCTGCTGGCCGGAAGACTGCTGTTAAGGGTTGCCGTTGCATACTCGACCACGCCGAGTTTTGCGTCGCTGCGGTCAAGGCGCAGGTAGACTGTCTGCCCGGTCTCGACGCTGCCGCCGTTGCTGAGAGGAGCTGTGTGTGCGGCATCTGCGAATACGCCGAATGAAGTTATAACAGGATTTATACTGGTGTAGTTGGCGGTTGTCTCGGGAAACGGCAGTCCATTAGTGTCTTTGAGTCCGGCGGTAATTCTGAGCACAATCAGTGAATCTGGCTGCAGTTCTGAAACAATTTTAATCTCACTCGGAGTTAGCAGTGACAGGCTGTATGAGGCAATTCCCGATGAATCGGCCAGGCGTATGGTATTACTGCTGAGTGTCGCCGGGTCGATATTTTTGCTGGCGCTCAACGTGAAGGTCTGGTTAAGGTAGACTACAGGCGCGGTTCCCGACGCTGGTGAAAGATTTATCGTTGGTCTTCTGTAAGTTCTCAGGCTGACGAACTTAGCGGTATCTGTCTCTGAAGTAATTGTAATCTCGGCGCCTTCTTCGTCAAAAACAGTCAGAGTGCCGTGGAAAATGCCGGTATTGGCGCCGGTTTCAATTAGCGTTGTCAGAGCTGTGCCCGCCGACAGATTCGAACTCTGCCGCACTTGCGTGGCGTCAATTGTTCCGGCCGAGAGGTCGGTTCCTTTGATTTCGACATACACCTGAATGCCTGGAGTTATTGAAGCCAGTGCTGACAGTTCAGTTGCGTATGTGCTGTCTGAGAATACCTTGAGATGCGTAATTGGTGGATTCAAAGGAACTGTCGCGCCCTGCGTGGTGAAGCTGACGACCAGATCGCTGTTGATGTTGTTACCGGCCAGATCTTTGATGTTACCTATTTGATAGACGTACAAAGAGCTGGTTGCGAGTTCGGCCGCCGGGGTAAAAACAATTTCCCTTTCGGCTGCTCGGTAAGAAACGGCTCCGGCAACTTCGACTCCTGCCTGCAGCAGTTTAACGTTGCTGCTGTTAACTGTTGCCGGGTCAGCAGCTTCACTGATTTTTACTTCAACGTTAGTATAAATCGATACATTTATGCTGCCAGAAGCCGGAGTTTGCGGGGTTAATGACGGTATGCTCAATTTCAGGGTCTGGCTGGCTGCCGGGTTGACCGTTGAAGCGGCAATAAACACCAGACCGTCGGCGAGGTTGCTGTAACTGTAAACTCCGCGATAGATGCCTGAGTTGGCGGCGGTTTCGTCGAGGCGCAGGCTGTCGCCGGTGCTTATGCTGACCATGGTGAAGTCTACGGTGTTGGGCGAAGCGTCGGTTCCGCGCACTTCTACGTACATGTTGCCACTGCGTATGAAGTCGTCGTTGCTCTGGTAAGCCGCTGTTGGCGAGTAATCGGCGCTGTCGAAAAGGTTAAGCTGTGTGACAATTGCCGGCTGCGTCTGAGCTGCCTGGGTGTCGAAAGCAAAATTTATCGCACGATACAGCGGGTTGCCCTGCTGTGATTTTAGGCCATTTGCAGCATAGGTTGCATTGACCGTAATCTTGCTTGAATACGGCAACGGCGCGTCTGGTAAAAAAGTGATTTTACGCTGGTCGGCGCTGAGTGTGCGGGTGCCTGCTATATTTGCCGCGCCAGAAGACACCGTTAAGTTAACGCTATTGCCGCCATTGAGCAGCTGATCTGAAAATGCCAGGGTAATCGGCGAGTCGATGCGGACATTAGTGGCGTTCGTTGCGGCGACCTGTCCATTTGTGCCGTTAACGACTGTTGTGCCCGGCAGCAATGCCGGAAACGTCACGGTAAGTGTCGCCGCATTGGCGGGTGCAATATCGACGCTGAAAGTGAGACTGCCAATGCTGGCTGGGGGTAACGGCGTCGGAAAGCCGAATAGTGGCAGAGAATCAAAATTGAAGCTCCCTGAATAGATGCCTGTTGAATTTGAGGCGGTTTCGATCAGACTTATTTTGCGGGCGGCAGCACCCCATGAGAAGCTTAAAGTCGCCGTTGCCAGGTCGCGGGTCTGGGTGGCGCCATCATCACCGGTGACTTTGATGTAAACTGTCGCCGAAGCCGGTATTTTTTCATATAAGCCCCAGCCATCTATCAACAGCGGCTCTTTGTAGAGCGTTATGGTGTCGATGCCGGTTGGCGGAGTGTTATAGGGTTGGGTTGTGAAGTTCGTGTTCAGTGCAGACAGCAGATTGTTGCCGGCCAGGTCGGTGACAGATGTTGTGACTTCGAGCGCGTATATGGTCTGCGGGCGCAACCCGCCATCTGGAGCGTCATCTGGGTCGATGCGAATCTGGCTGCCGCTGAGAATAAGGCTGTAACTTGCCGCGACACCAGCCCGTGTTAATCTCACATTTGTCTTGTTAACTGTGCTGGCCAACAGTGGTTCAGTGAAGTTAACGACAATCTGACGGTCAATAGTAACGCCGCTTTCGCCGGCAGCAGGACTGAAAGTGGTAAATTCAGGTCGCTTGATGTCGGCGACTGTGAACTGATAAGAGAATGCGCCGATCTGTGTGTTATAAAACTTGTCGCGTAGTCCTTCAAGAGTGACTGTGTAGGTGGTTTCGCTATCCAGGGGAGCAGAAGGAGTGAGAGAAATTTCGCGGGTGCCGTCGTCGTAATTGCGGGTTGCGGCAACCGCGACACCACTTCGCAGCAATTTTACCGTTGCAGGTGAGATCGAGCTTTCGAGAACCGACTCGCTGGCTTTGATTCTGATGGTCGGTAGCCCAACAACATTTGTTGCGCCAGCGAGCGGACTGATCGGCGAAAATGTCGGGTAAGTAACTATAATATTTGTTGATGTCGCTGAGTCTGCGTGGGCTTTGAAGGTGTAGACGCTGTCGGTTGCCAGAGACCCACCAAGTTTATAATAGCCATCAAAATAGCTTGAGGTCGGGTTGATCTGAGTGAGGGTGGCTTGTGCAATTTGCGCGCCATTGAGCAAAATAACCGCAGTCGCAACGTCTACTGTGTTAAAAGCCGGGTCAATTGCTTCGAGTCGCAGATAAATATCAGCCGTGTCGCTCGCTTCAGCGCCGGGCGCTATTTGCTGCGTACGGCTCGAATCACGCCATGCAGTAATGCTTTTTACTTCGCTGGCCAGCACAGATGAATAGGTGTTCTGGGTAACAAAATTCAGAGTAATTGGCTCCCAGATCTGGTTGCCTCGGGCGTCGATGACGTCGCTGGCGATGGTGATGCGATATGCTGAGTTGAACTTTGTCAGATCGGCAGCCGGCCTCAGCGAAATTTCGGTGGCCGTTCCTGACACAAAGTTGATGGTCACAGGATTGTTAACGTTATCGAACATGCGGATTTTATCGTTCATATAGCCGGGATATGACGCTGGAGCCATGTCTGAATCAAATTTGATGGTAAAAAGGTTGCCGGCGCTGCTGGCAATTACACCGGTCTGGTTGTGGAAGGGCCGTTGCGCCCCGTTGGAATTCGCCAAATATGCCAGGCAGCTGCTTGTTGCCACTTCAGCGAAGTCGTATTCAATTTTCACCAGAGTATTTGGCCACGGCGGCCCTTCGAGATGCAGTATTCTGTTTGTTTTATCCCAACGCCCCTCGTCTGGGTATTTAAGTTCACGTTTGTAGAAGTAAAAATATTTATTGATGAGGTCGTAACTGACTAGCCCTGCAAAATATTTATTGCTTTCCCTGAACTGAAACTGGGTGGCGTAGCCTGCTGGAGTCTGGCTTTCAAGAAGTGAAGCCGAGTCACGCAGCGAATAACTTCTAAGTTCTGACGCGGTCGGAATAACAAAGGTGTTTTCAAAATTGGTATAACCTTCGACAGAGACCCCGTAGTTTTTTGAGAAGCCTGATCCGAAAAGGGTGTCGGCTGAAGTGTTTGTCCACAGGTTGTCGGGTTTATAGTCTAGAACTCGATAGTATCCCTTGTAATCGCCTTCCAGTCGAAGCCATGAGATAACAATTTTGTTGCTGCGAGGGTTTTGCGTGATAGCTACTTCTCTTGAATTAATGGCTGTAAGATCCAGCGTGCTGGTATAGGTGGCTGGGTATGCCGGGTCAGATATTTCTGCCGGCGCTTTGAAGGTAAGAATATTCAGCTCAGCAGATGTTCTTGCATAGGTGAGCGCTATGTATTCGTCGCTTCCAGACTTAACTGTGCAGCCGGAGATACCTACGGCCAAGTTAAACGCACCAGCAGGAACAAGTTGCTGAGCTGCAGTAAAATTTGTTCCATTGGTGGTTGAAGTTATTCTTATATCTGATGTGCCTGAGACGGAATCGAATTCGATC
This sequence comes from Candidatus Riflebacteria bacterium HGW-Riflebacteria-1, assembly GCA_002839445.1. Lineage (GTDB taxonomy): Bacteria > Muiribacteriota > Ozemobacteria > Ozemobacterales > Ozemobacteraceae > Rifleibacterium. The sequence continues at coordinate 313,375 of PGYB01000004.1, forward strand.
CAGCAAATGTAGATTCGGGCCATACTCTGGACTACAGCGAACGGGGAATTTGGCGCTGATGTCGAAATGGTGGCGGTTGTTATGGGACTGCCCAAAACTACTGAAGAATTGGTGAACGTTTCAAAAAAAATGTTTCCTGCTGAGTTGCGAGCAGCGACATAGACTTCTGGTGTAAGCAGTGTTTTTGTGCTGCTTGCAACCTGGAGTGTCTGGAGCGCAAGATAGTGATTCGCGACAAGGCCTGACTTTAGTGGGGTACCCCACGTGTCGGCGGGGTAGTTAGATTCCCATGCAGGGTATTCGGTGTTTCCTGCGGATACGCTGTACACGTGTTCGCTGTCGGTTGCAGTGAAATAAAGTCTGGCCGGTACAGCGTGCGCGCGCGATCCGGTTTGTGTGCCAAGAGCAAAACTGAAACTTGCGTTATAAATTGGTAGAGCTGTTACGCTATCTTGCCTTGTCTGTACTGAGAAGACAATGTTGGGGTAAAAAATCCCCAGCAGCAAAAATATGCATAGGGAAAAATTCCCCTTGTATGGAAGATGCAAAAAGTTATATATTGTCGTTAGTGCCTTTTCGAGGCATTTTGCAGCTTGCTTAACAGTATTGTAAATCAGGTACAAGATTTGCTTACCTTATTATAGCGCCGTTCTAATTTATTCGATTTTTCAGGAGGAAAGCCATGAGCCGGTATAAAATTCTAACACTGATGATGATTATCGCACTTCCTTTGTTTACCGGGTGTTTCGGTGGTGGCAGCGGCTCCTCCAATCCGGTAGGTGTTTCCATGTCGAATTCGGCGCCGACAATGGATTCAGCATCTTCAAACCTTGTTGCCAGCCAGTTCGCTAAACCGGCTGACCGCAAATACACCTTCGCCAAAAGTAACTTCAAGATTGACTATGCTTTTCGCAATGGTCTTGCAAAGTCAGGCGCCAGCTTGAAGGTGTTATTTCAGGGTCTCGAAAGCGCCGACAATATCTTTATAACCTTTGACAAGATGGTGGTCAAGTCAGAAAGTGGTGTTGTAACTAATATTTCGATGCCAGATCGCAAAATCGACCTGATGGCCGCAGCTCAGCTTTCTGATGTGCTTGCTGAAATTGCTCTTCCCGCTGGCATTTATAACCAGTTTGAGCTTTCCATTAAGAATGCTGAAGTTGTTGTTGATGGCAAGACAGTTAAACTGGTCGTTCCCTCTGGCAGAATCAGATTTAATGGTAACATCGAGCTCAAGGATGGCTATACGACTAACCTGAAAATCAGGTTCATGGGCAGAATCATCAAGTCTAACGGCAACCCCAAAATGATGCCGGTTGTGAAAGTATCATCAGAACTGGTTGCTAAACCGGTTGAATCTCAGATTACTGACGGCGACATCAATGGTAGCGTTGAAAGCTTTGTAAATGCCCAGAGACTTTCGGGAATAAATGTTGCTCTTGATGGAACCAGCTTCTCAGCTGTTACTGACGCTGACGGTGCCTTCACCTTTGCTAAGGTGCCAGCTGGTATCTACACCCTCAAGGCTTCACATCCCGACTATCTCGACTACTCTCTCTCTGCTTCAGTTGAAGCCGGCCAGGTCGCCGCTGTGAACATTCAGATCAATCCGGCCGTCATCAGCAGCAGTATTGCGAATACCGGCTGGTTCTCAGAGATATATCCTTTTGCAGATGCAAATGGAGAATTTGCTGAAGTATCGCTTGAGACCCCTGTTAAGATTGATTTTATAAGCCTGGCTTTTGTTAAAGCCGAAATGAAGTTTACTGCTGAATATTTTGAGATCGGTGCTGGTAGATGTCTTAACTACCTCTCAACTACCCAGCAGGTCAATGCTGAGAGTGACATGGGTGACTGGTGGGCTGGTAATACTGCAGTGACCGGTAGTTATCTTGGCGAATTCTTTGCCACATACGCTCCTGGCACCACTTACACCCTAGATGTGACTGAAGTTATACGCAGCAATCCGAGCAGCGCCTATTTTCTGGCCAGTAGAAATATCAGCCTGGTTAATATGCGTCTCACCAATGTTCAGCTCTCGGTTTACTATCGCTGATAACATGTTTTGTTCATAACATCCCAATTGCTTTTCCCCGGTGCAAACCGGGGATTTTTTTTATGCCGAAAACAATTGTTGCGGCATTCTGGCAAGGGGAAGCGGCGAGCGAAGATTAGCTGGCTGTAGCGACCAGGCGCGAGGCAAAGAGGGTAAGGCCAACGAGAGCCATCATGATGCCAGCCATCCAGAATCTGATAACCACCTTCTCTTCGGCCCAGCCGCAGAGCTCGAAATGGTGGTGGATCGGACTCATCTTGAAAATGCGTTTGCCCTTGGTCATTTTAAAATAGCTGACCTGCATAATAACTGACAGCGCTTCGATTACGAATATGCCGCCGACGATTGCCAGGTAAAATTCGGTTTTACTGCACAGGGCAATGGCGCCAAGGGCTCCTCCCAGGGCAAGAGAGCCGGTATCGCCCATAAACACCGAGGCCGGGTGCGCGTTGTGCCATAAGAAACCAAGGCAGCCGCCGACAATTGCAGCACTCATTACTGCCAGTTCGCCGACGCCGGCAATATAGGCGACGCCAATATGTCTGGCAAATATCATGTGCCCACAAACATAAGCAAATACAAGAAAAGGTGTGGTGGCGACGACTACAGTGCCGGCCGCCAGACCATCCAGGCCATCGGTAAGGTTTACCGCGTTGGTTGCGCCAACAATAACCGCGATGGCGAAAGGAATGTAAAGCCAGCCAAGGTCTATGGCTCCAAATACCGGGATCTGAGTAGCAGTCGTGGCAAGTTCGATGCTGCCACTGCCGGGCACTGCCATTTCAAAGCGCAGGCCGGGATAATACTTAATAGCAATAGCCGCGCCAAAACCGGCCAGAATCTGGCCAAACAGCTTCTGTCTGGCGGTCAGGCCGAGTGATCTGGCTTTGACAACCTTGGTTATGTCGTCGAAAAAGCCGATCAGCCCCATCATGGAGGTTACCAGCAGAGCGATGACCACGAATGGATTGAGTTTGCACCAGAGTATGGTGGTAATCATGAGCGGAATCAGAATAATGATGCCGCCCATAGTTGGTATGCCGCTCTTCTTGAGGTGCTCTTTAACGCCTTCTTCGCGGACGGTCTGCCCGATCTGTCGCGATTTCAGGTTAAAAATAACCCTTGGCGCGATAATCATCGAAAGCAGAAAAGATGTGACTATTGAAAAAATAATGCGTATCGACAAAGGCTCGAAAATAGAGCTGAACAAGCGAAAACTCCTTATCTGACGGGTCAGTGAAGGTCTTGGCCGAGGCCTGGCCAGAGGTTGCGCACAATGGTTTCAAAGTGCATGCCACGGCTGGCCTTGAAAAGAACGGTTGAACCCTTTATCAGTCTGTCTTTTAATAATTCGGCTGCGGCATCGTTTGAGCTTAGCGCTATTACTGCCGATTCTGCCATGCCATTTTCGCGCGCCGCTGCAGCAATGTGTGCGGCGTCCGCTCCGACACAGACGAGCAGATCGGGTTGACTTGCCGCTGCCTGAGCGCCAAGCTGGCGATGCATTTCCACCGCCATGTCGCCAAGTTCGCGCATGTCGCCCAGAACAGCAACTCGCGGGCTGGGGCATACTGCAAGAAACTTCAACGCTTCGCTCATCGAGCCAGGGTTTGCATTGTAGCAGTCGAGGAGAATGTTGATGCCGTCGATTACTACCTTTTCCATACGCGCTCCAACTGGCGCAAATGACGCGAGGTGCCGGCAGCCTTCTGCCAGATTTCCGCCCAGCTGATGGAAAAGGGCCAGCGCGGCCGTGGCGTTAAACGCATTGTGGCGGCCGGCGAGAGCGAGTTGGCAGTTGTGCCTGCCATCAGGCGCGTTGAGCGTAAAACTCAGGTCATTGACCGTCATCTGCAGATTGCTGATGCGATAATCGTTGCCGGCATTCTCGCCAAAGGTAAAAAGTGCGGGGCGGGCAATCTCACGAAACAGGTCGGTAAACTCGGTGTCGCCAGGAACGACCGCAGTCTGTCCCTTAACAAGGCCTTCGAGAATCTCTGCCTTGGCGCGCGCGATGTTTTTGAGGCTGCCAAGAATGCCGATATGGGCCGGTCCGATATTGCAGATCAGCGCTGCGGTAGGGTGAGCGATGCTGCAGAGATCTCTGATTTCGCCCTGGTGGTTCATACCCATCTCAAGAACTGCGTAATCAGCGGTCGTGTCGAGACCAAGAATGGTTAAGGGCAGTCCGATATGGTTGTTGAGGTTGCCGCTGGTGGCGCTGCATTTGCCAGTCATATTGAGCAGATGCTGCAGCATTGAGCGGGTAGTGGTTTTGCCATTACTGCCGGTAACGCCGATTACCTGCGATTTCAACTGCTGCCGCCGCTGCCGTGCCAGGCTTTGCAGGCCGTGCAGAGTATCGGCAACCTTGATTATCGACAGCGCGCCTTCGAGTCCGTTGACTGCAGACTCATCAGAAATCAGCAGTGCAGAAGCTCCCGCTTCAGCAGCTTTCCTGACGAAGCGGTGTCCATCCTGGTTCTCGCCTTTGAGCGCGACAAAAAGGTCGCCGGGTTTTATGCTGCGGGTATCGATGCTGAAGCCGGTAACTGTGGTGTTTGCTTCCTTAAGCAGGTGACCCTGGCAGGCTTCGGCTATTTGAGCGGCTGTCCAGCTATTTGTCATCATCGGGTTTGCGGAAAAAGCTGCGGGCAACTTCCCGGTCGTCGAATGGAACGGTGCGATCGGCAAAATACTGGCCGGTCTCATGTCCTTTTCCGGCAATAATAACGGTGTCACCGCTCTGAGCTGCCGACAGTGCTTTGAAAATAGCTGATTTTCGGTCTACTTCCTGCATGACCTTTTTGTTCGCGTCAGCCGGAACCTCTTGAATGCCAGTCATGATCTGTTCGATGATCGCTTCTGGCTGCTCTTTGCGCGGATTATCGCTGGTGACCACAACCACGTCAGAATATTGCAGGGCTACTTTGCCCATTACCGGCCGCTTTTCGTGCGAGCGGTTGCCGCCACAGCCGAACACAGTAATCAGACGGTTTTTGGTTACCGGTCGCATGGCTTTGAGAACATTCTCGAGTGCTGCCGGACTGTGGGCGTAGTCAACGACCACGTTGATGCCCTGATCGTTATGAATAGCCTCAAGCCGCCCGGGAACATTCTTTACCGCGCCAAGCCCGGCGCTGATCGCTGCGAAATCGGCACCGACAGCGTGGCTCATCGCCCCGGCCATTATTGCATTGAATACATTGAATTCGCCGGGCAGGTTGATGTGGCAGGAATGCTTTTCCGGGCCATGACAAAACAAAAAGTCGCTGCCGGCGCCGGACATCTTCAGTCCTTCACTGTGGTAATCTGCGCCCTGATCAAAAAGCGAAACGGTATAAACCTTCAGGTTAGCTGCCTTGCATTCAGCGACCAGCCTTTTGCCGTAGTCATCGTCGATGCTTATAATACAGGCTTTTTCGGGCGATGCAATTTCGGTGAACAGGCGCTTCTTGGCGTTGAAATAGTCGTTCATGTCGGGGTGAAACTCAGTGTGTTCGAGCGAAAGGTTGGTAAAACCCGCAACTGCAAACTGCAGGTGCTCTACCCGCCAGCTTTTCAGCGCATGTGAACTGACTTCGATTATTCCATGCTTGATGCCATTTTTCAGGGCCTGGTCGATGAGATGCTGCAATACCTGCGATTCTGGCGTTGTGTTGGATGCCGGAATCTTTGCAAATTCCATGTCATATTCAACTGTGCCCATTCTGAAAGAGTGGCCGAAGGCCTTTTTGAGGATCGCCTGTGCCAGGTAGGTGATCGTGGTCTTGCCCTTGGTGCCGGTAATCCCGATCAGCTTTAGTTTTTCGGAGGGCTGGTCGTAAAATTTGGCTGAGACTTCTGAAAGCGCTTGCCTGGCGTCTTTGACCTTGACTACCGGCACTTCGATGTTTTTGCGCGAAGACTCGGTAATGACGGCTGCTGCACCGCGTTCGAGCGCGTCGAAAATAAAAGCGCTGCCATCGATGTGCTGCCCCGGCAGGGCAACAAAGAGGTCACCTTTATTGACACGTCTTGAATCAAAAGCAATCCCGGTGATTTCTATGTCGAGCACTCCGGTTGTAGAAGCTATGTTAGAAGGCAGAATGCTGCGCAGTGTTTTCATTAAAGACTCCAGTTTGCACTTTCAATTATCAGATTCAGGATTCTATCAGTTTTTTACACTGGTTAAAACAGTTTTTTTCAATTCACCGGTTCGGGAGAAAGAGTTATTTTGAGAATTTTAGTATCGGGAACAGGGCGGCCTGGCTGGGGAGTCTGACCGGTTACAACTCCGTTGCCTTCGAATACGGCTTTCAATTCAAGCCTGTTTACCAGCAGCATTGCCTGCCGTAAAGACTTTCCGCGCAGGTCTGGAACAGTTGAAGTGTCGGTTGCCAGAGCAACAGTGCTGGCAGGCGGGGCGTTTATTGCTGCTGTCGAGGTTGCCGGTGCCTTTGCGTCTGCTGAATTAGTCAGCATGTCGGGCAGCTTTATTACTTCTCTTTTTACGATGCTCTTTTGTATTTTCAGCAGCTGCTGTTCACGGGCTGCGGCGGTGAGCGAGCGATCTGGAGATACTTTCAGGTGCTTGAGAACACGGTCGGCAATGCGTGCAAATGATGGTGCAGTAATTTTGCCGCCGTAGAGTGTGCGTTCGTCACCCTTTGGCTCGTTACAGGCTACGAACAGCACAATTTTCGGGTCGAGGGCCGGCGCCATTCCGATAAATGAAACCACTACCTTGTCGTTAAAATAGCCGCCTTTCGGGTTGGCCTTCTGGGCAGTGCTGGTTTTGCCACCGACAGTGTAGTTCTCAAGCATAGCCATGCTGCCGGTTCCACCTTCGACAACGCCCATCAGCATGCGGCGCAGCCATCTGGCGTTCTCTTCTGGAAGAACCCTGCGAATATCTTCTCTGCTGAATTCCTGGCTGAGTTCGGTGTCAGGTGAGCTGATTCTGCGCAGCAACCTCGGCTTGATAAGAGTGCCACCATTGGCAATCGCTGAATATGCCTGAACCAGCTGCAGGCCGGTGACCGCGAGTTCCTGGCCGATGCTGAGCGAAGTTGCTGAGAAGCCTGACCAGCGGGAAGGCGGTTTGAATATGCCGTTACTTTCGGCTATGACTTCGACTCCAGTCGGGTCGCCAAAGCCAAAGTTTTTGTAGGTGCGATAGAGCATTGCTGGTTCGATCATCTGTGATATTTGCACCATGGCAGCATTACACGACTCGGCAATTGCCTTGTCCATGTCTACCAGTCCGTGCGCGCCATGGCAGCGAACTCTTCGCCCATTAATTTCGCCAAATCCGCGGCAGTAAAAGCGGGTGCCGCGGTCGGCTTTTTTGTTTTCGAGTGCGCTGGCGACGGCAAATATTTTCATGCACGAGCCGGGCTCAAAAATATCGGTGGCTGAACGGTTACGGCGATGGTCGGGCTTTGCTTCGCCAAAATTATTGATGTCGTAGCTGGGCAGGCAGGCGAGCCCAAGGATTTCACCAGTGTGCGGGTCCATGACGATAGCTGTCGCGTCGATCGGGTCATAATTCTTCATCAGAACCGCAAGCTCTGATTCGAGCGTGTGTTGAATGTAATTGTCTATTGAAATGTGAATGTTACTGCCGCCCATAGGTGGTGTTACCACGCGCATTTTGGCCGGGCCACTTTCGCTGAGACTTATGTCTTCCTGGACTGCGAGTCCGGGATAGCCGCGCAATGTCTTGTCAAAAAGCATCTCAAGGCCTTCGAGCCCTTTTTTTTCGCCGCCGATAAATCCGATAAGATTGGCAGCAAGCTGTTTTTGCGGGTAATAGCGCCGGTAATGGCTTTCGAGATTAACGCCAGGAATGCTCAGGCGCTGTATCTTCATGGCCAGATTCGGTTCAAGATCTTTATAAATCATTATGTAGCCTGAACGATCGCCGACCTTGCTGATTATTTCTTCGCGGCTCATTGGCAACACGGTGGAAAGCAGATTGGCGGCTTCTGGCAGAGACTTGATTTCGCGGGTAAAGATGAAGACTGACCAGGTGTCTACTGATATGGCGAGTTCCTGGCCGTTGCGGTCATAGATGTTGCCGCGTTTCATGTCGAGAACGCGCTTGCTTACATGGTTTTTTGTCGAACGCAGCGCCCATTCATCGTGCTGAATAATCTGCAGATGCACCAGTCTGAACACAAAAAGCAGCAGCAGCGCCGAGAAGATGCCAAGCAGAGTGATTATCCGGATAATTCTTGGGTGCATCGACCGTCTTTGCATCATGGCTTTTGCTCCATGCTGAGGTCGCACTTGCGGCAACTGCGCAGTCTTGCTGATCTGGCCCGCGGGTTAACCTGCGTCTCGCTTTCTTCTGCAAAGACGGCCTTGCGGGTAAGTATTTCTACCTGTGGCTTTTTGCCGCAAACGCAAACTGGAAAGCGCGGCGGGCAATCGCAGCCGCGGGCCAGACTCTGCATAAAATTCTTTACCAGCCGGTCTTCAAGCGAGTGAAATGATATGATACTCAGGTGCCCGCCAGGATTAAGGCAGGCAAGGGCAATCGCGAGAAATTCTTCGAGCTCGTCAAGTTCTTTGTTGACAGCTATTCTTATCGCCTGAAAGACTCTGGTGGCGGGATGAATATGGCTTTCGCGGCGACTGGCCGCCGGAACCGCCCGGGCAATAATCTCTGCCAGCTGGTCGGTTCGGTTTATCAGTCCGGCTTGCCGGGCGCGAATAATGGCGTCTGCTATGCGTCCGCTGAATTTTTCTTCACCGTAATCGCGGAAAATTTTAACCAGTTCGTCGCGGGAATAGTTGTTGACGATATCTTGCGCGGTGGTCGACTGGCTACTGTCCATGCGCATGTCGAGCGGGCCTGGGCGTGAAAATGAAAACCCGCGTTCTGGCGCTTCGAGCTGATATGATGAGACGCCGAGATCAAGCAGTATGCCGTCAACGGCTGCGATTCCGAGTTCCTGCAGCGCCTGTGGCAGTTCAGAGGCTTTTGCCTGAACGCGCTGTATGCGCTGGTCATCAAATATTTTGCTCGAATGATCAAGAATCAGATGGTCGCGGTCAATTGCAACCACAGTGGTCAACTGTGGGTAACGTTCGAGAACCGCCCTGGTGTGGCCGCCAAGCCCGAAGGTGCAGTCGGCAAAAACTCGCGCATTTTCGGGCAGGGCGTTTTCCAGCACTGCATCGACAAGAACCGGAACGTGATGAAAATTGTTCATGGGCTGCTGTTCCATTTCGCGGGCATGGTTATATATACCAGTCGGGTCGGTTCGACCATGCCCAGTTCTTTTTTGGCAACACCCTCGATCCGGGCCAGCGACTGCAGTTTAGAAATTTCGCCACGGAGGTCGGCATTGGCATTTTCAAGGTTCGTTATGTCGTTTTCAACGCTTTTTATGCGCAGTTTAACTTCTACCATTTTTGTTGACTGCCACACATAGACGGTAAACATTGAGCTGAGCAGCAGTATCGCTGTGAGATACAGTCTTATGATATGCCAGCGCTGGCTCGATGCTGCCGGGTGAAGTTCTTCCCGGTCAGTGTTGCGGGTGATGCTGGCCGGAGATGTTGAGTTGATAAGGACTTTTGCTTTGTTCAATCGCGAAATTTCCGTTTAAGAATAAGTGTGGCGGCAAATGTACGTAACAAACAGTCTGTCGGTGGAACCTGAGAAGTTTCCTGGCGGAGTGTCTGTTTGAGCAGTAGCTCTGGTCAGGCCGCGCGTCGCCAGTGTCTGTTGTTTAACGCTGACCTAGAGTACCATGCTCTTCGCTAAAATCCAATAGCGATTGCACATTTTTTTCGAGCTTGCTCAGAGAGCGGCGTTCCTGGGTAGAAAGGGACTGGATTTCTCCAAGTACCCGGTCGCGGCTCTGCGGATTCTTGCTGAATTCTTCTCTGATCTGGTTAAGGAGCCGGTCTTCGACGCTTGAGAGAAGGTCGGCACGCTCAAGAATTACGCGCTCGCTGGCCTGCCCGGCCGGAACTCGGCGCGAAGCTGCCTGGGCGAGATTGCGGACTTCACTGGCCGAATCGGGCTGCATGAAGCTGGCGATTTCTTTCATAAAGGCTACACGCTGACTATTGCTGTTGATGGCTTCGATCCCGAAGGTGAACAGCATCAGCCGGTAGCCGTCGATCAGTTTAACGCCGGCGACACCGCTTGATTTAATGCCGCGCGAAAGTGCACCGGGCTTGTGATTAGGACCGTTCATTTCGCGGTCATCGGCCTTGTCACGTGCGCCTTCTTCGTATTTAATAATCGGCTCTGCGCCTGCAAGCGGGTCGATTTCGTCGGGCCATTTCTGGTTGTTGGCGCCGTCGCCGCCGAAAATCTGAAAGCTCTGGTTGCCGGCAAAGCCGTTCGTGCCAGAAACAACGTGAACATTCACGTCATCCTGAACAAAACGAACCTTGCAGCGGTTTCGCAAAAAATCACTTTCGCGCAGTACAAAGCCGATATCCTGGCCGTTGAGCACCAGTCTGCCGCCTGATTTGAGAAAGCTGTCGAGTGCTGACAGTTCTTCTTCGCTGAGCGACTGTTCTGGAGTAGAGTCTTGTGAGCTCACCAGAACCCAGCCGTTAAGGTAGCGCTTGAGGACTTCGGGACGGAGTTCGCCGTCAAATACGCGATCCCAGGTGTCGAACTTGACTCCTGCTCCCTGCAGCATCTGTTGCAGAACGGGACTGGCTGGCGAAAAGTGATCGGTAATGACCAGAAGGGCGTAGCCGGTCGATGCAAAGGGCTCTTTGATGTAAAAAGTCGATTTAATGGTTGAGTCCGGAAGGCCTTCGCCAGAAAGGGTTATGTTCAGGCTGATCTCGCTGTGCACGGGAGTTTCTTCAGAAACCGTGAATTTGAAACCCTGAATCAGCTCAACTTTGCCAGGTGCCGGCAGTTTATTGAGGTCGAGTGAGAATTCGGTGTTGTCAAGAAAAGTGCTGTCGGTGACGCACTTGATGCTGGCGCTGTCAAGGGGTTTGCGCCCAAGGTTGCGCACTGAGAGGAGCACGCTTACCTGTTCGCCGGCGGCGATTCGCCCGTCCTTGTTGTTGTCTTCGAGAATTACGTCTTCAAGTTTGAAATAGGCGAGGTTGGGCACGGCGAGTTCGCTCAGAAAATTATACCATTCGGTATCCTGGGCGAGAGAATGCACTTTATAGCGGCTGTGATAAGTTTTGAAGCCCTGGCGGGTCGGAAAGAATATCGAAAGTCCGCTGGTTTTGGCAAATTTGTCGCCATTGGACTTGAGCTTGCTTACATACCCGCCGGTGCGGCGGTCGCCTCTGATGGTTTTCAGCAGCTTTGCCGCGGCTGATCTGGTTTCGGCGGTAACTTTCTCGGCGATGAGCAGTTCAAGGAAATGCCCGAGATCAACGTAATCGCCGTAAGAGTATTTTAGCGCCGCATTTCTGGCGTTTTCGTATTTGTCGATTTCGCGAATATTGCGGCGTGCAGCATTGCAGAAGTCGTTTAGTGCGGTTTTGAAAGATTCGCTCTTCGAAGAATCGATAGCAGACAACACCACAGCGGTGTTCCCCTGTGAGCCGCCAACGTAGGATTTGTTGTAAGCGTTGACTATAGTATCTGCGAGCTCTCTAGCTTCCATTTCGGGCTTTTTGGTGAGCGCACCAGCTATCAGATCGTATGGCCAGCCGCGCTCCGGTTCAAGGTCGGGTGAGCCGACCTGATAATGCGCGTGCGGGGCTGCGGTCCAGGCTACTTCTACCATCTGCATCAGACAGGCGTCAAAACCAAGGAGGTCGATGGGCTGGCCCAGGGTAGACTTGACTTTGGCCAGTGTTTCGCCGAGGGTCGGTATATTCATTGAGGTTTTCGACGTGTCATCATAAGAGATGTTGTACGAGATGCTGTTAATGGCGGCCTGCATTCCTGCCGGCAGCCCGATATCGCCAACATCGCCTCCAGCCGCTCCGGGTTGGATTTCTTTCCAGCCGGTGCCATGGTTCCAGAGGATGAGGGCGTAGCGGCGCGCCGGGTAGTTTTCCTTTACCCATCCGACAAAGTCAGTAAGCGCGATGGGGTCTGCCATATCGACATCACCAAGATCTTCAATCATCTTGGAAGTCATTTTGTCGGGTTCATTGTCTTTGGTCACATAAAAGCGGCGCGCGCCAGACCACTTGAGCTCGGAATTGTTTGAATAATTGCCATTACGGTCGATCTGCGCGACAAAGTTAACCTGCTCGGTAGAGCCAAACTTTTCAAGTTCATTGATGTCGTAGGCAGTCGCTGCTTCAAGGTTGTTGTCGGCTGCCATGAAGACCATGAAGGTCCATTCTTTTTCTTCGGGAGCGGCCGAGAAAGCAGGCGAAAATGCTGCGAAAAGCAGAACTGCAATGATTAAAGCTGTCGAGGTTCTTATACTTTTATTATCCACACTATTCCTCCAGCGCTGACTAAGCATTCTAATTATACGGTTCTGTACAGAGAGTGTCAATCAGCTGACAGCAAATTGCGCAGCAGGCAGCGTAAATATTTTCCAGCAAGCCGGCTCAACTGATAGAATCACGGGCCTGATTAGACATGTTTATCGAAAGAGATTTTCGATTTTCCCATAAAAGTATTCTATCAAAAACTGAGCCATACATTTTGCTACATATTTATTTTGACATATAGAGAAGTATATGGTATCTTTTGTTCAAACTTCCTTGAAGGGAGGATAGATTATGGCACGTGCAAAGACGATCAAAAAAGCTGGTGCAGTCAGCGAAGAACCCGTAACCAAGAAAAAGGGTAAAGTGGCTGGTGGTGAGGCTCGCGAGTATTCTATGACTGATAGTTTCGCCAAGGGTGATATCGTATATCACAAGATATGGGATGACACTGGTGAAGTTATCGAAACAGGTACAACCGACGACGGAATCAACAGAATGAAAGTTGCTTTCGAAAAGGTTGGAGTGAAAAACCTGCGGATGGGTTGATAAAATATTTCCAGCTAGAAAAAGACCCGGTTAGTCCGGGTCTTTTTTTAAGCAAAATCTGGAAGATTGAGGACTAACGTTGGGAAACAACAGTTTGCGTCATAATGGCTTCTGGCTTTTGAAGCCTTGTACTCGTAAGCTTATCGGCTTCCTTTCTCACCAGGATTCACGCCTGCGTGGCGAGGGTGCGCGTTCCCTTGGCAAAATCGGCGATCCTGAAGCGGTTAAGCCTCTGATTGAGGCGCTGCTACACGAGCGTCAGGACGAACAGATGCCGCTGGCTCTTGCCGAAATCGGCGACTCAGAGGCGTTGCAGCCGCTGCTTGCCGCATTTAAAGAGGCTGACCGCGAGGTGCGCCCGAATATTGCCCTCGCACTCGGTGCATTTCACGACCGCAAGGCTGTTGATGCCCTCATCGAGGGGTTAAGCGATCTTGACCCGAATGTTCGCTTCTGCAGTATCAGTTCGCTCGGCAAGCTTAAAGACAGTTCGGCGGTTTCCCATCTGCTTGGTTGCCTGGGTGAGAACAACGAATGGATTTTTCTCAATGTTGTTGATGCGCTGGCTCGACTTGGCGCGCATCGCGCGACTAACCCGCTGGTTGCTTTTTATCTGAAAGAGCGCAACGAGCGCAAAAGATCAGCAATCATAACGGCTTTGGGTGCTATTGGCGATTTGACGTCGGTTCCGACGCTGTCGAAGGCCTTGCGCGATACTGATGACCGTGTCAAGGCCAATGCCGTAGAAAGCCTGGCGCGACTTGGTCTGCCGGCCGAAAAGGCGCTGGTGCTTATTCAGCCGTTTTTGAAGCATCCGAATAACCGCGTGCGTGGTAACGCGATGGTCGCCGCTGCCAGCCTGGGTAACATTGATCTTACTCCGATAATGCGCAGCATGCTTGAGGACCCCGATAAATGGATCAGGGCCACTCTTGGCTATGTTTTGTCGGTGATCGACCACGAGCAGGCTCTCGCGATGAGCATAGAACTGCTCAAAGACGATGATGCCGATGTTCGAAAAAATGCGGCGCTGGCTTTGTCTAATCGAGCCAGAGAGGCTCAGACCGAGCTGCTTGTCCGCATGCTTTCTGATAAGGTACCTTTTGTAAAACTGCAGGCGGTCATTACTCTTGGCCGCCTGCGCATTGTTTCTGCGGTTCCGTGGCTGGTCAAGATGCTTAAAACCGATCGCAATTTCAAGATCAGGTCTGCGGTCATCACCAGTCTTGGGCGCATCGGCGACCGTTCTGGTATTCCCACGCTGCAGAATGCTCTGCGCGACCGCGATTCGCGTGTGCGTGCCAACTCAGTCGAAAGCCTTGAAGATGTGCTGGGCGAATCCGGTATCAATGTATTACGGCCAATGTTGCGTGACAGCGACAATCGAACGCGGTCGAACGCCGCTAAGGCGCTTTTCAGGCTTGGGGATATCGAAGTTCTCCAGGAACTTGAGAAAATGCTGACCAGCAGTGAGGTTGCTACGCGGATTTCGGCGGCCTACGCGCTTGGCCAGATCGGCCTGGCTCTGCGCGAAATCGAGAGCTCGCCCTTGCTGTCGCCCTTGAAGAGCAGCCTTGAAAATGTTAAGAACCCCGAAGCCGACGCACTCGCCGCCCTGCAGAAAAAAGCGGCGGCCGCGGCTGCCAGACCTGATACGGCTCCGGCTGGCGCGGCACCTTCCCCGCAACCGGCTGCGGCAAAGCCTTTGCCCGAAGACAAAGAGTCGTTGCGCAAAGTCTTTCTTACCGATTTTCAGGAAGGGCGACTGGAACAGGCTCTCGTCGGCATAAATGCGTTTTTGATCAAGTTTCCGCATGATCTGATGGCAGTTTTTTTTGCGGGAAACCTCAATTTTCAGCTGAACCGAAGTGAAGATGCGATAGCGCATTTTCACAAGGCGATAGAGCTTGATCCTTTTCACGTGCAGGCGCACAGCAATCTCGGCATTGCTTATTACCGCAGTGGCAAGATTCAGGAAGCGATTGATTTTTTCAGAAAGGCGCTGCAGCTCAAGCCGGATCTCTCGGTGATCAGGTTTAATCTTGCCAGTCTTTATCTTAAGGCAAACCGCTGGGAAGACGCGATCAGACAGTTCGAAGAGGGTTTCAAATACCAGGAACCCAACGCCAAGATTCTTACCAACATGGCTTTTGCTTGCCAGAAGAACGGTGATTTTGAAAAAGCCGCGCGCTGTTATGAAAAGGCGCTTGAACTTGATGGTCGCGATGCGGGCATTTATTACAATCTTGCCCTGATCATGGTCAAGAGCGGCAAAAAATCAGAGGCTGTGCAGTTATTGCAGCGCTCATTCAGCGAAGTGCCTGAAAATTCGCCGGGTTTAAAGAATCTTCGCGATCTGTTCGAGCGTTTGAAGACGTGATACGCCTTTAAGGAGTTGTCATGGAAAATCGCCTGATGACTATCGTTTTTATCGATATGCAGGGCTACACCAAGCGTTCTGCGACGCAAACCATTGATGAAATGAAGCTTTTTCACGATCAGATGTTCAAGTTTGTCTCTGATATTGTGGAACGGCGCGGCGGCGTCATGGTCAAGACCATGGGTGACGGCTTTATGGTGCGTTTTGATTCGCCGACGAGTGCTGTGCAGACCGGTATCGAGATTCAGAGAAAGCTCGAAAGCCGCAACGCCCAGATGATGAGCCCCGACAGCATCGTTCGCTTCAGGATAGGCATTAACACAGGCGAAGTCGGTATGGACGAAAGCGGCGACCTCTTTGGTGACCCGGTCAATATTGCCGCGCGCATTCAGACTTTTGCCGACACCAATGATGTTTTTATCTCTGAGACAACGTATCTGGCGATGAATCGCAACGAGTTTGGCTCAGTAGATCTTGGTGCCCAGGAACTCAAAAACGCGACGCGCGAGATCAAGATTTATAAGGTTCTCAAAAATGGTTCGCCTGGCGTGACTCTGCCGGCCGCCAGAAAGCCGGTTCCGGGCAGTTCATCGGCTGCCGCGCTTTCGGATAATCATAAAAAGCTGATAGCTGGTGCTGTTATTGGCGCATTTGTTTTGTGCACTCTGGTAGCCGGCTACGTTATTGGTGCCCGCAGAAACCGGGCTTTGCCGCCGCAGCCACCGG
This sequence comes from Candidatus Riflebacteria bacterium HGW-Riflebacteria-1, assembly GCA_002839445.1. Lineage (GTDB taxonomy): Bacteria > Muiribacteriota > Ozemobacteria > Ozemobacterales > Ozemobacteraceae > Rifleibacterium. Next base: position 329,466 of record PGYB01000004.1, read on the forward strand.
GGCATATGGGCGAACAAGCTTATCATGAGCCGATTCTGCCGCTGCCAGGCCAGCCTCACCCGCAGCCCGTAATGTCGCCAGGTATGCAGCCACAACCAGGAATGCCGCAAGGTATGCCGTCACGTGCTGGCAATACTCTGTTGACCGCTGATCCTTTCGCGCTGCAGCTTAATATCAATGAACACGAGCGCCGCATTATTGGCGATGTTCAGAGACTGTGCCATGAACGGCAGTTTAATCGCGCCGAGATTGTCTGTGGTGAGATGGTTTATCGGGTTGGCGATCAGCAGAAGCCAGTATTCGCGCTGCTGCTTTCAGAAGTATTCTGGATGCAGAAGAAAAGCAGAGACGCTGAACAGCTTTTTGCAAATCTCAGAAATGCCCCGCTTCCTGACGAGGGCAAAAAAAAGCTCGAACTCGCAATTGCCAACATCAAGCAGCGCCAGCCAAACTAAGCTTTTTCACTCAGATGTGCTAAAACGGTTTCCTGCTAAAAGCAGAACCGGCCCGAAGGCCGGTTCTGAGCGGTTGTATCTAATTGTCAGGCCAGGTTCCAGCCGGTTTTAAAGGCTTTCAGATTCAGTTCCTGCAGACGTTCGGGCACCATTTTTCTGATCATGTCAGGCCAGATGTCAGGCTTGATTTCATCGATGCGCCGGGCCAGCACGCCAAGCAGAACAACGTTGAGGCACTTCTGGTTGCCGAGTTCTCTGGCTTTGCCAATGGCGTCGACTGAAGTCACATCAGCTGATATGGCCGCCAGTGCTTCGGTGATACCGGTCGGATATTTGGCATTGCCAGCTGAAACTGACATTGGCAGAATATTCTGCGCGTTGCTGATGACCAGCCCGCCCGGTTTGAGATACTCGGTCCAGCGCAGTGCTTCGAGTTCTTCAAAGGCGAGCAGAATGTCACATTCACCTTTTCGAATAATTGGCGAGCAGATTCGCTCACCAAAACGAACATGGCTGACGACGCTGCCGCCGCGCTGTGCCATGCCGTGAATTTCTGATTTTTTGACGTCAAAGCCGGCTTCCATGGCGCACTCAGCCAGCAGGTTGCTGGCAAGCAGAGTACCCTGACCACCTACGCCGCACAGTAGAATGTTTTTAGCCATGACTTATGCCTCCTCTTTCGCCTGAGTGATGGCGCCGGGTTTACATACCGCGGCACAGAGGCCGCAATGAACGCAGAGAGTCCGGTTGATCTGGGTTTTGCCGTCCTGCTGGTTGACTTCGATTGCCGGGCAGCCGAGTTTCCAGCAGATGCCACATTTTACGCACTTTTCCCGATTGATTGACACGAGGTGCACTTCGGGCTTGTAGTTCTTGAGCAGAAAGCATGGGCGGCGCGCGATGATTACCGACGGTTCACTTTCTCCGAGAGCCTGCTTCAGCGTTGATTCTACCGCCTTGAGGTCGAACGGATCAACAGTGTAAACGTTCGTTACGCCGCAGGCATGGCACATGGCTTCAAAATTAAGAACCTTGGCCGGAGCGCCCTTGAGTGTCTGGCCGCTGGCCGGGTTTTGCTGGTGCCCGGTCATTGCCGTGATCGAGTTGTCGAGAATGATGGTTACATGGCGGCCCTGGTTGTAGACGGTGTCAAGCAGACCGGTGATGCCGGAGTGCATGAAGGTTGACTCGCCGAGAACCGCGACGAGCTTGCCATGCATTTTGTCTTTCATGGCTTTTTCGATACCCAGAGAATTCGTAATAGAGGCGCCCATGCAGACTATGGTATGCATGGCGTTGTGTGGCGCGAAAGCACCGAGGCTGTAACAGCCGATGTCGCCGGTAACTGTGCAATTATGCTTGCGCAGCATGAAAAAGACACCGCGATGCGGGCAACCCGGGCAGAGAACCGGCGGTCGCACCGGGATCTCAACTGCCGGCGCTTTGGTAAGCTCTGGCATTGGCTTTTCGATGAATTCTTTGAGAGACTCATGAATTATATCGGGGTTGAGTTCGCCACAGACTGGTAGCCGGTCTTTGCCTATACAGGCTAAGCCGAGAATTCTGACGGCATTCTCAATGAATGGCTCGTTTTCTTCGATAACGATAAGGGTTTCGACAGTTGCGGCAAACTTTTTGATCAGTTCAGTGGGCATGGGAAAGGTCAGCCCGAGCTTGAGGTAAGACGCATCTGGAAAGACTTCGCGGGCATGGCAGTAGCTGACGCCAGATGAAATAATACCAATGCGTTTGTCGCCGCTTTCGATGCGGTTAAATTCACAGTTATTGCCGAATTCGGCGACTTTTTTGAGTCGCTCTTCGACCTTGACGTGCAGGCGTCTGGCGTTGTGCGGCAGAACGCAGTATTTGCTCATGTCGCGAACAAATTCTCGCTCAGGGGCGGTTTCGCGTTCGCCAAGGCTGACGATGCTCTCTGAATGCGATGTGCGGGTGGTGGTGCGCAGCATGACCGGGGTGTCATATTGTTCCGACATTTTGATGGCGGCTACAGTCATGTCTTTGGCTTCCTGGCTGTTGGAAGGCTCAAACATCGGTATCTTCGCCATCAGTGCGTAATAGCGGTTGTCCTGTTCGTTCTGTGAACTGTGCATTCCCGGGTCATCGGCAGAAACGATCACCAACCCGGCGTTCACTCCGGTGTAGCCCACGGTAAAAAAAGGATCGGCGGCTACATTGAGCCCGACATGTTTCTGGGCGCACAAAGATCTGGCGCCGCCGTAGCAGGCGCCGATAACGGTTTCCATGGCAGTCTTTTCATTGACCGACCACTGGGCATCGATTTCGGCGTAGGTTCCGCAATACTCAAGAATCTCGGTTGATGGAGTTCCCGGGTAAGCCGCTGCGAATCTGACGCCGGCTTCCCAGGCGCCTCTGGCAATGGCAGCATTTCCTGAGAGAAATGCCCGGTTTGCTGATTGCTTCATTCCCTTCTCCTTTGGCACATAATTTTTTGCTCAAAAAAGTATAGCATAAAAATAGAATTCGGGCTTGCAGCGCCGGCAAAAAGAAGATAAGATCAAAAAAAACGCAGGAGCAGCTAACATGAAGATTCTGGTCACTGGCGCCGCCGGTTTTATTGGGTTTCATCTCAGCATTTATCTGTTGAAGCGGGGCGACGATGTCGTTGGTCTCGACAATCTCAATGACTATTACGACGTAAAGCTGAAAACTGATCGTCTCGACATTTTGCGCAACCACCAGAATTTTGTTTTCATCAAGGCCGACCTCAACGACCGCGCCGCCATTGATCAGGCTTTTGTCGATCATCATTTTGACCGGGTCATCAACCTGGCTGCTCAGGCCGGGGTTCGCTACAGCATCGAAAATCCTCGCGCCTACATTGATGCCAACATAGTCGGCTTCATGAATATTCTCGAAGCCTGCCGCCATAACAAGATCGAGCACCTGGTCTACGCGTCATCGAGCTCTGTTTATGGCTCCAACACCCACATGCCTTTTTCCATTCATCATAATGTCGATCATCCGGTTTCGCTATACGCCGCTACCAAAAAGGCTAATGAGCTGATGGCGCACACCTATGCCCACTTATACGGCCTGCCAGTTACCGGTTTGCGTTTCTTTACCGTTTATGGGCCATGGGGCCGCCCGGATATGGCACTGTTTCTGTTTACCAGAGCCATTATTGAAGGCAAACCGATCCAGGTTTTCAATAACGGCAAGATGCAGCGCGACTTTACTTACATCGACGATATCGTCGAGGGCATAGTCCGGGTGTGCGACCGGGTTGCCGCGCCAGATGAATCCTGGAACGGTGATCAGCCTGATCCGGCAAGCAGTCGGGCGCCTTATCGGCTTTACAACATTGGCAATAACAAGCCGGTTGAATTGCTCAAGTTTATCGAAATCGTCGAAAAGAAGATCGGCAAAAAGGCGGTTATGGAAATGTTGCCGATGCAGCCTGGCGATGTGCCGGCCACCTGCGCTGATGTCGACGACCTGATGCGCGATACCGGGTTCGCTCCCAACACCGCTCTCGAAATCGGTGTTTCACGCTTTATCGACTGGTTCAGAGGCTATTACCATCTCTGATTCTGTTAGCTTCGCGATCATGGCGCGTCACGCAATTGATGCCCGCGCGCTGGCGTTAATTCCTTAAGCCGACAGATTCTCGTGATAGAAGCTTTCCCACACCTCTTTTTCTTCATTGAGTGTGAAAAGCGCGAGGCGGTCACGCAGCAGCTTAACGCAGAATTCGGTTATTGTTTCGTCTGGCGCGATTGAATCACTGGTGTAATAGGTCATCGCCACTCCAAACAGCCGGTTATCATGCATCAGCGGGTATGCTGTGCAGGTTGAATCGTCTTCCTGCTGCTCAAGAGTCGCTTTGTGCCGTGGATTTTTCTGAACCATCTGCATAAGCTCGAGTTCGGCCTGGCTGAGTATGAGCTGACGCGATCGATCTACCCGGCAGGTTATTTCGGCGCTGCTGTCATTGTGAAAGCGCACCAGCATGATATCTCTGAGCTGAGTGATTTTGGCAAACTCGCAGAGGATCTTGAAAAATGGCTGCTCTTCTTCGGCCGGCCGCGAAAATACCATGGCTTTTATGCTGTCGAGCTGGGTATAGAGCCGGGTAATGCTTTTATGCATGCGATCATTCTTGCTCTGGGAGTCGCGAAAGGCGATTGCATTCTTGATCGCGGCTGAGGCGTGCTTAAGATAGTAGCTGACCATGTTTATGGTCGTTTCAGAGCTTTCTTCCTGGCCAAATTTTTCGAGCATCATCATGCCGAGGACCTTTCCCTGGTGCCTGATCGGAATGTAAGCGGTAAGCCGATGCATCGAACCGTTGGTAATCTCCATCGTAGCAGACTTCTCTGGTGTGATCTGGGCACTTATCATTACCGGGCGACCTTCATCCAGCACCGGGTTGAGCGCGTCAGGGTTATTGCGGGGAATATCGAGAAGTCGCGGCGAAGCAGTTCTGATGTCGAGAATTTCTGAGCGTCTGTTCAAGTTGTCTTCGGCCTTGAAGATGTGCAGGCAGGTGTTGTCTATTTTAAAAAGTTCGCGTGCACGTTTTTCGATAAGTGTGGTAAGGCCTTCAAGCTCTGTGCAGACATTTACCAGCTCAGAAATTTCGTCGAGAATAATCTGCTTGTACTGCAGTTCTGATGTCAGCTGATCGTTGGTTGCTTTAAGCGCGGCCAGCTCATTCATCAGGCTTGCCACCTGATTGGCAGTGTTGCTTTCTTCGGCTTTCAATGCTTTGATCTTGTGACTGAGCAACTCGATTTCAACAGCACGATCATTAGCCAGTTTCTGCATTTCTTCGAAAAGGCGGTGATTGTCACGGTTTTCCAGAGAAACCTTCTCAAAGCTGCTCTGCAGCTCAGTTAGTTCCTTTTTCAATGCTTCGAGGTGAGTTTTGATGAAGATTTCTTCGCTGCGGTCGTCAAAGATCGCCAGAATGCGGGTCTGGTTATCGCAGTCTCTGAATGAGCTTATTCTTGCATTAAAGATGTGCTCGGTTCCTTCGCGCGATCGAATCTTGATTTTCTCAAGTGTGCGCCGGCTTCCGCTGGTGATGACCGCCTGAATCACATAGGCCATACCGTATTGTTCAAGCTCCGGAAAAGACTGCAGCAGGTTCTTGTCGACGAGATCGGCTGAAAAGACACCGCTTTTATCGACCTTGATTTTTTCAACCCGCCCGGCCGCGTCGGCGATAAGCCAGGCACAACTGGTCTGTTCGGATGCCAGTGTTGAAGATATCGCCCTGGTATTGCTTTTATAGAGCATGTCGTTGAGAAAGAATATTCTCTCTTTGAAGACGAGTGTCAGCTTGTGGGCAAGATATGCGGTAGCACTCAAGCCGGTGGTAACGACAATCGCGTTGGAAAGAACCCAGCCAGAGTTCTGACTGAGGTCACCGTAAAGGGGTGGGTAAAATTTGATGTGAGGAATAAACTGGTATTTGATCAGCATGCTGAGCATGGTCCACGCCATAACTGTCAGCGAAGCGTAAATAGCGCCGGATCTAAAGCCCATTACTGCGCCAGCAACAGTTATCGGCACCACACTCAGAAACATCATCGGGCTTTCGGTTGTCCCGGTGTATCTGGTCAGCAGCATGATAATCAGCAGGTCGCCAATTACCTGTGTGTGCATGACATTGTTGATCGAAAAAATGTTGAACGCGATGTCTTTGAGAGATTCCAGCATCATCATGTAGAGAACCGCGCAGACCCTTGCGCCGGCCGCCGGAATCTGCAGTATTCCCAGCAGGCCACGGCTTTTGATTCGGGAAAAGGCCGTGGCGGTGACCTTTAACAGCAGCTTTCTCAGGCTGCTCATGCCGTGCGTCAACATCATATGCCGCGAAAGCAGCGAAAAATGCAGCGTGTAGAATACGTTTAGAACAGCCAGCAGACAGCATAAGACATATATTGGCTCGATTCTGAAGCTCATGCCCAGCAGATTTAGACTGATCAGGCTGAACCCGAAAATTATCGGAATACTCGCCCAACGCAAGGTGATCAGGCCGCGGGCGATCTGCAGTTCTCTTATTCCAGAGCGATTTTCAATCATATTATCTCCTGAACTTACTACAAATACAGTTCAGCAGAATTATCGGCAGGTCAATGATTTTTGATAAGTGTTATCGTATTATGCGCGGCATAATCGGCATCAAACCGTTATCCTGCGCGCAGTCGCAGAATCCAGATTGGCAACAGAGACATGGATTCTGCGACTTCGCTTTGCTACGTGCAGAATGACAGAGATATGGCACAGAGAATTCTCAAACAAGGATTCGTCATGCCTGTGTCCGGTCACAAAACATCTTGTATGATGCTGGTTTGAATGCTCACAGAATTGCTGTATAAGCAGTCGTATGCCTGCCAGTCTTAAACTATGGCTGTTGTGGCAGGTCGAAATTTTTGATCTGGCTGCCGGATGCGGCAATAATAGCCAGAAGCTCTGAGCGCCCGCGGCTCGAAGCAAGATAAAGTTGCCAGCGTTGTTTTAAGCTCTCTTTGCCAGCCTTTTGCATACCTGGCAGCTCGGCGTAATTGCTCAGCTCATTTGTTTGCCTGCCATCAGAAATCGGCGACCAGCCTTTCTGCAGGAGGCCACGCAGTTCAAAAGGAGGAAGGCTGCTGACGCCGGCGATGCCGATCTTTAGCGTGTCTATTGGTTCGCTGATCAGGCCTTTCTCTACGAGGTTATTATAGATGTGGTTGCGCAGCCGGGCCAGGTTGCCGCTTACTTCTTCTGCCGCGCATGAGAAAACGACTTTAAGCAGGCCATGATCGAGGGTCAGCGTTAGTGGCATCATCGAAAAAGACCTGTCTTTGAGATCCTGGTGGATCTCTTTTATCATACTCCGGTTGTCGCCGCCAATCGCGATGGTAATATCGCAGATATTACCTCCGTCTGACTGCCGGCCAGCAGCAAAGTCTGGAAAAAAGCCGCTTGAAAAGCTCAGGTGGTGCTGAAAGCTCTCGGGCATACAGATTTCGGCCGGCTTGTGCTCGGGATGCACCGGAAATATGGCTTTGACAACCGGGTCATCATTGTCGATTGAACTGCGCCAGTGCTGCAACCAGCCTGAAAACATGGCTCTTTTGCCGAGATCACGCTGGTCGTCGGCCATAATTTCGCTCATGGAAAGGCTGAAAGCCTGCCAGTCTGCCGGTGCATCTCTGCCGAGTCTGAAATTTTCAATCTGCCTGAACTTTGCCATGCTTTCGGCAAGCTGTTCTTCGTTGCCCGAAAGATAAACAACCAGTTTAAGGGTTGCATCGCCATAAATGATTTCATATTTGAGCTGTGAGTCGAGACCTGCTTCTCTGATAAACTTCTCACCGAGATATTTCGCGGTAAAGAAGGCCTGGATACTGGCCTCCGGCCAGGCAAACACCGTGTAAACGGTTGGCAAAACGCCCGGCAGGGTGTTGCTGCCCTGGTCGCCATTACTCATGCCGGAATAAACAGATGCAAGTGTCGCGGCGGCCATATGCAGTTCAGCAGTATGGGCGGCGAGATTTCGCGTCAGAGCCACGCTGACTGGTTTGTGTAAAGAGTTTTTTGCCTGCTCAGTAGAATACAGCAGGTCATGCAGGTAATCGGCAAACTCGTTGCTGTGCCGGTCTTTTTGCAGGATTGCCGGCATTTCGGCCTGCAGTGCTGCAAGCAGCTTTTTGCATATCCCGGCTGCTTTTGCCGGGTCGTCAAAGTGTAACAACGAAAACTGAACGCCGCAGAGGCTGTGACTGGCTGACCACATGCTGCCGCTCTGGCTGATCTGCTCTTCGATGCCGAATTTCGGTGATTTGACAGTGGCGACAATCAGGTTGTAAAGGTCGCTGGCGCGGTTGCAGCGTTTAACAATCGGCGGGTCGAAGGTAATAACTACTGAATCGAGTCTGTCAATGGTATTGCTGTCTTGTGCAGACGCCCCGGTTCCTGGAAAAATAGCCAGGACAGCGATCAGCAGACAAGTCAGCAGACAGGTAAATGTTCTCATGCGCAAATTATACCACATGATCATCACGAGTGCAGCAAAGCTGTACCGTAAAATTTGCTCGCGGCTTTGCGCCGGCATAAGATTTGTCAACGCCGAAGTTGAGCTTGCATTAATCAGTCTGCCTGATTAGAATCTACCTGTACAAACATTTTGGGCGGTGAAGAATGTTAACCTGGGAGAGCGAAATCGGGTCGGCACTGGTTGTCGCAGCCGTTTTTCTGGCGCTGGTTGGCGTCGGAGAGTTGCTGCGCGGCACCGGCTCCTGTTCTCAGGAAGCAACCCGCAAGTTCGTGCACTTTACCGGCGGCCTGGTATCGCTGAGCTTTGCCTATGTTTTTAAGTCGCATGTCACAGTTCTCGGCCTCGGAATCGTATTTATCCTGCTGATGTACACGACAAAGAAGCTTGGCATGCTGCAATCAGTGCATGGCATAAAGCGCAAATCCAGCGGCGATCTGCTGCACCCACTTGCAATATATCTTACCTTTACTGCTACCAACTATTTTGAGCGGCCAGATTTTTATGTAATATCGATCGCGGTTCTCTCGGTTTCTGACGCTCTTGCCGCGCTGATTGGCGTGTCATACGGTTTTAAGGTTTACAACGTCGAAGAAGAAAACAAAAGTATCGAAGGTTCTTTTATTTTTCTGCTTTCGACTTTTTTAATCGTGCATCTTGGCCTGCTGCTGCTTACCGAGGTCGGAAGAATGGAGTGCGTACTGGCAGCCCTGCTTATCGCTGTGCTGGTAACCTGTTTTGAGGCAATTTCTCTGGGTGGCGCTGACAACATCATTATTCCGTTTGGCACCCTGTTCATAATAATGAAGATCACCACCAAGCCGATTCCCGAGATAATCATGCAGCTGTGCTCTATCGGCATGATCTTTCTTTCTACCTATCTGTTTGGTAACTTCTACGGACGCCTCGGCGATTCTGGTGTTATCGGGGTAGCTCTTGCCGGTTACGCAGCCTGGAGCCTGGTCGGGCCTGAATGGTATATTCCGGTGCTGATCTGCACCATATTGATATCTCTGTTCGATATTTTTCTTGAGATGCCGGGCAGCCAGGATGAACGTCTCAGGGTGCGCCCGATATTCTACATGTTTATCGTCTCGTTCGGCTGGATTCTCGGCGCTAATTTCAATCTGTCAGAAGAACGCCTGTTCTTTATTCCATACGTTGTCAGTTTCGCCGCCATTCTCAGCATCCGCTGGCGCTGGTATCAGCGTGAAGGTAACCTGATCTCGGTCAGTCGCCGTCGGCTTATTCCCAGCTGGATAACTGGCGGGAACTCGCTGATACGAAGCATGTGTCTCACGCCGGTTTTTATCGGTGCCAACCTGTTTCTTGGGCTGGAGCTTGATCCTGTTTTTTCCGCGCTGAGTTGTCTCGGCGGGATAATGATTTCAGACCTTATTTACTGGGGAATCGGCAGTCGTTATCACGGCAAATGGAGCCGCGTCGGCTTTTTGCGCATGAGCATGGCTGCCGTGCTTGTCGCGTCAAGCCTGGTTTTTGTCGCGCACCTGTGGTATTACCGCTGACGATCAGTGGTAGCCGCGTTTTTCCTTTACCTGGAAAGTATCAAGGCCGATAACTTTGATCTGAGGCTGAGAATAATCCGGCACTTCTTTGTTTTCGGCAAGCCAGGCTAAGGCGGCATCCCGCATGAACACCGCAGAATCTTCAGAACTTTCGGCCTGCGCGAACATTTTGTCGCCGCCCAGGTTGCCATTGGCGACGAAAGAAGAAGTAGACACCCGATACCTTTTTGCCGGGTCGAGCGGCTGGTCGCCGATAACCACATTTTTCGCGCACCCGGCAGTCAGGTCGAAATCGGCACTGATTCCGGCATACTGATAACCGTCTGGTTCGCCAAAATTAGCACAGATCTGGTCGAGCATCGCCTGAACCGCGTCGCCGCGCATGATAAACGTGACGACAGTGTTGTCGTAGGGCAGGGATTCAAAAATCTCGCCGACCGTAATCTCGCCGCTATTGATTGGCGCTCGTATTGCGCCAGAATTTACCAGGCAGATATCGCCTTTGCCTGCTGCAAGCATGCTTTGCGCGGTAAAAGTGCCCATTGGCAACATATGCGTTTTTTTCTTGTCTTTAGGCAGGCTGAGTTCCTTGCTGGTATGACCAGCTACTTTGTTCATGATGCTTTCAAGCTGCGAATTGTAATGATTGGCAATCTGCTGAACCTTATTGTCAGCTTTTGGCTCATACTCAGAGGTGATCAGCTCAAGTCTGCCGCTGTAGCTCGCTATCTGGCCGTGTTCGTTCATCAGCAGGTCAAGTCTGCCAAGAAAGACGCTGTGCTCACCGGCCTGCACCACGATTGTGCCATCAAGGCCGTTGTTGCAGATCCCGATGCCGGGATTGTTAGCGATCAGCTTCGGTTCGTGCAGCTCTTCATGGGTGTGTCCGCCGACGATAACGTCTATTTCGGCAATCTGTGCGGCCATCTGCTCGTCGAAATCAATGCCGGAATGCGAAAGCACAACAATCAGGTCGACATAGCGGCGTATCCGTCTGGCAACCTGTCTTACCGTGGTGACCTGGTCGGTATGCAGCATGGGCTCACAATTTTTGCGGTCAGCAGCCAGCCAGGCTTCATTGCCAATGCTGCCGATAACCGCTATTTTCAAGCCGTTGCGCACAAACACATGGTAAGCCGGAAACACCAGGCGTTTGCTGTCGCGGTAAAAGACGTTACTGCACAGCATGCGAATGCCTGAATTGGCGATCTGTTTGTGCAGGTTTTCCAGGCCGTTATCGAGTTCGTGGTTGCCAATAGTCGTAGCTTCGCAACCAGCTGCTACTGCCAGTCTGTGACAAGCCTCGCCCTTGAATACGATGTAAAACGGTGTGCCCTGAAAAATGTCTCCGGCATCAAGAGTCAGCGCATGTGGGGCCTGCTCTTTAATGCGGCGAATCAGTTCGGCCCGTCGCACAATTCCGCCGACATCTGAACCATGTGTCTTGCTGTCAAATGGCATGACCCTGGAATGGGTGTCGTTGGTATGCAGTATGGTGAGCGCTACGTCGCCAGCCAGTGCCGGCAGAGTCGCAAATAATGCTACGGCTAACAGCAGCACTGCCGGCAGTGTCTGGCGCAGAACTTTCATGTTGAACCTCACAGCTCTGACAGAATAGCTGCGAGCAGCCGGTATACCTTGGCCAGAGAGGGCAGAAACAGTCTCTCATCAGGAGAATGCGGGTTCTTGATGGTCGGGCCAAGAGAGAGCATCTGCATGCCGGGATGCAGGTTGCCGATAAGGCCGCATTCGAGGCCAGCGTGAATAGCCTCAACTCGCGGCTCACTTGCGAAGAGAGACTTGTAGATTTTTTTGCAGGAGGCAAGAAGCTTTGAATTAAAGTCAGGGCGCCATGACGGGTAACCACTGCCGCTCTGCACGCGTGCGCCGGCAAGTCGACCAATGGCTTCAATACGGTGTGTAATGGCGTCAAGTCTTGTCATTACCGAGCTGCGCTGACTCGAATGGATGCACAGCCTGCCGCAGTCTACCCAGACTTTAGCCAGATTCGAAGAAGTTTCAACCAGATGCGGCATATCGGTTGACCGCGCCGAGACACCATGCGGCAGCGCGTAAATCAGGTCGAGAACCTTCATGGTGACGTAACTCATCATGGCGCGGCGGTCAGGGGTGACAGCCATTTCTGCCAGATATACTTCGAGCGCGGGGTCGGTGCGCGCGAATTCAGATTGCAGATAGGTTTCTGCCCTGGCGACGTGCTCTTTAATTGCCGGCAGCTGGTCGATTGGCACGAAAAAAGTTGCTTCGGCATCACGCGGAATGGCGTTGTGCGCCGTGCCGCCCTTGAACCAGGTGAGACGCAGGTCGCAAAGATCGCGGATGCTGTGCAGAATGCGGTTAAGCACGCGAATCGCGTTGGCACGTTCATCAATGATGTTTTCGCCAGAGTGGCCGCCAGTGAGGCCGCTGACCTTGATGTGCATGCCGCGATAATCGTAGGGAACTTCCTCGTAACCGAGATCAAGCTCTATGTGGGTGTCGCGGCCACCGGCGCAGCCGACTGTAAATACGTCATCTCTCTCTGAATCGATGTTGATAAGGTATTTTGCATCTATAAGTCCGGTTTCAAGGCCGCGGGCACCAGTGAGGCCGGTTTCTTCTTCGATGGTGAACAGCAGCTCAAGCGGCCCGTGCTTAACATTGCTGTCAGTTGCCAGGCACATGGCCATGGCCACGGCGATACCGTTATCGGCGCCAAGTGTGGTTCGATCAGCTTTGAGCCAGTCGCCGTCATAGACGAACTTAATCGGGTCTTTGCTGAAATCGTGCGGTGAATCAGGGGTCTTCTCGCATACCATGTCGAGGTGGCCCTGCAATACCACGGCGGGATGCTTTTCCATGCCCTTACTGGCCGCGATTTTGATGACAAGATTGCCAACTTTGTCGGTGATGTAGAGAAACTTGTTCTTGCGTGCCCAGTCGACAAGAAAATGTCGTACCCGCTCTTCGTCGCCTGAATTGCGCGGTATCGCACTGATCTGCGCAAAAGCGTCAACTATGTTCTGGGAAACGGCGTCGAGCTTGCCGGCGCCTTTGTTCGCAACCGCGCGATCTGCTTTTATTGGTTTATCAGTTTTGGGCTTTTCTGCCTTCACCGGCTTTTCTATTTTTGCTGATTTGTCCGCTTTTGCGGGCTTGTCTGCTTTTTTCGGGGCTCTTGATTCCTTTGCCATTTTATCTCTCCTTGTCGATCATTTCGTTAAACCTAATACACTTGCGCTATCTTTTCAAGAGAATCGAAAAAATGGTGCGTTTAGGCGGCGCTCATGTTAATTTAACTGCATAAGTCAGGAGCAATCACTATGGGCATCGAGCAGAGACCTGTTATCGCAATTTCCTTAATGAGCGAAATCGCCCAGGCTATTTCGCATCTGAACGCAGACCGGGCGCTGCTTTTTTTGACCGAGAGCGCGGTTTCAGTTACAGAATCTGTCGGTGCACTGCTGATGACGCCGCACGAAAAAAGCAGTACAATGATGCCATTTGTTAAGAGCTTTCAGGAAGCGATGCCAGAACCAGAACTGAGCAGCGATTTTCTGAGTGACTGTTTTGACGCTTTTATGCGTCTGCGCAACAATGCTTTAGGCACTCCAGCCAGCGAATACGAAGTTTCTGAGAGCTTTCCGATCAGTAAAATGTCGGCGTGGCCGGTGATGCTCTCGGGAAAGCCTGTCGGCCTTCTGGTAATCTACAAACCGGAAAATCGCAGCGAATTTTCCCCTGAACAGCGCAGCTTTCTTGAGATTATCACGCCATTTATGGGTTCTCTGTTCGAAAACCTCAGGCTCAACAATGAGATGATTCACAAGAATTCGCGACTTTCAGCCTTGTATGAGATTTCGCAGCAGGCCGAATCGCTGATCGACTTTCGCGATATTTATGACGCGCTTGGCAAGGTGGCGCGCAGCTTTATCAATTTTGATGTTTACATGCTCTATTTTGTCTCGGCTGACGGAAAAACGCTTGAGGCCCGTCTCGACCAGAATGTTTATGAATCCCTGCCGCGATCTATAAATATCGGCGAAGGCCCGGTCGGACTGGCAGCCAAAGAACTCAAGCCTTATCTCACCTACACCCGCGAATTTAATTCAGTTCTGATTTTGCCGATTGAGGTTTCAGGGCGATTGATCGGGGTTTTGACCATTGGCAGCCGCAAAGCATACGCCTACCGCGATGAAGATATTATCGGTCTGCGTATCATCGCTACTCAGATCGCGTCGATCGACCACATGTTTAAAGACCTGATTCGCCTTAAAGGCTTTACTGAGCGTATTCTTGAGAGTATGACCTCGGGCGTACTCATTTTTAACCCGGAAGGCCGCGCTACCTATGCTAATCCCGAGATCAAGATCATCATGGGCAGGCAGTTTCCTGAGGGCTGGAGCCCGTTTGACAGCTCAGATAAGCTTCCTGACCGTCTCAACGAACTGATGGTCGAAGCTCTGACCACCAACATTACCCTCGAAAGTGAAAAGGTTAAGATTCGCAACAGCAACCCGGCGCGTATTGTCGAGGTCAATGCTTTTCCGTTCAGAAACGAGACCGGTGGTATGCTTGGCACCGCAGTGTTTATCAAAGACGTTACCGAAATCAGTGCCCTTGAAGAACAGCTCAAGCGTGCTGACAAGCTGTCGGCGCTCGGCGTGCTGGCGGCAGGCATCGCACACGAAATAAGAAACCCGCTGACCGGTATGAAAATGATCGTTCAGCTGCTGCAAAGTGAGTTCGGCGTAAAAGATCCGCGCAGCGAGCCTTTGCACATAATTCAGAGTGAAATCGACCGGCTCGAAAGTATTATCGGCAACCTGCTTGATTTTGCCCGCCCAAGTAAGCCAAAGGCTATAGATGTTGAACCTGAAAAGGTCGTCGAAGACTGCTACGCACTGATCAAAAATCAGCTTAGAAAGCAGAACATCAGGTTTGTCAAAAAGGTCATGCCGGATTGCCCGAAAATCGTCGGAGACCCTGATCAGCTTAAACAGGTGTTCATCAATATCCTGACCAACGCGGTGCAGGCATTACAGCCCGAAGGCGAGTTGCGGGTCAACATCGATCAGCGCGACGATTTTGTCGTAGTAGCGTTCGAAGACACTGGCAGCGGAATTCCGGCCAACAGACTGCCGGATATTTTTAATCCTTTCATGACTACCAAGGAAGACGGCACCGGCCTTGGTCTTTCGATGGCGCTGCGCATTGTCGAAGAACATGGCGGCAGAATTGAGGTTCAGAGCGTGGTTGACGAAGGCTCGATATTCACCGTCTATTTACCCAGAAAGCAGGAATAAAATGCTGGTAATTGGAATCTCAGGTCAGACCGGAGCAGGCAAGTCAACTCTCGCCAACATGCTCTCTCAGCGCGGACTTGGCGAAAATGTTGAAGTTGACGCGATAGGGCACGAGCTGTTGAATCATTCTGCCATGCAGCACATGCTGCTGCAGACTTTTGGCGCCGAAATCATTGTTAAAGGCGCCGTGTGCCGGCGGACTCTTGGCCGTCTGGCCTTTGCTGACAAAGAGAAAACTCAGGCGTTGAACAGCATCATGCACCCGGCGATGGTCAACGAAGTGAAGCACAAAATCGAGCTGGCCCGTGCTGCCGGCGTTGCTTCAATCATCATCAACGCGGCACTGCTGTTCTCAATGGGGCTTGACAAGCTCTGTAGCCGACTTGTTTATGTGCGCGCCAATCCTGAACTACGACTTAACCGCCTCGTCGATTATCGACAGTGGACCATAGACAGCGCGCGTGAGCGCCTGTACGCCCAGGATGAAATGCCTGATAACCCGAAGATTATTGTCGTTGACAATGACGGCTCAGAGGCGGATCTTGCCTATGCCGCCAATAATCTGGCGGCGTTGCTTCTCGCGAGAATTGGCGAGAACAGCCAGCTTGCCGGCCGTTACCCTTATTCCGAAATCGAGATCTCAGAGGGTGAACAGATCATTTTTTCATCGCCTGACCCGGAAGTTCCGGCAGGATTTCTGGACTTTTTGAGCTCGGTTTTTTCACCCCTGGACGAAGTCGCGGCAGTTTACCTGTTTGACACTACGCGAACCGGCAATAATGATGCCACGCTGGTTATTGGCATCGAACCTGCTCGTGCTCTTGCCAGTCTTGAGGTTGATCGTCTGTCTTTTCTGGTGCTCGAAGGAGTCGAAGCGCACATTCACGACCGTGAAGTTCTTGACTTCATGGTTATAGATAACGACGAGCTTCGCCAGATTGTTGTTTCAGTCAGCCCCAGAATCGTTCTTAAGCGTTGAATTAACCCACCAGGAGATACAGCATGGGACACCACGAACACGAAAAACTTGCTACTGCCAGTCTTCGGGTTGGCGTTATGACTTTCAGTGATACTCGCGACGAAAGCAGCGACAAGTCAGGCGCTATTGTCAAAGATATGCTGTTGGCTGGCGGGCACACGATAGCCGGTTACCGTATTCTTCGTGAAGACAGCGAATTGATGCGTCAGGCATTGCGTGAATGGCTGGCAGCGCCGGAGTTTGACGCTGTGATAACCAACGGTGGAACGGGCCTGACTGCTCGTGATGGTACTGTCGAAGTCGCGCGGTCTCTTTTCAATAAAGAAATGGAAGGCTTTGGCGAGCTTTTCCGCTGGATATCGTTTCAGCAGATTGGTGCTGCTGCGATGCTCAGCCGCGCCTGCGCCGGCGTTGTTGGCGATAAAATGCTGATCTGTATTCCTGGCAGCAGTAAAGCGGTAAAGCTGGCGATGTCACGGCTTATCATTCCGCAATTGCCGCACATGCTCTGGGAAGTAAGACGGCAATAAAAATCACGGAGCGCTGTGAGCGCCCCGTGATTGGTAATAACAGGCAGTTGCCGCGATCCGGGTTATTTTCCGGGTTTATCTGATTTGCCGAACCAGCCCTTAAGGGTGCCGAGAATACCGCTTTTTTGCGCTTCTTCGGTGATCTTTTCGCCGGTAAGGCCGGTGATCAGGTGAATACAGTCATTGCGATAGCCTGATTCAGTGGTAGTGTCGAAGATCGTCTTTTGTTCGTTCACCATGCCAAGAGCATTTTTCCAGTCATCGTGCAGGGTGAAATCGAATTTGCGCTTGGTGCTCTTTTCGATTTCGTCGCGTGGAATCGAGTACATGCATTCTTCGCGGTTAAGGATCATTCTGATTTTTTCAGTCGGGTATTTGAGGGTTTCGATAACCTTCATGCACTGCATCATGCTCTTGATGTGGTTCAGCTCAGGCGCCATTATCAGGCAGATATAGTCAGAAATATCGAGCGAGTTGATGGTCAGATCCTGGAACAGTGAGTGCGTATCGATTATGATGTAGTCAAAAACGGTTTTGGCAATTTTGATAATCTTGCGCAGATGGGCTGAAGTAACCATTTCAGACTGCTCAGGTTTGAACGGTGAGGGAAGCACCGAGAAGCCATGCGGGTGTTCGCTGAGGTATTTCTTGAGATCATCAGCGGTTTCGGGGTTACCTTCTACCAGATCAGCGATGCTGCGTTTCGGTTTGAGCCCAAGCATGAACGCGAGGTCGCCGAACTGCAGGTCGAGGTCGATCAACAGAGCTTTTTTGCCGGTCAGTTTGGCAATGCCGGCGCTCATATTGGCTGCTGTAACGCTTTTACCTGCTCCGCCCTTGGGGCTGAACAGAGTAATCAGCTTGCCGCATTTTTCTTCTTCGACGGTGACAGCCTTCATTACCGCAGTTGTCTTGCGGATACGCTGGGTGAGAGCCGTCATGATGCGCAGCGCGATAAATGAATTGAGGCGCAGCAGCATGTCAAAGTTCACTTTGTCAATTTCGAGAACGACGCACTGAACTTTAGTTTTGATGGTGGCATTGCGCGGAGCGCCTTCTACCAAGGCCATTTCACCGAAAAAATTACTTTCGTCGGTGCTGTGAATATCGATAACCGCAGAGTTATTCTCTTTGTGAATCTCGATCGTGCCTTCTTTGAGGAGGTAAAAAGCATCGCCGATATCGCCTTCTTTGAACAGCGTCGAACCGGCAGGAATCTCACGTTCCTTGACTACTTCTGCTATTTTCTTGAGGTCGTGTTCTTCAAGGCCTGAAAAAAGCTTGATCTGTTTAATTGCCTCTGTACTGATAATAGTAATCACACCCTCTTTCACTTAATTTCAAAAACGGGAAACGGTTCAATCCTTCTTTGCGTCTTCCGGGCTGCTGTCAGCTGCTTCCGCAGCTCCATCAGCGATTCCCATCAGTTTGTTGTAAATTTTTTCGCCAACTTCTGGTTTCAGGATTTTTTCCCAGATAGTTTCTTTTTCTTTCAGAGAAATCAGTTTGACTTCTTTTTCGCTTATGGCGATAAAAGCTACCGGTTCGATAGTAGCACCACCGCCGGATCCGCCGCCAAAGCTTGCGTCATTTTTCCCCGGACCGCCGCCAGCGCCAAATCCAAACGAGACCCGGGTGACCGGTATCACAGTCCAGTTCTTGAAAGTGGTTGGCTCGCCGATGACGGTTTTTGAGTTGATCGCCACTTTAAGTTCTGATAATACTGTTTTTATTAAGGTGTCAATTGCCATTTGCGCTGGAACCTCCTGAATTTCGAGATTATCTTACCAGAAACTGACTCAGGTAGAAACATTTTTTTAATGTTGTTTTTTGCTGCGGTACCATTTGAATAATTGCCAGAGTTCTTTATATATCTGCTTTTCGAATAACAGGGCGCCGGTGGCGTAAAGCAGTCGCCATGGCCGGATTTCTGCTGTCACGTAGGCGCGACTGTACAGCATGGGGGCGCCAAATTGCGGAACAGGCACGAAGTTTATGCCAAACTGGCCGGCCATGCCGCTTGCCACGGCAAGAGTTCCGTGGCACATGCCGGTCAGGTATGGCTCATGCAGGGCGTAGCGAAGCAGCAGATCAATGCGGGTGAGGCCGAAACCACTTTTGCCGCGTTGCCAGAACCTTTTGACTACTGGCGAAAGGGCGCGCCATTTTTGTCGGAACAGGCGGGCGTAAGCTTTAAACTGATTGAAACGCCGTGACGCATCGCGTTTAAAACGACGCAGAGTCTGTTTTAACGAGCTTCCAGCACTGCTGCTGCCCTTTTTAGTGTCTTGCGCTGCCGCTCCCGCTTCTTTGGCTGCCTTGTATTCGGCTTCGACCTCATCCAGCGGTTTAAGCGGGCGACTGTCGATTGCTGGTGTCACGGTTGCGGCTTCGACTGCCACAGGTTCGATGGTTTCTGCATCTGCGTGTATCTGCCGGGCTGGTGAGTCTGGCGGTGCTGACTCGCCACTGTCGGCTGGTTGCGTCAATTCTTCAGAATATGCAGTGGCATCTGACAAAGATTTGCCTGCTGCTTCTGGCTTGCTGTCAGCAGTTGTCGCCGGAGTTGTCTGAGAGGCTATGGTTGAATCAGCCGAGTCTGTAGTTGCTGCGTCGTCTGTTTTTTCGTCGGTAATTTTAGAGACTGGCTCTGCGACTCTTTCGCCCGGATCTGTAGTGATTTCACCCGTCGTTTCCGCGCTGCTGGTTGTTGTAGAATCTGGCGCAATCGAATCTGCCGATATTGGCTCATCTCGGCTGGGTTCAGCTGAAGAGGGCGTTTCTGGTGGTGAAATCGGAGGTGTCGGTGTCTTTGGCGGCGCTTTTTCGGGCTTTGTGCGGCCTGCGCGGTCGAGACGCTTTTGCCAGCCCATGAAGCTGACCACAACATCCTGCGTGTGTGGCGTTGCGATAACCCCTATTTTAAACAATCTGAACAGGTAGACGAACCATACTTCGGCACGCTGCCCCTTAACCGAGCCGCGCAGTTTGAGGTCGAAGCGCAGGGGATGAAAAATGGCAGTCAGCGCTGTAACTGCGCTGATGATAACTGCTGTCAACAGCAGTATCTGGATAACCTGCCAGATTGTTGCAAGTATTTCCATTATGGTGTAATCAGCCTGGTGGGTTGCTCTGCCAGGGATATTTCAAAGCGTTCGGCCGCCGGAAAAACCTCGCCATCAAGCTGATAAGGCGTCGGGCGGTCTGCTTCAACAATAAAATGTCGACCCTGAACCATTTCGGCAATATCAGCCGGAAAAGCCGAATTGCCGCGGGCAAAGTTGAGCAGCCGCAGCAGGCTGCATACCGAAAAGCGTTTGAGTATGACGAGATCAAGTTTGCCATCGTCAAACCTGGCTTGTGGCGCAAAGAACAGTTCGCCGCCATAACGCCGCATATTGGCGATTAACGCATAACTGCCGCGATAGGTTTTGCCGTCGCAGGTCACTTTGAGGCGTGGCGGGCGATAGGTGATGAAACGCAGCAGGCCGGCAACGTGATAAGCGGCTCTGCCAAGAATTTTTTTGCGCCAGCCGCCGACTGAGCCTGCTACTTCGGCATCAAAGCCGAAGCCAGCGACAAACAGATATTTGCGGCCGTTGCAGATTGCCGTATCGACTTTCTGGACTGCGCCGGTAACCAGGACTTTGACGGCATCGCTGATTTTGAGAGGTATGCCCAGCTCGCGGCCAATGACGTTGGCGGTGCCGGCCGGAATTAAGCCGAGCAGGCCATTCGGCGCGAGGGCGTTTAACAGCGTGTTTATTGTGCCATCACCGCCGGCAGCAGCGACCAGGTTGCCCTCTATCGCGCTCAAGCGTGCGGTTTCGCTGATTGCCTGCTCCTGGCTGGCAGTTTTGACTATCTCAATATCCGTGTGTCTGGCCAGTCGCTCGCAGGCGGCTGTCAGCGCCTTAAAGTCAAGGGTTCTCGCCCCGGCATTGGCAAGAATGTAGATTTTTTCAGGAGGCAGCGTTGTCATCTTCTTTAACCGCTTTGTATGAGCCGTTTTCCTGCTCTATTCGATAAAACTCCGCGCTTTGCGCGTGCGAAAAAGCCAGCAGGGTGTTCGGGCGTGATGCACGTCGCAGCAGGGTGTTGCGTGCCCGCAAGGTTTCGAGCGGGTAAAGGTCGAAAGCCTCGTGACGTTTCGGCGTGATATGCAGCGGGGTGGGGCAGATATCGGCCGGGTAAATGAAGTTGAACAGGCTGTCTTTGACCTTAACAATCTGGTGCGCGGCTGTGTGCCCGCCGCTGACTTCGAGGCTGATGCCGTCTGCTATCTCGTAGTCGCCATTGATGAGCTTCAGATTGCCGGTTTCCAGCAACGGCATGAAGTCATGGACATGGTAACTGCTGCGTGAAAACTCGTCTGGCGTGCACGCCGCCTGCCATTCGTCACGTTGCACGAGCAGGGCGGCTTTGCGAAAAACCGCGGTGGTTTCCTCGCCGACAAACTCGGTAGAGCCGCCGCAGTGGTCGAAATGCAGGTGGGTAAATATCACATGCGTGATGTCGTCAGCGCTCAGTCCAAATCTTTCGATTTGCCTGACGACCGGAAGAGAGTTTTCCAATCCCATCATCTGCAGTCTGGCTGGCTTAAACTTTCGGCCAATGCCGGTGTCGACAAGTATATTCAGGCCTTCGCCCCTGATCAGAACAAAGTTAATGCCAAGCTGAATGCGATTCTTTGCGTCAGGGCTGGCAAACGCCTCCCATTCTGAACGCGGCAGACCTGCAAATGCGGTGCCGCCGTCGACCAGCATCCTGCCCTCCTGGAGCACGTCAATCTGATATTTTCCGGTTTTCACAAGCTGTTCTCCATCTAACCGATATTATGCCACAGTTATGAGCAAATACAGAGGGTTTTATTCGCCGTCAGGGGCAGATTCAGAATCTGGCGTCTCCGGCTGGGTTGTGTATATGCTCTCACCAGTCTCTTCAAATCTGAAGGTGACATTGAGCGGCCCTATTGCATAAGTATCTTCTGGAACGACCGCAATCAGAATGAACTGGCGATCGAGATCCTTGATTCTGTTGACCATGTCATAGAATGACAGCATTGAATCAGATGAAAGGTCGCCAAATCTGCCAGTGAGAGGGTTGGCAATCATACCAAGCCTGACTACTTCCTGGTTTATCTCATCCATGAACTGTTTGAGATTGCGCGCTATTTCGCCGCGGTTGAGACGCCCATCAATCTGTATTGATGCTATTTCCTGATTCTTTTGAAAGATTCGATTGTTGGGAACAAGCATGAATCGAACGTTTCCGAGTTGTTCGCCGGCGTTGATGTTTTCGGCCGCGACGGCGCCAACTACCATATCCTGGCTGGAACTGGCGATATGGGCCGCCATGCCGTTGAGTTGTTCTTTATTGTCGGTAAAAAAATTGATTTCGTCCTGAACTTTGACGCCGCGGCGGCGGACTTTGGTGGTCAGACTGATTACCAGCGTCGTGAGCTCTTTCATCACTTCGTTGATCGATTTGTTCGTGTTAATAACCGTTACGGCGAGCGGTTCATCTTTGCGGAAAACTACGCTTTCGGTTTCCTTGATTCTGACCGTAGTGGTCAGGCGCTCGACATCCTGCGACAGTTCGGTCTTTTCTTTTTCCAGCTGCAGTTTTACCTGCTCCAGGCTTTTGGTCTCGTTCTGCAATGTTTCGAGATCCTGGCGCAGCGAATTCATGTTGAAAAGTGCGGTGCGCACATCTTCTGACAGCGCGGTCAACACGCCAAGCGTCAGCAGGGTAATGAGAATACCGGTCGAAATCGCTACTACCAGCGCGGTAATGCGTGGCCGTAAGCCCAGCACGGTCAGGCGTCTTTTGCCGACATAGGTGCCCAGCACATCGCCGATATAAGCAATCAGGCCGCTGACCACCACCAGTATTATGATATAAATCATTGGCCGAGTTTCTCAATTTGATCGAGCTGAAAGCGTTCGCCCAGATAGAATTTGCGAGCGGTCTCGTCTTTGGCGACAAACTGCGCCGAGCCAGATACCAGAATTTTGCCCAGACTCATGATATAGGCGCGGTCAACGATCGCCAGCGTTTCTCTGACGTTGTGGTCGGTGATAAGCAGGCCCAGACCCTTTTTCTGCAATGCGATAACGATGCTCTGAATATCCTGCACCGCGATCGGGTCTACGCCGGCAAAAGGTTCGTCGAGCAGAATAAAGCTTGGTTCGGCGGCCAGTGCCCGCGCGATTTCGACCCGCCGCCTTTCACCGCCCGAAAGTGAATAACCCTGGCTGTCTGAGAGTCTGGCAATGTCGAGATCGTTCATCAGCCTTTCGAGACGCTCGTGGCGCTCTTCATCGCTGATGTTGATACCCTCAAGTATCAGCCAGATGTTCTCGCGAACGGTCAGCTTGCGAAAGACGCTCGCTTCCTGGGGCAGATAGCCTATGCCCATGCGGGCCCTCTGATACATTGCTTTTTTGGTAATATCGCGGCCATTGTAGAGAACCCTGCCGCTGTCAGGCTTGACCAGTCCGACGACCATGTAAAATGTCGTTGTCTTGCCGGCGCCGTTTGGGCCGAGCAGCCCGACGATTTCGCCCTTTTTGATATTCAGCGAGACGTGATCGGCGACGGTGCGGCCTTTATAAGCCTTGCACACCAGTTCTACCGTGATCTCGTCAGGTTTTTCCGCCGGCGTTGCTGCCGGTGCAGGTGTTAGCGCTTCGATGCTGCTCATCTGTGTTTCCCCGTTTCAGTTGTCTTCGCTGGCTTCGATATAGTCTTCGTCATCTTCTTCATCTTCGATCTTGAGATATTCGCCGGCCGGAAGATTGTCTGGCATGCCTTTTGCCGGGCTGCCATCTTCCTTTATAGCCAGAACACCTTTTTTTTCACCGTCTTCTGGCTTCTTTTTTTCACGCTTCTTCTTCTTGTCCTTGTCTTTGTCGCGTGAACCGGCGCCGCCACTTCCGGGGTAAACCGTTGCCTGCACGTTGCCTACCGCGATTGTCCGGTCTTCATTGGGGTAATAAATGATTTTGTTGGCGTAAAGTTCGGAAACCTGTTCGGCGTTGCTGCCCGCTTCCTTGCTGGTCTGGAAAGCGTGCGCCCTGCCGACGATAATCATACGGTTTTCGCTGTTCAGATAGATTGCCTTGTCGCCGGTAGCCCGCAGCGTTTCTGTGATAATTTCAACGTCGTTGCGGGCGATAGCCTTGTCTTCGTTGCTGAAAAGTTCAAGCGTTTCACAGATCAGGTCTGAAACCGGCGACTTTTCGTTCTCAGCCGCTTCTTCGTCGGTTTCGCCATCGCGATAAGCCACTTCAATAACCCGTACGTCGCCTTTGGCGAGAAAACGACTTTCCTTGTTGAACCCCTCAACTTCGTTGCAGGTAAGAATAACCCTGGTTTTGCGCATTTTGCTCTTACCATCGCCATCTGGCGCTGCGCGCTCGACGATACGCACCAGCTTGGGGTTGCCGCGTGCGAGTATGCGGTCTTCCTTAACATAGGCTTCGAGATAGTCAGAGGTCAATACCGAGCCAGGTTGAACGACTTTGACGTTATCTATGGCCTTGACGATATCGAGGTCACGGTCGTAAATGCCGCGGTCGGCAGTGAGCACTGAGTCTTTCTGTTCGGCTCGCAGACCGCCTCTGGCCACATAGACGTTTTTGAAAAAGGTCATCAGTTTACTGGAAATGACCATGTCGCCGGCTGTGATAGAAGTTTGCGCCCGGGCAACCGCTGCGCTGAGCAGCAGGATCACTATGAGCAGAAAGGTTTTTTTCATGGCTGTAATTCCTTGTTGGGATCAGTGATGAAAGTGGCAATTGCAGGCGTGCTGTCGCTTGCAATGCTGACGGGCAAAGAAGCGGTGCCTGTTGCCCGCGTGTTCAGCGGCAGAAGCAGCTGCGAAAGCGGCGGCGCCACTGGTAGTTCAGAGATCTGCGCGTGTTCATCACCACCGGCTTTTGCCGTTTTGCTCGCGGTTTCCCAGATTCTGATGACGACCTGCTGGTTGATCTGGGCTTCTTTGTCCTGAGTGTTATAGCGCAGGCCAAGCCCGGTTAGAACGGCGTCGCCTTTCCAGATTGTTACCGGTTTCTGCGTGTGCAGTTCTTTGCGGTTAAAATAATAGCGCAGCTCATCGGTGCGAATTCTTTCGTCATCGGTATTCCAGCCTCTGACATCACCCCAGAACTTTGCTTCGAAAGGATTTTTCAGCGCACGTTCTGATATCAGGCGGCCGGTCCAGGTGGCCTGTTCCTGTTTGTAGAATATAGTGCGCACGTTTGACGCGTTCATGTTGCTCTGGCTGTCATCCATGTCGCAGATGTCAGCAAAAAGTCGTGCGTGCTCAAATCCGCCTTCTACCTGACTGAAATTGACATTCTTGAGCACCATTCGGTGCTTGACATAGCTCGCAGTGGCTTGTTCGAGCTTGTCATCCCAAAGTATGATAACGATAAAAGAGAGCAGAACGATCGCCCACAGCCAGTAACTGAAGAGAAAATTTTTCATCAGCCGGTTCTCCCGAGACTGGCGAATTCGTAACGCTCGTGAAACCAGCACCAGAGGTCAGGCCGGCGGCGATAAGCCGCTTCGTAACGATCGACATAGCGCTGAATATTGTTGCACATGCTGTCACCACGCACGAACTCAACTGGCTTTTCAAAGCGCAGCAGCAACCTGCCGTTTTTCTGGCGTTCAGCAAACGCAGGCAGCATTGGTGCCCTGCTGCGCAGCGCCATCAGCACCGGCGCGCTGTAAAATGATGCTGCCCGCCCGAAAAATCTGACCTGATAGCCGCGTTCGCGGGCATTGAGGTCAGAAAGCAGGCCTACTGTCTTGTTCTGCGCCAGCAGCTTGAGAGCCGCAGGTATGGTGTTGTCCATGATTACCTTTGACCCGCGCCTTTCGCGAAAACTGTTCATGAAAGCCGTCATCTGGTCGACTGCCTGTGCCCGGGCCAGAACATGCATCGGCATACCCATTTTCGTCAGCGTGTAACCCATTACTTCCCAGTTGCCAAAATGCCCGGAGAGAATGATCAAACCGCGGTTCTGGGCCAGTGCTGCGTCAATGTTTTCTTTGCCCTCTATCTGCACAAAATCAGGGTCAGCCGCCAGAAGCTTTTCGTAAAAGAACACTTCGAGTAAAGTCATAACCTGATTTTCAGCCATTCCGGTAATTATGCTGTCGCTCTGATCCGCGAATTCAGCGGGCAGCAGTTCGTGGGCGCGTTGAATTTCGCGCGCAAAAATAAGCGGAAACACCTTGAGCAGCAGGCGCTTGAGCTTTGGCACCGCCGGCGCTTCCAGCCGGGTCATCAGATTGACCAGTCCCTGTATCAGGTAGGCGCGCAGCGTTCGCCGGTATTTTTTCAGAGTGTCTCGCATTATTCCTGGTTTATGAAGCCTTTGATCAGATTTTCCAGCAGTCCCTTGCTCGTCAGAATCAGGTCGATCACTTCGCGAACGGCGCCATGCCCGCCGCCGGCGGTGAGAACATAGTCAGCGTAAGGGCGCACCGACGGGTGATGGTTTGCTGGCACAAAAAACAGGCCAACGCGCGTGCCAACCGGCAGATCGTTGAGATCATCACCGATATAGGCGACTTCTTCAGGCTTAAGACCGCGTCGTTGCATGATTTCAGCCAGAACATCGCCTTTGCGCTGCACGCCCTGATGAAGTTCGTCGAATTTAAGCTCTTTTGCCCGGCGTTCAAGACCTTCAGATGCTCGACCGGTAATCGAACCTGAGAGCAGACCGGATTTGTTCCACATTTTCAGGCCAATACCGTCGCTGGCTGAGAAGAATTTAAGCTCAGTCCCGTTATTACCGAGCACAACGTGGCCATCGGTCATAACTCCGTCACAATCGAACAGCAGCATTCTGATTTTCTGGCAGGAAAGCTTGAAGGCGTCGTGATCTTTGCAGGAAACTGTCATCTGGCCCGTATCCTTTGCAGCAAATTATGACAGCCCCGGGCTGTCTCTGTGTAGACGATAGGTATAGCATACATTAGGATTTGACGCAAACAGCAGTGACAAAAATGGCTGGCATGGGTAACGGTTATCTGCTATAATCGCAGGGCTTGAAACAGGTCATATTTCCATTTCTAATAGCCTGGCTGGCCGGTACTTTGCTGGTGCCGATGGTCAGGAGAATAGCCCTCAACCTCGGACTGGTCGACCGCCCAGGTGATCGCAAGATTCACAAGTCGCCGATTCCCCGGGTTGGGGGTATTGCGCTGTACATCGGCGGACTGATCGGCGCGCTGCCTTTTTTGCAGGACAATACCGAAACTTTTGGCATTCTGCTGGCCGGAACCTTTGTCATGCTGATTGGTCTGCTCGACGACCTGATCGATCTGCAGGCCCGCGTAAAACTGGCCGGGCAGATTGTCGCCTGCTGTATACTGCTTTTTTGTGGTGTCAAGATTGGCTTTGTAACGGATTTTATCAGCGGTCAGGGACTGGTCGCTCTTGGTCTGCTGACTTACCCGCTGACGTTTCTCTGGGTAATCGGGCTTACCAACACGGTTAATCTCGTCGACGGCGTTGATGGGCTTGCCGGTGGCATAGTTTTTATCGCGCTGGCTACGCTGCTGGCGGTTCGTCTGGTAACGCCGCATCTTCATGATTCTGTGCTGATCAGCAACGTTCTGGTGCTGACCGCGGCGATAATGGGTTCTCTGATCGCTTTTCTGCGTTATAATATCTACCCGGCGGTCATTTTTATGGGTGATTCCGGCGCGTATTTTCTGGGTTTCATGACCGCGGCACTTTCGGTTGCCGGCGCGACCAAGGGTTCTATTCTTTTCCCTCTGGTAGTGCCGTTGATCGCGTTAGGTCTGCCGGTGTTCGATGTGTTTTTTGCCATTCTGCGCCGCTATTCGAGAAAGGTGCCAATATTTCAAGCTGACAAGGAACACCTGCATCATCGTCTGTTACAGAAAGGCTTTTCGCAGCGTGATACCACGCGGTTTTTGTGGATGGTATCGACCTGCTTTGGCTTCGTTGCGGTGCTCGCCGCTGATATTCCGCATCGTGGCATTCAGACCTTTTCGGCCATTTTTCTGGTGATAATGATCTTTCTCTGCATATCGTTTTTTATAAGGAAAGTCGGTGCCAACAAATAGTGTATGTTTTAAAGACCTTCTGCTGCAGCAGACAGCGACCCGGCAGCTTGCCAGTTCGGTTGCCAACGGCCGCATAGCTCAGACCTACCTGTTTGCCGGCAGCGAATCTGTGGGCAGAATGCCTGCTGCCAGAGCTTTTGCCGCTTTGCTGCAATGTGAAAGCCCGTTGTCTGGCGATGAACACGCTCTCGACGCCTGTGGCAGTTGCGAGTCATGCCGGCGCATCGCCAATGGCAGTCATCCTGATGTGTCGGTCGTAACTCCTGATGGCACCGAAATTCGTATTGACCAGGTTCGGGCGCTGCAGGAAAACGCGGCTCTCAAACCGGGTACCGGCAGGTGGTTGATTTTTATTCTCGACCCGGCCGACCGTCTCAACCAGTCTTCTGCCAACAGTCTGCTCAAAATTCTCGAAGAAGCACCGTCGCATGTTGTATTCATCTTGCTGGCGCGTGAGACCGGCGCTGTTCTGCCAACAGTTCTCAGCCGCAGTGAGATTGTCAGGTTCGCCTCACCTTCGCCGGCCGAAATTCGCGCCGCGCTGGTTGAGCATTACGCCCTGTCCGAAGCCGACGCTGCGCGCTGCTGTGCCCTGAGTGGCGGCAGGCCGGGGCAGGCGTTCGTGCTGGCGCAGACTGTGCCGGCTGATTTCCCGCAACCGGGCCTTAAAAGCAGTCATGCTGAATTTCTTATCGCGCTCGAACAGGCATCTCGACACTGGCAGGAAGTATTTGCGACCGCCCGTTCGCTGGAAGAAGCCTTACGCTTTGCCGCGCGACCCGGTCGCGAGTTTTTTATTCCGTTGCTGGCGGTTCGTCGCGAGTTTTGCCGGTCTCTGGCAATGACCGCCGGTTTGCCGGCGGCTTTTCCCATGCTGTTTGCCGATATGCTGATTGACCGGCTTGACAGCGCTGCCCGCGCGATGCAGAAAAGCTTTGATTCGCTGCTTGTCGATGCGAGAAAGGCATATCCGGCCGCGGTGATCAAGGAGTTTGAGGGAAATCTCGACAGTCTGCTCGGTGGTTGGCCGGCGTTACAGCTTGAAGAAACGCTGCTGTGCCTGCTCAACTGGTATTCTGATGCGCTGAAAACGGCATCAGGCGCCGATGAAACCTTGTTGTTGAACCTTGATCACAAAGAAGATATCATAACACTCGCTGAAATTGATGGCATCGCATTGTTACGCGCCAGAATTGAGCTTCTCGAAAATTCAGTCGGGCTGCTGCGTCGTCATGTGCAGCCCGTGTTGATTGTAGAAAACCTTATAACGCAGATCGGAGGTCTCGAACCTTGAGTCAATATGTTGCTCTGAGGCTGCGCAAGCTGCCGACAATACACTGGGTGATCCGACCCGACATGGACTTTGACACGCCACATGATCTTGTGGTAACCACGCAGCATGGCTGCGAAATTGCGCGGGCGATGCGGGTGTCTGACCAGCGCCCGGCCGGGCTTAAAACTGAATCAGATCCTTTTATCGTCGAAATACTGCGCCCGGTAAACGATGATGATCGCGAGAAAATCGCGGAAATGCATCGAAAAGAGCGTGAGGCCTTTTTGCAGTCGCGCGAGAAAATTCAGTATCATCAGCTCAGCATGAAGCTTCTCAAGGCCGAGTATCTTTATGATTACAGCCGACTGATTCTGTATTTCAAGTCTGAGAACAAGGTCGACTTTCGCGACCTGCTCAAGAGTCTGGCTTCTCTGTTCAAGACGCGAATCGAGCTGCGTCAGATTGGTGTTCGCGATGAAACCAAGCTTATTGGCGGCATCGGCTGCTGTGGCAAAGAGGTCTGCTGTGCCCAGTTCATGAGTACTTTTTACCCGGTTTCCACCAAGATGGCCAAAGAGCAGAATCTCAGCCTGAACCCGGTTAAACTCTCCGGTATCTGCGGCCGTCTGCTCTGCTGTCTGGCGCACGAACACGAATTTTACGCTTCATTTCATGGCAAGTTTCCCAAGATCAACGCTGAAATTGTCGTTGGCGCCGAAACCGCCAGGGTCATGGATATCAACTACATTACCAGCAAGATTCTCCTCGGTTTTTTCGATCGCAGCAAGAAACACTTTAGCCTTGATCAGGTCAGCGGCCGCAAGGACCAGGCCACCGGCCGCAACCTCTGGTGGATCAGCCTGCCCGGCGAAGAAGAGCCCGACCTCAGCGTTCTGCTGAAAAATCTTAACCCGCCAGGCTCCGGCAAGAAAAAGAAACGCGGTGATGGCCCGGCAAGAAATGAGAATGACGCTTCGTCGCGACCTGACAGCGCCGGTTCGTCGCGACCTGAGAACTCGCGCCCGCCAAGGCCTGAGAACTCACGCTCAGACGATAGTCGTCGCCGCCCGGAGCGCAGTCCTGAACCCGACTTTTCGCCTGAGCCGGAACAGGATTTCGACCAGTCACCTGAACCTTACGACGAAGGCTCTGACGAATAATCTTCTGAAGGCATCCTGATTTGCGTGTTGAGACATCAGGCGTGTTGACGCTGTTTCGCTCTGGTCTGGAGTTGCAGCAGATTCGATCCGGGCGTGACGGATGGCCATTCGGGTGTTTTCGTAAAAAACGCAAAAAAATGCCAGATTCTGCAACTTTTTTTGCTGTTTCATGTTATAATCTTGGCACCATGCTCGGCTTCTGGCCGGCTAAGGCTCTGCCAGAGCAGAAAAGCGAGGGAGAAACGTGTCAAGAATAGGTTTGATAGCGGGAAGTGGAAGATTCCCAATTTATTTTGCCCAGGCGGCGAAAATGGGCGGTAATGAAGTCGTTGCCGTTGCTATTCGCGAAGAAACATTGCCAGAGCTTGAGAAGCTGGTCAGTCAGATCCACTGGTTCCATGTCGGAGAACTGCAGGGGATGATCGACACCTTTCTCAAAGCTGGCGTCGAGAGACTGGTCATGGCTGGCAAGATCACCAAGACGCTCATGTTCGAGCGCATCAGGCCAGATGCCAGGCTGATGAAGGTTTTCGAAAAGACACCTATACGCAATGATGACGCTCTTTTGCGTACTCTTGCTGAGGAATTCATCGCAGAAGGCATTCATGTCTGCGATTCGACGACATTTTTGTCGGTTCTGCTTCCGAAAAAGGGCATTCTCACCCGTCGGCAGCCAAGCGAAGATGAGCTGCTCGACATCAAATACGGTCATGAGATTGCCAAACAGATTGCCGGTCTTGATATCGGTCAGACGGTTGTGGTTAAGAACCGCGCCATACTGGCCGTTGAGGCAATAGAAGGCACAGATAAAGCTATTTTACGTGGTGCTCAGCTGGGAAACGGTGATGTAACAGTGGTTAAGGTGGCAAGACCAAAGCAGGACATGCGTTTTGACATTCCGACAGTTGGCGTCGATACGATTCGCACCCTTATTGAAGCTCGTGCGCGCTGTCTTGCCTTTGAAGAGATGAAAACCCTTCTTCTCGACCGCGAAGAGGTCATCGCCATGGCCGATGCCGCTGGAATCGCCATAATGGTTGTCTGATAAAGTCTTATTTGAGGCGCAATGGGGAAAAAGAGGTAAAAATGGATACTCAGTTAATAAAAACAGGTGTTATCGGAGTTGGGCATCTTGGGCAGCATCATGCCAGACTGCTGGCTGAACTGGAAGGCGTCAAACTGGTTGGGGTTGTCGATGTCAATGAAGCAGGTCGCGAACTTGCTGCTAAATATTCAGTTCCGTTTTACACTGACTATCGCGAACTCGAAGGCAAGGTTGACGCGGTTACCGTGGTTGTGCCAACCTTTCTGCATCACGAAGTGGCCAGGTTCTTTCTTGAGCGCAACGTGCATACATTTATCGAAAAGCCGGTCACCAAAACCCTTGAAGAAGCCAACGATCTCGTTTCATTGGCTGGAAAAAAGCAGCTGACTTTGCAGGTTGGCCATATTGAGCGCTTTAACGCAGCCATGATAAAATTGCAGTCGCTGTGCGATAACCCGAGATTTATCGAGTGCCAGCGCATGGGACCGTTCTCGCCACGTATTCAGGATGTTGGCGTGGTGCAGGACCTGATGATCCATGATATTGATATCGTTCTTTCGCTGGTGCGCTCGCCAATCAGGCATATTGATGCCGTAGGCATACCCGTGCTTACCGATAATGAAGATATTGCCAACGCGCATATCGTTTTTGAAAACGGTTGTATCGCCAACCTTACTGCCTCACGCATCAGTGACGAGCGCATACGCAAGCTGCGCATATTCGAGCTCGACAAATATTGCTCGCTTGACTATGCAAATCAGGCCATCACTCTGCGCCGTAAATCAAATCTTGAAGAAAAGATAATCCGTGAAGAACTTGAAGTGCATAAGGCTGAGCCGCTGCGCCTCGAACTCGAGCACTTTGTCTCCTGTATCAGAGATCGCAAAAAACCGCTGGTTACCATCGAAGATGGCAAGAATGCCCTCGAAGTCGCTGTAGAAATTCTCGAGCAGATAAAGCACAATCTGCCAAGAAAACGCTGAAAATGAAAATCTGATGGGTTTTGTCAAACAAACAGGGCATTTCTTTTTTGTGTGGCGTGATAAATTGCCGGTACCTCTTGTTCTTGGTATGGCTGGTTGCGCCCGACCTCGCCTTGTCAACTGGCTGCTTGGTCTGCCGTTGATCGTAGTCGGCGAAAGCCTTCGCATCTGGGCTCTTATGCACATCGGCCCCAAGACCCGTACTCGCGAGATCAGCGCTGAACGTCTCATTACCTCCGGGCCCTACAGCCATTGCCGCAATCCTCTCTATCTGGCAAATTTCATCAAGATTCTTGGTTTTATGGTCGTGTCGGGTAATCCACTCTTTGCTGCCGTTGCGGCGCTGTTTTATCTGCTCGAATTTGCCACCATGATTCCGTACGAAGAGGGTTTTCTCGCCGAAAAGTTTCCCGAAGCCCACAAGTGCTATCGTGAAGCTGTCCCGGCCTTCATACCTTCTCTTGAAGCCAACCCCCGATTTGCTGCTGAAGCG
Organism: Candidatus Riflebacteria bacterium HGW-Riflebacteria-1; assembly: GCA_002839445.1. Lineage (GTDB taxonomy): Bacteria > Muiribacteriota > Ozemobacteria > Ozemobacterales > Ozemobacteraceae > Rifleibacterium. Next base: position 362,360 of record PGYB01000004.1, read on the forward strand.
AATTTTACACTTGCTGAAGCCCTGCAGTCTGAGAAACGAACCTTTGCTTCAACGTCTCTAATTCTTGTGCTGGTTGCCTTCGCAGCCATATTCCGGAAGGAGCGGGCCGTTTGAGCGAAATCAGCAGAATACAGCGGATTTTTTTTCTTGCCGGCGAACAGAGCGGCGACCTGCATGGCTCGCTGGTAATCGGTCATCTGCGCCGAATAGCTCCCGACATCAGAATAGACGGGATCGGCGGTCCGATGATGAAGGCCGTCGGCATGAACTGCATTCACAGCAGCGACGAGCTCGCTGTGATCGGCTTTGTCGAAGTCTTAAAGAACATTCGCCATCTCTATCGAATTCTCAACGATGTCAGGCGCTGGCTGAGCGAAGAGCGCCCCGACATGGTCGTGCTCATCGATTACCCCGGTTTCAATCAACGGGTTGCCGAAATAGCGCGTTCGATGAACATTCATGTGCTTTATTATATTTGCCCGCAGGTCTGGGCCTGGCATGCCAGCCGAGTGCAGAAGATCACCCGTCTGATCAATGAAGCGGTAGTGGTGTTTCCGTTTGAGGTCGATATCTGGGCACGTGCCGGCGCTGTGGTTAACTGGTTTGGCCACCCGCTTATCGGCGTTGCACAGCCCTCTGACGATCGCGCCAATCTCAGACCAGCTTTGCAGGGCGATGCCGATACCCTGGTCAGCCTTCTGCCCGGCAGCAGAACCCAGGAAATTCATTACATTCTACCAGAACTGCTCGATGCCGCCGAACTCATTCTCAAAAAGCGGCCAAAGACCAGGTTTTTGTTGCCAGTCGCTGGCACGATTGATGATTCACTGGTGCTGCCGCACCTCAAAGGCCGCAATCTTCCGATAACCATGTTGCGCGGGCAGACCTACGATGCGATCGCGGTCTCTGACCTTTGTCTGGTCGCTTCTGGCACTGCCACGCTCGAAACCGCGATTATCGGCACTCCGATGGTTGTTGTTTATAAGGTGAACTGGCTGACATCGCTGATTTCAAAGTTCGTCATTCAGGCCGAGCATATTGGTCTGCCCAATGTTATTGCCGGGCGCCGCATTGTTCCCGAGTTTATCCGGGGCGATTTCAAAGCATCGCTTATTGCAGCTGAAGCTCTGGATATTCTGAGCAATCAGCAGAGGCAGGCAAAGATGCGTGAAGAGCTTGAACTCGTCAGGCAAAGTCTCGGGGAAGACGGCGCGAGCAGTCGGGTTGCCGCTCACATTGCTGCCCGCATCAAGGAGCTGCAGAGCTGATGCCGACCTTTAAACGCATAATCAGTTACTTTGGCGACTACAAGGCTTCGCTGGCCCTGGGAATCTTTTGCAGCGGCCTCGTAGCTATCTGCACCATTTTCCCCGCCTGGATAATGAAAAGTGTAGTAAACGACGTGCTGGTAGACCGCAACATCGCGGCCCTGCACTGGATCGCCCTGGCTCTGGTAGTGGTGATGTTTCTGAAAGGCATTGCCGATTTTGTGCGTGGCTACCTGATGCACTATGTTGCGCAGAGCATTTTGCGCGTTATTCGCACGGCGTGCCTTGATCGCCTGTTGGCGCTTTCGCTGTCTTATTACGAGAAACAGCGCACCGGTCAGCTGATGAGCCGTATTACTGCTGATGTTATGATTCTGCAGAATCTGTTGACCAGCTTTACTTCTCTGATTGGTGATTTTATTGCCTTTTTTGGCTTCTGCGCCTACATTTTTTACCTGCACTGGAAGCTGGCGTTAATTTCGATCGTCATTATTCCGTTTATTGGCGGTCTGATCAACAAGTTTTCACGCAAGATGAAGAAAATCGGTTCGCGCATGCAGAGCCGTATTGGCGACATTTCGACCGTTCTGCAGGAGTTTATCACCGGTGTAAAAGTCGTTAAATCGTTCACACTTGAAGAATTCGTCAAAGACCGTTTTGAACAGGCGAACGGCGCCAATTTCGCCGAAACCATGCGTGGTGGCCGCATTAACGCGGCAACGACGCCGATTATTGAATTCATCAACACCTGCGGGCTGGCTCTTATCTTCTGGTATGGCGGCTATGAAGTCATCAGGGGCAACCTCGATGCCGGCCAGCTGATAAGCTTTTTGACCGCGCTGGTCGGTTTGTTTGTGCCAATAAAGAACCTGTCGAAGATGAGCAATGTCATTTCGCAATCAGTTGGTGCCGGTGAGCGTGTGTTCGAAATAATCGACGCACCTTTGGATGTCGAAGAGCCAGCTGATGCAGTTAAATTGCCGAACTGCCGTGGCGAAGTCGAATTTGAAAATGTTTCGTTTGCCTATAACAATAATGAGCCGGTATTGCACAACGTAAATATAAAAGTTTTGCCCGGCGAGGTTGTCGCGCTGGTTGGTCCCTCCGGTGCCGGCAAAACAACCTTTGTCAACCTGATTCCGCGCTTTTTTGATGTGAGCAATGGCTCGGTAAAAATAGATGGCATAGACGTAAGAACCTTGTCTCTAGCCAGTATGCGCCAGTTTATTGCCATGGTTCCTCAGGAAACGCTGTTGTTTTCGGGTACTATTGAAGAAAACATCAGATTTGGCAAGCTTAACGCAACTCAGGAAGAAATCGTTGAAGCAGCCAGACTGGCAAACGCTCACGACTTCATAATCACGCAGCCAGATGGTTACAATACCATACTTGGCGAGCGCGGCGTCAACCTTTCGGGCGGGCAGGCGCAACGTATCGCGCTTTCCCGGGCATTTCTCAAGGATCCCGGTATTCTGATTCTTGACGAAGCTACCAGCGCGCTTGATTCTGAGACCGAAAACCTGATCAAGGAATCGCTTAACCGGCTGATGGCCAATCGCACTACTTTTATGATTGCGCATCGCCTGTCTACCGTTATCAGAGCCGACAAAATACTGGTGCTGCAGCGCGGTGAAATCGTCGAAATCGGTTCGCACAGCCAGCTGCTCGGGCAGCAGGGCTTGTACTCCCAGCTTTATCGCTCGCAATTTTCCGAACAGGTGGCCATGTGATGACGCAAATAAACGCAATAGACCAGCGCGATTTCGCGGCACTCCATGGCTCTATGCGCCTGCGGGATGGACGCTGGCAGAGCCCGGGCTGGGCCGCAGCTCTCAAGCTCAAGGCCATTGGCGGCGCGGCGCTTATTCTGGCCTTGTCGAAGCTGGTCAGAATTGAGCGGCCAACCTTTAGAAAGTTTACCCAAGCCTGTAAAGATGATCGACCGGCGGTTATAGTCGCCTGGCATGGTTCATTGATCGTGCCAATCTATTGCCATCGCCGACTTGGTCTTGTTAACATGACCTCGTTGTCTGAAGATGGCGATCTGGTCACAAGTATTCTCTATAATCTCGGTTATGAATGCGTCAGAGGTTCTTCATCGCGTGGTGGTATGCGGGTTCTGCTCGAAATGATCCGCCTGCTGAAGAGCGGCCGAAACGGAGCCATCACGGTTGACGGGCCGCGTGGCCCGCGCCACGAAGTTAAGCCGGGTATCGTGCTGCTGGCGCAGAAAACTGGCGCGCTGCTGGTTCCGGTCGGCATGGGCTATTCAAATTGCATCAGCCTCAACAACTGGGATCACACCGAAATTCCACTGCCCGGCAGTCGCGCGGTAATGATCAGTGGCGATCCGTTTACTATCAGCCCTGAGACCGATATTCAACAGGGTTGCACTCAGGTGCGCGACAGTATTCAGGCCTGTGAGGCGGCTGCACGAGAATATCTTGCAACCGGACGGCTCAATAGTTGTATAATCGAAAGAACAGGTGGCACACATTGAATCTGCAGTTGCGTGACAAAAAGAAGCTGTTGATCGTTGCCGGCGAAACTTCCGGCGACTTTTACGCTGCTTCTCTGATTGACGTGCTCAAAAAGTGCGGCGATCTCGAAATATTCGCGGTTGGCGGCATTCAAACTGCCAGTCGTGATGTTAAGCTGCTTTACGATAGTACTAACTGGGCTGCGATCGGGCTTATCGAGGCGATAAAGCAGGTGCCGCGTCTGCTTCTTGTGCTGTCGCGGTTGAACAAATTCATGCGCGATAATCGCCCGGATCTCTTGCTTCTCGTCGACTACCCCGGTTTCAATATGCGACTGGTTCATGCCGCCAACAAGCTCGGCATTCCGACGCTCTACTATTTTCCGCCGAGCAAGTTTGCAACTGACCCGGCCAGCGTGACCGATGCTGCCAGTTCAATCACCAGAGTCGCCGCGAATTTTGCTTCAACTTATGAAGTTTATCGCGCTGCCGGCGCCAATGTCGAATTTGTCGGGCACCCGCTGCTCGATCACGCAAAACCAAATATGACCCCGGCCGAAACCTGTGCAAAATACGGGTTAGATCCTGATAAGCCGGTGATTGGCCTTTGCCCGGGCTCGCGCCGCAGCGAACTTGATCTTTTGCTGCCGGTCATGCTCAAGGCCGGCCGCCTGATCTATCAAAAATACCCGAATTACCAGTTTGTCGTGCCAGTTATCAAAACCGAAGGCAACGAGGTTTTCGGCGTGTCAAAACAGTGTCTGCGCCAGCAGCTCTCAGCCAGTGGAATCCCGGTGACCCTCGCTGAAGGCAAAATTTACGACCTGATGCACCTGTCACGCCTGCTGCTGATAAGTTCAGGCACCGCGACTCTCGAAGCAAGTTACGTCGGAACGCCGATGATCATCTGCTATCGCGTGTCGACCTTCACCGAAATCCAGGCCCGCCTGTTTTATCATCTGCCTAAATTTATCGGGCTGCCAAATATCATTATCGATCGCAAGGCTGTGCCTGAGCTTATTCAGCATGATCTCACGCCAGAACGTCTTGCCGAACAGGCTTTTGCACTGCTCGAATCCGAAGAGCTCTATAACCAGCAGAAAACGGATTTCGCCGATGTCATTTCTCATCTCGGCGAGCCCGGTGCACATGAACGTGTTGCAGACATGGCTGTAGATATGCTCAATGGCCAATCGGCGGGTTGATTCACATGTCGGGGCTGGCACACCTGAAAAAAATCGTTACTGGCTTGTCAAAGCTCCTTTGCTGGCTTCCGGAAAAGCCCGGCCGTGCTTTTGCCGCTGCGACCGGTCTGGCGGCCTGGCAATGCTGGCGTGCCGAGCGCGTGCGCCTCGAAAACTGCATTGACCGTGTTTATTTTCGCCTGAATCGTCAGCCGCCGCAGCCGATTAAAGATATTGTGCGCCGCGCTTTTCTGCATTTTGCGCTGGTTGCGTATGAGCTGCTGCTTTTTCCGTCGCTGAGCCAGTCAGCCCTCGAACAGAGAGTTGTTTTTAACGACCGCGCTATCCTCGACATGGAGCTGCAGAAGGGCGGGGGCATAATTCTGGCGCTGCCGCATATCGGCAACTGGGAAATACTCGGTGCCGCGATTGCCCACGCGGGTTACCCGCTCAACTCGTTCTATCTTTCCCAGAAAGAGGATGAAATCGGGGGAATCCTCGACCACTTTCGTAACTATTCGGGCATAATTCTACACGACCGCGACCGCGGCGGGGTAAAGGCGCTCAGAGCACTGCGCAATGGCGAGATTCTTGGTATGATCGGTGACCAGGATGGCTCGCGCAATGGCGTATATATGAATTTTCTCGGGCACTGGGTCAGCATGCCGGCCGGCCCCGCCAACTGGACCCTTAAAACCGGCGCCGCGTTAATGCCGCTCTATTCGTTGCGTCGCGGTAATTCTGCTCAATTTGAGGCCGTCTTTCTGCCGCCGATTCTCGAAGATTCAGGCAACGACTACAATGAGCGGGTAATTTCGCGGACTCTGGCGCTGACGCGCTGGATGGAAGAGCTCATTCTGCAGCATCCCGACCAGTATCTGTGGTTCTACGACCGTTTCAAGCCACGGCACGAAGGCTGGATCGCCGCAGAAAAAAAGAAAAACGGCCAGATGTTTCATGGAGAACCGCGCTATGGCAGCTGAGGACCGCCCGGTTATTCCAGCCCTGAGCCTGCGCGCGCAAGCTGCTCTCGCCTGTTACCGCCTCGGTTTTGGCGTAGCCGGCATGGCCGCGGCCGCGGCGGTTCCCTGGTTGAGCCTTTACAGTCGCCGTGTTAAAGAAGGCTATGCCGATTATTTTGGGCAGGTGCGGCGTTGCACGGGGCGCGATGTATTCTGGATTCACGCTGTTTCAATGGGCGAGGCCATGGTCGCCTACGGCTTTGCTGCCGAGCTCAAGCGTGAGTTTGCCGATTGCGAAATTGTTTTTACCAGCACGCACCCGGATGTAATTGCCGGAATGCGTCGGCGTGGCCTCGCGGCGCAGACGGCCTATTTTCCGCTCGACACGCCGGTCGGCATGCAGCGCATATTTGAACGCTGGCATCCTCGTGCTGTTTTTGTCAGCGAAACTGATTTCTGGCCTGAATTTTCGACGCAGTGTCGCCAGCGCCGGATTCCTCTCTATCTGATAAATGGCCGTATCAGCAGTAAAATAGCCGCATTCTATGCGCATTGCCCCGGACTGGCTGAAGTGGTTTTTTCGGCCTATTCTCTGCTGGCAGTGCAGACTGACAGCGATGCGTCGCGCCTCCTGGCAATTGGAGTCGCCCCGGAACACATCGCGGTGCTTGGCAATATGAAGGCCGATCTGACAATTGCTCCCGGCAGCGTTGATTTGAGCGCTTTTATCGCCTGGATTGCCGGGCGCCGGGCAGTTGTAATGGGCTCTTTACATCCTGGCGAATTTAATATGCTGCTGCCGGTGATAAAATCTCAGGCTGCGGCGGGCCGGGCAGTGATCGTCGCGCCAAGAAACCCGGCTTTCGCGGCGGAGTGGCAGCAGATTTTGTTCAAGCATGATGTTAAAAGTTCATTGCGCAGTCAGGGACTGGCCAGTGCTCAGGTATTGCTTCTCGATAGCATGGGCGAGCTCGCGGCGGTCTACTCACTGGCCGGCGCCGCGCTGGTCGGTGGCAGTCTCGACGGCGATGTTGGCGGTCACAACCCGCTTGAGGTAATACAGCAGTCTGTTCCGCTGCTGATGGGGTTAAACTGCCGTAATTTCGCCGATCTCGTTGCAGAGCTTGCTGCTGCCGAAGCGATGATCAGCTGTCGCGACGGCGAAGATGTAGAAAATTCTGTCAACCGTTTACTTGCCGACTCTGATTTTGCGTCGGCGATGATCGCACGTGCTGCCGCGGTGCTCGCGGCCAACAGGGGAGCCCTCGCCAGAACCATGCGGCTGATAGCGGCCCGGCTGCGCTAACTGGTTTGCAGGCAGCGCTTCTGCTGGTCAGACAGCTGCCAGTTAATGCCGTTGATATCGATGAATTCGTGGCTGTCTGAACTGATCTCAATTCCGGCACGATCAAGGGCAGCCGTCGTCGAAGCCAGGTCGCAGACCAGGCGCAGTCGCTGCCGTTCACTGCTGTATTGCCGGTTTGGCCGGTCATGAATTTCGATGCAGGTCTGTTCGATTTCGACGCGTGGGCTTTCTATGCGCAGCAGTGTCATACTTTCATAGTCGCTAAGTTGCATTACACGTTCAAGCGCGAGTACGTCGCGATAAAATTCGACGCTGGCGCCGGCATTTTCCGCCAATAATCCGAAAGCTGTTATCTGAATCATAATTTGCCTGCCTTTATCTTTTTTTTGCCATATCGGCAGCAACAGCACTTTTGGTAACAGATTTCACAAAACTTTGCTTGATCAGAATGGGGGGGGAAATTGCTTGCCTCTTAACAATAATAGAGCATATAATAGCATTTGATGTGTTTTGAATTACAGGCAGATGCCAGATCAAAGCAAGGAAGGAAAGGTTATGAAAATCGCTGTTCACCCGGTTCCCGATAGCGAGCTCAAGCCCATGATAACAGATACAAGCAAGCTGGGCTTTTGTAAGTTCTTTACCGATCGTATGTTCACCATGGAATACAACGAGGAGGAAGGCTGGACCAACCCGCAAATCGGTCCTTTCAGGCCTTTCGAACTAGACCCGTCAGCGCTGGTGCTGCATTATGCGCAGGAGATTTTTGAGGGCCTCAAGGCTTTCAAGGGCAAAGATGGTGCGATCAAATTTTTCAGGCCGGAAATGAATGCCAAGCGTTTTAATCGCTCGGCTGACCGGCTCTGCATGCCGCATTTCCTCGAAAATGACTTTCTCGAAAGTATCAATGCTCTGGTCAATATCGAGAAAAAGTGGGTTCCTGACAGCAAGGGCGCCGCGCTCTACATCAGGCCATTCATGTTCGCAACCGACAAAGCCCTGGGTGTTCGCGCCTCATCGGGATATATCTACTGTGTAATTCTCAGCCCGGTTGGTCCATATTACCAGGAAGGCTTCAGCCCGATCAGTCTGTTCGTCTCTGACGAGCTGACCAGAGCCGCCAAGGGCGGTCTTGGCGAAGCTAAGACCGGTGCCAACTACGCCGCCAGTCTGCTTGCCGGCCGCATTGCCCGCAAAAAGGGCTGCGCTCAGGTACTCTGGCTCGATGGCGCCGAACATCGCTACGTCGAAGAAGTGGGTGCCATGAACATCTTTTTCGTATTCAACGGCAACCAGCTGGTTACGCCGCAACTTAACGGCAGTATTCTTGCCGGGGTCACCCGTGACAGCGTGTTGAAGCTCTCATCAATGCTGGGTCTGCGCGCCGAAGAGCGCAAGATTTCGGTCGATGAAGTTATTGGCGGCATCACTACCGGCTCGATTACTGAAATATTTGGAACCGGCACTGCAGCCAGCATTTCGCCGGTCGGCAGTCTGCAGTTCAAGGGTAATGACTACGTGGTTAACAACCGCAATGTTGGCCCGGTCAGTCAGCAGCTTTTCGATACGCTGCGTGGAATCCAGTATGGCGATCTCGACGATCCCTACAGCTGGACAGTCCCCCTCCAGGAACCGCAGGAAAAAGTTCTCTCGCTCTAATGCTCTAATAGCCCATAACAAGCGGCCCGCCCGACAAAGTTGTCCGGCGGGTTGTTTTTTTGTCAACAAAACGGCAGCTGGTTCCGATAGCAGAGATAACATTCTATTACAGGCAGGTAAAGCATGGACGACATCAGGGGCTGGTTACGTAAAAACAGTGCGCTGAAAAACTATGATGATCCCGAAATTGATCCTGACAAGGTTGTCTGTCGGCACCGCAAGGCGGTTGCCTCGGCACGGTCTGCGCTGCGCGAGCATTTACAGCTGCAATTACGTTCAGCCCTCAAGAATTTCTATTCCGATGATATTCCCGAAGAAAAATTTTTGATCAGCTGAGTTCATATCTGATCAAATCCTCAGCCGAAAAAATAGTGCACGGTGCATAGGGCACCAAAAAAAGTTGTGTTTTCTCTTCTTTAAAGGGTTTAAGGTGTGTATTTTATCTGGGAGCCGCATAAAACAGCAATTGAGAAATTATTTGTTATTTGCAAACTGCATGTCTTTGTTCATATAATTGCGACACCCTGGCAGTGAATATTTTAAGAGGTAGTAATGAGTAATTCTGTAGCTGTGCCTGATATCAATACAATGTTTGAAGAACACGCCGACCACCAGAGTGCCGCCCCGGGCAACGAAGCCGTGCAGAAGCCGGTTTTGAAGATCGTGCCCCCGTCGCCGGCTGAACCTCCTACACTCGATGCACTGGTGACAATGTATGTCGCACAGAAGCGTGAATGCTGGTTGTGTTGTGGTATTTCACGAAAAATCACCGAGGGTAAAGAGATATCAGAAGACGACCACTGGCATTTTACCTCGTGCGTACTGAGCTGGGAGCATTTGCACCGCAACTGAATCTTTGATTAGCTGTCTGAATCAAAAAAAGAACTGCTCGAAGCAGTTCTTTTTTTTTTACACAACTCTAATGAATCTGCAATGTCAGGCCGATTTATTTAGAGTATACTATATCTATCTTCCAACACAGGAGGACCCGGTTGAAGCGTTCAATCTGGCTTGCAGGTGCAATGACATTGGTTCTGGCCGCTCAGGCCGGGGCAGCTATCTATTCTTACCGTGACGAACATGGTCGTCTTTTTCTTACCGACAGTCCGCCTAACCGCAATTACAAGATAGTAGTCACCAGTCGCAAAGAGCGCGAAGGTCCGGATTCGCCGACGCAGGCAACGTTTGCTGTCAGCGCCCAGGCATCTGCCCAGAAATTCATGCTGCCCAACGATGAAACCTTCAGCAAATATATTAATGAGGCGGCAAGCGTTCACGATCTCGACCCTTATCTGATCAAATCTATTATCAAGGTCGAATCTGATTTTGACCCGGTAGTTCAGTCTTCTAAGGGCGCTCAGGGCCTGATGCAGTTGATTCCGTCAACCGCAAAACTGGTTGGTTGCTCTGACTCATTTGATCCGCGCCAGAATATTCTTGGCGGCGCAAATTATCTCAGGATGATGCTCAAGCGTTTTGACGGCAAACTTGAACACGCGCTGGCCGCCTACAATGCCGGTCCGGGTAATGTTGATAAATACCGCGGCATTCCACCGTTTCGTGAAACGCAGAATTACGTTCGCAAAGTGAAACACTATTACCGGCAATATGCCTCCAATCCTTTGCTTGCCCAAAGCGACATCAAGAAAGCGCAGAAAAAATCGCGGGTTATACCCGTTCTGCATTCAGATCTTTCCAAACGTCTGGCCAAAGCCTACGAATGTTTTAACAGCGGCGACATCGAAGGCGCCACCGAAGCCTATCGCCAGATCCTCAACATTTACCCGACCAACACGCAGGCGCTTTACAACCTTGCCTGCCTGCTCGACATGGAACGCTGCTACGAAGAAGCGATAGATGTCTATACGGCCGCGCTCAAGCAAGACCCTTATCTCGACAAGGCCCTGTATAATCTGGCGGTTATTTATGAGCGTCTGGGCATGCACACTGAAGCCATAGATACCTGGAAACACTATGTGACCGTTGCCAAGGATGAAGAAAAAATTGTTATGGCCGAAAGATTTATGCGCGAATTGCGCGATTATGCTGCAATCAACTGAATGGTAGGTTAAATGGCCGAAACTGCTTCCAGATCAATATTTGAAAAGCTGATTTATCTTGGCATCGCCACGTTTTTTCTCTGGCCGTTTGTTCAGTTGTGGTCAATCAAGGCGATACCGGTGTTCGACTCCGATACGCACTTGCGCGCATCGGTAGCTCTCGAAAATCTCATAGAAGAGGCGATATCGCGCCCTTACGAGCGCAATGTTCCACGTCCTGCTTTTAAGCCGGTCAAAGGCTGCGAAGATATTGGCCTGTATGGCAGGGTAGAGGCGTTCCCGCACCCCGAGATGCCGGCAAATGTAATGCTCCGGGCAACCGTGCGCTGGGGCATATTTCCGCTGGGCAAAAGCTTGAGCCTTGAATATCTGCGTGCGAGGACACGCCCATGAAAAGACGAAAATCAGGAGTAACTGTCTGGGAAATAGTTTTGTTTACCGTTTTTCTGGCAATTGCTGGTGGAGCCTCGGTTTTTTTCTTTTTTCTCAATTCAGAAGACGTTCAGAATGCCCAGAAGCAATATGCATGGGTTCAACAGATCAATACGGTGCTCGACAGCGTTTGCCTTGAAATAGCCAATTCTGCACAATTCGAGCACCCGTTCAGCGGCAGTTCGCGTGAGTGTTTTTTCCGTGTGGCCCTGGATTCTGGCACTTTACTGCCTGATGAAGCGCAGGAAGGCTTTGCTTTCAGTGATAACAACCTGGTTTATGTGTCACGCAGCGCTGATTCTACCAGTGATATGCGCCGGCTTGGTCGTTTTGAGAATCCGCTGATAACCAATTGTCGAGATGGCAAGTTTACCCGCATCAGTTCTGACCAGCTTGAAATTAGATTCAATGCCTTTGCCCCCGGATTTGTGCGGAACTCTCGCGATTTTTACCGCCTGATAAACCTGAGAAACAGATGACAAAAATTCCTGACGAAAAACAATCAATGATTCCGCTGATCGTGATGGTCTGCTTCACGCTGCTGCTGGTCAGCGCCCTTTTTTATCGCGTGTATCAGGCCGATCGCGACCTCGGCATGATGCGTATCGCCGAACGTCAGGCACGACTGGCAGCAGAATCAGGGATAAATTATGCTATCGAAAGGATGCGTGCCGCAGTCACATCTTCAGATCGTGCCGCTGATCCGTCTGCCCTGACTTCGCTGTTCTTTTCGGAGAACATTGAGAGCAGCAGCTGGAAACAATTCGGCCAGAAAAGTGTGGCTGCTTTTCGCGTTATTTCGATTCGTAAAATGGCAGATGGCAAAAAGAACACGACCAGTCTGCTCGACGAAGATCTGCAGTATCAGGTGATTGCCGAAGGTCGCTGTGGCGGCTTCCGCTATTCCAGTGCTGCCGTGGTGCAGTTTTACGATCTGGTCAAGACCTTTGCCGTCTTCGCGAGTCTTGATGAATTTTATTACGGGACTCCGATTCAACCATGGGTACAGCGTTCCGGCGGGCTGTTTGAGTTCGCGGAAACGAACGCTGATGTCTTTGAATCCGGGCGGTTGTCAAAGTTTGGTATCTGCTATGACCCGGTGCTGCTGCATCAGATGTATAAACCCGATGGCGAAGACCCGTTTAAGCCAATTGGCGGGACCATGAAGATGACATCTAATTATGGCCGCCTCTACGCGCGTGCCGGCGAATCGCCTTGTTATGGGCCACTTTATTGCGATGGACCGGTTGTAATCGATTCGCACAATTTTTTCGGGCCGGTGCAGACGGCTCTGTATTTTTATCGGCGTGGAACCAGCCAGCCGCGTATCAGCCTGGGCAATACTGCTGTTGCCATGAATTCAAGCCTGCGTATGCAACACGCTGTCGACAGTCTTGAAGGTCGCAACCCCAATGATGTGCTTATAGACAGGGATTCTGATTATTATCGTGCCTATATTCCCCAGTGGCGGCCAGATTTTGACGCACTGCGCGAACTCAGCCGTGCCCGCGGAATCTACATCGATGCCAATGGCAAGGGCTATATCAGCAATGCCGAACTCGATATTGACTATCATCCTGGCGAAGCCCACCTTTACTCAGACAGTTACCGTGGCCCGAATTCAGTTGTAATTGAGCAGGATGAGCTGAAGGACAAGAAGTATATCGTTCTTTCTTCAGAAAACAATTTTGCCGGCTATAACAATATCAGTGGTGAGAATCTGCGTGGTGCACGCATTCTGTTTTCTGAAAGATCGGTCTATCTGCGTGGAGATATTGGCACTGACCTGATTATCGTGACTCCTGGCCATATATTCATCACTGGCCCGACCAACTTTGACTCTAATATGAGCCTGCTCCTGATTGCCGGAGAAGGCACCGCGCTGTCGACAGTTGACCTTGAACGCTATATCAAAGAAAACAGCGCTAACGATGAATTCATCGATGCCGCACGTGAATGGCTGATCAGGGCCGCAATCTACAAGCCGGGCGCCGGTGTTTATACCAGTACGTCACGCCCGCAAAAGGGTGCACCACTAAATTTTCGCCGCCTGTTTTCTGGCCGCAGCCTCAGGCTGCACATTCAGGGATCATGCATTGGCGGAAACCTGCAGCGCTGGATAGACAACAGCGAAGAAAACAGTCTGCGCGTAGTTCATAACCCGCAGGTCGTTGATCGTCTGACGATCAGACCATTAGCCACAAATGTTTTACGTATGCGCACCCGCCCGGACAGGTAATATATGGATTTCCTTGCCAGAAATCTGGGTAAAATCAGAGAACAGATCGCAGCAGCAGAATCTCGCGCCGGTGTTGTGGCAGGTTCGGTGAAACTCTGCGCTGTCTCGAAGACTGTCGACCATGATGTTATTGCTTTGATGCACGCCTGCGGGCAGAAGGTCTTTGCCGAGAATCGGCCGCAGGCTCTGCGCGACAAGGCAGCGCTTCTGCAGCATGCCGACATTCACTGGCATTTTATCGGAACCTTGCAGACCAACAAGATTAAGTATGTTTATCAAGTGGCAGATCTGGTGCACTCTATCGATCGTCGTGATTTGCTCGACCAGTTTGCAGCATGGTTTCGCAAAACTGGTCGCAAGTGCCCCGTGCTGCTTGAGGTTCATATTTCAGGCGAAGAGACCAAACAGGGTTTCGACTGCGCAGAAGTTCTCAAGGTAATTGAAGAGTATCGCGAAAGTCCGGATCTTGACATTCGCGGCATGATGGGAATGGCACCGTTTGTCGCTGATGAGAACATAGTCAGAGCCAGTTTCAGGCGTTTGCGCGATTTGTTTGAACAGAGTCGAGCCCGGCAGGGACCCGCATACCATGCGGTTGAGCTGTCTATGGGCATGTCTGGCGATTTTACCATCGCCATCGAAGAGGGGGCCACCATCGTGCGCATTGGCACAGCCCTGTTTGCGAAAGGCGAATAATTATGCGACTTCTTATCGAACTGCTGCGGGTAGTGCAGTTTATTGTGCTGATACGAGTGCTGCTGACCTGGATAATGCCGGCGCCGCCGCGCGCCATTCTACCTTTGACCAGCCGCATAGACATGGTTCTCAAACGGTTTCAGGTGTTGATCCCGGTTGGTCCGGGTTTTATCGATATCGGCCCGATGCTTTTTCTGCTGCTGATTGAGGTAATTAACCGCATTCTGATCGCTCTGGTGATGTCTGGAGCAGTTCCTTACTGATAACCGAAAGGCCCGGCTTACTGCACACCAGGTGTTTTTGTCAGGCAGGATTTTTCGATCTCGGCAAATTCTGAGGCGAACGCTTCTGTTGTGGCACGGTTCAACTCATAACCCATGCCGAGATACTCAAGAAATTCTGCTACCCGCGACCAGTTGAACTGCTCGACAAGACGCGCGCTTGCCGCCAGCGAAGTCTGGTAGAGCGCTGCAGCCTGCTGCCGGTCAGGGGTGCTGCGAAACAGCCGATCTACTTCGCTGAGCGAACTGAAATCAGCTGATCTGGCGGCATTGCTGAACTGCGTAAGATTCTCATGATTGTTTTCAAAAATCTGCGCCAACCCTTCGTTTAACCAGATCGGGCAGTTGCCCGAAGCCAGCAGATAAATAACATGATGCGTGTATTCGTGCATGATCGCGCCTTTGATCGCTGCTGGTCTGCTGTTCTTTGCAGGCACCGGCAGGCGGATACGACCGTCATACAGGCCACCAGCCCACTCAGGCAGGTCGTGAACCTTGCGAAACGCCTCGGTTTGCAGAATCAGCACCTGTGAGCGCTGTGCCGGGTAGAATTCGATCTGCTGGCCAATTGTTTCATAGGCCTCTTCGAGCAGGTTAAGCGTTTCTTCTGCCCATTTTGCGCTGAAACTGTCGGGGCAGGTCAGGCTGAAGTGCAGCCCGGTATAGGTCGTAGTGCTCTCTTCTACGCTTGACTCGCGAATGATACGCTCAAGCATTTTGCTTACTTCGGGCTCACCAGGCCGCAGTTCGTTGCTCAGCTTAAGATGATAGGCGCTTTCGTCGAGTTGCCCGCAGCGGTAATGCAGACGGCCGAGTGTCGCGTGCAGACTGGCGTCATCAGGAACCCTGATGGCGAGATCCTGCAGCGACGATATGGCTGCCGTGATGTTTTCAGTTTTCTGCAGTGCTGCTGCGACTTTCAGGCCGACTTCAACATCGTTGGGCCTGATGCCAGAAATTTCGCGTGCCTCTTTTTCGACAGCTGCAGAATCTTTGAGGCTTACCAGTATTGAAAGAAGATTGAGCCTGATAGAAAGATCTTCAGGCTTCTGCGCCTTGGCGGCTTCAAATTGTTTGATTGCTTCTGCGTATTTTTTCTGTTGCGCGAGAAGAACGCCGAGATTGTTGCGGGCGCAGGCGAGATTTGCCAGTGCTGTATCGTTAAATGGGTTGAGCTGGCAGGCTTTTTCAAAGTCACGTATTGCTTCGTTGAATCTGCCCTGTGAAACCTTTAGCATACCCTGACGGTTGAATACCCATGAGTCTTCTTCGTGACTGCCAAAACAGGCAGAAGAGAGCATGAGCAGAAATACGGCCAGGGGCAGGCAGGTTTTGCAGACGGTAAGACGTTTAAAGATCATACTTTGATATCTATTTTAAAGCCTCTCTTGCCATCGGGAATCTGTGGGTGCTTTATCTCTTCTTCTTCTTGCTTTTCGTCTTTGTCTTTGGCAGACTGGCTCGCGTTGCTTTTCTTTTTTCTTTCAGATTCCTCGTCTTCTTTGCGAATTACCTTGCCATCTGTTGTTTCGGTTTTTTGAACTGAATCTGTTTTCTGGTTCTGGGCATTCTTGTTCTGGGCAAGGTTTTCCGCCAGGCCTGCTTCCTGGGCCTTCTGATTTTCGCGCAGGCGACTGGCTTCGTCGTTGCCCATGATATTGGTTTTGATATCAATCGGACGGACAGACATACTACAAGCTCTCCTGATATAAATATCGGCAAAAATCAGTCTTAAATCAAGCAGCCTTTCAGGCCTGGCAGATAAACAAAAAGCCGGTGGGCAATTTTGCCCACCGGCGGTAAAAACAGTTTCAGATACCCTTTACAAAGGCTTCGCCCTTGCTGCAGAGTTTGTCGAGAGTCGCTTCGTCGCGGGCTTCGGCGTAAAAACGCACGACCGGTTCGGTTCCAGAAAATCTGACGAGAACCCAGGCGTCGTTTTCCAGAATGCACTTGGTACCATCGACTCTGACGACCTTTTGCACCTTGAAGCCAGCAACCTCTTTGGGGTCGTTTTTCATGTTGGCAATTGCTTTGGCCTTTTCGGCTTCGCTCAGCCGGAAGTTTACGCGCCGGGTCAGATAGGTGCCGACCTTAGCGTAGAGATCTTCAAGAATCTTCGCTATCGGCTTTTTCTGCGTGGCAACCATTTCGGCAACCAGCAGACAGGCTATGATTCCGTCTTTTTCAGGAACATGCCCGCGAATACTCATTCCTGCCGACTCTTCTCCGCCCATGATAATCTTGTCGTGCGCGATCAGGTCGCCAAGAAACTTAAAGCCAACGGCAGTTTCGATCAGTTCGATCTTGTGGTGTCTGGCGACCGCATCGACCAGGTGCGAGGTGGCCACCGATCTGGCTGCAGCTCCTGGCCAGTCACGTGTCGACTTAAGGTGGTCAAGAAGCATGCCGAGAATCTGATTGGGCTCATAGAACTTGCCATTCGGGCCGAGCACGCCAAAGCGGTCGGCGTCGCCGTCAGTAGCCAGGCCGAGATCGAAATGCTCCTGCTTCATGCGGGCGATCATGTCGGGAATATGCGCTTCAGAGGGCTCGGGTGGCTGATTGCCGAAATAGGGGTCGAGGTTGTCGTTCATTACGGTAACATCACAGCCGGCTTCGATGAGAAGGCGGTCAAGATAACCGCGCGCCGTGCCATACAGCGGGTTTACCAGAATTTTGAGTTTGGCGGCCTTTATCGCGTCGAGGTTGATTTTGCGGCGAAGTTCGTCGAGATAGGTATCCATCGGGTTGATTTTTTCGATCAGACCTTTATTGATGGCTTCTTCAAGCGGCATGCGCTTGACATTGCCGTTTTTCATTATCTCATTTGCGCGCTTTTCGATATCACTGGTGGTTTCGGGCAGTGCCGGACCTCCCCAGGCCGGAGAAAACTTGAGGCCCTGATATTCAGGCGGATTATGACTAGCGGTAAAGTTAAAGCCGCCGGCCAGCTTGCGCCTGAGAATTTCATAACTGATGACCGGGGTAGGAGTGTCGCGAATGCACAAAAAGGCTTTAATGCCGTTTCCCGCAAGAATTTCCGCGGCTACTTCCATGAAGCGTGCTGACATAAAGCGCGCGTCTGAGCCGATAACTATGCCCTCTGTCTGGCCGATGCTTTTAAGATGGTCTGCTATTGCCTGTGTGCAAATTCTTACGTTGGCAAAGGTAAAGTCGTCAGCAATGATTGCCCGCCAGCCAGAAGTCCCGAACTTAATTTCCATGATTCCCTCCGAGGTTGGTATGTGTGTGTCTGCCAAGTTTAAACCCCAGCGACAGAATCAGGCAACAAATTTTTATGCCGGGCTAGTCGGAGGCGGCGATTGTCTGGGCGAGAATTCGCACGGTTTCATCGGCCATGTCGGCTGAAAAAATCAGCGGCGGAGTCAGTCGTATAATGCCGGGCCTGACATTGCCGGTGCCGGTGATCAGCCCGGCGCGACTGGCGCGGTGATGGGTGGCCAGCGCCGATTCCTGGTTGATCAGCTCGATTTCCAGCATCAGGCCGAGCCCGCGAATGTAGTTTATCAAAGGGTTCGCGCCAAGAACCTCGTGCAGCTTTTCCTTTAAATACTCGCCGAGCTGCTCAGAGCGCCGCAGCAGATTCTGGTCGGCTATCAGTCTGATCGTGGCACTGGCGGCTGAACATGCTGAGCAGCCAGGTTTGCTTACTGGTTCAACCAGGTCGGAAAAATGCTCGGCATAGATGGCTACACCAAGTGGATAACCGTTGGCGATACTCGGTCCGGCGCAGACAATGTCAGGGTGGATATTGAGCAGCTGAAAGCCGAACATGCGGCTGCCGGTTCGCCCAATACCACACTGGGTTTCGTTTGAGATCAGGTCGATTCCAGAGGCAAGGCAGAACTCGTTAAGTCTGCCAAAAAAATTGCGACAGGGCTCGATTGAGCCCCCGACACCGATTGACGGCTCGATTATGATCGCCGCGGTCTGGTCAGACAGCTCGGCAAAAAAGGATTCGAGAGAGCATAGACAGGCGCCTTTGCAGGATTTTCCAAGCTGTGAAAGTCGCTTCTCGCCGGTCACTGGCGGGTGACTGAGATTGTGGCTTACCAGTTCGAAGTGCGTATCAATCGAGAATAGCGGCGAAAAATGCTCTTCATCAGCTGAAGACATTACCAGAAAAGAGTTTTGTACGATGTCTTCAGAAATAGCAATGATGTATGGGCGGTTGCGCCGTTGGCGCGAAAGGCGGCAGGCCTGCTGCAAAGCGGCGACACCAGACGGGAAAAGCTGAAACAGGCTGAGATAGCTGGGCAATAGCTGTTGCAGGTCATCGAATAGAATGCGCGCCGAGTCCTCATGGGGGGTGTTGTAGGCAGTAATGATTTCAGGCTGGGCGTGCCCGGCCAGAACGTTGCCGTTGGCGGCAAAAGCGTCGATGTACGAGTTGTCATCAACGTCGTATAGCATGCAGCCATCGGCCCTGACGAAGGTGAGGTTGCGCGAACAGGGCAACACTGACATCGGTCGCATAAGAAAATCACGCATATTTTTGTCTCCATGCAGACATCGATCCTGCTCCTTCGGCGTATCACAATTGAAGACTGCTTGAATTGTTTATTCTGCGCCACACAATACTGAGTGTTGGCAATCTTGCAAACTTTTACACGTTCACTATAAACATACTTCCAACCGGGGAGCATGGCAAATAGTTTCGCTTCAGACAAGTAGATACGGGCTCTGGCGAGTGTAAAAATGTGCCGGATACCGCTAACTCACATGCGCGGTTTACATAATATCCGTAGAATGCAGATAATTATTATCAGCAGATTTGCAGCCTGAAAGTCTCGTTTCACGGGAAACATGAAACCTGAAATGACTTTAAAACTAAAAATGTCAGGCAGAAACTGACATAAAAAACCGGGAAAGGGTGGGTACCCCTTTCCCGGTCTTGTGGTCTTGAAATCAGGCGAGTTTGTGCGCCTTGAAGATTTCCTGGAGTGCCATGTTGGCGGCCAGGCGCACTTCTTTGCTCTGGTCGCGCGTCGTCGTCTTGAGAGCGACAAGGCAGCGGATATCGCGCAGAGAGCCGAGTGCTTCGGCGGCAGTCTTGCGAACAGCACTGCTGCGATCGGCAAGCATGCGCATCAGAGTTTCTACTGCGCCGCTGTTTCCGATGCGGCCAAGTATGCGGGCAATGTTTTCACGCAGGAAGTTGTTGCGGTCCTGAGCAATGCGCATCAGGCGGTTGATCAGGTTTGCTTCGCCAATTCTGATGAGAATGTCGCAGGCATGGCGTCTGATACGTTCTTCAGCGTGTTTGAGAGCTTCAACCAGCACTTCGTAAGAATTTTCGCCAAAGCTGACAATGGCTTCGCTGCAGGCAAGGGGTACCGTCGGTGAGGGATCATCAAGGCGGGCAAGCATCGGCATGATCGCCATCGGGTCGCCGATTTTTGCCAGGGCTTCAGCCGCAGCTTCGCGCACTTTTTCGGCGGGGTCTTCGAGTGATTTAATGAGATGCGGCAGTGCGACACGGTCGCGACGTTCGCCGAGTACGAGAACGGCAGTACTGCGCACTGATTCTGCCTTGTCTGTCAGCGAGATGATGATGATATCGGGAACGCGTGCGTCAGCCATCTGTGCCAGTGACTTGACCGCCAGGCGGCGTACAAGTTCGGAGCCGTCTTTGGTCGTCTTCTGCAGGAACTCAACGGCAGCGGTATCTTTGAGATCACCGAGCACTTCTGCGGCCTTGGCACGTACTGTTTCGACGGAATCGCGCAGGGCCTCGATTGCCGGTTGCACAGCAGCTGTAGTGCCGATCTTTCCGATGGCTTCGATAGCTGCGCTTCTGACTTTTTCGGCGCCATCTTTAACAAGGTTCGACAGAGTTCTGATTGCGCGCGGGTCACGGGTGTCGCCGAGCACGGTAGCTATGGCAATGCGAACCGGTTCTGCCGGGTGTGACGCGCCGAGAATGAGCTTTTCGACGAGCTTGCGGCTCTGGTTCGAGATGAGCTGTTTTGAAATAAGTTCGAGCGGAATCTGATACTCGGGTTTCTTGAGAATGTCGATCAGAGCATCGAGCGCGCCTTCGGTCTTGATGCCGCCGAGGGCCTCGACGCACCATTGTCGCTGCGCCTGATCGCTTTCGATAAAGTAGCTCATGATAACCGGAATCGCTTTATCATTGCCGACTTTGGCGAACAGGTGGGCCACGTTGAGGCGGATCAGCTGCAGTATTTCGCTGCTGCATTCAAGAATGCGGCGGTCAGGTATGCCGGCCAGCTTCTTGACGTCTTTGTCGGAGAGGGTTTCTTTCGCGATTTTTATCAGCAGTGCAAAAGCGCGGTTGTCTTGAAGTTGACTAAGTGCCTGCGCGATTGAGAACTGCGCCCAGGCGTAGCCTTCTTTTAGAATTACCGAGATCGGGTTGGAAGTAGTCAAAAATTCGTCGATCGCGAGAAGGCTGTCGGCAATAGAAGTAGTAAGTTTTTTGTCGTCGCTGCTGTCGAGAACTTTGAGCAGCGGGAAAATAGCGCGGATACTGCCGATTTTGCCGAGCACGCGCACCAGCGAAACCAGCGTTGCGTGGTTGTCTTCGCTTTCTATGGCTCTGGTTATCTGATCAACCGCCATTTCGCCCATTTCACAGATAGCCCATTCGGCTTTTTCGATAATCTGCGGGTCCTGCTCGCTAAGAGAACGGATCAGCGGTTCGATGGCTTTGGCGCCCTTGATACAGCCAAGTGCCTCGATTGCAGCTAGTCGGACATCGCGCTCTGAATCTGTAAGGCGCATTACCAGTGGTTCTATGGCGATCGGGTTGCCGATTCTGCCAATGGCTTTTGCTGCGGCAATTTTATGCTCTGATTCTCCGGCTTCGAGGTATTTTACGAGGTTGCCGGCAGTTGCCTTTTCGCCGATTTCGCCGAGTGCCTGAATTGCTTTCAGGCTGAGCATCGGGTCGTCTTTTTCGAGAATCGAAAGCACGTAACGGCTGGCTTTTGCTGATTTAATGCTGGCAAAGGCCTCAAGTGCGAGCAGGGTAAGTTTGGTGTTAAAGCTGTTGGCCAGCTTGAGCAGCGGGTCTACTGCTTTAACGTCACCGATTTCGCCAAGCGCCCAGACGATTTTTTCTTTGATCTGCGGATTGCTGACCTGGAAAATATCGACGAGCGGGTCTACGGCGTTGGCGTTGCGGATCTGGCCGAGCGCCTGAATAGTTGCCATTCTGATGCGTTCGTTTTCTTCGCTGAGCACCACCAGAAGCTGGTCGCACGCTGCTGTTGAGCCGATGCGGCCGAGAGCTTCGATAGCTTTCAAACGCACTTCAAATTCGGGATCTTTGAGCATCGGCAAAACTACAGTAACCGATTTGGGGTCGGCGATGCTGCCAATAGCTTCGCAGGCAATATAGCGCAGGTCGTTGTTGCGGCTCTTCAGGAAAGCGCTGACCGCTTTGAGGGCAGAGCCGGCACCAATTTTGCCGAGCGCTTCAAGCGCCACGTAGCGCAGGTCTTCGTTGTCTTCTTCAAGAAGTTTTATCAGCGGCACGACTGATTCTTCAAGGCCGATGCGGCCAAGAGCCCGGGCGGCGATAAATTTGAGCTGCGCGTGATCTGAACTCAGACACTGAACAAGCGGGCGCACTGCTTCTCTGGCAGAAATATCGCCGAGATAGCCGGCGGCAATTTCCCTGATATCCTTAAGATCGTCAGTCAGCAACTTGATAAAATCGCCGGCAGCCTCGCTGAGGCCGAGATCGCGGATACGCAGGGCAAGCGAATAGCGCTCATCTGGATCTTTAGTGTCTGCCAGCATCTGTCGCAGCTCAGAAAGCTGTTCGAGGGGAGAAAGTGGTGGTGCTTCTTCGAGAACCGCCGCATCATGCAGATGCTCTTCTTCGGGCTGATTGAAAGCTGCGGCCGGTCTGTCGGTTTCGCCGAGTGCTGCAATAGCCGAAATGTCGAAATCAGGTTCTGAATCTCCAGCTTCGGCAATAGCCAGCTCTTCTTCGGCTTCTTCAAAAAAATCTGGTTCGGCTGCCGGCGCTTTTGCTGGCGGCCTGGTGATGCCTTCGATACCTAATATGAGGTTGCTGAGGTCGTCGTCGCTGTATTCTTCGACAACCGGGGCTGCTGCCATGGGTTTTGCTGCAACAGGTTTCGCAGTCGGAGCAGGCTTAGCAGCTGCAACAGGTTTTGCTGCCGCAACTACCGGTTTTACCGGGGCTGGAGCTATTTCATTGCTGACCACGAGGCCGTCAAGAAAATCGTCGCCATCGTCGTCAAGGCTGATTTCGGTCGTTTCAACGCTGGTGACACCGAGATCATCGCTGTCGTCTGTAACGTCGACAGTGAATTCTTCTAAACTGTCGGTGCTGATGTCAAAACTGTCAGCATCACTGCCGATGTCTTCATGGCTCTGCTCAAGTCCTGTGTTATTGGTGGTCTCGGCAGCATTGCTGCCGACAATCAGCCCGCTGAAGTCGTCTTCAGAAGTTTCTTCGATGCCTGCCGACTCTTCGATGCTCACATCTTCTACGCCAACGCCGCTGTCGAGATCACCAAAATCAAAGCCTTCGGTTTCAACCACGGCATTCTGGGCGTCTATCTGCAGGCTATCCTGGTCTTCACTGCCGCTGGAAAACGCAAACTCTTCGGGTGAAGCCTGATCAAGTTCGAGGGCGGTCGGCTCTTCTTCTGGCGACAGGTCGAAAGATCCGGTTTCGGGCTGATCTAACGAGATGTCGATGCCGGCTGGTGCGGCAAAAGGATCTTCATCGTCATCGAGACTGAGATTCAGCTCGCCGCTCTGTGTTTCGTCGGCTGCTGGTTCAGAGAAATCAATATCGAGGTCGTCTGAGGACTGTTCGGCGCTGATGTCGAGACCTGCTGATGCCGTAGCACTGCCTGAGAGCGCTGCTCCGAAATCAATGCCGCTATCTTCAGGCCCGTCAAGATCAAGGCTGAAATCGTTGTCAAGGCCAGAGTCGGCATCGCTGCCGCCGAGATTCAGACTCATGCTGGCCGTTTTGTCGAGGCTTCCGCCAAAATCTGAAGACAGGTCAAGGCCGCCAGTTTCGCTGCTGTCAAGGTCAAAAGACATGGGGCTGTCAGAAGAGTCTGATGAATCGCTGAGGTCGAGAGACAGGTCGAGGTCGAGAGGTGCTCTTTCAGCAGGTGAATCCATCGAATCGCCTGTGCCTGGCAATCCCATTCCGCACATATTGCAGAATTTGTTATCTTTTTCATTTTCGAATCCGCAACCGGGACACTGCATAGAGACCTCCGAGAATTTCTTGCTGAGTGGTTCTTAACCCATGAGATTAGCAGAACAGTCTGAATTTGTCTTGTAAATTTTTACAGCCGCATTCTGACAACCTATCGGCAGACACCGACGGATAGTTCAGGAAAAAATAGTCCGCTGCCGTCTGCTGCGCAGGGTAAAAGCCGTCGTTGCTGGTCATGTATGGCTTTTTGCGCTGTTTTTCGCGACTTTCATTTTCTGACTTTTTTTACAACTATATTTTGGGTTTACATAATATCAGCTGATGTGCTGACAATGTTATCAATGGTGCGGATTCTGCGAAACGAGCTGGTAAGCGCGTAAAACCGACTCTTCGGCCAGCCGCACGTTCATCGAATCTTCGGTGAACTTTTCGGGCGGGCAGAACGCGTCGTAACTGCCAAGAATCCAGTAGCGCGGCGGCAGGCTGTTAAGCGCCAGCGCCGTTGTGTCGAGAACACAGTCGTGGCAGTCACACATCTCACGCCTCTCAATCATATCAGCGATTATTTCCAGAACAAGCTGCTCCCACATGTTGACCATGCGCGAAAAATCGTATCTTTCAAGGGGTGGGCGATCAAGAATATCCATTTTTCCTCCGGCCATTTACTTAAAACCTCTTATGCGGCAGTCAAGAACCATCAGCTGAGCCGATCTGACCCCATTGTAGTCGTTTGGCTCGACATGAAACACCAGATCGCAGGTGCCATCCCGCAGAACGTCTGGAGCCATGATATCGCCGAGGTTGAAGCCTATGCCGAAAATGCTGCGCCCGTTCGAGCGCTTGAACTTGTAACGCAGATGATTTTTGCTCTCGCCGACTTTGCGGATCTCTTGAAATGGTGCACCTTCGGCCATGAACACCGGCGCCGGGTTGTCGATGCCAAAGGGAGCAAAATTGAGTATGTCCTTGAGGAACTGCTCGTCAATCATGTCTATAGGCAGTTCTGAATCGATGAGCCATTCTGGCTGCAGGTCAGACTGGTTGATTTTCTGGTTCGCGTAAGCGCGCAGGCTTGCCCGAAAAAGCTGTTCGTTGCCGAAAGGCATGGTAAGGCCGGCGGCTCCGATGTGGCCGCCATACTTTTCCAGGTATTTGCTGCAGTGATTGAGTGCTTCAATGATGTTGATGTCTTTAAAACTGCGGGCTGAACCGAGGTATTTGCCCTGATCTTCGAGCAGTACAATTACCGGGCGGCAATAGTCAAGCATCAGGCGGGTGGCCACAATGCCGGTCACGCCCTGGTTTTTGATCGGCGCCACTACCAGCAGAATTCGGTCGTTTACGAGGTCGTTCTGCCCGATAAGAAAGCCTTTTACCGTGTTATAGCAGTCTTCGCCGAGGCGCTTGCGTTCATTGTTGAGCTCGAAAAGCTGCCGCGCCAGTTCATCAGCTTTCGGCGCCAGGCTGGTTGACAGTAGCTCTATAGCCAGCTCAGCCGTGCGCAGCCGCCCGGAAGAATTGAGAATCGGCGCGATGCTGAAGCTGATATCTCTCTCGGTGACCTGGCGGTTTTTCCAGCCAAGGGCATTGAACAGGCTGTTCAGACCAAGTCGCTTGCTTTTTCCGACAAATTTGAGCCCCATCTGGGCAAAAGTGCGGTTTTCACCGTGCAACGGCACCATGTCAGCGATAGTGCCAATGGTAAGAATGTCGAGACAGCGCTGCCACAGCGCCTTTACGGCGGGGAGTTTTGCTTCGAGGCATTTCAGATAAATCAGAACAAGAGCCCGGCCACCCTCGATTTCTTCGAGGTTAAGGCTGCGCTTGATCTCGTCTTTGCTCAGGCCGGTTGCGTCAGGAATACAGGCAGCAATGATCTTGTCGACGAAAACCGCTTTGAGTGCAGGATCTGAACTGGCCGAAGTCAAAATTTCCGGCATCAGTTCGCCAATGGTTTTGCGCTCTGCTTCGTTGTAAAAAACCGGTACACAGCCGGCGAGGCTGTTGCGGTCTATTGTTTTCATGTGCTGAAAGCCCTCGCGTGGCGCAAAGCGGATGGCAGCGATATCATGATCGCTGAGGTCGAAAGCGATGAGAGGCTTGCTGAGTCGATTACACCGCGCCATTTCGAGAGCCATTGCCAGTTTGAAGGCAACTCCGACTCCGGCAATGTTTTTCTGCGGGCAGCACGAGTCGTGCAATTTGGGGTCGACGATGGCCACCGCGTCAGGCAGCGCGCTGGGCGGCTCATGATGATCGGTAATAATCACTTCAATGCCTTTTTTGCGCGCATATTCAACTTCAGCAATATTGCTGATACCGCAGTCCACGGTAACTATCAGCTTAACTCCATCTCGCGCTGCAACGTCGAGGTAGTCCGGGTTAAGCCCGTAGCCGTCTTCGATAACCGGTACCGTGTAATCGACCAGTTTGTGAAAACTGCGCAGAGTTTCAGTCATGATAACAGTCGAGGTAATCCCGTCGACGTCGCGATCACCGTATACTCTGATGCTTTCTTCTTTTTCAACAGCCTTGAATATGCGGTCTACCGCTGCACATACACCGTCGATGACAAAAGGGGAGAACAGGTAGCGGCTGCGCGGGGTAAAATAGCGCTCAATGCTGCTGTCGTCGCAGATTCCGCGGCTGACCAGAATCTTGAGCAGGATGTCGGGAAAGCCGGTATGTCGCAGCTTTTCAAGCTGCGCCGCATCGATCTGCCGGATATTCCAGATTTTTTCCATTATTTTCCGAGGTTTGCTATTGCTTCAACTTTTTTTTCATCGGCCAGTACTTCGAGAAATGCACTGACTATGCGCGGGTCAAACTGTGAACCGCTGCATCTCAGCAGCTCTTTGCGGGCTTCTTCGAGCGGCATTATGTCGCGATAGGCTCTTTTGCTGGTCATCGCGTCAAATGAGTCGGCGGCGCAGACAATGCGAGCCATGAGCGGAATGTTTTCGCCTTTGAGCCCGTCAGGATACCCTTTGCCATCGAATCGCTCGTGATGAAACTTGATCAGCGGCACTTTTTCGCGCAAAAACTTGGCTGGTTCAATAATCGAAGCGCCGCGCGCCGGGTGGGTTTTGATTTCCTGGTATTCGGCGTCGGTGAGCTTGGAGTCTTTATTTATAATGGCTTCAGATATGCCGATTTTGCCGATGTCGTGCAGCAGGGCACCGATGTGCAGATTTTTGATTTCGGCCGGCTTCAAACCCATTGCCCTGCCGATTTCCATGGAATAGCGGGCAACCCGTTCGCTGTGGCCGCGTGTGTAAGCGTCTTTGGCGTCGATTGAGTTGGCGAGGGCGCGCACTGCTGAGAGATAGCTGGCCTCAAGGTCTTCGTAAAGCTGGGCATTGTACAGCGAAATAGAAATCTGTGATGCCAGCGTGACCATCATGTCGAGGTCGCTCTGGTCAAATGGTTCGCCGGAGCGCTTATCAGAAACCGACAGTACGCCGATCGTTTTTTCCTTGACCTTGAGCGGAACGCATATTGAGCTGCGCCCGCCGCCAATCTGGCCGTCTTCTGGTTTGTGAAAGTCATTGATGATAATCGGCTCGCCGCGCTTGAAAACTTTGCCGGCGATGCCGTCGCCAGCCTTGATCGGCTGCATGGTTTCAACGCTGCGGTCGCCCTTATACAGCATAACCTGCAGACAGTCGCTTTCGGTATCGTGCAGTATTACTGAGCTGGTCTTGACGCCGCCCAGCACCTTGGCGGTAAGGTCGAGCACGAGTTCGAGAAGCTTGCTGATGTCGAGCACCAGACTGAGATTCTTGCCTACTTCGTGCAGTGTGTTAAGTTCGAGCACCTTGCGCTTGAGATCCTGCCACAGTCTGGCGTTTTTGATGGCGAGCGCCGCTTCGACCGAAACGCCTTCGACCAGCCGCAGATCAGTTTCGTTGAAAGGAATGCCTGAAATGCGGTTGCTCAGCGATAAAACACCGATTACTCTGCCGGCAATCTTGATCGGCGAGCAGATTGAACTGCGCACGACCTTGCTCTCTTCAAGCAACTTAGTGTCATCAGCATCGTTTATATCATTGAGCAGCACCGCTTCGCCAGTGTGATACACTTTGGCCGCTATGCCGCCTTCAATTGGCATGCGGGAGTTTTCCGGGATAATCTCGGGGTCAAGCCCCTTGGCGACCCTGAAAATAAATTCATTGGCTTTTTCATCGATCAACAGCAGAGAACAGCGTTTTACACCGCTGAGAACATTGATAACATTGTCTACAATCGTTTCATAGACCATTTCCTGGTCAAGAATACTGCTGAGCGAGCGCCCGATGTGCTGCAGGGTTGACAGTTCGTAAACCTTGTGTTCAAGAAGCATATTCTTCTGGCGCAGCTCGGTCAGATGCTGATTTATACGCTGGCTCATCTGGTTGAACGACTCTACCAGCACGCCAATTTCGTTGTCAGAATCGAGTTCGAGCTTGATATCGCTCTCGCCGTCAGCCATTCTAATAGCCGCTTCGGCCAGCTGATCGACGGGCGTCTGCACCATACGTGCCAGCAACAAGGTCGAAATCAGAGACATTATCATGCCGATGAAAAAATAAACAACGGTGCTGCGAACGACTTCCTGGCTCTTCTCTTCAAAGTAGCGGTTTGAAAACACCATGCGCAGCGTGCCGCGTGGCTGCTGCGTGACAGAATCAAACATCGGGTTCGCAATCACTACGGTTGCGGGAAGGTGCGTGAGCCCGCCGCTGCTCATTGGCGATTCGTTCGAAGCTTCGGCGATTTTTTGCAGGCTGCCGTCGAGAATCTGCACCGATATGACATCGTTGTTGGGTATTTCTGGTGAAGTGAGCGACTGTGCCAGGCGTTTAAGGCCTGCAAAGTTGCCCTCGGCGATGTAACTCATGACATGCGGTTCTATCGTGCGAACCAGGCTGACACCCTTGCTGTTGATATGTGTTTCGCTGAGGCGCCGCCAGCGGTTGAGCTCGCCCGAACTCATCATCATGCATACAACTGCCAGCGCTATTATCTGAAATACAAACAGGCGTAGTTTAAGAACAGGTTTGCGTGAAAAAGCTTGTTTACTGGTAGTCTGACTCATCTGGCGGCTCCCTCGTTGCTGATGACGCCATTCGCCGTGCCGGAAGATCGCGTGCGCGCGTTCTCGGACTCAAGAAAGGCAATTACAGATTTGATCATTGTTTCGAGATGATGCCATGGCTCTGCGGAAAATTCATCGGCGTTGTCACCGCTGTGTTTGTGGTGAAGCATCAGCAGTTCAGCGCTGGCAATCTTGCGTTCGTGGATAATGCAGTCGATGTTTCCGGGAAATTTCGCCTGCGGTGTTCCGAAGTCGGTTGTGAGAGTGTATTTGTCGCCGTGCAGCGAGACCAGACTGCGATGCGTTCCCTTTTGTGGTTCGCAGGCCAGCAGAAGCAGCAGCGTTTTTTTGTCTCCGGCGATAAACAGCTGTCCCCACGACTGAAACAGCGGCAGGGCAATCAGCGGCAGTCTGATGTTGGCAATAAACGTAAAGCCCGCATCGATAAAAGGCTGGCGCAGGTTCTGGTTGATTTCTTCGGCTCCGGGCAGGGAGCTTAACAGTTCGTCATCGATAATTTCAACTTTGAAAAAATTTCCTTTGGCAATGGGCCGCCCCGGCCTGATCAGTGAATACCTGGTCGGCAACGGGTGCAGCGCTGCGCTGATAAAAAAGTAAAGCAGGCCAGAAGCGAAAATCTGGCTCAGGCTCAAAGGCTGCGCCGGCAATTTCCAAAAGTAAAGATACCAAAGGGTGAAGACGCTGGCAATGATCATACTGCGTCCGATCAGGCGGCGCCCGCCAAATGACGGCAGTCTGGTAGAAACATAACGGTGCAATAGCCAGTAACAGCGGTAAAATTGCACAGCAAATGTCAGCAGGAAAGCGAGTTTGAGAGCCTGAATGATGCCTTCGTCGCCGGAGAACCCGGCGATTATGGCCGCAGCAAGCAGATAGGCCGGAATTATCGACAGAAGCCGAAAAAACTGGTAATGGCTCGCGACTTTTTGCCGGCCCTGAGCCGAGATTTGAACGTCGTCCCAGCCCTTGTCGTGTTCGAGTTTTATGCGGCCAATGGTGTAATTGTTGATTGCATCGGCCATAAATATCGGAATAAAGGACAAAACCGTAATCAGAGTTTGCCATATGCCGCTAACCCAGCCATTTTTGGCCAATATGATCCAGGTGACAGCGCAGCCGGCGAAAGTTGTCAGATTACAGGTCAGTCCTAGAAAAAACACCGATTTGAGTTTTTCCAGGCCCGTGGAACCGGAAGTCGTTAAATTCATACTGCCACTATAGCACTCTATTTGAACATTTGCATCATAAGATTTAGTTGTTGCATTTATTCGGGGTTTCTGTTATAGTCATTTTGCGTTACGGGGCGTAGCGCAGTTGGTAGCGCGCATGGTTCGGGACCATGAAGTCGCTGGTTCGAGTCCAGTCGCCCCGATGCCTGAAAAGCCGCCGATATGGCGGCTTTTCTGTTATCTGATCACTCTCTGGAGGGGCACATGAAAGAATTGCTCAAATGCTTCAAGGCTTATGATGTTCGCGGCAGATTGCCCGATGAACTCAATGAAACTTCTGCTGAGCTTATCGGTCGCGCCTACGCCGAATTTCTCAGACCCGAAAAAGTGGTGATTGGTCGCGATATCAGACACAGCAGTTCTGCGCTTTGCAGCGCCCTTGGCGATGGCCTCATGGCCGGCGGCGTCGATGTTTTCGACATCGGCCTGTGTGGCACCGAAGAAATCTACTTTGCCACTTTCAGTCAGGGCTTTGACGGTGGAATCATGGTAACTGCCAGCCATAACCCGATTGATTACAATGGCATGAAATTTGTGCGCAAAGGTTCGCGGCCGATCAGCGGCGATGATGGTCTGCATAAGATCCGCGATATCGCTATTTCAGGCATGTTCAGTGAGTCAATGTACACTGGCACCCGTCAGGTAATTGATATCAAGGCAAACTATATCGGGCACCTGGTCGGTTATGTTGACCCTGCCGTTTTGCGGCCGCTAAAAATCGTGGTGAATGCCGGCAATGGCTGCGCCGGGCCGATCATCGACCGTCTTTCCGAACATTTGCCGTGTCAGTTTATCAGAGTACACCACGAGCCGGATGGCAGCTTTCCCAATGGAATTCCGAACCCGCTTCTACCAGAAAACCGCTCAGCAACATCAGACGCGGTGATCAAAAGTCAGGCCGACTTTGGCATCGCCTGGGACGGCGACTTCGATCGCTGCTTTTTCTTCGACGAGCAGGGCCGTTTCATCGAGGGTTACTATATCGTCGGGCTTCTGGCTGAGAGCTTTTTGCGGCGCCAGCCCGGCAGCCGCATCATTCACGACCCGCGCCTGACCTGGAACACCATCGACATCGTGACCGGTTCTGGTGGCATTCCGGTGCAGAGCAAGACCGGTCATGCTTTTATCAAGGCGCGTATGCGCGAAGAAGATGCCGTTTATGGCGGCGAAATGAGCGCACACCATTATTTTAAGGATTTTGCCTATTGTGACAGCGGTATGATCCCGTGGCTGCTCGTTTACGGCCTGATCTGCAGCAGCGGTAAGACGCTTGGACAGCTGGTTGCCGAAAGAATGCGCGCATTTCCGGCCAGTGGCGAAATCAATCGCCGGGTCAACGACCCCGAAGCACTCTTTGACAAAATCAAAAGACAATATGATTCACAGGCGGTTGCCAGAGACGAAACCGACGGCATAAGTCTCGAAATGCCTGATTGGCGCTTTAATCTGCGGTCATCGAACACCGAGCCGGTCGTGCGCCTCAATGTAGAATCTCGTGGCAACGCTGATTTGATGCAGGCGCGAACCGAAGAGCTCCTGCGCCTGATCGGTGGCACACCCTGAGCCAGGCAGCAGTCAGAATTTTTTGTAAGCGTGTGAGACGACAAGGGCGCTGATTTTTGCCGGCTTGAGTTCTCGGAGTTTGTCAGCGCACAATTGCAGCGTGCTGCCAGTTGTTGCAACATCGTCAACCAGTATTATGTGACTGTTCGCGAAAGCGCCGCGTTTAAGATTTCTGTCGACAGCAAATGCACCCTTCAGATTGTCGCGGCGTTCTTCTTCGTCGCAGTCTGCCTGTGGCCGGGTTGCCCGCGTTCTTAGCAGTGCCGGGCTGAAATGGCAACCGGCAATTGAGGCAAAACTCGCGGCAAGCTTTTCAGCCTGATTGAATCCGCGCTGGCTGAGACGCTGGCTGTGCATCGGCACCGGAACAATCACATCACTTTTCTTTACCAGGCTTTCTATATTGCCATGCTTATGACAGGCTTCGGCAAGCGCTTTTAACAGTCTGGCCGATGGATGATATTTTATGATTCTGATCACGTCGGCCATGACGCTGCTGTAACTGCTGAGTGTGTACACCGCGAAGTCGCAGCGTGTGTCATCGGTCTCCCGTGGCGGATGCAGCGCTGATACGAGCCTGGCATGACAGTCGGCACAGAAAACGACGCCAAAATCTGTCGATGTGCGGCAGCGATGACAGGCATACGGCATAAACGCCGCGGCAAAATCCTTCAGCAGCCTGATAAAACTCTCTTTAAGATCCATGTTTTTCACTCTGATCCTGCGGCAGGAATGTTTTGCCGAAGACCAGCTCAAATGTGACAACCTGTAGATTATTTTATCCAAACCGCGTGCGCAGGGCAACATTTCTTGTGTTTCTTAAAAATTGCCGGGGTGGGGGAGAATGTGTTATAAAATGGCAGTATTTCTGATCGATGCAATACTGCGGGTGACGCGTTGGTGACTGGAGTGTTGGGAAAAACTTCACAAAAGATATTGGCGGGCGGACTGGCTGAAATGTTGACAAACAGGTAAGCTGACAGACAGGCTTGCTGACAGACCCGCTGATTGAGAGTCTGGTTTGTCCGGCTGGCGGCGATGTATGATAATTTAAAGAGTTGAACAGAATGAGGAGATGACGATGAATATTATAGTTACCGGTGGAGCAGGGTTTATTGGTTCGGCAGTGATTAGACATCTGATAAAGAATACCGAGCATCGGGTGATCAATCTCGACAAGCTTACTTATGCCGGTAACCTCGAATCTCTGCGCGAAATCAGCGATTCTCCACGTTACTGCTTCGAAAACGCCGACATCTGCGATCGGGAAGCTGTCGAACGTGTTTTCAATACGCACAAGCCTGACGCGATAATGCATCTTGCCGCCGAATCGCATGTTGACCGCTCGATTGACGGCCCGGCAACGTTTATTCAAACCAATATCATCGGTACCTATACTCTGCTCGAAGCGGCGCGCACCCGTGCCCGCGAGAACCCGGAATTCCGCTTTCATCACATCAGCACTGACGAAGTCTATGGTGATCTTGAGGTCGATGACAGCCTTTTTACCGAAGAAACATCGTATGACCCGAGTTCGCCATATTCAGCCAGCAAGGCCTCTTCAGATCATCTGGTGCGGGCATGGCAGCGCACTTATGGCCTTAAAGCAGTAATCACAAACTGCTCGAACAATTACGGTCCTTATCATTTCCCTGAAAAGCTCGTTCCGCTGGTGATTCTCAATGCCCTTGAAGGCAAGCCGCTCCCGGTCTACGGCAAAGGTGAGCAGATACGTGACTGGCTCTATGTCGAAGATCACGCGCGCGCCCTGTGTACTGTGCTTTTTACCGGCAAACCCGGCGAGACCTATAATATTGGCGGCCACAACGAACAGAAAAACATCGACGTGGTCAGGGGAATCTGCAATATTCTCGACGAACTGGCGCCGTCGAAAGGTTCTTTTAAATCATATTCTGACTTGATTACCTTTGTTACTGACCGGCCTGGTCATGACATGCGTTACGCTATCGACGCCGGCAAGATCGAACGCGAACTCGGCTGGAAGCCGGAAGAGACCTTCGCGACCGGTCTGCGCAAAACCGTGCAGTGGTATCTCGACAACAAGTGGTGGTGGGAGCCGCTGCGCGATAAATACCAGCGCCAGCGCCTCGGCCTCGCCGCGAAGTAAGAATATCTCGCACAAAGCCACTAGTCCTCTGTCACACATGACTTCAAGAATTGATTTTTTGGTATACTGCTTATGCCGGGCTCTCGGCGGAATCCCAACGCTACAGCTATCGGCAGAC
>PGYB01000035.1:0-1778 GCA_002839445.1 Candidatus Riflebacteria bacterium HGW-Riflebacteria-1
TTTCCTGCCTCGGCAGGGCGGCCAGAAATGGCTGAAGATATTTGAGAATAAGATCAGAAGACTTATTATGACGCCAAGCGGGTCTTGTTATTTATAATGAGATCCTTTGACATCGCAGTAAATGTGATGTTTATAAACGTTGAATCTTGATAGATCAACTGTCCTTCAATTGAGAATGTCTGGTGCTTGCATCAGATTTCAATATTTTTATGGAGAGTTTGATCCTGGCTCAGGACTAACGCTGGCGGCGTGCCTAACACATGCAAGTCGAACGAGTTGTTTATAGTAGCAATATTGTGAACAGCAAGTGGCGAACGGGTGAGTAACACGTAGATAATCTGCCTTTCAGACGGGGACAACTCAGGGAAACTTGTGCTAATACCCGATGAGACTACGGGAGGGGACTTCTGTAGCCAAAAGTGGGGGCAACCTCACGCTGAAAGATGAGTCTGCGTCCTATCAGCTAGTTGGTGGGGTAAAAGCCTACCAAGGCGAAGACGGGTAGCCGGCCTGAGAGGGTGAACGGCCACACTGGGACTGAGACACGGCCCAGACTCCTACGGGAGGCAGCAGTGAGGAATTTTCCGCAATGGGCGCAAGCCTGACGGAGCGACGCCGCGTGAGGGATGACGGCCTTCGGGTTGTAAACCTCTTTTATAAGGGAAAAAGGTTACCGTGCTAATACCACGGTGATTTGATGGTACCTTTTGAATAAGCCCCGGCTAACTACGTGCCAGCAGCCGCGGTAATACGTAGGGGGCGAGCGTTGTCCGGAGTTACTGGGCGTAAAGAGCGTGTAGGCGGTTGGAAAAGTCAGGTGTGAAATTCTTCGGCTCAACCGAGGGACTGCGCCTGAAACTTTCCGACTGGAGTTTGGGAGGGGCAACTGGAATTCCTGGTGTAACGGTGAAATGTGTAGATATCAGGAGGAACACCCGTGGCGAAGGCGGGTTGCTGGACCAAAACTGACGCTGAGACGCGAAAGCGTGGGTAGCAAACAGGATTAGATACCCTGGTAGTCCACGCTGTAAACGATGAGTGCTAGGTGTAGGGGGTATCGACTCCCTCTGTGCCGCAGTTAACGCATTAAGCACTCCGCCTGGGGAGTACGGCCGCAAGGTTAAAACTCAAAGGAATTGACGGGGGCCCGCACAAGCGGTGGAGTATGTGGTTTAATTCGATGATACGCGAGAAACCTTACCTGGTCTTGACATGCTGGGAACCCTTAAGAGATTAGGGGGTGCCTGCTTGCAGGAGCCCAGACACAGGTGGTGCATGGTTGTCGTCAGCTCGTGTCGTGAGATGTTGGGTTAAGTCCCGCAACGAGCGCAACCCTTGTTGCTAGTTACCAGCACGTAATGGTGGGAACTCTAGCGAGACTGCCGGTGACAAACCGGAGGAAGGTGGGGATGACGTCAAATCATCACGCCCCTTACGACCAGGGCCACACACGTACTACAATGCCCGGTACAGCGAGTTGCAAAGCCGCGAGGCAGAGCCAATCTCTTAAAACCGGGCCAAGTTCAGATCGGAGGCTGCAATTCGCCTCCGTGAAGCTGGAATCGCTAGTAAACGCAGATCATCATGCTGCGTTGAATACGTTCTCGGGCCTTGTACACACCGCCCGTCACACCATGGGAGCCAGTAACACCCGAAGCCGGTGAGCTAACTTAACGGAGGCAGCTGTCGAAGGTGGGATTGGTGACTGGGGTGAAGTCGTAACAAGGTAGCCGTAGGAGAACCTGCGGCTGGATCACCTCCTTTCTATGGAGATCATG
>PGYB01000035.1:1904-20932 GCA_002839445.1 Candidatus Riflebacteria bacterium HGW-Riflebacteria-1
ATTTTCGTCGAGCTTGGTTAATTATGCGGTCTTCTGATCTTTTTTCATAAATTCGAACCGGGTCAGATTCGTAAGAATCTGACCCGGTTTTGCTTTAGCTCAATCTCGTTCAGTGACGATCAAACACTCCATCCGACCGGGCGTTGCGAAAATGAGCTGAAAACACGCCATTGAATCGAGCATGAATTAAAAAATGCTGACGTTGAGAGATTGGCATGTTACCCTACTCGATGAATACTTGAGGGGCAACTTATGAGTAAGGCAAAAATTCAAGCTCTTGTTCTGTTTATTTTAATTGCAGTTTTAATCTTTCTCGTTTATGGAAAACAAATTGCTGTGATGGCCGGCTGGCCCAGCGCCGTCAGAAGCGGGAGCTGGCTAGCGGTCAAGTTGCATTTTGTCTTCGGAGCAGATGTTAACGCCGTTAAACCCGGCTTTAAAACGCCAATCGAGGAAGCTTTTTCCTTGCAGCCCAATCCTGACATCATAAATGAAATACTGAATCATAAGCCGGATCGGGCAAAACTTGTTGAGAAAGATACGTCGCTGCTCATAAGGGCTATGTCGTCTTCAAATTTTGCAAAATTGCCCTCGGATCAAACAATTGACATTTTGAAAAGACTGATTGAGCTTGGAGAAGACGTAAATCTCATCGAAGGAGCTTTTACGCCACTATTCATGGCCATCCAGTTAAACCGCTCCGACCTGGTTAAATTTATGCTGGAATCCGGGGCAAATCCTTCAATTGAAATAACAAATGGTGACAGCAGGTTTGTTCGCACAATTTTTGATGTATTACGTCATTGCAACAATAACGAAATCATTGAAGTATTATTGAAAAACGGCGCTGATCTGGGTTCAGAAACCTTGATGCAGGCTGCGATTGACTCGAAAAATATCGAAGCAATAAGAATGCTCGCTAAAAATGGCGTTAGTTTAAATACCACAAATTCGAAGCATTACACCACACCACTGATGACTGTCGTTACATTTTTTGATGAAAGTCAGGTGCGAGAATTCGTGGAACTTGGAGTCGACATTAACATTCTTGACTACTTTGGCCGCAATGTTCTTGCTACATGTGTTCAATATAATAAATTTGAACTGGCGAAATTCTTCATTGAAAAAGGAACAAATGTTAACTATGCTGACAAATTCGGCGAATCTTTACTGTCTTATTTTCTAGATCAACAGCAGAGGATAAAAGACTTAAGTGATTTAAAAGTGCGGTTGGAATTTCTTGCGTTGCTCAAAAGTAACGGTCTGAACATAAACTTTCAGAATCCGAATGATGGTATGACTGCTGTAATGCGCGCAATAAGCCGGGAGTATTCGGACGTCTGGATATCGCTTCTGGCATCCATGGATGATATAGATAACAATTTACAGGACAATGAGGGGAAAACTGCTCTCATCCACGCTGTCGAAAAAAATAGGGAGCAATTAGTCAGGATACTCCTTCTTGCCAAAGCCGATACCAGCATTAAGGATAAAAGCGGGGAAACCGCGCTGGATTATGCAAAGGAAATGGGTTCTACTAAAATTGGTGATATGTTAAGGAATGGTGTGACAGACAGCGAGTAGCCTGACGGTTCTGCCCGTTGAATCCTGCCTATAGCCTTTATCTGCTGGAGGGTTACAGTTGCTTTATGGAATACACAACAGCGAACAAGAGCGGTAAAATCAGCGCGAGGACTTTGCTTGTGCGGTTTACCGCGACAGGGCTCGCTCTGTCAGTGTTTCTGTTTCTTAACAACACTTCACGTTTCTCTACTAAGCCGGCTGGAAAGCCTAAAATAATGGCTCATCGCGGGCTGGCGCAGACATTCGATATCAAGAGTGTCAAATGGGATTCGAATACGGCTGCGATGATACATGAACCCGGGCATGCTTTTCTCGAAAACACGCTTCCTTCAATGCGCGAGGCATTTGCCAGGGGTGCGGATACCGTTGAATTCGACGTAAGGCTGACAAGCGACCAGCAACTGGCGGTTTTTCATGATTTCCTGCTCGACTATAGAACCAACGGCAAAGGCCTGGTTGCCAGCGTTACTATGGCAGAAATGAGGTCGCTAGATGTCGGTTACGGTTACACGGCTGATGGCGGCAGGACATTTCCTTTTCGAGGCAGGGGAACAGGTCTCATGGTCTCTGCTGATGAGGTTTTTGCAGCTTTTCCTGACCGTAGCTTTCTTATTCATGTTAAAGACGGCGGCGAGACAAGCGGCAAGTTGCTCGGTGCCATGTTTAAACACAAAAGCCCGGAATGGCTGAGCCAAATCGGTGTCTATGGCGATCACGAAGCAATGATGGCACTCAAGGCTGTTTTCCCGCAATTGAAAGTTCTCTCGATGAAAACACTCAAAAGCGCGTTGATTTCTTACATTCTGCTTGGCTGGACAGGCTATATTCCTGAATCTATGCAGAATGCCCAGATTCACATTCCGTTAAAGTATGCCAGAAATCTCTGGGGCTGGCCCGGCAAGTTCCTTAACAGAATGGATTCAGTAAACACCCGGGTTGTTCTCGTCGCCGGCGACGGAAAATGGTCAGAAGGCTTTGACACAGAAGCAGATCTGGCAACAATTCCCGAAGAATTCAACGGCTATATCTGGACCAATCGTGTCGATAAGATTGCCAGTTCAGCAAGGTTCCGCGCGAGTAAAGAGAAAGTAGATTCCTGTATCGATTATATTGAAAAGACCGGAAAACTTTGGGGCGTCTCTGAGGTCGCTGTAAACGAGAACCAGACTGTTACTTTTGTTGACGCAGAGCACTATGGATATGGCTGTGGGCTTTCCATGTATGACAGTGCCGCAAACTTCGTTTCGAGCCTTACCCTCGAAGTTAGGCAGAGCTGTAGTTTTTCGGACGGTCACCATGCTTTTCTGAAATATGAGGTTACAGCTATTGGAAGCGGCGTTGCCAGTATTGCTGTCTTAGAAAGATTCGATGCCCGCAGTTTTGGCAAAGGTTTAAGCGAAAAGACGGCCTCGGTAAAAGTCGCGTCTTACAAAAACCTGACTGTAAGCACTGATATTTTGAAATAAGAGCTGAGTTTCATGAACTCGGCTTGCAATACAGAAGTGATTTTCTCGCGAAAAAGGCCTGCCGCAAAATTTCGCGCTCTTATTCCCCTTTATCAGCATCTTCTGGCAATATGCCAAGATTGTAAAGCCAGTAGATGGGTTTTCTTTTCACATAAAGCTCAAGTCTCGCCGCAACCAGATTTATAAAGTGATTTGGAATCGAAATGTCTTTGTTTTTGACCTTATAAACGAAGTTGGCTACTTTGCCTTCTGGCTTGAGCTTTTCAACTATTTTTTCATCATAAATGCTGTAATAGTAATCATCGTGCAACAGAATCATCCGGCCAAAGTGCGAGTAGCCAAAGGGTTGGTACGGCGGTATCGCGGGAAAAGCGTCGGTTCGGTTTACAACCCTTACCAGAGGCAGGTTTCCCCAGATGGCGCGACCTTTTTTGTCAGTTACCCTCGGTTGCCCAAAAGTGATGATCAGATCGATGTCAAAGCCCTGCTTCTTCAAAAACATGCCATAAACTACAGCAAGTGCGCCGCCTAATGAAGAGCCGGCAATCCGGACTTTGCGTTTTTTATCAAGCAGTCCGGTGGCGATCGCATCGATTTCGCCCACAGATTTGAGAAAGCCGCGATGAATGCGACAATTTAACTTATCTGATCTGGATGGCCGGAAATTAAGGTCGACAAGAAAGTTTCTCGGATGGCCCGAGCCTCTGAAAACAATTGTTTGAATGCCCTGGTTGTTTTCATCAAAACCTGCGTCATCAATGATCATCATGCGGTTTTTGTACTTTGGCAGATCAATAAAGCGAATGTTGCGGTAAATTTCTTGTAGTTCTGCGTCGGGGTTGTAGTTCATCATCTGGCACATGACCGCATAATTCATTATCAGTTCAAAGTTGACCGTATAAGAGCCAATTTTATCCAGCTTTACAGGTATGAGATCTTCGGTGACTATTCTTGCCAGTTCAGAGTTGACAGCTTTGCGGTCGGCAGCAGAAACCGATTGAAAAGCAAACAATACCAATACTAACAAGAAAAACAACCTGACCTTCATTGATTTCATAGAAAAACTCCCGATCTTTTTTTTAAGTATAAGGATTGAACACAACTTGAGCAACCCCACCTTGCAGAAAATAATGGGCCATTTATTATCAGCTCATAGGATCGACGTAAATTCCCTTATATTCGCGGCAATAACCCTGTATCAGAATTATGCCATTACCCGGCTGGGAAAGATTCTTACATTGTTAGCGTTGTTTAATCGCTGTGTGAAAACTTTTCTTAGCTTGTGCATGGCTGGATTGAAAAGACTTTGTTCTCGTCGCAATTTTGCCTCAAACATGATGAATGGCACTAAATAGTTTAAGCGGTGCACAATTGGCAGTATGTTTTGAGGGGCGGGTGGATTTATCAACTGCAGGGCGGCTGGGTCGCTATTGTTGTTCCCCTGAAATGAACATTAACATCTGTATTGATGTGTTACAAATGGCTTCTGCGTATATATTTGCATGTAAGAATCAATCAAATCGATTCTCTAGTGTTTGGGTGCACTTGACTATGTGATCAGATTTCTCCTTTTAACAGTCCTTTCATCTGTTGCTGCAGGCACCGGCAAACTGCAGGATTCCTTTGTTGATGGTGATTATGAGAAGAATTTGTCTTGTCAAATACGGTGCTTCAGGGTATATTAATTTTAAGATAAATAAGTCAGATAAAGAGGTAAAAAATATGAGTCTAAATAAGACTTGGCTCAGGCTCATCTCCAGAAATAAGACTAGAACTGAAAGAGGATCAAAACCATCTTCTTTTAAAACGATTTTCCACAACATCGCAGCAGGCGTTGCCGGACTCGGCTTTCTTGCCACCAGCAATTTTGCCTGGGGCGCTTCAGCCATTACGGCTCATGGTACTGCAACCACGGTAACCAATACTGGCAATGTGTATAATGTAAACACAACTCAGAAGAGCGGTATTAACGCTTTTAATGCGTTCAGCACATTTAACCTCACATCGGGTGACATCGCCAACCTGCATCTGCCAGACGGTACTAATAATCTTATCAATTTTGTCAGCAGTCAGATCAGCATTGGTGGCACTCTTAATGCCATTAAAGACAATAAAATCGGCGGCAATCTTTTCTTTTTGAGCTCGCAGGGCCTTGTTGTCGGCAGCGGCGGTGTTGTCAACTGCGGCGCCTTTTATGCCATGACGCCAACTCAGGATTTCATGGACCGGTTTGTAAAAGACACCAGTCTGTTGCTAACCGGCAATGAAGCTGAAGTTGGCTACATAACCTCGCGCAAATTCGTTAATCACAATGGCGTCAAAGGTGGCGAGGGAGTTCCTCTTAACGCCGCCGGCACAATTGTGATCGATGGCAAGATCAATGCGATTGATAACATCTCGGCTCATGCCGGCAATGTTACCTTGAACAACGGAGCCATTCTTACTACCGGCGTTGCTGATTTCTCTGCGGTGGTAAACACGCATGGTATTGCTGGCCTGGGGGATTCAGGCCTGACCATGACTTCGACCGAAGATGGCAACGTTGAACTGGTTGCTGTTGCTGACAATGTCGGCAAGCTTTCCTTGATCACCAAGCTGGCTACCGGCTTCAGTTCTTTTACCAGGGCTACGTCGGATGCCACGGTTACGGTTAACGGCACAGTCAATGCCAAAAGAAACGCCACAATCGAAGCAGTTGCGGTAAATGGCCGGTTGAGCGGCACTGAAAGTGTTGTGGAATATGGCGTGACCAAAACAGTCGAAAAATACAGCAACGCCAATTTTCTTTCAGACATCAAAGCAAAGGTTGAATTTGGCAGCACTGCCAGAATTAATGCTGATAACGATATTCTTATCAATGCCATTGCCAAGAACATTTATAAGTCAAGCAGCGCCAACATTCCAGATCTTGGCCTTGAAGTTCTCGGCATGGTATCCCCGATCAATCTTGCCGCTGAGGTCGTTATTGCTGATACCAGATCAGATGTTGTAGTCGCCCAAGGGGCAATTCTTAACGCAAAAAAAGACATTAAGGTCAAGGCGGCAAGCCATGCCGACGTAATTGCCGGTGCCAGCACCTCGTTAGCCAAGATAAGGCAGACTCCTGGAGGGCTTTCAGCCGGTGCAATTTACGCTGATGTCAGCAGCGAAGCCAAGGTTACCATCAATGGTAATCTTAATGCCGGAACTACCGGCGACAGCAGCAAGGGCGATGTCGTAATTGGTGCAGATTCGGTAAATTATCTTGACGCCACCGCTGCTGCTAAAACGGCTAATGACAATGCAATTGTAACGACTGCGGCGGTAATCGCTGATGTTGACAATGTCGCCGTGGTTCAGATCACCAATACGGCAGCTATCAATGGTGAAAAGTCGGTTACCGTTAAATCAGACGCGACCAGCGACGTTTCTACTGTTGCCATAGTCGAAACCGGCGACCAGACATATGCCGGGGTTGCTGTTAATGTCACACTGTTCGATTCTGACGCCAGCCTGGATATTGGCTGTAATCTTGATGGTATTGCCGGCAATGTCGATCTTTCCGCTAACAACCTGGTTTTGCAGAACCGCTCAACTGCTGATAGTTCTGTCGGTTATTCCAAAATCGGTCAGGCGCTTGCCAATGCCCAGAGCAATCTGGTTTCTTCTATTTTCAGTCTTTCCAAATTCACCGGCAAGCTCACTGGCGGCCTTGGTTCGCAGACTGGCAGCAAGTTCAGCGCTGCCGGAGCAATTGTTTATGCCGAAGGTGCTCATGACTCGAAATTGACGGTCGGCCCTAACGTCAAGCTTACTGCCGGCGACAAGCTGATGCTTAAGTCTTCTACCATCATCCAGGATGTCTTTCTGCAGGCTGACAGTGTTGCCAGGTCGCGTATGAACAACCCCGAAAACGGCAAAACCTCGGCCAGCGCCGGCGTCATCTATACGGATATCGACCAGAATTCTACCGTGCGGATTGCTGATGCAACCGAGGTCGCCGGGGTAAACTCAACCGTTCTCACCGGTAAAACCATCGAAATCAGCAGTATCACAAAAATCGAGTATAACCGCATCAAGCGCATGATTCAGGCCGTAGAAGATGCTGTCGCTCAGCTCAAAATCGACGTGTCCGAGCCGGCGCAGCTTGCTCTCATAAATGGTGTAGAGGCCGCTTACGCAACCATCAAGGCAAATTTCTCTGCTCTTGGCGCTGAAGGACTCACTGTTACTGATAATATCGATATCTTTGTTGATTCGCTTTCTTCGCTCAGTACCATGCTTGACGCGTTATCAACTCTTATAACCGGTGAAGTAAAGGTTGTCGCCCAGGCAGCGAAGATCGTTACCAAAGCTGCTGATTTTGCCTCTTACGGTAATTATGTGAATATGGCGGTTTCCAGCGCTATTAAGGGCGCGAACGACGACAACAGTCAGGATATTGGCTTGTCCGGAGCGGTTGGCTTAAATGATTTTACCTCGAACAGCGATGTGATAATCGGCAGAAATGTTTCGATAA
Organism: Candidatus Riflebacteria bacterium HGW-Riflebacteria-1; assembly: GCA_002839445.1. Lineage (GTDB taxonomy): Bacteria > Muiribacteriota > Ozemobacteria > Ozemobacterales > Ozemobacteraceae > Rifleibacterium. Next base: position 9,453 of record PGYB01000035.1, read on the forward strand.
CGTCTGTTTCTCCGACAGTTGATACAGCGATCAGCATCAGCGCTCTTACCAATGTTGATACCATAAGCGCAGCCGGACATCTTCTGCCGAGCAAAGGATCGAAATCCTTTGGTGGCACTTATCTGGGTCAGGATTTTAACTCTACTGCCAATGTCTTTATTGCAGAGGGATCTGATCTTTCTGCCGCTGGCAAAGATATTTCTATTACTGCTACCAATGACGCCAGCATTGTTGCTGCCGGTATGTCTTCGGCAATGGCGAGCAATGGTATTGAAGGTATGGTTGTCAATCTGGTTGGCGTCAGCAACTCAACCGTCAGCATCGATGACGAAGTAGGATTGGCCGCCAGAAACCTGAGTCTTGGTTCGTTAAACAACACTAAGGCACTCAATCTTGCTGGTTCGGTAATGATTTCCAGTGAAGTTGGCATCGCGGCTGGTATTGCCCTAAACGATTTTGAAAAAGAGAACATTCTTATCGTCGGTGATATTGATGAGAAATATCAAGATCACGTCGATGAAAAAGCCGGTGTCGATAAGTCCACTACCGCAAACAGCCTTCAGAATAGAACCGATGCCAAAGTAACCGCGAGTGGTAAAATCGATGCCCAGGCAAAGAGTACGGGCAGTATTGTAGCTGTTGGCGTAGCAGGTGGCATGACTAAAAACGACGACAGTGGCAGCACCGGTTTTATCAGCAATATGATGCAAAAATACAACAGCGCCGAGAGTGGTATCGCCGGCACTATTAACTCTCTGGGATCAAAGTTTGCGAATATTACCAATGAATTGTCCGGTAAGACTTCAGCTTCTTCCACCGGAACTCACACCAATCCCAGCTTCAGCCTTTCGGTCGCCGGCAGCTCTGGTCTGAATTTTGTTAACAGCACGACCAGAGCAGATCTCAGCGGTGTGACCATCGACCTTGGCGGCACGACTGGTTCGAATCTTAATGTCGTTGCGATAAACAGCGCCGACGTCATGGCTTTCGCAGGTTCTGCAGGCATTATGAAGCAGAAGTCTACAAAAGGTGGCTCAACCAGAAGCGTAGGTATTGCGGGAGCAGTTGGTTACAATGACATAACCAATATCACCGAAGCGACAGTAAAAAACAGTAACATTAACAATGCCGATGAAGTCAAGGTTTTCGCAGTTAATGGTGGAAGCAATATTGCCGCGGGTCTTGGACTGCAGCTTGCCGCCAACGATCAGGCCAGCGCTGCCAGCTCATATACGCTTGGCGGTTCAGTTTCAATCAACAGAATTAACAACACGGTTAACGCCAAGGTTGAAAACTCGACGGTTACCGGCACGGATGCGCTTAAGACCGATGTTAACGTTGCCGCTTATGAAAGTGATCTGCAGATCACCGGTGGCGTGCAGCTCACTATCGGCAAAGAGAAGGGTGCAATCGGCGCCGCGGTTAACGTTGCGAATATTACCAATAATGTAAATGCCGTTATTGATGGCGGCGTTTATACAAAGATAAATGACATTACCGTTTCTGCCATGCAGGCGCTTACTCAGGTCAATGGGGCTCTGGCCGCCGGCATCATCTGGGGCACGTCTGACTCTGCTTCGATCATGGGTGCCATGATCTACAACCAGGTGCAGAATAACCTTAAGGCAGGTATAAAAAACGCAAACATTACCGCGGCCGGCAATGTATTAGTTGTAGCCAGGGATTTTAGAACTGGCAATACGACCAGTGGTTTTGAAAGCCTGATCGAACGCTCCAGTTCAGGAGTAGATTCCTTTCTGTCAACTGATGGTACCGAGTATTACGATGTTGACGCATCAAACGATGTTGACGGCACAATCACGCCGTTAAAGGACCAGGTAAAGAATGGGGCGCTTATCGTTTCTGGGGCGATGGCTCTTTCTGTTGCTGATACTGCCGTAGGCGCCGCAGTTGTTATCAACGATATCGGCAATACATTTGTTTCTAAAATTGATACTGCTACGATCAACGCTCTTTCGGTTAATACCAGTTCGAAGTCTGATACCTTCCTGGTAAGCGCAGCCGGTGGTGTTGCTGCCAGTACGAATAACGGTGCGGGTGGCGGGTCTGTCGTGTGGAATGAAATTGACAACGACGTGGAGGCCGGAGCGGTAAATTCGGCGTTTACGTCCGATACCATAAAGCATCAGGCGCTTAATGCAATACACATGACCAGTGTCGCCGGCCAGATATCTGCGGGCACAGGTAAAGCCGCTGTCGGTCTGGCAGTGAGCTATAACGACATTATCAATGGTGCCGAGGCCTATAACTACGCAACAAGCCTCACCGGCACCGATGCTGTCGGCTCATCTGTTCTTGTCGAAGCACAGAATACCGCAGATGTTCTGGATATTGCTGCTTCAATTGCTGCCAGCGAAAAGCTGGGTATTGGCGGGTCGGTCGCGATCAATAAAGTTACCAGTAATTCGACTGCCGGTATCGACAATACCTACAAGGATGATGCTGGCGTAACGCAGACAAAGCCTGGTATTACGATTGATGGTTATAGCTCGGCCGAGGTCAAGGCTACTGATAATTCGATTATCAAGTCTCTGGCCGGAACCGTTGCTTGTGGCGGAAATGCCGGGATCGGCGGCTCGGTTGCCTACAATGAAATTCGTGGCACTTCTGGGTCTTCGCTGAATAACGTGACGCTTGATGTTCAAAGCGTTCTGGTAAAAACCGACAATGACGCTGCGATCTGGACTCTGGCCGCAGGTATTGGTGGCGGTGGCAAGGTTGCAATACAGGGCGCTGCTGCTACCGGTGAAATTAGCCGAACAATCTCGGCCAAGATGAATAATGTCCAGCTCAACAATACTGGTGCAAGTGTAGACATACAGTCAGACAGCAAAGGCGACATAAACAGCAGTGCAGCCGTTATTGCCGTTGGCGGAAAAGCGGCTGTTGGTGCCGGTGTTTCTGTCAATCGTATCGGTGACACAGTGAGTGCTTCGGTTACTGGCGGTAATCTGACGCTTAAAGACCTTGAACTGCGCTCGAAAGCGTCGCAAATGATCAGGACTATCGGGGCTGCCGGTTCTGGTGGTGGCAGTTTTGGCGTTTCGGGATCGGTGGCCTATAACAAAATTTCAACTACCAACAAAGCTTTCATCGATGGAAGTGCCGTTGTAACGGCTGAAGACAACGTCGGCGTTATTGCCCAGACTGACGATAATCTGATGAATTATGCCGGTGTTCTGGCAATCGGCGGCACTGCCGGGGTTGGCGCTGCTGTGGCAGTCAACTATATAACCGGTGACACAACCGCTTATATCGACAATGCAACCGTTAATGCCAAAGGACTGGCTGGCGGTATCACTGCCAACAACGGCATCTCTGAAGAAAAGATGAACAATGGCTTCATCAGCGATCAGAGCGTCAACATTACCTATACATTGGAAGATCAGAGAACAGCTGCAGTTAACAAGGGCATTGTCGTTGACAGTTCCGCGACTCACACCCTCAAATCTTTTGTGGCAAATCTCGCTGCAGCTGGAACAGCCGCACTTGCCGGCACTGTAAACGTAAACCAGATTGATGGCAATACCAAGGCTTACATTAATAATGCCACGATCAACAGCGGTGTTTCGGCTGGCGATGTTACGGTTAATGCTGCAGATTATACTAACAGCTCTGGCTTTGTAGGATCAGTTGGTGGTGCCGGCACTGTTGGCATTGGTGCCAGCTCAGATACCAACAAAGTTAATCGGAATACCAGCGCGAAACTCAGCGGTGTCAAAACTGGTTCTCTCGCCAAGGCGGTCAATGTCAAAGCAATTGCCAAACAGGGAATTTCCTCAACGGCAGCTGGCTTAGGTATCGGCGGCGTTGCTGGTGTGGCCGGTACTGTTTCGGTTGCCATTCTATCGGGTACTACCGAGGCAATTATCACCAACTCGTTGATTTCATTGGACAGCATGACGGTTAATGCTGATCACTGGGCCAAAACTTACGTTCTCGATGCTACGGCCGCCGTCGGTGGCTATGCTGGCGTCGGCGCAGCAGTTGCGGTTAACGACATCAGGGATACTGTTAAGGCTGAAGTTTCTAACAGCACTGTCAGTATGAATACGAATGGGGCTGGCGCAATACTGGTTAAAGCTGCCAATTATTCGTTTCTGAATGCGACTGCGGCCTGTATTGGTGGCGGTCTGGCTGGCCTGGCGGGCAACGTCTCGGTTAACTACATGGAAAACACGGTTAGCGCGACGGTCAGCAACAGCAGTCTTGGCTCTTCTGTAAAAAGGGCTGGCAGCATTAATGTTACTGCCCAGAACTCTTCGAATATTTCTTCTAATATCGGCACTGTTGCGGTCGGCGCCGTTGGCGCGGGTGCGTCGGTCGGAGTTAATACTCTTGACGGGAAAGTGCAGGCGTTTGTTGACGGCAGTAACCTTTATGCTGCCGGTAACATAGATATTGTGGCCGACGAAAGCCGGACGGTAAATCAGTATGCCTTTACTGCAGCCGGTGGCGCTCTTGGCCTTGCTGGCAATGTAATGGTCGTGTCATCGGGGCAGGTGCTTTCTACTTCAAGTGATGATGGTAACAAGGAAATAGCTGATGCGGTTTCTTCTGCTGAACAGGTTAACAGCGGCAGCATCGGTGGCACTAATGGTGCTCTGACTGCTGAAGAACAGGCTGCGTTGAATGGTACCAGCAATAAACTGTCTGCATCCGAGGCTGGAAAATCAGCCACTACAGTATCGGTTGGTAAATTTTTCACGGCGAACTCATCAGTTATTAACAGCTCAGCCGGAGCCGTTAAAATACTTGCTACCGAAAATACCAACGCTACCCTGACCGGCGGCTCAGCAGCCGTTGGTGGTGCAGCAGCCGGCGGTTCGGTTGGCATTGCCAATGTAAACCGGAACGTTGGCACCATTGTTTCATATGCAACCATGAATGCTGCCGGTAACATTGATGTAAATTCTGAAGTCAAAGGCAACACCAATCTGAACATGTATCAGGGCTCAGCTGGCACTTTCGCGGCTGGCACTGCCGCATACGGAAGTATTGAAACCTCCGGTAATGCTTTAACCGCGGTTTCTAACAGCAGTCTGACTAATTCCGGCAACCTTACAATTGGCGCAAAGGATTCATCAGGGGCAAATGCTCAGTCTTATGGCTTAACGGTCGGCAGTATTGCTGCCGGCGTTCTGGTGACCGAGATCAGCAATGCTGGCGCCACCAATGTTAATCTGAACAATAATACGCTGAACTCTGCTAACAATGTTTCTGTGAAGTCTGAAAAAGAGAACAGCCTGACTGCGAAAACGGTTGGTGGCGCGGTTGGCCTGGTTGGCGCCGGAACAGGCATTGCCTCTACTGTTAACGACAGCGGCAATTCAGCCATCACGATGACCGGAGCTGGCAGCAATTTGCAGGGCAAAGTAATTGCGTTTAATTCTACCAACAAGCCGGTGATTGTTTCACAGGCTAACAGCGCTGCAATCAGCGGACTGGTTTCGGCAGGAGTATCGGTAGCGAATTCCACTGTGGACGGGCAGTCACATGTGAACGTTTCTGGTGGCAACACTTTTAATGCTCCGTCTGTTTCGTTTAATGGCAGCTTTAATGGGAGCAACAGCGTTAAGGCGGTTGGCGTCAGCGGCGGTTTTATCGGCAGTTTTGGCTATAACGAGAGCAATGCTTACAACAATGCTAAAGTTAATGTTCTTATCGGCAACAATACCTATTCTAGCTCAACCGATCTCGTTCTGTTTGGCTCCAATGTTGTTAACCAGACAGCCGATACCAGTGGTCTCAATGTTGGCGGCCTTATCGCTTCTGGCAACAATAAAGCCCGTGCCGAAGCAGATACAACTACCAAGGTTGATTTGACCGGCGATGCTGTAACTGCCAGAAATCTTAAATCTATAGATGTCAAAGCCGATGGTTCTTCGGTTCACACGGTTAAGGCTGACGGCAATGGCGGTGGTCTCATTTCGATAGACGGTCTGTCTGCTTATGCAATAAGCAAGATTACTACAGTTACTGATGCCGCGCTCAGCGGCAAATGGAATCTTTCTGGTGCTCTCAAACTTTTTTCCAACCAGAATGATACCGTCTCGATAAATTCTGATTCGACAAGAGGATCTCTGATTGGTTATAGCGGTACCAAAGCCGAAAACACTATTAATTCAACGACCAGGGCATATTTTAAAGATAGCGCGCAAGTTGATGCAGTCAGTAACATCGAATTCCAGGCCAAGAACAATATTTCCAGCGATGACGACGGTGGATATTCAGCTTCTGGCGCAGGATATGGTGGCATTACCATCAGTGGGGCAGCCAGCACGGCTACTATAACTTCCAAAACGGAAGCAACTGTTGGCGCAAATGGCCGACTGATCAGCAAGGGCAACATTACCGGCAATGCAATGACCGAGGCAAAAGTTCTCAACAAGGTAAGAACTGTAGGGGCCGGGGTGGTTGCCAATCCTCTGGCAGACAGCACTACTACCATAAACATCGATAATAAGCTGACTACCGGTGCAGGATCTCTATTGAAGACCCTGGTAGCCGCAAAGAATGTTAATCTTGCTGCTTCAACCAATCTTACTGCGGTCCTGACTTCTGATTCTGACATGCAGGGCGGCCTTGGCGGCTATTCTGATGCCAATACTGTTTCGCATGTTACAAAGAATAACACTCTCGATATTTTTGGTGACCTGTTCAGTTCGAATGACATCAACCTCAACACCGATTCAAACGCTGCTGGCCAGAGGTCTACCTATGATTTGACCGCTACAGCTGATTCTTATAACAAAAATTCGGTGGTGGCGATCGCCAAAGCCGATCTCGACAGTGCTACAACACAGAATAACAAGATCAATATTTACAATGGTTCCGACGTGAACAGCGTCAGACACATCAATCTGAACGCTACTGCCGGCCGTGAAAGAATGACTGAATCGGCCAGCGAGTACACCTGGTATTCGACCGAAACTACTGGCGGATATTCGAGCACCGCATCCGGACAGCGCAGCAAGAATATCACCGGCACTAACAAGGTTGATATCAGTGGCAGTCTGATTGCCGGCATTTATAACAAGGTTATTCTTGCTATTGATGGAGTGGTTGATGCTTATGGCACAGTCAGCGGATCTTCACCGACCCCGACCATTACATCTACGGTAGTCGACTACAAGAACGGTATTACGACTGGCATCACCAATTACGCCAACGATCTGTTCACCCGCTATGAAGAAGTCTGCAAACTTGCAGCTGAATACAGTGGCAGTACGGCTGGAATCGGGTACAATGCCGAAAAAGTTCGCCTTTTGAGCGAAATGGAAAAATACGGACTTTATAACACCACTACTGGTCTGATCATCGGTGGTATGTCGGTTCAGTTCCTGTCATTGCCAGATATGGTATGTTCTGGCGGGAATGTTGTCATCAATACCGGCAGTGTGAGCGGCAACGGCAGTATCAACGCCAAAGGCTCACCAGAAATAAGTATCACCAACAATACCAACCTTTACATGAAGGTTAACGATCTCGAAATTGTCGATTACGGCGGTGAAGTTGTTTATAACAGTGTTTCTTTGGGCAGCATTGCCGGCGCCACATTGCCGACACTTTCTTCGGTCATCACCAGCGATCCGGGCAACGCCATGATTTCGGTTAAGGAAACATGGAATGGCAATCTGACTGTTGTATCTGGTGGTAGAACCGAGAGTGTTACTCCTCTGACCAATATCGAAATCAACGGCGACATAAGCAACCCGCTGGGCAAGGTTCTCATTGATAATTTCAGGGGCGATATAGTCATACAGGGCAAAACAGCAGCCAGCGGGGCCTCAGTCAACGCAAGAGAAATCGAGCTCAAAGCATCAAACGGCTCAATTTCACAGGGCTTTTCTCAGGGCATTACCAATATCGGCGCAACACCGGAATACCTCTATAAAACCTATGCTGACGGCCAACAGGCTGCAATTGACGGTCACGAAACAAGCACGACCAACAAGACTGCTACTCAGAACAACATTGATGAAAGCCTGCAGCAAGGAACCTGGCTTGCCGGCGGCAGCGTGTTTTTGAACGCTTCCGATATCAATATCAACGGCCTTATTCAGAGTGGTTATGCCGAATACAACATCACCCTGTCAGTCGCTGCCCAGACTCTTATCAATGGCTATGATGCTGCGTATTACGGGCAGAACATAACTGTAGACTCTCTGAGGAATTACAAGCTGAATAACGGTGGTGCCAAGCTGGTTAGCGGCATCTACAAGTATGAAGTCCAGGCTTATTACAATCCCCAGACTAAACAAGTAATTCTTGAAGATATAACCCCGCAGGGCGGCAAAATATATCTGACCGGTCGTATTTCAAGTACCGGCAATGGTCGGATTGTGTCTGCCGATGGCTCTGCCGATGTCAGTATCACTAACGCTACCAACCGGGCGATTACCGTTGGCAAAGTCAATGTTGGCGATGTTGATGGAGTAATCACCATAACCGACACCGGAAAGAATACGACGACAGAATTCAGGCGTGACAGCACAACCACCTATACAATCGGGTCAACCGCAAAAACGGTAACCGGTCCTTCAAGTTTTTATTCGCCGAAGACAGGCCTGTATTACAACTGGTCAACCGGCTATGAGCAGACGATCTACAATCACTACTATCACAAAAAAGGTTTCAGCTGGTGGGGAGGCTATACTTGGAATGCCGGCTCCATTCATGAACTTGAAGGTTCTCTGACACCTCTTGAAAACAGATCCGGTGGTAGCAACAAGCTTCAGGGCACATATATCGGCCCGGTTGCTGGCGCTACTGGAGAATACACGATCTTTTATCGGAATGATGTCGGCTATAATAACTCCTGGTACAGAAATTGGATTACCTACGATAACTGGACCCATTTCAGTGGTGATGAACACTATGACTGGGGCTCAAATGTCGGCAAGACTGTTACTTTCCAGCACTCACTGAACGCTTCAAACAATATCGGGATTGGCTTTATCGGTTCAACGACAGGCGGCTCGGTTAACCTGACTTCTGCCAAAGATGTGAACCTCAGCGGAAATGTCAGCGGCGTGGCGAATACGGCTATCAACATAACCAGCAGCGCCGGAGCTATCGAGCAGATCGGCGGAACTATTGTCGGCGATAACATAACGTTGAACGCTTATAATGGCATAGGCAACAAGGGTGCCGTATACCAGAGGGTACTTGGCGATTCTGGCATTCTCAAGGCAATTACCAGTAGCGGGAACGTTAACCTTCTTTCGGCTTCTTCTATCGGTAAGCTGGGTAATCTTTACCTGACTGCTACCACCAATGCGGGCAACGTTAAAGTAATTGCTGACGGTTCGCTACTGCAGACCGGTGCGGCAGTCAGCGTTAAAGGCCATCGAATAGATCTGGAAAGCAAGAACGGCAGCGTCGGTCAATCAGGAAATGCGCTGCTGATCCAGGGAGGTCAGACTCCTGTAACTGTTGGCGACACCATGTCGGCCAGCGTTAATGCTGCGGCCAAGGGTGATATCTATATGACCCAGACCAGCGGTGATATGCGCCTGGGCAGAGTAGAGGCTGTCGGCAATGTTGGGCTTACCGTCAGCAATGGCAGTTTCAATAATGTGTTGCCGGTTACTGAAGATACCGGTAGCCGCAGTGGTGATGATCTGGTTGCAAAATGGATTGCCATGGGGCTTATCAACGCCGATGGCAGCGATAATGGTGCCGCGGTTAAAGCCCGTGCCATTGCTGATTACGAGAATGGTGTTAAAAGCGAGTTCGCTAACTATGTTGCGCAAAAGGCGGTTTATGATGCGAACCCGGCACTGGTTAAAACAGATGCATACAACACCCTTGCCAGCAAATATACCGTATATGCAACTGCCGAAGCCTTTCTGAGCGCAAAGGCCGCTGACAGCAGCAGCGACTATTACAAAATTTCCCACGAACTTTATGGCTGGTCAAAAGACAGTCTGCTTTATGCGCTGCAGAAGTCGATCATCAACCCGACATCCGGTTCGTCTCAGACTCTTGTTCGCCCGGCGAATGTTAAAGGCAAAAACATAACACTGACCGCGCTTAACGGTGGTATCGGCAAGGACGAAGCCGCCGAAGTGCTCAGCATTGTCAATCTTGGCAGTAATCTTGACGCCTTAAAGAAACTTGCCGGTGCAGAAGCATCTGATGTGACCTGGGATGAAGCCGGCGGCATCGCGACGATCAGGCGAACTACTGCTATTGGTATCGAAATGACTGATGCTAACGGAGCCCTTAACGCGACCGCGAAAAATAACATTTACCTGGCCGCTGCGACTGATGCCCCGGTTTATTTGAATAACATCGATGCCGGCACCAGCAACATTCGTCTGCTTGGCAAGAGTGGTGTTTACAATGTCAGTACATTGCCGAATGCGGTTAACTTCAAGGGGCGCGATCTGATTGTTGAAGGTGGTTCTAACGGCAACAACAGCTTTCTTGGCACCGATGTGAAGCCTTTGGTTGTCGACCTTAGCGGCAAGCTCACTGCTCGTGCAGACAGTCTGATCAATATTTTCCAGACCGGCCTTAATGCAATGCAGGTTTCTGCCATTTTTGGTGGAAGCGATGTCAAGCTTCGCTCTGCCAAGGATCTGCTGAGCGTAAATACCGGCATTATTGCTGAAGATCTCGGATATATCAATGCCGGCGGCAAGTTGACCCTGCTTTCTGATACTGGAAACATTGGCCAGGACAGCAAGGGCATCCGCATTCTTGGCGACAACACTGACTCTGTTGACGCTGAAGGTAATAATGTTTATATCGCCGGCGAATCACAATCTTCGTCAAAACCGGCTCTCAATCTCGGTAATGTTACGGCCAGAAATGCCGCCGGAGTTTTTAAGGTCAGTAATGACGACAGTGGTGTAAACTTTGATGGTAATATTATTGCCCATACAATTTCCGTTGCTGCCGATTCGCTTTCACAGAACGAAAGCACCGGTTATGTCAAAGCCACGACTCTTGGCGCTGTAATTGTGAACGGCCTGTCACTGGACAGCAACAATAACGAAATTTCGCAGGCAGCACTGAGCAATGCAACTACCGGCGATATCGAGCTTAACAATAAGATTGGCCTGACGCTGAATGGGGTATCTAATTCTGCAGTTGCAGGCAATGTAACCATTAATAACGCGGCAGCTGTAACTACGGCTCTGGGCATTTCTGCTCTGGGTGATGTGACAATCGACGCTGTCGGAGCATTTCAGTCAACTGCAGCCGTCGCAGCTGGAAATAATGTTTCTATCGAGAGCGATTATGGAATCGCTTTGAATACTGTTAGCGCCGGAAATAATGTAACGCTTGCCGCAGGTGTCGGCGCAATTAGTGCCACCACTATAGGTGCCGGCCAGAACGTTACTATTACTGACAACGAAGGCAACATCAGCCTGACTTCAGTGACGGCCGGCAATGACATGACCCTGGCTGCTGTCAATGGCGATACTGCTATAAACAATGCGGTG
>PGYB01000014.1 GCA_002839445.1 Candidatus Riflebacteria bacterium HGW-Riflebacteria-1
CAGAAAATACCGTGACAGTAGCTTTCTGGCCCACGGCCAGCGCAACCAGACCTATTCTTAATTCTTTTTACATTGAGCGATCTCATACAATCATATCCACCGTTAACACAGATCGTTTATTAATTTTTTTAGCTTAACAGTTATTTTTATGTGTATTCTATGCTTTGTGAGATTATTGAGCAAAAAGCTGTAGATGTCAATGAAAGTTGGGGCTTTTTGTCTGAAAATTGCTGGAAAGTTCGGCATAATGTTTGCCAGGAAACTATTATACGGAAGCGGTATAATAATATGAAATAATTATACGCACAGTGATGCCGAATTGGTGTGATCGCTATTTTCTCTGAGACGAGGCGCGGCGATTGTGAATTGTTCTGCGCAAGTGCGTGCACCAACCGAAGACGGAGATGCTTGCTGACAGAGAATGTTGCTTGTGTGACTTTATGATTGCCTGATGAAAAATCAGCTGCGAATTTTGATTCTACAAAGTTTTTAGGTCACTGCTGCTCTCATTTCGCAGAGCAATCTCCCATTGATCCATGATCGCAAACATTTTGTTGCCAAGATCATAACCGCTTCGGTTGTAGATTTTTTCCAGATATTCTTCCGGCCTTACTTGAAGATGTTTTAACATACCATTGGCAACAGGGGTCAGGGTAAAAAACAGCCGGATAAAAGTATCTGTTTCATCAGATTCCTGATCGGGAATCCGCGAATTTTCAAGAAAAGGAGTCAGCGACAATGCCCCAAAAAGCTGATAAATCCGGTCTGCCAGCTCATCTTTGTCTGAAATACGATCCTCAAGATACATCCGTCTGACAAAATCGTGCACCAAAGTTATGCAGATGCCCAGCTGCGGTGAATTCTGCCACTCTGTAGAAAATCTGGCGAGCCGATCCTTGAGCCACTGCTTGCGATCTATTATCAGGCTTGCTCGCTGTGGTGGTGTGTCATCACTGTCGATAAAATCAATAAAATCCTGCTCTAACATGCCTGGAACCACTAAAGGGGTCTGGATGTTTTTTTCATTCCACGCGAAAAAAAGACTGTGAAGCGATTTTTGCCATAAACAAAATTTCCAACGCGGCACTGTTGGAATTACTTTGTATGGGTCACGAAGCGACGCAACCCATCTTCCCATACGCAGACCGAGAGTGATTATCGCGCTTTGAAGAACTGAAAAATCTGTGTTGGATTTGTAAAACACTTCATCTGGAAGTTCTGGATCGTCAGCAAGATAACCTCGCATGGCTGCAAGAGACGCAAGAAATATTCCCCATCTCTTTTCTGGAAGTATGCTACGCGGGCAGTAAATGTAGACAATAAAATCATGAAGCCATGTCTGAATTGCTATCGAAGGATTTTCGGCAGCAATAGAATTGAATTTCTGGGCGTGTTCTACGAGCCAGGCAATTTTCTTTGGGCCGAGACTTTCTGGGTCAACGATAGGCATGCAGAGACGTAATTGTTCAATGTTAGCATGACTCCTTCCAGCATATGCCCAGCAATCAAGACCCTGTTTGTCTTGAATATCAGGGTCGGCTCCCATGGATACCAATATCTCAATGTTCCGAAAATCATCGTTTCTTGCTGCAAGATGAAGTGGAGTGTCGCCACAGGCATTAATGTGATTTGGATTTACTCCATTTCGAATTAGCCAGCTTATTCTTGCAGGAGTGCCATAAGGATGTTCCAGACAGATATGAAGAAGATTGCTGCCACTTTCGTCAGTATAAGAAAAATCTACGTCCATCTTATTCCAGAAATCGACGACGAAAGTGCGTGCTGATGCCAACATTTGAGCCTTTACCGCCGGGGAAACCGATTTTTGAATGCCCTGCGAAATCAAATACTCCTGGGTCGGGAGGCACTCTGAGCGAAATGCAGAATGCAGAGTCGAAACAAGGTCTAGCGAAGGAAGACGGGATACCAGAAGCGCTACATCTCGGTATTCAAGCCTTCGTTCAGAAGATGTCGCCCGTAAACGTAGATGCGAGATGATGCTACAATAGGAATCCTTTAACAACTCGGTTGTGCATTCTCTGATTCCTTGTTTGCTTTGAATCGGTTCATAGTCCACATCAACTACATTAAGAAACAACTCTAAAAGGTCGAAACGATAATCGTTGTGCGGTAGATAGCGCAAACAAAGGTCGAGAAGATGAAAGCCCTGGCCTTCCCATGACTTGATTTTCGGGTCGTGCGCAAGCCTTTTAAACAAGTAAGAAAATCGGTTTAAGAATTCAAACTGAGTTGCCATAGGGCCTTTTTGTTGCCCCTCTGGCGGCGGAAATGTCCGCATGGCGGCGCGAAAAAATTGATAGGCAAGCTCAGTGTGATCGTTTTCGACAGCCAGATCAATTTCAAAGCGCTTCTCTCTGTCGAGCGTCGGAAAATATGATCCCGACTCAACTGCTTTTTCTAATAACTCTGATAGACCAGAAATAGCTATAAGATGAAACGGTGTTCTTCCGTGTTGATCATGACAATCAGTTTTTGCTCCCTGACGAAGAAGCAGTAAAGCAAAATCCTCGTTTCTTTTCGCAATAGCTACATGCAAAGGGGTTTCCTGCTGTAATGTGACTGCATTGATATCGGCCCCGGCATCCAGCAGCACTTTTCCAATTGCTGGCTCACCGACCTCGGCCGCAAGCACAAGTAGCGGCCTTCCTTTGGAATCCCGCTTTACTGACGCTCCACCTGACTCTATAAGCTTCTGTAACAAAGAAACATTGCGAGTCTCGATGCTTTGAACAACGTCTTTTTGAATTTGACTCATTTGCTACCATATTTACAAGAGTTATTGAGTAACAATATTCTAACGACAAGAATTAGACAAGATAATCATTATGGTCAGCTGAGAATTTGCCATGTGACCTTATCGTCAGGATAAATATTATCGCGGTTCTGCTATAGAGTCGTCGCTAAGAACAACATGACCATGAAATCATAATTATAAAACCAAAATCACTGAAAATTATATATAATGGATTACTGGTGTTACAAAATGGTACAACAAATACTATTTTGCCCCTGAAATAGCCAGAGCTGGTTGCTAAACAAAGAAAGCCGGGCATATGAATAACGAACAGTTGTGATTTAACAAATTTGAGTCTAAGGCAGGATCAAAGAAGATACCTGAATTAGAAGGCGCTAAAAAAAAGATGCTGAACCATCTCTGACCTCCGCTCTCGTGGCAAATTTCTTTATGCCTGGCCTTGGTAGCTGGCGATTGGGAGCAAAAAAGCGTGGCGCGAGTTAAGGTAGAACCGCCGGTTGCCCGAGCCGCCCTTCCAGCGCTTGCTGAAACTGAGCGGCATCATCATGATACTTAAAAGCACGGACAAAGTCATCAACATAGCGGATGATTAGTACGCGTCCACGACATTATGGTTTTACGATGTGCTCGAACCAGAGATCAAGGGCATAGTGGAGGTAGATATTTGCCAGAATCGGCGATACGATACCGCCTTGTGGTGTGCCAGTTTCGGGATGCAGGCTTTCTGGACATGTATGTTCTCCTTGGAGGCCTTATGATACATGTCCGGTCAATTAGTTGTTCGCCGCTTCAGCAAATCGTTCCGGCCATTTCGGCCACCCTTTCTGGCAATTCGGCCACTGATTCTGGAAAGTGCTAAAAAGTGGCCGAATTAAATCAGAATAGGTGGCCGGTTTCGACCAGAACAGGTGGCCGGATTAAATCAGAATGACTGGCCGGATTTCGCCAGAATACGCAGTTGCGCAAGCAAGACCCGTGATCCGGCGGTCATTTTCCGCCTCGACGCAAATGTTAGAATTGGCAGCTTTGATCGAATTTTTTGCATTTTTATTGTCTTCATTTTGTCCTAAATCTGCCCTCATTGTCCTATTTTGTCTTGAAAAAAGACCGTCTAGCCCGTTCATGATCGACCTGCCACGCCTGAAAGCGGTTGGCACTGGACTTGCCTTTGGTTATGCGATCGTCAAGGGCTGTGATAAGCGATTTCAGGCACATTGTCGAAGGCACCCAGGCCAGTTAACCGCAGGTCTAGGAGCGAAGAAGTGCAGTAAGACCCGTGGCATATTTCTTGCTATTAAACAATCATGGTAGATGAACCCTGTCTGATTGTGATTTCTCGGCTTTTACAGAAAGGAAATTATCTTAAATTGGGGAAAATATCCCTGCCAAAATGGAGATAAATATGTTGGAATCATGGAAACTGCCCGTTAGCACTATTGTTATAATTTCTACGATGCTTTTTGGTGTACTGGTGAGTTATCAGGCTGCCAGAAAGGGTGAAATTTCCCTAATGAAACAGGTCCAGGCCGTAGAGGCGATAGATAACTCGGTTCCACTATCTGAGGGTAGATTTCTCATTGGTGAGGTTGTAGCACCAACAGCGGACGCAGAAGCGCACTTCGTGAAAATTGAGGTTGAACTTTTGTATCAAGGGAATATCGAGAGTCTTATCGAGAAGAAGCAACACGAGATTAAGGAAAAGATTTCACAGATGATAACCCGTCAGACCAGCATAAGACTTAAAGAGGACTTTGCTGATGGATTCTTGCAGGCCGACCTGCTCAAAAGTGTTAATGTTGTTCTTGGGCGGACCGAGGATATTGAAAGAGCGAAGAAAGTCACGGTGTCGACTTTCCTGGTGCAGTAGAAATCAAATCCCGCAGCCATTGAGTCAGAATTGAGCTTTAAGCCATGCTTACACTCGAAATGCATTTGTTAGAATTTTCTAACAAGTTTTGAACCTGAAATGAGGGCTGGTTACAATGATACTGCGCCAGAACTAAGGCCATTCAAATCGGAACATCAAACAGCTGGCTTACAAAAATGGGGTTGATCTGCGTGAAAGATCTGTGGGTGAAGATTCACTATTCAGCTGCTCAGGCTCGCCCCCTGCGGGGGGCCAGCTAAGGCCCGATAAAGTTCATGAACCGCCGGATGCGGACCCGCATGTCCGGTGGTGTGGGAAGAAGGGGGGAAGGCCCCCTCTTTACCCGATTAAGCTTGCCCTCATCATTTTGATTAATTCTTCATTAATTCTTGATTGAACCTTACTTTTAGCACAGATTCTATATTCTCTGGAAGCAGAAAAAAACATGGCTGGCCCGATTACGAATCAGACTATTGCGCCAGAAAGCGTTGGCGCGGGATTTGCCTCCCCGAAAATCAGAAAAGCACCGTTAACCCAGATCGTTCGTTTAATTTTTAGCTTAACAATGATCTATACCAACACAGTAAGAAGCCGAACATTACGGGAACAGAAAAGCCCGCTGGATTTTTAGAGCACAGGAACATTTATCCAACATACACCATGCGACAGGTTGTGCCGGTGATTCAGAACAAATCTTAAATTCGGGAGCTTGTCAGGTAATTCTGTTGAGAGTATAGTGACCCTGCAAAAGCAGTATTGAGTTAGCGGGAGGAAATAAATAATGAGACGATTATGTGTTTTGCTGGTAATGTTTTGTCTGGTCGGAGCAGCAGGCGAAAATGCAGGCGGTAATGTCCGGCAACAGCGCCATGCAACAAATGCAGGGCACCATTTCCGACCAGAAAAACCAGTCTCTCCATTTCAGTGTTGCTATTAACAGCAATGGAGCCGAATGAAAGTCAGGTGCTGCTGTCTGCAGGTTGATGATACTCAAGAGCCGGAATCATCAGGGTCAGGGACTTGCCAGATCAGCAATGTTTTTTCGACGGTGTCCAATAACAGATAGTATTTAGAAATCCAGCTCTCTTCGCCAAAATGGCTGGTTTCATAGTCTGTGAAATAGATCAAACGCCTGGACTCGTCAATCTTTAAAGATGGCATTTTCTGCCTGACTTCTTCAGGAAGGGCTGCAACCCGCTGGCTTTTAAGCAACTCTTCATTGTAATACCATTGCCATTCTTCAAACTGACGCCTGGTTTTAACTTGTCTTACTCTGCGACCACGCACCAGAAGCTTTCCATCAACTTTCAGCGTTTGATTTGTCTCTAACTCCCAAGGGATGCCGATATCTTCTTTGCAGTATTTCTGATGGATTTCCAGCATTCTCTTGCTGGGAAACAGTTCGCCGCAGTTTTTGCACTCTTCATCCATAAACGAATCTCCTTATAAAACCATAATACCTTAATACTAATTAAAATTGTGCCTTCAATAGAATTGCAGCTGGATTTGATTAAAAAAAATCATACTGAATAAGTCCAGCTCTGTCTACCAGTCGATCGACAGTAGACGCTGCAGCAGCTTCAGATGAACAAAGAGTTTTCCAGCGACTGAAGCCGGTATTTGAGGTGAGAATAATTGAACCGATTCTGTGCCTTGCCAGATATGCGATGGATAAGCATGCTGGTAAAATGGAACTGATAAGAAAAAATGATTGTTGGAAAGTCTTTCAATTCCCGACTACTCTTTTGTAATTCTGGGTTTCTATAACAGCTACAAGCGCATGGTTCTATGCGCGAAAGCTTTTTTGCACAAGGAAGTGCTTATACAGAGCTGCGCAGGATCGAGCAGCTCTGAGAAACAGGCAATATTAACGCTATCCCGCTGGCCAGGTTGAAGTGAACATTGGCAGGCATTAGCGGTAGTCTGGCTTGAAAAATGACCGAATTTAGGTTATTGATGTAGCGATTGCAATCCTTATTGGAGCCGATCGTGAAAAGAAAAGACAGATTGCGTGAGTGGTTTTCCAAAGACAGCTTCTTTCAGGCCTTAAAGACTGCTGTTGCTGATTTCACCCGAAGACGTCGCGAGGTGTATCTCGACAACAACGCAACGACGCCAATATTGCCGACGGTGGCCGCGCGCATGAATGAGGTTCTGACCAGAAATTACGGCAATCCATCATCACTCTACCGTCAGGCGCTTGAGGCCTCAGCAGTTCTCGAAGATGCCAGACGAACGGTCGCTGGCGCCATGCATGCCGATATCGAAGAGATCATTTTTACCAGCTGCGCAACTGAAGCCAATAACACCGTTTTAAAAGGTCTCGCCGATCATTTTTATCCCGAGAAAAAGCGGATTCTGGCGCTGCCAGTCGAGCACCCGTCAGTGATACAAACCCTGCATTATCTTGCGGGCAAAGGACTCGATGTCGTCTGGATTCCGGTTGACAGATTTGGAAATGCCGATCTTGCGCAGCTTGAAGCGCTGATCGATGACCAGACTTTTTTGATTGTCACCATGTATGCCAACAACGAAATCGGCACAATTCAGGATCTCACACGGATTTGCGAGATCGCACAGAAACATGGGGTGCTGGTTTTCTCAGACTGCGTGCAGGCTTTGGGAAAGGTGCCGCTCGATTTTGCGAGCTGTCGCGTAGATTACGCGTCATTTTCTGCCCATAAGATACATGGCCCCAAAGGCATCGGCGCGCTCTATGTTAGAAAAGGCCGCCCGATACCAATTTTTATGCACGGTGGCCATCAGGAACGCGGATTTCGAGCCGGCACCGAATCTATTCATAACATTGCCGGATTTGCCCAGGCCTGCAGGCATATCACGGATTCGCTCAAAAAAGCCGAACAGGTGCAGACGCTTAAGCGCGGGCTGGCAGATGCTTTGCAGGCAGCCAAGCCCGATCTGCAGATAAACACTCCAGCCAACAGTCTGCCGAATACCTTGAACCTTACGTTTCCAGATGTTTACAACGCTGAACTGATTGCTGCTCTCGATTATTACGGTATAGCAGCTGCCGCCGGGTCGGCCTGCAGCACGCCCGACAACAAGCCGTCGCACGTGCTTTCGGCGATCGGTCTCTCTGATACTCAGGCCCGCCAGACCATCAGACTCTCTCTCTCCGAGCATACCTCAAAGGCTGATATCGATTATGCCACCTGGGTTTTTCGCGAGTTTTTCAGCGGTTCGTTCGGCTCGACGACGGCCTTATGGCCCGGGCAGCTGAATCAGTCGATGCTCGACGATCCTGACCTGTTTATTCTAGATATCAGATTCTGGTATGACCGCTTGCTTTTCAGCAGTATAAGCGGTTCATACGAAAGTTCCCTGCTTACCTTCAAAAATCATCTCGACAGAATTCCTGCCGACAAAAACATTCTTGTCATTTGTCAGGGCGGGTTTTATTCGCCGATGGTTGCTTTTTTTCTTCGTTCCAAAGGCTACCAACGTGTATCATATCTTGCATCAGGCCTGCATGCCTGGAAAACTGCCAACCCGGATCTTTTTGCCAGAGCATGCGGAGAGAATATTCATAATCTCGATGCAGAGGGCGAGTCAGGAGTTATATGAGATTTCATCTTGTGGACAGAATAGACGAGATTTGCTACGGGTCCTACATTACCGGCGTTAAGTGCATCACGCTGGCCGATGACGTTTTTAACGAGCATTTTCCCGGTTATCCCATTTTTCCCGGCAGCCTCATTCAGGAAGGCCTGGCGCAGCTCGCCGGCTCTTTCTTCGAGCTGATGCGCCACAAACAGAATCTGCCGATGAAGTATTCAGTTCTCTCGATTGTCAATAAAATGAAATTCAGAAAGCCGGCCGAACCCGGCGATCGTCTGGTTTATCGGGCTGACGTAACCATTGTTCGCGACGATTACGGAATTGCAAGCGTTAAGGCAACCTGCGATGGCGAACTGGTCGCGAACGGCGAACTGACATTTTCTTTTCTCGAAGTTCCCGATAATCAGCTGCTTGAATCGAGAAAAACCATTTATAACATCTGCATGAAAAAAACGCGGGAAATTCCGAATGAAAACAGTGTTTGAACGCTACCGTCCGGATGAAGAGATTCCGGCGCGCGACTGCCTGAACAAGCGAAAGCTGGCGAAATATTTCAACCGGGAAATCTCGGCATGTGTTGTCGTCGTCTCGCATCTTCTCGCTGATGAAGAGATTCCGGCCCAGACTCCGTTTTACTTTGGCAAGGGAACCGTCGAATATGAAGATTTCGGTCTGTCATCGGTGGTTGAATCCTGTGTTGACGAGTCCGGGCGTTTTTCGCAGCAGAATT
The DNA here is from genome assembly GCA_002839445.1 of Candidatus Riflebacteria bacterium HGW-Riflebacteria-1. Lineage (GTDB taxonomy): Bacteria > Muiribacteriota > Ozemobacteria > Ozemobacterales > Ozemobacteraceae > Rifleibacterium. Next base: position 8,953 of record PGYB01000014.1, read on the forward strand.
TTGTCGAGCGCGGCATGTCGAGCCTTTCGCCGCTGACCCAGTTCAAGGTGTTATATAACATGCCCCTTTCGTTCATAGCGATTGACCGCGGACTGGTCGGTGATAATTCGATTATCTACGGTTCAGCAGCCGGTCTGCTGCTTCAGGCGAAGCACTGCGATTTTCCCGGAAGAATGCTGCTTGGCGCCAGCAAAGTGCATGCCGATGCCGTGATTGAAGTTGGCTTTGCCCTTTGTGAACGCCGCGAGATCACTACAGAAACATTCATGCGGCAGGATTGCGAAGCGATAGAACTGTTTCGCTTATGGCACTCAGGAAGCGCGACATGAACAAAGTTTACATCACGGCCGCCGCTGCCTTTGCCCCTTCCGGTACCAGTGTCGACGAAATATTTGCCGGTATTGCGCTGGCAAATAGTGCTACCGCAAGACTCGAATCGTTCAATGTCGATCATTTTCCCGTCAGCCATGGCGGCGAAGTCAGGCATGACGGCGAAGTCGTGTTAACGCCTGCCGGCACCGACAGAAAGTCATTCTTTATCGAACAGGCCGTCGGGCAGGTCATTGAGATGTCTGATCTCAGCCGCTATGCGCCAGAAAAGAGACAGATTCATCTCGGAACCGGCATCGATTATTTTGATATCGAAAACTATGTCAACAGCAGTCGCGCGCTAACTGGAGAATGGCAGGCGGATTGCGCCCATTCTCATCTCGCAGTAAAAAGGCTGGCGGAAAAATACGATCTGAAAGGCGGGCAATCAGCCAATGTCGCCGCCTGCGTCGCTTCGACCCAGTCTATCGGGCTTGCCTGCAGAATCGTGCGCTCTGACCCTGCCACTGCGGTTGTCAGCGGCGGTTACGATTCGATGCTGTGTCATCTTCATTATCTGGGCTTCTATAAGCTGGGTGCTTTATCAGACTGGACGGGAGACCCGTCTCAGGCCTGCCGGCCATTTGATAAGAACCGCCGTGGTCTGGTGCTTGGCGAGGGCGCGGTTGCGTTTCTGCTCGAAAGTTCTGCCAAAGCTGTGCCAGAACGCATTCTTGCTGAAATCTGCGGCTACAGCTCGACAATGGATGCCTGGCTGGTCACAGACCCTGATCCGAGCGGTGAGCAACTGGCTCGCGCCGCCCTGCAGGCTATAAGCGAGGCCGGGATTACACCGGATCAGATCGACTGTGTTCATCTGCACGGCACCGGAACTCACAAAAACGCGCCGGCAGAGGCAAGCGCCATGAAGCGCATTTTCTCTGACCGATATGCTGAAATACCGGTATATTCAATGAAGGGACAGATCGGCCATCTGATTGGCGCCTGCGGTGCCATGGAAATTCTTGCGGTTATCTGGTCAATGCAGAATGGCAAGGTTCCGGTAACTGTTAACTATGATGAACCCGATCCCGAGGTTGGGCTCAATGTTATCAGAGGCAGGCCGCTCGATCTCGATATAAAGTATGTTCTTAAGCTCAATGCCGCTTTTGGCGGGCAGAATACTGCGATAGTAATGAGGCGTTTCGATGCGTAAAATTTTGCTGACCGGTGCCAGTTCAGAGATTGGCGCGGCTATATGCCGCAAAATCGCGGAGTCTGATGACGAAATTATCCTGCATGGTTTCAGAAATGTCGAGGCTCTCGAACAACTGCGAGATGAGCTGCCATGCCGCAAAACCGTAATTTCTGCCGGCAATCTCGCTGATTCCGGTTATTTATCTGATCTGATTAAAGCAGCCGAGGGCTGCGATGTTCTGGTAAACTGCGCGGCAGCTACGCTTTCTGCGCCACTGGCACAGATGTCTGATGCCGAAATCGACCTGATGATAAGCGTCAATCTGCTGGCAATGATCAGGCTGTGCCGGGAGGTTGTTCCTGGAATGCTGGCCCGAAGAAAAGGTTCGATTCTCAATATTTCGTCGGTGGCGGCTTCGCGCGGAGTGCGCGGCCAAACCGTTTATGCCGGCACCAAGGGATTTATTGAATCATTCACGCGTTCACTCGCCGCTGAGTGCAGTCGAAAGGGTGTCAGGGTCAACTGTATCGCTCCCGGCCCGATTGACGCCGGCAGTCTGAAGGGTCTGCTCAGCTATACCGGTGACGAGGTCAAAAAGAATGTCGCGCTCAATCGACTGGGCAAGCCCGAAGAAGTTGCTGCCGTCGCCGCATTTCTTCTCAGCGAAAGCGCCTCGTTCATTGTCGGTGAAGTGGTGCATGTCAACGGGGGCTTCATGTATGGATTGTAATTTTGCGCAATATGAGGCGCTCAAAAATATCGCTCAGGCCCGCAAAAGTTGTCGGACATTTTCCGCCAGGCCTCTGCCAGAAGACCTGGTTCAGAAGGTTCTCGACGTTGCCATGCTGTCGCCTTATGCTTCCGGTCGCAAAAACTGGGCGGTAAAAGCGATCAGCGACAGGGCTGCCATTGCAAACGCTGCTGATCTGGTGCAGGCTCATTGCGAGACCTTGTCGACAGATGTCAGAGAAGACATGCGCGCCGCCTTCAAGGACTACGCCGAAAACTTTGTCGCGTTCAGAACAGCTCCAGTGCTGCTGGTGACCGAGTTTCGCGTTACGCCTGCGCTGTCGCTGATGACCGGCGGAAACCAGGAGATTGTTCGCTGGGAAAGAGAGAATTTTATCAAGTCGATTTCGTGCGTGAGCATGCTGATTCTGCTTGCCGCCGAATCATTGCAGCTCGGCGCCTGCTGCATGACCGGGCCTCTGCTGGCGCATGACGGGCTTGCCCGCTTGTTTAAAGTCAGGGAATCAAGAGAAATCGGGGCTTTGCTGGCGCTCGGTTACAAGTCACAGGAGAATAACAATGGTTGAACAAAACCTTCGCGAGCTGCTGCTGCCGGTACTTGATCTCGATTCGGTCGATGAAATCGGGCCGGATTCATCGCTGGTCAGCGATCTTGGCGCTGACAGCATCGATTTCGTCGAGATCGTCTATCTTGTCGAAAAGAATTTTGGCGTTGTGCTTAAAACCAGCCAGATCATCGTAGCCGGAACTGACCCTGACGATCTGTTCGCCGACGAAAGGCTGACCGTCGCCGGTGCCGCATTGATTACCAAAAATCTCAAGGCTGAAACCGGCCGATATCGTGAAGGCATGACCCGCGTCGAACTTTTTCGGGTTCTTACGGTGCGCGATCTGGCACGGGTAATCGAGCTGAAAATGGCAGAGAAGGCCTGATATGTTGAAAGGTAAAACCGTATTTATTACCGGAGGAACCGGATATATCGGAAGCGAGCTGGTGAGAACCTTTGCCGGTTACGGTGCCCGGGTCATTTTTTCTTTCAATCGTGGCGCTGACAAGGCTGAAAAGCTGACAGGCGAAGTCGCCGGCAGTGAATCAGTAAAAATGAACATGCGCGATGTCAAAGAGATCACGCATGTCGTTGAGCAGCTTTATGCCAGGCACGAAAAGATAGACATTCTGGTTAACAATGCTGCGATAAGCCAGGTTATGCCTCTGGCGATGCTTGACGAAGACGATGTCGATGAAGTTCTCGCCGTTAACATGAAGGGGCTGATTTTTGTGACCAAGGCGGTTGTTCGCGGCATGATCCGCAACAAGTCAGGCGTGATAATCAATATGGGATCGATTGCGGGGCAGCGAATTCTTGATGTGCCCCTGACTTATGCGATGACCAAAGCCGCGGTCAATGGTATGACATTTTCTCTGGCGGCAGAATTGAAGCGTTTCAACATTCGTGTCAACTCGGTGATTCCTGGTTTGCTGGCCGGAGGCGTTGCCAGGGCGGTGCCTGACGACCTGCGCGATGACTTTATCAAACATTGTGCGGTGGGCCGCGCCGGAACTGCTGCCGATATTGCTGAGCTGGCAGCGTTTCTGGCCTCAGACAAAGCTTCGTATATCAATGGTCAGAACATAGCTTCTGACGGAGGAATCTGAGCTGATGGCCGAGACTCTGATTCGTTCGACCAGCGCCTGGTGCAATATCTGCGGGCAGGTTGAGCACGCCGCGATTGTTGAACGCAAAGGTTCGGTATACATGGAGCGTTTTTGCCCTGCTGGCGTGCAATCAGAGATAATCGCCGAGAGCTACGCCTGGTATGCCGAAAGAATCAATCAGCCGCATGTTGCGACTTCGGTTGCATCGCCTGTTCCCTGTCGCCAGGGCTGTCCGCTCGATTGCGGGCCTTGTGAATGGCACACCAATGGTCTCAGGCTGCCGGTTTTTTCGATAACCAACGACTGTAATCTCAATTGCCCGAAATGCTTCACCTTCAATCGGCCGGATCTTCGTTACTACAAGTCGGTCGAAGAAACCCGCGCGATTATTAAGGGTATCATTGACGCTTCCGGCGGCGTTCAGCTGATAAACCTGACCGGAGGCGAGCCGACTCTGCACCCCGATCTCTTCGCCATCATCGAAGCCTGCAAAAATGCGAACATCGGGCGCATTACCATGAATACAAACGGTATCAGAATCGCTCAGGACTTCGAATTCGCCAGAAAAATAAAAGAGTCGGGCGTGCAGCTGGTTTTCAATCTCGACACTCTCGACCCCGAAACCAGCGTTCTGATGTATGGCAAGGATATAACTGACCTTAAACTGCAGGCACTTGCGACAATCGAACAGCTCGACATTCCGACGACGATTCTGCTGGTGGCGGCTCTGGGAGTTAACGAAAAAGAGGTTGCCCGGCTTACGCGAGCCTGGATAGGCAAAAGCTTTGTGCGCAGCGTTACCATTCAGAATATGACTTTTACAGGGAAAAATGGTGCCGGTTTTGAGCCGAAAAGACGCCTGCCGATCGATCAGATGGAGCGCCTGCTCTGCGAAGAAGAAGGCTTTGCCCGCGAAGACTTTTTCCCGCTGGGCTCTTATCATCCGCTTTGTTACAGCGTTGCCTACTATGTTTATTATGGCGACCGCCTGGTTTCTCTCGCGAACATCCTTGACCGCCGGCGCTTGTCGGAGCTCACTGCCGGCAACTATCTGCTCGAACCCGATCGTCGGTTTTCGATGGATTTCCTTGAAGGATTGAACCGGTTATGGGCTGAAAATGGCGATGAGGATATGCTGATGCATTTTAAGCGGCTTATTCGTCAGGTTTATGCAGACAATCATGATCTGCCCGATGAAGACCGGCGAAGACAGCTGGAAAGCCTGGTTAAGATGGTATACATTCACCCACACATGGACGCTGACAACTTTGATCTCGACAGAGTATCGCGTTGTGGCGATCTCGTGCCCGATGAAACTGGCAATATGATTCCTGCCTGCTCTTATAATCTTTTATATCGCCAGAAAGACCCGAGATTCTGGGTGGAGCCATTATGAAGAAAGACGAAAGCAAACTGGTTTACTCGCAGACAATGGCTGTCTGCCCAACTTGCCTGCGCAAGGTGCGGGCCAGAATAATCGAAGTCGCTGGCAAGGTTTTTCTCGAAAAATTCTGCCCTGAACACGGACTTTCGCAAGCTCTCATTTCTTCGGACTCAGACTGGTATCGTGCCAGCATGGCCTATATCAAGCCTTCTCAAAATCCGAAAGAAAAAAATGTTGCAGAGTTTGTCGGTTGCCCCGAAAGCTGCGGTTATTGCCCGCAGCATCGCCAGCACGTCTGCCTTCCGGTCATCGAGATCACCGACAGTTGTGATTTGTCGTGTCCAGTATGCTTGAAGAGATTTGATCGACCTTTTTCTTTGTCTGTCGATCAGTTTGCCGGAATTATCGACAATCTGCTGCATACAGAAGGGCGCATGGATGTGGTCAACATCAGCGGCGGCGAGCCTTTGCTGCACCCTGATCTTGAAAAGATGATCCGGGTTGCGAAAGAGAAGGGCGTCGTGCAGCTTTCTGTGTCGACAAACGGTCTGGCTTTTCTTGATAATCCGGCACTGCGGCAGATGTTTCGTGAGACACGAACTATCGCGGCCCTGCAGTTCGATGGCTTCAAGCCAGAAACCTGGAAGTTCATCAGAGGAGCTGATCTGGCTGCAGACAAGCTGAGGCTGATTGAACTGCTGGAGGCCGAAGGAGTCACTTACTCTCTGGTGGCCACGATTCTCAAAGGCGTCAATGATGACGAAATCCCCCGGATCAGCGACTTTTTCTTTGCTTCGCAGGCTGTTTCATTGATGTTTCAGCCGGTTACGTTCTCGGGAAGCGCCGCGAATCTCGATACCGAGCTTCATCGCCTGACCATTCCCGATATTGTTCACGCAATCGAGGGTAGCAAGTATGCTGGAAAAGGCGATTTTAACCCGCTGCCATGCTCGCACTATTCATGTTTTGCGCTGTCTTATTATTTAAAGGTCTCTGCTGGCGAGTATTACAGTCTCAAGAATTTTCTCGGCCGCGACGATTACCTTGCCATGATAGCCAACAAGACCCTGCCCGGGCTTGACAGTGAAGGTTATGACATGATGAAAAGCCGTCTTTACGAACTGTGGTCGGCGGCGGATTCAGGCACCACATCGGCCAGGCTGCTCGATCGCGTTAAAGCGATTCTAAAAAAACTCAACGAAGACCCTTCACCCGACGCCAGAATCAGCGCCGGTATTGATAACATGAAGGCCATTTTTATTCACCAGTTCATGGATGCTCATACTCTTGATTTTGGCCGCCTGATCAAATGCTGCAATCCTTATCCGATGCCGGGTGATCGCTTGATCCCGATCTGTGCGCAGAATGTTTTTGGTTCTCATCAGGCGTCAGGGAAGAATCCTTGACTGGCGGTAGTTCCAGCCGATAGAGGCCAGAAAGCTCATCAGTTCGACCGAACCGGCGAATCTTGGATAGACTTTCCAGTTTTTCAGCATGCTGCGGTGGTGATAAAGACGATCGAGTCGTCGGTACAGCTTTACCACGCCATCTTCGAGCTGCTTTTCGCTCATCTGCCGGGGCCTGATGACCACGTGGTCCCAGTCGAAACTTGTCCAGTCATTGCCGATAATCCGGTTTTCTGCTCGGGTTTGTTCCAGAAATGGGGTTTGCGGGTAGGGAGTTAAAAAGTAAAATGTGTAAGAGTCGAGGCCCAGCATGCGAATCAACTCTTCTGTCTCTCTGAAAACGCCTGGCGCATCACTGTCGAAGCCAAAAATAAAGGTGCCGTCAACGAGAATGCGATGCTTGTGCAGCAGGTCGACCAGAGTTTTATACCTGTCGGTCTGGTTTTGATAGATTTTTTCTGCCTTGTTTGTCGCGTCACTGCCAGTCTGAAAGCCAATGCTGACAGAAAAACAGCCTGATCGCGCCATTGTGGCGATCAGTTCCTCGTCGTCGAAAATGTTGGAAGGCGCCTGTATCCACCAGTGTTTTTTCAGTTCTGTGATTTCTGACAACAGTGCCATTGTGTAATCGCGACTGCAAAACATGTTGTCATCACAGAACAAAATGATGTTTGCTGCCACCGTCTGCAGCTCTTTGTAAACATCGCCGATATCCTTGAACACCAGGCCCCTTTTCGGCATGCAGTTCAGATAACAGAACCGGCAGCTGTTCAGGCAGCCTCTGGTTGTTTCGCAATAAGCGAGAGAGTTGTTGCGCGATCTGAAAAGGTCGCGGCGTGGGCTGGCCAGTTTGATTCCTTCCCAGACCGAGTCATAGCGACTTTGCAGCCGACCGGCGGAAAAATCTTCAAGCAGTTTTGGCCAGGTGTCTTCGGCGTAGCCGACAACGATGCTGTCAGCGTGTCGGGCGCACTCTTCAGGTGTTAACCAGACGTGAACTCCGCCCATCACCACTTTTACACCGCTTGCCCGCATTTTGTCGGCAATTTCAAATGCGCGGGGGGCAACATAGGTGTTGACCGAGATGCCAACCAGGTCATATTTTGTCAGATCGCCGGGAACAGGCTCGATTGCTTCGTCGATGATGGTAACCCGGTGCGGACTGCTGCAGGCGGCGACGACTCCGAGAGTGAGCGGATGAATGCGATTTTCATCGACCTTGATTTTTCTTCGATAGCCGTGGCTTTGCCAGCGCGGTTGTATGAGAAGAATCTCGAGCAGCTTCGTCATTTAATACCTGTCATAACGTCGATTGCGCCTTTCCAGCGCTCAGTTATCCGGAACTGCGAAAAGCCGGCAGATTCAAAAAGCTGCGGAACTACTCCTGCAAAGTTTTCAGGGGCATTGGCATATATTTCTGGTATCGCACGCCCCCAGACCTTCTTGGTATAAAGCGCCAGAAGATTTCCCATTATGCCTGAGGGCTTGCCAAATTCGGCCATAACCGCTCTGCCACCTGGCTTTAGCACACGATAAATTTCTTTGAACAAAGCCTGTTTGCCATGCAGCGTAATTTGATGGGTAACCAGCGACGACACGAAAACATCAACTGATGCATTTTTCACCGGCAGACTCGGGAACGGAGCGATTTGTATGAAATGCCTGCTTTGATGATCTACTGTTTTATCTTTGGCGACTCTGAGCATACCGTTGCCGGGGTCGACTCCAAGATAAAGACCATTGAACTGATAGTTCTCCTTGATGAACTCAAGCAGCAGGCCGGTTCCGCAGCCAAAATCAAGAATGGTCGAGTGCTCAAAATCTCCGAAATTATCGACGAGAGAACGTCGAAAGGCGTTGTAAGATCCCAGCCAGTGCAGTTTCATGCCAGCATCATAGGCTCTGGCATTATCTTCATGTTTCATTATCTGTTTCACTTTGATAAAATATTCTGTAGTCTAAGATAGAGTATCATTCTGCAATATATCTGTAAACCTGGAGCTCGCTGCTAATCACGGAGAGTCGCTATGCCATTATTATTCAGGGTCATTCGACTTTTGTATCCGCTTTACTTAAGGGCAATCGATGCCCGGGCGGATAATCTATGAAACCTGCTGTCCTGGCGAGACTGATAAAACTGGTTCTGTGCCTCAAAGATATTGGCGCGCCAGATTCTGGTGAAAATGCCTGTAACAATCTTGAAAGAAGAGATTTGACGCTGCCATCAGGCGGCAGTTATCATCTGTTTATGCCGGTTTCGCCGATTGGGGTGACTGTCATCGCTGCGCACGGGGTCACGGTTTACGGTAACAATGATGTTAGAATTCTTCAGTTTGCCCGCGCACTGACAGCCTGTGGGGTAGTGTGCGTGCTGCCTGACCTTCATCACATCGCCAACGGCTGCTTCCGTACTAAAGATCTTGATCTGATCGGGGAATTGATTAATGCTTACCAACAAAGTCCAACAAATCACCTCGGTCTGATTGGTTTCAGCTACTCAGGAAGCTATGTGCTTACTGCTGCCGCCAATAAGGAGTTTGCCGACAAAGTCACTTCAGTTACCTCATTTGGCGCCTGTTACTCAATGGCGGAGTCGTTTGCAGTAAGTGAGACGTTCAAGGCTGTCCCTGAAACTGATCTTGAGTGGGATAAATATATTCATTTCTCGGTGATGGGTGTTCACCGGTTTGGCCGGGAAATGGGAATTCCGGCCGATACTGCCGCGGAATGTGAGACCCTGCTGCGCGATTACTGCAGTAACTATTCAATCGAGTACAAGCGCCAGTTTTTCCTGAGTCGGCTTGCCAGCTATGACCCGATAGGATACTTTCGTATGAAAGTCAGACAGGATGCGCTTGACGAATTGTCGCCAAAAGGGCGGCTTGCCGGAGTAACGTGCAAAGTATCATTGATTCATGGCAGCAACGACCACATGATTCCCGCGAGTGAGTCCGAAAAGATCTACGCAGAACTTAAAAAGGCAGGGTTGGCGGCGTGTTCTCGTCTTCTGGTCACCGATCTGCTCGGGCATGTTCATCCCGGACAGATCCGGCCTTTTGAGCTGTTGCGGTTTATGAAGTCTCTTCGTCTGCTTATTGAGTGACGATTGCGTGTATCTGTCGAATCGAGTGATGCCTTAATTAACTGCCGGAGTTTTTCGCATACGAGTCAAGTGAGGTGTCCCTCGAACCCTGCGTCGAACGAGGTGGTAATCGTAATCGAAAAATCAACAGCGCAAATCGATTACGATCACGAGCACGAAAAGACGTAGGGGTTCAACATGTTGTACCTCAATAAAAGTGGCTGTAGAGCATGCCGATGCCGGAAGCGAAGGCGCCGAATTCGCTGCGCAGCTCGAGGCCGGTCGGCCGTAAGGCCGGGCTGCGACCTGTGTTGAACCATGCGAAAAAGCTGATGTCTGATTCATCTGAAGTGCTGATCTTCCAGACTGGCTGCCAGAGCGTAGAGTTGTCGACAAGATTGATCATCGCGTTAATGTTGACGCTGCTCAATGGCCCGATCTCACGGTTTGAACTGACAACCAGATAGTCAGAAGCTGCCAGCTGCATCCAGCCCTGCCTGAACGGGGTGCTGGCGTATGCCTGCGTCAGATCGCCAACTTTGCGGGCACCGAAATCCTGATGCAGACAGGCGATGCCGGCCCGCCAGTGCTTCGCGATGCTCTTTTCAAAGCCAACACTCCATGAACCCGCCAGATCGTCTGAAAACCCGCCGAAATGGCGGCCATCAGACGAGTTGCGCTCGAACAGGGCAGCTTCGCCCCAGACGTTGATGCGGCGGCGTTCGCCTTCCCAGCCGATGCCGACGAAATTTCGCTGGCGAAAGCGTCCGGCGAGGGCCTCGACATCAAAACCTGAAAAGGTATCGCGGTAACGCCCGATCATTGCAGAATCTTCAGAATCGCGCGCTGCGGCGGCAATCAGTTCCATTTCGCCGGTGGTTCCTGCTGTTTTTCTGATGCGCAGAGCGTCGACGCCGGGTTTGTAGGTGCTGTCAAGATACCCGGGGTTGAACGGCGCCAGAACATCGAGAACCGGCACGAAATGGCTGGTGCCGAAACTGACTGGTTGCCGGCCCAGCTGAATATCGAGTTCGCCGGCAGAGAAGGCGATTTCGCAGCGTTCGAGTTGAGAACTGGAGCGCCATCTGTCAGTATACGAATGTTTTGAGTCAGTCTTGAATGCCTTGAAGCCAGATCTGCTGCCGGCGACCTGCCAGCCCGCCGAAATGGCGTTTTGCTGTTCACTGGTGCTGTACAGTGAAGTCAGCTCAAGTTCTATTTTAATCCGGTATCTGTCACTGCGGCGATGATGTATGACGCGCGTCAGCGACTGCAGGGCATATTCGTTGCCGGGCAGCAATCCGGCGCGTTCGAAGGCCTTCGGGTAATCAGAGAAATTCACGATCTGCCGTGTCGCAAAATTAAAGTCATCAGCGGCAGGGCAGGGGACAGCGAAAACAATGCATAGCAGCAGAACGGCAGCGGCTCGCAAACGCCGCTTCCAGAGACCTGTGCCGCGACAATGCTTACTGCTGTTTTCTGATGTCATCACTGACTTTGCCGTCGCGCATCGAGATGACCCGCTGCGCTATGTCTATGACTTTACTGTCGTGCGAACTGAACAGAAAAGTGACCTTCTGTTCGAGATTGAGGCGATGCATCAGGTTGAGCAGCGACACTGCGCTCTCTGAATCAAGGTTTGCCGTTGGTTCGTCAGCAAGAATGATCGAAGGCCGCCCGATGATCGCACGCGCCACTGCGACGCGCTGCTGCTGCCCACCGCTGAGTTCGCCGGGAAGACGTTGGGCCAGGCCGCTCAAACCAAGTTCTTCGAACAGCGGCATGATGCGCCCTGCATGCTCTGAATCAGGAACACCCTGAATCTGCAGAATGAATTGCACGTTTTCGTAAGCGCTCAAAACCGGCACCAGATTGTACGCCTGAAAAATGAAACCTATCTTGAAAAGCCGCGCCCGCGTCAGTTCATCGTCGCTTTTGTCGTTGAGCAGTTCGCCGTCAAGGTGCACGCTGCCATTCGTCGGGCGGTCAAGGCCTCCGATCAGGTTCAGTAACGTCGTTTTGCCACTGCCGGAAGGCCCGGCAAGAACCGTGAATTCGCCCGCTTCGACGCTCAGGCTGACGCCGTTTACCGCCTTAACTTCGGTTGCACCGCTTTCATATACCCGCTTCAGGTCTGTGGTCAATACTATACTCATGTGGTTACCTCAATGATGTCGCATGGCTTCGGCCGGTGCCGCGCGCAGAGCTTTTTTAACCGGGTAGATGGCGGCAAGAATGACAACGACGACCATGCCCGCCGCCAGACCGAACATCCAGCCCCATTCCCAGGTGCTGTTGATTTTCATGCTGACCAGCATGCCGGCAACTTCAGCCTCACCGAACATGCTCGAAAAATCCAGGCCGTAATGCCAGCTGTAAAGGCTCAAAACTATGGTCAAAAGCAGCCCGGCAAGGGAGCCGATAAGGCCCAGCAGTGCCGCCTCAAAGAAAATCAGGCGGCCGATGCGTTGGCGGTCGAGGCCAATGGCCCGCAGCAGGCCGAACTCGCGGGTTCTTTCAAGTATGCTCATCAGCAGCAGATTCACCGTGCCGATCGTCACCAGCACATAGAGCAGAAATATCATGAATTTGAACTGGGCGCTGTCGATCTTGATAGCGTCGGCAATCTGTTTTGAGGTTACTTCCCATGAAAAGACCGCGATATCCTTGTGCGCGGCGCAGGCTTTCTGCAGCTGCGCCAGCTGCTCGGGCAGCTTGTCGCGGTCAGCCAGCAGAATGGCGATTTCGTGCAGGGCGTCACTGTTGCCGAGTGCGGTCGCCAGCGAATGGCGGTTGACAAAGATTGTTGCGCTGTCAAGCTGAGTGACACCGCTTTTAAAAATGCCACCGACCCGGTATAGCTTTGAAGTGATTTCGCCAGACAGGTCCTGAAACATGACCACCAGCTTTTTGCCGGCATCTATGCGCAGGTTTTCGGCAAGTCGGGTGCCGATATAAGCGAGATTCTGGGTGTCAGAAGCTGGAATTCTGCCGCTGACGGTTTTCGTATCCTGCAGCAGCGGGTTACTTGCGTGCTCACGCTCAAAATCTACGCCAAGAATCATGACAGCCCGGTTGTCGCGGCTGCTGCGGGCCAGCGCCGAAACATACAGTCGCGGCAGCACTCTGACGATGCCCTCGCGATTTTCCAGCAGCGACATTGCCGGGTCGCCCGAAAAGACCAGTTCGTTCAGCCGTTCCTGAGGGTAATCGGGATGATGCAGGCTGAGATGTCCGCTTCCCATGCGCGCGGCATCTTCGATCATCTTTTCATAAGAGCCGCTGGCGACGTTCTGCATCCAGGCAACAAAGGCGAGACTGCCCGAAATAGCCGCCAGCAGCACGAGTGTGCGCGTGCGGTTACGCCACAGGTTGCGCCATGCGAGTTTAAGCCACAGCATATTTAACCCTCCCGCAGCGCTTCGACCGGCTTGAGTCGGTAAAGGCGCCAGGTTGGCAGTGCCGCTACCGCGAAACCAAGCAGAATCATGGCCAGCAGCGGCAGCAGATTCGACAGCAGACTCGGCACGCAAAACAGAATCGGCTGAATCGAAGACCCGCCCCAGGTGATGCTTTCCATCCAGCGGCTGAGATCTATCGGATAGTAAAAAAGCACAAGATTGACACAGGCTCCAATTGCAGTTCCAATAAGGCCTGATGCTGTTGCCATGATAATGCTTTCGCACAGTATCAGCATGGCCAGCAGGCCGCGTGTCAGGCCGATCGCCTGCATCACCGCGAACTCATGCATGCGTTCGAGAAAGGCCATATACATGGTATTGAAGGTGATCAGCGCCATGGCAGCATAATAAATGGCAACAGTGAACAGCTGCACGCCCAGCCAGACCTTGAGAATATCGGCAATCTGTGGAAATATGCTCTGCCAGGGAGTCGCTTCGAGACTTTTCTGGCCGGCATTTAATCTGGATGCGATCTCTTCGGCCTGCATCGGGTTGTGCAGAAAAAGACGATGGCTGTGAACACGATCTTCGAGCACCAGCAGCTGCTGAGCGGCTTTGAGATTCATGATGGCGAGGCTCGCATCGCGCATGTTTTCGCCCGATGAAAAAATGCCTTTGACCAGCAGTATCTCAGACGCGATCGAGCCATCGGCGGCGCTGCTGAAAAAGATGATCTCGCTGCCGATGTCAGCTCTGATTTTGCGGGCAAGGCCCTTTCCAAGCAGAATTTCGCGCTCCTGACCGGTCAGAAAGCTGCCGGTAACAATATCACTGGCAAGTTTGCTGTTGGCCAGCTCGGCCTGATAATCGACTGCTACAATCTGCGCCGGCTGCGTGCGGTTCTCGTCGTCAGTGCCGCAGCTGAGCAGGGCGTAGGCCTGCAGGCGCGGGCACACACCTTTGATTTCGGCTTTCATCACCGCCGGAATCTGGTTCGATATCGCTTCGGGGCAGGCGTCTTCGAGGGTGGGGTTGGCGTAGTAACCGGGCAGCGCAATGAAGACGTGCCCGTTTTCCTTTTCGGTTGCGTTGTTGATAAGACTCCACAGAAAACCGTCATAATAACCCAGCGAAAAAACCAGCATGGCGCAGGCGAAGATCATGGCGCCCATGGTCAACTGAGTGCGCCGCCGGTTGCGCCAGAGATTGCGCCAGCCGATGCGAAGTATCATCATCAGCGGTTTCTCAAACTTTTGATCGAAAACAGGTCGCGCGGCAGGTCAACCGAAAAGTCTATTTCGAGATAATGCATCTCGGTGAATTCTTCTGGTTTGTCTTCGGGCACGATGCGTGCAATCATAGGTAGCCAGCGCTGGTCGATCTCCTTGAACTCTGAAAAGACCATACTTCTGACTTTGACATCTTCTTCGTCGTAATACTCTACCAGCAGCGGAGTCAGGCTGGCAGTATCAATCTTGTAGATGATTTTGCCCCAGACGACAGCGGCTTCTGGAAAGGGCGTGCCGGTGATGGTCACTTCGTTGTCTTTTTGCGCGGTAATTGCCAGCTGGTAGAGCTTGTCGATCTTGTTTTCCTTGACCAGATCGTCGTTGGTGAGGTGACTGCCCATCCAGCTGTCACCCATCAGACTCGACGGAATCTTGATCAGGCGGTCGATGCGCGAAATATAGTTCCAGATGTCGTCATTGACCTTGAGCGTGCAGGTGCCGCGTTCCTTGACCGGTGCCAGTATGCGGGTCAGTAGTTTTTCGCGTCCTTCCGACCACATTTCGAGCTCGAGTGTGCGGTTCCAGCTGCGAGTTTTGATGTGCATGCGCATTTTGCCATGCGAACGGTCGCCCTGATACTGAGTTTCGACCGCCAGAACCAGCGCCACGGCATCGAGCCCGCTGCTTCCCGTAGCCGGTCTGGCAGATTCCCCGCCCCATGCCAGGGACGCAGTCATCAGCATTGCCAATAGAAGATGCTTCACCATAATTCACTCCAGACTCGGCAGGTTTGCATCATTATAAATACTTCCGCTGCAGTTGCCAAGTAAGTACGAATTGTGTCAAAACCTTAATCCTGGAGAACTCAAGGAGACGAGTATACCGGCAGAGTGTCTATTTCAGCTGCCTAAAACCGTTTGTCTACTTCGACAAGTTCCTTTTTTGTGCTTTCAGAAGCTGCTGCTTTTTAGCTTGCTACCCGGCAGTATATAACCCTGACAAAAGCAATATAATCCCTTGATTGCGAATCCATTCCTTGGAATCGAGAAATCGAGAAACCCCTTGCTCATTTGCCTACGCGATAGGTGATGCGAATTTGCTGGCCTGAATGTTCGAGAAGAAGGCGGGGCAGCTTGAGCTTGGGCTCGACAAATTCTCGGCCGATAAATTCACTGATTGTACGGGCAATTTCGACGTAGTATTTATACCTGTCTTCGCGAAACCCTAACGATACTGGTTTAACAACACCGGTTTGAGATATTATGACAATTTTAAATTCCCAATAAGAACCATATTGGGCTTCTATTAATTTACCACTCAGCCCGACGCCCGCCATCTGGGAGAAAGAATGCCGAAACTCTTCCCGGACAAGCTTTCCACATCGGGTTTCCTGCCAGATTTCGTGGTTTTTGCGGTCGAAAACAACTCTGTCAGAAAAATAATGCTGCGCAACTGCTGTCAGAACAAGCGAAAGCACCAGTAAAAAAATGCCATGCGCCACTCCGAAAATACCTTGTTGTTCCGGCGGCATTATTGTCGTTAGAAAACAATAGCCGGCTGGCAGTAAAAGCCACAAAGGCAGTGTTGCCAGAAAAGACCTCTCGGCTCCGAAGTCTATTACCAGCCTGTCGTTAACCTTGTCCTGACCGAATTGGATCTCCGGATAAATTTTCAAAAACACCCTCCGCCATAAATTTCGTTCAGGAATCGAGGAATGAATCGAATCGAGGGACACCTTACTCAACTGCCGGAGTTTTTCAGCACATGAGTCAATTAAGATGTCCCTATGATCCAAAAAAAATCAGCGCTTGTCGGCGAAGGGGTCATGAATTGAGGTGACGCGAGGCACGTAGCCATATTTCGAGTCACCGTAGATTTTTGAGTTGCGCCAGCCCTTCATATTTGCATAAACCTGCTGCGCCGTCTGCAACTCGCCTTTGTGTGTGTTATCAGCGAACATCGGCTCGCCCTTGCTGCTCTTGCCCATATAGACGAACCAGTGATGAGCGTTGTCAGCCCGATGGTAAGCCGGATCCTTGTCGTAATGAATTTTCACATGAATCAGCATTCCCGGCTTGAGCAATCCTGCTTCTACCGCTTTCGGCAGATCGTTGATCTGGTAACCGCGCAATCGTGTGTCGGCCGGATAGGCCGCCTGCGGCTGCGAGGCCGCTGCCTTGCCGCGGGTAGCGCCGGCTTTGGCAGCCACGGTTCCGGCAAACTGCAGGCATTTATGTGACCTGAACCACTCGGTTTTTTTTGCTTCGGCAAGACCATTGAGCAGCGCATCCGGAATCGCCGGGCCATTGATTCCGCCGGTCTTGGTGCTGACAGGAGTTGCTTTGCCCGAAGAGGTCGTGCTCGAATCGTCTGATGTTTTTGCCGGGCCCGGCTTTTTATCCGACGTTGTCGAAATCATATCTTCATCGGCGGCAGAGACTCTGATCAGACTGGTATGAACATAGGCAAAACCAGAGCCATGGCGAATGCGATACCAGTCACCCTCGCGCGCTACTATGGTGACCTGCCTGCCAGGCTTGAAGCCATCGATAATTCTGCCCCATGGTGAAACCCTGACATTTAGCTTCCAGCGCGCCGTCACCGTGCCAGATACTTCGCGAGCCTGCGAAGAATCAGAAGCCGCAAAGACTATCGGTTTTTCTTCAAATGGACTTAACAGTGCCTTTTCGGCAAAAACTGTGCTGACACCAATTACCAGCAGCGCCATAGCAATAAGCGATCTGTATATCATATTCTGCCTCCGTAAGTCAGTCCTCGATCAGAATACCACGACAATCACATAAAAGTTTTCTCATAATCGAGAGACGCCTTGCTTAATAGCTGATACAATGCTTTTATGTTATAAAGTTCAGCCAGGTGAGTGAATATCATGCCTTTACGCTGGAGCCAGATCAAAAGCCGCGCCGCCCGCGTGCTATATTGCTCGAACTTTACCGGCAATATCGCCGAATACAGCCATGAAAACTAAGCATTCTACAGGTGAATTACTTGATCGGCGTTATGATGATGAGGCTCTTGCCGAAATGGCGCAGAACAAGAGTGACGCGGCGAAGCTCGCGGCGGGGCGGCTTCGGAGGCTGAAACCCGGGTTTTCTATTGATGCTGCCTGGCTTTGTCGCGTGCTGGGGAGTGTCTCGGCAGATCCACTTGGCGCGCTGTTATCTGTTTTGCCGGTAGCAGATTTCCCCAAACATCGTATTTTTGCCATTGCGGCTCAATGCTGGGCTCAACCGAAAGATGCCGCACGGATTCTCAAAGCCCTGAAGAAGCTTGTTCCGGCGGCATTCACGTCTTCCGGAAAGTGCGAGTTGCCGGAAGCGCTCAACCAGCATTGCGGCATGACTGGCGTGAGCATCCTTCTCGAATCTCTTGCCCGGCTGGAACCGGCTTCCATTGTCGCGCCGGCTCGCAGGCTGTTTGCTGCGGCCCTCGATCGTTTGCCGAAGTCATCGAAGAGCCGATCGTATGAAGCGCAGAATCGTGCGGTCGATTTTCTGCCTCTGCTCGCAGCCTCTGCCGCAGCTCTTCTGGCTGCAGCAGATGTTGAAGGAGCAACCACTGCCAGAGATCGCGAGACATGGGAATCAGCATGCATACGCGCAGCGCTCGACCCGGCAATGTATTCAGCCACCTGTATTTTCGGGCCGCCGCTTTCGTTCCTTTTCGTAGATTCTGCAGACATTGCCGGCAGGCTCATTGCGAAGCTCATGCAAGAAGCGGAAGATCCCGCCACCATTATGGCGCAGATTGAAGCTACGCTCAAAGAGTCCCGGAGAATGGGTTTCACTATTGCCATAACCATGCCGGCGCTCACCGGAGATGAGGCCGGGAAGAAACTTGCTGCAATGTTAGGGCCGGCCGCCATGGAGATCCAGCGGAGTCAGAAGCCGGGAGCGGTCGTGACGGATGTGTTGAGTCACTTTCGAGACGCCATGATCGAAACGTCGCTGATTGCTGATGCGATGGATCAGCTCGGCGATGACGTTCCGGTGTCGACATTTCCGGCAATCGCCGTCGAAACGATGTTCGCAAACCGCACAAGCAATAAGTATTCCGCCTCGGTGCGTGAAAATGCCGAACAACGCTTGAACGCGCAGTTGAAGCGAGCTGGTATGCGGCAGTTCAAGGAGCTTTCCTGGAAAGCTCCACCGGGAAAGCGTCACGAGATTGACGAACTCACCAGTCTTGAGGCTCTCGAAGAAACGCTGCGCGCGATTCATGAGGCGATACACGAGGCAGCGCAGACGCCTGATATCACCGCCTCGCGGCACAGCACCGCGGCATTCGTCAGAAACCTTTTTCCCCATACTCTGTGTCGCCATGCGATTTATCGCAATCTCGTCTGTGAGCTTTGCAAACTTCCGGAAGAACGCTACCCGGATCTGATTTCCCTGCTGCCGGAATCGGAGCTGGAAAGGGATGCCGGCATGATCAAAATGATCGGGCAGTGGAGTGACAAGGTGGCCCCGGAGCCGTTTAACGCGCTTCTTGCAAAATTTCTCGATCATCAGCTCATGAAAAGCGACATGGATCTGCTGGAGAGAGTCGTAGCGTGCCTCGCCCGTGCTGCAAAACCCGCATTTCATAAGCCGCTGAAAGAACTGAAAAAGCACCTGGCAAAGGCAGTTTCAAAAGACATTCCGAACCGTTACAGCGCGGCGCAGGCCGTGGATGAGCTGTTGCTGGCGCTTGGAAGCGTCGATTCAATCGCCGATTTTTCAGAAAAGATTGCCAATAATATGCCTGTCTCGACCGATGAGAAAATGACCATGCTGCGTCTTGCAGCCACCGACAGGATCGTGCTCGACCAGGGCCTCTTCGAGAAACTGTTTTCTGAAGCTATTGAGTCTGAGCACCTGACCTGGACCAGCTTGACAGCCGCGATCACTGGCAGGCAGGCTCGGGAGTATATTATGAAGATCCTCAGAGACAAAGACTCTTCGGATGCCAAGGTCATAGCGGTAGCAAGATACTGTTTCTGGGCCAGAAAGGACGGGGTTCCCGCTCTGGCTCTGGCGGCGATTCTCGAACGACTCGATCCGGCGGTCGAGCTCGCGAAGGGTAATTCAGGCGAGACCTGGGAAGACCGCAATTGGGGCGGCTACACGCCGAGTGGTTCTGAAGAGCTTGCCGAAGCTCTCTCGCTTGCCGTAAAAGGTTTCGCAGGTTCTGACTGCAACGCGATCGGCTGGTCAGACTTTGTTTCTGAGCTGATGCGGCTTTCTCCAAAAAACCTTAGCAAGATTAAGCTCGGCGAATCTACGACTTGCGGTTTCAGCTTCCCGACAATAAATCTCCAGGCGCGCCTCGAGTCAAAGTTTAAACGCCTGAATGACCCGGGTTTGACAAAAGCCATACTGGACCTGCGAAAAAAGCCTTCCCGGCAATGACGCCTGCTTGGTGCCCGAAATCGACAAGGCTGTCGATTTTTCGATTACGATTACCGCTTCACTGATTACGAGCACCGCTTCGCTGAGCACGAGAAGATCTTCTTGAATGACATGTTTCGTCTTAACTTGGTGCCATACTAAGATGTCACCCGAACCGAGTTGTTCGCTGGACTATCAGCGATTCTTTTTGCCGAAAATGTCGAACGGAATGTCTTCCTTGAGGACTCTGCGCAGGAAATTCAGCATATCAGAGCTTAGTGTGCGCATTTTCTCGCTGTCAGTCCAGAAAAGTTCAAAAACTACTCTCTGGGCTTCTTTGCGCAAGGCCGGCAGTTCTTTTAGTTTATAGTTAATCGGCAGATTTTCGATATGATCAGCCATCTTGTAAAATTCGATGCTGATTTTTTCAGGGCCTTCAGGCGAATCATCAAAACCCAGCGGAAAATCCGGGTATGCTTCGCAGAATTTGATTTCTTTAGCGATATGTCTGAGCAGGGCAGGCTTTTCGATAAGGCCGATTTTGACGGCAAGCAGCTGCGCTGACAGCATTTCAGCGGTAATGTTGTTGTTTTTTGCGAGCTGAAGCGCTCCGACCATATCGTTTATGCCATGATACAGGCCGTTTATCTGCCCGCAGACGAACAATGTCTTCTTCAACACGATGTCATGCGTAGGCAGCACCTTGTCGTGATGGAGGGCTGCAAATTCGGGAGTCACGGCAAAAGTTGATGCAGAAACACATAGCATCAGCGCGACAATGGCAAACAAGCCAAGTTTACGATTATTCATTGTATTATTACCTTATCTTCGTACACTGTTTTGTAATTATACACATAAAACGCCTGCCCGCCACCCCCTCCGGCCAGAAAGTCAGCAATTTGTTAATTGCAAAACTAAGTTCCGGTTGAGCGGCATTAACGAATGGTTTGTAAAATAGCATTGAGTGGTGTTAAACTTGATATACGATGCTCGCGGCGGGAGAAGGTAATGACGATACTTTTGCGATACTACTGGATTGCAATTCTGGTGTGCTTTGCCAGCATTTCTGCACAGGCAGCGACCGAGCAGAGTCTGCTGGTTTTCGCTGGCGCCGCCAGCAAACCGCCAACTGAGCTGGCGGCAGCGGCATTTACTGAGAAGACCGGCATTAAAGTTGATCTGATTTTTGGCGGTTCTGGCTATGTTTTGTCGCAGATGCAGCTTGGCCGAACCGGTGATATTTACTTTCCCGGATCTTCAGATTACATGGATATAGCTATACAGAAGGGTCTGGTCGCTTCAGAGACCGAAAAACATGTTGTCTACCTGGTCAGTGCGATCAACGTAAGAAAAGGCAACCCCAAAGGCATAAAGTCGCTGCGCGACCTGGCCCGCCCGGGCCTGCGAGTT
This sequence comes from Candidatus Riflebacteria bacterium HGW-Riflebacteria-1, assembly GCA_002839445.1. Lineage (GTDB taxonomy): Bacteria > Muiribacteriota > Ozemobacteria > Ozemobacterales > Ozemobacteraceae > Rifleibacterium. The sequence goes on from PGYB01000014.1 coordinate 30,169, forward strand.
GCAATAGCCAACCCGGAAGGCGTCTGCGTCGGACTTTACGCGATCGAAATTCTCGAAAAAAATCTCAGCAGCGCCGAAATTGCGGCAGTCAGAGCCAATATTGTCAATTTCCCGGAAAGCTGCGAAAAAACCGCAACTTCAATATCGCTTGCCACCGTTGATGCAGTAATCGGTTGGCGGGTATTCGAGCATTGGGACCCGGAAAGGATCGAAACCGTGCCACTGGCAAAAGAAGAGATTATTCGTATCGGGTATATCCCGATAGCTGTTTCTTCGTTCAGCAAGCGGCAGGAACTGGCGCAGCAGTTTATCGATTTCGTGATTTCACCTGAAGGCCAGCAGTTTTACCGGCAGTTCAAGTATTTCACCACTGCTGAGGAAGCGGCCGCCTGGATTGGCGCTGATCGGCCGGTAGGCGGAAGCTATCAGCTTCCCGAAAGCTGGCAGCCAAAATGACATTTCGTCGGGCGAGTATCGCGGTTGCACTGCTGACCTTTTTCATTTACGCGGCTCTGATCGCTTCTTTAGCGACATTCTTGTCGTTAGATACTGTGCAATCGCTTTTTTCATCGCCACGCACCCTGCATGCCATTAAAACCAGCGTGTTTGCCGCGACACTGGTCGTATTCATCGCCGGTCTGATTGCATTGCCAGCAGGCTTTGCGCTCTCGCGGCATGATTTTGCCGGTAAAAGAATTATTGATACCATGCTTGAACTGCCGCTTTTTGTCTCACCGGCGGCGCTTGGCGCCATGATTCTGATTTTTTTCAGCACTTCCACCGGGATCTGGATACAGGAAAATCTGCAGCAGTTTGTATTCACAATCTACGGCATCATTCTGGCACAGCTTGTCGCCGTGCTTGGCGTTGCGGTAAGGCTTTGCAAAGCCGCATTCGATGAGGTTCCGCCCCGCTATGACGAAATTGCCAGAAGTCTCGGTGCCAGCAGTTTTACGGCATTTCGCACGGTTGTGCTGCCCAACGCCCGCCGTGGGCTGTTTGCCGCAGCTATTCTGACCTGGGCCAAGGCCATGGGCGAGTTTGGCGCCACGATTACCGTGGCCGGCACGATCGCCATGCGCACTGAGACGCTGCCTGTCTCGATTTACATGCGACTTGCCAGCGCCGACATCGAGGGCGCGGTTGGCGCAATTGCTCTGCTGATCGGCGTCAGTTTACTGGTGCTCTACTTTTCGCGATTTATTACTTCCAGGTGACCCGCTTTGCTTAACATCGAAAACATCAATATTGTAGCCGGCAAATTCAGGGTGCAGAACCTTTCTTTAAAGCTGCAGGAAGGCCTGTGCCACGTTCTTGTCGGCACCACCGGCAGCGGCAAGACCCTGCTGCTTGAAACCATAGCTGGTCTGCGCCGCCAGGAAAGCGGCAGCATTTCCTTCGCTGATCGCAACATCAGTCATCTTGAGCCTGAACTGCGCAATGTATCGTATTTGCCCCAGGATCTATGCCTGTTTCCCAATATGCTGGTCAGGGAAAACATCTGCTATGGTCTGCGCATGAAGGGAATTGGCGCCGCTGAAGCCGCCCGGCGTCTGCAGCCACTTGCTGTTTCCCTCGATATTGCACATCTTCTCGACCGCCACGTCGATCATCTGAGTGGCGGTGAAAAACAGCGCACAGCGCTGGCGCGCACGCTGATTTCAGATAATCCCATGGTGTTGCTCGATGAGCCATTTTCTTCTCTTAACCTGGGCCTGAAAAGAAAACTGTGGCATCTGCTGAAAAAAATGCAGCGCGAACACGGCTGGACTCTGCTGCTGGTGACTCATGATCTCGAAGAGGCGCTTCTTCTCGGCGATGATTTGAGTCTGATCGCAAATGGCGCGCTTGTCGATTCCGGCCCGAAAAATCAGGTTTACTGCTATCCGAAGACGGTTTCTGCCGCCTGCATTCTCGGCACCGAAAACTTTCTGTCTGGCGAATTTGCCGGCAGAAGCGACGGGTTATGCTACTTTCACTGCCCGGATTTTCCGGCAAAGCTGGCGGTGTCGGCTTCTTATCCTACACTGGCCGGCGATAATCTCGACAAGCTGCGCTTTAAACTCGGAATTAAAGCTGCTGACATAAAACTATGCCGCGCCGACAGTGCCAGTGCCGCGGGCTGTTGCAGCATCGAAGCCATTCACGAAAAAGGATGTACCGCAACATTAGTTCTGCGCAGCAAAAATGAAGCCATTACGTTGCTGGCCGAAGTCTCACTCAAAGATCTGGTCGGACACGCCCCCGGTGACGAGGTTGGCATCATCATCTCACCAGAAGCCATCATGGCACTCATGTTTTAACATATTATGCCTGTTCGGGCGGGCGCTCTGGTATAATGAATTCAGGCAAACGGAAATTTTTCGAATGCCGCGCCATTAAGGCGGAAAATATTGATGTATGAAAGGAGCGGACTATATGGGAGATAAAGGTGGAAAGAAAGACAAGGACAAGTCTAAAAAACAGACGACCAAGAAGAATGACGATAAGGTCAAGCACGCACAGGAAAAGCAGCCCAAAAGTAAGCCATAGCAGTTTGCCCGTTTAATCATCCGGGCCGGGTGTTATGGCACAGTTATTGGCTGAGACGATAGAAAACTGGTTGCAGCTGCGTTGTTAGAAAATAATTCTAGCCCGCAGTTCGCGCCAGTTTTTTGTCTGGAACAGGTTGCGGGGTAGGGTGCTTTTTCTTATAATCTAGTACAAGTCTCTATGGTATGGAGTTTTTCATGAAATTCGCGTCGAAACAGCTGTGCTTTATCAGCCTGCTGCTGACTATTTCTCTGCTGCTGGCACCATTTGTTGAAGCAGCAGAGCAGTCGCTGTTTCAGCGTATCCAGCTCAAAACCCAGACTAAAATCGACCAGATGCAGGACGGCGACTGGTGGCTGACCAAAGCAGCTTCGACGGCAGCCGGTTTTGTGGTTGGAAAGGCCGGCGGCGCGATTGGTGCCGGTATTGGCTACGTGCTTGGCGCGGCAGTCGGCGGGCCGCTGGCAGCCGGTATGGGTGCCATGATTGGCTTCCGCGTTGGCGATATCGTTACCAAGACTTTTGCCAAAGCGATCAGCGCGCTGGTCACACAATGGAAACTCAAAGAGGGGCGCAAGGTTGATCTTGGCTCCGTTATCGATGCGACAAGAACCGTTAACAAAGCCTCGCTGACCGCAGATGCCATTGGCGCGGTAATCGGCGACCTGATTGGTGGCACAATGGGCGCGGCTGCCGGTATTGCACTTTTCTCATGTGGTGGCCCTCTGGTATTGCCGCTTATTGGCACTATCGCCGCCGCCACTATTGGCAGCAAGCTGGGCAAGTCGCTCGGCGGCAGTATCGGGCGCTGGATCGGCCGCAAAATTCTCAAAAAAGGCTACGAAGCCTACGCTGCCAGCGGCAGTTCTGCAGGCAAAGAAGAAGCTCAGGTCGAATCTGGTCTGGTTAAGATCGAAGAACCGGCTGCCCCCGCCGACGTTGCGAAAACAGAAGAGGCAGCAGCATCGGCGCCGTCAAGCTCTGCCATCAAGCAGGCCCATTCCGCCTACGAAATCGCCTACCGCGAATATACTGATGCAGTTACATCTGCCAGCGCGAGTGAAAGCGAAAAACAGCAGAAACTGCAGAGCTACCGCCAGGCCTACGAAGCCTACCGCTCAGCCATCGCCGTCGGCTACTGACTTTTACCCTGTTTCAATTCGGTGATTTTCAATGCTTCTCACTATTTTCATGGAATTTTAAGACGATATCAAATTCTTTTTCCCCATCAAGCACTGTCGATACGGTAAGACCTTAAGAGCCAGTTCCGCGATATGAGCCAGATCAACGATAGTCACTCCGTATTTGGCCAGTTCATGGCGAATTGGATTGATGCAGATCTGAGAGATATCTACCTGCTGTTCGACGCCAACGTCAACGAGACCGGGCACATTCTTGATCGCATTATAGATTTGATCGTTGATGGTGCGAAGCTGATAGAATTCGGGACCGTAGTTCTTGATGGCAATCACAACAGATTCTTCGATATCGGCAATCGACTTTATTCTGCCCATGCCGCGAATCAGATAGTCCTGACCACTGTTTTTCATGATACCGGCAGAAATTTTTTCGTTCATTTTCATCGCGGCTTCGGTTACTTCAGAAAGGCTGACAGAAAGAGATTTTTGACAAAATCGCCGGGCTGCTCTAAGCTGATGAGGTCAGCCGGTAAGGCTGGCGGACTCTGAAACGACCTTTTACGGGAATTTTGATGAAATCCTTTTTTGCCAGGCTGCTGGTGGTGTTCATATTTGGCCTGTTGCCGACTGTTTCGCTTTATCTGGCTGCTGATCGCCTGTTGGAACAGCAGAAGCAATCTCGTTTCGAGGCATTGACGACCAGCTTGCGACAGCAACTGGTAAGAACGGCAGACGCCAGTTCGGCGAGCAGCTTTTATTTCAGACTGGTTGAAAGCCTGCTACAACAGATTTCCGGTCAGGATATTTCTCTGGCCGATAAATCGCAATTGATAACAAAAGCGCAGGAAATGTGCGGGGCAGAGCTGGCTGTTTATCTCTTTGACGAAAAAGGTGTTCTGCTGCCGCTGCCAGAATACTCGCCGCCAAACAGGTTTGTCGTAGGCAAGCTCTGGGATGTCCTCGCCGAAACGCCAGCATACCAGTCTGGCGACGAGCAGCGCCAGCTTAAACGCATACAGATTCTACTCGGCGCTGAAGCCAGCGCCGGCGTTATCAAAAATCATGAAGGGCAGCTGCTCAGCCTCAAAAAGAAGAAAGCTGCCGGTTTCTTTTACTGGCAAAGGTGGTCGCCGCAAAGCCTTTCTGGAGTAGCAATCATTGTTTTTCCGCTATTGCGGCAGCAGCAGATTCTTGAGCGGCTTTATGGCCATGTTGCTGATAACCAGCTTCAGCTGGCGTTCTGGAGCCACGAAAGCACTGACCCTCTTTTTTCAAGAGGAAGACGCGATGACTACAACTATCTGCGCGGCAAAGTCGAAAAAAGCTCGGTCGAATATCTGGTAGAAGCTGGCCGGATCTGGTTGGCACTCAATACTGCTACGGGTGTTTTTCTTGGCTCTGTGCCTGCTTCCGGACTGCATGACTATCATGGCGGCGGAATGCTGAATCTGCTGCTGGCGATAATTTTGACCGGTCTGGCGATCATGTTGTTCAACAGTTCTTTCGATCTGCGAAAAGTATATCTGCGCACAGGAAGCAAGCTGCTGGCTTTGCTGCTGGTGGCCATGGCAATTCCGACTGCCGGCCTGCTGCTGACCGGCGTGACGGCGATTTCTACCCACGAAAAAGTTTTGTGGTCAAGACTCGAAAAAGAGAAAGTTACTCGATTGTCAGCCATTGAAGATGACTTTGCTGAAGAAGAACGTGGTTTTGGTCTCCACTGTGATTCTCTGCTCAGGCTCGTTCGCGATAATTACTCATTGGCAGGCTATGCAAAGCAGGCCGAAGGAATGATCGCTTCAGGGCAGGCGATCAGAGTCGACCTGCTCGCGCTGGATGGCGAGCCAATAAGTGTATTGAGCGCGGGGAGCTGGTTCGAAGGACTTGAGAAATCAATCGACGCCTATGGCAGATATCTCATCGAGAAGCGCCTGCAGCAAAGGGCTGCGCTTGAGAAGATTACGATAAAACGCAAACCTGATGCCGTGTTAAATGATGCTTTTGCCAGCTCTGACTTTGGTTTCGCGCAGATAACCGAATCGCCCGGGCAGGTTCACAATGTCAGGTTCGGCATGAACGAACTGCTCTGGTACTGGAACATGGTCGATGTTCCGGGGCATCCGGCCGCGATACTGAGCATGTTTCAGGCAAAGAATATTGCCCGCGAAAATTATCTGCGCAAAGTCCTTAAACAGAGCGAGGGCGGCGGTGAGGCGTTCGCGGTATTTAATTCAAATAAGCAGAGCTGGCTTGACAAGCTTTCGGGAGAAACAGCCCAGCGCGACGAACTGATGCGAGCTGCTGTTTTGACCGACAAGCCTGAGTTGCGCATGATAAGCAGCAACAAACAGCGCTGGCTGGCTCTGGCATACCCGGGCAAAGTGCTGGCGCCATACTGCCTGATGACCCTGACTGATGAGCGCGTGGTGCGCGCGCGCGTCGAAGCGCTGTACCGACTGCTGGCCGTGGGGGTGATTGTAATTCTGGCCGTGGCCCTGTTGATTGCAAAAATGCTGACGGAAGCTTTTCTCAAGCCGGTAATGGAGCTTGATCGCGGCATGATGCTGGTGCAGCAACGTGACCCCGCTGCAAAAGTGAATATTGACGCTGGCGACGAATTCGGTGAGCTTGGGCAGGCATTTAACCAGATGGTCGACGAGTTCAACGAAATGCAACTGGCCAGATCGGTTCAGGAAGCCCTTTTCCCCCAGGAGAAACTTGAAATTCCCGGGTTTGACACTGCCATGTTTAATCTGCCGGCAACAGATCTCGGCGGCGATTACTGCGATCACATCAGGCTCGACGCCAGGCGTTGCCTTTTTCTGATCGGTGATGTCAGCGGACACGGCACACCAGCTGCTTTGTGTATGGCGATGGTCAAGGCGGCCGTTTTTAAAGCCTGTCGTGACGGTGTTGATTTTCTTGAACTGCCTGGCAAAATTTCTGCTCTGCTATTAAGAACTCTCAGCAGAAAGCGAATGATGACCATGCTGTTCATGCTGCTTGACACGACAGACAGTACTTTGCATGTGCTGAATGCCGGTCATAACTGGCCAATTATCATAAGAGGCGACGGCAGTACCGAAGAGATTGAGCTGTGCGGAATGCCTCTCGGGGTGCGCGAATCAAAAAGAAAGCCTGAACACCGGGTTCTGCAGCTGAAGCCGGGTGACACCCTGTTTTCTTATACCGACGCGCTGATCGAGTGCCAGTCGCCAGATGGTGCTGTCTATGGCCATGACAATTTGTATGTTGAGCTCAGCAGAGTTGCCGGTCAGTCGCCTGCCGCGATAGTCAGCCGCATGAAAACAGTGTGGAGCGCTTTTCTTGGCGGTGGCGTGCAGGAGGATGATCTGACCATGCTGGTTATCAGCAACATCACAAAGGAAACAACAGATGCTGCCTGAAAACCATAAACCCGGATCACGCAGCATTTTTTCGGTCATCACCGGACTGATTCTACTTCTGTTTCTGCCGGTTTCGGCGATCTGGCTGCTGGGAAGTGCGATAATTGATCAAAGCACTGCCAATCAGCGGGCCGCGAGCGAACAGGCGCTTGCCCGGCGTGCCGAATCGATAAGTGAGCATCTTGATCCGGAGATATTTTTTGCTGCGCATTTTAACCGGCTCTATGACGAACTTTATGATGGCCGTGCCATTGACGCAAAAAGGCTGGGGCAGCTCGTGGCAAGTTACAGCGCGCGGCAGCTTGGCTTTTTCCCTGCCGTGTTTGTAAATGAGAAGCTGATAACGCCGGTCGAGCTTCTTGGCGGCCAGGAGAAGGCGCTGGTAGATGCCTGGGAAGTCGCCCATGACATATCGCGCAAGTCGTATGACACCTCTACCAGGAGTCTCAGACCTCTCTTTGGTGCTGCTTATTCGCGCGAACTGCTGCATCGCCATGAGGGTCGCGTCATGACTTTCAGCGGGTTCAAGGGCGTCGGCTACATTTTTTATAAAAAGAGCCCGGAACATCGCAATATCCGGCAAGAAGGCAGTCGTGACGGTGTATTTATTGTTGTGTGGTCTTTGCCGCGAATCGAAGACCTCAAGAATTTTCTGCCGGCAGAGCTTACCGCAGGCATCAGAATGGCAATTCAGGAACAGGCTGCCGTCTCGCAGGAGCCTGGCCGCAACTTCCAGTTCGTCAGAAAGCGGATTGGCGAGCGTTTTCTGCTGGTCTGGAAAGAGTTTGACGGGCTCGACCCGCATTTTGCGCGCACGCTGCTCAAGGTCTTTCTCCTCTTTCTGGTGATGATTATGAGTATGCTGGCAAAATACAGCAGCCTGCTGAGAGGGTTGCGCACGTTGTCGATACGCATGAAGCTTGTTGGTCTCATTCTTTACGCGGTGGCGCTGCCATTGTCGGGGCTGCTTTATTTTGGCTGGAAATATGTTGCAGAACGCCGCGAACTGCTGCTGCAAGACGCGTATATTGCCTGTCACAGCAGTATGAATGACTTTGAGAACAGCTTTGAAAAAGAAAAGGCGAGTATGCTGAAGCTTTTCAGGTCATTCAGAACTCTACCAGGCATGCAAACAGACCCGGGCAGCCTGTTTGAGAAGTTTCGCGCGCTTGATGCCGAAAGAATTATAAACTGGGTCGAAGTGCGCGACATCGAGGCAAGTGTGCTGATGACGACTCAGCGCAAGGAAACCGCTCAAGAGATTGGCCTGATCGGCAAGGCAATCGCTCGCCTTGGCATCAATAACTTTCTAGGCCATCGTCTTGCCGGCAAAGCACTGACAATCAATGCCCAGGAAGTGCTGGTTCAGGAATTTCTCGAAGGCCCCTTTGGCGGCTGGGCGAGAATTTTTGAGAGCCCTGACGAGCTGCATCAGGTGTCGTTTGGCGGCTTTGAAATTTTCTGGTATTGGGATGTTTTTGCTGATCCTGCCGCGAAGCCAGCCTTTATAGTTGTTGATCAAAATGTGCGCTGGGCAGTTAGAAATTACCTGACAGAAAATATTAAAGGTAGAATTTCGTTGGGAGGCGGCGCCATTCGCCTGCTCGCGTGGTCGACTGTCTATTCTGAATTTTTGCCAGAAGACACCCCGTCTGCGCACGAATTGATGAATTTTACCCGGCAGGTAATGCGCAGCAACAGCCCGCAAAGCAGCATTATCCGCTGGAATAATGCTGACTGGGTGGCGGCCGGGGCACCTGGCAAAAAACTTGTCGATAACGTTCTGCTCAGCCTGTACCCGCTCGAAGAAGTCGAGCGCGAGATTGCCGGCATCAGATCTGACCTGACCTGGGGCGTTTTATTTGCCCTGGTTCTCGCTTTGCTCGTTGGTTCGCTGTTTTCACACACTATAATCAGGCCGGTAGCGAACCTGATCACTGGCGTGCAGGCCCTCAAGCGCCGCGATACCAGCTGCCATCTCGAAATTATGCAGAATGACGAACTCGGCCGCCTGTCGGCAACCTTTAACGCAACCCGCGAGACTCTCGCCGACCTTCTCTCTGCCAAAGCCATTCAGGCACAGCTTATTCCCGAAAAAGCGCCTGAGATGCCGGGTTACGCTGCTGACCTCGTGTATGTTCCCACCGCTGATCTTGGCGGCGATTACTGTGACATTATATCTCTGGGAAATGGCCGATGGTTGCTGGTAATAGGCGATGTTACCGGGCATGGTGTCAGTTCGGCCATAGTGACCACCATGGTTAAGGCTGTTGTCTCTGATTATGCCATGAACAGCAGCTTATCGCTGCACGATATGCTGGTCTGCATCAATGAGCTTCTTTTCAGCCAGTTTAAACGCAAGAAATGCATGACCTTGTTTGCCGCCCTGCTTGACGCTGATACGGGAATGCTCTCCTGTGTTAACGCCGGTCACCCGCTGCCGATGCACTTTTCCGCCGCTATCCGGCAACCGTTTCCGCAGCTGAATCATCCGCCGCTCGGCTTCAGCATACGCAGCCAGAAATTTCCTGAGGCAGCTGTCAGAATGGCTCCTGGAGACAGTCTTGTTCTCTTTACCGATATCTTGATCGAAACGCCAGACGAATCTGGTAAGCCTTATGGCTCTGCCGGTCTCGCAAGATTGTGCGAACAATACCAGCATCTGCCGCCCGACAAAATGCGCGCACAATTGCTGCAGGCTTTGCGACATCGCCATGATACAGAGCTTGCCGACGACCTGACACTGATAATCATCAAACGTAATCTCAGCAGTGAGGAAACAACATGAAAATGAATTTTATTCTGTATGTCGCTGATCAACAGCTCAGCACCGACTTTTACACGGCTGTGTTTAAACGGTTGCCGGATTTAAACGTGCCGGGAATGACTGAATTCAGATTGTCAGAACAGTGTGTTCTCGGCCTTATGCCTGAAGCCGGAATAAAGCGCCTGCTGGGTGATCTTTTGCCAGATCCGGCAACCGCGCGCGGTGTTCCGCGCAGCGAAGTGTATTTGACGGTAGACGACCCTGCTGCCTGGCACCAGCGGGCTATTGCCAATGGTGCGCGTGAGCTCAGCCCCCTGATGCTAAGAAACTGGGGCGATGAAGTCGCCTACAGCCTAGATCCCGATGGCCACGTGCTGTGTTTCGCTGCCCCGAGGTAATTCGGGTATTCTCGGGTATCCGTTTAAATTGCTATAATAGATGTAGGATACTGCAGTGAGAGGTCTATGAGTAAACACAGGCTGATAAACGGCAACTACATTTTTGTTCAGGCCTATAATCTTTATTGCAAGGCTAAGAAGGCCGAGCAGCATGATTACATACGGGCTTTAAATCTTTATCGGCAGTCGCTTGCGCTTATTGATTCTATTCTTGAGCGATTTCCCGCCTCTGCTCTTGCCCTGAGAATTGCACAAAGAAAGTTCAGGATCGGGCAAAGCACTTATGCCGGTGTCTTGAAAAAAGTTGCCAAGCTGAAAGAATGTGCCTGGCGCCAGGAACTGCTTGAGATCCTGCTTGACTGCGCCCGCAACATCAGTCGTGGGCGAATCCGTTGCGAAAAACTTGCCGATCTCGCAAAACTGTTTATGCTGAACAACCAGAAGGATAGGGCAGTCGCAGTTGTCAGCGAGGCTGCCGAGATGGCCGAATACATCGAAGATGCCGCAACGCGCAATCATGTTCTCAGTTTTCTGGCGGTAAAATACGCTGATATTGGCGAGTATGAGCGCGCGCTGACCTTGTCGGCATTCTTCTCAGACAAGATGGATCAGATCAGACTGCTGACCAGCCTTGGCGTGATGTATTACGAAAAAAAAATGCGCGATCGCGCCCGGCAGCTGTTTATAAGCGTAATCGATATCCTTGAAAATACCCCCGAGAAAGAAATCCGCTTAACCGGCACTGCCTGGACTGCTTACAAGCTCGCTGAAAGCGGTGAATATTACTGGGCATTTGAAGTAGCTGAAACAATCGAAGACCAGGAGAGCCGACTGGCAGTGATGCATCAGGTCGTTGAGCACTTGATTGGCTCTGGCAAGTATGTCAATATCAGTGAAATCGCGAGAAAAATAGATAATCCAGCCATTCAGGCCGAATTGTCGGTGAGCCTGGTAATCAAGCACTCAGCGGACGGTTTTTTTTCGCAGGCGCGCGAAGCTGCGGCCAGTATTTCCATACCGTTTCTCAGGGCCCGGGCGTTGCTTGCCATTGCCGCCGAGCACAAAGACCGCTCGGTAACAGCGGTTGCCTGCGAACTGATAAATGACGCGCTGAAGCAGGTCGACCAGATTGTTGCCATTCCCGAAAAAATACTGGTCCTGACGCAATCTGCAGCGGCGCTTTACAAATTGAGACAGGAAGCCAGCGTACAGGATTCAATGAAAAGGGCTTTCAACCTGCTGTCGACTCTTACCAACGCGCAGCAGCGTTCCGAATATGTGATTTTTCTGTTGAAAAACTGTCTCGAGTTTGGGCAGCTGGAGATGGCAAATGAGATGCTCAACCAGATTTCCGATACTGCTGCCAAAAACCTTGCCATAATTGAAGTGGCGGCCCGGCACGCGTTGCTTGATAATTTCGCGCTGGCTCGCCAGCTGGCCACCTCAATTAAAGACCCGCTGTGCCGGTTTCAGGGCTATCTGAGAATTGTGGCTGCCAATCCCGAGAACCGCAATTATCGCGACAAGTTGCAGTTATTGAACGAAGTTGCCGCGGCGCAGGGATTGCCATTAGAAGCAACTGACCAGGTTCTTGCTGAGTGCACTATCTTGCTGGCAAAGGCAGAGAGGTTTCATAGCGCTTTACAATTGCAGGAAAAGATCTCAGAAGGCAGTCGTGACGAGCTTCTCTGGCGGCTGGCCGTGATCAAGTTCAACAGCGACCAGCTTGAAGAGGGAGTCGAAGTCATCAGGCTGATAAAAGACCCTGATCGTCGAATTGCCAGAATGATTGAGCTTGGCGTTGCCATATTTAACGGTGAATACCCGAATGCAACTTTTACCGCCGGTGATTTTATGCCGGTTGCGTTCTCATTCTGGCTGGACGAGAAAGAAAAGCTGGAAGCTGCACAGTAAAACCGGCGGGTTTCAGGTCGCTATGGGGCGGCACTCGACACGGGCAGGTAGTCGTTGATCAGCGCGCGGTTTTCGGGGAGGCTTTCGAGATAAACAAAGCGTCTGAAACGATGTGGCTCCTTATCTTCAGGAGGAGTGCTGACGCTGAGGGCAACAATGATGCCGGCGGCGTTCTCTGGCCCGACCTTGACGCGTTTAAAAGCCAGCTTTACGCTGCGGTCTGCGTATAATCTGTGTTCGTCGCCTTCGCTTTCGCGTATCAGACCGCGCTGGTCTTCGGGTAAGCGATAACTTACCGCGCTGATGCCCGGGTTTGCACTTTTTTCTTCCCAGTAGTGTCTTTCGAGTGCAAGTTCTCCTGCGGCCAGCTGCGAGTCGTCGGCAACAATTGCGGTGGCCTGTTTGAGGTCCTGCAGCACCTGCTGCAGAATAATGTCGGCGGCGAGCAGGTTGGTCAGATGACTGCTGCCGCTGCGCGACATCTGCATGGCGCTGACCATCAGGCGACTGACCGCAACGAAAATCAGCGCGGCAATCGCTGCCGAGACTACCGCCTCAATAAGGGTAATACCCGTTTTTTGCTGGTTATTTCGGCGCATGGATGATTCCTGTCAGTCTTAAACTGCGCTGTTGCTGGTCTGCTGTCCAGCTGACTTCAACGCAGACGGTGCGGTAACTAAGTGGCCAGACAGTGCTGTGCGCGGGCGCGAGATTCTCGACGATTAATTTTCGCTGAAAGCGTTCTTCGATGGCTATGGTTTCGCCTTCAACCGTTATCGAGGGAACATCGATGCCTTCTTCGCCAGTTGGCTCATACGCATTGAATCCGCTGGCAATAACATAATCATAAAGCTCGGCAGCATACTGCTGGGCGTAGACTTCGTCACGGGTTTTAATGGTGCCGAGGTTGCTGCGCGAGAAAAACCACATAATCGGCAAAATACCGATTGCCATAATGGTAATCGCGACGATCAGTTCGACGAAAGAAAAGCCTTTATTGCCGGTTTTGCGCACTATCTGATCTCCTGTGGCAACGGGCCAAAACTGAAGGTTAACAGCTGGCTGTCTGGTGAAATGCCATCTGAACCTGCAGGTTTCGCGGCAAGCGCAGTAAAATACACAAGGTCTGTGCCCTGAAAAGTTTTGGCCTCGGCGCTGTTGCGCACCAGCTTTTTCATGGCAAGGGCTCCCTTAATTTCGTCTGGTGGCGATCTGAAAATAACCTGGCCGTTCTCGGTCGTGTCTGAAAAAGCGATAATCGCAGCCTGCACCCTGGCATCAGGCGGCGTTTTGAATATGACGTTGCCATTGAGCGTGACGAGATAGAGCAGGCAGTCATCGCGAAAACCTGCCGGGATAACCGGTGCTTCGACGATCAGATCACCGTTTTCGACAATGATACCGCCGGATGACATATATTCGAGCTGGCGATTTATTGTGATTCCCGACGAAAAACTCACCCAGCCGTCAGCAGCCAGGCGATTCTGACTGAGCAGCCCCTGCCGTTTCAGCAACAGCATTGCATCCGGTTCTGCTTCGTTGTCTATGCTGTGTGACACCATGGCTGCATCGGCAAAGCCTTTGGCAAAGGCCGACATCGTCTTTAGGTCAGCCACTTCCGGGTAAACGTCGGCAAAAACGCCAGGAACCTTGTGGGTAGCGTCATGTGCTGAACTTTTGACGAAGCGGCTGAGAAGGTCAGATTCCGAAAAAAGCGAATACGCATCAGGATTGGCAGGACTGTGAATAAAACCAAGGCCCTGATTATAAGGTCGATGGTTAACGCGAGATGAGTATTGGGTTAAGTATCTTTTGAAAGATGCGGGACTGTTGTCCAGGCCGAAAGCACTCTGCAGATCGCTATATTCAGGCAGGGCAATGCAGTTGTAATAATAGGCATCCGGCATCATGGGGGGAGCGTATGAGAGATTGCTCAGATAAAGGGGTTTGCCAGGTTTGCCGCTGTCACTTTTCATAATCGCTATGGTCAGATACTGGCTTAGCACGTTTCCCTGCACCAGAGTTGGCGAAGGATAACCCTGCTGCCCAAACAGGCGAAAGATTGAGCTGAACTGCATGCGCCATTCCTGAACCTGTTTCAGGCCGACAAATCCCGATTCAATATGGCGGTAGAACGACTGATTTTGCGCGTCAACACCGTCAGAGACTCCCTTGTCGAGAAAACTTATCAGCATTCTGCCATTTTCAGCCGAATTCCCGGCGTGAACCGGGTAGATACCGTCAAAATCAAGGCGGCGGAAGAACTGGAATTCTTCGCCGCAACCAGAGTTAAGATTTACAACATCTGAACGTGCAAGATTGAGAGCTATTGGGCTGTTACCACCAAGATAGACCAGGCCGCGCTGATCTTCGACGAAATTGCGAAATTCGGTTTGTAGCTGCAGCTTGAGCCTGCCATCGTTATTCAGCACAAGCGGTTGAGCGGTTGTGCGGGTCTCGGCGATATTACCCAGTGAGGTTACGCTTACCTGGTTGTAGTCGACATCGAATTCTCCGCTGCCTAGCCGGGCGTTTTCAATATAAAGGTTGTACTTCGACAAAACTGGAACATGTGCTGATGCTACGCGCAATGGGCAGGAATAATGGAAATCCAGCGAAGTCGAATAACTTTCGGAGTGAATGATCGTCAGATTAACGGTGATTCGTATATTGCCGTTTTTGTTGCGTGTGTAAGCGGCGGGCGCAGCACCGGTCTGGGTAAAATCGTCGCGCATTACCGAGATGGTTATAGACTCTTCGAGTTCGTCGCCATAACCTGCGGCCTGCCAAAACTGCTCAAGCAGCAGGGCAAAGTGACTGTCGTCATCTTCTTCGAGCGGCATGGGGAAATGTTTCTCTGACTCGAACCTGCTGAGGGGCTGCGACAGGTAGTCGTAAAGTGGCGCCATTGCCGAGCCTGGTGCTGGCCTTGCCTGGCGCGTCTCAAGACTGTTATTGAGCTGTGCCGAATATTTGAGCTTATGAGCGGTAAGAGTTGCAAGCGCAGCCGCGAGTTCGCTCAGTTTCTCTTTTTTACCGATTCTGTTGGCGGCATCAGACTGGTGACTTAGAAATCGAGAATAACCGAGTGCAAAAAGAAACATGCAGAAAAGTATCGCCGTCGTTACCAGCAGAATAGAGCCTGTGCGCTGGCGGCAATAATCGTTTTTGCAGTTGCGTCTCAAGGAGCTATTTCCTGTTCAATGTTGATTTCGAATACTTTATTGTTTTCAAGCAGCTGCTGGCGCTCAGGCAGTTTCTGAGCACGTGTCCAGGGATCTGAATTGTTGACAATGGTTTCGAGGTCGAGCGGAGTCGTCATGTTACTGGTTTCAATCGTCTGGCTGTCAGTTATCGTAACGTAGCTGGACCAGATATAACCGCTGAGTGGAGCCGTAATCTTGTACCAGCTGCCAGAAGTGGCCTCGATGGTCACCGTATCGCCATTGACCACATGACCCTTTACCGGATAATCCATGCCCGGCCCCTCGCGCACAATAAGGCAGCCGTTGTATGGCGCCTGCAGCGGTACATTCTTGACTTCGCCCTGCCGCGCGACGTTAAGTTCGACAGCGACTGTCTGCATGGCTGTCATGCTGATAACAGCTATTACCATCAGGACAACTCGGTAAAAAAGACCGGTGCTATGTCTGTTCATCACTTTTTCTCCCTGCTCGGCAAAAGAGTCGATTCAATACGATCTCCGACAACTGAGTCGATTTTGACCCTGGCGTTAAAATGTTGATTCTTGCGCAAAGGCAGAACACCTTTTCCATGTCTGACCAATAGCGGGGCCTGGAGTGCCGGACTATGCAGCAGCAAGCTGTCTGCATAATTCTCTTCGATACGGCCGAACACTACTCTTTCCTGGCCGGATTCGACGGGCTGCCGCCAGTGTTCGAAGCGGTGAGCCGCTTCTTTTTTGCCAGTGCTGCTGCTGGTGTTTGTGGTCGCGCGCGCGCTGCTCGCCGGCTTGTTTCCAGGGCCGGCCATGAACAGGTAAAGACCCATGGCCAGTATGATGGCGGCTGGAACGGCTAACTGTGCGATCATCGGCAGGTCCTGCCATTTGTCTGCCAGGCCGGACAGGCCTCCTGACAACATAGCAAAAAGCCCTTGCCCTGAGCTGGTTTGTGCTTTGAGCTTTCGCAGAGTGCTCTGGGCGAGCGCAGCTACTTCCGGATTGCTGTCGGTTATCAGTGCTGGCAAATGTTCTGGTAGTTCGCCAGGATTTATGGCGAGCAGGCATGAAATGGCAAAACATCTGATTTCGGGCAGGTTGTGCTGCAGAAGCGTGCTGGCGCCGGCTGAAAATTGCGGCTTTGCCGTGTTGCTTACACAATCAAGCATGAAGGGAAGCACCGTTGCCGGCCAGTTACCCCAGCGCTGCTGCTGCAACATGGGAGCCGCCAGACGGGCTGTCTGTGGTGTCATCATGGCAAGCGTGGCGGCTACTTCAACCCATACAGGAACTTCTTGCGCGAGGCTGCGTTTCAGCGTCTGTACTGGTGAGAATGATTTCTGGCTTCGCAGTTCTATTGCTTTTATGGCTGTTTGGATGGCGAACGTCGGCAATTCTGCTGTTTCGTTATCTGCCATGTCGACTAATGTGTCAGTTTCGATTTCATTATCTCTGATAGCCTTTATCAGCTGGAAGATTCTTGCTGCCGGCTGACTGCTGGAATAATGTGTGAGAATTTCTTGTGCTGCTTTTGGCGGCGGTGCTTTCTGCTGGCTGATTTCCTGGGCTTTATGTCGCTGCGACTGCTGCAGCGTCGAACCTTGTTTTTCGGCGCGACCAAGCATGATTTCTTCGCTGCTGAAGCCAGAATCAGGGCTGCTGCCCGGTTTCGCTTCTGATAGCTTGAGCCCCGCTTTTTCGCAGAGAGCGCTGATAATGGCATGCCGTTCCGCGTTTGTTACGCCATTTTGCGTGCTTTTCACCAGTTGCATAAGTGTTTCATGCGACAGGGGTTCAGGCAATTGCGTGACAATAAGGTCGAGCAGCTCTTTTTCTGTTTCAAGGGCAAGAGCTCTGAGTAACAGCGGCAGGGCAAACGCTTTGTCAAGACGGGTGAGAACATTTATGCCGGTGCGTCGGCGCGCCGGTGTTGCCGAGAAGAGATACTGTTCAAGGAGTTTTTCTGCCCGCACCGGCGTAACTCGCGCCATAGCCGAAAGACCAGCTATCTGCAGTTTGATGTCGCGCATCTGCAGAATAGCCGGCAGATGCGGCATCAGAAATTCAGGCTCAATGACTGCCAGGCTGTCGACAATTGCCTGAAGAGTCGGCAACGAGAGTTGTAACGAAAATTTTGTTTTAAGCCAGGCGGCAGACTGTGAAAGATCTTTCGCCGTCTGTTGCTGGAGAAGTCCGGCTTGAATGGCCTCGCTCAGACTGGCAAGACGTTTTTCATCGCTGACTGCTCTGGCCTTGTCGATCAAAGCAGCCGCGAAAACTCTGGGTTCGTCTTGTATCAGATTTATTCTGGCAAGAAACTCGCACTGCTGATCAAGCACATTTTTGATAATTGGCGCTTTTTCGGCAATGGTTTCAACTGCTACCGCTGCGATTGCCTGTGCTACTTCCATGTCGGGGTTGATGATCAGCAGTTGACCGGCCTGAACCAGCAGGGCGGGCTCAACTTCCTTGATCATAAAACGGATCAGGTCACTTTTAATGCGATCGAAGGGCAGAAAAAAGGCGTGGGCCAGTGCTGCCCGCCGTTCATCAATTATTTCAGAGGCAAGCATGTCACTCAGCTGGCAGAGAGCTTCCTGTGGGTGCCAGCGATGCAGCAGTCTTATGGCGCGCGACCTGATACCTGCCGATTCGCTGGTAAGCAACGGGTATAAAAAACTTCGGAGTTTTTCTGGCTGAATGCGGCTCAGGCCTTCGACTGCAAGTATGGTCACTGCGGGGTTCGCGTGTGAACACCATGATTCAAGCAGCGCGACATCCTGCGTGTCGCCAAACCTGCTGTAAAACCCGACGAGTATTGGCAGAAGCCCGGCTGGCAGACTGTGCAGACTGGCTTTACGTAGAACATTGAGCGCCGGGACCGCGGTTTCTTTGTTCGCCTGCAGCAGCAGGCGCAGCACGCGTGGCCATTCAGGCTGCTTTTGCTTAAGCAGGCTGTCAAGTTCGGCAGGATTACTATCGCCAGCGGTCTGGTCAGGATGTGCCAGCCAGCTTAGATAGAGCTTAAGGGCCGGGTCAGTTTCAGTTTCGGCGGCCTGTCGGAGTTTATCGGGTACAACCTCACCACCAGTAAGCTCGTGCAGTCTGAGAATGGCAAAAAGCCGAACTGCAAGGTCTTTGGCGTCAAGGTTGTTGAGTAATGGCGAGAAACTGGACAATTGATGTGTTTTTCAGAGCGTTACCATAAAAATGGCAGGGCAATGCGAATCTGTTTGAGAAGTTCGTTAACAATCTTTTTCAGGGTTGCTTCATCGGGTGGCGGCGGTGCGTCGGTCACTGCAGGTGTCTGGACAACGCCGGGAGTCGTTGTGGTTGATGGCTGTGCCGGTTGCGTGGAGCTGGACCCTGCGCCTGTGGTTGGCTTAACTGGCGGCTTTGCAGCTGTGCCGCTGCCGGGAGTTGCCGGAGTGGCAGTTGCTGGTGTTGGCTTAACGCCCATGGCATCGGCTACTGAGTAGTAAATTGCGACGTGGTGAACCTTGCGGTTCTGGAGCTTGATTGAGTCGACGCCCTGGTTGCCGTCAATAGAAACCAGATCATTACCATCGATCGATTTGACGATGAAATGGTGGTTTTTATCATTAAACTCTTTTTTCATGATCGCAATATCGCCGGGGCCCATGTTTGCCGTGTCGCCACGGTATTTGCAGCCGATCAATCTGGTGTTCCAGTGAACGTTCAGCCCGGCGGTGCGCCAGGCCCAGGTGCCGAAAATACCGCACCAGTCATTAATTTTTTTGCGGACAGTCTGCAGGATTTTCAGCCAGCCTGGCTTTTCCTTTTCCATGTCGTTGACCTTGTAGGCAGCTGAGTAGAATTCTTTAAGATGCTGCCAGCCAACTCTGTAACCATCTTCGCCTTTTTGATCGACAACCAGCCCGACCTTGCTCTCGGCGAGTTCGATGATGCGCTGGCGCATGGCGCTGACGTCGTCGGTGGGCTGTGCTGGGGCAGGCTGTTCGCTGACGGTTCCGTCATCATCGTCTGGCTGGGTGACCAATGGCAAATCCTGCGCGCCCATGTTCTCAACGCTCTCTTCAAGAGATTGTGCAAAAGCTGGAGCGAACATCATAGCGATAATAATAATCGCGGCCAGACAGTAATACTTCATAATGTCTCCTTCAACGATCAGACTTCTATTTATTTATGCGCTTATGATAACATATTTTCTGCTGTACCATATACTTATGGCGCAAGCCAATCTGTTGAGTGGAGATGGAAAATGAAACGGATCTTGAGCACGCTTGTTGTTCTGTTTGTATGTTCTCTGGCCTGTGGGTATGCGCAGAGCCTCGAAGAAATAGTCGACAAGGCAAGACCAGATGATTTGAATATCAGCGAAGTTCATCAGGATAATCGTAAGGGAAAAAGCCGCGTGTCTGAGGGATTTGCCGAGACGGTAGTTCCTTCGCCGTCTGGCATGTTGTCGTTTGAGCGCATGCTTTCATTTGTAAAAAATCTTATCGCTGAATTGTTTGGCGAAGAAGGCACAGAAGGCGAAGGTCAGCCGGCGGGTTCGGGCGCAGAAACCGTATCTGGTGGCACAGAAGGTGGCTTGACCGGAAATCAGCCCGAAGAGCCAGCAACAGAGACCCCGGCCGTTACCAGGCCTTTAGGTGGTTATGAGGCAATCCCGATTCGCGCTGGCGCCGCCGGTTCTGGCAGCGAATTTATGAAGCGCACCGAGAAAATGACGCCGGCGCAGCGTGAAGAAGCGATTCTCGCTGAGATACTTGCCGGCAATATTCCTTCATTTCTGCGCGAATTCAAGGAAATCGAAGTCAGCCGCAAGCTTAAAGATGGCAAA
The DNA here is from genome assembly GCA_002839445.1 of Candidatus Riflebacteria bacterium HGW-Riflebacteria-1. Classification (GTDB taxonomy): domain Bacteria; phylum Muiribacteriota; class Ozemobacteria; order Ozemobacterales; family Ozemobacteraceae; genus Rifleibacterium. Next base: position 50,335 of record PGYB01000014.1, read on the forward strand.
GTTCATGTTATCAAATACAAGGTCATGCCCGATGTGCTGGCTATCGGCAATGACAGCGATTTTGTCCGCATGCCGATGAGTCCGCTCGCCGCGCAGGTTATAGCAGAAAAATTCGGTTGCATACTTCCTACTACCCAGATGTCTGATGATATTTATCAGAAAGCGCAGACCAGGCTGACGCCGAGCCCGATGTCAGGCGGCCAATACCCGAACTGGCAGCAGCGTATGACCAAAAATGAGTTTTACACTGAGCACCAGCGGCTGGTTGAAGAGAAGTGTCGCAAGGCCGGGCATCAGAACGGCATGCTCATCGCGGGTCACAAGAAAGATGTTATCATCAGCAACTTTCTTAACAGTCACCCCAAAAGCGTTATTATTTATGGTTGGCACGATTCGCGCAACGGTGGCAAGCCGATTCAGGGATACGGCTGGGGTCATGAGGTGACCTACGCCGACTACAGTCACGGTATCAGGCTGATCGCCACTGAGGTTGAGGTCGATGGCGAGAAAATGGATATTAAAGATGTGCTAGCCGACAAGACGCTGTCTCAGCTTCTCAGCAAAGAGGGTTCGGTAAAAAACACCCGAGCTCATCGCTGATCAATAGGGCATCTCAGACCGCATCGGTTAGGAATGACCGGTGCGGTTTTTTTTTCATGCAGAATGGCCATGCTACTGGTGCAAAGCCACATCTATAAAATTTATATTCGCCAGGTAGATCTGAATCGGCTGGGCTTAGAGGGGTTCGCTTATTTGCTGGCTGCAGCCAAAGGGACTGATACGCAGAACAGAACCAGTTACGTATCTTATACCATTCACAGAAAATTCGTTCACAGCAAAAAACTGGATATCGGAGTCGTCTTTGTGTTTGTCATTCTACGCGTAGCAAAGCGTAGTCGCAGAATCCATGACTTTACCGGCATTCTGGATCCTGCGACTCCGCGCAGGATGACGATTACGACGTGCAGATATACTAGTGTGACCAAAAAAATGTGGGGCCAGGACTGGATGATTTTGTAGAAAATGCCGATGAGTGTCGTAAGAGTTCTCAAAGGAGGGCGTATCGAGTATGGAACCCTGGATGAGCTTCACGAATTCACAATTCAATCACCATTCGTTCTTGCGCTGGGCCAAGGGTGGCTCAAAATCAAAGAAAGAGGAAAAGGCTGCTGAGAGAGTCTTTGACGCCATGGCTATCGATGATGCTATGGATAAAAGCCTGATGTTAACAGCGTTTTCTGCCTGAAAGCATGGAAGAAGTCCGCACAGGAGGCGTTATCCTCTATAACGAAAAGCTCCTGGAATACGACCCCCTGACCCAGAAACCGGAAGGGGGTCGTCTGTCGTTGATCATAGATCAGCTGCAGAAAAACGGGTTGTGGGAAGGCGCCGCGCGTTCGGCCGATATTGCGCCGATGAAGCGTTTGCGCGAGATTCACGATCCTGACTTTTTAAACGATCTGCATCGCCGCAGTTACAGCGGAGCTGAGCAGCTCGACGCTTACACGCCTCTTATCAAGGAATCATTCGAGATTGCAAGATTTGGTGCTGGAGGTGTTCTCGACGCTGTCGATCTGGTTATGAGCGGGCAGGCCGAGCGGGCATTCTGTCTGACAGCAATGCCGGGACATCATGCTTCGCGCACTTCTTTCGGCTTTGGCAGCCTGGTTAATCCGATTGCTGCCGGCGCGCATTACCTGACCAAAAAGTTCGCGCTCAAGCGTGTTGCGATCATCGATCTTGACGCCGAACATGGCAAGGGCACCCAGGAAATTTTTTATCATCGCAAAGACGTGATGACCGTTTCCCTGCACGAATATCCGGGCGTAACCGGTACCGGCCATTATGAAGAGCTCGGTCAGAGGGGCGCACAGGGCTATAACCTGAATATTCCATTTGTTTCGGGATATGGCGACCGCGAATATCGCGTCTGTCTCAAGGAGATCGTCGAAAAGATTCTGATTCAGTATCAGCCTGAATTCATCATGCTCGGCTTTGGCAGCAACGTGCTGATCGATGACCCGGGTTCTCATCTTAGAGTGACTGAAGAGGGATTACTGAATACAGTGTCGATTGTAAAAGGCTTTGCTGACCAGTTTTGTGGCGGCAAAATTATATCGGTTCTTGAGGGTGGCACGCCTGGCAACCTCATGGCGAAAGCAACTGCACAACATGTAAGTTTATTGCTCAACAATTTAACCATGCTGGTCGATAAGGTTAACAAAGATGAACTTATATCCTACGCAGACTGGTACAGCTATGCAAAATTGCTTAAAGCACAGTTCAAAAAATTCTGGAAATTATAATTCATCCAAATTTTCGGAGAGACCTGGAGGTCAGAGATGATGAGGTTTACTACATTCCGGGCCAAAGATCCTGTTCTTGCAGTCATATTGTCTATGGGACTCGTCTTTGCAGCACCTGCAATTTCGAAAGCTCAGCAGGGTGACTGGGAGGAAGTTGGCCCAGCCGGGCACAGTGCCCAGCAGCAATTGATGTCGGCGCCGCCACGCGTGGTGGCTACTGCTCTGGGACAGACAAGCTATCGGCCTCCGGTCGAGCCACCTGCTAATGCTTCAACTAATAATGTTGCGGCAGCGGCAACCAGTGCTGTTGCGGTGCAGAATCATTACGTGGTTCAGGCTGGCGATACCCTGCCTAAGATTGCGATGAAGGTCTTTGGCGATGCAAATCGCTGGCAGGATCTCATGGTGTTGAACAACATCGACAACGGCAATCGTATTTTTGTCGGGCAGAAACTGCTAACTGCTGCCTCTAATTCCAGCGCCGCGCAGCTCGCGGCTGTTCAGCAGAATGCTCAGCCGCGTGTTCAGAACGTTCAGCGCAATGTTCAGAATGCTCAGCAGCAGGTTCAGAATGTCGCGAATAATGCTCAATACGCACAGCAGCAGGCTGCCAAAAAATATAACGAAACTGATTACGAAGTAGCTGACAGCATTGTCGAAGAATCTACTGATACTTCGGTTTCAGCCGACGCTGACGCAGATGCCAGCTTTTATGGCCAGACCGGCGGTTCATACGTGATCAAGCGTGGTGACACCCTTGGCACAATCGCCAAACGCCTGCTTGGTTCATCGCAGAAATGGCGTGAAATTGCCCGTGCGAACCCTTCTATTAATCCTAATAAACTCAGTGTTGGCGAGACAATCATGATACCGGGCGCGGTACCGTCACAGCACCAGATGTCTGTTCCGACTGTCGGAGCACGCCCACTCTCGTCAGAGCCCTGGCAGAGCGCCATGGCTGCCCCGCCGATGCAGAATTATGCACCGACACAGCAGAGTTCTCCTTCGTTTGATCCACCGCCGCTGATGGCACCTCCGGGCGCATACTCTCCTTACAATTCTGCACCAGCTGCTATGGATGGTTACGCGCCTCCTGCTGCTCCACCAGTTTACAGCGGTGGCGGCATGGCTCCTCCTCCGCCGCCTCCGGTTGGCATGCCTGGTATGATGCAGCCCCCCGCCGCTCCTTACATGGGTGCTCCAGTGCCAGGCCCGGCTCCTGCTCCCGGCATGCCGGTTGCAGTAAGCAGTCGCGATCTCTATCGCGAAGAACGCTTCAGAATTCCAGATGAGCTTAAACCCACTGATTTTACGCCGTATTTCGTTAACCTTAACGGCTATCATGGGCTTTTCGAAGTTGAATCAGCGCTGCTGCCATATATTTCGACCTGGAACTTCGGTCTTCAGCTGAAATATGAGAACTACCAGTTCCTCAATGGTGAAAAAGACATCATTGAAGAAAGTTCTGAAATGATTATACCGATTCACCTGACCTACGCTGGCAAGAAGTTTTTTATCGGCATGACTATCCCGTTCCAGAGCTGGACTGTCGAGGATGGTGTAAACAAGGCTAAACTTTCGGGACTTCAGGACCCCTCACTCAAGCTCGGTTACCAGGTCTGGAAAAATCTCGAAGGTGACCACGCGGTTACCGTGCATGCCGAAGGGCGCTTTCCCGGTGGCAACTATAATCGCCCGGCCGGTGAAGAGCCTGGCGTTGTGTTGAGTGCCGACACCAAAGATAGAACAATTCTTGGGCCGACCGGTGCAAGCCGTGGTGCCGAAGTTCAGGTAGGCGCCGCATATTCTGGCAGGCTTAACGAGAAGTGGGCAAGCCATATCAACATGGCTCTGGCCAACAATCCCGAAGACAGCCTGACCAAGTTCATTCTGCGCGGTGGTATGGATTATCGTGTGAATCGTAACTTCGCGATCATCGGTGAGTTGAACAGCATTTCGTATGACATTGACAATGACAACCAGATGATCTATTCAAAGACACCGGCTACCGCTCTTCCAATCAACAATAAGACCAGCGGCACCAACGTTGACCTGGTTCTGGGATTCACTCTGTTCAATGACAGCTGGCAGGGCAATCTGGCCTTTCCGGTTGCGCTGCAGAAAGAATTCGGCTACGGCCACGACTTTGGTGTGATCTTCGGTGTGAATCACCGCTGGGATTAAACAAGTCATAAACCTCATCAGTTAAAACCGCCCCGGGCCGAGTGCCTGGGGCGGTTTTTCTGCGTGTTGACCAGCAGCGTAGAATCAAATTGCTCAATGTAGTATAATGCTGTAATCGATCTCTATATAAAAAAGACAGGGAGGCTCGTAGATGATTAACAGGGGTTTATCGCTGTTTGTATTGTTACTGTGTGTTGCTTGTGTGCCAGCTTTTGCGGCAGGAATCGCCGATTCTGAATCGGCTTCGCATGCAGACGAGGCGGCCACTTATCAGATTGTGAACACTTATCTTGGCACCGACTACAAAATTGTGCAGTTCAACCTCGGAGTGCTTTCTCACTACTCATACCTGGTTGTGAGTGACGGCAAGGTTCTTGTTGTCGACCCGGGTCGCGATGTTCAGGCTTACCTTGATTACGCTGTCAAAGAAAACCTCGAATGGGTTGGCACCTTTCTGACCCATTCACACGCCGATTTCGTTGCCGGTCATCGCGAAATGGAATTCGCCACCGGGCAGCCGATATTTGCCGGCCACAAAAGTGGCGCGCTTTTCCCGCACCGCGCGATAAAAGAAGATGATACTATCGCTGTCGGCAATGCTGTGCTCAGAATTATCGAAACGCCTGGTCACACCCCCGACAGTCTGTGCAGTATTGTCAGCCCGGCTAAGAACCTCAAACAGCAGGAATTTCTGCTGTCAGGCGACACTCTGTTTGTCGGCGGTCTTGGTCGTCCGGATCTCATGGGTGGCAGCTATTCTGCGGCTGAACTCGCCTCGATGATGTTCGATACCTGGAACTACAAGCTGAGTCTGGTGTCTGACAACGCCGTTGTTCTGCCGGCGCATGGTGCTGGCTCTCTCTGTGGCGCCAATCTTCGAGACGAACCTTCTTCGACCATCGGCCTGGAAAAAAAATCGAATGCTTATCTTAAATATGCTAATAATCGCAGCGCGTTTATCGCGTATTTTCTGACCGGTCTTGAGCCTGCCCCGCAGTATTTTGGCGAGAATGCACGCTTAAACCAGGCTGGCCCCGAAAGAGTCGACTGGGCGAATCCCCTTAATCAGAAGCTGACCAGCCTGGATGGCCTGATTGAGCACGATGACATTTATATTGTCGACTTGCGCGATTCTGCTGAATATTCGGATCGTCATATACCCAGATCGGTGAATATCGCTCTGCGCGGACGTCTCGAAACCTGGACCGGAGTTATCGTGCCATTTGCCAGCCGCGTGATTCTTACCGGCAGCATGAACGAGATCAGCGAGGGGGCGAAGCGCCTCAAAAGGGTAGGGTATAACGCCGACTACATTGTTTTTGCCGACTACCTCGCTTCGGGCGGCAAGACCGAAAGCGCACCGATGATAAGTGCCGGTGACCTTCACAAACAGATGCAGGATGGCAAGGCCCCGGTTATTGTCGATGTGCGCAAACCAGCAGAATGGATTGGCATGAAAATCGGCGAAGTTCTCAATATCCCGCTTGATGTTCTTGAAGCAAAAGCTGCGCAACGCCTTAACAGAAGCGAGCCAGTGGTTGCTGTGTGCAATTCAGCCTTCAGATCAAGTCTGGCTGTTGGTCTGCTCAAGCGTGCCGGGTTTAAAAGACCGGTCAGTATGCTTGGTGGTGCTGAAGCCTGGGTCGAAGCCGGATTTCCGGTGGTGCGCATCGCCGATGCTTCTACTGGCGTCGTGGATGCCACGACAGCCGCGAAAGAATTGAGAAATTATGGACTGCCAGAACGTGTCATACCAGCTCAACTTCAGCAGATGATCAAAGATCTGCCCGGAACTTTCGAGATTGTCGACATCAGGCCGGCTGATCAGGTGCGTGATTACAACCCGACTGGCGCTATGGCGGTTGGCATATCTGATCTCCTTTCAAATAAGGGCTGGCTTGTCGGCGAAGTTCCGCTGGTCATTGTCGACCGCGACGGCACTCTGTCGATGATTGCGGCCGGCATTCTTTCGCAAAAGACGCGTCGCCCGATCAAAGCTCTGATGGGCGGTGTCGAAGCCTACTGGCGCGATGTTGAAACCGGTTTTATCAGAGACCGCATGTTGCTGCCTGATGAAACGCCAAAAAGTGGCGCAAATGTTATGCCCGCGCGTGATTTACAGCCGCTGCAGTCTGCTCCACCGACCCCGGTTGCTCCCGCCTCGGCAAAACCCGCTAGAAAGGGGGCTGGTTGCTGATATGAGCGATATAAGCCATGAAAAGGGCAATCCTTATCTTAACCCGTATCTCGCCGGTTTTCTGCTTGGTTTGACGCTGCTCGCCTCGTTTTTGATTCTGGGAACCGGCCTCGGAGCCTCGGGAGGTCTGGCCAGACTTACTGCCTGGTGCGGGCTTTGCATTTATCCTGAGCAGGTTCTCGAGTCTGTGTATTTCGGCGCCTGGGGCGATAATCCGCTGAATTACTATCTTGTCTTCATGCTTGCCGGAATTTTTCTTGGCGGCTTTGTCTCGGCTCTGCTCAATCACCGCATAAGCGTTCAGACCGAACGTGGTGCCTCATATCCTGCCTGGAAACGACTTGCTCTTGCGCTTCTTGGCGGTGTTATTGCAGGCTTTGCGAGCCGCCTGGCGCGTGGTTGCACTTCTGGAATGGCGCTGACCGGCACCGCTTTGCTGACTACCGGCGGTGTGGCATTCCTGCTGGCAACTTTTGCCGGCGGGTATGTGTTTGCATACTTTTTCAGGAGGCAGTGGCATGATTGAAACATATTTCAGTGCAAACAGTCTGGCCACGGCCAACGCTTTTCTGGTGTCTCTGATTATCGGTGTCGCTTTTGGCTGGTGTCTCGAACAGGCTGGATTCGGCAGTTCGCGCCGCCTCGCCGGTATTTTTTACTTCCGCGATATGGCAGTGCTCAAGGTTATGTTCAGCGCTGTTATTACAGCGATGCTCGGACTTGGCTTTGCTTTCGCATTTGGCGTGATAAGCCCAGAATCGTTGTATGTTCCCGAGACGGTATTGGGTGCGCAGATTCTCGGCGGTTTCATTTTTGGCCTGGGATTCATGATAAGTGGCTGGTGCCCAGGTACGGCTGCTGTTGGTGTGGTTAGCGGCAAGGTCGACGCGATTGTGTTTTTAGTTGGCGCCATGCTTGGCAGTTATGTGTTCAACTGGTTTTTTCCGTTTATCGAGTCATGGTATGTCTGGGGTGACCGTGGTGTCAGTTATATCTACAGCGAACTGGGCTACGGCTTCGCTGATTTTGCCCTGCTGTTGACCGTTGTCGCAGTTTTTGCCTTCTGGGTCTCTGAACTTATCGAAGAGAAGTTCAGTTTCAAAATGGTTGCTGCGCGCAATTCAGGTTTATGGGCCTTTTCTGTGCTGATTCTTATTGCTGCTGTAATGGTTATGGCGATTGGTCGCTCACCGATTTCAAAATACCGGGTAGTAGAAACCGGAATTTACGCCAGTGAGGTTCTGCAAAAGGTTGAGGCCGGCAAAGAGCATATTGAGCCCGAAGATGTCGCACGTGAAATGCTGGCCGGGCAGAAGCGTATTGCTGTTGTCGATCTTCGTACACGGCAGGAATTTGATGAATGGCATATTCCCGGCTCTGTGCACGCAAATATGAGCAGCCTTGTGCAGTTTCTTGAGCGTTATCGAAGTTTTGATCGCATCGTTCTTGTGTCGAATGGCCCTGTTCATCCGGCACAGGCCTGGGTTGTGCTGCAAGTGTATGGTTTCAAGAATGTCATGATCATGTCAGAAGGCCTGCGCGGCTTTTTTGATCGCGTGTTGAAGCCGGCAGCGTTACGAATGGAAGCACTCACACCGGCAGAAATCGAAGAAATTGCGCATTGGCGTGTTATGTTTCTTGGCTCGGGAATGGCGGTTGGCAGCGCCAGTCCGCCTGGTCCGGGTACAGAGTGATCGGTACTCTCAAGCCCCGGCAAAAATAGTTTTTGCCGGGGCTTGTTTAATCTAAAAGCATCTGTTACAATCATTTTAGTAAGTTGTATGTTCTGTATTAAGTAATAAGTATCTGTTCTGTTTTCTTTTTTCCCAGCTCGCAAAAGTATATCAGTATCGAGTAAGGAGCGTCCTGTGAGACGAATAAGTCTTTGTGTTTTCTTCTTTTTAGTTTTTTCTTCTGCTTTTCTCGGCGCCCAGCAGGGCCGTTTAAGCAATTTTGACGCGCAGCTGTCTGCAATAGCTGACAGTTCGCTCAGGCAGACCCTGCAAAACAGCGTCGTTGCCGGCGTTATCGAAAATCAGCATGATTTCGATCTCTCGGTTTCACAGGCCGAAGCCGCTGCCAACCACAACAGCACGATGCATTTTTCGGCTCGCGCTGGCCGCGATACCGGTTCGGTAACCGATCAGATCAGCAAACTCACTGCGCCGATCAGTGGACTCGACCGCGATGCCGTGAAAGTCGCCAAGAACCCAAAATACAAAACCGGTGAAGATTATCTGTTTGCTGACATCAACTCTTCATTGCCCGCCATTTATGACAAGACTGTCGACCTGTGCAATCTTTTCAATCCAAAGAACGGCACTAATGACGCTCCCAGACTCGATAAAGAAATTGACGCATTTCTTGATTCAATCAAGAATGACCCGGTTATCAAACACGCACTGAGCTGCACTGACACCACAATGCAGGATCTTAAAAAGAACTGGTTCGGATCTGGCCGTGGTTTTGAACACGTTATCGCCGGCGAGATTGATGGCAAAAAAGTCAGCGGTTATCATTGGTGGTATAAATTTTACGCAGATGAGCGCGCTGGTAATGCCCAGGTTAAAAGTGCTTCGGCTGACGTGGGCAATCCCAGGGCCTTCACCGGTTCCTTCCACTGGGATCCAGATGGCGACGGTCCATTGCCAAACGCTTATAAGCCCACCGGCGGCTTTTCAATCGGCAATTCAGTGCAGGCAGTTCTCGCTGTTGGCCACATCGCCATCGAAGTTGCCCGCAAAAATGGCGGCGTGCCAGGTGCGCTTCGCTTCACAGCCAGCATCAACGGTGCAGATTCTGCATGGCAGCTGTTTACCATGGGTGGCAACATCAGAAGCCTTTACCCAATGGGTCGCTCTAAATCGCAGAGTATAGACTCTGAGTATTACGAGTATGAAAGTGAATTTATCAGCTCTGAATGCTCAGATGAAACTCTGCATTAATCAAGCGCTGATCAAAGCCAGAAGGCCAATTTAAGGCCGGCTTAATCGAATATTGGCACGCAGGTTCGCATTATGTGCGAACCTGCTTCGCTTTTTAGCACCATTATGTCAGCGTTATAAAGCTCTTTGAGAGTCTCAGAATTAATGATCTCTGTTGAATTGCCAGACGCAATAATTCTGCCGTCGCGTAGAAAAATGGCGCGGTCAGACGTCCAGAGCGCGTGCTCCGGGTAGTGGGTCGTTTTGATGCAGGTGATTCCGCTCTGCGCCAGTTTTCGCAACTGTTTGAGCAGCATCAGCTGGTTACCGTAATCGAGACCCGATACTGGTTCGTCCATGACCAGTATCTCAGCCTGCTGCACCAGAGCGCGCGCGATAAGCACGAGCTGTTGTTCGCCGCCGCTGATTTCTGTGTATGGCCGGCTGGCCAGCTGAGCTATTCCAAGCTGGTTCAGGCAGTTCTCGGCGAGCCCGTAGTCAGCATCGGTGATTTTGCAGAAAATGTTCGCGTAGGGTATGCGCCCAAGCGCGACCACATCGATAACACGGTAAGAAAAGACTGCAGAATGGCGCTGCGCGACATAGGCCATTTTTTTTGCGCGCGCTTTTAAATCAAGTGTTGCGAGGTCGCTGTCATTGAGCAGAACCCGCCCGTTAAGTGGCTTCAGGAAGCCGAGCAGTATTTTGAGCAGGGTGGTTTTGCCGCTGCCGTTTGGCCCGAGAATAGAGGTAACCGTGCCGGGTTCGATGCTAAAAGAAACATCTTCGAGTATCTTGTGGCTGCCCCAGGCAAAGCTGAGATTCTCAACGCTGATCGGAAACATCAGTTCCACCTGCTTTCAGTCCGGCTGAGCACAAGAATGAAGAATGGTACGCCCATCAGCGAGGTCATGATACCAATTGGAATTTCGCCGGAAAATGCTGCGCGACAGATGTTGTCGACGATCAGCAGGTAGATTGCGCCAATCAGTGCTGACATAGGCAGCAGACGCCGATTATCAGGGCCACAGATCATGCGGGCAATGTGGGGAATCATCAGGCCTACCCAGCCGATCATGCCGCCAAGAGCGACTGTTAGAGAGCTGATCAGGGTGGTGATGATAATCAGCACCGTTCTTATTCGCTTTACATCAACGCCAAGGCTGGTGGCTTCCTCATCGCCCATGCTCAGAACATTCATATAGCCAGACATCGCGATGATCAAGATCATGCCGACAGCTATAAATGGCAGCACTAAATACGCCGCACTGCTCGATACCGCAGAAAAGCCTCCCATAAGCCAGTAGACTATAGCAGGGAGTTCGTTTTGCGCGTCAGCGACAAACTTTATCACCGAAAGCAACGATGTGAACAGCGATGAACTGATCACTCCGCCCATTATCAACATGATCAGGCGGTTTCCCGGAAAAAATTTAGTAAGAAACACTGCCAGCCCAACCGCCACGCCGCCAAAGATAAAAGCGCTCAGCTGCGCTACCAGCATGCTTTTGCTGAGCAGCATGCCCAGCGAAGCTCCAAATGCCGCGCCGGCCAGCACTCCAAGCAGGGCGGGCGAGACGAGAGGGTTCATGAACATGCTTTGATAGGCGGCACCAGAAACCGCCAGCGCCGCGCCGCAAAACACCGCGGCAAGTATTCTCGGCAGGCGAATCTCAGTTATTACAGTTTTAAAGGTGAGCGCGGTTTCGGTGCTGACGCTGAGGCGCGTGGCATCAAAACCCACAAAAGCTGCTGACCACGGGATTTTTATCGAGCCGATGTGCAGCGATAAATAGGCCGTGACTGCTAGAAGAGCCATCAGCGCAATAATAGTAAATCTGAATTTGTTGTGGGTCATGATGTGTGTTCAGTCATAATTGACTGAAGGCGAATGATATGCTGAATTCGCCTATCAGTAAAGCAAATTATCCGGGCAAAGTCCAGTTTGAATCTTTGCGAAAATGCTGTAGCTTCTTAATTTTTCGTTCTCTGCACGATTGAAAGTGCTATAGTGAATTAATTGGCAAGTCGGATGATTCGCAAGGAAATACTGTGAACAAAATATTGCTATTCGTAGTTATTTTCGCCCTGGTTTCTGGCGCGCTATTTGCTGGCAAGGCTCAGGACGCTGAACTGTTTGAAAAAGGCGAAGAGCTTTCATACGAAGGTCAGATCAAACACGCGCAAAAGCTTCTCGAAGACCCGACTTCAGAGGAGCCAGTCACCAGCAGTGATAGCAGCTGGGATGGCACTTCGTTGATGCTCGGCATGATCTGGGGTGCGATCGGAACAGGCTTTTTCATCTACGGGAAAAAGCAGTCAAAAGCGTTGTTTCTTATCTGCGGCATTGCGCTGTTTCTTGTGCCGTATTTTGTTGGAAACGTTCTTGCCAACACCATTTTAGGTCTGGTTTTGACGATTGTTCCCTTCAAAATCGATATGTGACGGTCAGAGATTGGTGTATTTGGTTGCCTTGCCCCGACATTTGTCGACCGGGTAACGCTCGGCGTTCTTTTTCATCTTGCGCTCTATTGCTTCATACATGTCGATGCCCAGATCATCGGCGAGCAGCATCAGATAAACGACTGTGTCGGCAATCTCGTCGGCAAAACGTTCTTTATCTTTGCTTACCTGTGTTTTCACCTCTTCTTCGTTTTTCCAGAGGAATTCCTGCATCAGTTCAGCTGCTTCAATAGCCGCTGCCATCGACAAATCCTTGGGGGTGTGAAATTTCTCCCAGTTGCGTTCCTGACGAAAAATAATCAGTTTCTTGAGCAGCTCGTGGTAAGTTTTCATTATTGGCCTCTATCTCTGAATGTGTGTGGTTCAACGTTAACTGGTAATTCGGCTGGAATATTGCTATCGTAATTGCTGCGGTTGTCGCGGCTTTCATATTCTGCCGCTATCGCCAGACTGAACTTTTTATTTCCAGATTCCTGCCATTTTTGCAAAAAGATCGAAATTGAGTCATTGCCCGGTGTCTGCGAAAAGCTGCACTCTGCGCCGGAAGCAGCCAGTTGCACTACTGACTTCATTTTCACTTTGCGGATTGCATAATCAAGGGGCACGAGGCCTTTAGCGTCTTTGCTGTCAAGGCTGCCGCCCAGTTCTGCGATTTTCGCCAGAACATTATCGAAATCATTTTCGGCTGCCAGATGTGCCGGGCTGGCACCATGCATATCGGCTATGCCTGTGCCAGCGCCAGAGTCGAGCAGCAGCATGGCGAGTTCCTTGCGATTATTGCTCAAGGCCAGCAACAGGGGCGTCATGTTCTGAAATGTTTTGATGTCGGGGTTCGCGCCGTTGCTGAGAAGGTGTTCAGCGGCATCCTTGAGGCCTGATCTGGCGGCGTAAGCCAGCGCAGTCATATTGAAGTTGTCTAACTGGTCAGGGTCATGCTTATTTTTGGGTATTCTGGCCAGTCTTGCAATGTCATCACGGATTACTGCATTATGAAAAGGAAAACTGGCTTTGTGATACATGTCGTAGTATGGCAGGGTTACGGCGCCGATCATCGCTGAAGACAAGCGCCATACTTTATATCTGCGATAAACCGAATCTTCAGTATAAATATTCCAGGCTGCGGGAAAGATACAGAAGACGGTCCAGACTGTCAACCAGACAGTCGTTGCAATAGCGTTGGCAACTGTTATTACAGGCCGCTTGCGTTTTGATTTCATTGCTGTTGCACTTGCTTTCACCGGGTAGTCGGATTTGTTTCGTTAATGCCCTGTTGGCGCGCTGGCCTGATAGATCTGTATTGAGCCGATAGTTTCTGCATCGCCAGGCAATGGAAAGACTGATACGCCGCGTGCCGGAAAATGCAGTCCGGGAGAATTGGCCTTTTGCAGGGGAACGCCGAGCCGCTGTTTGGCTTCACGCACCAGACTGCCTACCTTCAGACCTTCATGCGTGGACAGGGGCCCCAGTGTTTTGTTCTGCTGGCTGGTAAGGTTGACCTGGATAATTTTTTTTGTATTGGAGTCGGTCAGCAGGGTTATTCCAGAATAGATCAGCTGTTCGCCGCCAGCTGCTTTTATCGAGGCCAATGGCTTGCCAAGAGAGTCAAAAGCAAATTCGACATTTTGCCCGATATAGCTGGGCGCTGTTAATGCTGTACTACGCACAGGTGTGCCCGGCTTTTTTGCGGTTTTGCTTGCAGGAATGTCAAAAACCCTGTCTTTGGCAGCAGCATTGTTTGGCGTAGAGTAAGAGTTGGGGTGCGCTGTGGCTTGTTCGATTTTAGCGGTGGCCAGTTGCTGATTCAGCACTGGAGGCAAGGGCTTCGCGACTGTTTGCTGTGTGGTTTGCGGTGGTACGCGCAATCTGATTGGTTGCGCATTATTTTCAGCGGCAGGGGCGAGCACAGCTATGCCGGTTTCATCGAATGTTGGAATGCGGCTCGGCAAGGGAACTAGAATGGGAACTGCCGCACTTTTGTCAGTTTTAGAGGCGCTGACCTGCTCTTTTGCCGGCGTGTCAGCAGACGCCTTGGTATCTGCCATTACCGGTGTCGGTGGAATTGCTGGTTCTGGCACTGTTTTTGCCGGAACGTCATATTTTTCGTGGTCGACAATCGTTGTTAAAACAGCCGGCGGCGGCTCAGACGAAAAAGCGTCTGCCAGCTTGATCGGCTCTTTTACATTTTTTGCTGCCGGTTCATCTGCCTGTTTTGTTATCGGCTCTGGTATCGATGCTGTGGCACCTGGCAGCTCTGAAATTGTTGTCAGAACGACCTGGGAAGATGTTTGCGCTGTTGTTGAATAGTTGCTGCTGAGCTGCTGCGTCGCTCTTTGTGAAAGGTTCGCGGCCGGAGATGCTGCGCCCGCGTCAACAGTCGCACTTAAGTGTTCAGGTTTTGTCCCTGTTTCAAGAGGCAGTGCAGGCTCTGTTGGCGATTCGGATGGTGACTTCTGCTCAGGTAGTGACACGATGCCTGCTTGTGCAGAGGTTGTCGAAGTCAATGCTGCGGTCAAATTACTCTGATTGTTTGTCTGTGCGGCAGAGACAGGTCTTGCCGGCGCTATGACAATTTGAAAAATCGGCTGATAGGGAATTTTAAGGCTGGTGTTAAACATGCGCTCAGAGACAAAGTCGCCGACCACTGTGGTGATGCCAATTAACACAACTACAACAGCGGTGCCGGTAACCGCCTGAAAAGCAGGAAGCAGTGCGGCATCAACCAGTGTCAGCCATGAGCGTTGGCAAGGCTTTGCTGCAAAGGAATTGTCTAGATGCCGGTCGAGACAGAGTTCAATATTTTCGGCACCGTAAACAATGGTGGTGTTACGCAGATAACTTTCGTGCAGTGATTTTAGAAGTTTATTCGCTTCTTCGAGGCCGAGATTATAGTCGGTAAGGCGGTGAACACGCCCTTTTTCGGTGAGCATCAAGATGGCAAAACGCTTCGGCGACTCCGAGAATGCTCCTTTAATCGCTGGGGCAGGGCGGGCAGATACGCCGAGGGTCATTATTTTGTCGAAGGTCGCGAGAACTTCGACTCTGGTAAAGAAGTATCGGTTGTAGACTTTGACCACCATGGTTTTTTGCAGGTCAATGATGCAGTGGTCTTTTATTGACTCAATCGGGATGGCGAATATCTCAAAAGCTGCGCAGGCCAGCAGAAAAAATAACAACTGAATGTAGAAAGGCGGCGGTTCGACAGCGAAGGGGTAGACCAGGTTGACAGCTGTTGCCAGCAGCTGCAGAAACAGAAATACCAGACATAATAATCTTGCCCAGCTGGCAGTTCGCTCGATAAAACCGCTGCACACAAATTCATGGCGCAACGGGATTTCTTTCTCAGAATTCATCGCAAGTTTACTCATATGCGTCCTCGGTGAATTATCTTATTTTACAAGATGCAGCCCGTGCCGGGTCTTTTCTGGCGGCGGCGCGTTTCTCGCAACGACCAGCAGCAGTCCGCCACTTTGGTAACTGACTTTTGCACTGCCACTAATTATAACATTGCTTAAAGTAAGTGTCGAACCAGATTCAATCGAGCTGTTTAACAGGTTGTATTTAAAACCTTCCAGCGTTAAGCCGCCGACTGTGGCGGTTGTTGCAATGAGAGACGCGCGACAACCAGCTTTGCCACGGATGCTGACCGATTTGTCGACAAAACAGATTTCCTCTTCCTGCGTAATTATGCGGGCTTGCGGAAACTTTTGCAGCAGTTGCAGGTTGAACATGGTCTGGTCGAGCCTTCCGCCGGTGGCTGCAAAAATGTGAATGTCGGTGTATCCCTGCTCTTTAAGCATCTTCAGCAGTGCTTCGCCATCGCTGAAGTTTTTGTCTGCCGGCAGTTCGATAAACTGACAGACATTTTCGAGGCGGCGGCGGGTCTGAATGGTTATCGAATCCATGTCGCCCATCACCAGCAGAGGAACTATGCCGATTTTAACTGCAATGTTGGCACCGCCATCAGCGCAGAAAAAATCGAACGTCGTGTATTCCCTGTTGATCTTGAAAAAATCTGCGGGCAGATCATATTCGCCATTGAGAAACACAGCCGCTCTGACGCTGCAGGCAAGCGGTCGCGGGGTCTGCCCGGAGTCCATAATTTACTCTGCTCCTGAATAAAAATAGCTTATGTTTTACTGAAAAAGATTGTAAATAATTACGATATGTTAATAGAATAGCCGGGGTTTATCTACAGGCAAGATTTTTTTTCGGGAAGTTCAATGACAAAAGACAGAAGAAAACCAGAAGGTCGTCGCGAGTCCGCGAGCACAGGTGGCCGAAGAAATGATAATGATCGACGCGCCAAAGATCGCAGAGGAAAATCTGCTGCTGGCGCCAGCAAGCCTGCACGGGCGAAAAGCGCGGGTGGGGGAGGTCTGAAGAAGTTTTTCAAAGTGGTTGCCATCGTGTTTATGCTTGCTTTGGCGGTCTTCACCCTGATTTTTATGTTATTTTTCTGGCGTCTTGATTACTTTATGGGTAAAGTGGGAGAACGCCTGGTGATAAGTGTCGAGCGTGTATCTATCGACCCCGCGAGTCTGACTGACCGCAGCAGTCGGGCGAATCTTAATCTGCGAATTCACAATCGCCTGCCCGTCGACGTAATTTTGCAGAATCTCAATTTTACCATGTCTTTGAGCGGTTATACCCTGGCCAAAGACGCCGTGGTGACGCCTAAAGCCCTCATTAAGGGCAACTCTGCCGCAACCGTGCCGGTGTGGTGCCAGGCCGACTCAATCATGACCAGGCGCGGTCTGCAGAAAGTCATTGAGAATGTTTCGGCCACAAAACGCCAGTCGATCGTGCCCGCGCTTAGCAGCAGCAATGATTCACTTGCCAATGACATCAGAAAAATGACTGCCCTCGAAGGGCAGGCAGAATTCAGACTTACAGCGGGCGGTATCGAAGTGCCTTTTCGTCGGCGATTTGCCGTCGGAAACCGTTAGAAGAAACTGGCGATATCTTTGTAGGTTACGAATACCAGCAGGCTGAGCAGCGCTATCATGCCAACAAAGTGCACGGTTTCTTCGACCTTGCTGGTGATTGCCAGCTTGAGGCCGGTAAAACGATTGATGATGCCGCAGAGTATCTCGAGCAGAACAAAAACGATGCGCCCGCCATCAAGCACCGGCAGGGGCAGAAGATTGATCAGGCCTATGTTGACCGATAGAATGGCGGTCAGATAAAGCAGGTCGAAAATGCCTTTCGAAGAGGTGTCCTTGATCATCTTCATGATCTTCACCGGTCCGGCGACGTCGGCCTGGGTCTGGCGTGTGAACATTTTAAACAAGCCCGACACGGTCTGTTCGATTACGCTCAGACCATCGACAACGCCTTTTCGCAGGGCTTTTGAGAATGGCAATACCTGAAAATCAAAATTATTCGGGGCAAGACTGATACCTATGCGCGCCGAACCAGGCTCTCCCTCAGGCACTACCGTGAACTTAAGAGTTTCCTGATCGTGTATCTCATAAGAAAGATCTGTAACGGCAACGTCATCCTGCATGATTGCCCCGCCGGCCGCTGATTTGCGGATCGGGTGGTTACGCAGCACGCTCAGGGTTATTTCCTTGCCAGCGGCCTGATTGATGATGCCAATACCGTCGCTCCAGTCGTTAAGCTTTACGTCGTTGATGGCAGTGATGACATCGCCTGAGCGAATGCCGGCGACATAGGCGGGTTTGCCCTGCGCCGCTTCGATAACGGCGATGTTAGTCAGCGGGCCGCCAGAAATCGTGTAAATAGCGACAAATAAAACGATCGCCCAGACAAGATTCATGATCGAACCGGCTGAAAGAACAAGTATGCGAGCCCACGCCGGTCTTGTCAGGTAGCTGCGCGGGTGGTCTGGCGGCACAACCGGCAGATCTTCGTCAATCTCGGGTTTTTCGCCTTCGGGGGTCGCTTCTTCTTCTGCGTTATCCATGCCGGCGAGTCTGACAAAGCCGCCGAGCGGAAAAGGTCTGAACGAATACAGCGTTTCGCCCCACTGCAGTTTTAACAGCCGATTACCGAAGCCAATGGCAAATTCAAGCACCCAGATGCCGCAGAGCTTGGCGGTAATGTAGTGTCCGAGTTCATGCACCAGCGCAATGCTGACCAGCACGAAACAAATCGATATTATTGTTTTAACGGCGACATAAAGAAAAGCTAACATCCAATGACCTTTCCAGACTTATTTATAACGTTACCAGAGCATAACACAGTGGCCCGAGAAATAAAACGCTGTCGATTCGATCGAGCACACCACCATGCGCACCAAGCAGAGCACCTGAGTCTTTTACGGCAGACTCGCGTTTAAGAACAGATTCAAATAAATCGGCAATTTGCCCGATTGTGGCAATCATTATCGCCATAATAATCAGTCGTGGCTGGGAAAGCTTGAGCAGTTCAAGGTGCCCGGCCGCGAGTATAAAAGCCGCGCAGCTGATCGCGCCACCGACAGCACCTGATATCGTTTTGTTCGGGCTGATTGCCGGTGCAAGCTTTGGCCCGCGAATACTCATGCCAAAAAGGTACGCACCCATGTCGAGCGCCCAGACCGCGGCCAGTATGACGAAAAGGGTTAAGCCGCTGTCAGCACGGGCAAGCATCAGATAAAAAGACAGGCAGAACGGCAGATAGACCAGGCTGAACAGGCCGCGCGTGAAACGCAGGCAGTTGTCACCCTGCAGGCCTCGCAACACGGTAAAGATCACCAGAAAAACAACTGACAGGGCAAAGCCCAGCAGCAGGCCGACAGACTGGTAGAAATGCGCGGCAACCAGCATCAGTATAGTGCCCAGCCATTCAATCAGCGGTTTGCCGCCGTTGTCACGGTTAAGCATCTGGTTAAGCTCATATTGGCCAATTATGCAGATCAGCGCGAGAAACACCATTCTGACTTCGTCGCCGGCAGCGACAAGCAGGCCATAAACCGCAGGTATTCCAAACAGTATTACCGGTATTCGAGCTAGCATGGGGCTGGTTTCCTTAAAGTTGTTCGCTGATCTTGCCAAAGCGCCGTTCGCGGTTCTGGTAGGCGGCAATTGCCTTAAGCAGTTCGACATCATCAAAATCTGGCCAGAGAACCGGTGTGAAATACAGCTCAGCGTAAGCACCACGCCAGAGATGAAAGTTGCTGGTGCGCATTTCCCCGCTGGTTCTTACCATCAGGTCGACGTCTGGCAGTTCGGGCCAGTAGAGATGCCGACTGATAAGCTCTTCACTGATCTCATCGGGCGGGTAACCGGCCCTGATGATTTTTTTTACCGCATCGACTATTTCGGCGCGGCCACCATAATTGATGCAGAGATTAAGCGAAAGACCGGGATTGTCTTTCATCAGTTCGGTCGAGATGTTCGCCTGTCTGATAATTTCAGGGGCGAGTTCTTCCATGCGGCCGAGCAGCCTGAACTTAACGCCCTCAGCGTGCAGGTCGTTACGTTCTCTTATGATGTAGGCGCGTATCAGCCGCATCAGCGCAGATACTTCGAAGCTTGGGCGCGCCCAGTTCTCGACTGAGAATGCGTAAAGGCTGATGTGTTTGACACCGAGATCGTTGGCAAATCTGACAACAGTTTTTACGCGGCGCGCGCCTTCCTGGTGACCGTGAATGCGGGTCTTACCACGGCTTTTTGCCCAACGACCATTGCCATCCATAATGATGCCAATGTGGGCTGGAACATTCTGACGGTCGAGCTGTGCCAGAAGTTCAGCCTTAAGCTGTTCTCTGCTGCTCATGGCAGGCCCCCGGCCTTGTGGTTAATGTTCAAGTTTATTCCTGGTCGCCTGCTACAATGGCGTCTACCGGACAGACTTCGGCGCATTTGCCGCAGTCTGTGCATTTCACCGTGATCACATATGGAAAGCCGATTTTAATCGCTTTAGCCGGGCAAACCGGCTGACAGGTTCCGCATGATACACACTCTTCGGTAATCTTGTACATGGCTTATTTTCCGAGAATCTCGTTTTCTTTGGCCTTGAAGGTCTTGTCGATCAGGTCAATGTGTTCATCTGTGAGCTTTTGAATACGATCAAGGCCCTTTTTGCATTCGTCCTGGGTTACTTCGCTTTTCTTTTCGCGGGCCTTGAGATCTTCGTTGGCATCTCTTCTGACATTGCGCAAAGCAACCTTGAATTCTTCAGCTTTCTTCTTGGCGTTCTTGACCAGATCATTACGCCGCTCTTCGGTGAGCGGTGGAATCGGCAGGCGAATGAGATTGCCATCATTCTGCGGGTTCAAACCGAGATCTGATTTTTGAATAGCTTTCTCGATGTCGCTGAGAACGGTTTTGTCCCAGGGCTGAATGACCAGTGACTTGGGGTCTGGAGCAGAAACCGACGCAACATGCTGAAGCGGTACTTCCTGCCCATACTGACTGACCATGATGCGGCTGAGCAGCGCTGGCGTAGCTCTGGATGTGCGCATTGTCGCATATTCCTTTTTGAGAACTTCTACCGACTGCGCCATTTTGTTTTTGGCTTCGTTGATGATTGTTTCCAGAGACATAATTTCCTCCTGATTGGTTAACTTTCAATTACGTCGGTGCCGGTTTCGGCGCCCGAGCAGGCTTTAAAAAGGTTTCCCGGTTCAGAGAGCGAGAGAACCTTGAGAGGCATGTGGTTGTCGCGGCAGAGTGTAATTGCCACGAGGTCCATTACACCAAGGCTTCTTCGTAACACTTCTTCGTAAGTGATTTTGAGAAACCTGGTGGCAGTGGGGTTTTTGGCCGGGTCAGAATCGTAGACGCCGTCAACTTTGGTGCCTTTTATCAACACATCACAGCCGGTTTCGACGGCGCGCAGGGCGGCGGCCGAGTCAGTGCTGAAATAAGGGTTGCCGGTGCCGCCCGCATACAGGCAGGTTATACCGGCATTGAGATTGGCAACCGCGTCATCTATGTCATAGGCGGCGACAAGCGGGTGCAGAGGAACAGCAGAATAAACTTTTGCTTTTACGCCGGCTGCTTCAAGATGTTCGGCAAAGCAGATGGCGTTCATTACCGTGGCAAGCATGCCGATAGCGTCAGCGCGATGCCTTTTAAGGGCTGGAAGAGTAGTTCTGGCGCCGCGGAAAAAATTGCCGCCGCCAAGAACAATGCCGGGCACGATGCCGGCATCGGTGAGAGTTCTGATTTCCCGGGCAAAACCGTCGAGGACGGAGCGGTTAAAACCGAACCCGTCGCTGCCACCAAGCATTTCGCCGCTGAGTTTGAGTAGAGGCCGTTTAAAGCGGATCGCTGTGCTGCCGGCAGATGTCATTTTTTCTGGTTCCTTTTAAACAGGGGTAGAGACGCCTGAACCGATCAGGCGTCTCTACGAGGTTACCTTAACTTTCTGGAAATCAGTTTCAACAAGAACTCTTACCCGGCTGCTTCTGAAGCTTTTTCTTCCGGGGTGGCGTCGCCAGCTGCGGCTTCACCACGGGCCCATCTGCGATAGGCGACCAGCTCTATTTTGGCGCCGATTGCTTTGGACACTTCATTGGTAAGGTCAGAGATCGTTTTTTTGTCATCTTTAACATAGGCCTGATCAAGGAGACAGCTTTCCATGAAATATTTGTTCAATCTGCCTTCTGCAATTGAGTGAATCATTTTGTCGTTCAGGCTGGCGGCAGCAGCAGCAGAAGAAGTTTTAATGATTTCTCGTGCCTTGTCTACATCTTCCTGGGTAATCCAGCCTTTTTCCATGTTAGACTTCATGTGGTCTTCGCTGTCAACATGAGCGGGATTGATTTTTTCTTTTTCAAGAGCTTTGTTAACGGCTTTTGCAATTAGTTCAGCTTTTGTTTTTTCGATGGCAATATTAAGTTCTCTGGTTTTTACTTCCTGGGGGATGTTAGCAGAAGACAAAGCGATTGGATTCATGGCAGCAACCTGAAGGGCTACTTCATGGGCGTAGTGATCCACTTCCGGTTTTTTCGCGGCGGCTTCGGTTTCGGCTTTGACCTGAATGAGAACGCCGATGCTGCCTTCGCCGTGGACGTAGGTACCAAAGATACCATGCTGGCCGGCGGGCATAGTAAGGTGTTCAGCGCGGCTTACCGAAATGTTTTCGCCTGTGGTGGCGATTTTTGACTTAATGAATTCTTCGAACGGGTGACCGTCGACAGTCAGCTTGTTGAGGTCTTCTGCAGTTTTAACTGATGGGGTTTTGAGAGCCAGATTTGCGATCTTGTTGGCAAAAGCCGTGAAGTCTTCGTTTCTGGCGACAAAGTCAGTCTCACAGTTGACTTCGACAATGGCAGCGGTGCGCTTGTCGTCGGTGGCCAAAGGAATTACCAGACCCTGTGATGTGGTTCGGCCAGAGCGCTTGTCGGCTGAGGCAAGACCCTTCTTGCGGAGATTGTCAACGGCGGCTTCGAAATCACCATTGCATTCTACTAGAGCCTCTTTGCATTTGAGCATGCCGGCGCCGGTTTTATCACGAAGTTCTTTAACAAGTTGAGCAGTAATCTGCATAGCTTTTACCTTTCGATTGAATCTGTAATCAGTCGATTACAAGTTTGTCTTCAGCGTCTTCACTGTTGACGGTTACTGCGATAGCAGCAGCCATGTCGATGTCGCCATCGGCCATTTCAGTTTTGACTTCAGCGGTTTCGCTTACGGTCTCAAATGATTTGCCTTCGAGGGATTCAAGGACTGAGTCAGCAATGAGGCTGGTTACCAGTTTTACGGCTCTGATTGCATCGTCGTTGCCTGGTATTACAAAGTCAATATTGTCGGGGTCGCAGTTGGTATCAACGACTGATACTATCGGAATACCAATTTTCTTGGCTTCGGCGACCGCAATTGCTTCTTTATGAGGATCGATAATGAAAAGTGCGCCGGGCATACCTTTCATATCTTTGATGCCGCCAAGAGCGCGATCAAGTTTTTCGCGTTCTTTTTTCATCTTGGAAGCTTCTTTTTTTGGATATGATTCGATCTTGCCGCTGTCAATCAGATCATTAAGTTCTTTAAGTCTGTTGATGCGCTTTTCGATAGTGACATAGTTGGTCAACATGCCGCCGAGCCAGCGATAATTGACAAAATACATTCCGCAGCGTTCTGCTTCCTGTTTAATGATGTCTTGAGCCTGGCGCTTGGTGCTGACGAAAAGAATGGGTTTGCCTTCGCGTACTACACTCTTGATGAAGTCACATGCTTCGTCAAGAAGTTTGGTAGTCTTCTGAAGGTCGATAATATAGATGCCGTTGCGGGCGGTGAAGATGTATTTGGCCATCTTGGGATTCCATCTGCGGGTCTGATGACCAAAATGCACGCCGGCTTCGAGCAGGCTTTTCATTGATACCATGGACATTGAAACGTACCTCCGGGAATTTTCCAAAAAGTTAAATCGGTTCGAACATGTTAGCTCATTTGTGCCGTTCGGTCAAGTATTTTGCCGCTAATAAACTCATTGTTAATCAGTCTTATACGAGCGTATCATGGCTTGAGCCTTTTCTGTTGAGGCTTTTCTCTTGGGCGCCTACACCAAACGCAGTTTGATAAAGGTTCGCGTCTTTTGGTGACCCGCTGGCAAACCTGCATCTGCAGCAGTTTTTCTGGTGTATTGTAAAATATTGAAATATATTGTAACATATTGAGTAAGTAGAATGCTTTGTAGTTAAACAATTATCCAGGAGAACGTTTTGCCTGATCGACTGATTACCCTGAACGAAGTGGCGCAGTTGTTGCGCGTTTCACGCCACACCGTACAGGCGTGGATCTCGCCGAGTTCACCGAACCACCGGCCTGAATTCGCGATTATGGCGCGGCACGCCGGGCGTAAGACGGTTTTTATCGCCGACGAAGTGACGGCATGGCTGAATCAGCGCCGCGGGGCTGTTTATTCAGACAACCCGGCTGCGCGTACTACCTACTGGCGTGAACGCTTTATTGGTGGCCGCGGTTTATTGCGTGGCGTGCTGAAAGCGCCAGAACGCGAATCTTCGCCGTTGCGCTCCGGGTTCGCCGGCGGCCTGCTGGCTCTTGATGCCGCGCCGATTCTGACCTGGCTGGCCGACGGTGAAGGCTCGGCCGCTCTTCTCATCATGGTTAACCGCGCCGAAGGTCTGGTGCTGTCGGTTCCGCTGGCGCTCTGGTTGCTCCGTAGAGCAGTAAGAAGTCCGGGGCATTATTCTGCACTGCGTGATTTTGTTCTGGCGCAGAACATCTTTGAGCTCGCGCCACTGAACGAAGAAGCGCTGACCAGGGCCGAAGACCTTCCAGCCGCAATCGGCGAAATCTCACTGCAGAGCTACTGCTGCTGCCTTGAAGCCGGCGCAGCAACCTTTGTCACCGCCGACCGGGTTCTCTTAAAAACGCCCGGCCTGCCAGTCTCAAGCTTCTAGTAATGCTAAAAGTGAAGCGCGATTGTTTATTCAAAACATTTTCATTTGATTGTAAGGTATTTGTTGGTATAATTCTGCTGGTAGTATACCTGCTCGAAAAAAACAGGGGAACGGTCACAATATGATAGAGGAAATCCTCTTAAGTCTACAGGACAAGCTGAGAAGCCACGACTTTCTCGATAATGAACAGGCGCTTGACAAGCTCGCATCACTGCTGCAGTCGCAGAATTCCGAGAAGCAGAAGAAGGTTATTTCAACAACCTTGCCAATAGCTCTTGCCAGCAGGTTTGAAAGCATTCAGAAAAAGGCCGTTCAGATTGTTATCAATTACCCGACAATTCTGAAAGACGTATTGCCGGCACTCAGGCTGTCGTCAGATATGACAGTGCGCTTCTGGGCATATTTTATTCTTATTGAACTCGGCTTTGTGCCTCAAGAAGAGATGCTCGATATTCTCAACAGCCGCGAAAACGACGAAATCAGAAAAATTGTCGTTGAAGCTCTGGCCAAGAACCCTGATAAAAAGGTCGTTATCGCGTTTCTTGACAAGATTTCTGACCCGAGCTGGATAGTTCGCAAACAGGCCAAAAGAGCCCTGATTGAGCAGGGCGACTCGATATACCAGATCATTCAGGAATATTTTCAGAGCTGTTCGAGCCAGCAAAAATATGAATGTATCAAGATCATACCGCTTATTCTCCGAGAAAAGGCATTCATGCTGTTTCAGCGTATGCTCGAGGCTGACCGCACCGGAGTTTATAAGCCTTACATCTGTGCCGGTCTTGGCGAGATCAAGAACGAGAATTCAATGAAGACCTTGATGGGGCTTCTGGATGATGATTCGATGGTCGTGCGCCAGGAAGCGATAAAGTCGCTTACCAACTGGGGTCGGGAAGTCGTGTCGCCGATAATGGCGATTTTTCCGACCGCCAGCAAAGAGACGCGTCTCAGCATGATGATGCTGCTTGGCAAGGTTCTTGGTCTTGAGGTAATTAAGCTTTTTAACGAAAAATTTGGCGCGCCTACCCAGGAAGCGAAGTATTTTCTGCTGACAGCTCTGGGCGAAGTGCGAGATCCTTCTGTAGTTGCCGAGTTGCTGCCATACCTCAAGGATGAATCAATATTTATTCAGGAATACTCACACCGCATTCTTTCGCAGCTTGGTGTACACGCCGTTGATCCTCTTCTTGCCTGTCTCGACACCGAAGATGAGGACTTGATTATTCAGGTGCTCAAGGTAATTGGTGTAATCGGCTCAAAAGAAGCCTTGCGCCCATTGCTGTTCATGATAGACAACTCCAAGAATACGCTCGTGCGCACTTGCGCTGTCGAAGCTATTTCCAAACTTCAGAAATTCGAGCTGATTGCCGGTCTGCTGCTGCTCAAGCTTGACGATAAAGACCTGTCAATCAGACACACAATTGTCGAAAACCTTTCACGCCAGCCACGCAAGGCATTTCTCAAAGAACTTGTTTCGGCCGCGTTTGACAAGAGTGCAGATATTGCGTGGTGGTCACGAGAAATTCTCAAACGCCGCGATTATTACGGGGTTGCCTCGTTTTTGAACCTTTATGACAGTTCGACTGATGTCGAAAAAGACCGCATGATCTCGCTGGCCTCGAAGTTATCAGAAGACCAGCTCGATTCTGTTCTGCGCAACGAAAAAATCACTCTCGATTCTTTACGCCCCGAAAACGTTGAAACCAGAGTGCTGCGCCGCAAGTTTACCAAAGAAAACATTACTGACCTCAAAGAATTGCTCTACTATCTTCACGAAGAGCGCGGTTCTGACCTTCATATCGCCATCGGACTGCCACCCAGCATCAGAATTCATGGTGAGTTGATCAGAACCACTTTTGAAACAATTACCCCTGAAAAGAGCCGATTCCTGCTGTTCTCGATAATGAACGATGTTCAGAAGCGTGAGTTCAGCGAACGCATGGAACTCGACTTCTCATATGAAATCTCTGACTGCGCGCGATTCCGTGTCAATGTTTTTCAGCAGAAAAACGGTATGGCTGGCGTTTTCCGTATTATTCCCAATACGGTTCCATCATTCGATGAACTGTCGATGGACAAATCGATCATGGAAAAAATCTGTTGCAACAAGACCGGTCTGATACTGGTAACCGGCGCAACCGGTTCTGGTAAGTCGACCACACTGGCGGCGATGATTGATTTTGTCAATCGTACGCGTTACGACCACATCATTACCATCGAAGACCCGATAGAATTCGTTCATCAGCACAAGCGCAGCGTTATTACGCAACGCGAACTCGGCACCAATACTTTGTCATTTACCAACGCTCTGCGCAGCGCGTTGCGCGAAGATCCTGACGTCATACTCGTCGGCGAAATGCGCGACCTTGAGACGATGAATCTTGCAATTGCAGCAGCTGAAACCGGGCATCTTGTATTTTCGACACTGCACACGATCAATGCCTATGAATCTATTCACCGCATTATCGGTAGTTTCCCGGGCGATCTGCAGCAGTCCGTTCGCATGCAGCTGGCCGGAACCCTGCGCGGCGTTGTTTCGCAGAGACTGGTGCCGGCTTATCTGTCAGCGGGTCGTGTAATGGCATACGAAGTTCTGGTTGGTACAACTCCGGTTAAGCGCTGCATCAAAGAAGACAAATCTGACCAGCTGGTCACTATCATGCAGACAAGCCGCTCAGACGGCATGCTTACCATGGATCAATGCCTTGAAGATCTTGTCGTGACCAAGAGAATCACTTATGAAGACGGCTACAAATACTCTGAAGACAAAAAAGAATTTCAGAAACGTCTAGAAGAACGCGTGGGCAAACAGGTAGCCGGGGGCCGCACAACGTCGGCGCCCGAACATGGCAAGGGCGATAAACAACCACCGGGCGTTGGCAAGCCGGCCATAACCGACAGGCCGCAGGTAAAGGGACACTGAACCGCGGTCCCATTTGTCAGACTCTTAAGCTGTCCGGGTTGCCGACTTTCTTTGTTGCAGGCTTTATTGTGGCTTGTCTGCGCTCAAGGCAGCGTTACCATTTAACCCGGTAAGCTTTGACCGGCTTTTCGATCCCTTTAAGCTTATGCTCGCCATGCACTTCGATATCGAATATCTGGCGATTGATGCGCTGCAGAGTATGCTCAGAGACAATAATTTCAAAGGCATCGCCAACGCCTTCAAGGCGTGATGCCAGGTTTACCGTATCACCGAGAACGTCGTTCTCGGTTCTTATAACTGAACCGCTGTTTACGGCTATTCTGATGGCCAGTTTGCGTTCTTCGGCAACCGAAGCGTTAAAAGTGTGTAGTTTGCGCTGAATCTCAATCGCGGCAAGAATAGCGTTGTTATGATTTTCGAAAACAACCAGAAACGCGTCGCCGATCTTTTTGAGAACATCGCCAGAATACTTTTCAA
The DNA here is from genome assembly GCA_002839445.1 of Candidatus Riflebacteria bacterium HGW-Riflebacteria-1. Classification (GTDB taxonomy): domain Bacteria; phylum Muiribacteriota; class Ozemobacteria; order Ozemobacterales; family Ozemobacteraceae; genus Rifleibacterium. The sequence continues at coordinate 78,125 of PGYB01000014.1, forward strand.
ACACCGGTTTAAGAATTTCGTCGTGTTGTTTGAGCATTGACATGACTTCTGACAGCGAAGCTTTGGCGCTGAAAGCCGTGTAACCCTTGACGTCGGTAAACATGACCGACAGGTCGAGCGTGTGAGTGGTTTTGATGAGTTCGTCGTATTTTTCGAGCTCTTCAAGTGCCGCCCGGCGCTTTTCGAGAACTTCGTCAAGGTGGTTGTCAGAAAGTACAACCTTAGCCTCGCCTTTTGCTCGCAACAGTTCAGGGTTGACGGTGCCGCCTACGCTTTCGATCATGTCTACCAGAGATTTGCGGTCGATTTCGTTTTCGAGTTCTTCGATATACTCGCTGAGCGGTTCGGTGATCATCTTGCCCAGGCTCAGGAAAAAGTCTGTAATCGCGCCCTTGAGTCTGAAATCGTCATGAAAGAAATAGCGTGCTAGAGTTTTCACGGCATGACGTAGAACATCAACTTCTTCATTGGGAAGAAGGTTTTCCATGACCGAGAAAGCTATGCGCCGGTCGTCGATTGAATCGAGAGCAATGATGCAGCAGAGCCGATAAGCCTTGCTCGGCGATGTGAGGCCTTGAACCAGGCCTTCCGGGTGATCCTGGTAAACATAGCTCAAGATTTTGCCGACGCGATCAACATCGTTGAGTGTAATGACTTCTGATCGACTGTTAAGCAGCTGGTCGAGCATCTTCAGGAATGGGAGCTTTTTCTGTGCGGCTGTTACCGTCATAAGATCAAGCATTGCTGATGGGTTGCACGATTCCAGATATTCCTGCAAGGCACTTACTGTTGAAGGGTATGGGTTCTGGGAAAGTATTGTCACCATCATGCGCAGATTTTTCGCTGACTTTTCGACCTGCAGCTGACGCGAAACCACTTTTAAATCGTTCTCGCTGAGATTGCTCCAGCCAGAGACTGCTTCGGCAACATAATAGCGTACAATTTCGTTCGAGTGGCTGAAGCCAAGGAAAACGGTGCGGCGCAGAGCGTTGGCATCTGCCTTTTTGAGTAGGTGCGAGAGCCAGTGGCAGACCTTGGGATCAGGATGTGTCAGCAGATTGAGTATTGTGTTGACCACGTCTTTTGACGTGATACTCGGAACCGACGCGAGCACTGCTTGAATTCTATACTCATCTGTGGTTTCGAGAAATCTGGTAACTGCCGGAACGGCTTCGGGGTGGTTCATTGACAGCAGAGCTGAAACAATATGCGGCATCAGTGAAGGGTCGGTATTCTCTTCGAGAATGGTTTTAAGGGTTATTACGGCTTTGGGGCCGATCATTACCAGAGCTTTGCGCGACCAGAACTGTATATCGTCTGAGTTGTCGGTGAGCGCCCTGACTATCGAGGTTACCGATGCTTCACCATAATTCACCAGACAATTGGCAGCGGCATTGCGAACCGGCCAGTTTACGTCGCCGAGCAGCTTGATCAGAACGTCAATAAGCTGCGGGTGCGGCGCAATTTTCTGCAAAACACCCAGCAGAAACAGGCGTTCCTGCTTGTTGCCGCTTTCGAGAATTTTGATGATCGGCGAGAGTGCCATGCCACCAATTGAGCCGATGATCTTGATGATTTGAAATCGCAGATTCTCATCTTCGGTGCTCAGGTGCTGCAGCAGAAGATCAATGTTCAGATTTGGCTTTTGCGAGAGGCAGTCAGCGGCGTAGTCTGAAACGATGCGATCAGGATCTGCAAGGCAGAGCAGCAGAGTGGCCGTCGCATCGTCACTTTTGAGGCGCGCAAGATTTTCGATGGCAAGTAATCTGTGCTCCTGTTCGGTAGCAGAAAGCAGGCGTTGAATGAGCGGCATGGCCTTGTCGCCAAGCAGTTCGACAAGGATCTTGATGATGTCATATCTGATCAGAGAGTCGCTGCGGCTGAACGCCGAGGTAAGTTTCTCAAAAACCTTCGGTCCGAGCTTAAGAAGCTGTTCGGCAGCAAGTTGTCTGATAGCCCATGAGCCGTCGGCAAGGCCGTTGATCAGAAAGTCTATGGCCAGCGAAGTGCCAAGCTCGCCGAGCGCAGAAATCACCGAATAGCGAAGCGCAAAGCTGCCATTCTGATAAATTTTTCTGAGTTCTTCAATGGTTTTATCCTGACCGATTTTGACAAACAGTGCAATCACACTGTGGTTAGGCAGCCTGGATGGTGTGTTGATTATTTTGCGCAGATCGTCGAGTATCTGCTCGCTAAAGCCCAGCAGTTGCTCAAAAACCAGCTTGCGGATAGCCCAGTTCGGGTCGTTAAGGAGTGGGTAAAGAGTGCGCGCGTTCTCAATCTGGCGGTGAGCTGAAACTGCTCTGATCGCGTAACCTCGCAGCTCGGCATCACGGTGGTGGAGAATCTGCTTGACTGCTGCCAGGGATTTTTCATCACCGAGCTGGCCTAAGACATAGAGCAGCCAGTAAAACTGATCGTGCTTTTTCTCGTTAAGATGATCGAGAACGAGAGGGCTGATCTCGGGACCCCATTCCAGGAGGGCTTTAGCCGCGGCCTCGCGTTTGTGCCAGGCCTTGTCACAGAGCATGCCAATTATGGCAGCTCCAGACTCCGGAGTGTGGTCTATCAGCAGCGCTGCCAACCCTTCGCGCCAGAGTGCATCGTCAGTGCTTTTGATCAGTTCATACGGAGAGCGACTCATTCAGCTTCCTCAGCCTGATGTTTATCATCTTGATATGTAAGCACAGATTACCATATAATCGCTGGCAATGAAACATTTTTCAGGGAGTGTAAAACATGCCACTTTATGAATTCAGCTGCGGCAGCTGTCGAAAGAAATTCACGGTTCTTTGCAGTATCAACGATCGCGATAACCCACAGCAATGCCCGAACTGCTCTGCAATCAGCAGCCAGCGCCTGGTGTCGCGCGTTAAGATGGTCAGAAGCGAAGAGCAGATTATGGAAAGCCTGGCTGACCCTTCAGCTCTTTCGGGACTTGACGAGAATGATCCACGCACTTTTGCCACCTGGGCAAAGAAAATGGCCAGGGAAATGGGCGAAAACATGGATGAAGAGATCGAAAGCATGGCTCAGGAAGAATTCAGCGGTGGCGATCAAGCCGACGGTGCGCCCGGACCTTCTTTGCCTGTTGACGATGACCAGTGATTAATCTGGCGCAAAGCCTCGTAAACCGCTGCGGCTGCTGAAGAAGAAACGTTAATGCAACGTGCCGGCTCAATCATCGGCAGCGTAATCAGGCTGTTTGCAGCTTTGCCGGCGGCGAGCAGTGCCGGTGGCAGGCCGCTGGATTCAGAGCCAAAAACCAGCACATCGCCTGGTTGATACTCTATTGCTGCGTAGTTGACGCTTCCGTGTGCCGAAAGATAAAAAACGCGTCTGCCTTTCGCCCAGGCCAGAAATTCATCAGTATCGTCGATGATAACCGGTTCAAGATTTTTCCAGTAATCCATGCCGGCCCGCTGCAGAGCGGCATCAGTAAGCCTGAAGCCAAAAGGCCTGACCAGAACAAGCTCGCAGCCGGTAGCGTAGCAGAGGCGCGCAATATTTCCGGTGTTTTGCGGTATGTCAGGCTCAATCAGCACGAGCGAAATATGCCTGCTGGTATCGATTTTTACCGTCTGATCTGACATGTTATTTCTCCGGTTTGCGCGCCATTGCTGTGTAAAAGCTTACGCGCAGGCTGCCACCATGGTCAGTGCGGGTAATCACGTCAATCAAAGGTTCTTCGAATCCGGCATTTTGCCAGACTTTTTTGATTTCTGCGCGCGTGAAAAAATGAATAGTGCCAAGCCCGGCAACCGGGCCATGCTCAATGTTGCGAAAGCTGTGACTGTCTATTCTTTCGCCAGTTTTGTAGCCGCTGGTCGACTGCGTGAACAATACTGATGAAAACACCCGGCCACCTGGCTTGAGAACGCGGCAGATCTCTTGCAAAATCTGTCTTATTCCCGCGCTGCTGTTGGCAGAAAGGGCCCCGATGTCTGCTACGACATCGAACGTTTCGTTCTTGAACGGAAGCAGCCCGGCATCGGCCTGCAGAAAAGATGCGGTTGTCGAAAGCTCGCTGCACAGTCGGGCAGCTTTGGTCGTGGCGACAAATGCGCCATCAAACGCAACTGTGCTGAAACCTTCCCGGCAAAGAAACCAGGTGTTGGCGCCAGTGCCGCAGCCCAGATCAAGCACTCGCACCTTGCTTCTGTCGCCACTGTAATAATTGCGGGCCATGAACCTGACCAGTTCCTCCGCCGGGTAGCGGCCCCAGTTGCGGCTGCCGTGTACCTGGTTCCATTGTTTATCAAACGTCTGCATGTTGTATTCCTTCGTGGTAATGCAAAAGAATGCCCGGTTTCTGGCCGGTTTCTGCCTGCCATGCCTGTGAAATCTGCTGATAAAGCTGCGCCCGGTGAATTCTGCGCGCGATGAAAAACTGGTGATGATTTTGCGAAAAACCTGTCTTAAAGCGAAACAGTCCATCGTCTTCGGCCAGCGAAAGACCGCCGCCCAGGTGTAACAGTGATCTGCCGGCCTGCGCTGCCGCTTTGGCCGCCTCGAACATCATAAACGCGCTGGGCTGACATTCACGGCCCGCATCGCTTGTTGCGCCGAGATGGTAGTGTGCGCTCATTTCGTCAAAAAGAAATATTCCGGTTGCCAGAAACCTGCCTGTCTTGTCGTGAACGCCGACAAAACTTCTCGATTCTTGTGGCAATGCCGCCAGCGCCGCAAAATGCTGCGGTGAAAAATAATAGTAACTGGCGGCGGCGAGCCTGTGCATGGCTTTTTTATACATATCTGTAAACAGCCGGAAATCAGTCAACGTCACAAATTGTAGACCTGATTTGAGTGCCTTGCGATAATTGCGCTGTCGCGCGTCGGTAGACTGTGCCAGTATGCCGGAAAAGTCATCCTGCAGGTCGACACAGACTGTTATTCTGTTGAGTTCGAGCTCGTATATGTTGGCCAGATAGCTGGAGTGATAAAGCGGATTGAACCGGATAAACTCAGCGACAATGTTTGCCTGGTCAGCCCATGCAGCAAATTCATCAGAAAATCTCGCGACTGCCGCAGCAGTGCCGTCGAAAATTGCCGGCCCGCCGTAACCATAAGCGCTCTGCATGTCAAAATAGCCTTCGCCACCAAACTGAGCAGGAATCGCTCTGAGCAGAAATGGATAAAAAATTTCGGTCTCACCCTCAGTAAAATAGAGTGCTGCCGCCTGGCCGTCGCCATTTATCTCAAAAGCACTATAATACGCGGGCTGATAGTAAATTTTGCCACAGAAATCCGGCAGGTCATCGATCAGCTGCTGCCAGCGCTGCAAATCTGTTATAAATTCAAGGCTCACTCGAAACAACCTCTCCCAGATGATTCCAGGTGATGGGCTCATCGGCACAAAGAGCTCTGGTTATTCGCCGGTTGCTGGCCTGAGCTAAAAGTTCAGGGTGAATGCCGCCGGCCGGCCGTTTAACAGCGATCTTGTCGGCAGTCAGAATATCGCCGGCCTTGAGATCGATCGCGGCTACCAGGCTGCGGCGAACCAGCAACAGATTTGCCTGCTCGCTGGCAGCAGCTGCCTTGCGCCCATCACCCAACATGATGCTGGTTTTGCGAATCGCAGCCACCATGTTTTTGAACTGTTCCGGGTCGAGCGAAGCGGCGTGGTCAGGGCCAGGCATTGTGCGATCGAGAGTCAGATGCTTTTCGATAATTTCGGCGCCGAGTGTCGTCGCAGCAACTGCCGCCTCATGTCCCTCGGTATGATCTGAGAACCCGACTGATAAGGCAAATGCCTGCTTTAACAGCGGGATGCACCGCAGATTGCAGTCAGCCGGAGGCGCCGGATATTCGCTGGTACAGTGCAGCAGCATTACTTCGCTCGCGCCGCCTTCTATAAGAGCGGCAACGGCTTTTTGCACTTCGCCGAGGCTGCTCATGCCTGTAGACAATATGACTGGCTTGTGCCGGCCGCCAATTTCACGTAGAAACGGCAGGTTGCTGACTTCGCCAGAACCGGTTTTGATCGCTGCCACTGTAAGCCGGCACAGCAGATCAAGGCTTGCTGTACCGTCAGGAGTTGACAGAAAAACCAGTCCAAGCTGTTCGGCATGTGCTTGCAATTCTGCAAAAGCGGCAAAGGGCAGCTCTAGACCTTGCAGCAGGCTGAACTGATCGTCGGCAGTGCAGCTTTTCTGATAGGAGGCGGTACCGGCAAAACGTCCGGCACATTCTTCGGCTTTAAAAGTCTGAAACTTGACAGCGCCGGCACCGGCCGCAGCTGCAGCATCGACTAGTCTGTGCGCAAGCTCAACGCTGCCGTTATGGTTAACTCCAGCTTCAGCTATGATCAGCGGTCTTTCGGCAAAGTTATCTAAAAACATGCTAATAATGGTATTTCTGTGGCTGCTGGTAATTATGACGATTCTGTTCGACCCAGTTTATCGTTTCGGCGAGGCCCTGTTCAAGGGAATGCTGCGGCTGCCAGTTGAGCAGATTCTTTGCCTTGTCGGCATTGCCGATCAGGCGCATTACTTCTGAGTCAGCGGGGCGCTGACGCTTATCGTCGTGTTGTATTTCGATTTTTTTTAGCATCAGCTGGCCGATTATCTCGACAGTTTCGGCAATGCTGACGCCCCGGCCGGTTGCCAGATTAAATATTTCGCCCTGTTGGCAGTTGCTGTTGGCAGCTGCAATAAAGCCCTCTGCTGTGTCGCCGACATAATTAAAATCGCGCACTGGTCTGAGGTCACCAAGCCTGATCTGCTCACCTTCCAACGCCTGTCTGATAATAGTTGGTATTACTGCCCGCATGGATTGCCGTGGCCCGTATGTGTTGAAGGGTCGAACAATGACAACAGGAAGGCCAAACGAACTGGCGTAAGCCTTGCCCATCATGTCGGCAGCTATCTTGCTGGCAGAGTAGGGCGATTGCGCCTGCAGCGGGTGGTCTTCGTCAATAGGCACGCGCAGAGCCGTTCCGTAGACCTCTGAGGTTGAGGTAAGGATAACTTTTTTCAACCCATGAGTTCTGGCGGCCTCAAGAATGTTGAGTGTGCCATTAATGTTGGTCTCGACATAGCTTTGCGGAGCGGCGTAAGAATAGGGAATGGCGATGAGCGCGGCGAGGTGAAATACCATGTCAGCGCCTTCGAGAAGGCTTTTGACGAGAAATGGGTCGCGAACATCGCCGCTGACAATGCTGAGGCTTTTATTGTCTATCGCGTGGCTCAGCCAGCCAATGTCTGAGCGCGAATTATAACGCACCAGCGCCTTTACCTGCGCGCCAGCTGCCAGCAGTTTTTCGGTGAGATGGCTGCCAATAAACCCGGCGGCGCCGGTTACCACCACTTTGCGGCCAGCCAACAGATTGCTGTTATTCATATTGCCGCGAGATCCCGGCAAAAATTTCGTGGGCGCGGGCGTAGTCGACCGGGCTGCCGATGTCGAGCCAGAATTCTGAAACCGGGTAACAGCTGACGCCGCCTGGTGAAGCATTAACCGCCTTTATCAGTTCTGGCATGTCAAGTCTCTGCTGCGGCTTGATTTGCTCGAGCACAGCCGGTTCGAGAACATAGATGCCGGCGTTGATAAATATACTGTGAGTCGGCTTTTCTTCAATGTCAACGAGTTCATCACCGCGCATCTGCAAAACTCCGTATGGTATCTGAAAGTTAAAATCACGGGCACAGAGAGTCATCTGCTTGCGGGCTGTCGCATGAAAATCAAGCAGGTTGCCAAAATTAACCGGCGATAGAATGTCGCCGTTCATTACGATCAGAGGCAGTTGCACTGGTTCGGGCAACAAAGACAGTGAACCGGCGGTGCCGAGAAAATCTTTTTCTTCAAGATAGCTGATGACAACGCCTTTAACCGGATTCTCAGTAAAATAGTCTTTTATTTTGGCGGCGCGGTAATTAATTGAAATGTAGATTTTCTCAATGCCATGCCGGCGCAGTTGTTCGACGATAAGAGCTATTATCGGGCGGTTGCCTACCGGCAGGAGAGGTTTTGGAATATCGCGTGTGATCTCGCCGAGACGAGAGCCAAGCCCGCCGGCCATGATAACCGCAATATTGCTGCGCGGTTTGCGGGCAATCAAATCTTTGAGCTGCACCAGTTTGAGCACCCTGTTGTTGCGGTCGACCACTGGCAGGTGTTTTATCGACCGGTTGGTCATTAAAAACAGCAGTTCATCGTCAGTGGTGTTTTGCCCTGCCACTATGGGCTGGCTATTCATCAGGTCAGCAATCGGGCTTTGCAGACTGGCTCCGCGGATGATTCCGCGTCTGATGTCACCATCAGTAACTGTACCGAGCAGTCTGGTTTCTTCGTCGATAACAAGGGCGATCTCAAAAGCGGCCTCATCGATAACCTTGAGGGTATCAAGTATGCTGGTAGCCGGCGTAATCAGTATTTTTTCGATCTGGGAGCTCATTTTATTCTCTTTGCTGAATTTATCTGCTAGCGCCAACATATCAGAAATGCCATTGCTGGTAAACCCCTGTTACTTATTGCAGAAATTTTACATTGCCGATCAAATATGCTAAATTAGGTACAGAGATGAACATGGGAGATTGTAGACTATGGGTTCGCTTTTGTTGCTTATCGGATTGCTTCTGTTCATGATGAGCCTGATCTGGACAACAGGTGAGGCGCTTAAAAAAGATTTGATCTATGGCGCGATGGCACTTGTTGCAACCCCGATATATAGCGGATATTTCGCATTTCAAGTCGATTATAAAAAGTGGAGCCGGCCTTTTTTCATTTCGATGGCCGGCCTGCTGTTGTCACTGGTAGGATATTTGCTCGGTTAAATCAGGTTTTGGGGTGAATAATGAGCAGTATACTCGACATTTATGTCTCGCAGGAAGACAGCGAAACGATGACAGTCAAGCTGATCGGTGAGCTTGACCAGCTTTCTCTGAAGACTCTTAAACAAGAGATGGATGTCAAGAACGCTGAAGAAATGAAACTGTTGATTTTTGACCTCGAAGAGGTTGATTTTATCGCCAGCGCCGGCCTCACTATTTTTGCCTGGTATGCCGACTGCTTTAAAAAGCGCGGACTCGGCCAGAAGCTCAAAATAATCAACTGCAGCGAAGGCGTGTTCAGGGTTTTCCATCTGACCATGCTCGACGAAATAATGGATGTCAGCTGCGCCGATAACGGCGCAAACTGATTATACCAATTTCACCTGTTTCGTTCGTAAATACCTTCGGCACTGTCCCGTTTTTATCTTTTCGTGCTCGTGTGCGCACCAGGGCGTGCCGACCCGGAGCCCTGCGGGATACGCGCTGCTCTAACGGCTAGCCACTCCCGGTTAAGGACTGCGGGATACGTGGCTCTAATGGCTAAAGGCCATAAGAGCCACCTAAAGAGCAGCCTAATCCTGCAGGGTTGTCGCTGGTAACTGCAAACACGACTCTGTTGTCCAGCTTTTGCTATGAGTGATTTATTGTGAATGGTATTACATCCACCTGTTCGGTTTTAGACTTTTTCGTCAGAACTTCACGTTGAGGATCTTGAAGATGAAGGCGTATTCGAAGGCGATTTCTTTGATGAAATCGTAGCGCCCGGAAGCGCCGGCATGCCCGGCGTCGAGATTGGTTTTGAGCAGCAGTAGATTCTGGTCCGTTTTCATGGTGCGCAGTCTGGCTACGAATTTTGCTGGTTCCCAGAAAGAAACGCGCGGGTCGTTAAGTCCGGCAGTAACCAGCATGGCGGGGTAGTCCTGTGCCTTGATGTTGTCATAAGGTGAGTATGACAAAATATAGTCAAAATATTCTTTGATTTCGGGGTTGCCCCATTCTTCGTATTCTTCGCGGACAAGTGGCAGGCTGGGGTCAAGCATGGTATTGATGACATCAACAAACGGCACATCGGCGATCACCGCCTTGAAAATGCCGGGGCGCATGTTAACAACGGCTCCCATCAGCAGGCCGCCGGCACTGCCGCCGTTGATAACCAGCAGATCTTTATCGGTGTAGCCAAGCTCGATCAGATGTTCAGCGCAAACAATAAAGTCGGTAAAAGTGTTTTTCTTGTTGAGGAGTTTGCCGTTGTCATACCATGGCCGACCCATTTCCTGGCCACCTCTGACATGGGCTATCGCATAGATGAATCCGCGGTCAAGCAGGGAAAGGCGAATCGATGAAAAATAAGGGTCGAAAGACGAGCCGTAGGATCCGTAGCCGGTAAGATAGGCTTTTGCTGGCCCTTTTTTGCGCATGTCTTTGCGATAAACCAGTGAGATCGGCACCATAGTGCCGTCGGCAGCTTTAGCAAATATACGCTCAGACTGGTAATTCGCGCTGGAAAAGGTTCCGAGCACTTCGGTCTGCTTTTTTAATTCAGCCTTTTCGCTGACCATATCGAAGTCAAAAACTGACTCGGGGGTAGTGAGCGAGGTGTAGCGGTAACGCAGCTTTGTTGTCTTGTATTCAGGATTATCATCAACAGTAACGCTGTACACCGCTTCGTTGAATGGAATGAACTTGGACTTGCCGGCATTATCGAAATAACGTATTTTCTGCAGGCCATTTTCGCGTTCAGCGACAACCAGATGACCGGCGAAGGCGTCGACATCATCGATCAGCACGTCATCGCGGGCAGCGATAAATTCCTGCCATTTTTCGGGAGCAGTCTCATTATCGCGGGTGCGCATCACCTTGAAATTAACCGCATTCTCGTTGGTCAGAATGTAGAAGTATTCATTCTGATGGATCAGGCCGTATTCGATGCCCTTCTGCCTGGCTCTGAACACTCTGAATTCTCCATCTGGATTGCTGGCTTCAAGTATGCGATATTCTGAAGAAGTCGAACTGCTTGCGCCAAGAAGAAGATATTTGCGGTCGCGCGTTTTGCTGATTCCAGCCCAGAACTGGCCGTCCTGTTCGTGATAAACCTCTTTGTCGTCGGCGATACTGGCACCGAGTTTGTGCTTCTTGATCAGGCAGGCGCGGCCGGTATCATCCATCAATGTGTAAAAGACAGTTTTGTTATCTTCGGCCCAGACAACGCCATAAGTGGTCGAGGCGACCTTGTCAGGGTAGGTTTCGCCGGTAATGAGGTTGATAAAGCCGAGTTCAAACTTTTCGGCACCGTTGTTGTCGATTGAATAGGCAAGAATGTTGTGATCCGGGCTTATCTCGAGGGCGCCCATAGCAAAATACGGGGTTCCTTCGGCGTATTTGTTTTCGTCAAAAATGATTTCTTCAGGAGAGCCAGCTTCAACTCCGCGACGGCAGTGTATTCGATACTGTTTTCCTTGTTCAGTGCGGCTGTAATAGTAATAGCTGTCAATTTGCTGTGGAACTGAAAGGTCGGTTTCCTTGATGCGACTTTTCATTTCTTCGAACAGCCATACCTGCTGCTCTTCGGTATCCTTCATAATTTCAGAAGTGTAGAGATTCTCGTTTTTGAGGTGACTCAGAACTTCTTTGCTCTCTTTGTTTCTGAGCCACGCATAAGGATCGGTCAGTGTCACTCCGTGGATTTCTCTGGTATTTGGCTGCTGGCGGGTTGAAGGCGGCACCGGAGCCTCACAGTTGCCATTGTGAGCAGGCAAGCATAGTGCAACTATTACTGACAACAAAAGGTAAAGTTTCATTTGGGTCTCCACGAATATAACTCTGATTTGACAAGGCAGTTGCCTGACTGCATATTCTATAATAAATTTAGCAGATATGTTACATTGTTTTAGCTGCAATTTATGTGAAAGGATACATTCGATGAACAAGGCTAATTTCTGGCTGAAGATTTTTATCTGTTGCGCGCTGGCAGTCATACTGCCGGTTGCCGCGCAGGCTTTGCTGATCGCAAACCCTGACGAAATAGAAGTCGACGGCCTGGTGAGTTTTGGCGAAGATGGTGCCGCCTGGCTGCGCTGGCAGGGACATGAAATGCTGGTCACATCCGGCTTTATGATTGGCACTGATTTGCGGGTTGTTGCTGTCAGGCACGACAGCGTTGTACTCTATCGCTCCGAGCGCAAACAGTATCATGTATTGTTGCCGGCTACTAATCTGCCATATAAAGATCGTGTCGACGTTATCTGGACCCAGTCGCTGCCGGTCTGGAAAATCACGCGCATGGTTGGTCTGGCGTATCGCAAGGATTATGTCTGCCACTATTCTACCGTCTCACCAAATCAGGTGCGCAGGCATGTTCGCGGGCATGAGGCGATGATGGATGTTGTCGTGTCACCGCACCACCGGTTTTACCCGCGTCGCGGCCTGTTCTTTGTGGCTCCGGTGCACATTCAGGGCACAGGCTGGAAACATCTGATGGACCGTATTCAGAATTATCGCAGTCGCACGCTTGGCGAGCATTTTGCTGCTTTGAATGCCAAGGGAACAATTATCAGCGACGGCAAGCCGCTTGATCAGGCTTTGCAGCGCATCGCTTTTGCAACTGGTGTTCGCATCAGCTGGCACAACCCGGTGATTCTTCCCCTTTATTGCTCTTTGCGCGACCGCCCCTGGCACGAAATACTCGAAGCCATGGTGGTTTTCAACGGTCTTGATATTTACCCGACTGCTGAGGGCCTGGAGATAAGATAATGCGAAGGTCAGCACTGATTCTGGCGGTGGTTATACTGCTTCTGCAGTCAGCCGCTGCCATGGCGCAGAAGGTTGTCGAGCTGGGTGTTTATAAAGACTGGCGCGGCGACAACTGCACTTTTAAATCGGCGTACCCTTTTTTTATTATTCGTGATCTTTATGATCTCGAGCGTTTCTGGCAGCAGGCTGGCGCGGACGAACCCATGCCGGCAATAGATTTTACCAAATGTATGTTGCTGGTCTGGGCTCCTGGCGCCACGATGTTTGATTATCGACCGGCGGTTGTCGAGCGCTTTTTGTATCAGGATGGTTTTTATATCGTGGTCATGGATATTGCACGCAAGGATTCTGGTGGCTTCTGGCGCCGGCCTTTTGTTGCGACCCTTCTGCCGAGCAAGACCGGGGATATTTTTATCATGCGCAAAGCGGTTATCGGCAGCAAAGTAGAGTTGAAGCCTCTTTACACAATCTGGGATATGTCAGGCGAACGCACCAGACCGTTTGAAGTGGCTAGAATTGCAACGCCGCCTGAACCGCCGAAGTTCATAGATCATGGTGGTCCAGCCAGCAGAAGCATGGTTGTGCAGCGCTCCAGTGCTTCGTCTTCTGCCGGTTCTCCGGCGACTGCCGAAGCCACGACTTCTGCGGTGCGGCAGCCAACTGCAGCAGTGGCCACGCCAGCTACGGCCGCTGCAGTTGCACAGCCGTCCAGTGCACAAACTGCCACAGCCTGGGAAGAAGAGAATCCTTTCGGCATCGCGCCTGTTGCTAAAACTGAAACCGTTGCGCAACCGGCGTCTCAGCCTAAACAGCCGACAACTCCGACTTTCGCCGAAGACCCGCTGTTTGGCACGGAATTTGACATAGAGTTTTAATTATGATTCATGCTTATACAGGCGATGGAAAAGGCAAGACAACCGCGGCAGTCGGCCTGCTGATCAGAGCGTTTGGCGCTGGTCGCAGAGTCGGCGTGATTTTTTTTGACAAGGGCAGCGAAACCTACCGGCACAACGAGCTGGTGGTGCTGGATCGACTCAGTATCGAATATCATGTGACTGGTCTTGAGCGCATGAAGCCCGACGGCAGCTTTCGTTTTGGTGCGCTCGAAGAAGACAAGGTTGAAGCGGCGCGCGGCATCGAACTGGCAACAGATATCATCAGTGCAGGTCGACTCGATCTGCTGGTTCTTGACGAAGTGTTGACGACAATGACCTATGGTCTGCTTGACAAGAAGACTATCGAAGAGCTCATCGACAGATGTCCTGAAGAGCTTGAACTGGTGTTGACCGGCCGTTGTACTGACAAAGAACTGCTAGAAAAGGCTGACCTGGTAACCAAAATGGTTAAGCACAAACACTATTTTGACCGCGGCGTCAAAGCCCGCCCCGGTATTGAGTTCTGATTGCAGGTTATAGCGGGCGCTAAAGTTTCTGGCTGATGGCAGTTACCAGGTTCTGGCGGAGCTTAATGATCGAGCTGGCGGAAAAATGGCCCTGTATGCTGGCGCAAGGGTAGACCATGCAGTTCGGTTCGAGAATCGTGCCGGGATTGGTGACCGAGTTGCAGCCAAGCAGGCAGTTGTCGCCAAGTATGGCGCCGAATTTTCTTATTCCGGTATCAACGACATGTTCGCCAATGCGCGTGCGCACGTTTGAACCATCATTCTTGAGGTTTGACAGCTTGGTGCCAGCACCCAGATTTACATTTGAACCAAGAACAGAGTCGCCGACATAATTAAAATGTGGTGCTTTGGCACCCGGAAGAAATACTGAGCGCACAACTTCGCTGGAATGACCGATAACCGCGCCATTACCGATGATCACGTTGCCTCTTACAAAGGCACCATGGCGGATTTCGACGTTCTCGCCGATGATGGCGGGTCCGCAGACCATGGCTCCGGCTTCAACAACCGAGCCTTTTCCGAGGTAGATGTCACTGCCGCGGAGAAATGCGCCTTCTTCAACCGTGCCGAGAATTTCCGGCCTGACATATTTGCCGGTAAATCCGGCCTGAATTCTTTTAAGGATATCCCAGACGTTCTCTAGCGTGGCGTAACCTGCAAGTTCTTTTTCAAACAGCTCGGGGCAGACGAATTCGGGCAGACGGCTGAAAAAATCTCTAATATCGAGCATTGTGCTTCTCCATCGGGGTTGGTTTCGTTATCGAGTTTACTCTCGGGGCGGGTTCATGTCAATTTTTGCCGGGTCGTGCGAATGCCTGGCAGGCTGAGGCAAGCAGGCAGCGCCGGCACAGGTTCTGATCCTTGCCATGCGTGCATTCGCCCGCTATGCCGAGGTGGCAGAGCGAAAAATCGTATTTTATCGGGTCTTCGGGGCAGAATTCAGCGAGCCGGGCCGCAATTTCTTCGGCAGTTTTCCAGTCGTCGCTGCCTCTGGCGGTAAGTCCGAGGTTGCGGGCTATGCGGCTGATATGGCGGTCGAGCGGAATCAGAAGCAGTGACGGCGAGACTTCTGGCCACAGGTTCATGTCGACTCCATCGTTGGGTCGCACGAGCCAGCGCAAGAACATTTGCCAGCGCTTTACGCAACCGCCGGCAGCGGGGTCTGGCAGCAGATGTCGGGTGCCGCGTGAGATTGGGCCGCCGACCTTTTCGGCCTCGGCCAGTAGCCCCTGTCGCAGGCTTATCAGGCCATCTTTGATGCTGCTTTGCGGTGTAAAGCCCTTTAGAAAAACTTTTTTCAGGCTTTTATGCTGCTTGATCAGATTGCCGGCCGCAGTGGCCAGAATGCCGATTTCGCGACCTGTGCTCAGGCGATAAGCCGGCCAGGCAAATTTTTGCGCCCGTGCCGGGTTGCAGATAAGATCGAGAAACTGCCAGCTACAGGTGTCGAGGGTCTCTCGTATTTTTTTGATGAACTGCGCTGCCGAGCCATAAGCCAGCATTGCCGAAAACAGCGCTACAGCTTCGACCTCGGCGGCCGGCCTCTTTTGCTCAAAAAACCAGCGTGGAAACTGAATTGGGTCGGCGCCAGTACGGGCGACCGGCGGGAAATCAGTTAAAACCTTTTCGAGAAGAGGCTTTAAGCTTATTGATTTCGCCGCCGGTTTTGCCATTATGGATGAGATAGCTCAGTATTGGAAAGAGCTGCCGCCAATAAATTCGCGAAGAAGTGATGTCGGAGGCACTTCTTTCGGGTCGAGCGGAGCGAAAAAGGCGAGTGTTCTGAGTATCTGGCGAGCCTGGGTGTAGGATGAGCTTTCAGGCGGGATGTCGAGAAGGAGTGGCTCTGCGATTGGTCTGAGGACAGCCCATTCATAAGGCACGGCAGAGTTGAAGACGGTGTTGGCAAATTCCTGGAATGGGAATATATTACGCTCTTCACCGCGGCGTACTGATGGCCAGCGGCTGAAGGTGTTCTCGGCTGAATAGCCGCGATATTTGCTGTCGCGAACGGTGCGCCTGATGAGACGGGTGTCGGTAGTTGCGATACGGTTGTAGTCGTCGATTACCAGCTGGGTCAGTGCGCTGATATAGATTTTGTATTTGCAATCCGCCGGAACCGATCTTGTCAGTTCGTCGTTAAGGCCGTGAATGCCTTCGATGATGACGATCTGGTCTTCGTTGATACGCATAGGATCAGTCTTTTCCTTGCGGTGACCGGTATGAAAGTCAAATTCTGGTATCTGCGCGACCTTGCCTTCGAGCAGTTCTTTGAGGTGCTGGTTGAACAGTTCGAGATCGAGGGCGTAGATTGATTCAAAATCATAGTCGCCATGCTCATCACGCGGCGTGTGCTGACGATCAAGAAAGTAATTGTCGAGCGACATTGCAACCGGGCGCAGGCCGTTGACCTTGAGGTGTGTGCACAGGCGTTTGCTGAATGTGGTCTTGCCTGAGCTTGATGGGCCCGCGATCAAAACGATTCTGATTGAGGGATGGCTGGTGATTTCGTCGGCGATTTCCTGAATTTTTTTAGAATGCAGTGCTTCAGCGGTTTTGATGAAATCAGAAATGGAGCCGTCTTTAATTTTTTCGTTGAGTCGGCCAACGTTGTTGACTTCGAGAATCTTGCCCCAGTGCTTGCTTTCGCGGTAAGCCTGAAAAATCTTGGGTTGGCGGCGGATCTGCGCGGCAGTCGAGGGGTCTTCGTTTTCGGGGAACATTAGTACGAAGCCTTGTGCATACTGCTTGAGATCGAACACTTTAAGATAGCCGGCTGAGGGCACCATGGCGCCGAAGTCGAGATCAATGTATTTCCAGCACGAAACGATGCCGACGCGGTCGGTGTTAAGGTTTTTGAGCAACCTTGCCTTTTCGGGATAGCCTTCGCGGTTGAACAGAGCGATAGCCTCGGTTCTGGTCATGGTTTTTTTGCCAAAAGCCTCGTCTTTATTGATGATTTCCAGCATTTTGGTCTTGATATAGCCAAGAATGTGCTCAGAAACCGGCACATCGGTAAAAAGGTCGTAGAAATAACCGTTGCCGATCGAGTGGTCGATGGCGAGGCGGGCATTGCGATATAGTTCCATGATGGCGCGGGCGAGCACGAAAGTCATGCTGCGGCGATAGCAGTCGCGGCCCTGTGCTGACTTGTAGGTTAAAAATTCTACCTGGCAATTCATTTCAGGAGCAAAATCAAGGCTTTGCACCTCGTTGTTAACCTTGGCGCAGATATAGGGTAAATCATTCTGGGCTGGCACTTGCCGGGCCAGTTCTATAATAGACTTGCCTTTCTCGAGCTTATGCGTACTGCCGTCCGGCAGGGTGATGGTTACCTGTGAGATTTCACCTTCGCGGTTTTCAATCATGTTTTCCTGTGGTTCGTTCATTGACCTACCTCTAGTATAAATTTGCATTTGTCAAAAAAATGACCCCGCAGAATCTGCGGGGGTAAAGCTACACAAAACACCCGCTGCTCAGGTCTTGCCACGCCCGGCAGCATTATTCGCATTAAAAAGTTCAGTTAACAGAAGCGTAATTAGCAATCTCAAGTGATCCATCTGTAAATTGGGAAGAATTCATTTTACCATTGCCGTTTTGATGAGTCAATAGCCTGCCAAAGAAAATAGCGAGAACAGCGAAAATGCGAAAATTGCGATTTTTCGGTGAGAAGTTAAGCCAGTATCATATCGCAGATATTTTGTGGCTGGGAACAGGTATGACGAATCCTTGTGTGAGAGTGCTATTGCCTTTTCCATGTCATTCTACGCCTTCTTTCTGTCGTTTTGCGCTTACCATTTTTCTGTCATTCTTCGCGAAGCAACGTGAAGTCGCAGAATCCATGTCTTTATTGCCATTCTGGATCCTGCGACTGCGCGCAGGATGACAGCTTGATGCCGATTCCGACGCGCAGATGCACTAGACGTGGACGCCTGATGACACAGGGCGCCCGAACCAACGACAATCGCCATGCTCTGCATGGCTAAGTTTGTATTATTCAGTGAAAGATGATGAACGCAGCCGCCAGAATTCTTCTGCTCATGGTCTTTACAATATGGCCGAAATCTCTTATGATTTGTACAGAGATGTAGGGTTACAGGGGGCATAAATGGGGCAGTTTTCGCCCTTGTTTTTTTTTGCGGCCGCCAGATGGCAAAAATCATATGGCTGCCATAGCTTGTGTTGCCGGTTTAGTGGCTTATTGCTGCTGACTGTTTTTTGTCTGCTGCTGCCACAAGCCATTTTTGCAATCAATGCTCCGACAGTTACTCATATCGCCGGCAAAGTGGTTGTGCCCGATGCTACGATGTATTCGAACAATGCAACCTTTGCGATCAGGGGTAATGCTGAGGGTGGAGCCGAGATCAGACTTTTCCGCGGCACAATACAGGTTGCAACCGGCACGACAGCAGTTGATGGGGTTTGGGCAATTACATTGACCCAGCCAGAGGGCAGCTATTCTTTTTCGGCTGTAGCATTCGATGGTCTCTTTATCAGCGAGCCAAGTGTTGCGGTGCCGGTAATTGTCGATGTGACTGTTCCGTCTCTGTCAATCCAGTATGGGAGCAGCGGCTGTCGAAGCAACTCGAAATATCAATGTAACAACATTGGCTACATACGATCTTTTGTGTCTGACTCACGTTCAGGTATTGACCTGGCTTCTGCCTATTACACTGTTGATTATGCTACTGTTCCAAATACGGGCGATCCAGATGCTTATGTGGTAACTGACTGGACTTCTCTTGCAGGCTACATCGACAACAACGGAACCAACGAGGTTAATTTTTATTCAAATACCGGTTTTGGGACTATTAACCAGAACTATTGCAAAATCAGGCTTACAGCAAAAATTTCCGATCGGGCTGGCAACCAGACGACACAGATCACTACTTTCTACAATAATGCCCGTACCAATCAGCTTGCAGCCGTGGTCGAGAAAATCTGGGATCCTGGTCATAACATCTTTACCGGCACTGGTGAACCGACATCCAATATTCCTGATGCCGGTGGATGGGTGAACTACTACCCTTATATGACAGTGGTTAATAATCCGATCAAGATTAAAGCCCGTGCCCAGAAGTGGTCTCTGGCTAATAAGAGCTTTGATGCCTGGGACGTTTATTGTGAAACCTTTAATCGAACCTTCAGTCTCAACCAGACCACCGGGGAATTCATTCTGGATTACCCGGTTTTGTCTTATGGAGATGTAACCCTTGTCTTTGGACCGCGCGGGGGCGACTGCCGACCTGGGCAATATTCTTATGTCAGGATCAAAACGTTGCAAGGGGCGCCATACCCGATTCAGTCTTTCGGGCCTTATTCTGGTGAAGTGGCCATTGTTGGGTCGAGGTTGTGGCCGACCTTTACCGGAAAAGTTGCCAAGATGCCTTTTAACCAGACCGTTCAGATCGGTTATGGTGACTACAGTTATACTTCGTGGTTGCCTCAGCTCAGCCAGGTCATTCTTCCTGAAGGGCAGTCATGTGCCGGCACGCCATCGGCTTATGACCACGGTGATGTCTGGTATGATGCAAATGACAACGGTAACTGGGATGCCGGTGAACCATTTTATGATATGGCCGCCAAGGTTAGCGATGGCCAGTCGTTCTCTCTTATCAACTTTACCGGGAAAGAATATTACCATAACACCCTGACTTACCTCGGCGGTTTGGTAAGAAACAATCTGGGCAAATCCACTGCCGTCAGAATTGTTCGTGCGCATAACAATGATACTTATCCGCCATTGTTGAACGAGATTGCGCTTACTCCGACCCACTCAACTCCCTATCGCCGGACTTCGAACCGGCCAACCATGATCAGAGCCGTTGCTCAGACCTGGGCCGGTAACTACTCTGGAGCCTGGACCTGGTGGGGCGGCTATTACCTGACCTACGCCGGATCAACTGTCTCTCTTGTAAATGGCCAGGGAACACCCTCTGCTTTGCCTGCTCCTGTCTGGTCTCACCTGGGCAGTTGCGCGTTTCAGGGGGAGGTGAATCTTTCCGCTGTGCCTCTGGGCCAGGGGACTTACAACATTGGGGTCAGTCTGCTTGATGGTTTGACAAATACTTCCGGGCATAGCGGCTACTGGTTTAAAATAGACGACGCGGCGCCATCAGCTGCTGAAATGGTGCCGGCAGACGGCCAGCTCTCGAATACATTCACCAGCTTTAACGCTAAGATTGTAGATCCCAACCTTCCCGACGGCACGGCTGGCTCCGGTGCTGACATCGACGTTGCCAACCCGCAGATTATACCGTTCCGATTGCTGTCTCAGCCCTCTACAGTCAACCTGAATAACCAGACTTCATGGATTTTCAATCTTACTGACAGCGAACCCTTTGCAACCGACCATCGTGGTGCCGTGCTCGCTAACGGCAGCGTTGTTCAAATCTGGACAACTGCTGGAGGCGTCTATGGACAGACAGCCTTTACCGGAACAATCTCTGCAAATACTGGAAATGGCAAGATCACAGTAAGTTACCCCGCAAAATTCTCCAAAGATGTTACATACGTAATTTTGGCTACAGTGCCTTTTTTCACCTCAAACAATGGTGTTGATCGCGTTGGAGCGGTGCCGGTGTCTCAGATAACCGCTGACGGCACTTATGTAACCAGGGTTACTACTCGCGATCGTTCTGGCAATACTGGTACGTTTTTTACTACTTCCAGCCCGCTGGAGGTTCCGGTTGGTCTGATCACCTATACATTCGATAAACCATTTTTGTTTACCGGATTGTATCCGGCGGATGTTGGAACCTTTACGTCTTCGGCAGTTACCACTCGAAAAGGCAACAAAGTTGTCGATGGTCAGCCACTGTCGCTGGTGCAGATGCCTTCGACACTGACCAACCTCGTGCCACCAGACGCGAACGGCATTCCTGGAGATGGTCACCAGGTATTGTTCGGGCGAAATGGTGCGCCGTCCGGCAGCGGCCAGGCCTGCTTCGGTCTTGAGCTGAAATCAACGAGCGAGGGCACGGTATCTGTTTTCGGCGTTATCGGTCTTGCTTCAGGCACCAGTTCACCGGTATCAATATATCGCCTTGACGCTTTTACTCTCACGCCACAGGCTGCAACGCTTGAAATTAAACCGGCAACTCCGACTCCTTCTACGTTGCTGACTTCAAGCTTTCTTGGGAAACTCGGGCGCGCGGTTCCTGATGGCTCGATGGCAACTTTTTCAACCAGCTTTGGTAATCTGTCGCCTGATGCCGATACGGTTATGCCCGGTATTCAATCTTTGGCTCAAAACGGTTCTGCCTCAATATACGTTTCTGCTACGACCAGGGGCACGGCTAACATCATAATGCAGATCGGCGGCGTCAGCGCGAACACCTCGGTAACCTTTCTTGATAAATACCCCCCGCCGGCGCCGGCCAATACTATCTGCACGCCACAGTATTCGAATACCGGTTCGACAGCTGTTTCCTGGGATGCCAGCGTCGACATCGGCGGTGCCGGCACAACTCTCTACCGCCTTGAGCAGTCTGCCAACAATGGTGCATGGGTTGAGGTTGCCGCCGTTGCAGCATTGTCGACAACGGTATCAGGCCTGGCCGACGGTTCATATCGCTATCGCGTTCGTGCAGTTGACGCCGATGGCAATATTGGCGCATACTCGGCAATCTCGGCGAGCATGATTGTTGACAGAATCGCGCCGCCAGCTGTTTCCTGCACAGATATTGGTGCTGGCAACAATGATCCAGACCAGATATTCAGCTGGGACCCGAATGTTTACTTCTATTTTAACCCGACAGATGACCGAAGTGGTGTTGGTGAAGTGCAGGTTCAGGTTTCTAATACCCCGGATATTACTGGCCTGGTACAGGAACTATGGATACCGGCCGCTAATTTTTACCTATTCACCGAAGGCATTGGTTTTAAAGATTATTACGCCAGAGTGCAGGTTAAAGACCGTGCCGGCAACATTGGCGCATGGGGTGCATGGTCAAACGGCATTCAGGTCGTAATGTCAGGTGCGGTAACGCCACCAAACGCGCCGACTATCACCAGAATTGCCGGCAAAAACGCCGTGCCGGGTATTCCTGTGCCGATAAACATCACCAGCAATATTGAAGTGCGTGGTATGGCTGAAGCGCTTAACCTTATTCAGGTTTACGTCAACAACGTTTATCTGCGTTCGATTATTTCTGATGGCAGTGGTGCTTTCGCTACGTTGATAAATCTGCCCGCTGGTTCGCACAACGTAAAAGTTAAGGCACACAACGGTTTTGCCGAGAGCTCTTTTTCTTCGACCATTTCGATCGTGGTTGATACTGTCTTGCCTGGTATGGCCAGGACAATATACGATTCTGCCGGATACACTCGTGGCGAAGTTTATCTTGGAACAACCAGCGCAAGCGATCACCGGTTGACTTTTATTGACTTCGATCTGACTGATACGGGCGGCTCCGGGTATGATATCACTACAGCCAAAGCAACCCTGACCGATATCGACGATGCTGGTAATGCCTTGCCCGCTGTAGAACCATATGCGAACCCGGTTGCTTCAAAAACTCTGGTTATTTCATCAGACAGAGTGCGTCTTGAACCTCCAGACGCCTGGGTGAATTGTCTGCAGACGGGAAATCGTTACCGACTGGCATACCAGGTTTCAGACAAGGCCGGAAATACAAGAAGTTATAACTTTGACTTTGTCATAGACAACACCAAGCCGGGGCTGGCGGTTGGGGTGCCTTCTCCCACCATACCGCCGCAATGTAACTTTAAGACGATCTATGTTTATAACGAAGAGCAGTATCCATGGAGCACCTGGCCCCCGGCAGAAGCTCTGGTGCCCTTCAAGTGGAATGCCACTTATAATGCATTCATGATTGACCCGGCTTTTATCAACCCCTTGCTGGTAGATGGCACTTCAGACCCGCCCGCCCTTTTGTTTAACACTCCAGCACTATATGGAACTCTCTATGAGGCAGACAGGCCTCAACCGGCAGTTAAGAAGGGCTACGATTCAAGAGCCTGCACAGTTGCTATTGCCTGGGGCTACAGTGCCGCTGTAGCCATGGGCCCTGATGGCTTGAGTAATTACAAGTCCTTCAGATTCCCTTTTCGCACGATGATAAATGGCGTCACTAATGAGCAGATAGTTGATCAGGACTGGGCGATCTGCCGTAACTACTTTAAGATAAGGTTTGATGTTAACTCTGCCAACCCGGCTCCACGCCCGCCAAGTGCCATAGAGTTCGTAAATGCCGGAAATACTACGATAGTCTATCCTCCCTGGCTGGCTTTTTCAAGCTTGTTTGGCGGAAGTGGCGGCGTTATTCGCCATCATGACTGTATCATAACCGATAACAGCAATGACATTCTGGTCAGAGTAACTGTTCCTGCCGAATTGTTTGACCAGCGGGTCGAGGTCGTCGCCGAAAATGGTTCGATCATTACTTCGGCTAATGTTTCGCCCGGTAACACCCAGGCGATTATTCCTTTAAACATTGCAACGCCTTCAGGAACGCAGGTGTTCCAGATTAGAACTTACGCCAACGGTTACTATTCGACAACGCAACCGCGAAATGTTGCCTATTACTATTATCGCTGGATCAAGGGTGACACGACTCCTCCCATCACTTATGATGTTTACCCGACTGAGTCGTTTTTTAACGCGCTGGGTGGTGCGGATGCAAGGCCTTTCCCGAGCCAGGTATCGGTTAAGGCAAGAGATACATCCGATGGTTTGAATCTTTCGTTTATTAACATAACCGGGACAGGCAGCACGGTCAGTTTCAAGAACTCTGCCGGAACATCTCTGGCCGGCACGCTCTATCGTGACTACGACACTGGCAACATGTCTTACGGTTTCAGATTTGCTCCTACAACAACCCCCACCACCGAAGGCACTTATAATTACACATTAAATCTCATTGATGGAGCAAGGCAGACAGCAAACTCTGCCGTTCACATTTATCCATTCAAACTTGACAGAACTCCGCCTGAACCGACGGTCGTTAATCCCGGTGATGGCGAAGTCACCAATTCGCTGCCGAGTTTCAATGCTACAGTATCTGATCCAAATCTGGCTGACGGTTCAACTGGAAGCGGCGCCAACATGGACCCGTCGCGCGTGCAGATTTTTCCGTTTAAAAATCTTGGCAAGGGTAATGTGGTTGGAACATCTGTGACCACTTCTGTTTACGGTGTAGACACGGCTGCTACCGATCACGTCGACAAAGTTTTGCCGCTCAATACAGAAATCTGGTTTGCCCGAGAGGTAGCCGGGAAACTTGAATTTCCGGTCAGCAAAGGCAAAATCAACATCAACAGCGGTGATACGATTAGTGCCGGTTATGTTTCCGGGCCAGCACTGACTGTTGGTGCAACCTACGCCATCTGTTATGAAATTCCAAACTTTCCGAGTAACGACGGGATCAACAAGATCGCGGCTGTTCCAGTGCAACCGGCGGTGAAAGGCGGTTCATACGTCGTTTTTCTGAAGCTCATCGACAACGCCTTGAATCAGGGTTCCTATTCTTCCGCGAGCAGCATTTACGAAGCGGCTTACGGCACTTTTTTCCTTACGCCCACGCGAACCCAGCTGTATGTCGGACTCTACCCGCCACACACGGCGAACTATGAGTCGACACCGATTCTCACCACAGAGGGCAACCCGATCAAGGCCGGAACAGAAGTTACCGGATTAACCAATCGCGGTTCGTTCACTCCGGCAGATTCCAACGGTATTCCCGGTGATGGTCATCAGATTAAGGCCGATGCTGCCGGTAAGCTGTTTTTTGGCTTGCAGGCAACAGGGCTTTCTACGGGGTTGGCACATGTGCGCACGGTTATTGGTCTTGCCAGCGGAACTGATACCAGCGTGAATTTTGTGCAAATTCCGGATTTCAGCGCAACATTGGCGACGTCAGCCCTGATAATTGAACCGGCTACACCTAACCCGTCGACGACCTGTACTACTTCTGCAATTGGCAATGCCGGCGACCTGGTTCCGAATGGTACCTGTATCAATATTGTCAGCACGCTCGGCACAATCTCGCCAGCAGACACTTACCCGCTGATCGACCTGCACCAGGTCACCACTTCTGCCGGGCAGGCGGCATTCTCTATTTCATCGGCTAACGCCGGCGTTGCCAGCATTACCATCGAAATTGGCGGCCGTTCTGTTAACAAGCAACTGACCTTTATCGACCGTTACCCACCAACCGCACCCGGCAAGCCAACGCCAGACAACGTGCTGAATAACAACGGCGCATTTAACCTGCTATGGACGGCTTCGACAGACCCGGGGAACTCAGGCATCTCGGCCTATGGAGTTGAATTCAGCCTGAACGGCGGCGCTTACACTTTTCTGGCAACCAGCACGGCAGCAAACTATCTTACAGCTGATCTGCCACAGGGTATTTTTACCTTCAGGGTTCGCGCGGTTGACGGCGCGGGCAATATTG
The DNA here is from genome assembly GCA_002839445.1 of Candidatus Riflebacteria bacterium HGW-Riflebacteria-1. Lineage (GTDB taxonomy): Bacteria > Muiribacteriota > Ozemobacteria > Ozemobacterales > Ozemobacteraceae > Rifleibacterium. The sequence goes on from PGYB01000014.1 coordinate 103,468, forward strand.
GTGGCTATAGCCTTGTCAGCAATGCTGTCGAAGTTGATAGAACTCCGCCTCTAGGCACAATATCTATCAACAGCGATGGTATCAGAACGGCAAATCCTGCCGTTGCTTTGACTCTGTCTGCGAGCGACGCCAAGGGTGTCGCCGATATGTCTTTCAGTAACGACAATCTTACCTGGAGCGGTTGGGTGCCTTATGCGACATCAATGAGCTGGAATCTGTCAGCTGGCGATGGTAGTAAGGTCGTGTATGTAAGGTATCGCGATACAGTTGGTAATATTGGTATTTTTTCTGACGACATAATTCTTGATACGACCGGCCCGCTTGGTGGTGTAACTATTGATCCGGCACCACTCAGCGCCACTACGACGTTGTCTCTTAATCTGTTTGCCAATGATGGCAGCGGGGTTCCAAATATGGCACTTTCCTTCGACGGTGGAGCTTTTTCCGCCTGGGTGGCATATACGCCAAATTATACCTGGAATGTCAGCACTGCCTTCGCGACACACACTGTGCAGGTAAAATATCGCGATGCCCTCTTGAATGAATCGGCTGTTTTTTCGGCCTCTACCTGCGTTGACAGTTCAGTTCCGTCAACCCCTGTCGTTACCGATGACGGCATCTACTCGCCATTCCTTGATAAGCTGCATGCAACCTGGGCAAGCTCGGATCTCCAGACTGGCATAGCGTATTATCTTGTGCGGGTCGGAAAGGCGCAGGGGCTGGCCGATGTCGTTGCCGAAACTAATGTCGGAAATGTGACTGAGTACACTTTCGCCAGTTTGACACTTGATTTAAGCGGTGCGACTCAGTATTACTTTACTGTTTATGCCGTAAATGCAGCAGGCGGGAAATCTGCTGCCGGATATTCAGATGGCATAAAGGGTGGCGACCCGACGCCGCCTCTCTATTTTGCGGTCAGCGATGCGGGTGCGTTCACTGCTGACAAGACGAAACTGGCTGCGACCTGGGAAGCCAGTTCAGACCCTGATTCAGGCATAAATCGTTATGAATTCTCGATCGGTACCACTTCTGGCGGCACTGAAATTGTGACCTGGACAAATGTCGGGTTGAATCTGACCTATACTGCTACAGGTCTGAATCTGACGCACGGTCAGGTCTATTATATCAATGTCAGAGCCTTTAACAACGGCGGAACATCGACTGTTTCATGCAGTGACGGCATCATTGTCGACCTGCTGGCGCCACCGGTGCCGCTGATGTCAGCAGAACCGACATATTCGTCAGGCACAGCCAATCTGGTGACCTGTTCTGCGGTTGTTGACCCTGTTTCTGGTGGCGTGACCTATGACTTTCAGCGGGCAACTGACGTGGCTTTTACCTTGGGGCTTCAGTCTTCGGGCTGGTTAGCTGTGACCAACCATAACTTTGCTCTTCTGGTGCATGGCACAAACTATTATTTTAGAGTCCGGGCGAAAGACCTGGTCGGCAATATAAGCAGTTACTCAACAGCTGTGTTCTCACGTCAGGATTCGAACCCGCCGACGGCAACCGCCTATACCGATAATGTCGCTGACAATAACGACCCTGACGGTGTGTGGAGCCGAGACACATTGGTAAATTTTTCTGCTGTCGATCTAGATGATGACTTGTCAGGCGTTGCGAATGTGCATGTGCAGATTTCTAATGACAGTGCTTTTACAACAATACTTTCAGAAGGCTGGTTGGGAAACACTACCGGCGTGCGGTCGTTCACGGCGCCGGCAGTAGATGGCAGCACGATTTATGCGCGCGCGAAATACGAAGATGTTGCCGGTAACATTTCTGTCTGGAACGCGACCAATACGACTGACGGCATCAGCATAGATTTGACGGTTCCTGTCGCCAACGCGACCACTGATACTGCGGGCGGCAACAACGATCCTGATCATATAATTTCTGCCGATCCGAATCTTTACTTTGATTTTACACACTCTGACGCGATTTCTGGGGTAACTGACGTATACATACAGATTTCGCGAGATTCTGCCTTTACTGACATCGCTAAGGAGCTATATCTTGGCAGTCCTGCCACTTCATATCTGTTCACAGAGGGCGTTGATGGCTTTACCTATTATGCCAGAATCAAGGTAAAAGACCGCGCTGGCTGGGAAAGCATCTACGGTGACAAATCTGATGGCATAAGAGTTGATATGAGTCCGCCAGATCCGCAAACTCAGGCTTTCTATATCAATAAGCCAGTATCGCCGGTCTTGAATTTCAGCGACACTACCACTGCGACATCGACAGTTTACATTACGATTACGATGCACGACCCGAGCGGAATCGAGTTTGCTTATATCAGCCACGATAATCTAAACTGGATAGAATGGATAAACCCTGCCTATCCAGGTTCGCAATACTGGTCGCCGGCCTCGATCAGCTGGAGTTTGACAGCAACTCCTGGATTGAAGACCGTGTATATGGAATTCAAAGACGGTGTCGGCAATCGCGGAAATCTCGCGACGCAGACTATCGAATATTATCCGCTCTTCAATGTCGCCTCAGGAACTCGCGAAGACAAGGTTTACCCGGTTGATACCTACGATGAATACCCGGGCCAGAATAAGTATGGCGTCGATCGCACCAGGTCGCAGGATGCTGATCGGGGCAGCTCTCTTAAATTGATAACTCCATGATCACCACTGAAACCACCATGAGAAGCTGGCCGGGTTGGCTCCCTGTGGAATCATTTCTTTGAACAGGCGCTGCTGTTGGGCGCTTTCTGTGGCCAGCGGCGTGATGGTATAGTCGTGGGTCCAGGCAGAGGGTGAGGGCGGCACAACTGCGGGTGTGCCTGGCGGCGGAAGCCATTTTTCGAGCATCATGCCGTCGATATAAACGGTGTCGTTGCTGGTGGTTCCGGCTTGAACGAGCTCAAGCCTTATTGCAGCAGGAACCGTGCCGACGTGAAAATAACCGAAGTATCTTTTCCAGCCCTTCTCATCGGCAGTAAGATCGCAGGCAAGTCCGTCGGCGGGGTTAATTTTCCAGACGCGAACGCGGGCGCGACTGGTCGCAGTAACGGCTCTTGCCCAGAAACTGATGACATAGGTGGCAATGTCGTTCAGCATTATATGCTGTTCAGCGCCTGTCGACGAGAGGGCCCAGCAATCAGGAACACCGTCGCCGGCAGTAAAATTGCCGCGCCACGTGCCCACTTCGACCATGGGCAGCGAACCATCGTCGATCTCAAAGCTCGGGTTCTTGATGTAGTTATTGATTATACGCCAATTTCGCGGGGTCTTATGCCATGGCACGGTTCCGGTTGCCACGCCAGATCTGACAAAGTTTTTGCTGGTGAGTTCGGCGACAACCTGCTCGACATTGCCTGTACTGAGGGCGGTCTCAAGCGGCGTCGCGCCGGTGCCGTATTTGTAGCGATAAAGGTCGATGCCGCGTCTTATCGCGCCGAGGTTTTGTCGCAGGTCTTCTTCGCTGAAGCGTTTGAGTCGGGTATCCTGTTCGAGAACGGTTATTGAGCTGCTCAGCCCGATAAAGGTAAAGAAGAGCAGCATACCAAGAAGAATATAGCCGTTTCTTTTGTTCATAACACTATTCTACAACTAATGCCGCCAGAGTTCAAACGAGTAGCTCAGCTGGGAAAAGCAAAACACAGTAAAAGCAAAATCATCACGAATGGCCGATAAAATCCATTTGATTACTGAATAGGGTTTTCAGGGGGCATTCCGCTTTACTCTTCCATACACTTTTCCGCAGTCGCCCACAGGATGTGGGTGATACTTGGGCGCATCAGGATTAGGCGGCTCTTATGGCCTTTGGCAATTAGAGCCGCTTATCCCGCAGGGCTCCCCGGGGGAAGCGCCCGGGTGATTCTCGCAGATTTCGCAGAAGGTTTTCGGATAACTGCAAAAAATACATATAATAACTCCCGAATAATCTGCGCTAATCCTTTTAATCTGTGGATAACTCTTCAAAACAGCCGGCATGATTATCATGATCAGCTTGTCCGAGAAATAGTCAAAACAAATATCTCATAAAGTTCTCATGAATTATACAAAAGCTCGCTGAAAATTACTCAGAACGATGAGATTAGCTCAGAGCTGGCTTATGGCTAAGCCATACCGCTTCGTCGCTATGCTCCTCGCAATGACAGGTTTAAGTGAAGTTTTCAATACCATTTTGTATAGCAAATGGATGGTTGGTAGCATTGCTTTTGATAGAATTTATTTTGCAAAGAATAATTCTGTTAAAGAAACAAGTTGCAGTTGTCGATTAAAAAGATAGAATACTAATCTTAGGCTGCTCACGAGAGAATTGATGGTGAGCTTCGGCCTTTAACTGAAAGGCAGTCGGTATACCGATTAAAAGACTGAACGTGAAAAAAGGCAAATCAGGCTTTACATTGCTCGAACTGCTGGTCGTAGTGGGAATCCTCGCTGCCCTGGTAGCTCTGGCGCTACCTTTTTACCAGGATTATGTAAATCAATCCAAGCTGACCGCCGCCGAGGCCGATCTGCAGACCTTCAAAAAAGCTCTTGCTATGTACGACCAGCTTGAAACTGCCATGTTCAACGAAACGAATTTTTTGCCGCTGATAGGTAAATATTTGCAGGATTTCCGCACTTTCCCTGGTCAGACCCAACCACTGGATCCATGGGCAAATGATTATGATTTTCTTGCAGATGCTGGTGTGATTTGGTCTTATGGCCCGAACGGAAATGATGATTCTGCTGTCTCTGCGCTTACCAGAAATCCTTCTGGGGATGATATCATGGTGACCTGGAAGCCGGATTTCTTTCTTGCAAGTGCAAGGAGAATAAACGATACGACACTTGAAATCGGCTTTAGCCGTAAGGTAAGCACAACGACACCACTTGCTATTGGTCATGTTACTGCACCAGCAGGCATTTCAGTGGTACAGAAGATTTCAGATACAATATTCAGGCTCAAGTTTAACGCAGTATTGGCGACAACTGGCACTGTTACTCTTTCAACAGGCTTGTCTGCACAAGATGGAAGGCAGTTAGTGAATTCATTGCGCCCGACAGACCCTGCGGCTGGACCTTCTTCGGCACATACGATTTCTTACCAATAGTCGTGTGCCAGACAAGAGCATTTACCCTTGTTGAGGTTGTCGTAGTTTCGGCGCTGATTTTACTGGCGTCGCTGGTGGCTTTTCATACCGCCGAGATTGTTTCCCAACGTGAAAAAGAAGAGCGGTTGCGCTATGCTCTGCTTGATATGCGCGCTGCGCTCGACATATTTTTTCAGGATTCTCATCAGAACCCCGCGATTTCAGCGGGCCAGATTCCGAGGTTTCCAAAGACCATCGATGAGATGCTTTTGACTAAGCGTCCAGTACCTGGCGGCAGCTTTTACTTGCGCCGGCTTCCACTCAATCCAATGCTTAAAAACACCAACTGGCACCTGGTAATTGCTACCATAACCGACGATATAACCAGCGAACTGGTTCCCGTGATTACCGACGTTCGCTGTCCGGACACAGTAACCCCGCCAGACGGCCTGAACGGCATTCCCTACAAAGACTGGTAATGCCTATCTCAATTATTGCGCCTGTAAACGCCTTCGTCATTGTGTTTTTTCGTCAGCAATTTTCGGTCAAAGAAAGCGCGGATTACACAGATTGACGCGGATTATTTGAGAGGCTTGAGCAGGCATCACAGTGTGGATTCTGCGACTTCGCCTGCCGGCTGCGCGCAGAATGGACCGAAAAGGGCGAAACCGTCATCCTGCGCGAAGTCGCAGGATCTCACAGAATAAGAATTGTCCGGCGATCTTACCTCGGGTTGGCACCGTTTTCACTTCTCACAGAGAATTGCTGTGTTTTCGTGATCGTAATCGTGACCACAAGGGCGTGTGAACTGGCCGAAAAAATGCATGACTGGATAGTTTATTCTTCGGGGAGTTTTATGGGCTTTAGTGGCGGCGAGTATTGGTTGCCGGCGATGTAAATGCCGCGCTGGCCGGCTTCTTCAAGAATTTTGCGGGCGAGAATGCTGTCTTCGTTTTTTAGAAGCTCACTGACGGCGGCTATATCGTCTTTGCGGCCAGAGAAGAGCATTTGCTTGAGAATCTCGAGCTCGGCGGTGTTGCCTGATTTCCAGCGAATAAAATGCGCCATGGCAATTTCGTGGCTGTTGCCGCTCAGCTGGGCTTTTTCAAGCATGCGTTCAATATTGCTGCTGAAAAAGCTGATTCTTTGCAGCACAACGCGCAACGCTGCCAGGCGAATTTCGCTTTCATCTCGATTAACCGCGGCGATTATCCAGGGTAGAGCTGGTTCCCAGTTGGCAAAATGTCCGACGGCTGCGATCACGCGCGCAAGAACGGAGGCTGTCATTCTGCCGGGTTTACCAGACTTTTCGGCCTGTTCGAGAAGAGTGTTGAAGTCCTCGTCTTTGAACTGCCTGAGCAGACTCGTGGCGAGATGCGGTTCGTCGGTAGAAAGATAGGCTTGTACGACAGCCTCGATGCCAAGCGGGTCGTTGATTTTGCACAGTGACCGTGCTGCGTTGCTGACGACGCGTGAATCTTTGTCTTTTAACGCTTCAATAAGAAAAACCAGACGCATCGCCAGAGGCAGTTCGCCGGCGATAAAAGCGGTAGCAGCTCTAACAGCGGCATTTTCAGACTGCAGTCGTTTATAAATAAGTTTTTCGAGATCGTCTTCTGGAATGAACTGCGCCAAAGCCCTTAGCGCCTCATTTTGCACGCGCAACGCCTTGTCCTGCAGCATGGGTTCGAGCAGTTCCTGTATTCGCGCGGGGCTGCAGATCGCAGCAGCTCTGACCGCGTTGGCGCGTACTCTGATATCACGATGGTCAAGGCAGCGAACAAGATGTTTTACGTCGAGGTGTAATATTGCAGCGGCATTGGCTGCTGACGCCAGAACAAAGACGTCGTTGTCGACGGCCAGCAGGTTGCTGAGAGCTTCCTGGCAGGCGTCGCGCATTTTTTCGGTTATTGCCTGAACCGCAAGTCGACGCACTTTTGCATCGGAATTTGCCAGCAATTCGCCAATAAGTGGCGCGCAGATGACGGCGTGGTATCTGCCGGCAAGTTTTAACGCCGGCTCAATTATGGCAGCATTGGCGTATTTGAGGGTCTCGAGAAGAACTTCTGGCTGACTCGCGTGCTCTTTTTCCCAGACCTTAAGCGCGTGCTGGATCAGGGCTGGTTTTTGCGAGCGAATCAATTTAAGGATTTCCAGAACTTCCATCAGATGCTACCTTTGCGAGATCAGGCGGGCCATGCCGAAGATCGGCAGATAGAGCGAGACAACGATGCCGCCGATTATCACGCCAAGAAATACGATCAGCACTGGCTCAATAAGCGAAGCGAGAGTCTCAACCTTGTTGTTGAATTCTTCTTCATAAAAGTCGGCGACATGATCGAGCATTTCCGGCAGATTACCGCTGCGTTCGCCTACTGCAACCATGCGGTTAAGGAGTTCAGGCAGCCATGGCATCTGACGGTCGAAGCTGTCTGCTATTGGGCGGCCAGTCCTTATCTGTTCATTTGCTTCGAAGATCGCTTCCCTGATCTGAACACGATCAATTGACTGGCTGATAAGATCTAGCGAACTGGTTATAGTTATGCCGCTGTGAACGAGCATTGAAAAGCTTTTTGAAAACCCGGCAATTTCGTAAGTATGAAACATCTGGCCAAAAAGCGGCAGGCTCAGCACAAGTCTGTCATAAAAGCGTTTGCCGGTAGCGGTCCGCTTTCCCGCGTATATTAACGCGACAAACAAAATGACAAGAAGCGCAAACACAGGAAAATAGTTGATCAGCAGGTCGCTGCATTTGAGGGTAAACTTGGTAATTGCCGGCAAGTCGCCGCCAAAGCGCGAATAAATATCTTTGAATCTTGGCACGATTTTGACCAGAATCGCCACGACAACGACAAAAGACAGCACCATTACCAGAACCGGGTAAGTAAGGGCTTTAACAATCATTCCCCGCAACTGAATACGCTTGCGCAGCATGCCGGTTAAGCGTTCGAGCACCTGCGGCAGTTTTCCAGACTCTTCGCCAACCTCTACCAGCTGTAGATAAGATTTGTCAAAGATCAGCGGGTATTTGCCAAAAGAAGCCCTGATACCGGTTCCATCGTGCACGTCGGCGATAATACCTTGCAAAGCTCCCCTTAAATAGCGGTTATCGATACGACTGCTGAGAAGCTCAAGAGTTTCAAGAATTGGAATGCCGGCGCGCGTGAGGGTGGCAAACAGTCTGGTAAAGTGGTACAGCTCTGAATCTGGTATTTTTCCGGAGCTGATTCTTTCTCGCGTTTCATCTGCAACCGCATCGACAGAGTTGTAACCGCGTATTCCTGCGAGATCCATCGCTTCGCGCGCGGATTCGGCTTTGATGCTTACCGAATCAAAAGAGCCGTCCGCGTTTTGAACTTTTACCCTGAAATTTTTCATGCCTGTTTAATACCTTTACTTCTTCGGGAAGAGGCCATCAGTTGCTGTGCCAACTTCGCCTGTTTGTATGTCAAAAGATGGCTGCTGCCTGTCTTGACCAAGCAAAACTTTGATTGCCTGGTCAACCCCGCTCGTGGCCGGCTTTTTAAGCTGCAGATCATGGGTCGAACCACCTCGGTCAAATACCAGATAAGTATCATCCGCTGCTTTTTGCGCAATTATACTTTTGGGCAGTGCTTCTTCGCCTTCGTTTACCAGATAGATCTTGTTGTTTTCCCTTATCATAAGTTTGTTGCGTCCCTTGACTCTGAAAACGCCGAGAATTTCAACTTCTCTGGTCTCTGCAGCACTCGCAATAACTGGCTCAGGCTCTACAATCAAGGTTACACTCGCGGTTGCCAGAGCAGGTTTCCAGCGAAACCGGTCATAACTCGAAAGCAGAAGCTCAATATTGAAGTCGGGCTGTGAAAAGGGTTTTTCGATGCGCTCCAGCTCCTGTTTCAACTCATCCATCTGTCTGTTCAGCGATAACATGTGCAGTTCACTGCCAGGGATAAGCAAGTTGCTGTCGCTGGCATTTTGCGGGGCTACAGGCAGAGTGGTCGGTGCTTTGTTGTCGGAATTCACGGGCGCCGTTGGCGAAACCGTCGGACTGACTGGCGGTGAAGGTATCGCCGGAAACGCGGTTGTGGCAGGAGTTGATGGCAAAGCTGGCGAAGGCTGCGAAGAGCTGCGATTATAGCGCACAATAACATTCATTCCGATCAGCAGCGCGAATATCAGCGCACCGGTCAGAACTCTCTTATTGTTGTTTTCTTTATTGGACACCAGCGTTGAACCTCACCCGGCATTGCAGTCGTATTCTTGAGCGATGTTGCTCATCATCAAGGTTGATGAATTCGAGTTGCTCAATTCTGATGCCGGCTGTGTGCGTTTCGAGAGAGTGCAGCATGCGGCGCATGCCTGCATAATCACACTGAATTAGCGCCTCAAACGGAAGATCAATAAACTGGCCTACCGTCTCGCGTGTTTGATAGCCAAAGTTTACAACGTTTACTCCGGTTTTGTTGAAAATCTCAGGCAGACCATCGATGAATTCGCTTATTTTATTGGCTTGCAGTCGGGTAAATGTCGCTATGTCAATTTTGTGCTGGCGTTCGGCAATCTCAGCTGTAATACTGGCAGTCTGCGCCTTGATGTTATCGAGATAACTGTTCATGCGTTTTTCGAGATCTCTGCTGTTGTCCAGTTTTGCTGACAGCTCAATCAATCGCGAGCTTTTCTGCCATGCCGAAGGCAGAAAGTACATGCTTGATACGGTGAGGAGCATTATGCCGCACCAGGCCAGGATGAAAAGTATTGTGTTTTTATGGCGTGGTTGCATAGGCCTCGTTAAAGGAGAACTCAAGATCTACGGCAAGACCCTGCCTGGTCGCGGCTCTCATTTCGCCGCGTGGTGTGAAGCTGAGCGATTCGATTGCCTGTAGTGCCGCGAGTCTGGCATAGACATCATTGGCTGCATCAGGCCCGGCAAGAACTATTCTGATTTTGAAGCGCCGGTCTGCCGCGGCAAATACCATTTTACCGGTATGTGGGTTCTCAATAAGCTGAATTGCTGAGTCTTCAGGCAGAACGGCGTCAAGAGTGTTGAAAAGTCTGGTCCATACGCTTGAGTTTTCGCCCATTTCAAGATTGTGTCTGTTGGTTCGTGCCGCGATGTCGGTTATTTTTGCCGGGTTTGGCATTAGCTCGCGGGCACGACTGATAAAGCTCATTGCTTCGTTCTCGACGCGAGCACTGGCGGCCTGATAACTAAGTTCCAGAGTTTTTGAGTAGCTGCTCATGACAACCGCAGAAACGATGAATGCAACAGCTGAAACCAGAAACAGTGCCAGAGAGATTCTTGGCGTTCTGATTTTACGGTCTTCTGCAGGTAAAAATTCGTAAGAAGTGGTCATGCAGCCATTATCCTGTCAAAACGATCTTTTCGAGCTGGTTGCAGAAGCAAGCTGCCAAGTGCCGGAGCCAGGGTTTCCAGCTTCTCATCAGCAGGCAGGCCGGTCAGCCCCGAAATATCTTTCAACTCATTACTGATCACACTGGCAGGAATGCCAAGATTAAAGGTTATCAAACGATCGAGATTTTTTATCAGGGCACCTTCGCCTGATATTACGATCTTCGAATAACCGTTTTCTTCTGGATGTTCAGAACCAAATAGAAGCAGCTGTCCATATATTTTTTGCAGAAAATCGGCCAATGGGCCTTCTATAGCGCCGAAGGTCGGGATCTCATTCTGCGCGTCTGATGCTCCGGGATCATCAAGGAGGAGAGGTTCGTGAAAGAGCGCCTGTGTTGCAGCGGATTCGTCACATCCTGATCCTTCTCTGATTGCCTGAAGCAGGCTGCGAAAGCCAAAGTCAAGCAGATTGACTGTTCGCAGGCCATTTTTATCGTAAATACCCATGGTTGTGCTTTCGTTGTCTATATGCAAGAACACCGATGGATGCTCGCTGATACTCTGGTGGCGCATTAGCAGCTTGATCAGGCCGACAAATGAAGGTTGCACCGATACCGGAACTATTCGAGCCATCTCGCATGCTCTTTGCACTTCTTCCAGAATGGTTGTGGGAAGGGCGCAATATTGAACGCTGAGCTGATTGCCTTTGTTTTTTCCGGTTTCATGCTTGATCACATAAGAATTGATTGGCAGTGGGGCTGTCTTTTGTATGTCGCGTTGCAGAAGCGGAGTTAAGTTTGATCTGCCAGCGGCAGTCGGCACGTGAATGGAGCCAAAATGAAAGGCCTGGTCTGGCAGTATTATTGCAGCATGGTTTTCGATACCGTATTTTGTCGCGACTAATGATGCAAGCAGTTTAGCGACTGCATTGCTGTCAAAGAGGTGCCCGGGCTGATCTTTTACAAGATGAACAGCATCAGTCTGGCGGCTGCGGAAAGTCTGCAAGGCAGGTGTCTGCTGGTTCATGCTCCCATAAAGCCAGCGCAGGCAGTTGCTGCCAATGTCGAGGGTGCTTACCCTGCTGGCAGACAGAAGCCATTCGGTTATATTGTCGATTATAGACAAGGCCCGCAAACCCTTTCGAGCTCTACAAAATCAGTGTCGCCGGCCGCGACTTTTATCAGTGCGGACTCTAACAGTGTTCTCAGGCGGCTTTCGCGTATGTAATGCAGGCTCTCGGTGAGTCCCTTTTGCGCGACCATGTCGCGAATTGTGTCGCTGATCTGCAGAAACTCAAAGATGCCGGTGCGGCCGCGATATCCCATGTTCATGCAGGCCGGGCAGCCTTTTGGTTCATAAACGGTGTTAGTGCGAAGTTCTTTGAGAAGTGATGCTTCTTTTTCTCTTGCCTGGCGCATGGTGCGGCATTCGGGGCAAAGCTTGCGCAGCAGGCGCTGGGCGAAAACCAGCATGAGTGAGCTCATCATCAGATGAAAGTCGATGCCGATGTTTTCGAGACGGCGAAGGGTTTCGACCGAAGAATTCGCGTGAATGGTCGACAGCACCATGTGGCCGGTCAAGCTGGCTTGTATGGCAATTTGCGCGGTTTCTGCGTCGCGTATTTCGCCAATGAGGATGATGTCGGGGTCAAGGCGAAGTATTGTTCTGAGCCCGCGCGCGAAGGTCAGTGAACGCTCCGGTTCGTTTCGATTGACGCGCACCTGAATCTGCTGAACTCCGTTAATGCGCCGTTCAACAGGGTCTTCGATCGTAATAAATTTCATTTTAGGGTCAGCGATTGCTTCGAGCACACCATAGAGAGTTGTTGATTTACCGCTGCCGGTGGGGCCGGCGACGAGCACCATGCCGTGTGGAAATTTGGTAGTAGTCGTAATTATGCGGAGTTCATCGTTGAGCATGCCGATGTTGCCAAGTTCAAGCTTTACCGCCTCTGCGCCTGAAAGCAGTCGCAGAACGATGTTCTGCCCATAAATCCCCGGCATGCAGGCTATACGAAATTCGATATCCTTGTTTTCGCAGGTGACTTTAAAGCTACCGTCCTGCGGCATTATCTTCTCGGTAATATCAAGTTTTGCCATAATCAGCAGGCGGGAAATGAACGACGAAGCCGTCTGCCCATCGAGCTCGACGCGGTCAGCCAACACACCGTCAATTCTGAACCTGATTCTGGCGCCACTTTGCGTTGATTCGGCGTGAATGTCACTTGCATTCTGATTTACCGCGAGCATAAGTATCTTGTTGACCAGTTCAACTACTGAAGGAGTTTCGAGCGAAGTGCTGATGTCGCTGATTTTTTCTTCGTTACGCCGAATCCCGCTGTCGCTGCTTTTAAGAGTCGATGCCAGTGAGCTTATTCCTGAATAGAGGGCGTTTTCTGGCAGTTCAACTTCCCGTTGCGGCAAAAAGGCTTCAACTCTGGCTGGCAGGGTTACGACAAAGCTAGTGCTGAAACCAAGAGCGGCGAGTAGCGGCTTGAGGCTATTGATACGAGATGGATGCGAGGTTGCGACGACAAGCTCTTTGTCGCCTTTTTCGAGAATCAGTATTTTTTCGCGGCCGCATATCGATGCAAGCCGTTCCGGCAATTCGCTAAAGGCTACAGGCTCTCGTACCGCATCGAATTCAATACCATAAGACTCAGCAATTGCCGGAAAGATTACTTCATCAGGCAGGCTTGAGCTGGCTATAAGAACGTCTTCAAAAGATATTCCCAGTTCAGCAGACTGTTTTCTGAGGCTGGCGACAGCCTGCTGGTCGAGCAGTTTTTTTTCTTCGAGAATAAGTTCGAGCGGTCGTTTGAACGCGCTAGCAGTTATTAATCTTGCCATGATCTTCCTGTTCATTCGGTGAGAATCAGAGATATTATAGTCAATACATCGGCAGTTAACAGAAGATAAATTATCTATGGAAAATGGTGAAAAAAAACCTTGTTTCTGCCGAGTAAGAAGGTGTGAAAATATATGAATTCAGTAATAGAGCGCTGAGCGGCAGAACAGCCTGGCGGTTGTTAATGCTGTTTTTGCTGATATCTGTAACATTTGTTGCGGGTTTTAAGCTGGTTCATGGGCAAAGTCAGGGCAGCAGATTCCGTCGTCTTGATTTTGTGCCGGGACAATCAGACGCTGTACCTTCGAACGGGCGACTGCTGATGTCTTTCAGCGGCGCGGTCGAAGCAAAGCTTATCAGGGAAGGTTCACTGCCGCTGTTTTATCTGGATGTTCTCGGTGCAACTGTTGATGTAAACCCATTTTTGCTAAATCTGCCACAGGGCCCGGTTAAACTCGTGCGCTTGAGCCAGCTGTCTGCTGAACCTGCGGTTTTGCGGGCAACATTTTTCATGCGCAGAAGTTATAAGCCTGAGGCCAGGCAAACTCGCGATGGTATCGAAATTTCTTTCAGCGATGCCAGTCCGGAGAAACCAGAAACACGCTCTTCTTATACCTTGATCGCGCCACCGCAGGATGATACAAGCCGCTCAGCAAGCGCTCCGCAAAGCAAACAGCTGTTACCCGAACTTAAGCAGACCCGTCTGTTGTATTCAGATAAAGAGGCAAGCTCCAGGTCTGAAAGTGAATCGGTGTTGTTATCTGCAGACAGTGAAAACCTGCAGGTCAATGTCGTTGATGCCGAGGCAGCAGGCCTGTTGACAGAACTGGCGCGCCAGATGAAGAAGACCATTCATTTTCGCGATATATTTGATACAAGAGTAACCGTAAACATTGCAGCTGCCGACCCGATGCAGGTTATGCAGCAGGTTGCAGCGCTGGTTGGCGGTCAGATATCTGTCGAAGATGGCGAAGTCTGGGTAAGCCGTCGGCAAAATCCGATCCTGAGAATATCTGACACAGATTCGGTCGAAGGTGCTGACCTTTCTACTCTGGCTCTGGGCGACGTGTTGCGTGCGCTTGGCCAGCTCGCTGAGCTGAATATCGCGCTCGACGTTTCCCTCGACAGTATCAAAGATCGCCATGTTGATGTCTACCTGCAGAAGACCAGTGTCAGAAGGGCGTTTGAAACCCTGCTGAAGATTCACTCTTTAACGCTCAAGCTTATCGACGATCGCACTCTCATGGTGATGACCGCTGAAAAGGCGAGAAGCCTTGAAGGTAAAGTGTTCAGAGTAGTCAAGATTGACGTGCCGTTCGAAAAGCTCAAGACTCTGCTTGAGCAGTCTTTGTCTGTTGAGATATCGGGCCGTCTCTCGATACAGGAAGATCTTGGCAATTTTATTCTCACCGGTGACAAGGAAGCGGTTGATCAGGCCGTGAGCGTCATTAAAAGCGCCGAGACCAAGCTGATCAGCGCTGGGACAAGCCATATCAGAGAGTATTTTCAGCCTCTGAATACCAAGCCCGAAGAGCTTATCGGTCTGGTGAAAGATTCAATAAGTGAGTCGGAAAATGTTCGACTCTTTCATGACAAGCGAACCGACATGATTCTGGTCAGTGGCCCGGCAAACTCGGTCGAGAGGGCGATGAAAATTGTGCGCAGACTTGATCTTGAGCCGACGCGTCAGGCGCTGATTCACATAAGATTGATCGAGATCTCGCGCAGCGACCTTGATAGAATGGGAATCAGCTTTCCAGAGCAGCTTGCTGCTGTAAGTGATATTGGCAAGCTGCATAATGCGACAGTGGTCATACCGGCAACATTCAGAGGGTTCACTGAGAATTCAAAAGTCAAAACACTGGCAAATCCGACAATACGCTGCATGGATAGAGAAGAAGCCAGCATAGATATTTCTGAGCAGATACCTGTGAAAAATACGGTTACCGAATATCTGCCCATAGCCTCGGCCTCTCTGGCAGCTCGCACCAGCGACAACTGGACAACTTCTGAAACAGGCATAAAGCTGAATATCAAACCAACTATTCATAAGGACAATGAAATAAGCATGAAGGTCGATGTCGACCTGACTGAGCTGATCAGGCTGGTGGAGGGGCATCCATGGACAGCCCGTCGCGTGGTTAAGACCATGGTCAGAGTAAAAGACAAAGAAACTGTAGTTATTGGCGGACTCATTCGCAAAAAGACTGATAAAAGGCGAAACCCTGTGCCTGTGCTGAGCAAAATACCGTTTTTGCGCAGACTGGTAAAAGGACTTGCGTATCGCGATGACAACAAAGAAGAGAGTGAAATGGTCATTCTAATTACGCCGGTTCTGGTTGGTTCCGGTGGTATAGATCCGGCCATTGTCGAAACGAGCAACGCTGCAGAGCTGACAACGGTGATGCCTGATGCGAGAAATTAATATAAAGGACTTCTTAAGCCGGCATCGCAAGGTGTGCGTCATGCTGGCGGTTTTTGTTCTCGCTCTGCTGTTAGGGTTTTCAGGCGGACGCAATGAAACACAATACAGAGACCGGGTGCGCTTCAGCGACCTTTATCTTGAGATGCGCAGAGTGTTGCGAATTCTTGAACCCGTTCTCAAGCCTTCGGTTGCAGCAGAAAACAAAATAGATACCGACCCGGTTGTGCAAGGGCTTGCCGGGTTGATCACCCGGGGCATTCTCAGTCAGTTGCCAGACGGATCGTGGAATGAAGAGGCATTTGTCACTCGTGGCGAAGCTTTATTCTACTTTGGCCAGATGCTGCAGAGTCTCGAAAGCAGTGTGGTTTTCCCGCCAATGATGCTTGAGATTACAACTGATTATGCTGACATTTTCTCCGAGCACTGGCTGTATGGGTTTTTGCCAAAGCTTGCCGGAACCGGTGCGCTAAGCTCTTTTAAGGCCGGGCGTCTTAACCCGGATGCAATTTTGCAGGCTGCAGAACTGCGCAACATCGGCAGCGCAATAATCGACTATCTGGGCAGCAACCTTCTGATACTTAAATATGACGGTAACGATGCCCGCCTGTATGCAAAAGGTGCGTTACAGGAACTTAACGTTACTGAGTGGAGCTATTCTTTTAATCGCCGCGACTGGTATCAGATTGGCAAAGACGGCGAACTGCTGCCAGAATTCAACGCCGGTCGCCTGGGGTCTGTGTTATTCAAACACCCGTCATATCGCGAAGCCGGGCCAATTATGCTGAAAGAAAAGATTGCGTCGATCGGCATGATCAAACTGCAACGCAATTACGCAGATTTCAACAGTTCCCGTGTTTTTACCAAAAAGAATGATTCTACGCCAGATTCTGAAGAAGAGCGGGCGCGAATCAGATCGCGTCTGGCCCAGATTCGAGAACGACTTGAGAGTCGTCCAGCTGCTGACAGGCCGAAAGCTATTGAGCGACATGCCGCTGCTGGTGACAATGTAGCAGCAACGCTAGATGTCAGCGGAGGTTCAGACCGGCCAGCGATTAAAACTGCATATCTTAATGAGAATTCTGTAGCAGCCGGTCCAGGTGAGGAGACCTATGAACAGCATTCGCGCGCCGAGGGATCAGTAACTTACGAGGGTCGCGTGGTTGACGCGCTCAGCAGTGAAGCCTTGAAAGGCGCAGTGGTTATCATATCAGCCAGGCAATACACTGCCGACGATCATGGCAAGTTCAGCTTTGCTGCTGCGCCAAACTCAATTGTCGATCTCACCGCGTATTCGGAGGGTTATGAAGCCTTAAAAATCAGACATCGTGCCGGATATCGTGCCGGGCCTCTTACGCTGACGCTCAAGCCGGTTTTTATCAGTTGCGCCGGTCAGGTGACCAGTTTTGTTGATGACCGACCAGTGGCTCGTGCTCTGGTAAAGATCGGCAATCGGGCGACCCGCACTTCTTCTGATGGCAGATTTGCGTTAAAAGGTGTTAAGCCAGGCTTTCATCAGATTTCGGTGTTCGCGCGCGACTACATGGAAGCGCACGAAATATCTCATATAGGTGCAGACACTGCTCAGGAAATAAACATGCGCCTGCGCCCGATGTATTCTGACAGCGCGGTATTCGCTGATAGTTATCAGAATTAATGATTTGTTGCGGGGAAAAGTGCAGACTGTTATGTGCGCCTGAAAGGCTTTGTGCGCATCTATCTATTCAGCTCAGTAATGACAGCCGCCAGAGCGGCAAACGCTTCAAGTCTTCCCGGGTAAGCGGTTTCCTGACTCCAGACCAGCGGTTTTCGGCTCTTGATAAAGAGCTTTTCACGGAGATGCTCGATGTAATTGCGCAGGTCAATATTGCTCATGTAGCCATGGCGCTGAACTGCAAGACTTTTTGACATGTCCGGGTCAATCGCCAGAAGCTTGAACAACTGGTCGACGGCGTTCTGCCAGTCGGCCCAGGACATCGGTTCGTAGGGTCTGATACGGTTTTTCTTGTCAGCAAGACTGATTCTCAATTCCAGCAATGGTTGCAGGGCATTGTAAACCGGGTGTGCAGATGGAATGTCGCTGAAACCGCCAGCGTCTAAAGCTGTTTTTGGAACTCGAGCCGTGTTCGAATCAAAAAATGGGTTAGGGAAGATGCTCAGATCAGGCTGCTGAAACAATGTTTTCAATGTCTGTTCGATGCGGGCAGCTTGTTGCTGGTTGACCACCTGTGCCGGGTCTGGCAGCGCGCTGAAAGTTTCGCTGAAAATCTGGTCAAGTTCTGCGTGGCTCAATTCAAAACTGCGTGACAGAAATACCCTGAAATCGAGCCATCTGGGATCTGCCATACGATTTTCTGGCATCAAGCCGCTTAAAAAAATAACGATGAGAACTGATAGCGAGGCTGATAAACCAATTGCCAGCTTTCTTCGCCAGTAGACCGGCAGTCGGCGAAACAAATTATTGACCCGTCTTGAGGCAGCACTTTTGGCAGGTGCCGGAGAAATTTCTTCGGGCTGTGCTGACTTCTGGATGACGGCCGGCTCGCTTTCTGTCTGCGAGGTTTTTGATACTCTTTTCGCTTTGATCTCCAGGTGCAGGTTCTTGATCGAATTTTCTGCTCGTGCGACCTCTTCTGTAAGCGTGCCGCAGCCGCCGCAAAATTTTGCGGCAGCAGGATTGCTTCTGCCGCATTTCGCGCAGCTTGCTTTTGTAACGCTTTCTGACATATTATCGCCATGGCCTGGCAGATTTTGACATACCATACCCAGTATATCGGCACAGGATGCAATTAAGGCAACGGTTACGGTATGAAAATTGCGAATAATCTGTCAGAAGTTTGTGGAGGTCTCTCTTGTCACGAAAGGGTTTCAGCATTATTGAGCTGGTAACGGTTCTTGGCATTTTTCTGGCATTGTCGTATTTTGCACTGCCGGCGTTCGATGTTGTGCAGGTCAAGTCTCGCGAAAAGCTTTTGCAGCAGCGGCTTTTTGATCTGCGCCGTGGCATTGATTTTTATGTGAACGCCAGAAACAGCACTGCTGTTTCTGGTGTTCCTTATACTCCTTATCCTCTTTCAATAGCCAGTTTGACCGAGGCAATACCTGGTGTTTATCTGAAAAATGGTGCTGATACCGGCCCGTTTGTGCCTGCCGGCAGCATTGGCAACCCTTTTGGCAGGTCAGAAGATGAATTTACATGGGACATTCGCGACTGTGACGGAGTCTGGCACAAAAACCAGTTACATCACGCAATAAATTATGCAGCAGGAGTGTACGATGTCAGATTTCCTGAAGATGGCGTTCATGGCTGGAACAAGGCTATTGATGAAACTTTTTATAAAGACTGGTAACCGCGCCGGATTTTCGCTGGTTGAACTTATTGTTGTCGTCGGCATAATTGCTGCTCTGGTGGGTCTGGCGACGCCTTATTATGGCGATTATGTCAATGAGAGCAAGCATTCAGTAATGCGCGCCAACCTGCATACACTTGAAAAAGCGCTGATGGACTATCGCTCAGACAAGGGTGACTACCCGGTTACAAACGATGTTGGTATTCTTGTGTCAGGCACTCCGCGCTATTTGTCCGAGTTCCCGATAGATCCGACCAATGATGCCCCGGCAAGCTGGGGTTATGCTTACACGGCAGGAACCGGCAAATACAACCTTGATGTCCGCTACGACGCATACCGCAGACCTTGAGATGCCGGCTGGGCTCTATTTTACCTGGCTGGCATAGGGAAACCCTCAGGATTGACGCTGACATAGTGATCGGGGCGGCGCTGTATCAGACCATTGTTTAAAAGGCTTTCGACAAGCTCAAAGTTGAGGTAGGCTTCGTAAGGGTGCCCGCTTACCGGTGAAAATGTTGCGCTGATAAGCGTTTGCGGGGCAGGCGTATCAAAAAAGAATACTGACAGCCACGCGCGTGTTGTATATTGCTCAGCCAGCGGCGGGGTGCCGGCAGGAATAGCCAGTCGCATCTGCCCTTCCTGCATTATGACCAGCTGCTGGCAACGATAGGCTGAAAGCCGGTCTCTAAAGAGAATCACACGCAGCCTGTAGGCATCCGGACTTACCAGAAGAGTTTTAGCGTCGATGCGCACATTGGCCAGGCTGCTGGAGTTGGCAAAAATCCAGGGTAGCTTCGTGGGCCAACGCTCTGGCAGCAAGTGTCTGAACAACATTGTATGGAACAGGGCGTCAAATGATTCTGTTGTCCAGAGCAGGGTATTTACATCTGCAGGCACCAGTCGGTCATTGATAATATTGATTTCAGAGGCAGGCAGCAAAGGACCTGCGAGCGGAAAGTCGACGATCATTGCGGTTTCCCACTCGTGCATGCCGAGGTTGCATGCCGGGAGGGCAGTAGAAAAAATCACAACCAGTAACAGGGCCTGTAATAGTTTATTCATAGGTATATGATAAAACACTTTTCTTGACCGGTAAATCAACATTTGTAAGAGTGTCTTGCATATTTTACAAATTTGAGGGTGGCTAAGAGCCGATCCCAATCAAATAGAATTTTGCCTGTTGCGCACAATAATTTGTAATTAGTGGCAAATTCGCAATTTAAAAGGGCTGTTTCGTTGTGCGAAACAGCCCCAGCATGTGCCTGCGGTGAATGTTGTTTTGTTCAGCGATAGATTTCCTGTCGGTTGTGACCAGTTCTAACAGCTAGTTTTGCGGCAGAGAGCAACATCATGAATCTTACCCAGATTAATACTACTTTAAACAGGATAATCATTTTCGATGTGATCTTTCTTTGTCTGTGACATGCTAACAATAAATAATTAGCAAATGTCATGCCAAGACTTGAAAGCATCTGTGAGAGCGGAGTTCGCGCGGGTGCCTGTCGCCCGGCAGTTAGTCAATGTGCAATTTTTTTCGCGAAATACCCAGTTTTTTCATGCGCGACTCAAGGGTGGTCGCCTTCATTCCGAGAATTTCAGCGGCTCCATGCGCTCCACGAATACGCCACGCGCTGCGCTCAAGAATGCTGATTATGTGTTGTTTTTGCACTTCGTCGAGTGGCAAGGGCAGAACAGGTCGTGTGGTATTAGTCGCTAAAGCAGACTGTGACTGTGAATAAGGCATCTCGATATCGAGTGTGTCAGTTTGACACAAAATGACCGAACGCTCGACGAGATTGCGCAATTCGCGAATATTGCCTGGCCAGCCGTATTCGAGCAGTCGCTGGCGGGAAGCAGGCGAGATACCAATGATATGCCGCCCGTGTTTGCGTGCGCAAAGCTGCATATAGTCGTTGGCGATCTCGATGATATCGTTGCCACGTTCGCGCAGTGCCGGCAGGTGAACTGGAAAAACGTTGAGCCTGAAAAACAGGTCTTCACGAAATCGGCCGGCGTGAACTTCTTCAAATAATTTGCGATTAGTTGCTGCAACCACTCTCACGTCGATGTCGATCAGCTTGTGACTGCCGATGCGTTCGATCTGGCTTTCCTGAAGAACTCTTAGCAGTTTGCTCTGCAGTTCCAACGGCATCTCGCCGATTTCGTCGAGAAAAATAGTGCCGCCGTGCGCAACCTCGAACCGCCCGATTTTACGGGCAATTGCACCGGTAAACGACCCTTTTTCATGGCCGAAAAGTTCACTTTCTATGAGGTTCGCCGGCATTGCCGCGCAATTTACCACTATTATCGGTTGCTCAGCGCGGCGGCTGAGGCGATGAATCTCGCGTGCGGCGAGTTCTTTGCCGGTGCCGGTCTCGCCGGTTATCAGAACTGTAGCGTCAGTTGGCGCTACACGCCTGATCTGGTCAACTGTCTGGCGAAGGCAGGCGCTGCTGCCCACCATGTGCGAATGTTCAGACTCGCGGGTAATTTCAATTTTTAAAAGCTGGTTTTCCTGGCGTAGCTTTTCTTCGAGACTGGTTATTTGCTTCAGCGCCGCTGAGAGATTTCGTTCGGTGTTACGAAGTTGCGAAACATCATTAAATATCAGACTGACAGCTTTTTTATTGATATCGGCCCAGCGCACCGGATACGCGGTAACGGACCAGTCGCGAGGCCTGCTGTCCAGTGTGAAGGAGCATTCAATGGCGACGCGGGGAGTCTGTGTTGCGAACACTTCTGATATCATACTGTTCAGTTGATCTGCCAGCACTGGAAGTATTTTGCCTATTCGTTTGCCAATACAAGAATCAGAGGCGATTCCGACCATTTCTGCAAATCCTCGATTTAGTCTGACGATTTCGTGCTTTCCGTCGACAACAGCCATGCCGACAGGAGCGCTGTGATAAATCTGTTGCAGAAAATCAAGCGCCCGGCACGAATGGCTGCAGGGAAAAGATTCAAAAGAGTCTTCTAAAATTGGCGGTAAAAGTTCTGTCATTGCCTGCCTGATGATTTCTTGTCGTTGAACATTGCAGATTATAGCACAGTAAAAAAAACTGTTCTGTGCATTTTCGCGAAAATGTTGAAAAAAAACGTGGAAAGGGTTATTTTATGCGGACTTGTTTACCGCAAGCATTTCAGGAGGAATTACAGGTATATGTTGAACAAATCAAAGCCACTCTCTGACGATCAAGTTGTTGAATTGCGTAAAGAAAAAATCGAGCTTAACCGAAAATCGCGTCGCCAGACCGGTATGAAGGTTGCCTGCACCGGCAAGACCCAGGGACTGCTTGAATGTCAGACCTCAGAAGGTCGCTGTCCAGACTACGACATCTGCCACGCCTCCTGATCACCGTCAACTGAACTCGACAATAACCGGCGTGTGATCCGATGGCTTCTCCATTGCCCTGATCTCATAGTCGATTGCGGCGCTGATACAGCGCTTGCGCAGCGCAGAGGTGCCAAGCACGAGGTCGATGCGCAGGCCGCGTTTCGGGTAGTCTTCGAATCCGCCAGATCGGTAGTCAAACCAGCTGAACCGCTCGTTTGACCCCGGGTGAAGCTCGCGATAAAGATCGTGCAGACCCCAGCCGACAAGCTGTTGCAGCCATTCGCGTTCTTCCGGCAGAAATGCGCATTTGCCAGCCTTCAGCCAACGTTTTGCATTCTGTTCACCGATGCCAACATCGAGGTCATCGGGTGCAACGTTCATGTCGCCAACGATCAGAACGTTATCTGACGTCTTGAAATCAGAGTTCAGATAGGCTGTGAGGTCTGCGTAAAATTTTTGCTTGGCGGGAAATTTATCGGGGTGATCAC
This sequence comes from Candidatus Riflebacteria bacterium HGW-Riflebacteria-1, assembly GCA_002839445.1. Lineage (GTDB taxonomy): Bacteria > Muiribacteriota > Ozemobacteria > Ozemobacterales > Ozemobacteraceae > Rifleibacterium. The sequence goes on from PGYB01000014.1 coordinate 126,279, forward strand.
GGCTTTCTCCCTGCGGAAAATAGCCATTCATGATGACAAATGGACGTTTCTGTTCGTCGACATAGGTGCCGACGATCAGGCGTCGCTGCGCCTGCGGATCACTGCCAGAAAAGTTAAACTGCACATCTACAGCCTTTTGCTTTGACAGCAGGGCTACGCCGTAATGCCCCTTCTGGCCGAAAACCTCGGCCTGATAACCCATTTCTCTGACAGCATCGAATGGAAATGCGTCATTGACGCACTTTATCTCCTGAAGCGCGATAATATCGGGATGGTGTGTTTCGACAAGGCACTGCAGCTGGTGCAGTCTGGCTCTGATGCCATTGACATTGAACGTTACTATTTTCATTAGACTTCCGCCTGCTGGTGATAAGTGAAATTTTATATTATACTAGTTGCCATGACTGTGCAAACTGATACTCTGGTGCAGATATGATAGCAGATCTGAGTACCCTGCGGCGGCAGGCCTTTATTTATCAGCCGGCCGCGGGCTTTATAATTATTGCCGGCCGCACCAGCAAAGACAATGAATTTATCAGTCTGAAGGTTGCTGCAGCAGACGATCTGTGGTTTCACGTGCGGGGCATGCCCGGGAGCCATGTGCTTTTGCGCTCGCTAAACGGCGAAGAGCCTGATAAAAAGCTGGTCGAAATGGCAGCTGCAGTGGCGGTCTGGCACAGCAAGGGTCGCAATGGCGGAGTAACACCAGTTTCAATGACTCTGGCGAGAAATGTCAGCAAGCCATCAGGTTCACCGAAGGGAACGGTTTCGATCAGAAACGAAAAGATCATAAAGGTTCGACCGGCAATATTGTCAGAAATTAAGCTGCAAGATGAAGATGGAGACATAAAATGAAAAGAAGCCTGGTATTCTGCATGTGTTTTTGTTCGCTGGTGCTGGCGGCGCAGCAGCCGGGGCAGCGCTTTCCCAACCGGCCGCGCATTTTTCCGCGCAATCAGGACCGACAAGACCAGGTTGACCAGCCTGACCAATCTGAAGCGCGTCAGGGGCAGCAAATGATGCAGAACGCGTTCGAAATGCAGCTGGTTGACAGCAATGGTGATGGCGTGAAGAGCGAACAGGAAATTCACGAAGCTGTTCAAAGGTTTTTAGAGCAGAGTCGAGAACGCAGCCCGCAAAGGTTTAAGAGGATGATGCAGCGTTTTGACACAGACAAGGATCAGCAGATAAGCCGCTCGGAAGCGCTGGCTGTGTATAAAGATGTTACAGAGCGCTTACGACAGAAGCAGGGCGAAGATGGGCCCAGGCCTGGCGACGGCAAAATCAGTGAGCAGGAGATTTATGCTGCAATTCAGGCGAACATAAATAATGAGCGTGTTCGCAATCCACAGCATTACAACATGCTCATGCAGCGATTCGATGTCGACAAAGACCAGATTATCAGTTTTGCAGAAGCAATGGAAATGCATCGTGATCATGAAAAGCGCATGCGTGAGCAACCAGAGGGCAGCTCTCCACAGGAAGCGCGGCAGGTCAGTGATAACGGATTGCTTAAAGGAATAAAAATAGAAGGCCTGAACATCGGTTCAGGCCTTTGAGAGCGATTAATATTTTACTGACGGCTTAAAAGACGTGCTGGTCAGCGACTGCCGCCGGAAAGAATGTATTCTTCTTCGGTTCCCGGAACATAGAGGCGCGGTGGTTTGTTTGTTGTAAACCCTTTAAATACGGAGTCTCCGGCTATCGTGTAGCTGGTGATGTCGAGATTTTGTATTGCAAACGAGCAGTTCATAAGCCACTGCACCTGTTCGTTGTAAACATAGCCGGCGAGGTCGACGAGGTTTTCAAGGCGATCAAGCACGAGAATATCTTTGTTGCCGGCGCCTTCGGGTGGCAGATACATGGCAGACAAGACAAATTGTCTGCTATGTTCAATGTCGCCAACGATTTTGTCGCGAGTTGCAAAGAAATGCTGGTCGTTGAGAATCAGGGTGATCTCGGAGATCAGCAGAAAGCGCAGGATTTCATTGAGATACTTATCTGACATATCATAGGGATCTGATACCTTAAGGCTGTTTTCGAGGTTGTTGATGCCGTTGTGAACCTTGTCGACATCAGAATTCATTTTGTCGCACAGTCCTTGAAACGAGTCGGAAAATTCGTTTCCGGATGTGCTGACGAAGCCGAGTGTGTCGTAATTTCGGAAAAACACATCGCGCAGTGCATTTATCGCGGCGATAGAAGTTCTTTCGCTGGAACTGCGGCAACTCGCTGCCAGACGCTTCATGATAGAAAATTTGTTGGCAAATTCACTGCGGGCATTTCCCTGGCTGGCGTTTGCGAATGGCGTAACGGCCAGCACCATAGCCAGTACTGTAGAAAAAAGTCGCTTTTTCATAATTCCTCCAATAATTCTCAGACTATTTATTCAGGCTCTCCTGCTCTTTTTTTTCTCTGAGCAGGCGCGCTACTTCTGCAGTCTCAACGTGGTAAGTGCTGCTGCAGAAATGACATACAACTTCGGGCATTTCATTTTTTTCAAGAATTTCTTCGAGCTCTTCAACCGGCAGGCATGATATCGAATACAGCACTTTTTCGTGACTGCACGAGCATTTGGCAACGAGAACCCGGCGTTCGAGAATCACCATATCATTCAGGCCAAGCATCTTGCTGAGGATCTCGATGTCTACTGCCTGAGCCAGAGCCTTTTCAATGGTTTTGTCATTAAAACGCTCCAGCAGCGGAATAAAATCTTCGGATTGACCTTCGGGAAGCCTGCTCATGCAGATTCCTACCGCGTGATGTATGTAATGTTCGCGGCTGGTGGCGCTGATTTCTATGGCCGTCGGCTTTTGTTGATAATCGTTAAAGTAGCGGGCAAGGCCATGACGCAGGTTCATCGGGTTGCAGTTTATATGATGCTGCGCGATCACACTCCTGCGGTTTGAATGAATAAAGGTCAGAATGCCGGTGTCGCCGAGCACCTTGGTCAGCGGCGTTGAATCAGAATGATCAAAATCGTTGAGAATCTTGATCATGGTATAGCCGCGCAGATTGCCATTTCTAGACGCATCTACCAGGCAGCCGCCAATCGGCCCATTGACTTGTGCCTGTAAAGAGATGCGTTCGTCTTCATCACCGAGGTTTGCCGATAACAGTGCAGCTGAAACCAGTGCCTCGGCAAGAAAGCGGCCGGCAGTTGGTCCAGAAAGATGCTTTTTCTCGAGACTTTTTGCCGATTCGGTTACGTCAGCAAAGGTCAGCGAAATCATTTTTTCTTTGGAAAAACCGTAAAAAAGCTGATCCATCCGTGCCTCAAGTGTTGCAGATTAATTAGGAAACGCCCGAAATCGCCTGAACCGATCGTGGTGGCAACTTGTGCAAGTTGCGTAATTATAACCCTGCAGCGGACTTAATTCAATGATTAATATGTATGATGCATTCAGTAATGAGTTTTGCGAAATACTGGCAAATTATTTTTACCGATGTGTGTGTGGAAATTTAACATGTGTGAAAAGTGCACATTTATGAAATTCTGCAAACTGGCTTATTTGGCTGTTTTTTGTCTTCTAAAACCCTGGCACGCTAATTGCTTATACCAAGTCAGCTCTTTGTCAACAATAGACTGAACTGTCTGGTGCCGCCGCGCAAGCGGTTGTTACTTACGGCTGCTGTTTTTTTCGTAATGAATAGTCACCCCAGGTTTTCCGCAGTTCAGTTTTTGTATTTACGCTTAGTCGCGTCCCCGCGCGACTTCACGTATCCTCTCAAAAGATCCTCTCACTTTGCCCCTGGCTTTCTGTCCAGGGGCCCTTTTTTTCCGGAAAATCCGATTTTACAACAGTGCTACTGTGTGCGGCAAAATGTTGCAAAAAAACTGCCGCCAGCATCGCGCCAGCGGCAGTTTGGGTTGGTTTTGTCAGGCGCTGTGCGCGGGGCTTTACGGGTATGTTGAAATCAGCTGTTCTGCAGCCTTCAGTCCATCTACCGCCGAGCTGACAATTCCGCCGGCATAGCCAGCGCCTTCACCGGCCGGGAAAAGACCTCGCATATTTTCAGACTGGCCTGACTCATCGCGCAGAACTCTTACTGCGCTTGAGCTGCGTGTCTCTGCCGCATAAACGATACAATCTGCCGGGCTTATGCTGCCGAGCTCCCGCAGCATGCTCGGTATTGACTGGCGCAGTGTGCGAGTTATGAACTCAGGCAGAATTGCATCAAAGTCAGCCGGTCGCGATCTTGGACAAGAACGGTTGGCTGGCAGTTCTGCTGATATTTTTGCGTCGAGAAAATCTTTGAGCATCAGCGCTGGTACTGCAAATCCACCACCGCCGGCTCTGAAGGCCGCCTCTTCTATTTTCTGCTGAAAATGCAGACCGGCAAGTTGCGGTGCGCTGCCGTTCGCGATCATGTCGGCAAAGTCTTCTGGTTCGACCGGCACGATAAATGCTGCGTTTCCCCATATGCTGTCGCGGCCTGAATAACTCATGCCGTTGGTAGTCAAAGCGCCGTCTTCAGACGCACAGCAGATAACCAGACCACCAGGACACATACAGAAACTGTAGCAGGCTCTGACGCCGCTTTCTGGGCGGCGGGTGACGCGAAAACTTGCTGCCTTTAAGCGGGGATGCGCTGCAAACTCGCCGTATTGCGAAACGTTTATCTGTTTCTGCGGTGCTTCAAGCCTTATGCCTATGGCCAGTGGCTTGCTTTCAAGCGCGACCTGATTCTGGTGCAGAAGGCTGTAGATGTCGTGGGCGCTGTGCCCGGTTGCCAATATCAGCCTGTCAGTGGCAAATTCTCTGGTGCCGCACTTGATTCCGCTGATTGCGCCATTTTCGCAGCAAATGCCAGTCAGCGCGGTGTTGTAATACGTCTCGCCGCCGGCTTCCTCGATCATTCGCCGCATGTTGCCAACTACTTTGAGCAGTACATCGCTGCCCATATGTGGCTCTGAATCAATGAGAATGTCGCGCGGTGCGCCGCACTGCACGAGGGTTTCAAAAAACAGGCGAATGCGTGGACGATCTTTGCTGCGCGCTGTCAGCTTGCCATCCGAAAACAGGCCGGCACCGCCTTCACCATAAAGAGCATTGTTTTGCGGATCGAACGTGCCATCGCGCCAGAATTGATCAACTACCGTTTTGCGACGATCAGCCCGATCGCCACGTTCAATAAGAATTGGTTTAAGGCCCATTACGGCAAGATGATATGCCGCCATCAGGCCGGCCGGGCCAGCACCGACAACTATCGGGCGGGGTGCGCCACTTTTTAATGAAGGCCGGGTTGGCGCGCTTACTAAGGCTGGTTCAGTTTCGAGAACTTCGACGTCTTTTTTCAGCCAGGCTGGCAGCCGGAAACGGTCGGCCAATTCAAGCTGCACGGAAGCGACAAAGACCGGCGCCGGTCTTCTCGGCCTGGCATCAATTGATCTTTTGACCATTTCAATATGAATAATCTCGTCTTCGTCACATTTGAGGCGACGCGCGGCGGCGGCTGGCAGATCGGTCTCCAGGTAATCGAGAGGCAGTTCGAGCTGGCGTAAAATAAGTTTCATTCTGTGTTCCTTTGATTTTTATCGGGCTTTACTGGCGCTCTTTATCGCCTGCGCAGCCGACAGCCCTGCCAACCATCCGGTTGAAAACGCCGCCTGAAGATTGTAACCGCCGGTATCAGCATCGATATCGATGATTTCACCGGCAAAATGAAGATTTGCTATAACTTTTGATTCAAGGGTATTGGGATTGATATCGGCTGTAGCTACGCCGCCGGCGGTAACAATCGCCTGTTCCCATGGTGCGTGACCGATTACTTTATAGTGTTGTTCCTTGAGCCAGTTTCGTAGAGCCTTGCGCTGATTTGCGTTCATCTGGCATGCCTTGAGCTGGCCCGGTAACTCAGTTTGCTTGAGACAGTAGGCACGCATGTCTGCCGGCAGCAGCTTTGCGATAATTCCGGTAACATTGATGCCGGGGGTCGCGTCAATTTCTCTTAGAATGCGGCGGTCAAGCGTGGCATGGTCAAGAGCCGGTTTCAGGTCTAATGTTATTTCAACCTGTTGTCGCTCTTGCAGCGCCTGCACTGCAGCTCTGCTCAGGCTGATAATAATGGGTCCTGCGAGATAACCGTCTAAAAAAGCCATCTCGCCAAATTCAGCGGCTGCTTTTTTTCCATTGATGCGCAGCTCTGCCGCGACATTCTTTAAAATCACACTGTCAAGGTTAGCTGGTAGAGGCGTTTCGGGCTTAAGGGCAACAAGAGAGGGCAGGGGAGTGACAATTTTATGTCCGCAGGCCCGCGCCATCTCGATTCCGGCGCCGGTTGAGCCGGTAAGCGGGTATGACAGGCCACCGGTTGCCAGCAGTATTTTTGTTGCAACAATTGTTTTGCCGTTTTCGAGAAATACGCCAGTGCAGCGCTGGTTTTCGATCAGCAGCCGTTTTGCCGGCGAACTGGTCAGCAGTTTTACTTTGCGTTTTTCAATAGCCTCATGCAGGCATTTAACCGCGTCAGTTGCGCGATTAGAAGCAACAAAAACGCGCCCGCCGCGTTCTTCGGCAGTTTTCAGCCCTTCGCCTGCAAAAAATGCAACGAGGTCGGTGTTGAAAAATGCGGCAAAAGAAGCTTTAAGAAAGCGTCCCTGCAGATTGAAATGCTTGAGAAAGTCGCGCAGCGGAGCTGTGTTGGTAAGATTGCCGCGCCCTTTGCCGGAAATCCCGAGTTTGCGGGCAGGTCTGGGCATTGATTCAACCATGCAGACGCGCAAGCCTTCGTCAGCCGCCTTGATGGCAGCCATAAGCCCGGCCGGTCCGGCGCCGATTATTAGAAGATCTATGCTGCTCAATTCTTTTTCACGCTGAATCCGAACTGCCCGACCTGTTTGCCAAGCTGGTAATAGTGGCCGTGCGCGAACCCGACGAGTGCCGCGTTTTCAATGTGCAGTTCGCCCTTGTCATCGACGAGCTGCTGCGAAACCTGCACGGCAGTAATGCGGCCGATAAACATGGTGTGTGAACCGAGTTCGATTTCCCGTTCTACCTTGCATTCAATATTTACCGGACATTCAAGAATTATCGGCGCCTGCAGTGTCATGCTGCGGCCAATAGTGAGGCCGGTTTCGTGAAACTTATCGTGCTTTCGGCCAGAGATTACGCCGCAGAGATCGGTTGCTCGAACGGTTTTACGATCTGCAAGGTTAACAGCAAACTCGCCAGTTTCGTGAATCAGTTTGTAAGAATGGCGTTCAGGCCGCACCGAAATAGACAGCATAGGCGGTTCTGAGCAAACGGTGCCAACCCAGGCTATGGTAATGATGTTTGGTCTGCCTTCGTGGCCCTGGCAGGTAACCATGACTGCCGGCACCGGCGCCAGAATCGTTGTCGGCTGCCAGAGCGCCTTGCCCTGATTTGGAGATACTTGTGCTTTATTCATCAACTTTTTTCTTCTTTGTCTTCAGACTGTTTTTCATAGAGGGTGTCGAGTTTGAACTGGCTGAACTGACTGCCAAAACGGGCAAGAAGCTGGCGTTTGGCGTCTTCTGAAGCTTCGCGGTCGGCTTCCCCAGGCGAAAAAATCGGAAAACTTCTTGTATTGTCGCTATGGACAACAGCAATATACCACGAATCGCGGCCACGATACTTATAATGCCGCAGGCTGACGCCGTCGAATTTACGCAGCTTTTCCTGCCATTCGCGGCGTCCTTCGCGGGTTATTTCGACAAACGAAACATTGCCATCCTTGATTTCGATCTGCTTGAAATAAGCCCGGCGATCGGCGAAAACCTTGTAAAAATGGTGCAGGCTGACCATGCTGATGGCGATACAGACCATGGCGATCGTTACATAATAATGCGGAACGCTAGGATCAGTGCGACTTAGCTGCATGATTCTGATCGACAGCATGATAACCCAGACCATTGATACCACGGCAATAGTAACGGAAAAGTAAAAAAAGAATGCTGTTCTGCCTTTAAAATCAAGGCCTTTCTCGACCAGCTTCATCGGAAACCCGCCGTTTTCGGCACATTCCCAGTTTAACTCATTTTGCATATACTCACCTGTCATTGTGTTTTCAACCTGCCGAATTATAATTGCGCCGCGTCGCAAAGTCTATTGCCAATGACGATTATTTTGCCAGGATATCAACGCATGCTTCAGTAACCTTGTTGCTGCTGCTCAAACAGGTGAATCCATTATACTCGCTGATTTTGCCTGGGCCAGGTATGCATTGCAGGGTTGAAAAAAAGAGTGTGTAGCAGCTAAGCCAAAAAAATATTCTGCGTCGGGCTCAGTTCAGGCGGCCTCATACCCGATAACAGATATGAGATAGATTGTTTTATTCGCCTGGAGGTAAATGTGGAACAATTCAGCAAATGGGTTGAGATTGCCAGCGGCTATGTGTGGGGCTACTTCTTGATGTTCATGATCGTTGGCACCGGCCTCTGGCTAACCTATAAAATGCGACTTGTGCAGGTCAGGTTTTTCTCGCATGCCTGGTCGCTAATTACGGGTAAATGGGAAAAGCCAGACGATAAGGGCGAAATCACCCACTTTCAGGCGCTGTCGACAGCGCTGGCCGCAACTGTTGGCACCGGCAACATTGCCGGGGTAGCGACTGCGATCGCCAGCGGCGGGCCCGGTGCGGTTTTCTGGATGTGGGTCAGCGCCTTTATCGGCATGTGTACCAAGTTTACCTGCTGTCTTCTTGCGCTGAAATATCGCACCGTCGATTCTGATGGCGAAGTCGCCGGCGGGCCAATGTATTATCTGCGTGATGGCCTTAAAATGCCGAAGCTTGGCATGCTTTTCGCAATTTTTGCATTTATCGCGTCGTTCGGCATTGGCAACATGGTGCAGGCAAACTCCGTAGTTGCGCCATTGCATGCTTATCTTACCGAAAGCGGCCTGGCTGAGGCACCGGTCCGGAATGGCCTCGACATGGTCAAGCTGGCAATAGGAATCATTATCGCCATTCTCGTCGGGGTAGTCATTCTTGGCGGAATCAAGCGAATTGCCAGTTTTGCTGACAAGGTTGTTCCGCTCATGGCTTTTGGTTATGTCGCGGCGTCACTGTATATTCTGTTTGTGCAGCGTGAAAATCTTCTTCCGGCAATCAAAATGATTTTCGGTGCGGCTTTTGGCATAAGGGAAGCTGCCGGCGGTATGCTCGGCTTCGGAGTTGCGCAGGCAATGCGCTGGGGCATTGCGCGCGGTCTGTTTTCGAACGAAGCCGGTCTCGGTTCAGCACCAATCGCCCATGCCGCCGCCAAGACTTCAGAGCCTGTTCGCGAAGGCATGGTTGCATTGCTCGAACCATTTATCGATACTATCGTTATCTGCACCATGACTGCTCTGGTCATCATTACCAGCGGTTACTTTGATCCGGCAAATGCAACCTTGTTTGCCGGTCTCAAAGGCGCCGAACTTACAGCGGCAGCCTTTCGGCACAATGTCGCCTGGGGCCATCATGTTGTCAGCATTGGCCTGATTTTCTTTACCTTTTCGACGATGGTTGGCTGGAGCTATTACGGCGACCGTTCAGTGCGCTATATGTTCGATGCCAATCCTAAACGCGCCAAACGTGCGGTATTCGCTTACCGGCTGATTTATGTTCTGCTCATCCCTATTGGCGCAGCAGTTCCGCTCGAACTGATCTGGAACCTTTCAGACATCGCCAACGGTCTGATGGCTTTTCCAAATCTCATCGCGCTGATTTGCCTCTCTGGTGTTGCTGCAGAAATGCTGCGAGACTATGAAGCCCGTTACCCCAAGATGCGCCCGACTTCTTAGAATTGACCTGATTTGTCGGCAGGGTCGGGCGACCTCTTTAACAGCGGGTTGTCCCGGCCCTTCTGCATTTTCACAGACTGATATAAAAGCTTCTATAGTCGTTTGGCGCAAAAAACAGGGTTTTTCTGCTGCGAATAAGTGATATATTTAGCGAAATACTTTTGCAGGGGAAAATCAATGTTGTCGCAGCGAAGCCTTTTGTGGGCGCCACGGCGCATAATGCTGGGTGTATGCTTTTGTCTTGTTGCATCACTGCTGCTGCAGGCTGCTGATAAGCCAATTCCAGACCATGTTTTTCTGATCAGACTGGTTGATGCCGCTGATGGCCGTGGTATACCGCTGGTTGAACTTGAAGCGTTTAACGCTCTGACTTATCAGAGCGACAATCTCGGCAATATAGCGATTGTCGAACCTGACCTGCACGGCAAAGCCGTGCGCTTTCTGGTTAAGGGTCACGGTTACCGGATTCCCCAGCTCGATTTTTTTGGCGAGCGTTCGCTGACGGTTTTGATCGAGCCCGGCGCCAGCTGTACATTTAAGCTTGAGCGAACCGCTGTCGCCGAAAGACTGTATCGTATTACCGGCAGTGGCCGATATCGCGACAGCATTCTTGCCGGAATAGATGTGTCAGAGCAGCCGATTGCGCTGACCGGCGATGTTATCGGGCTTGATTCAGCGGTGCCGGTTGTCTGGCAGAACAGACTTTTTAGCTTTTACGGCGATACGCTTGGCGCTGGCAGCATTAATTTGAGCGGCTCTGGCGCGGAAATTGATCTGCAGCAGCCTGGCGTGCCTGGTTCCCGCTTGCCTCTCAGGTTTTTTACCGATGAAAATGGCTTTGCACGCCGAATTGTGCCATTGCCTGAATCAGGCTTTGTCTGGATAGAAGCTGTTGTGCCGGTGACAGCCGACCTCGATGGCGACAAAGAGGTTCTTGCCGCGCGCTATGTTGTGCATAAGACCCTCGAAGAAGCCATCGAAACGGGTTACGCTGTATTTGATGAGAAGCAGGGCATCTTTACGCCGGTCAAACGGGTTGAATCATCGCGACACCACAAATCGGCGCGGGCGACACCGGTAGAATACAACAAGGTCAGCGGCTACTGCCTGCAGCCGTGGGAGAGGGTTGCGCGCAATCTGACGGCCTTTACGACCCCCGAAAAATATGAGTATTATAGCTGTCTCGAAGAAGTCGACCCGGCCAGTGCAACCGTTGAAGCTTGTCTGATAAATGACCGACGTTTTATGGTAGAACGCGATGCCGGTGGTCGGCCGGTGTTGAAATGGCGGCAGGCTACTTTGCCTCATGACGCATCTGTGCAAAGACAGTTGCTGCGGGCCGGTCAGATAAAAGAAGATGAAGTCTGGCTGAGCCTGATTGAGCTGGGCAGTGGCCGTCGTCTTGCTGATTTTACCGGCTCGATAAGTTACAACAGGTTTCGTGAACGCTGGATTCTGATCGCGCAGGGCCACACCGGCGAAATCTGGTACAGCGAGGCAGACACCTTCACCGGGCCATGGCTCTACGCTCGCAAGATTGTTGAACACGATACATACAATTTTTACAATCCGGTGCATCATCCCTGGTTCGACAGTAAAGATGGCCGGGTGATCTATTTCGAAGGCACTTATACCGCGTTCTTTACCGCTAAGGAGCGCAAGAGTCCGCGAACCGACTATAATCAGGTGATGTACCGACTGCATCTCGACGATAAAGAGTTAGTGCTGCCTGTGCCGGTGTATCGTGTCAGGCATGGCGTTAATGGCTACCGCCTGCTTACTGGCGATCTTGTTGATCGCGCCAGTCGCTGGAGTGACGTCGAGAAGGTCGAATTTTTCGCATTTGCTGCAGGCTATGGCAAAGCATGGCTCAAAGCTGTATACGATCATTCCGCCAGCGAGGCTGCTGAGCCAGAATTGCTTTTTGCTTCTGCTGGTGGCGACGCAGCGGTTTTTTACGTGATTGATGAGCTGGCTGATACAGCAGATGCCGGGCTTGCGCGCATGATTATGCCGGAACTGCTTGAAACAAAATTCGGCATGGTTCTTCGTGCTGATAACGCCCTGCTGACCTTTGACCCTGATATAAAGCCAGATTTCACGTTAAATAATTTACAGTAGCCGGGCTGGTGTATTGTGATAAAATTTTGTGATGTTATAAAGAGACTGACAGAGTGCAACTTGCTAATCTGGCATTTGTGGGATTGCTTCGCTCCGCTCGCAATGACAAAACGCGTCTGAGTCTGCCATTGCGAGGGACGACGTGACGAAGTAATCTCAATCAAATCGATTTTTGCAGGTTGTTCATGTTACAAGAAATGACAGAGAGTGAGCAATTAGCATGAATTGTCCTGAGGAGACCTTGAAAAAAATGAATGAAAACTCAATGTCGCGATCGTTCAGACAACTGCTGATTTCGCAGTTTTTTGGCGCGTTTAATGACAATGCTCTGAAAATGATGGTGGCGTTTCTGGCTATTAAAGCGGCCACGGGTACTATGCAGGCTGAAAATGCCGACATAGACAGCGTTTCTCAGATACAGACCACTCTGACGTTTGTTGTTTTTACGCTGCCGCTGATGCTGTTTTCTTTGCCTGCCGGCGTGATTGCCGACCGTGTCAGCAAAACCACTATCATCGTCTATTTGAAAGCGCTGGAAGTAATTCTCATGCTGCTGGCCGCTTTCAGCCTGGCGTATTCTGATTATCTGTCACCGCTTGTTGTTCTGGCTCTTATGGGTGCTCAGTCGGCATTTTTCAGCCCGGCTAAATACGGCATTATTCCAGAAATCCTTCCGCATGACCAACTGTCAAAAGGCAACGGTTCGCTTGAAATGTGGACCTTTGTGGCAATCATTGCTGGCACTGCTTCTGGCGGCTTTTTTCTCGATCTTGTCGGAGCTGATGCCTGGTTGGCCGGCATGATCCTGGCAGGCTTTGCCGTTGTTGGTCTTTTCGCTTCACTTGGCGTGGCAAAGGTGCCGGCAGCCCGCAATGAAGGCGGCTTTGCCGATACGATAAAAGGCTCTTTCCAGACCATCGTCGGCGATCGCGTGATCTGGCTCGCGGTGCTTGGTTCGGGGCTTTTCTGGGCGATTGCCAGTCTTCTTGGCCAGGATATTCTGGTTTATGCCAAGACTTTGACCGTCGGTATGCCGAACTCCGACACAATGAGCGGTCTGCCGCTGGCTTTTTACGGTCTGGGAGTTGGGCTGGGCAGTGTGTGGGCCGGTAGAATGTCGGGCCGACTTGTAGAATACGGGCTGATTCCGCTTGGTGCTATCGGTGTTGGCACGCTGACACTGCTGTTTGGACTGCTCGCACCCGGCTATTACGCCACGCTCGCTATAATGGTTGCTCTCGGAATTTCGAGCGGTCTGATCGTTGTTCCGCTCAACGCGATTCTGCAGTGGCGTTCGCCGGCTGCACGGCGTGGCGGCGTCATCGCGCTCGCCAATGTGTTTATCTTTGCAGCAATCATGCTGGGTTCGCTCGGCGCCGGCGGTCTTGCTCTCGCCGGCCTGTCGCCACTGGGCATACTTATCTTCGCCTCGGTAATCACTACTGCCGGCATGCTCTGGGCGATCTATCTGCTGCCAGACTTCCTGATCAGGCTGATTTTCGTCATTGTTACTCACACTTTTTATCGCCTCACCATTGTCGGCGGCGGTAAGATCCCGGTCGAAGGCGGCGCGCTGCTGGTGCCGAACCACGTGTCTTTCATCGACGGCTTTCTGGTAATGGCGAGCACCGACCGTCAGGTACGCTTCATCGTCGACGAGATATACTACAATCACCGGTTGCTGCACCCTTTCATGAAGGCCATGCACGCCATACCGGTCTCGGCAACCGGTGGGCTCAAGGTCATTCTTCGTGCTCTGCGCGATGCCGGTAATTTTCTTGACGCCGGCGACCTTGTCTGCATTTTTGCCGAAGGTCAGGTCACGCGAACTGGTGTGATGCTGCCATTTCGTCGCGGGTTGGAAAAGATCGTGCGCGGCCGCACTGCGCCGATTATACCGGTCAACCTCGATCGTGTCTGGGGCAGCATTTACAGCCGATCTGGCGGTCGTTTTTTGACCAAGCTGCCCGAAACCTATCCATATCCGATCACGGTAACTTTCGGAGAGCCTTTGCCTTCCGATACTTCTGCGCATCAGATCAGAATCGCCGTGCAGGAACTGGCAACCCAGGCCTGGGAACAACGCAAGGACGAAACCCGGCCGCTGCATCATTACTTTATACGCCGCATGCGCACCCGCATCTGGCGAACAGCATTTGCGGACTCTTCAGGTAAATCATTGAGCCGCTTCAAGTCTCTGGTCAGCGCAATTGCCATGGCACGCAAATTCAGCCCGATTCTAAATGAGCAGCAGTATGTCGGGGTTCTGACGCCACCGACTATCGGCGGGGCACTGACTAACATTGCCATTTCGATGGCTGGGCGGGTTTCGGTGAATCTTAACTTCACTGCCGGTAAGTCGGGCATGACCTCAGCCCTTAAACAGTCCGGAATCAGCACTATAATCACCAGCCGCGAGTTCATTGAAAAAGCTTCTATTGAGCTGCCTGAGCAGGTCAATCTTGTCTATCTCGAAGATGTCGTAGCCTCAATTGGAGCGACAACCCGTCTTGGAGCGATGATCGCCGCGCTAACCCTGCCGATCGGCTGGCTGGAGTCATACTGTGGCGCAATACAGCACCCGACCATAGATTCAATCGCTACTGTCATCTTTTCGAGTGGCAGCACCGGCGAACCAAAGGGAGTCATGCTCTCACACTACAACGTGGCTTCGAATGTCGAAGCGGTAGGGCAGGTGATGGTGGTAAATGATCAGGATCGTTTGCTCGGCATTTTGCCGCTCTTTCACTCGTTTGGTTACATGTCGTTGTGGTATGCGATACGCTTTGGCATGAGTATTGTATTTCACCCCAATCCGCTTGATGCCGCCAAAATCGGCGAAGTTGTCGAACACCAGTCTGTAACTTTCCTTATCGCCACGCCGACCTTTCTGCAGATCTACATGCGGCGTTGCTCACCCGGTCAGTTTGGTAGTCTGCGCATAGTGTTCACTGGCGCTGAAAAGCTGACTGAGCGCCTGGCAATAAGCTTTGAAGAAAAGTTCGGCATCAGGCCGATCGAAGGTTATGGCGCGACTGAATGCGCGCCGGCTATTACTGTGAGCACACTCGACTATCGTGGCCAGGGAATTTACCAGTTCGGCTCACGCCGCGGTTTTGTCGGGCATCCTGTTCCCGGGGTTTCGGTGCGCATCGTCGACCCGGAGAGTGGGGTATTGCAGCCTGCCGGAACGCCGGGCATGCTTCTGGTAAAGGGTCCCAACGTCATGCAGGGTTATATTGGTCGCCCCGACCTTACTGCGAAGGCGCTCAAAGATGGCTGGTATGTCACCGGCGACATCGCAATCATGGATGAAAGCGGCTTTATAAAGATCACCGATCGTCTGTCGCGTTTCTCGAAGATTGGCGGTGAAATGGTTCCGCACGGCAAGGTTGAAGATGCGCTGCATGAGGCATTTGGCTCTGATGTCCGGGTTTTCGCGGTCACGTCTGTGCCAGATGAGCGCAAAGGTGAGACCCTCGCGGTTTTGCACACCATCGATCCGGAGAAGATACCAGATGTTCTTGAAAAGATGGCAGGCATGGGTCTGCCGAACCTGTTCATTCCAAAGAAGGACAAGTTTGTAAAGGTTGATAAGATACCGGTTCTGGGAACCGGCAAGGTCGATCTGCGCGGTCTCAAGGAAATGGCCGTGCAGGCGCTTGGTTCGGCCGCTTCCTGATGTAACGTTCGCCGAGTGAGGATTTCATCATGAAAAAGAAGTTTTTGCTGCTGCTGCTGTTTTGCGTAATGGCTGTTCAAGCCGGCGCGGCTGAATTAACCACGAGAATTACGCATGCCGATGCTTCCGGGTTTCCGGTTGTTGAGGCTATGTTACAGGTGTATCACGACCAGCCATTTGATCTGACTCCAGAAAAGCTCAGCGTCGAGGAAAGTGGCAGCAAAGTATCTGAATTCAAGCTTTTGCCGAAGGATTTCACGCACTATCTGGTTCTGGTGGTAGACCGCTCATCAAGTATAGAACCGGCAATGCTCGATGTTAAAAAGGCGGCGGCCGGGCTGATCAAGAGTCTTGCCGGCCCGGTTAACATCGCGATTCTGTCTTTTGGCAGCGACATTGATGTCGACCATGATTTTTCGACCGACAAAAAGTCCCTTGTCGAAGCAATTGGCAAGATCAGGCCATGGGGCGGCACTGTGCTTTTTGACGCTATTTATGAGGCTTGTGAAGAACTCAATACTCGGGCAGGTATTAACGATCTCAAGACTGTCATCTGTCTGACCGACGGCCAGGACAGCACGCCGAGCGGCCGGCATCGCCTTTCGCGCCACGAACCGCACGAAGTTACCAAATCTGCCCTCGACAAAAATATCAGGGTAATCAGCCTGGGGCTTGGCAATGACATCGATACCGAATTTCTCGGTGGCATCGCCTCAGAAACCGGAGGCTGGTATCTGCAGACTGCGACTTCAAATCAGCTGGCGGATTTATGCGACAAGCTGAGCACACGTCTCAAGCTGAAAAAACATTATCGGCTCTCATACAATTCGCCAGTTCCGACCGCTGAAAACCCGCGCCGTGCGATCAGTATAACGCTGACACACAACGGCCTTACAGCGGTTGGAACCCGGCCATACCATACTCCTGCCCGCATTAAGACTCTTGCTGTCGAAGCGCCCGTGCAGGAACAATCACTGAGCCTTGAAGAGCTGCTTGAGCAGCTCGAAGTTGCCAGCACTGATCAGTCGATGTTGACACGAAGAATCAAGCTGCCGGCGACGCAACCGGTGCATGGCCTGACGCTGGCATCGTTTAAAGGCCTTTCGTCAGTTGATTGCCGCAACCTTATCAACCAGATGCACCAGCTTGTTGCAGAAAAGCATCAACAGAACTTTGCGGCGCGCAAAAAGTATCTTGATGGGCATCTTGCCGGTGTTGACCAACTGCTCCGAGAGTTTTTTGCCAGGGCTGACGCGCCAAGAATCAAAGAGCCTGAAAGCCAGAAGATTGCCAGGTTTATTGACTATCTTAACATCAGGCGCAAGGAAATTGAGCTTCTCGGCAAGCGGGCTTACGAAGAATATTTAATTGAATTCAAAAGCAGTCTCGCAGAACTCGAATACTTTGAAAAGACCCAGATTGGCGGCGAAAAGTTTGCCGAGGCTTTTTTTGCAACAAACACCGCCAACCGCACCCAGGCATTGCAGGAGCTTGGCGATCGCTATGTCGAAGAAATCGCTGCGAATCAGCAGAAAATGCGTGCAAAGTTCGCGGCCTCAGAAGACAGGCCCCAGCCAGGCGACAGCTCGCCGGCCAGCGCTGGCGCCAAGCTCAATATCTCACTTCCCGACCTGCCCGAAATCAAAACCCTCGACTGACCTGCTGTGCAGGGGCTAGAACTGGCCGGTGCGCAGCAGAACGAGTGTGCAGGCCTCAACGACCTTCAGGCCGTGCTGGCGGAGTTCCTGCATCAGCTGAGGGTTCTCGGTGCCTGGGTTGAAAATAACTCTGCCGGGATTGAGGCTGATGATGTCTGCCTGCATGGGCGTCAACGTATCGGGAGACACATAAAGGGTCAGAGTGTCGACTTTGCCGGTTACCTGATCGAGACGCGGCACGACCGGCAACCCTTCGATTTCGGTGGCGACCGGGTGTACCGGCACGACTTCGTGGCCGTGCTCTCGCAGCATGCGCACGGCTTTGTTTGAGTAGCGCTCAGGGTTATTGCTCGCGCCCAGAACTACAACGCGGTGTTTTATTTCCTGTTCAGTCATAACTACCTCGCAGTGTTTTATTTTAATACTATCAATAATATATCTCAGAATCGAGAAAAGCGAACTGTTTTAAGTCGGCTGCTAATTGCTCTGATTGAAGGGTTTGCGGCTGGGCAGCGTTGCGTTCATCATCTGGCGGGGGTGGTGTGGATGCCGCTCACCGTCAACGAAGATGGTTATCGCGCAAGAATGTGCGGAGCATGAAAAAAGCGGCCGGAGCATCTGCCCCGACCGCCTGCAAAGGATTCTCTTGTGAAGGTCTATCAACAATAGCTGGATTGCTTCGCTACGCTCGCAATGACGTTGTAATTCTTGATCAGGTCAATGCGAGGAGCGTAACGGCGAAGCAATCAGACTGTTGCAGCAAAAGACATCATACAAGGAGCCTTATTTACTTGTTTACTTTGCTCATTGGTATGCCGAGTGCTTTGGCGACGCCTTCGCCGTAAGCCGGGTCAGCTTTGAAGCAGTTGCTGATGTGACGGATCTTGACTTCTTCTGGTGCATCTCCCATCGCGCGGCCGGTGTTGTCAAAGAGAACCTGCTTTTGTGCCGGGTTCATAGCTCTGAAGAGATTGCCAGGCTGGCTGTAATAATCGTCATCGTCTTCCCTGAAATCCCAGTGATCAGCTGCGCCCTGCAGTTCAAGCGGTGGTTCCTTGAAATCTGGCTGTTGCTGCCATTCGCCGTAGCTGTTGGGTTCGTAGCCGAGGGTGCTGCCATGGTTGCCGTCGACGCGCATGGCACCGTCGCGGTGATAGCTGTGGAACGGGCAACGCGGCTTGTTGACCGGAATCAGGTGGTGGTTAACGCCGAGGCGGTAGCGCTGGGCGTCGCCGTAAGAGAACAGGCGTCCCTGTAACATTCTGTCGGGAGAGAAGCCGATTCCGGGCACGATATTAGCCGGGTTGAAAGCGGCCTGTTCGACTTCAGCAAAGTAATTTTCGGGGTTTTTGTTGAGCTCGAAGTAGCCAACGTCGATAAGCGGATATTCTTTATGCGGCCACACCTTGGTCAGGTCGAACGGATTGAACTTGAATTTTGCTGCGTCTTTTTCGGGAATGACCTGAATTTTCATATCCCATTTTGGAAAGTCGCCTTTTTCGATGTTGTCATACAGATCGCGCTGATGGCTTTCACGGCATTTTCCGATGACTGCTTCGGCTTCCTGGTCGCTCAGGTTCTTGATTCCCTGGCGGGTCTTGAGATGAAACTTAACCCAGAAACGCTCGTTCTTTGCGTTGACCAGGCTGAAAGTATGGCTGCCGTAACCGTTCATGTGGCGATAAGAGAGCGGAATACCGCGTTCGCTCATGGTGATGGTGATCTGGTGAAGTGCTTCTGGCAGGTTGGTCCAGAAATCCCAGTTGTTTTTGGCACTGCGCAGATTGGTGCGCGGGTCGCGCTTGACAGCATGATTGAGGTCGGGAAATTTGAGTGGGTCGCGCAGAAAGAACACCGGGGTATTGTTGCCGACGAGGTCCCAGTTGCCTTCTTCAGTATAGAATTTCATGGCAAAACCGCGAATGTCGCGTTCGGCATCGGCGGCGCCGCGTTCGCCGGCAACTGTCGAAAAACGCACGAACATTTCGGTCTGTTTGCCGATTTGAGAGAAAATTTTTGCCCTGGTATACTTTGTGATGTCGTGGGTAACGGTGAATGTGCCGTAGGCGCCGGAACCTTTGGCATGCATGCGGCGCTCAGGTATGACTTCGCGGTCGAACTGTGCGAGTTTTTCGAGATACCAGACGTCCTGCAGCAGCATTGGCCCGCGTTTTCCTGCGGTCATCACGTTCTGGTTGTCAGCCACTGGTGCGCCGGCGTTGGTGGTAAGTTTTTTCTTCATGATCTACTCCCTTTGGATGATTTATCAGATTGAATCTGTTTGAACACTTTGTTGATACAAGTTTTGCAGGTGCCGCGAATTTCTACGTGTGTCTGCTCGATGTTGCCAAGTTCGGCCAGTGAATCGGGCACCTTGAGAGAATTCAGTTCGTCGCTGTAGAAGTCTGAGGTCAGACCACATCGGTTACAGACAAAATGGTGATGATGGCTGAGATTGCCGTCAAATCGCGTTCTTTCGCGCGAACTGCCGAGCGTAGTGATTACGCCGAGATCATTGAGCACCCACAGTGTGCGATAAACAGTATCAAGAGAGAGGGTGGGCAGCTTTTTACGAAGCTTATGGAATAAGTTTTCGGCGTCGGGGTGGTCTTTGGCCTGCACGATTGCCTTAAAAATTTCGATGCGCTGCTGGGTGACCTTGATGCCCTTTTCATGGCAAAGCTCAACAAAGCTTTCAATGCGGATTTTCACTTCGTGTTGCTTGATGTTTCGTCTCGCTAAATCAGAATGTATTCTTACCTAGTTATTAAACTGCATATAATTCGAGAAGTCAATAGACGACGACAGCCGCTCTGTGAGCAGGTTGTTGCCGGTAATGTGCGGCTAATTCAGCAGACAACAGGAAAAAAATACTCTGCCAGAACTTTTCTTTCTGCCACGCCTGAAACCGACAAACGAACACTCCTGTAACCTTGCAAATTGGTTATATGGGAATTCTATTACTCTATGTTAATGATCAAATGCCTTTTTGCTAATAAAAATCAGGCTCTGTCTTACCTTAATTGACTTGTAGCAGCATTCTGATAAATTTTAAGAACGGCAATGCTAAGAGTAAGAGATTTTCGATCATTGTAGCTGAAGCTGCTTGAAGCGATGGTCGCGTGTTCGTTTTTGCTGCAATGAATCATAAGGAGTTATGACAAACCATGGTCAGTAATAGTCATGAAAACCGTCTGGCTGAGAGCAACAGTCCATATCTGCTGCAGCATGCGCACAATCCGGTTAACTGGCAGGAATGGTCAGGTGCGGCCTTTGCGCTGGCGAAAGAGCTGAACCGCCTTGTTTTTCTGTCGATTGGTTACTCAACCTGTCACTGGTGCCACGTCATGGAAAAGGAATCTTTCGAGGATGAAGAGGTCGCCGCGCTGGTTAATTCCGCTTACATTGCGATCAAGGTTGATCGCGAGCAAAGGCCTGATATCGACCAGATATATATGGATGTCTGCCAGGCGCTGACCGGGAGTGGTGGCTGGCCGTTGACGATTATTTTGACTCCGGATCAGAAACCGGTTTTTGCCGGAACTTATTTTCCGAAACGCCAGAAGTATGGGCGGCCGGGATTGATCGAGATTTTGTCGGCCATGGCTGCCGAATGGCACCTTAAACCGCAGAAATTACAGGACAGCGCACAAAAGATTGCCGGGCATTTTGCCGAAAACACGAGTATTGCCTGTAGTTTTCCAGATGAAAGCATCGTCATAAAAGGTGTCGAAGAGATCGTCGCCGGATACGATAATCAATATGGTGGCTTTACGGCGGCGCCAAAGTTTCCGATGGGGCACGTGCTGGAGTTGCTGCTCAATCATGCCGTCAGCAAGGGCGATGGCGAGCTGCTGAAAAAGGTCGAACACAGTTTGCTCGCCATGTATCGTGGTGGCATTTTTGACCATCTCGGCGGTGGTTTCTGTCGTTACAGCACAGATGAGCGCTGGCTGGTTCCGCATTTTGAAAAGATGCTCTATGATAATGCGCTGCTGCTACGATGTTACGCTTCGGCCTTTAAGGTGACCGGCAAAGCCATTTATCGCGAGGTGGCTGAGGCCATCAGCGACTATGTTCTGCGTGATCTCGAAAATCCGGATGGTGGTTTTTATTCGGCAGAGGACGCTGACAGCGAGGGGCATGAGGGTCGCTTCTATGTTTTTGCCTATGATGAATTCATGCGGTTGGCCGGCGAAGATGCAGGAAAGGCGCTCGCCGGGTATTTTGGCGTCACGCCGCCGGGCAACTTTGAAGATGGCCTTAATGTTCTGCACCTGAGCCAAAGTCGTGAAGAGTCTGCTGCTCTATGCGGTATGACCGTTGATGACTTTTCTCACAAGCTTGCGGATTTTCGCCAGCGGCTCTTTGTCTATCGCTCACAACGCACCCGGCCGCTTCTCGATGACAAGGTGATTACCAGCTGGAACGGTTTGATGATTGGTGCTCTGGCGTTAGCCGGCCGCTATCTCGGACGTGCTGATCTGATTGATGCAGCCAGGCGTGCCGCGGTATTTGTCAGGAAAAATCTGGCGAGTTCGCAGGGCCGTCTGTTGCGTTGCTGGCGCCGGGGCAAAGCCGAAATAGACGGCTTCTTTGAAGATTATTCATTTCTTGCGCATGGCCTGCTCGAGCTGTTTCGCAGCGACTATAACCCGGAATGGCTGAAGTGGGCTGCTGAACTGCATACGCAGGCTGTCGCGCTTTTTGCCGGGCGCCTGCCGGGGTCTTATTATGAGACACCGCATGATGGCGAAAAGCTTTTGTTCAGGCCGCGCAATTTAACTGATGGCGCAGTTCCATCGGCGCGCTCGATTCTCGCCGACAACAGCGTGCTGCTGGCCGGAATAACAGGCGACAACCGCTATGTCGATCTTGCCGCGGCAATCTTTACCGATGGCGCCAGTCTCATGCTGCGCGCCCCAACAGCAACTGCTGCCATGCTCAACGCCTTGCGGCGTTATTATCAGTATCCGCTGCGCATTCTGATTCACGCCGAAAAACTTTCCGACGCCGAGGCCTTTGCTGAAGCAGTCGAAGAGCTTTATCTGCCAGACTCGGTCGTAGTAATGTCTTCCGGTGATTCCGGCGAACAGATTCTTAAAACGCTTTTAACGGATTCTGAGCTCTTCAGCAGCCCAGGCCCGGTCGTGCAGATCTGCCTCCAAAACCGCTGCCTGAAACCAGTTGCCAGCAAAGCCGAACTGCTCAAAACCCTTAGCCAGCTCGCCTCTCAGACTCCCGCAAAACCAGATAAATCGTAATGATTCCGTACAAATAAAAAGGGCGGGATCGCTCCCGCCCTGTAATAGCTATAAAGAATCGTTACTGTATATAGATCGGTGCTTTATTGTGTCCATTTTCGTCAAGCAGGATAAGCTTCAGACCAGTTTCATCTCTTGAGAGCATGCCAATATTCTGTTCGCCCGCAAACAGGTAGGCTGTTATCAGACCTTCTGTATCGAACATACCATTTCTGATGGTTACGTTTTGCCCGGCGACCTTGAAGGGCTGACCATTCTGGTAGAGAGAAGCTTCAAGTCCATGACCAGAGACCGTCAAACCTTCGGCAGTATTTTTGGAAACATCTACCATTGAATCGCTGATTCTGATTTCAATCTCCTCAGAACCCAGTTGTGCGGTGACTGTTCCGTTGCCACCAAACGCAAGGTGGTATTCGGTTGAGCTGTTGATCAAAGGATGCTCATCCAGATAGAGTTCCATGTTCAAGCCGGCTGTTAACTGTTGCACTACGACAAGCATATTCATTGTTTTTGGCAAGGCATTGAGCAGGCCAGTAGATGTGTTATATGAAATTCCATTAATTCCCGCATCTGTGCCGTCGCGGAATTGCAGCAGATGCAGAGCTATGCCCATTGCAAGGTTTTTCGGCAATTCGAAGATATTGGTCATTGAGGGTTCAGGTGCATAAGCAGTGTAAGTGTCGTAGAACATGGTATTTGAAGGGAGTCCCAGAGAGGTTGCCACCGATACTGCCGCGCGCAATGAACCTACCGGGCCGCTGTATACTGGTGGATTTACGCTTTGCGCGCTCATCGCCACGCCCTTAAGGCCATTGTCAAGCACTTTGCTCATGGCTACGGCAGTTGCTTCAGTCGGGTCAGGAACAGTGAAGCTCTTGTAAGCGTGCTGGGAAAGGCCGTTTTTCAGTTCGGAGTGGATGTTTATTGAGTAATTTTTGCCGGGGATCAGCTCGTAGCTTGTGCTGATTAAGGCAAATTCTGCGCTGGTGGTGTTGATGTTAGTGATGTCCTGTTCGAGAACGCGGCCATCGCCACCGTCTGAGTGGTTCCAGACATTGATGTAATAGCTGTCGAACAGTGAGGTGTTGGTGTTTGCCGGCCAGCCGATCTGGAGTTTATTGTTGGCAACATTTACCGTTACATTAGTCGCATCGTATGGGGCATAACCAGATGGAATCTGCGGAACTGTGTGAATAAAGGTCTGGGTTGATCCATCACTGAAGGTAACGACGAATTTATATTCCTGACCTTGCTGATGCAGGGTTGAAGGATAAGTCCAGCCTTCATATGGATATGCGGCGGTGTGTTTGACAGGTGCTGTTGAAACGCCCATGGTCTCTGTGCGCCAGTAATGCCAAGCGTTTGAATCGGCAAGGGTGGCATCTTTGGTAAGATCTATCTCTGGCATGTTCGGTCCGCTTACCTTGACGCTGGTAACCGGGAAGGAAGTCGTATCTTCCAGTTGCAGCCAGAACTGGGTGTGCTTTCTGGAGAGGTCGAGGTTGGTTGTATACTGCAATTCAATGTCTACTTCATCGATTTTAATGCGATTGCCTGATACTTTCCAGCTTCCATCTGACTGTCTGGCGATAATAACCGGGAATTCACTTATGTTTGCTTCAAGAGTGCGCAGTTTGAATTCTGCCGGGCTTTTCGCGTCGTAGGCATAGCCTTCGGTAGTAGAGTCGACAGCGATTGAGCCACCGGTTTTCAGATAAGCGGTTCCGGCGATATGAACCATATAGGTATTGTCGTCAACCTTGAGCAGTGAATGGCCACCTTCGAACCTGTCGAGGTCGTCTGCGTCGGTGGTTATTGAATTAAGAATGACGGTTTTGGTCTTACCGTTCATTACAAAGTCTTCGGTCATTACTGCTGACAGGCCTGCCTTTTCTTCAGTTGTCAGGCCAGAGCCGCCGACCATTTTAAGAAAGGCATTCAGATATGTGGTAACAGCCTTGTCGATTGCTTCTTTGTCGGTTACAGGCGCGGCTATCGGAATCTGGTCTTCCATAGGAGTGGTAACTGTGTCTGTCCAGGCTGTTGTGACTTGTCCTACGGTTATATTGAGTCCCGTTGCCAATTCTGTTTTCACGGCATCAGTTACATCGGTGAAATTACCACTTATTATTTTTTCAAGAAGCGAAGAGCCAGCTTCGGAGGTTCCTTCTCCAGTTGAACTGCCAAGGGCAATAGTGGCAATTGTTCGAGAGCTTTCATAGAGAACGTTTGTTTCGTCGGTTACCTGGCGCTTGAGTTCGCTATAGTCGATGGAAATGCTGGTAACATTTTTGATCAGATCTTCGAGAGTCGCTACTTTTACGCCAGTCTGAGTTTCAAGAACCTTGGCAGCAGAAATTGCCACCTGGGCAAAAGCTGTGGTCAGGTGGTTGCTCTCAATTGGAGCTGAAAAATTTGTATTGGCGAGGTCAGTGACCATGTTCTGCACAAGCAGGTCGCCTTTGCGTGCTTCAATAATGAAACCGGGTGCGCCATCCAGGCCGCTTACTGTAGCGGTGTATTCGCCATTGCCGTTGTCGGTCATGGTAAACACGCTGCCATTGGCAAGAGTCAGCGTAACAACTGCTCCTGTAACAACGTCAGTAGTTGTCTGAGCTTTGATGCCGGCTTTAAGGTTGCCAAGAATGTTGCTGCTGCCGGTTGCCGGCTTTTTAATGACAGTTTTAACAACTGTGGTGCTTGCTGCGACATCGTCGTCATCGTCACCGAAGAGACTGCAGCCGGTTGCTGTAAAGGCGAGAACACCAATGAGAAACATAACAAAGAACTTTTTTAACACTTTCCTAATACCTCCCTGATTTTACTTCATATCTGAAGCGTTTCGTTGCCTAGACTACCGTCATTGGCAAAGGGTGTCAACCCCATGCTATTCTCTTGTATCTAAGCGTTTCAGAGCAGGCAAAAGCTCGTTGTTCCTTTTTGTTGCAGACTTCAGCGCTTAGCCGGGAGAAACTTGTTCAGGCATTTTTTTTAACTGTGCTTGCTCGAGGCAAATAGCTTTTGCAAGTTCATAAACAGAATTTCAGCCTGAGCCTTCGCACAATTTGAGCGAGTGTTTACAGAACAATGAAAAGCTTAATAGCTGTGTCCAGAAAGCAGCAGATTTTTTTCAATCCGGCAGGGGAAATTTGCGTTATACTCGTCGTGCAATATATACCGGCGGGTCGTTTTTGCTTGCGATGAAGGCCGGGTATCGCGCAGAGACGACGAGACCGATTTTGAGGAGGCGTTATGAAACTTCTGGTTCTGCTTTGTCTGGTCTGCTACAGCGTCCTTTGTATGAGTTCGGCGCAGGCAGCCGAGGTCGGCTTCGATGAAGAATTCAGCCTGGCAGAAGACCGGGCTGAAGCGCTCAAACAGCTAATTCCCGGAACTCCGGATTACTATTATTACTGGTGTCTCTACCACCAGCTGCGCGGTGAGCAAGACCAGCTCGAAAAGATCCTTGAACAGTGGATCAAGCGCTATGGCCATACCAGTCAGGTCGAAGAGATCCGCAATCGCCAGGCTCTGCTCAACTACAGCAAAGATCCGGGCAAAGCCTTCGATCATATTATACGCCAGCTCAATCTGCGCTTTGACCACCAGAAAAAGCAGACAGTCAGCAAAAGCACTTTCCCAAGCATACTTGACAGCAAAGCTTTCAGCTCAGAAGCTTTCGCACGACAGGCACTCAGCGAGTATTCAGACCTGAGCGGCTTTACCACCGCCGGCTTCGAATCGCTGATCAATCAGCAGCTCAACCCCGATCAGCGCCGCGATCTGCTGCGCCGCATGCAGAGACCAGATGGCAAATATCTGGTGCAGATGGTATGCGATGATCTGCAATACAAGCACAGTGGCGGCTTCGGCAGTATGCCGATTCATGGCATGCTGCTGCGCAGTCAGCTTGACCAGCTGGCCGGCAAAATGCCTGAACTGCTCAAGAACAGCAATTTTGTTCTCGCTTATATCAAGAAAATGCAGCCCGGCGAAGACACCAACTGGCAGCAGAACGACAAAATCAAACTCGAAATGCTCGAAAGTATGCATCAGTATGTTAAGCCGCTCGAGCCGCTTTTCAACTCGCTGAAAGCGCATATCATCTTTCATATTCTCGATCTCAAGCGCAAAAGTGGTATTTATGAGCGGGCGTTGTTCGTTGACTATCTCAAACTGCCGCGCAACGTCTCTTACGTCAAACGGGATATTCTCGAAACCAATGAAGGGCGCAATTACCGCGCTGACCTTAATGCCAATTACCGGGACGCGACACTGTATGGAAACGTAGGCAACGATGAACCTCTGGTGCGCGATTATCTGCAGGCCCTCCTGGTTGACCAGAATGACAGCAGCGCGTTTGCCAGCCTTATCGAAACAAATTATCTCAACCGCGTATTTGCCGAAACCAAGATCGTTAACGGCATCGGCGACATGGAACAGTGGTTCTCGCTTCTGAACGCACAGGAAGTAAAAGAACTCAAAGAGCGCATCGAGCTCGACCTGTTACCGACCAACAAGGTCATAATCAAAGCTGACGACCAGATCGCGCTCGACGTCAGAATCAAAAACGTTAAAAAGCTCATTGTTAAGATCTACAAGCTCAACCTCGCCAATCTCTACCGCGAAACCATGAGCGAAATCACCACGGCCATCGACCTTGATGGCCTTGTCGCCAACGAAGAGCGCCTGATCGAATACCCGCAGCCCGAGCACCGACGCCATGTTGAGAAGTTCGTTTTTCCTGAACTCAAAGATAATGGCGTCTATGTTGTCGAGCTGATCGGTAATGGCATGAGCAGCCGCGCTCTGATTCGCCGTGGCCAGCTCTATTTTGCCGAGCGCTCCGGCCCGGCCGGCCAGTTGTTTACCGTATTTAACGGCGAGGGCGCCCATGTCGAAAACGCCACCATCTGGCTTGGCGGCCAGGAATACCGGCCAGACAAGCAGGGCATCATCAACGTTCCCTTCAGCAGCGCTCAGCAGAACAAAAACTTTGTCATCAGGCACGGCGACTTTGCGGCCCTGCACACCTTTTACCACCAGTCCGAAAACTACGCGCTTACTGGCAGCTTTCACGTCGATCGTGAGTCGCTAGTTGATGGGAAAACTGCCAGCCTGATTTTCCGCCCGGCGCTGACACTCAATGCCATGCCGATTGACGTCAGTCTGCTCAAGGAAGTATCTCTGCTGATAACCTCGGTAGACCGCGAAGACGTTGTTTCTACCCGTGAAGTGCCCGGCTTTGGGCTGTTCAACGACAAGGAATCTACCTTTGAATTCAAGGTTCCCGAAAAACTCAGCCGCATATCTTTTGCCGTGCGCGCTAAAATAGATAACCTCAGCCAGGGCAAAAAAATCGATCTCAACGTTGAACGCAGCTTTTCTGTGAATGCCATAGATCGCAGCGAAAAAACACTGAGCTTTTTTGTGCGCCGCTCCGGCAGCACGCACATTGTTGAACTGCTTGGCAAAAGCGGCGAAGCGTGCGCGCAGATTCCGGTAAACGTCGAAATCAAACACAGATATACCAACCGTTCACTGTTGGCGACTCTGCAGACCGACGACAATGGCCGCGTTTACCTTGGCGAACTCAAAGATGTTGAATATGTTGTTCTGAGCGGCCCCGAAGGCATTTCGCACCGCTTTGCTCCAGGAACAGATCAGGTCACGATACCAGAAATGGTTTGTGCCAGAATTGGCTCTGAAATCATTATTCCGCTCGCGCAAATGCCAGATCAGAAGGTAGAAGACCTCTGCTCTCTCTATGAAATGCGTGCAGGCACCTATGTCGCAGACTTTATCAGCAAAGTCAGCATCAAAGATAATGGTCTGCTGATCAAAGATCTGCCGGCCGGTGACTTTTCACTCTATCTCAAACAGTCGCTGACCGAGGTTCAGATCAAGATTGCTGATGGCAGCCGCGTTCGCGGCTATGTGCTGTCGCAGCGGCGCTGTCTGCCTTTAACCAGGCCAATGGCACTGCAGATTGTCGAAGCAAAGCCTGACAGTTCTGGCGGAAAACTACGCATCAAGCTGGCCAATACTGGTCGCGATATTCGTGTTCATATTGTGGCCGCCCGTTTCCTGCCTGAATTCATGATATTTGATGAGTTCGCGGCGATCAGACCGCCGCTTCTTGGTATCAGCGGTCTGGCTCTGCCTGAGTCTCGTTATTTGTCAGGTCGCAATATTGGCGATGAATATCGCTATATTCTCGAACGCCGTTATTCAAAAATATTTCCGGGCAACATGCTGCGACGTCCTGGTCTCCTTCTCAATCCATGGGCTTTGCGCAAGACCGACACCGCGACCCGCGATGCCTCTGGTGGCGGCGCATGGGCTGGAGGGCCCGAACTTAAGCCGCAGGTGCGAACGGTTCAGCCCGTGACCCGTCGCCGAGAAGCTGTTGCCGGATCGGTTCAGGGCTTTGTCAGTCTCGATTTTCTCGAAGACACCTCGCTGTTGATGGCTAATCTCACACCTGACAATGATGGCGTGCTTGAGATAGATCTTTCTGCTATTGGCCCGCGCCATAATCTGCAGATACTCGCAGTTGATCAATACGCTGTTGCCTACCGCGAAATCTCGTTTCCGGAAGTAGTCGGAAAGCATCGCGATTTGCGAATGGCCCGTGCTCTCAATCCTGAAAAGCATTTTTCAGAACAAAAGAACATCTCTTCGCTGACTGCCGACAAGACGCTGGCAATAGAAGATATCACCACGACCAAAATTGAACTGTTCGATTCGCTGCCCTCTGTTTATCGACTGTTCATGGCGTTGAATCCTGACGCGAAGCTGACAGAATTTTCTTTTATCACAACCTGGGCCGCTCTCGAAGAAGCGCGAAAGTTCGAGCTTTATTCGAAGTATTCCTGTCATGAACTGAATTTCTTCATCTACCAGAAGGATCGCAAATTCTTCGATGCTGTGGTGAAGCCTTATATTGCGCACAAACGCGACAAGACCTTTATCGACAAATGGCTGCTTGGCCTCGATCTGGCCGAGTATCTCGAGCCCTGGGCTTTTGCGCGCCTTAATGCCTTTGAGCGCATTTTGCTTGGGCAGCGCATGCCAGATCAGGGCGCTTCGATCGAGCGTCATTCGGTCGACAGTTTCGACCTTCTGCCCGAAGACCGCGAGCGGTTTAACCATCTGTTCAAAACCGCGTTGAAGGGCAGTGCTCTTGAGACCGGCGATGCTCTGGGCTTTGGCGCTGCACTTAAAGACGCCAAAATGCAGAATGAGCTCGAAGAAGACTTCAGCATGGCAGATATGGCGGTTCCATCTCCTGCGCCAATGGTCAGCAGGAGTCGCGCGATGATGCCTTCGGCGCCGCCGCCGCCAGCTGGAGTATCTCGCGAAAGCTCGGCCAGGTTTAAACAAAAGGCTTCGCTCAGTGCTGATAAATTTGACAGGAGCGAGATGAAGGAAGAGTCAGATTCATACGCTGACGATTTCGATGACATGGAGCTTCAGGAAGCCGCTGCCGGCCGTGAAGAAGTGCGCCAGATGTTCAGGCAGGTTGATACGACCGAAGAGTGGGTCGAGAACAACTACTATCAGCTGCCGATCGAACAGCAGCTCGCTGACCTGATCAAGATAAACGCGTTCTGGCGCGACTATTCGCTCCATCGCGCTGGCAAGCCTTTCGTTTCTACGAATATTGCCGAAGCTACCGGCAACTTTGCCGAAATGATGATGGCGCTCGCGGTTATTGATCTGCCGTTCAAGGCTGAAAAGCACAAAAGCGACTTCAGCGCCGCAAAAATGGCGCTCAAGGCTGCCGGCAACGTGATCGTTTTCCATCAGGAAATCAGGCCGACCACCTCGGCAGAAGACACCGCCAGCATTCTCACCGGCCAGAACTTCTTCGCACTGAACGATCGTTATCTTTTCGAAAAGAACCAGCGCTTCGACAAGTTCGTGACCGAAGAGTTTCTCGTGCGCACTGTTTATGGCTGCCAGGTGGTTATAACCAATCCGACTTCGTCGATCAAGAAGGTCGATGTGCTCATGCAGATTCCGACCGGCGCTGTGCCGGTTCAGCAGAGCCTGTATACCCGCAGCATTCATCTGCAGCTCGAACCATTCTCGACAAAAACCGCTGAATACTACTTCTATTTCCCGGCGCCGGGCAGTTTTAAGCACTACCCGGTGCATGTTTCAGAGAACGAAAAACTGCTGGCATCGGCCAGGCCATTCGTTTTCAACGTTGTCAAAGAACTGACCAGCTTCGACAAGACTTCATGGCCATGGATCTCGCAGCAAGGCAGCGATGCCGAAGTTCTTGAATTCCTCGCCAAAGACAACGTCGAACGCCACGATCTAGAGCAGATCGCGTTCAGAATGAAAAAGGTCGACTTTTTCAAGAGCGTGCTCGAACTGTTGCGCAAGCGCCATGCTTATAATCACACTCTCTGGTCTTATGGAATTCTCAATCGCGACCTGCCAACAATTCGCGAGTACCTCAGCAATTCGCCAATTGCTGCGCTCTGCGGCAGCAGCTTTGTCAGCGACCTTCTGGTGATCAATCCGGTTGAACGCCATGCTTACCAGCACAAGGAATATTGGCCTCTGGTTAACGCCCGCGTTTACCAGCTTGGCAAAAAGCGCGAAATTCTCAATTCGCAGTTTGCCGCGCAGTATCAGGCGTTGCTCTATGATCTGCGTTACCGCAAGGAACTCAGCGATTATGACCGGATGGCCGTGGTTTACTATCTTCTGTTGCAGGACCGCATAGCCGATGCTGACGGGCATTTTGCCAGAATCACCGACAAAAATCTGCTTGATTCTATTCAGTATCAGTATGTTTCTGCTTATCTGGCCTTCTCTAACGGTGAGCCTGAAAAAGCGGTTAAGATCGCCGAACAATACAAGGCTTACCCGGTCTTACGCTGGCGCAACCTGTTCGCGGATGTGCTCGCCCAGGCCGCTGAAATATCGGGCTCAGGGCCGGTGATCACTGATGTCGAAGATCGCGAACAGAAACAGCGCCTGCTGGCAGCCAGTCAACCTGACATCGAACTGGCCGTCGACAATCGTTCAGTGACCTTGCGTCATAGCAACCTTGACCAGGTAAAGGTCAATTTCTACCTGATGGATATCGAGTTACTGTTCTCGCGCAAACCGTTTGTTCAGGAAGTCAGCGGCCAGTTCTCGATCATCAGGCCGAATCATGCAATCGAGCTTGCTCTTGATGCTGGCGCCGCTACAACTCCGATCACCATTCCCGACCAGTATAAAGACCGCAACATGTTGATCGAGGTCAGCGGTGGTGGCTTGACAAGATCTTCGGCTTACTACCCGCACTCACTGTCGATCAAAATGATCGAGGCCTACGGCCAGTTGCAGATTCTGAGCCAGCAGGATGGTCGCCCGGTTTCGAGTGCGTATATCAAGGTCTACGCTCGTCACAAGGATGGTCAGGTTAACTTCTATAAAGATGGTTATACCGATCTTCGTGGCAAGTTTGATTACGCGTCATTGAGTACGAGCCAGCTCGACAACGTCGATAAATTCTCGATTCTCATCATGACCGACAACAGTGGCGCCGTGATTCGCGAGGCCGCTCCGCCGCCGCGCTGATAATACGCGGATAAAGATGCAACGCCGAAGCCGCCCAGGTGGCTTCGGCGTTTTGTTCATGTGTTCTTCATGCAGGGTTTGTCTTCTGCGATGAATAAGCTGCTTCGTTCATTATACAGGCAAGCTTTGCCTTGTCTTTATCGTCAAGCCAGCCGATCGCGTCGTCGGTTGGCCTGCCGAACTGGCAACGATAGTAGCGATAATAGAATGGATTCACGGTTAGAAGTTTTTTTGCCAGCTGCTCATCGGCAAAGACACCGACAACCCGGCCGTCGCCAATTGCATCCCAGACAACAAACAGCTGTTGCCCGATTTCCGGCATTGCCGTTGGTGCAATGCCGATGGTCATGACTGCGTTGTCATCTCTGGCTAAAGGGTGAGCAGTTGACAAATGCCGCTGAGATCCCTCTATGACGGGCTTGTCATGCTTTTTAGCCGGAAAAATACTCTCTCTGAAAAGTTCCAATAGGCGTCGTAATGGCGAGTGAAGTGATTTCTCTTTTTTTGTCATAGCTGATTCTAATACGAAAATGCCGGGCAGGCAATCCCGGGGCACAAACCATCGAGCCCAAATTTGCACAGTTAGATTAAGATTTTGCAGCAACGCGCCGAAATATCAATTAATTTGCGTTATTGCTCTTCCAAAATTTATCTGTATGGCTTATTATCTAAAAAGTTGTTGTATCCATGCTGGTTATAGCTATGGTTTCGTAATAAAACTTAAAAGGAACGAAAAATGATCTCGGGCGTTTTGAAAGCCAATGAATTGAGTGAGGTCGGGGCGCTTATTCACAGTGAAAAGGCCCTGTTGATGATCGAAAGAGATGTTTACTGGCCGAAATGGGATTCACCCTGGTGGTATATCCTGTTGCTTGAGGAAACTGGCAGACTGGCCGAGGTGCCGGTCGAAGCCTTTAAAGAATTGCTGACCTGTGCTGATCGCCAGTATCTTAAGGTGTTTCCGGTACGCGAAGAAGACGTCGACGGCCCGGTAAATGGCCATACCGAAGTGATGTGTTTCTGCTTCTTCGGCGCTCTGCTGAAGGTTGCATCGAAGCTGGACTTTGATGTGTTCGCGCATCTCCCGTGGGCAAAAACCTGGCTTTCACGCTACCAGCTGCCTGACGGCGGCTATAACTGTGATGAATCGGCATACACCGGCAGCGGCAAGAGTTCGCTGGTTTCTTCAACAGTAATGCTCGAAGGCATGATTGAATACGCCAGATTTACCAAAGATATCGAAACCTTCGCCCCCAACATGCAAAAGATAGTCAGCTACCTGCTGAAGCACCAGGTCTACATGTCGACGGCCGGCAAAGAGATACCCGACACCGACTGGGATAAAATCATATTCCCACGCTTCTACGAATTCGATTTTTCGCGCGGCCTCGAAGCCATATTCGACTTTCTGCTGCTGACTGGCAAAAAGGTTCGCGGCGTGGCAGTTGAGCGCGCGCTGGCGCTGTTGCGCAAAAAGACTGACGCTGGGCTGGCACATTCCGAAAAGCAGTGGCTGAGCGGTGAAAAGACGGTGTCGTATTACATCGAGAAACCGATTGTTTTCAAAGACATGGCTAACGTGCCGCTGGTTATGAAAAAACTTAACAGCGCCAGCGATAATGAGTTCGTTCCGGCCATGCTGGCGCGAATTTCACGTAAACACGAAGAGGTTAAGAGTCGCGGCCTGATCGTCTGAGTTTTTTTAGTTTTCTAAAACAAGAACGCCCGCAAACAATACTGTTTGCGGGCGTTTTTACAGACTGTTTACTTGTTGACCTGAAAAGACACGTCACCCTTTTCAAAGAAGGCGACGATCTGCTTAACGGCGGCAACGCCGGCGTTCACGTTGGCTTCTTCGGTCTGGGCACCGAGTTTTTTCGGGGTGCAGTAGATGTGCTCAGCGTATTCTTTTTCAAGTTCTGCGAGGCTGTCAGGGGCGACATCGGCCACATATCTGAAATCCTTGCGGGCAGCAAAAATCTTTTTGAGGCTTTCTTCGCAGACAACTTCTTTGCGCGCAGTGTTTATCAGCACTGCGCCCTTTGGCATGCGGTTGATCAGGTCGAAGTTGATCGACCTTTTGGTCTTGTCATTGGCCGGAATATGCAGCGAAACATAATGGCAGGTGCTGTAGAGTTCTTCGACCGACTTAACAGCTTTAACGCCTTCTGCTTCGATTTTGTCAGCAGGCACGAAGGGGTCGAACGCGTAGACTTCCATGCCAAAGCCTTTGGCGATTCTGGCGACGTTGCGACCGACGTTGCCGTAGGCGTGCAGGCCAAGTTTCTTGCCCATAAGTTCGCTGCCTGATTTGCCGTTGAATTTGCATCTGGCAATATAGACCATCATGCCAAAAGCCAGTTCAGCAACTGCGTTGGCATTCTGGCCGGGGGTGTTCATGGCGACGACTTTGCGGGCGGTAGCGGCGGCGAGGTCAATATTGTCATAACCGGCGCCAGCGCGAACGATGATTTTGAGCTGACCGGCAGCGTCAATAATTTCTTTGGAAGCGATGTCGCTGCGTATAATCAGAGCGTCGGCATCTGCTACCGCGGCCTTGAACTGAGCGACTTCGGTATACTTTTCGAGCAGTTCGATTTTAAAATCGGGCTTGTTGGCGATTACTGCCTTCATCAGGTTGATGGCTTCAGAAGCGAAGGGTTTGTCGGTGGCTACCAGAATTTTTTTTGTCATTTTTTATTCCTTTTCCTTGTGTCTTTTCCGGGCTGGAGAAATCTTGTTTAAGCGTTAAAATGGGGCGCAGAAGACTGCGCCCCATTTGGTTGCATCAGGCGTTTTCTTTGTCGAATTTCTTGATAAAATCGGCGAGTTTCTGACAGCCTTCGATGGGCATGGCGTTATAGATCGAAGCGCGCATGCCGCCTACGCTGCGATGGCCCTTGAGGGTGACCAGACCTTCAGCAGAAGCCTGTTTGAGGAACTTTTCGTTGAGTTCTTCCTTGTCTGTGAAGAACGGGATGTTCATCAATGAGCGGTCTTTGCCGGGTTTGACATGGGCTTTGAACAGTTTGGAGTTGTCGATCGCGTCATAGATAATCGCAGCTTTTTTCTTGTTGAGCTTTTCAAAGTATTCAACGCCGCCGAGTGCGAGCATATGGTCGAACACCAGCTTGGCGATGTAGATACCATAGGTTGGGGGAGTGTTGAACATCGAAGCTGCATCAACGTGAGTCTTATAGTCGAGCATGGTGGGCAGGCCTTTGATCTTGCCAATCATGTCTTCTCTGATGATGACGATTACCACGCCGGCCGGTCCGATATTCTTCTGGGCGCCGGCATAAATCATCGCGTAATCAGTGACATTAAACTTCTCGCTCATTATGTTCGAAGACATGTCGGCTACCACTGGTATGCTGACTTTTGGAACATCCATGCATTTAGTCCCGAAGATGGTATTGTTCGGTGTGATGTGCAGGTAGTCAGCGTCTTTGCGAACTTTATTCACGTCGACTTCTGGGAAAAACGAGAAGGTGCTCTCTTCTGAAGAAGCAACAACGTTCACGTCCATGCCGAGCTTTTTCGCTTCTTTGATAGCTTTGCCAGACCATTCACCGGTATTGATGTAATCGGCTTTTTTGTTGACGCCAAAGTTCATTGGAATCATGGCAAATTGCAGCGAGGCTCCACCCTGAAGGAAGAGGACCTTGTAATTTGCAGGTATATCCATGAGTTTGCGCAAGCCTGCTTCGGCGTCGTCAATTATCTTCTGATAGGTTGACGAGCGGTGGCTCAGTTCCATCACGCCCATGCCACTGCCGGCATAATTGAGCATTTCGTCTGCAGCCTGCTGCAGCACTTTTTCTGGCAGAACAGCCGGACCAGCTGAAAAATTGTAAACTCTTTTTGTCATATATATCTCCTGTTTTTTATTCTGCTGCCCTGAGTAAAAATTCCTTTCCTGATGGGGCATTTTAATCTAATAGCACCGCCGCGCGGGTCAAGTCAACCCGTTTCGCCTTCTTTAAAATGTTTGATTGTTGTCTTTATAAGGCTGTGGTATTATTGAAATATACTATCGTAGAGAGGTTGCTGATGCGAAAGTTCAGTGCCAGTTTGCTTATTTCAGCCATTTGCGGACTGTTTGTAATACAACCGGGTTTTGTGAACGTTTCTGCGGTCTTTGCCCAGGAAGAACCTGTAGACGAAGCTGTAATACAGGAAACTCCAGACCAGGCTTCCTCAGATGAAGAAACTGTGCCGGACAGCGAACCGGCACCAGACAGTCAACCCGCACCAGGCAAAGCGCCTGCATCAGGCGAAGTGATTGCACCTGATAAACAAGTAACTCCAAAACAAGACGTTGCTCCTCAGGACAAAAAACTGGATCAGGAAAGCAGCAGCGAAAACCTCGAAAACGCTGAAATCCTTTTTGAAGAAGCTCTTGAACTCAAGCGCAGCGGTAATCTTGCCGGCGCCATTGACTCGTTTTCGCGGGCAATACGCATGGATCGCTCAATCCTGGCCAATGACGACAAGGGCCTGATTGAAGATCTCAAAAAAGATTGCGAAGCAAAGCTTAAAGCTGCCCCTGACGATGTTAAGACGCTCGAAATGCTCGGCTTTGTTTTTGCCGTCTGCTACTCAGATTACACGTCGGCGATTGCCTGTTATCAGAAAGTTTATGACCTGGTAACTGATGATCGCATCAAGGAGCGCACCGGCGCCCTTATCGACAGATTAAAGATGTCAGCTGAAGTGCAGCAGAGTTACCAGCAGGAAGTCACCGCTGGTCTTCGCGACGAACGCCTCAAGTCCTGGAGCGAAATGGAACGGGTGAATCGTTTTGGCGAAGAATCAGCACGCATACAGCAGAAATCTTCCGAGCTCGCTGATGCCTACAAGTCGAAAGATGAGCTTGCCAATCGCGTGCCACAGCTCGAACAAGAACTAAAAGAACTACAGGACGAATATGAAAAGGCCAACCGTCTGTTTTACTCTGTGAGCGACAATGCGATGTATGAGCGCCGCCGTCGCCGTCTCAAAGATGATGTCGCCGCCAAGGAAAAGGAAGTTGAAGCGGCTAAGGCCGAGTTGAGCGATGTCGAATCGACCACCTCAGCTCTCGAAAAAGAACTTGCCGCCGTCGAAAAAGCCAAAGAAGAAAGCCCGATCAGATCATACGACGACGATGACTCAGGCAGTACAGGATCAGGCGGCAATTCTGGTTCTGATTCTGCAGAAGAGCCTGATGACAGCGCAAACGCCTCTGAGCCCGGTGATGTGGGCGATGATAGCGGTGACGCTGACGAAAAGCCGCTGCCAACTCCTGCTAATCCTGATTTCCCACCAGATGAAGAGCAGGGCGGCAATGAAGAGTCGGGCAAAAATCTCGACGACCTTATCGAGAATCTATAACGATTTTAATGGCCTGACTGATGTAAAATAAAAAAGCCGCTGACTCACAAAGAGCCAGCGGCTTTTTTATAATTAAATTACAGAGACAATGCTTCTACCGGGCAGGAAGAAACGCAGGCGCCGCATTCAATGCAACCGTCGCCTTTATAAACAGCTTTGCCATCTTTCATTTCGAGTACTTCAACCGGGCATGTGCCGATGCATGCTGAACAACCGACACAGGTGTCTGCATTAACCTTGATAGCCATTACGATCTCCTTGAAACTAGTTTGTCAATTTCATACAAAACTTTAAGCATAATAATAAATAAATCTGCAGATGTAAAGAATTAAAGAATTTGCTGCGGGCAGTCTTTTGATTATGCTAATATTTCATATCTACGATCGCGTTTACATACAGGAGCCGTCTCTATGGCAAACAACAAAATTACACCTCTGCAGAACAT
Organism: Candidatus Riflebacteria bacterium HGW-Riflebacteria-1; assembly: GCA_002839445.1. Lineage (GTDB taxonomy): Bacteria > Muiribacteriota > Ozemobacteria > Ozemobacterales > Ozemobacteraceae > Rifleibacterium. Next base: position 164,162 of record PGYB01000014.1, read on the forward strand.
GAAATCACAGCTTGAAAAGCTTGCAAGCAAGACTTTCAGCGGCAAATACCTGGTGCCTTCACTCTGGATCAAACCAGGTGAAGAGCTGCATGATGGCAAGCCGCCCCAACAGGTTCATCCAGGCGAGTTCTATCTGGCTCATATCGAGGCGATCGAAAAGCTGCAGATTCCCGGCGTTGATCCGCTGCGTTCGCTTAACAGCCAGATTCCGGGTGGAAATGGCGGAAACTGGATTTCTGCTGAGTCGATTTTTAACATATTCGTCAGACTTACTGCTGCTTATGACCACGACGGCGACGGCGTGCTCGGGGGCAACCGCAAAGAACTGACGCTCAATAATTCGGGTGTCAGAGAATCAGGTACTTTCTTGAAAGCTATTGCCATGCTGGGTTATGTTAAGGCTCTTGGCTGCACGACCATACACCTGCTGCCGGTAACCGCCATTGGCCATGATGGCAACAAAGGTGAGCTGGGCTCTCCTTACGCGATTCGCAACCCCTATCGTATCGAAGAAAGCCTTGCCGACCCGCTGCTGGCCATGGATGTCGAAGAGCAGTTCACTGCTTTTATTGAAGCATGCCACATGCTCGGCATCAGAGTTATTGCCGAATTCGTCTTCAGAACTGCCAGCAAAGATTCTGACTGGATCGCCGAGCATCCTGAATGGTTTTACTGGATTGACGAAAAAATTGCCGATCGTAAAGTCGGCGAGACAGACCTCGAAGTCGCGGCAAAACACTATGGCAACCCAATTTTTACCGCAGAAGAACTCGCTGCTATCAATGATAAGATTAAATGCGGAGATTTGAACGAGTTGCCGCCACCGCACGCTGCTTATCGAAACTTTTTCAAGCTCCCACCGGCACGCGAAGCCGTGAAGTTTAACGATGAGCACCAGTTCCGCGGCGAAGGCACCGATGTGCCGACCGGTAAAAGCGTGCGGGTGCGCATTCCCGGAGCCTTTGCGGACTGGCCGCCTGATGACAATCAGCCGCCCTGGGGCGATGTAACCTATCTGCGCATGTATGTCGACGAAAACCAGTCGCAGCCGGAATTTAACTACATCGCCTACAACACGATCAGAATGTATGACAACCGTCTTGCTCGGCCAGAGCTCGCCAACAAAGAACTCTGGCAGACCATCATCGACCTGATTCCTTATTATCAGCAGAAATTCGCCATAGATGGCGTTATGGTCGACATGGGGCATGCCGTTCCGGTAAGCCTGATGCAACAGCTGATCGCGCGCGCGCGCGCTGTCGACCCAGATTTTGCCTTTCTGTCTGAGAATTTCGAAATCAAGCAGGATAGCGTCGATGCCGGCTACAACGCCGTTGTCGGTTATGCCTGGTGGGTAGAATACCGCCGCGACGGCATGTATGATCTGCTCAACCACATCGGCAATCAGGGCGTGCCGTTGCCCTTTTTTGGCGCGGTTGAGAACCACAACACGCCGCGCGCTGCACAAAGAGACGGTGGCGAGCTGTACAGCAAGTATGCTTTTCTGGTCAACACCATGTTACCGCTGGCAGTGCCCTTCATTCATTCTGGTCAGGAGCTCGGCGAGATCATACCGGTCAATACCGGCCTCGATTTTTCGAACACTGATCTTGAACGCCTGAAAGGCTGCAAACTCGCGCTGTTCGATCTTTGCGGCTACAAGTGGGATGGCAGCCACCCGATGCTCGAGTTCATGCGGCGTGTCTTACAGCTGCGCCGCCAGTATTCTGCCGTAGTCACCCGCTATGATCGTGATTCCTTTTGCATGGTTCAGACTGGTCAGGCTGATGTTATCTGCTTTATCAGGCGCGGTGATGGCCAGCATGTAATGATTCTCTTCAACCGCGATTTTGCCAATGAACTTACCGGTGATGTAAGCCTTGAGTGGTGTCTGCATACTGACTGCCACAGCCTTGATAATCTTCTTGCCGATGTTGGCAGCAGCAGCGGATTTCCGGTGGAAAATCAGAAGCTGGTTTACCGTCTGCAGCCTGGCGAGTGCTGTTTCTTTGCCTGGCCGGACTGAAATGTAGATTTGGGTGACGCGTGACAGAACAGATAGATCTCGAAAAAATACTGGAGCTTTTGAATTCCTCTGTTGCCAAAGAACGGCAGCAGGGAATTGTTCTGTCAGTGCGCGGCGCACTGAGCCAGTTTGTTCCGCAGATCACCGAGCTTGCCGGAAACGATGGCGATGAAGAAACACGCATTTTGGCAAGAAAGGCGCTGGAGCGTCTCGGCCAGGGGCAGAGTGAACACCCTTCTGAAGAGCCGTTCGCACAGCTTAGTGTTGAGCAGTTGCTCGCGCATGAAGATCCACACGCCCGCTTCTACGGTCTCAAAAAGCTTTTAACCGAGCAGAGCCGCACCGGCCGACTGCTTCTGCTCAATGCCATCAATACCGAAACTGTATCACAGCTGAAAGCGAGCATGATCATCGGTCTCGGTAAGTTTGCCAATGCTGATGATGTGTCAGTTCTTGCGCCATTCCTGAAAAACGAAGATGCCCGCATCAGGGCCAATGCCGTCGAAGCTCTGGCAATGATCGCCGGTGAAGATGCCTATCGCTGCATTATCAGCTGTATGTCAGACGACGATAATCGCGTCAAGACAAACGTGGTCAGGGCACTGCAGAATGTCGGCGGCCAGTCGTTGTTCAACCTGCTCAAAAAAATGTCACAGGACGACAAGGTCTGGACACGCGCTTCGGCGGCCTATGCATTTTATCGCATAAAATCGCCGCAATCTCTGGTGGCACTGGCTCAGATGGCACTCGGCGATTCCGAGCCCGAGATCCGCAAGCGCGCGTTCGAATACATTGTTGCCGAAAGCAGAGAAGGCAACCCCGCCGCGGTCGTCGTGCTTGAAAAGCTCAAACAGAGCCAGTCACAAGACGAATTTGCCGCCGGCATGCCTGAAGCGCATGTAGAAGAAGCCTCTGAAGATGATGTAATTAAGCTTCTCAACAGCGAAGAAGCGGCCCGCCGCTATATCGCGCTCAGCAAGATAAGTGCTGACGCGACAGGTCTGAGTGATGCTTTCTATGAAGCCTTCTGCCGCGAACAGGATACCTTTCTGCTCTCGATGATGTTGACAATAGTGCGCGAAAGAAAGCTTTCCAGCGCCTTTGACCGATGTTCCCAGCTGCTTTCGCACGCAGACGACAGAGTGCGGGCAAACGCTGTTGAAGCAGTGGCCGCGTCTCTGCCTGCCGGCGCTTCGCTTGATTGCCTGTTGCCTCTTTTGAAAGACAAATACAGCCGGGTAGTCGCTAACGCCTTGCTCGCCCTCTATCGACTGAATCGTGTAGAAATAATTCCTGAGCTGAGAATAATGCTGGGCAAAGGCCGGGAATCATTCAAGAGAAGCGCCCTGTATGTCATCTCACAGCTGCGCGAGCCGATTCTGGTGCCCATGCTCGAAAAGATGCTGCACGACCATAATCCGCGCGTTCGCGACAGCGCATTCGAGATTTTGCATGATTACGCAGATGGGCGGGTGAGTGGCGCGGTGATTCTTCTGCAGAGCGTAAAGAAACAGATTGAGCTCGAAAAGGGAAAAGACAAGTTTTTCGAGAACGGTCTTGATAAGGTTTTTGCCGGTGTTTTGAGCATGCTGCGCTCGGTTGGTGGCGAAGTCATCAAAGATTCAGAGCGCAAGGCCCTGGCGCGCAATCCGCAGGCAGAAAAGCAGTCTCTTTTGCAGCTTGGGCAAAAGTGTTTGCAGCACAAAATTGCCGATGACAGAACTCTCGAATCCATAACCGCAATTGAAGCAGAAATTCTGCATATTGCCGAGCTCATAAAAACTGCCGGACTTGAGAATTCAGACGGCAGCCTTTCTGAAGAGGCGCGCCAGAAATCAGAGCAGGAGCTGTTAAAAATAGAACAGCAAAGTCTGATGGCTCGCCGCGAAGCGGTGTTAACCTTTCTGGCGTTTGAGGTCTACAGCAATCGCGCGCATCTTGATTCCCGGTCGGCTTCATTGCTGATGGCAGAAATTGGCCGGGTCGATGCGAACATCTGCTCTTATATTCCCCAACATGGCTTTTCCATGCTGCCTGATGAAACCGCCTCTGTCAGCGAGTTTTTTGATGTTGCGATGCGTCTTTACCAGAAGCACGTTGCCACGTTTTCTATTTATACTCTGCTGCAGTTCGGGCGCTGGGTGGCAATGTGTTTCGCACTGGCTTTTGTTTTTGGCGTGTTTTCAGCTCTTAGCCAGATTGTTGCAGGTCTTTTCGCTCTGATTTTTTTGCCGTATCTTGCCTATAAAACACTTGGCATAATAGTCGAATGGAAGATCAATGTCGCTCTGATGGTAGACGACGGCATTCACGGCCGAGAGTACAACAAGGAAAGGGTTCGCGAAAAGGCTGGAGAGCTTTATCTGAATGTCTTTTCGAGTTCGCTGAAAAAGCACCTGTTGCTTGGTTTGTGGTTGTTTCTCGCCCTGCTTATGAGTGGCACGATTTTAACAGCGGGCAGGGTCACCGGTAATTATACAATTGTTTCTGACCTCGCGAATCTCCTGGCAATGCTGTTGCTGATTGCCGTCTTTGCTTCGGCATACTTCAAGTATCTTCTGGTTGAAACGGCCGCCATTCTTGAACCGGGTCGTGACGCTTTTGTGACCGCTGAATCGATGTTTCTGCGTGACAAGGTCAAGCTGGCGACCCTGTTTATTTTCTCGACCTTCATTATTCAGCTTGTTACCGGCACTTCGGTCGAGATTGTCAATCTTGTCAGCGGAACTCTGCCGCCATACATTGGCGGTATGCTCATCTTCGCTGTCAGCTTTATTTCAGACATGTGTCTGGCGCCGATCGTGTTTTCGACGCTGTGCATATATACTCTGGTTTGCATCGGAAAATCTCGCTGACGGCCGTCTGCAGCTTTTACTTCTGGGAAATGGGCAGCGTCTGGCCTGAGCCGAGAATGTTTTTGTGCAGGTGCGCAAATACGAAGCCGGCAACAAATCCGCCAATGTGAGCATCAAACGCGACATTAGCGCTCATTGCGCCTGTTTTGGTCATCGACAGAAGATTGAGTACCAGATACAGGCCGAGCACCAGCACCGCCGGCACATCCAGACGCCTGATAAAAAACCAGACCGGGCAAAAATAGCTGGTTACTCGGTGTCGCGGAAAAAGAACGATGTAGGCACCCATGACCGCACTGACTGCTCCGCTGGCGCCGACCAGGGGTATGTGCGACCCGGAATTAAGATAGGCATGCACCAGGCTCGAAAATATGCCGGTTGCCAGATAAAACACCAGGAAAAGAGGCGCTCCAAAGCGCTCTTCTACGTTGTCTGAGAATATCCAGAAGAACCAGATGTTGGTCAGCAGATGCATCATTCCAGCATGTATAAATACGCACGAAAGAGGCATCAGCCATACCCACAGGCGCGATGAATGAAGCAGAAGAAGATCGCGGGTTGAGCGCTCAGGCGTGCCGATTGGCGACTCTTCTGCTTTGCTGAGATCTTCTTCGGTCATATGCAGAGATACCGGGCCTATTTGATAGTCAGGGTTTCCTGAAAAAAACACTTTAGGCACCATGCCGTGCCTGTGGACAAAATGTGTCGCTCTCACATTGCTGTCTTGTGAGAAGCCGAGCGACATCTGGTGTAGCTGTACAAGAAAACACAGTCCGATAATTACATAGCTGATTATCGGAACGATCTTAACCGGAGCGTTATTCTGGTCATGCAGCGGAAAAAACATCTATTTCAGGTTCTTCTCTTTGAGAATTTGTTAAAACGACGCGGCAGTTGTCTGCCGCGTCGTCGCTTGATCAGCTGGCAAGGCCAGAGTGTCTCAGAAGCGCTGCGGTTGTGGCATCACGCCCACGAAACATTCTGTAAACTTCGGTAGGGTGCTTGCTGCCGCCAAGAGCGAGAACTGTGTCGCGGTATTTGCGCCCCAGTTCGCGAATAGCGTTTTCGTTGTCAAACCCGGCTTCTTCAAAGGCGGCAAAGGCATCAGAACTGAGAACCTCAGCCCATTTATAGCTGTAATAACCTGCCGCGTAGCCGCCGGCAAAAATATGCGAGAAGCTGCAGAGAAATCTTTCGTGCTCGTATGGCGGCATGACCGAAGTCTGGGTTGCAATGCGCCGGGCGGCTTCAAACGGTGTTTCTTTGCCGTTCAGGTCGAAGTAATGGTGTAGATGGATATCTATCCTGCCGAACTCGATCTGGCGCAACATTACTGAGCCGGCTCTGAAATTCTTTGAAGCCTTTATTTTCTCAAACAGGTCTTCTGGCAGGTTCTCGCCAGTTTCATAATGGCGCGCCATGCCCAGCAGGGTTGGCCTGTTGTAACACCAGTTCTCCATGAACTGGCTGGCGAGTTCGACTGCATCCCACTCGACGCCGTTGATACCAGCTGCTTCAGCTTCGTCGATAACGGTCAACATCCCCTGAATGCCGTGCCCAAACTCATGAAACAGCGTGCTGACTTCGTTAAAGCTCATCAGAGAGGGCTTACCTTCGACCGGCGGCGTGCCATTACAGACCAGGTAGATAACCGGCAGTCTGACCGCGCCGTCAATAATGCGTCGGCCGAAACATTCGTTCATCCAGGCGCCACCGCGCTTTTCAGCTGGTCGCGAATAGGGGTCGAGATAAAAATGCGCGAGCATTTTGCCCTTATCGTCTTTGATATCGAAAAAATCGACTTCTTCGTGCCATCTGGGCACGTTTTTGTCGTTGGACTTTGTGATGCTTATGCCAAAAATCCGCTCAGCCAGGCTGAAAAGGCCGTCAAGAACGCGTGGCAGCGGAAAATACGGGCGCAACTGGTCGTCAGTGAAGTCATAGAGCTTTTCGCGAAGTCGCTCTGCCCAGAACGGCGTATCCCAGTGGCGCAACTGGTCGGTCTGCCCAGATTCTGCTGCGATTTTCTGCAGATCTTTCAGCTCTTTTTCGGCGAAAGACCGTGCCGCTGCTTCAAGTTCAGAAAACATTTTCTCGACGGCAGCAACATCTGGCGCCATTTTGTTGTCAAGGCTGAGCTCGGCAAAGGTCTTGAAACCAAGAATCTGTGCTTGCTCGCGCCGCAGTCTGAGCAGTTCTTCAATAATCCCGGAGTTGTCAAAATTTCCGCTGGAAGCGCGGGTTACCGTCTGATGATATACTTCGCGGCGATGCTCGCGGTTGCGACTGTGCTGCACGAATGGCCCTGAGCTCGGATAATCAAGTGTTATGCGCCAGGGTCCGTTTTCGGAGTCGGCTTTCTGGCCCTTCTCGCCCTTTTCCTTGGCCCATGACTGTGCGGCCAGCTGTTTGAGGTTGTTCGGCCAGCCTTCGGTGTCGGCTTTGTTCGTGACTATGAGCTCGTAAGCCTTGGTAGCGTCGAGCACGTTGTTCGAAAAATCGGTGCCTATCTTTGAAATGCGGTTGGCGATCTCGTTGAAGCGCTCTTTTGCAGCGCCTTCAAGACCAACACCGGCGTGTTCTGCAGCCTTGATTTTCTTTTCAATTATTCGCTGCCGTGCAGCGTTAAGCGTTGCATACTCGGCGCTGGCACGGAGCTTTTTCAGGCCTTCATAAATCGGCTTGCTCTGTGACATGCGCAGACTGAAGTTGATGACTTTTGGCATGACTTCCTGATGAGCTTTGCGCAGATCATCTGAATTCTTGACACTGATCAGATGGTTAACCACGCCCCAGGTGTATTCAAAGGGTGTGTCGAGATCTTCAAGTGGTTTGCATAGACCGTCCCAGGTCGGTACAATGCTGGCTTCTATTTCTTTAAGACGAGTTTCGATTTCGGCGAGTGTGGCATCCATGGCCGGAACAACGTGCTCTGCGCTGATCTTTTCGAACAGGGGCAGTCCGCTGCGTGCCATCAGTGGATTCTGAGCTGGTGATATCATTGTCATTTCCTTTCTATATGGAGACGGTAATTTGTATCTATATTAGAATTTTTGCAGCAAAATGACAAACAAAAAGTATTTTCTGCCAGCTCGTTACAAATAACTATTTTGTCGGTGATTATTGAGGATTTTTCTCAATTGTCGTTCAGGTTAGATTGAATCTATATAAACCAAACTCAGAGGAAATAGAGGTTTTGAAGTCATCCGTTTCTGCCGGGAGTTTCACTTTTGTCTGAGTGAAACTTTGCTATTTGTCAATTTGTTGTAAAGGGTGAAACATGAATAATGAAATGGCTGAAGCAGCCGTTCTGTCTCGCGAAAATGAGAAAGCTCAGATTGAAAAAGAAGAAATCGAAATTGAGAGCAGAAAAACCCTGCTGATAACCGTCCCCTTGCAGGACGCGATATTTAACAGCGCCAATTTTTCCAGTATCGCCACTGACGAAAAAGGTGTAATTCAGATTTTCAACGTCGGAGCTGAGCGCATGCTTGGTTACACCGCCGCCGAAGTCACCAACAAGATAACGCCTGCCGACATTTCCGACCCGCAGGAACTTATTTCGCGAGCTAAAGAATTGAGTCTGGAACTGGATTCCAATATTACTCCCGGTTTCGAGGCGCTCGTTTTCAAGGCCTCTCGTGGCATTGAGGACATCTATGAGCTTACCTATATTAGAAAAGATGGTAGCAGGTTTCCGGCAGTCGTCTCGGTAACTGCGCTGCGCGATGCTAAGGGCGAGATTATCGGCTATTTATTGATAGGTACCGATAATACCGCGCGTAAACGGGCAGAAGACGCTTTGCAGGAAGCTGGAGCCTTACAGGATGCTATTTTTAACAGCGCCAATTTTTCAAGCATCGCTACCGACGAAAAGGGAGTTATCCAGATTTTTAATGTCGGTGCCGAACGCATGCTGGGATACACCGCTGCCGAAGTCATGAACAAGATTACTCCTGCCGACATTTCTGACCCGCAGGAAGTTATAATGCGCGCGCGATCTTTAAGCGCGGAACTTGGGACAACAATTACCGCGGGTTTCGAGGCACTCGTTTTCAAGGCCTCGCGCGGGATTGAAGACATTTATGAGCTTACCTATATTCGTAAAGATGGCAGCCGCTTTCCGGCGGTGGTATCAGTAACGGCACTGCGCGACGCTCATGGTGAGATTATCGGTTATCTGTTGATCGGCACTGATAACACCGCGCGCAAGCAGATCGAGGCCGACCAGAAATTGTTGTCGCAGAGACTGCGCGATAACCAGTTCTACACGCGCTCCCTGTTTGAGTCAAACGTTGATGCCCTTATTACTACAGATCTGGCTGGCATTATCACCGATGCCAACAAGCAGATGGGTAAACTGACTGGTTGCACCCGGGATGAACTTATCGGCGCACCTTTCAAAAATTATTTTACTGATCCTGATTGTGCCGAAATGGGTATTAAAATGGCGTTGAGCAAGAATACCATCACCAACTACGAGTTGATAGCACGCGGCCGGGATGGCCTGGAAACCGAGGTTTCATTCAATGCTTCAACTTTTTACGACAGGGATCGCAGGCTGCAGGGCGTCATCGCTTCTGCGCGAGATATTTCAGAGAGCAAGCGCCTCGACCGGGTCTTAAAGGAAAAAAATTCCGAGCTGGAAGAAGCTCGTGAAGCCGCTGAGCAAGCAAGCCGGGCCAAGAGCGACTTTGTCGCCAACGTCAGTCACGAAATCCGGACTCCACTGAGCGCAATCATCGGATTCGCCGGACTTGCCTTGAAAACCGAGCTAAACCCAAAACAGATAGATTATCTGAAAAAAATTCACCTTTCCGGGTTAAATCTGCTAGGCATCATCAACGATATTCTGGATTTCTCGAAGATCGAGGCTGGCAAGCTCAAGATGGAATCAATCGAATTTCAACTCGATGAAGTAATAACCAACCTTGTTGCCATAGTTGAACCGTTAACCTTGGAAAAGAACCTTAAAATTGTTCTTAGCATCCCTGCTGATGTACCAAAGCCACTGATTGGAGATCCCATGCGGCTGTCTCAGGTTCTCACCAACCTGGTGAGTAATGCTGTCAAGTTTACCCGCCAGGGTGAAATCGAGTTAGGCTTGTCGCACCGAAAGCTCAGCGATAATACCATTGAACTTCATTTTGTTGTGCGCGACACCGGCATTGGCATGACCCCGGATCAGGTTGCCGGCCTTTTTCGACCCTTTACGCAGGCGGATCTCTCAACAACCAGAAAATTCGGAGGTACTGGCCTTGGTCTGACCATCAGCAAAAGTCTTATTGAATTGATGTCTGGTGGGATCAGCATAACAAGCGAGTTTGGTAAGGGCACAAAAGTTGATTTCACATCAATTTACAGGTTTAATGAAATTACCAGATCCGAAGGCATGTTTCCTGTCACTCTTCAGCATCTGCGGATGCTAGTCCTGGAAACAAATCCAGCGATGCAGTCATGGTTCCGCAATTTCTCCGCAAAAGCTCAGTTCACAATTGATGTGGTAGATTCAGCTCTGGAGGCACTTGTTGCCGTTGAGAGCAAATGCAAGGACGAAGCTTATGACCTTATTCTTGTTGACAGCCAGGGCATAGAAGGTGGAGTTATCACTCTCTTTCAGCGACTCCAGCAGCTTTTTGCCAAGAAAGGCGAAGCCAGGTTTATTCTGGTAACTGATCCTCTTGAAGAGTCTCTACGCGAGAGGGTCTCCAGCTTTAAAGTTTCTGAATTTCTGCTAAGCCCCATTAACTCATCGTCACTTACCAATGCCATTATAAACATCTTCGCACCTTTGTCGCATAATTCAGAAGAAATCATATCCGGTAGTTCTGATGAACTTCAATTTGCCGGTCTCAAAGTGCTTCTTGTCGAAGACAATGCCATGAATCAGCAGATTGCCACTGAACTTCTCAGCAGTGTCGGTATTGAAGTGAGATTAGCCGGCAATGGCCGGGAAGCTGTTGAATTGTTGGCCAGTGAATCAGGAGACCCGTCAATTGATGCCATCTTGATGGACATTCAGATGCCTGAAATGGATGGTTATGAGGCCACCCGGCTAATTCGCCAGTTGCCCAGTTATGCCAGAATTCCGATTATTGCCATGACCGCGCATGCCATGGCAGAAGAGCGCGAAAAAGTAGCCACGGCAGGAATGAATGACCATATTTCCAAGCCAATTATTCCTCGAAATCTGTTTCGAACTCTCTATCACTGGGCCAGGCCTGGTATGACAATGAAGGAAATGGTTGCTGATAAACTTAGAAATGGCCAGAGAGTTCTCCCATCGCTACCCGGGGTGAATTTTAAGGAAGGGCTGGAAAGAGTTGCCGGCAATTTCGAGACTTATTTGAGGCTTCTCAGGGAATTCCCGATCAGCCAGAAGACTGAAATCGAAACGATCGAGCAGGCTCTTGCCAAAAATGATTTCCAGAGGGCGAGAACTGGTATTCACACAATTAAAGGACTTGCCGGCAATCTTTCCCTCACGGATGTTTACCAGGCTTCTGTGGCCTTTGAAATGGCTCTGATTGGTATGGAATGGAAAGAGGCAGGCCGTTTATTTGAAGTATTCAAGACTGCCTTTAAAGAATTTTCAGTTGCAATAGAATCTATGACTGTGCCCCCAGAAGCTTGTCCTGCTCCTAAGTCAATGATGTTATCACGGGCTCTTGAACTTCTCGGAGAAATAAAGCAGCAATTACTCGCCAATAGTCCTCTGGCGCGCCATGGATTTGAAGAACTGGTTGATGGCTTTGCATTACCGGATGATTGTACGGTTGATTTTAAAGGCATGGAACGCGCAATCGGGCAGTTTGAGTTTGAACAGGCGCTACAGATGCTTGCTTCAATAGAAGCAAAATTGAAAGTTGAGGGGAAAGTATGACGATTGCTCAAAAAGAGACGATTCTTGTCGTTGATGATGTTGCCGGAAATCTTGAAATCATGTCGAATATCTTGTCGGCAGATTATGATCTTAAGGTGGCCAGGAGCGGCAAAAAGGCTTTGGAAATAGCATGTATGTCTCCATTGCCATCCCTCATTCTGCTTGATGTCATAATGCCGGAAATGGACGGTTTCGAGACTTGTCGCAGGCTTAAAGTAGATCCCGTGTGCAAGGCTGTTCCCGTAATTTTTGTCTCTACCCAGACAGATATGATCGATGAAACAATGGGGTTTTCTGTGGGAGGAGTCGATTACATAAGCAAACCGGTCAGCCCGCCGATCGTTCGGGCACGCGTAAAAACCCACCTTGCTCTATACAATCAAAACCGCGTTCTGGAAAGAAAGGTAGCAGAAAGAACTCTTGAGCTGATGCAAACAAGAGATGTGGCAATTCTTGCAATTACCTCTCTGGCCGAAACCCGTGATACTGAAACCGGTGACCATATTAAGAGAACCCAGCATTACATAAGGCTTCTGGCGAGGCATGTGAAGAAAAATCCCAGGTATTCCAGGCATCTTGACGACGAGACAATTGAGTTGCTTTATAAATCAGCACCGCTGCACGATGTTGGTAAAATCGGCATACGTGATTCCATACTGCTCAAGCCCGGTGCGCTGACACCGGATGAGTTTACCATCATGAAAACACATACCACTATAGGTCGGGACACCATCAACAGAAGTATAAATGAGATAAACCTCGAAAATGTTTCTTCGTTTTTGCAGATTGGCCGTGAAATAGCCATTTCTCATCACGAAAAATGGGACGGTTCAGGCTATCCCATGGGATTGCTGGGAGAAGGAATTCCGTTATCTGGCCGACTGATGGCCATTAGTGATGTCTATGATGCACTCACCAGCAAGCGGGTGTATAAGGATGCATTTTCTCATGAAAAGGCAGTAGCAATTATTCTTGAAGGTCGTGGCAAGCATTTCGACCCCGATCTTGTTGATGCTTTTATTGAGCTGGAAAGCAAATTCTATGACATCGCCTCGGGCAAAACATAATCCGACCAACAGGGTGTTCTAATGGAGGAAAGTATGGATAATGATCGCAAAGAAACGATTTTGATCGTTGACGACGTTGCCGCGAATCTTGAAATTATTTCGAGTATTTTGTTGCCAGAATACTCTGTCATGGCAGTTAAGAGCGGCAAAAGAGCTCTGGAAGTCATGCTTTCCGCTTCGCTACCCGATCTGATTCTGCTCGATGTAGTTATGCCCGATATGAACGGTTTCGAAGTGTGCCGTCAGATTAAGGCAGACCCTCTGACAAGCGCGGTTCCCGTAATTTTTGTTTCTTCACAATCTGAAGTTGTTGATGAGGCCACCGGGTTCGCAGTCGGGGGAGTTGATTACATCAGCAAACCCATCAGTCCCAGAATAGTTCTGGCCAGGGTAAAGACTCATCTGGCGCTCTCTGCTGCTAATCGTGAGTTACAGTTGCAGAATAAGCATCTTCAGACAAATATCAGTCTGCTCGAACAGATTGAGCAGATTGCCCGGCACGATTTAAAAGGTCCGCTGACCGTGTTCATGGGAGCCTCCGACTACATGGGGCACGATAAAAATCTGAATGCCGATCAGCTGGGTTTTCTCAAAGTCCTTAATGATGCCGCTTTAAAGATGCTCAACATGATTGATCGTTCTCTCGACCTGTTTAAAATGGAAAGAGGTCAATACAAGGTCAGGCCTGTTGCTGTCGATGTGGAAAAGCTTGTTCACCAGGTCTGCGCTGAGTTTGCAAGCCTGGCAAAAGCAAATTCGGTTGAGTGCCAGGTTATTCTAAAGAACCATAGCTCAGGCTCTTCGGACTCATACCTGATACGCAGCGAAGAGAATTTGCTGTCGGCGATAGTGGCAAATTTGGTAAAAAACGCCATTGAAGCATCATCTGCCGGTGAAAAGGTAGCTATTTATCTGTCTGAGCAAAATCCTTATCTGATTGAAATTTGCAACCCGGGCGTCATTCCCGAAGAAATAAGAGCGCGATTTCTGGAACGCTATGTGACGCACGGAAAGAAAAAAGGCACCGGGCTGGGCGGATATTCGGCCCGACTGGCTGCGCGAACTCTCGGCGGCGACATCAGCTTTACAACCAGTCCTGAAACCGGCACTATCATCACCGTGTCTATTCCTCATCAGGTGTCGGACCCTAAGACTGCAAGCGAACATGGGGGGGTAAACAGTTGAAAGTATTAATTGTCGAAGATGATGCCGGAATTAGAGGCATGATGGAAAAAACGGTGCAGCGCGCCGGTTACGAAACCTTAAGCGCTCCTGATGGCGCACAGGGCCTGAAACTCTTTAAAGAGTTTCAGCCTGAACTGGTTTTCTCTGATATAAACATGCCAATCATGACTGGCCTTGAAATGCTTGAAAAAATACGAAACATAGATGCCAATTCTTTGTTCATTATTATTTCGACTCTTGATTCTCCTGAATTCATTTTGCAGGCGCTACGATTGAAAGCTAATGACTATCTGGTAAAGCCCGCTCTGGGTAAAAAACTGATTGAACTGCTCGACAAATATGCCGCGATAATTGCCGGTCGAACGAAGGCCAGGGAAGTGCTTGGCATGATCTATAGCATGACTCTTGGCATGAAAATAGGCATTGATCTTGGTTTGGTCAGCAAAATCGTCGATCGCCTGATGCTGGAAACCGAGCAGGTTATTGCGCCGGATGATCGTATTGGCGTGCATCTCGGCCTTTTCGAAATGCTTACCAACTCAATTGAACATGGCAGTCTCGAAATTTCCTACGAAGAAAAATCCGCGGCCATGGAAAGCGAGACTCAGACCTGGAAAAGCTTTTTGCAAGAGCGCTACCTGAACCCATTATATGCCAGTCGCGAGGTTGACCTGGAATACCAGCTGAGCGAAGACCGCTGTGAATGGCTGATTACCGATCAAGGACCCGGCTTCGACTGGCAAAGCATTCCTGACCCGGCCAATCCCGAAAACCTTCTGGCATCGCATGGCCGCGGTGTTATGCTGGCAACCTTGCAGTTCGACGAAATCACCTACATCGGCAAAGGCAACCAGGTCCGTCTCGTAAAAAAACTTTCCTAAGCATTCTATCCGAAATTTTCGGTGAGAATTAAACACTTTGCCAACCCGAGGTGAAATCGCTCGGGCAATTCTTGTTCTGTGAGATCCTGCGACTTCGCGCAGGATGACGGTTGTGCCCTTTTGTGTCATTCTGTGCGAGCCGTCAGGCGAAGTCGCAGAATCCACATTGTGATACTGCTTAAACCACTCGAAAAATCAGTATCAATAAGTGTTATCTGCGGTTTTCTCTTCTTTGACCTCGAATTGCTGGCATTCTATGGGGCTGGTATATTGATTATACTTGTGTTGAAGACGACTGCGCCGGAGCCGTCTGTACCAGCTGCGGCCAGCAATCTTCCTTCTACGTTTGAACCACCGTTGACCGTTATCGAAACATTGGCCATTATGTTGCCCTTAAAAACAGTGGTTGTGTTGAGTGTTGCCGAACTGCCGACCTGCCAGTAAATGTTGCTGGCCTTGGCATTGTTGATCAGGATAACCTTCCGACCGACCGCCACGGTGAGTGTCGTAGGCATCTGAAAGATGAAGACAGAGTTTGCATTGCCGCGGGCATCAAGAGTCAGATCGCCTGAGGTAATATCAAACGAGTCACCGGTTTTATAGAGGCCGGGATAAAAGGTTTTGCCGCCAAGATCCTTTGTTGCCAATGTTTCGACGTTGGTCGCTTTGGCCTTTGCCGTATCATAAGCTATCTTCAAGTCTGCTATGGCGTCCAGTATTTCCTGGTCTGCCGCCGAATATATGGTTCCGTTAATTTCAGCCTCTATGAGAGTTACCGAACCCCGGCCGTTAGGACTTATGCCGACATCGCCATTGATCTCACTGCCAGCTACGCCAGAAATTGCTGTCGAGGCCATCAGGGCAAAAGAACTTGACCTGCCCAGAACCGGTTCTGACTGACCTGTCGTAAAAGACCAGACTTTGGAGCTTGCCAGTGCGTTGCCGGCCAGGTCTTTGGCCTGAGTGTCAATTGTCGCTGTAAATAATGTATTGTCAGCAAGATCGCTGCCCGGTGTAAATTTTGCAATTTTGTCAACATAGGTTACGACGCCGGCAACCGGCGTTAAGCCCGGGCCGGTTAGTGTAACGGTAACTTTGGGGGTCGTTTGAAAAATGGTTGCGGAGTCCATCTCTTCGTCGAAAGTGGCTGTTATAGCTTCTTTACAGCCGATGTCCTTCGCTCCGTTAACCGGGTAAACCGAAGTCACCTGCGGCGCGGTGGTATCGGGAGCCGCACCAGTGGTGAAGCTCCACGATTTCACTACGCCCAGTTCGTTGCCGGCAAGATCTTCAACTGCTGTGTTTATTTCGGCAACATAGGTTGTCGAGTATGCGAGAGAACTTGCTGGTTTGAATGTTGCAGCCTTAGCAGTTGAATCATAGGTTACCGTGCCGTCAATAAGCGCTCCGCCAAACTTTCTCAACGTAAAATTTGCTGTGGTAATCGTTGCCGAGTTCATGCTTTCGCTGAAAGATGCAGTGATACTTTTGCTGACAGCCAAGTCGACAGCCGTATTAAACGGGTCGGTAGAGGTCACAGTCGGTGCGACAATATCTGGCGCCGCGCCGGTTACGAAACTCCAGGTCTTGGCTGATGCCATGGCATTGCCCGCCAGATCTTTGACCCCGACGGTAATGTTGGCAACATAGGTTGTCGAATTTTTGAGCAGGATTGCTGGTTTAAAGGCCGCCGTCGTGCTGGTATGGGTTACCGTACCGGCAATAAGTGCTC
>PGYB01000015.1 GCA_002839445.1 Candidatus Riflebacteria bacterium HGW-Riflebacteria-1
GACAGTTGCATAAAAACCCACGACCGGCAAATCATAATAACCCACCAAAGCGGGCTCCTTGACCGGTAAACATTTATTACCGCCCACCGTCAATGAAGCCTGTCTGCGCCCTTGTAACATTTTTATAAATGGCAGCTTTAAGACACATTCTTTGCCGAAGGGCAGGCTTAATGCTGGTGTCTTTGGGGAACGGTAAACTATTAACGGATTGAAAAGGCAAAAAAAAGAGGCTTATAGGAAAGCCTCTGAATCTACGAAAATTTATCTGGCTCTTGGCTTTTTCTCCATTTTTTTCAGTGCTGCAACAATCGGCAGGGGCCCATCGGGAGTAAACCAGGTGGCATCTTCCCACATGCCCTTATCGCCGCCGCCAACATCATTGCCAATAATCCAGTTGCACTGAGCAAAGTAGTAAGGCTCGGCCTTAAGCATGTAATTGTAGTAATCGATATTGTAGCGCATGTGGCGGTCATACATCTGTTTGTTGCCACCTGTCTGAAAACCACCTTCAGTAGCAATAATGGGCCGGGATTGGCCAAGACGCTTGCTTATAATGCGGTTATAAAACTGAAATTTTTTGAAACCGTTTGCATCTTCAACATAATCGACCGGCTGCCAGGTTTGATTATGTATTGAAATCCAGCAGCTTTCCAGAATCTTGAGCTCTGATTTCTGCTCAAGCAGATCCAGGCATGCATTTAAGAACTCAAGGTCAGATCGGCCGTCCTCGCCGGCTCCGCAAAGTGGCGCAAAAGCCGGAAATCCACCGGCATCAAGAATGACTTTTGCGCCCTGTAGCCACAGATCAACAAAAGCCGGCAGGTCAATAACGCCATTTGGCCATTCACATTTGAGGTTGGGTTCGTTATAAATCTGAAAATAAAAGACGCCTTTTTTAACGTTGTGTCTGACTACCTGCGCGACTTTTTCCCAGTCGAGGGGCACAGTAAGTGAATACAGCCGCAAAACCGGCATCATATTTTTCTTTTTCATTTCATCGATAAGGTAGTCGTTTGCTTCGCTGATCTGTTCTGCAACATTCAAAAAAACAATCCAGCGGATCCCCATTTTTTCACACTCGGCCAGATATTTATCAACCACTTCTTTTGAAGAGCCAAGTGTCGGAAACCAGTGAATTCCCCAGCCGCTATCTTTGGCAGGTCTGGGCAGATCTTTTATGGCAAAGCTGTTAAACATCTGCTCCAGCCCAATAACGCTCGCACCGGCCTCGCTTTGCTCTTCCTCATTGACAGGGCTTTCTGGTATATCTTCAACGGTGTCAACATCAACTTCCTGGTCATCTGAATCGTTCTCAGAACTGGTCGAACTGGACTTTCTGACCGCATATTCTGCCATGGTTACAAAACTTGAATCTTCTGTTTTGTTCCACTTCAACCAGGTCTGCAAAACTTCCAGTGGTTGGGTGACCCCGGTCGAGTCTTTTACGCTCTGCCTTATGTCGGGCCTTAAAGCCAGAATAAATTCGGGGGTAAGATCGTTAAGAACTGATCTGGCTTTATTGACAAATTCGCTTTTTTCATCAGTGAATTGCAGCCATTTTTCCAGAATATCAAATGGTGTTTTGAGTTGGCCAAAGCTCTTTTCAACCGATTCCACGACATCTTGTCGGGATTGTAAAATTGCTTCTGCTTCCTGAACCAGGTCCCTGGCAAATACCGAAGAGCTTGAAGAAATCAGCAGAATCAACATAAATAATAAAAATCTGAATTGTTTAATCAGTTGCATAGTTCACTCCTTTTGCGATCATACCAGCGCTAAATACTCGACAATATCTTTCAATAAGTTGTGACAGCAACCTTTAAAGCACCCTGATTATTCCACAGATGGCCTTCCGGGTCATCGCAGTATTTACAGGGCTGACCCTCTTGTACACCATCATAGACATCGTTAGGCATAAACTGCAGTTCGCCATCGTCGTTCGCAGTAAATTCACCACCAGCGCCAGCGTAGAATGGTCTGCCTTCACCGACTCTGCCAGCCAGTGCTCCGGCCCGGTAAAGGGGCAAAGGGCAGATCGGATTTGGATGGCCTGGAAGCTGCATGCCGCCGAGCGGCTGGTCGCCAGCTATTCCGGTCGCGTCGCACCATCTTTCTTCTTTATGCATCGACCATCTGCCGACGACTTCTATTTTTATGTGATCTCCTCTTGAAAGATTGATTCCGGTGTTTTGCCAAACCTTGTTAGCGGCAACATCAAATGAAAACAAAATCAGTGGCAAAGTTGTCTGATCTGCAGCAGCTGTTTTTTCAGCCGTTTCGGGAACACTTGTCCAGGCAGTTGCGGACTCAATTACTGCTGGGTTTGCAGCGGCCTGAGGATTGGATTCCTGAGGTATTGTTTCAGATGGAAACTCTGGTTTTCTTTCACTGCCAGTTTTCCAGTCATAAGTCCAGTTTTCATCCTTCTGCGACTGATCGACCATTGGCGCGAGAAATTGCTCCGTAAGCGTAGCAATGTTGCCAATGCCAATTTCCATTTTGAGATTTTTGGGAGGATCTGCCCGGACTGTATAAGCAAACCAAAGAATCATCAAAAAAGAAATCATACAGATTTTTGCAAGCTTTGCGCGAGGGTTTAACATACAGTTGCCTCCTTGAGACCTGTTGATGAACACTTCATGGGTTCGGTTTAACTGAATAAAACATCTGCTGTTCTTCAAGCAAAAGTCTGAAACCATTCAGATAGCTGTTCGAGTCAGCCCAGTCGAAAGATTTTTCGTATGTAATGCTTTTGGCAGCGCCATTGTCAAGATTGGCCAGGTCAAGTTCGGCAACCGCGAGTAAGCCTTTTACCGTAAAGCCATTGCTGTCAGAAGACAGTTTTCCGCGCGGGGCAAGCAATGCAGCATTAATCGGAGAAGAAGTTCTTATCAGTAAATTGCCATTCAGGCTGATGATTGCAACATTATTCCGGGCTGCATCTGGAATATTGGGGCTGGTCAGCGGACTTACTCCTGCACTTATTCTGACATTTCCATCAGCGACTATGACTATTCCGCCCAGGGCCAGAGAATTTAAATCATCAGTCCAGTTAAAATCACCTTTTATCCTGAAAATACCGGTAACCGGTTTCTTAGCGCCAATCTGCTTTTTCAGGTATTTAATCAGGTCGGCATCGGAATCAAACTCTCTGGATGCCCTGCTGATAAGAATCTGAGAAATGTTTGGCAATGAATCAGCCAGATTACCAGAATAAACTTCCTGACTGTCGTCGCGGTAAATGCTGCAATTGCTGTCTAATAGAAGCTGGCCAGGATTGGTTGGTGAAAAGCTGATTTCTTTAGCAATTCCCGTTATGGTTCCCGAGCGAAAACTTGGTCTGATACTGTTTGTGGTAGAATTAAGGCATTGTGCAACAGCTTCATTAGCAGGAGCTGTGATTACCTGTGACATGACCGTACTGTAACCGTTATGACCTGCACAGGTGTTTCTGATCAGGTCGGCAACCAGTGGTGAAAATCCGGTAATACCAAGATCATTGCGGGAAAAATCGGCAGAGGTAACATAGGGCAGGATCGCATACTCATCAGGGCCCGGCGCTGTTCTAACGCGCCGAATCGTCTTCATCATCAGATAGCGCCGGTAAACATTGCCAAAGACCAGATTCGGTGAAATAGATGAATTGGTTCCCATAAGCTGTAAAATACTGTATGAATCAACAGGTTCAGCAGTATTTTTAAATGCATACTGGAATTTCTGAGTTTTACTGTCAGCAAAAGCACCGGTTAAAAAAATGACCACTTCATATTTTCGATACACTTCAAGTGGCTCCGGAAGCCTGGGGTGGTTATACGCAGTTCCGAATGCCGCGCCACCCTGCTGCAAAGAGTAGGCAAAAGGCGTGTTTTTGCCGAGGGCAAACCCTTCGCCCAGCGGAGGCGCTCCTGGCGCCGCATTCAAGGTCCAGTAACTGCCGTTTGCGGCAATAGGCGTGCCTAGAAAAATCCAGCCCTGCTTGTTAAGAAAATTTGCCGGGTTGGCCAGTATTGAGGCAAGGTCTGCCACATTCTGACCACCATGAATTAACAATGATTTTTTGCTGCCATCAAGCCCCAGTTCAGGCGGCAGGCGGCAATCCTGCCAGTTTGAGCCAGCGACAGCGGCGTTTAAAAAATTGGGATTGCCAGTTCCGCGCATTGCCATGAAAGAAAAGCGGCCGACAACAGGTAGAGAAAGGTTGGCAAATCTGAATTCGTTGCGGGCAATTACCTTTTTTCTGGTATTTTTTATTGACGCTTCGGCAGTTATGATGAAGCGTCCTCTTAATTCTTCTGAAAGCGGCTTTAATCCTGGGATTGATGGGTTTTCGTGCAGTGGTTTGATGGCGGTAGATTTGATTTTTACTCTTATCTGTAAATCCGGATAAGTACTCAAAAAGAATTTTAACGGTGAGCGATTAATTACAAGCTCAAGCGAAACTGGATCTTTTTTCATAATGCCGTTGCCATCAAAAAAAGCATTGAGAAACTGTTTGATTTCTGGAGAAGCTTTGGCCAGTTTTGGCATTGTTGACGGATCACTGCTGTTGATAAAATCAGCCACCCGCTGCAGATATGACAAAGTCTGTCTGGCAGAAAATGCTGCGGCCCGATAACAGATTTCGGCATTAGAAATGTCGCGCGTCTGTTGCATCTGATGCTTTGAAAAAAAGTTTAAATAAATAGCAATAATGCCTATAAAAAGCAGAAAGCCAATGACCATAAACAAGGCCATTCCGCGTTTTTCTGCAATTATTTTATGAAATGAAATCATAGGTTCCTCTAGTCAACAGGCTGATTCAACCAGCGAATATCAACAGACATTGTCGCCTCAAATCCCGTGACAGGTCTGCCTGAACTATCTTTAACTGAAAAGCAGGTCAGAAGTGTTCCGGTAGTGTAATCATCAGAATTCTCCAGGTTATCAAGGCTAAATGTTCCTGTCATTGTCTGTCCAAGCCTTTTCATGCCATCGTTGATCAACTGATATGAATTATGTTTGCTCCCTTGTGATCTGGTAACTGTTCTATCTGTGATTTTGTATATGACGGTTTCCAGCAACTCTTCCCCGTCACTGTTAAAATCTGTAACCTTGGCAATCTCAACCATCTCAGGAACAACAATGATTTTTTTTAACGAGCGCAGGTCGTTTTTTAACGCATCAAACAGAACCTGAGCCGAAGAATTAAAATGCAGTCTCTGATCGAGCAATTGATTCTGTTTTCCTGTATTCGAAATCATCATAAAGAGGCCACCAGCGAGAAGTGCGGTAATTAGAGCTACCACACAAATCTCGACCATGGTTATCGCGTTTCTATTCATATTCTTTACTGATCCATGGCAAATCTGATGTGAATCATTTCGGATGAAGAAATAGAGTCTGAAAAATCAAAAACCCGTTTTTTTCCTGCTTCGCTTCTTACAACTTTTTTAGAGCCCTCGCTGCTCCAGGAAACTTCTTTACGGGTTTCGTTGAAATCCTCATCTACCTCAAGCAGATGAAGTTTAACCGAATTTTCAGTTAAAACTTCTATTTTATATGCTTCAAGAACATCCTGCCGCAGATGAGTTCTGAGAGAAATGTAATTTTGCAGGGCCATGGCACGCGCATCAAGATGAGCCTCTTCATTGGCTCCACTTCTTAAATAGAATATAACAGAAACGATTACCATTGTGAGGACTGCCGCTGAAACAAGCATTTCAACCATACTGAATCCTGGTTTAAAGCTTTGTGCCATTTTTAATTTTCTGGTCATGGTTTATCTGCTAGTCTACCTGGCGGTAATCCTTTATAAGAGTAATAGGCTTGTCATAGAATCGATTGCCTGGCTGTTTTGACGTTGCAGTTATTGATACTTCAAAGACTCTGCCATACGGGTTGATAAAACGGTCTGTCGGGTAATTCGGAAGGTTGACTGCTTTAACCTGAGCTTCAAGTTTCACCCAGTCGTCAGATGGCACTGAGATGCCATAATTTCGCATCTGTGCATCATTTAAGGTAATTGATGGGATACGAACAAAAACCTCTGTTTCCAGACGAAAAAATGCGCCCATCAAAGTCGAAGACATTATCACCGCTTTCATTTCATGCTCTGATCTGGTAATTGCGGTTCGAGACTGTGACATGAGATTGGTAATTGGCAACAAACCAAGAGTTAAAATTGCGAGGGCAATCATTATTTCAAGTAATGAAAACCCTCTGTGCAACTTTAATCGTCGAGGCCGAGAGAGAGTTGTTTCAGCAACAAATTCCAAATTGCAAATCTCCAATTTCAAATCTCAAGCCTGCATTATTTTCAGAATATTATAATATCCCTGTCCTCTTATTTCAAAGTTTACGCAAACCCCGACGGGCTGTTATCGGTTTCAATCAAATATTTCACTGTTTGAACACAGCTCGCAGAATTTTATGCTTACTCAATCTGTGCTCACAATCTTTGATTTTTTCGCGAATCGGTATCATGCTTTCAATGATTCTCTGACGCTCAGATGCGGTTGAACTGTCGTCAGGATCGCCAAGACGCTTCAGTTCTTGCTCAAGACGGGCAAGCCTTACTGTGTAGAGCGCTCGATTGCTCTGGAATATGTTAGCGGCTGAATCTGCCTGTTGCAAAGCCACACTCAATTCGGAGCAGGCTGATTCCAACTTTTTCCTGGCTTCCTGTACTTTTTTTCCAGCACTCTCGATGTCATCACCCAATCCAAGAAATTTATCGGTTTTATTTTTTTCCACCAGTTTTTCGTATTTTTTCTGAGCATTTTTTAGATTCTTCTGGAGACTAGGAATGTATTTAGTTGACAGGAATTTTGAAAAAACCGAGGGACTGATCCAGTCCTTTTTCAGGACTTCATGACCGGCGCGAATTGCCGGGTCATAATCTCTATTGTTGGTGAAGTCTGGAATGCCAATTTCGGCAAGCATTTTCTCATACTGGGTTTGAGCCACCTGCTGGGCTTCTTCAGATATAGCTTCAGATTCGTCATTTTCGCCATCTTCGTCGGCAATTACTTCACTTTGATCTGTCTCTTCAGAATCTACAGGAATCTGGCCCGGCTGGTCGCCGGTTTCTGAACCTGGTTCTTCGACAATCTGTTCATCTGGCTGAGATGGAGAATCAGAAGGGGTTCTTTCCTGGTATTCTCGCGAGTTGAGAATCGATTCTCGAACTGAATCAAGATTATGATTCCCTTTTCTTATCTCGGCCAACCACATTTCGATACCACCACGATCAGGGTTTCTGCCAAGAAGTTCGCGGTACATTCCGCCGATAGCAAATTCGTCAGACCGCTTTATTGCCTTTTCAACCGATGCCACGCCATGCTTGCGCAGATGTATCAACCAGTTTGTCAGACCTTCAGGGTCAGGGTCTCTGCCCAGAAGTTTTCGGTAGAGATTATGAATGGTCCGTTCATCTTTGGGCATGTTTGGATCCAATGGCGGCAGAATTTCAACGTCCCCATCAGGACTACTCATCATTACTTCAAGATCAATCATTACTCCTGAGCTTTCAGAGAATGCTGTTGTCGATGGAACAAGAAACATGAACACTGTAATTGAACAGGCGATGAGTTTAATAATCTGGTTCTTAATCATATATAGCCCTCCCCCAAAAAATATTACTGATATAAGCGAGACAGTTTGAAATTGAAAACTGTGACACTAGTGAATAAAAATCTCAAAAGGTTTAACACAAACAAACTGGGTTGTCTCACAATTATGTGAAACAGCTCAGACAAAATTCTGGCGTCAAATCTGGCGGGCATAAATCAGTTGAAGCCGACAACCAGACCCTGAGTGCTGCTTTTGATGAAATCCAGAACCACCGGCATTTTCACATTGATTATCTGATTAAGTCTTTCAAGATTGGGGTATTTTTCCATCCATTTGCCAGGGTCTTCCAATAACAGCTGTTCATACGAAAGCATGCGGAAAAGATAGGGATTTCTGCCCTCTGACCATTCCTTGAGGCGGGCAATAAAATTCTTGTGTTCCTGAAAACCGGTGCTGCGTGATGGCATTATTGCCAGGATTCGGTATATATCAATCAGCTTCTGAATAACCTGTTGCTGGACTCTAATGCCTTTGTAATCAGAAAGCTTGGGTTGTAGCAATGAATAATAATAGTATCTTGCCTGAACCAGATAACCGCAAAAATATTCATAAATAATACGGAAGTAGAACATATCCTGTTGAAAAGAAATTGGATTGAACCCGGTGCCCATTGAATCTTTAAATTTTCCATTTAACATAAGCTCATCAAAATGCTTTTGTAGATAAGCGACTACATGAAAACACTTTTTCGAAAGTTCATAAAGAGTCTCTGCCAGCTGTCTTCGCAGCTCGTATTGGCGTTCAAAGTCTGAAGAGCTTGTTGCTGAGAGTTGCGATTCAATGTCACAAATTTTTGCCTTGAATCTTTTGAACATACCAGAGTGAAGAAAATCTCTGCTTATAAGTGAAATTCTGCCAAGTGACAGAAGTGTTTCGACATTCTCGCCGATCTGCGAAGCTAATTCAGGTAACGTTTTTGCCGAACCAAAAACTTCAGCAGGAATACGCCTGTCGATGCCGGTTTCATCAACTGCTTTGCTCAAATCAACTTTCTTGGCGGTAACTGGAGAAAAGAAAACTCCCTGGCTGGAAAAGTCACCTTTGCCAGTCGTAGCGCTCCAGTTGAAGTTGACCGTGCTCTGAATCAGGTTGCGATCTTCGTAATCACCTTTTTCAGCAAGGCGTTGCGCATTTACTGCAAATTTGAACTTGTTTACATTTTCATACAAGGGCTGCATCTTTTCATTGATCATGCCATCTTTGCCCGGTTCGATCTTACCCCAGGGAGGTGTGCTGTCTTCAATATAAGAAAAGAAAATCGAACTGCCCCGGGTGACTTCCTGGAAGTTGCTTTTGTTGTTATCAATCCCTAATGTGGCGAAACCATGCGGATTGATGCTGGTCTCTTCGATAAGTTCTTCAACCACCTTCTGCGAGAGTACGATAGCATTGAAATGATCGGCGGTAAATTTGGACTCTTTCGAAGCACCGCTCATAAACGTGACATAGAAAGTCGCAATTATAGCAACAATTGCAACTCCAACACAGATTTCAACCAGAGTAAATGCCATTTTTGCTTTTCTAGTATTCACTATTCAAGCCCTCCGCCATTAAGCAGTCCAACATTGGCAATAAACTGATACTCGCCACGACTGCTGATGATCGTAGCATTAACCTGAATGCTCGAGGGCGACAAACAGGAAAAGCGAATTCTTCTCACCGAATCCATTATAACAGTCTGCCTGGCTTCAGCAGCAAAACCCGGGTAGGCAGCCTGATAAGCAACAAGTTTGTACACTTTTCGGTTAAGTTCTTTTGCCATCTGATGGTTTGGCTCAAGATAAACAAGAGTAATCTGGTTCAACAGATCCTTAAAGACCAGAAAATCCTGTGTTTCACCGAGAACGGGTCTGACAATGGAGACTCCTTCTCGTAGTTGATAGAGAAGTGAATCAAAGGCCTTGCGGCTTTCCATCTGCAGAATAACCTGTTGCGAATACTGCTGCTGAGCTTTTCCGGCCGAGCTGAAAATACGCATGGCTCCTGTTCCAACCAGCATTAGCAAGCTAGCCGCAACCATTATTTCAACCAGGGTAAATGCTCTTTTTGAATTTGTTCTAATTGGCATTTTCTTCGGCTTCTCTCTGCCGGCTGCGCTCTTCGGCTTCTTTTGCTCTGAGTTCCTGGATTTTGTCTCGAGCCATATCAAGATATTTTTTTGCAGCTTCGACCGCTTCGCGAGCGATTCTTTGCGTATTGGCAATTTCGCCGGCAATTTCGTCTGACTTTGCATAACCGCTGATGCTCGACGCCGTCGCGTTAACCCGGTCCTGTTCTACTTTCAGGTTGTTATAATGATCAAGCCAGTCGGCTGCGACTCTTTCAGCTTCCGTAGATGTCGACAGGCCGGATATAACGCCATCGCCCCATTCGCGCAGGTGTTCGAGATGGCGCTGCAAAACGTCTCCCATATTTCCCAGACCAGCAGCAACAGATTGCGAAACCATTTCTTCGATGGCTTTTCTTGCCTCATCGCTGGGAGCATCTATAAGAAGACCTGCAGACAGGCTCACCATACTGTCTATGGCATTGTAAGCCTGACTCTTTTTTTCATCAGATATCTGCCAGGTTTGATCTGCCGGATCTCTGCCTTCATTACGCATCTGGTCCCAGCCGGTCTGATTGAGTTCATTCATCTCGTTAGAAGTCTGCAAAATTAGATTGGAAAGGTTGTTCAAAGATTCAGTAGACGCACTGTTACCAGTATTGATCTGGGGAAACTCTTGTGGATTGTTTGACGGACTGCCAGCCAGGTTGGTCGGTAATTCTAATGTCGTAATTGCCGGAATTATGGGAAAACCGACAAGAGGCTTGTCTTCAGGTAATTCATCATTGGGATCAGATGGGTAACTCTGCGTAAAATCTTCAGGTGTTTTGCCTGCAAGCTTATTGAGAATCTCTTTTTCGCTCTTGAGTTTGGAAATCTCATGGGCGAGCTGGTCAGATGGTTGCTGATTCTGTTTACGCTCAGCCAGAACATTGTTAACTCTCCCGGCGAGAGGCCGGGGACCACCCGTGGTTGGGAAGTCATTCGGGTCGCCATTAAGAAATGCTTCGACAATGATACGATTCGAAACATCGAGAATGTCATCATTGAATTTGATTCGCCAGTAATAAAGCTTTTTTATTCCGGCAAGTTCAGTGCGAATGTAAATATCTGCCTGAAAGTTTTTCCCCCAGGTGTCCTCGGCGAGAAGGTCATAGTAACCTCCCTGCAGGGCAACTCTGTTTTCAACGTAGGGTGCGTTTAAAAAAGGCCTTTCGGCCCAGCTGAAAGTATGGATTTTAGCCACAAGGCGAGAGTAGGCGGAATAGGCCATAATAAATGAAAGCTGCTGATTGTTGGTCTGAAAGACCTGTGTTTTTAAGCCCTGGTTTAATGTGGTCATTGAAAAAACAAAGCCCAGAACCACAATTGCAGCGACAATAGTCAGCGGAATCGCAAAGCCTTTTCGCGCAGACATTTTCAACATCTGTTTCTGCTCCCCTCAAGCCAATTTGAAAACAATACCAATTCTGATATGACAGATCATGATTGCATTTTGTGACATCTAGTTTCAAATTTAAAACTGCTTTTGAGCTTTCAGTGGTTACACACCAAATGGAAGTTTCGCACGCAAAAGAAAATGGGCCCTCATTGACAGGCCTTACTGTGATGCGACATAAATGTTACTCTCAAAACTCGTCTTCTGATCGGCAGATGCCCTTTGATTATCTTTTCGGCGGACATTGTGATGAAGATCTTAAAGCGCTGATAAGCCAGCCAGCACAGCTAGAACTGCCTGTTAATCTTCAGCCTGCGGATCACTTATGTCTTTTATGCGGTCGAAGGCGACCCATTCGTTCCAGACGTCTTCGTGGTCGTCGTAACGAATGTAGTGAAAAAAGCCTTCGCGCTTGAGAACTTGCGCGGGATACCATTTCTTTTCCCACTTAACTTTTATTTTGCTGCCGACATTCCAGGTTTTCCAGGCGATATTCTTGAGTTTGGAATAATCGCACCAGATATCAGGCTCATCTTCAAGCTCAGGAAAGTGAATTCTGCATTTCTTGTCTTTCTGATCGACGATTCTGACCTTATAGTCGACGCCGTCTTCTCTATAAATCATGTATTTGCCGAGGTGTGGCTTGTTTTTGCCAATGCTGGCGCCGAGCTTCGTCAGAACGAATTTAGCGGGAAAGCCTGGTGTCAGGCGGTAGTTCGCCAACTGCATTTCGGCACAGGCCATGTTGTAAGCTATGTAATCAGCCGCCGACGCGGCGGTCAGTTCGAGCTCGTCGCACTGCATAAGTGGCGTGCCGGTCAGAATCTCATTAAGCGACCTGGTAAAAGTCCATTCGCCGGTTGATTCATTGGCGGCAGTTGATGAGCTGAGCACTATTGTTTCGATTCCGGCTTTGCCCAGTATTTCTGCAACCCGGTTCAGATTGCCAGAATAGCAGCAATCTGCAGTCAGAATGGCCCTTTTCCCTTTAAAGCCTTGTTTAATCGTTTCGGCAAGCGTCGATAATTTGAGACTGGTCGCGTCAAAATTTTGCGTATCGCAGTCGTAGTTGAGAAAATAGGTTTCTGAGCCATCTTCGGAATTATCGCCATGGCCGGTATAGTAAAACAGAAATGTCGAGTCAGCGTTACTCCTGGCCAAAAGCTGCTGCAGAGACTTGTTTATTGCCGCCAGTGTTGCTTTTTTGTCTTTGAGAAATACGATGTTATCCTTGGGAACGCCGCGTTGACGCAATATGTTGTAAAATTGCTGGTCATAACGGTTTTCGGCAGTATAGGTGGCAAGCGAAGTATCCTGCCAGGTCAGAACCCCTGTCAGCAGAGCGATTGTTTTTGTGGGCTGCCAGCTCGCTGCAGCGCCTGGATTTTGACTGGTCACGCCGCTTGCGGCAAAAGAGGTTGTATTCAGGCTGCAGGAAAGGCAAAGTATTAGACAGGTAACAACAAGACCAAGTTTATTCATTACAATTCTCTCTTCTGGTTAATGTTATGATTGCATGATGAAGTAAGGCTTCTATTTTGCCTGCTCAAAAGTCCCAGAATTTTTTTGCCGAAAACCATGCGTATATGTTGTTACTGCACTAAACAAGCAAATTTATCGAGCTGTCAGCCCAAAGATTGCGAGTAATGCTGCAGTAGTCAGTTGCTCAGATCTTCTTCTGAGACCTGAGCTTCGCCGTTGAACTTTCTTTCGAGTTCGGCGTCAGCAGAGCTTGCATCGTTGCCGAATCCTGGCGGTGCCGGCACGACAACCTTGATGTCAAGGGGAAGCAGGTCGTAGATTTTCTGCAGGTACATGCCTGGTGCGTGACTGCGTACTTTGCCAGGTCCTTTCATTTCGCCATCAGCCAGAACCAGCTTGCCATCGGCGTAAATGTTGTTGGGCAGCGCGCAATGCTGAAACTTCATCGCTTTGAACGGCAGTTTGGTAACGATATCATTGTCGAAAACCCAGCGCTGCATATCAGGAAAACGCTTTTTGAAAGCTTTTACGAAGTCTTCGTTGCCAAGCCGTGGCCCGGCGTAAGTGTAGAGACCTTGAACGCTGATACCGTCATCAGATAGTCGGCATGCGGCCATCGGTGCAATTCCAGCACCCAGACTGTGTCCGGTGATCCAGAGGCGCTTGGGAGTTCCGGCCATGTGGCTGTCGACGTACTTTTTAAGTTCGTCGTAAACGATTTCGATGGCATTATAAAAGCCGCGATGCACCTTTACGCCCCAGCCCCACCAGAGAATACGTTTTTTGAAAAAGTTGAAGTCGGTGAGTATCCAGTCATAGGCCATTTTTACCGGGCTGAATTTGTGGTTGGAGCTGCTCTCTGAGCCTCTAAAAGCTACTATTACCAGCTTGTCGTTCGACATGATGACGGCCTGGGTGTCGGCAGTCCTGGCTCTGACGTCGATAAAGTCGAATCTGTCGATGCCGAGAGGCGTGAAAGTTTCTTTGATTTTCTTTTTGAACTCGAGAAAGTTGGCGACATCAATGCGATTTTCATATGTGCTGTACGCGCTGTACATGAGCAGGTAGGCGTTTACCAAGCTGTGCCCGACTGCCTTTTCTTCGAAAACGCGGCTGAAGCAGTCTTCGCCCTGAACTGCCTGAATCGGCTGCGCGCTGACAGCACAACTGATCAGAAATGTCAGGATCAGGCATGCTATCAGAAATTTATAACGCAAATGTTGAATTGTGCGATCTGTAATCTTATTTGTCTTGTAAATCTTCATGGAACAAGTATAACCCTCATATCACCTACCCGCAAGTCAATAATAGAAGTGCCTCAGAACATGTCTGGCGCTGCGAAGTCGGTACTGGCAGAGATAAGCATTGTGTGCTTCCCTGTTCGACCTGCCAAACTCGTTTTTTTGTTACTATTCCTCTGCCATAACTTCTTTGCCAGAAGTCTATAGTCGGATATACAAAAAGCGCATACCGCTCTAATCTGCTGCGTCGGTGGCAGTTTCTGGTTCGAGAGCCTTGAAATAACTGGTGGTGTAAGTAATCGCTGTCAGCGAAGAGTGTGATGGCTTTTCGCTGCACAGGTCGAGCAGGCCGCTATTGCCAAGTTGCAACTCATCACGCTGTATTAGAACGGTTTCGCTGCCGTCTTCAGTTACATAGGTGCCGTTTGTGCTCTGATCGATAATGAAATATTTGTCTTTTCGATATTCGATGCGGGCGTGAAAACGAGAAACCCGGTTGTCATCGACAACGATATCATTGTGGTCGAGCCGGCCAATACTGATAGCCGGGCGCGAATCACTTACTTCGAACTGCTTTTCGCCAAACTGCAGTTTTAATCGATGCTTTATCGGTGATCTGCCTTCGCCAGAGCTTTTAAGAGCAACTGTTATCTTTTCTCTTTCCCAGACTATTTCGTAGACCGCCAGTTCTTCAGTCTTGCCTTTGACCAGAACGTTGTCGATGCAGCGGCAATACTCGGAGTAGTCTTGTGGCAGAGCGTCCACTACCGGTTGGGTAGTGACGATCTGTCTGCGTTTGGCCATTTTAACCATGCGCGCTGCAACGTTAACGGCGTCGCCAAACACATCGGCATTTTCCTGGATGACCGGCCCATAGTCAATTCCTACGTAGATGTCAGGCGAATAATAGCCGGCAGGATCGGCCTCGGGAATCTTGTCGAGTGCAGCCTGCATGCGCATTGCCGCGTCAACAGCATCTTTTGCTGTTGGAAAAGTACACATGATCTCATCGCCGATCGTTTTAACTATGGTTCCGCTGTGAGCGGCACAGACCTCAGACATGACATTGATACACGAAGAAATAAGCGCATGAGCGGCAGTATTGCCGATTTTGTCGTATAATTTGGTGCTCTGCGCAATGTCTGCAAACATTATGGCCAGGGCAGTTGTTGTTTCGGTCATAAATCCTCACAAAGACAGATTAAAGCTGCTGCTGCAGACATTCTGATGTTTGATTCGGGCAGCATTGTCTGTATTTATGCTAGCAAACATGAACGCTGATGTCAATCGGCTTCAAATGCCTGTCATGCTTGATTAGACAGGGGTTTCAGGGCAGAACAGGTCATAAAGAACCGGAATCATGACCATGGTCATCAGAGTGCCGGTCAGAAGCCCGAAAGAAGCAACAACACCAAGAGGTGACATGCGCTCAAGGCCAACTGCGCTTTCGAGTGTGAGCGGCATAAGACCGATTATGGTTGACAGAGTAGTAATTAGAATAGGCCGCATCCTCGTCTTTACCGACTCAAACAAAGCCTCATGCCGAGGCATGCCGGCAGCTATCGAGGTGTCGATAAAGTCGATCAGAATGATCGCGTTGTTTACAATAGTACCGCCGAGCAGGATTATGCCCATCATTGCCGGCATGCACATTGGCTTATCAAATATCAGCAAACCCCAGAAGGCTCCAATAAGCGAAAGTGGAATCGCCGCCATCACCAGAAACGGTCGCCACCAGTTTTCAAAGAGCAGATACAGCACCACATAAAGAAAAACGAAAGCAAACACCAGTGCCTTGGCAAGCCGAATGCCGGTTTCTGTCATATCCGCCATTGTACCCGACAATTGAGCACTATATCCATCAGGCAGCTTGAGTTCAGTCAGCACCTGTTCAACATCGGCCGCAACAGCAGACAATGGTCTGACCGAATTGATGCCGAGAATATCTATGGTTTCCTGCAGGTTTTCGCGTGTAACCAGCGTTGGCTGCAAAACATTGCGCTGTTCACCAAGCCCACCGATAAACAGGTCCCCGGCCAGCCCTGGAATTGCGAGTTGCGCAATGTCTTCGCCCCAACGCCGACCGTCGACGCCTATTTCCACCCTGACTCCCAGATCGATAAAGCCGTGCATTTTAAGAGCTGAAGGCGTTCTACCGGTCAGTGTAAGCCCAAGAAATTCACCGATTACCTGTGGTGTCAGCTGATAGCGCGCAGCCAGGATCAAATCAGGCAAAAAGTGAGTCTCAGGTTTACTTTTGCTCCAGTTCAAGCGCAGGTCGTTGAGTCCAATAACCTTACGCAGCTTTCTTTCGACATCATTAGCTATGTAGAAAAGAGTATCCGGATCTCTGCCCGAAATCAGCACGTCGATCGGCGCCTTGCTGGTAGCCATGGGAGTTGCACCAAACTCTGACACTGAATAATTTATCAGCTCAGGAATCAGCGCAAATTCTTCGCGCCATTCACCCATGATCTGCCAGATATCCTGTTCTCTTTTGTCTCTCGTAGTCAACCTGACCTGAATGTCGAGCTGCTGCAGCAACTGACCGCCAGCGCCGAAGCTCACCTGACCTGGTTCAGCACCAGCTACCGTAGAAATGCTTAAAACATGTTCATTGCGTTTTATGATCTGTTGCATACGGTTGATGACCATCTCAACGCCGGCCACATTGGTAGATGGTGGCAGATCAGCTTTAACCGTAATCATGCCGGTATCCATGCGCGGCATGAGTTCGCGACCAATAACAGGCAGAACCAGACGGGCAGTGATAATTAGAAGCACAAAAGCTGAAATAATCAGCGGCCATCTGATACGCAGGCCAATCCTGAGCAATTTGAGATAAATCGCAGTTATAAATTCGAGCAATCGATCGACTATCCGGTAAAACCCGCTGACCAGAGCAATTTCACTGCCACCAGTTATCCTGGCAACATCCTCTTCTTTCTCGGCTACCGCCATTTTACGGAGCAGAAGAGGAACCACTGTTATCGCAGCAATAAATGAGCCGATCAGGGTCGCCGAGATGGTCATGCTCAATGGCCGCAGGACCTGCTGCACATAACCTCCGACGAACATGATCGGAATCATTACTACGATTGTCGTCAGCATGCCACCCCAGACCGAAAAAATTACTTCTTCGACACCTTTAACCAGAGCGGCAAAGCTGTGCTTTTCTGTATCAAGATGGCGCCAGGAATTTTCCACCACAACAATAGCTGCGTCAACAACCATACCAACCGCTATGATCAGACCTGACAATGTCACCATATTGATAGTGAAAGGCGTAAAATACAGAAAAGCGAATGCTGTGAGAAAAGAAAGCGGAATGGAAGCGCCGACAATAATTGCTGCACGCAGATTCTGCAGAAAGATCAGCACGAT
Organism: Candidatus Riflebacteria bacterium HGW-Riflebacteria-1; assembly: GCA_002839445.1. Lineage (GTDB taxonomy): Bacteria > Muiribacteriota > Ozemobacteria > Ozemobacterales > Ozemobacteraceae > Rifleibacterium. The sequence continues at coordinate 17,204 of PGYB01000015.1, forward strand.
CAGCATGGTTAACCAGACCGCCGAAAACAACGCATCTTTCATGCCGACGATATTGACCGAGATGATTGGCTCCTGATCGGTGGTTACCGCGAAGTCAATTTCAGAATACTGTTTCTGCAGCTCCGGCAAAAAGCCTTTCACGCTGCGCAAAGCACCAACTGCATAGCCATTTTCCGGCTTAAGAATGTTCAAAGCGATTGCCGGCCGGCCATTTCCGTGATAGATGCTGCGCGGAATACTCACATCAAGGGTTACCGAAGCCACATCAGCGAGCTTGATGATGCCTCCCTTTTGAACCCGCATCGGCAGGTCAGCCAGTTCCTGTGGCGTTCGTGCCTCATTGAGGGTTTTAACCAGTGACTCTCTGCCGCCAATGTCGAGGTAGCCGCCGGGAAGTGATAGATTCTGGGCGCCGATTGCCCGCAGTATCTGCTCCGGACTGATTTTGAACTGGCGCAGTTTTTCGATATCCATGCGCACCAGCACTTCGGCTTTGTTCGCACCAAAAACGTCAACCTTGCCGACTCCCGGCAATCTCAGCAAAGCTTCCTTTATGTCGTTGTCCGCAAGAATTCTGATTGCTTTCAGGTCAAGCGAAGAGCTTGCAACTGGCGAAAGCGCAAGAGTCAGCACTGGTCGGTTTGCATCAGTTATTCTGAAAAACTGTGAGGCCTGAGTTCCCGTCGGAAACTGCCGGGTAACGCGGCTTACCGCATTTATCACATCGGTCATTGCGGCAGCCATATTGACACCATACTCAAACTGCGCATTTACCGAAGAAACTTCGTCGCGCGAAGTCGAAACTACGTTTTTGATGCCAGTCAGGCCCCTCAGCTCACGGTCTATCAAAGTGGTAACACGTCGATTGACATCTTCAGCTGAAGCGCCGGGCACGACTGTCATGGTAACGATCTGCGGCGGAACAGTATCCGGAAAAAGGTCAACCGGCATCACCTGGTAGGATATTACACCAAGCGCGCCAACCAGCAACCAGAACGCAATCGACCAGGCCGGCTTTTTGATTATGCTCTCGACCATGCTCATTTGATCACCTCTATGCTGAAGGAGGCAGGGAGTCTGACATTTTCGAGATAATTGCCAATCGCCAGTTCTGTGCCGGGCAGCAGAAGGGCAGCAGGCATCACCAGCATGCCACTGTCGCCGCGCATTGCGGGTTTTATCGCCATGCGGCTGGCGTGAGCGTTTTCAACGACATAAACAAAAACCTGTTGCGAATTGTTAAAGTCGATAAAACTGGCGGCTGGCGGCACGATCACTCCTTCGCCGACTTCTACAACTATGCGCACCGGGAGTTGCATATCATAAGCCAGACCAGCAAGCCCTCCCGACATCGATGCTTCGACAGTAATCTGGCGCAACTCGTTATTTACAGGGTATACCCGGCTGACAACAAAACTGCTTTCACTGGCGCCCTTGAGCATTACCGGCTGGCCAGTTCGTACCAGAACCGATTCCTGCTGCGGAATCTGCATAAGCAGACGGGTCAGCGAAGTATCTTCTATGGTATAAACTGCTACTCCCGGCTGCACCAGGCTGCCTTCTTCCTGAAGGCGAGCAGAGATTATGCCATCAACCGGTGCCATTATCTCAGCGTAGTCAAGTCTGGCACGCAGCACAGCAACATCTTTTTCGCTTGCCTGCTTTTGGGAAAGTACTGCGGAAATCTGTGCTTTTTGAGCTGATATTTGCGATTTAACCGTCTCGAACCGGCTTTCAGCTTCAGCCAGACGATTTACCGTTGTATCTAAGGCGTTTTTTGCAAGAGCCTGGGCCGCAAAGAGTTTTTGATCTCTTTCTAAATTAGCTTTCCAGTAGTCAAGATTGATCTGGTTTGCTTCAAGCTGGCTGGTGAGAGCGCGCAGACCCGCCTGAACAGACGAGACCTGACCTGATGCTGAATCAGAGCGCGCCCGGGCCGCCTGCAACTGCGCCTTCTGCTCACGACTGTCAATAATAGCAAGCACAGTACCAGCGGTTACCCGGTCACCCTCGCGATATTTAAGTTCGGTTATCTTGCCACCGGTTTCAGCCTTAAGCTGAATGGTTGCCGCACTTTTGACGGTTGCAAGAGCCGGAACACTGCGCACAGCGTAACCATGCTCAACACGCGTAGTTTTAACCGCCAACACCGGCTGCGGCATTGTTCGGGCTTTAGCGAGCTCGGCTTTTTTGCGCAGCAGCCCTGAAATTGCCAGGGCCGCGAACGCTGCAAAAACAAGTATTATAATGACATTTTGCCAATTCAGATATTTGTGTCTGCTCATAATTCTGCCTCGCTATATGAAACTATTCTGGCCAGTTCAGCTATGTTGCTGGCGCCATCTTCAAGCAATCCATCAGCTGATCGCTGCAGTGTCCATCTGATGACGGTAGTCTGCAGTAACCCAAGCACGGCTGCTTCCAGAGCTTCCGGCTGTACATCAGCCCTTACCTGCTTCATTTTCTGCCCGGTCTTGACAATGCTTGCCACCGCCTGCGCCAGATAGGAAAGGTTTTTGCGCATGTCGGCGAGCAATCTCTGATTCTGTGGATTTATCGCCTCAGAAAAAAACAGAACCGGATTCAATCTTTCATTGAGCAGGTGGTGCAGGTGCAGATGAAAAAGCTCTTCCAGCTTTTTGGCAAACGGCAGCTTTTCTGCGACAAGTTTGCTGATCGCTTCTCGCCATGGCGCAAACAAGGCTTCAAGCAGTGCCAGCATCAGTTCTTCCTTGCTGGTAAAGTGCCGATAGATTGCGGCTTCACTGATGCCAACGCGGCCAGCGACTATTCTGATGGTAAAATTGCTGAAACCTTCGGTAAAAATCAGGTCGCGGGCTGTCTCAAGAATCTGCCCTCGGCGCTGCGCACCACTTTTGCGGCGCACAATTTTTTTCTCGCCATTTAAAGAGGCATCCTGCTGCAGACTTTTCGCAACCCGCGGGCTTCCGTTGCTGCCGAACTTCTTTTTGTCTGTTGCCCGGACTGAAAGTTCCCTGTCACCAGAACTTGCTTTCTTCGCGCTCATTATTGTTGCCTCCATCATCTGCTGTAATCGCTGTATAACTGATTCTTCTGTCAGCCATTGCGCACTACACCTGCTAAGTTAGCTAACGTTAACTTAAATATAGCGTTTGCCGGCTATATTGTCAAGAGTTTCAAAAACTGCTTGTGCCAAATACTGGCAGGATGTCTCAAAAATGCATGCTCTCCTAGAACTAGGCTATTGCTATGAGTTTGAATACAGCAAAAAGCTGTATTGAAAAATGCGGCAGAGCAGATTAGAATAGGCGCGCAATCTTATCAAGGCGGGCAAATCTTGGTTTATTTATATTCCTGCTCTATTTTTCTGTCGGCTTTTCTTTTGTTCATGGTACAACCAATGATCGGCAAGATGTTTCTGCCATGGGTTGGTGGATCATCAGCGGCCTGGAACACCTGCATGTTTTTTTTTCAGGCTCTACTTCTGGCCGGGTATGCTTACACGCATTTTTCGATAAGCCGGATTGGCGTTAAAAAGCAGTCATGGCTGCAGTTTCCGTTGATGCTGGCCGCTCTGTTTTTTTTGCCCTTTATCTACAGCAACTCCGGTCAGGTTCCTGATGACCCGTCGACATGGCTCATTGTGCAGCTGTTCAAAACTATTGGCATGCCGTTCTTTGTCGTTTCGGGTATCTCACCACTGCTGCAGGTATGGTTCGCCAACACCATGCACCAGCGCGCAGAAAGCCCGTTTTTTCTCTATGCCGCCAGCAACACCGGCAGCCTGTTCGCGCTGATTGCTTATCCTGTCTTGATCGAGCCGGCCTTCGACCTTGCCGGTCAGGCCCGTCTCTGGACCGCTGGCTACATTCTGCTGCTGATCTTGATGGTTGTCTGCTTTGCAGCTGTTAAGAAAAGCGAGCAGCCAGATCAACCGGTTGTTGCCAGTATTGACGAAGCACCTGCGCCCGCGGCGCGCGAAATAGCCTTCTGGGTTGTCGCCGCTTTTGTGCCATCGAGCATGCTGCTCGCAGTCACCCAATATGTGACTACCGACCTCGTTCCCGTGCCAATGTTCTGGATAATTCCGCTGATGATCTATTTGATCACTTTCATCATCGCTTTTTCTGAAAAAATGTCGCCACGTGCCGCCACATTCAGCAATATTTCATTGCTGGTAATACTCTCTTTTCTGTCATTATACCTGTTTGTCGAGATCACCTATTTCTGGTTCAGCGTATTCGTTCACCTGTTTACGCTGTTCTGCGTAGCAATGTTCTGTCACAAGGCTATTGCCGAAAACAAACCATCGGTAAAACACCTCACGGCATTTTATCTCTGGATATCGTTTGGCGGTGTGCTCGGCGGCTTTTTTAACTCACTGCTGGCGCCTCTGCTATTCTCTGATTATCTCGAATACCCTCTGCTCATTGTTTTGAGCTGCTTTGTTATCGACCATTTTAATCTTCGCCAGCCAGAACCAGAATCAGTCAGCCCTGCCAGAACCCTTTTGCCAAGAGTAGTCTCAGCATTTGTCGGGCTGTATGTTTTTACTGCTATCATTTATATGGCGAACGTAAATCTTCCTGAGCAGTGTTTTCATCTTGCCACTTATTTTGGCTACGATATCAACGCACCCGGTCTCAAAGGTTTTCTCGAATTTCTTGGTGATAACCATGGCGCGATCAGGCAGGTCTCTTTTGCTCTGGCTGCAATTCTTCCCGCCTTTATTCTGATGAAACGCTACCGCGTCGCATTTGCGCCTGTTGTTGCGGTTGTCCTTGCGCTCATCTTTATTTACAACATCGGGCAGCACAAGATTATTCGGCGTTACCGCAATTTTTTCGGTGTCAAAAAAGTCTTTTTCGACACCGAAGCCAATCTACGCTATCTCGCGCATGGCTCAACCGTGCATGGTAAACAGAGTTTTGTCGATGCCTTGCGCGAAGAACCCCTCACTTACTACCATCGCCGCGGGCCTCTCGGCGATATTTTTGCCCTGCCAATGTTCGGTCAGGATAACCTCAAAGTCGCCATAATCGGCCTGGGAATAGGTTCCATGGCCGCTTATTCGCGAACCGGTAACGAGTTTGTTTTTTATGAACTCGACCCGCAGGTTGCTGAAATTGCGCAGAAAACCGGAATATTCTCTTATCTCAAGGATTTCGGCCAGAACTGCCGCATTGAAATCGGAGATGGACGCCTTAAAATAATGCAGGCCGCGCCAAAATACTTTGATATGATCATCATCGACGCCTTCTCTTCTGATGCGGTGCCAATTCACCTTCTGACCGTCGAATCGCTGCAGATTTACCTCGACAGGCTCAAAGACAGCGGAATTATCGCCGTTCACATTTCCAACCGCTACCTGAACCTGCAGCCAAACCTGCAGGCGCTGGCAAAAGTTCACAATCTGCGCCAGACTTTTCTTGCTGACAATTATTTTGACAGTAACGACTCAGCCAATTATGAGCGTAGCCCGGCTGAATACGCCATTTTTACCAGAGATCAGGGAGTCGTAAATTATCTCGCAAAAGTTTCTGGAGACGCCTGGGCTCCAATTGACGCCTGGCCAGATTTTCAGCCATGGACAGACAGTCATTCCAGCATTTTCCCGTTGTTGAACTTCAGAGCCAGGGGCAACACAGCACCCATCGAAAAAGAAAACCAGTCCAATCCGGGGGTAAAATAATGCAATGCCAATGCTATGAAAACAACGAAAGGCAGGACACCTCGATGTTGCCATCGAACCAGTTTGCTGACAAGATTAACACTGAACAGAAAACGAGAATGTCCAGGCGCAAGCATCAGTTTCTTGCTGTCGTCATTATGATTGCCATAGTAATGATTGCTTTTGTCAGCGGTTGCGGCAGCAATGAACCCGAAGTTATTATTTACACATCTGTCGATCAGCCTTTTGCTGAGCCAGTTTTTAAGGCGTTCACTGATAAGACTGGTATAAAGGTCAGACCGGTTTTTGATACCGAAGCCGCTAAAACCGTCGGCCTTGCCAACCGTCTGCGCGCTGAATCAGCAGCGCCACGGGCCGATGTTTTCTGGAGTTCAGAGTTTTCTCACACCATTCGCCTCGCAGCCGAAGGAATTTTTGCGCCATATCGGCCTGCACATGCCGAAGACATTCCCGCTCATTTTCGCGATGCACAGGATCTCTGGACTGGGTCAGGGCAGCGCGCGAGGGTGTTGATCATTAACAAAAACAGTTTGCCAGAAGAAGTCTGGCCAAAAACTCTCGATGAATTGCTTGATGAAAAGTGGCAGCCTGAGCAGATTACCGTTGCTCGCCCATTGTTTGGTACAACTAACACCCAGGCGTCGGCAATGTTTGCGCGCGAAGGTGAAGAAGGGTTGCGCCGTTTTTTTGAGACGCTCAAACAACGCAAGGCAGCCTTTGTCGATGGCAACGCCACAACACGCGACCGTGTTGTGGCTGGCACCAGTTTCGTCGGACTTACTGACAGCGATGATGCAATTGTCGCTATCAAGCGCGGCGATCCGGTAGCCATGATATTTCCCGATCAGGGTGAAAGCCAGGCCGGAACGCTGCTGATTCCGAACACGGCAGCGCTGGTAAAGAACGGGCCAAGTAGCACTCAGGCAAAGGCGTTTCTCGATTTTATAACCAGCGCTGAAGGCGAATTGCTGCTAACCAGGCTCGGCGAAGGCTTCTTTCCAATTAGAAAAGATCTGGCGACGCAGCTTGAATGGCTTCCTGCCAATGGAGTAAAAGAACTGCAGATATCGCTGCCGCAAGTCGCCGGCGCGATTGCCTCTACCAGCGCGATTCTTAGCGAGATGTTTCTGCAGTAATGACCAGCGCCTGGGATCCAGTTGCCGGCTACAGTCGCCGAACTCTCACGGTAACCCTGCTCCTGTATCTTATTCTGACTCTTTTGCCGCTGACTCTGCCATTTCTCGAAACCGGCTGGAACTCTTCTAACGTCGGCCTGGTGCCGGCCCCGGCTATTCGTCTGCTGAGCCGATCGTTGCATCTGGCATTCTGGGCTGCAGGCATTGCGATCTGTCTTGGGCTGCCCGCCGGAATCGGCCTGTGGCATGCGAAAAGCATCGTATTCAGACTGCGCAGCCTTATTTTGCTGACACTTCTTCTGCCGCCGTATCTGCTGATTCAAGGCTGGATGTCTCTGGCCTGGTCGCCACCGCCTGGCCTGTCGTTTATACGAACGCCCGAAGGATTCGGCTGGGCGGCAGTTATTCTGGGAACTTCCATGGCACCGCTCGCAGCAATATTGATCGGTCTGGGACGCTATTGTTTGCCATTGGCAGCGCTCGAAAGTATGGCGCTGAGCCAGGGACCGGCTACGACATATCGAAAGCTGATAGTTCCGCTGTTGTTGCCCCTGCTGGTGTCGTCATGGCTGATTATCGTTATGTTAAGCCTTCTTGAGGGTGGCGTGCCTTTGAGTCTGCAGTTTCCGGTCTTCGCTACCGAAGTCACTTCGCGCTTTCTTGGCGGTGAAAACCCGGTTTCTCTGGCGCGCAATGTCTGGCCGTTATATCTTGTTTCAGCACTTTTCGGAATCAGCGCCATTATGATCACGTCGCGCCTCAGGCGCCGCAATGAGGGCAATGTGGCAAGTCTACATCACTTTTTGCTAAACATAGACTGTTTGCCGGCAAAGTTACAGATCATTATCAGGTCTGGCTGGCTGCTGCTGGCTCTGCTTATTGCCCTGCCACTGCTCGGGTTGTTGCGGCAGGCATTCGCTGGCAGTTCCTATAATCTTGCTTTCAGCTCTGATGGTCTGGCATTATTGCGTTCGCTGGAGCTTGCTGGCTTAACCGCTGCAATTGCCACACTGGTCGTTGTGCCTGCTGCCGCCAGCATTGCACTGAAAGGACGCATCTGGCTGGCACTGATAACCTTTCTGCCACTGGCTTTGCCGGCCAGCATCACCGGGATAGCCTGGGCAGCCTGGGGCGCGAGATTGCATGCTTTCTGCCGCTGGTTGCCGGACTTTATGCCGTTGCTGTTGAGTCACCTTGGCCGCATACTTCCATTTACCATGCTTGTCTCACTCGCGCTGTGGAACTCTCACCACCGCCAGTCAGCGCGCGAGGCTGTTTTTATGCACAAGAATCACTTCTGGCAGCGCCTGGCAGTTGAATGGTCGCATTATCTTCTGGTCTTCCTGGTTGGCGCGGTGTTTTCGCTGCGTGAACTCGAAATCTCGCTGTTGACTGTGCCGCCAGGTGGCGAAACCCTGCCAATCAGAGTTTTTAATCTGCTGCACTATGGCGCCGGGTCTGATGTGGCGCGCCTGAGTCTGCTTCTGGCGCTGCCAATAGTTGTCGCGACATTGCTGATCATAAGAAAATGGGAGAATGCCTGATGCCAAACATTGCTGCACCTATATCATCAGCTGGCGTAAGTCTTAAAGCCGTTGAACTGTCATTCAGTCGCGATCGCCTCGCGGTTATCAGCGAGCTGTCGCATGAATTTTCTGCCGGGCAGGTAACTCTTCTAACCGGCCCGTCAGGCTGCGGAAAAACCACGCTTCTTCGACTTCTGGCTGGTCTCGAAACCCCGGCCGCCGGAGAAATCAAGGTAAACGGCATTTTGTGGAGCAGCGCGCACCAGATTTTGCCACCATGGCAGCGCGATCTTGACATGCTTTTCCAGGGCGACGCGCTCTGGCCAAACCAGACGGTAGGCGAGCAGATTAAATGGGTGCAAAGCCGTAAACTTAAAGCGCCAGCAGTCCTGGATATTGGTGAAATAATCGAATGCCTTGGCATAAAAGATTTGCTAAGCAGACATCCGGCCGGTTTGTCAGGGGGTGAAGCCCGGCGCTGTCAGCTCGCGCGAGTGTTGGCCGGCAATCCTTCGCTGCTGCTTCTCGACGAACCGCTTTCGGGTCAGGATGCCGAAACCGCAGCAAAAACAGCCCAAATGCTTGGCAGATTACTGGCAAAAGCAAATACCACTGCTATTGTCGTCAGTCATGAAACTGCGCCATTTACCGATTTTGCCTGGCAAATCGTGCATATGCCTGACATCAACGCGAAGCCGCACGCTTAGTTATCCAGGCTGCGGTAGCGATGCTCAACAGTGGCAGCACAATCATCGGGTTGTCCTGAACGGCAGAAATATGCTCAATGATGCTCGCCAGCAGCGCATACTCGTGATACAGGCGGGTTCCAACATAAGCGCCCGCGGTTACCATCGTCAGAAATCTGAAGAATCCTCGGCTGTTGCCGGCAATGAAAGCAAAGAACACCATTACACCGCCAAATGCGGCGGCAATAATAAAGTTTGCTTGTTCCAGTGCGCCTCCATTGGTCACAATCAATATATTGAGATTTTCGATGATGAAAAAGAATCCGAATATGTATGAAACCCACCTGACTGAGGGCAGCGCCCGTAAATCTTCTGGTGCAGCCTGCTTGATCTGGCCTGGAGCTTCGCCAGACTCTTGCGCAGTTCGGCGATTTTGGCTTGCATCGGCTGGTTTATTCTGGGGAACGGGCTCTCCCGACCTGCTGCGCGCAGCCTGTACGGCGCGGGCAATATAATCATCATCGTTGTTGTCCTGTGGCGGCGGCGGGGGTGATACAACAGGAGCAGGTCGCGCAGGTGTTCCAGGTTTTGGTGGCTTTGGTAATGCTGCTCCTGGTGGTGGAGGTGGCGGCGGAACTGCTGGTTTGCTTGAAGAATTTGCCGCTGCAGGTCGCGACGAAGCAGGCGGTGCAGATGGCGCCGGCGGCGCAGGCATTGCTGGAGGCTTTGGCGGTGGCAGCACAACAGCGGGAATTTGACCGGTTTTTTGCGATGACTCAGGAAAGCTGAACATCATGGTCGGCATGTTTGCGCTTTCTGGCTTCGGCTTTTCCGGGCCATCGACAATTGTAACAATTACGTCGGCAATTTTGAGTTCATCGCCTTTGTATATCGGCACTTTGTCACTCGGCTTTTCGCCATTCAGCCAGCTGCCGTTAGAGCTGCCAAGATCTTCAAAGCAGATCTGGTCTTCATACATGACGATCTGAGCGTGTTTGCGACTTACCAGACGGCTCGACAGCACAGTCTGACAGTCAGTGCCGCGTCCGAGTACCCAAGGAAAAACACGCACGCTGACCGGAGCAGCGTCAGTAATCTCTAAAACCAGCTCGGGCTCAGCCGTTTGCCGATGAGCTGGCGGTGTCGCCGGGTTATTCTGAGCAGACTGACCAGCGGTTTTAACTGCGTGGCCGACAACACCGGCAGCAACTACTGCTGCAGCACCTTTGAGCAGATTTCCGGCAGCATTGGCAGCCTTGCCGGCAAAACCTGAGCTGGCGCCAGGCATATCTTTTGGAAAGGGGAAAGCCCCAAAGTCAGAAGGCGCAGCGCCAGGCGAAGATCCACCCGAGCCGGGTGAGCCGCCACCATGTGGCCCAGAGCCCTTGTTGCCCCCTGGCAACGAGCTGTTAACATCTGGTAATGACTCAGCGTCTGGCAGATCGACGTCGATCAGGTCACCGACCGGAACATAATCAGGCAGGCTACTTTCGGGAATGTTCGCGATTTTCTGCAGCTCGGAGCGAAGTTTGTCTATCGCTGTTGAAGCATCTGCGGTATCAACAATGCTGCCATCATTTTTAATCAGTCGGTCTTTGACGATTTCGGCGCTGCTGTTGGCGACCTGAACGTGCAGGCCCTGCTCGCTGCGCAGAACGTTCCAGGTGTTACCAGAGGGGCCGCTGAGAACAGCGGCCTGAAACATATTGTTTTTAAGCGTAAACACCAGCTGGTGCTGGGTGGAAAAGAGGCAGAGGCTGTGGTCATCGAGTGCGCCTTCCCAGTTGCCGACCGGAGGGCCGTCGGGGGCTTTCTGAAACACTGCCATCGCAACAATTCCTGAGCACAAGGCCACTGCAGCGTCGGCAATCAGCCTCTCGTCGCTGCTAACGCTGTCAATCTGCGCGGCAAGCTGTTCGACAGCAGGTGCAAAATTACTGAGATCAAGTGATTCTCTGACAGTCATGGGCTGCTATCTCCGGTTTCTCCAAAGCAGAGGCCGGTAATCAGCAGATCATACTTGATGACCAGACCAAACATTATAAAAACAGAAGCGCCGATCATCGGCAAATCGACGAGAGACGCCTTGAAAATGTTGAATGCCTGGTCAATGAGGCTCATCGCTTCAATAGCCGGCCCCACCGCCGTTCCGCCCGAAAACACGATAGAAAGAAGGGCGACGCCAAGACTGCCGCAGCTCACAATTGTTCCGGCTATTGAGGCAATTTCTTCGATGGTGGCCGCCGCTTTTTCGTAATCGCCGTAATTAAGCGAAACATCGACAATCTCTTTGCTGAAATGCTTGCGCACTGGCTCCCAATCACGAGCCAGCTGCTGACTGGCAGCATACTTGTAAACATTGCCAACCACCAGATTTGGCTGGCGGCCAAGCAGAGCGAACTGCATCTTGATGTCAGCCATGCGCGCATCTTTAAATTTATCATGTTTTTTGTCGGCAAGTATGCCGTTGACAAAATCTCCGATCAGCGCATCGAGAACCTTTTCTATACCGTTATCAGCGATTTCATCGCCGGTCTTTGTTGTCTTGAGAATTCTTTCGACCTCGGCTTTAACTGTTGCGTTGTGTTTGCTCAGCCAGTCGATAACCCAGGTTAAACCACCCTTTGCTTTTTTGCATACCCAGCTGACGAAAGCAGTGACAGCCTTGACGATGAGTTCCCCAAGCCTGGTAAAAAGGCTCGCAGCAAGATCAATAACTGCTTGAAACATTTCCTTGATAGATTTTAAAAAACCAGAAACCCAGCTTGAGGCAGACTCTACCGCGTCATCAGCAGCACTTTTCGCTTTATTTGCCCATGCTACCAGCTCATCCCAATACTGTGTCGAATTCGACAGCAATTCATTGAAGGCGACGATCTTGTTGTGCAATGCCAGGGCGAGGTCGTCGATTACCTTTACCAGATCGTCGAGCATGCTGCCTAGGCTTTTGGCAATGCGGGCGCCCATGCTGCCAAGACCTTGAAGAAATGAGCTGATACCGCTACGAATCTTTTGCACCAGCGGCACAATCTGCTTTCTGGCCTTGTCACCAAGAGAAGTTGCAAAATTGCCCATCCATGACGCGCCGCGGGCGATCAGGCGGCCAAATTTGCTCTTCGCCAGCCAGGCAAGAAGCTTCTGACCTTGCGCAGCCAGCCAACCACCAGCCTGCTGCACTTTTTGCCCGGCACTGATACTGTTGAGAATAATCGCCATTACCGAGCCCGCCAGGCTTTCGAACTGGCCCTTTACCAGGTCTTCGTGACCTTTGAAGCGGCCAAAAAAGGTGTGTGAACCTCGTACTGCCGCCATCATCAGCTGAACTCCTGCTATAGCGAGATCAATGTCTTCTTCTTTGCCTGATGCAAGCTGGCTGCCGAAGATGTAACGATAATGCCTGAGCTTTTTCTGAAAAGACTCCGAATAGAGCCGGAGCCTGGCCTCTGTCAGGTCAGCCTCAAAATTCTTTATACGCACTTCCTGCTCCTGGTCGAGCAGCATGGTAAATACCTGTTTTTTCTCAGTATCAGAAGGAAGCAGGGTTATCTTATTCTTGAGCTCAGCCTTCTTGAAAGCTTCTTCGATTTCGGGCAGTTTAATACTCCACTGACCGTTAGTGACTGTTTTCTGCTGCGGAAACTGCATGGCTTCTTCGCCGACCACCGGGGTAAATTTCGCATGAACCACGCCAAACAGTTTGCGCGGCCCGCCAGCGACTTCGACCGGCAGAACCAGGCAGCCGCGAATCTCGCTGCCGATAATGAGTTCTGGCAGAACTTCTATCGATTCTATTGCTGTGTCCTGAAGCAGGCCTTTTTTCTCGGCAACACAGGCCAGCTTGACTGCCGGAACAACTGGAATGACAACGGTTTTCTCAAGCGGCACTGCTTTTTTTCCATCGCCGAGCATAATCTTTATCTCGTCATAGAATCGCTGCTTCGCTTTATAAGCCAACTCTGGCGGAGCAGCGTAACGCAGTTCGACATAGCCTTCACCGTCAGTCTGGCCGCCTTCACTGAGAATGCTGCCGAGTGGCTTTGCCTGCGAAGACTTATCCCAGACGAACTGCACTGGCGTATTGGCTATTGGCGCGTTGGCGGCTTCCTGACGCAATTTTATACGGGCAGTTATTTCCTGGCCCGGCCTGGCCGGCAGTTCTGGTGAAAAAGTTACATCGACGGTAACCCGGGCCGGGCAGAGCACCATGGGAATTTCAAGCTTGCCGGTAGGCCGGTCAGATGGTTTTACTCGCGAAAACGCTTTGATAATCAGCTTGCCACGCATGGGGTCTTTCAGCTCCGGCATCGCACGCGCGCTGCACCAGCTGCTGACCGGTGGCAAAATTCCCTTGTCGAGTTCAGAGCAGACAAGCGTTTCTTTATCAAACGACGATTCGAGCCTGAATTCAAAGTCTTCGTCGGGCGCGCGAAATACTTCGCCGGTCGCGGCATCAACCTGCTCAACCCAGATGGTCAGCTTGCACACGCTCTGGCCATCAGCCATAAGCCAGACTTCCGAGTCCTTCCAGCATTCGTCGGGCGATACCGTGTAGCCCATGGCCTGAGCCGGTTCGGCTACGTAGACGTTACATTCGGTGCTAAGGGCTTCGAGTTGCGCCGAACCCGAAGTGACCGGCAATGCCTTGATGTACACTCTTACAGGCTTTGCGAACTTGTCTGAATTATTGTAGCTTACAAACTGATCGGTGACCGACACTCTGGCAGAAACGATTTCGCCCTGGCTTTGCGCCGCGAAAGACAGCCAGCCGGCTGGTTCGCAGACAAATTCTGGTTGATGAAAGTCGCATGGGTTATACTGGCCGTTCTGGTCGCGGGCCAGCATGCGCACGCGAATATCAGCCGGCACCCAGCGTTTGCTGGCAGCATCGTATTCTATAGAGAAATCGGGCATGCTAGAAAACCTCCAGAATATAGGCGGGACCGCCGCCCGGAGAGACAGTAACGCTGGCCGAGCAACTCTGGCCACCGCCACTCCCGGTAACGTAAATGCACGAAGGCTGCAGCACAGCATTGGCTGTCGTGTCGGCGCGCTGGCCGACCATGCTGCTCAGGCGGCACACGCCGACAGTCTGACTCAGCGTCATCCAGCCGTCGCCCTGCCCGGAAAGCGATATCGAAGCATCGCCTGCCGGCACCAATGGGCCGTTGTTTTCGCTTTTCCAGACGGCAACCATAAGTTCTGCGGGCGCTTCGGGAGTTACCGCGAGATTATAAGTGCTGACCTGAAGAACATAGGTCGTTGTGTTTATAGCAGCATCAGCGGCTCCAGCGCCTATTCCTGCGCCAAACGCCGGTGGAACACCCGCTTTCATCAGCTCAGTTGAGCCTTCGGCCTTAATCCACGAGGTAATCTGTGTTATCAGCGGATCATTGGTGTTGACGTTTTCCCACCAGCCCTTGTCGTGTGCAAACAAAGCCTGATCGCACAACATCACCATGAAACCGGCAAAAGCGGTAAAGCTCAAAAATGACGCAACCCGGCTGCTTACCGGCAGAGGTTGTCCGGTTCTGGTAATTACAAGATACAGAGTGTAAAGAGCGAGGCCCCAGCCAAAAGTTGGCCCGTATTGCCAGGCTGAGGTAGAAAACATGCCGGCAGATCCGCCAAGAAAAATCAACTGCGCCAGACCGGCATAAGAAACTTGTTTGAGTGCTGGCTGCCCAAGCTGACCAGCCAGTTGCGTGCTATAGCGGGCAAGCCATGAACCCAGCGCCAGCGGAAGAATCGAACCTACCAGGCCAAGACTGATAAAACTGAGCATGTTCTGCGACTGGTGTGGCAGCTGGTCGCTTAACCAGCGGGCAAAAACAATGCCAATGCCAAGCGCCGCCAGGTTTAAGCCGAGATGTGGCGTGCAGGATGCCGCCACCTGTTTTGGCATGGTCAGCAGGCGGCGCAGGCCGTTGATCAGGCCATTGCTGCGAAAACCACGCCACATGCTGAATACCATTGCGCCACCCAGAAGCCAGCCAAAAGTCGCCGGCCATTTATTGCCGATAATCGCAATGTGGCTGCCAACCTTGAAATCGCCAATGGTATAATCGATATACCACGGCAACTGGCCGCTGAACAGAGTTCGGTTGTAATTCGCCAGCCGTCCGAACATCATGCTGATGTTACTGTTTTTATCAAAACCATCGTTGCCTACTGCGAGCAAAAATGTGTGCAGCAGAAACGCTATTAATCCGAAAGTTATCATTACACGAAAACGTTGAAATGTGTTGCGTAAAACCTGCGAAAACAGACCGCGCAGATCAAAGCTGACAAACCCCGGCAACTCAGCAGCAGACTTCGGTTCATTGCCGGTATACACCGGCCTGGCATTCGGTGCAGCGCTGCGCTCGTCGTGCTGCTGCCGCTGATACCCGCCCGATGCCTGCGCATTCTCTAATGATCGCACGTGAGAACCGGTTTCAAGATACTGACCAGCCTGCGGTTGAGCCCAGCTCGAACCATTCCAGATCAGCCATTTTCCATTGTCAGCAGAGATTTGCCACCAGTTGCCCTCTCGATCCTGGCAGCGCAGCTTATCGACTTCCTGCACAAAAAAGTCAGCATTTATCTGGCCAGTTTTGAGCTCCTGGCGCAGCCGCACATACTTTTGCTCAAGTTTCTGCCGCACAAATTTTTTCCTCTCGTAACAGGCTGATTATAATCCCAGTCGTTTGCCAGAGCAATGGCCTGTCAACGAAATTTTGTCAGAGCTGATGAAGCGATGCGACACAGACCTTTTTCCTGACCCAGCCAGAGATTGCCGTCAGGGTCCTGCAGCATGCACATGATCTCATTGCCAATCAGGCCATCACTCTCTTTAATCACCGATAAGCTGCCGTCTCTGGCGACTCTGGTCAGACCATCAAGCTCTGAGCCGATCCAGATAATATTGTCGCGGTCTTCAAAAAAAGAACGGCCCTTGTTGCCAGCCAGGCCGTCCGCCTGCCGCATAATTTTGATCGTGCTCAGATCGCCTTTTTTCCAGTCGGGAAAAAGCGTAACGCCGCCGCGGTCAAAAAAGCCTGTTCCAATCCACATTCTGCCGAGAGAATCTTCAAACAGCGCCGCAACGTTAGCGTGTGCCAGCAGGTTTTTGCTGGTATACACGACCTTGTTTTCGGCAGACCAGTGCAACAGTCCGCCTGCCGGCGAGATGTAGCTGCCAATCCAGATGCCGCCAGCAGAATCAGCGCTGATGGCACGCACCAGTTCACCGGGCAGACCATCGGCAGCCCGGTAATGTCGCCATTTTCCTTCTTGCGAGAGAACAGCCACACCACGCCAGGTGCCTGCCCAGAGCTCGTTCTGCTGCGACCAGCACAGTGCCATGACCTTCGGGTCCGGCATGTCAGAAGTGTGGTTATGCCATATACCTTGCGGGTCGAGGCGGAGCAAACCCATTTCATGGCCAACCCAGAGGTTGCCAGCCGGGTCGATCAGCAGCGCCTCGATTCTGACCAGATTTACCGGTGCAGTAGCAATATCAGAGCTGGTTTCTTTGCAGTCGCTCCAGTCATAACGCTTCAATCCAAACAGCCCGCCAACCCAGAGATGGTTTTTGTCGAGCGCGAGGCCTCTGATCTGGTCGCCATGACAAAAATGGCTCCAGCCCGCCGGCAAGACTCGTTCTGGTGCTGGCGGCGGTTTTGACGGCCACAGCCACCAGGCGAGAAAGACCATAAGCAGCCATACCAGCGGGTTCTGTGGCTTGTTTAACGGCGCACTGTCTTGTTGTGTTAGTTCTTCATTCATGTCGTTTTCTGCAGCCTTCATCTGTAGACAGCAGCAGTGATTGCATACTCGGCAGTATACCAGAATACTCCTGATCGACATCATAATAGCCCCGACAACACATTGTAAAGACGATCAGTGCAGATAATCTCTGCCGGCCGTGGCTTTACACAGAGTCTGCTTAAGTTCTGGACAAATGGCAATGGCAGGACTAAAGTGAGAAAATACAGTCGGCCGGGATGCGGAATGTCTCGAAACCCGGCACAGGATAAAGGCAATCGTTTTTACGAGGAGCAAATAATGAGAAAGAGTCTTCTGGCGTGTTTTTTTATCGCAGCCCTGCTGCTGACCAGCCAAGCTTCGCTATATGCGAGTTACGGCCTCAACGTAATAGAGAACGACAGCATTGGTGTCATCTATTTTAACCTCGGCAAGGCCTACAGCGTTCTTCGCGAGCAGGTCAAAAATTTTGACAAGACAGCAGATGCCAACACCAAGAATCAGGTTGAGGAAATGCTCAAGACTATGCAGGCAGACAGCCCGTTTGGCAAAGACCTGACTGTCGCCAAAATCAGCGAAGCTCTTGAAAAATGGCATAACGATGCGGTTTTTATACCGACCGGCGGCGTCTGGATCTCGGTTGCCAAAGATCTGCAGCCTAAAGCTGTCATCGAAGCCCAGATCAAGGTCGACAAACTCGCTGAGCTGGTAAAATCATTCCCAAACGCTCAGGGAATCGACTTTACGCCCAAAAACAACGTCATTAGCCTTCGTCTTCCTGGCATAGCTCTTCCGATAGAAATAAGCAGTGAGCGAATAGTTGTGGGAAGTGTGTCCGCCATACCGCAGCAGCTCGGCGCAGACTGGCAGCCCTATTATAAGCGCGTAAGTTCGCCTGACCAGCACCTGGCAGTTGAACTCGACGTTCAGACAATGATAGAAAAGGTCCTCGATCTTGGCCAGCAGCGCTCAGCAGCCACCAGCGAAAAAGTATGCGCCTCGAACATGCGTATAATGCTTGCTGCCACTGAAATGTACAACATGGACAACGAAAAGATGTTGCGTGAAGTCGACATGAAAGCCCTTGTCGCTGACCAGTATCTCAAAGAAGCGATGGTCTGCCCTGACGGAGGCGCTTATTCAGCTCGCGGCGATCTTTCTGCCGAAGGCGAAATCAGCTGTTCTATCCACAATACCGTGGCCGACCTGAAAAAATTCGACGGACCAGCAAAGCCGCAGCCTAAAATCGATGTGGCGAGTCAGCTGCCAGATCCGCGTCTGCAGCATATTGTCCGTGCCCGTATTTTTGCCGATACTGCCGGTTTGTTGCTGGCTGTTGCGGTTAACGACGAACCAACCAGACAGCAGTTCAAGGAAATGCTGCAGCAGAACCTCAAGATGGCCGAACAACAGTTGTCACAGAATAAAGGTGACGCCCGCGTCGAAACCGTTAAAAAGATGTTTGCTGCCCTTTCACATGTTGATAAAGCGCCATGGCTTGGTGTGTCGATCAAGCAGACCGAAAACGAGCAGATTCTGGTCGGCACAGCGGTTGTCGGAGTTCTGGCAGCGATTGCCATACCGAACTTTCAGAAAGCCAGACTTCAGGCGCGCAAAAGTGCTTGTTTTGCTAATCAGCGCGTGCTGCTCGGCGCCACTGAAATGTATAACATGGACAACGCGGTCATGCTTTCAGAGTTAAATATAGAAACGCTGGTACAGAAGAATTACATCAAATCAGCCCCGGTTTGCCCAGAAAATGGTGTTTACAGCAATTCAGGCGATCTGGCCAAAGACGGCAATGTTAAGTGCAGCGTTCACGGTTCAATTGACTAGAGGCTGTTTCAATACCCTCTAGTAACTGCGAGGAGACCTTGGTCTGCGGAGCAGTCTTATCGTTCAATGAGATCGCCACAACGTAATCGAACGCGTTGTGGCGATTCTTTTCTCTGGCGAAAATCTGGTAATCAGGCGAGCGGCAGGCTGATGTCGCTGCAACAAACGCGGTCGTGAAAATCAATTATCGGATCTTCTGAAATACGGGTGCCCAGGACTTCGAGCAGGCGGCAGACGGTATAGTTCTTTGACTGATCCTGGTAATTGGCCAGCCATTCATCGTATTTTCCCTCAACATCATCAGGCAGTGGGCAGGTAAATTTGAGGCGATCAATATGCAGTCGGTGCGGCTTTGGCGTCAAACGCGCGCGATAACAACTCTGTCTTGCACACAGCATGGTATAAAGCGGATCAGCGTTAATTTCGCGGCTGAATTGCTCAAAAGACTGCGAAGAAGGGCTAAGATACTGGCCAACCATAATCATTCTGATGCCTTTGCAGGTTTCGTAAATGCGCCAGCTGGTATCACGCTGCCTGTGCTTGGCAAAGATGCCGCGCAGATGTTCTACTATTGCAGTTTTTTTATCTTTTTTCGCGCCAAACCCGATAGCCTCCCAGAAAGAGCGTTTATAGTCGTCGATATCAAAAATGCTGACCGAAGAACTGTTTAAGACCAGGGCACCATAGCGGTTGCGCGTCACTATGTTGTATTCGTCTATCTCGTGGGTAATTTCTTCTCTGACCGGTTTTTCATAGTTGCTCTCGCGTTCAATGGCACCGTCGATAATCAACTGCACGCGCTCTGCCTTCGCCGCGCACAAATTTTCGGCAACAGTCGGCGATTCATTTGAACCTGCCGAACAGGTGATCGTTACTGGCTGACCATCTATAATGATCTGAAACTCTCCTGCTCGCCAATATCTGAAAAGATGCAAGCGGGAAAGCGCTTCGCTGCTGACTACGTGCGTGTTGTTCATCTAGCCTCCTTCGCGGTATTAAGCTTGATCAGAAGCTTCTGCATATCTGATAAGAGTAGCTTCTTCGGCAGAGAGATGATAAAACCACATTGCAACCAGCAAGATGCCAGTCGCCTGTACTAGACAAACCCGGCTTGGACTCATCAAATCGCCAAGATAGCCAAACACCATATAGGCAACCGGAAATGAAAAGCCGATAATCGCCTGCATTGTCGCGAAGAATCGCCCCTTGACCGGCCCGGGCACCACTCTCTGAAACAGGGTCACAAATTTTACGTTGGTTATGCCAAGCGATGCTCCGGCCAGCATCAAGGCCAGGCCAAAGGTCCACGCATTTATCAGCAGGCCGGGCACTATCATGCTGCCGCCGTAAATTACCATGCTCAGCGACCCCAGGCGAATAGTTCTGCCCCGCGATCTTACCAGCGCAGCAGCGAAAGTGCCAAGAAGAATGCCTATCCAGAGCGCGGCTTCGAGCAGGCCCATGACGGTTGCGTTACCATGCAGGCTCTTTTGCACATAAAGAGGAACGATAACCAGAGTTGGCGTCGCAAAAAAGTTTACCAGCCCAAAGCCAACCAGCAGCTTTTTCAGCAAGGGAAACTTTTGCCACAGCTTGCTGGTATCGACATTCTCAGCGCCTTCGACCGCATCTGGCGATTCGCTCGCTTCAGCCGGCTGTTCACCAGAATTTACAGTAACTTCGGCTGTTTTGGCGACCGGAAACACCAGAGTCATTTCGATAATCGCCGAAAAAACATAGGTAATTGCGTTCAGTAAGACCAGCAGCGGAATGCCAAGCCAGGCTATCAGCATGGCGCCAAGCACCGAACCGCCAAAGCTGGCGAGATACTGGCTTGATGCCTGATAAGCTACTGCCTGTTCGAGATAATCCTCAGCGACCAGTTCAGGCAGGCACTTGGTGATTGCCGGGTTAAAAAAGCCTTCGGCAACTGCAATTAGAAGGCCGAACAGATAGGCCTGCCCGAGCGTAAAAGTCTCTGTGTGCAGACTCCAGGCAACATAGCCCATAAGCGCAGCCGAAGCGAGATCGCAGCTGACCAGCATGACTTTTGCCGGCATGCGGTCAACAACCCGACCGATAATTTTATAAAGCAGCAGCGATGGCAGTGCTCCGGCCACCATGAAGACGCCCAGCGAAAACCCGCTGTTTTCAGAGCTGATCATCAGTATCCACCAGACGATGGCAATCTGGTAAACTCTGGTACCAGCCTGGCTGGTGACTTGTCCAAGCCAGAGTCTGAAAAACTGACGATGTGCGAACAAAAACGATCTTTTACTGTCGGGCATTAACTGGTCCGCCATTTCGTTGAAAAAAACGTTGATTCAAGCCTGTTTAATCATATTGGA
This sequence comes from Candidatus Riflebacteria bacterium HGW-Riflebacteria-1, assembly GCA_002839445.1. Lineage (GTDB taxonomy): Bacteria > Muiribacteriota > Ozemobacteria > Ozemobacterales > Ozemobacteraceae > Rifleibacterium. The sequence goes on from PGYB01000015.1 coordinate 38,156, forward strand.
AATGCCTGACAATTTCAATAGCAGGATAATTCAATGGTTCTTTTCGAGTAATTTGCGCATGATCAGCCAGGTTACCGGCATAATGAGCAGAACCGGCGAAAAGATCAGCAGTTCGACAAAGTCGAAAGCCGTGATAAAAGGCTTCTCAGCCGTAAAAAGGTGCTCATACTTCTGATAAACCTCTGAATCCTGCAGCGGACCATGGTAGACGCAATAGAGCATGCCTTCAGAACTTAAGTCAGCGGCTGATCGGTAGCTGCAGTTGTTGGTAGCAGGTATCGGCATTGGTCTGAGGTATTTTTCAAGTGGTGAAGACTCGTTAAACACCAGTTCGTCGTCGAGTCGCCGCAATACCAGCTTTTCATCTGCCTCGCGGTATTTGTTCAGCGCATTCTCTATGCGTTTCTGCATTTTGAAACAGTTCATGTAGCGCGGTTCTGGCCTGATTCCGGCAATAAATTCAATCCTGAAAACTATTTCCTGTCTGATGTTGCGAAGAGTCAGACTGTCGTTCTGTTTGAAGTAAGGCGGGTAAAAAAAATCAATTGGCATTGATGCCAATGGTGGCTCAGCTTTCTCATACGCCGTGGCGTCGAACCCGGCAAAAGCAGGCAGGCAAAAGCAGACCAGCAGAAGCACGAGACCCGACAGTTTCATTTTCCCCGCTCCGAAAAGCTTTAAGTTTATGCATATACTAGCAACAGACTATCAGATCTCAACCGGTTCGTGCAGTTTTTTTCTGGCTGCTGCTAAAATGTTCTGTTAGATTATAGAGAAAGCAAAATGGCAAGGAGATCGCAGAATGAGCGACAACAGGCCTGTTCTTCCGGGGCGTTGTTACTGGGTTATTCCTGAACGCTTTCTGGCTGGTGGGTTTCCTTATAATCCGGGAATCGACAACCCTCATGACTTTCTGCATTGCCTGCTCGACTGCCATATCGACGCCTTTATCGATTTGACCGAAGAAGACGAACTCGTTCACTATCAGCCGGTTCTGACCTCGTTAACCAACCGCGATATTATCTATACCCGCTGCCCGATTGTTGATTATTCGGTGCCCGAACTTGCCGAGATGCAGCAGATCGTCGTCAGAATAAACAGTCTGCTGGAAGCTGGCCGGCGCATTTATCTGCATTGTCGTGGCGGAATCGGGCGAACCGGCACAACAGTTGGCTGTTGGCTGCGCAGTCAGGGTTTATCTGGCGATGCGGCGCTCTCCGAGCTTGCCAGACTGTTCAGCGCCAGTAATGCCGCGCGCTTTACCCGTAGTCCTGAAACCGATGAGCAGCGGGATTTTGTGATAAATTTTGTCAGTGCCGAGAATAAACCGTCAGCAGCTGAGTAAAAATCTTGTTGATCTTCTCACGACTTTTTTTGATCGCGATTACGTCATAATTTTGCAGACCACCGATAAGCGATTCGGCTTCAAGGGCCAGAATTCCGAAAGAATGCTGCTGTGAAACGAGTTTGACCTGCTCGGCAAGTTCGGCAAGCTCATCGATCAAAATCGCGTTATCGACCGGCGCGAACTTGCTTACGAATTCTTTAGACACTGTTTCGCAGAGCTTCCATGGATTTGACAGCTGCTCAAAAGCCTCTGGCGGCAGCTTGAATTCAACTTCCTTGCTGGGTTCAAACGAGTTGCTTATTGGTTTTAAAAAACGGCTGGCCTCAGAAAACAGCTTGAGCAAGCTTACTGGTTTGACAATAAAACCATCGAATAGACCCTTTAACTCTTCGAGTTCAGCAAAACTGTTGGTGGCGGTGACCGCAATAATCGGTACCGCAGCGAGCTCTTCGTTGCAACGCAGCTCTCTGGCGGCACTGACACCATCTTTCTGTGGCATGCGCAGATCCATGAAAATCAGTTCAGGTCGTTGTTTTTTTGCCAGTTCAACGGCTTCGTTGCCATCCGAAGCACAAAACACACTTAATCCTGCACCTTTCATCGCCTCAGCGATCAATTCTCGATTAGAAGCCGTATCATCAGCAACGAGGATTTTTTGCCCTGCGAACCTCATGACACCTTTGCGAACAGAGTCTGTTACAGCCTGACTGTGATCAGGTTCGGCGATTTTTACTTCTTTTAATATTACGTCAAAGCGTGTGCCATGCTGCAACTCAGTTTTAACTTTGATGTTGCCTTTAAGCAGGTCGACCAGCCGACGACAAATTGCGAGTCCCAGACCTGTGCCGCTAAATTGGTTTTGAGCGCGGCGGCGGAACATTGGATTAAAAATGTCTTCGGGATTCTCGCAATCGATACCAATGCCGGTGTCTTCAATTGTTATCAGCAGGTTAATGTAACTTTTTTCCGTTGAGTGGCTCAGTGACACGCGAATACCAACTGAGCCATGGTTGGTAAACTTGATGGCATTGCTGACAAGATTAATCAGTATCTCGCGAATGCGTGCCTCGTCAGAAAGAATAGCCGGTGGGACTTCTGAGTCAATTTGCGTCCAGAATTCAAGGCCCTTGCGTGAAGCTTCATCAGTAAACATCGAATCTACTTCGGCGATCAGATCAGCAATATTTACCGTGCCTTCTACCATTTTGACTTTGCCTGACTCCAGTTGCACAAGATCGTGAATGCCGTTGATGATATTACTGAGGCTTCTGCTGGCTGCAACTATTGAGGTGGCATACTGACGAATCCTGGGGTTTTCAGCCAGTGGAGTCAGCAATTCACTATATCCAATGATTGCGCTTAAAGGTGTGCGTATTTCATGACTCATGCTGGTAAACAGCTCGGCAGTATCCATGTCGGCATATCTGGCACTGCTATCAGACTTGTGCATAGCCATGTCAGGGATTTTAAGATCACTGATGTCGATCATTACTCCGCGATATGGCTTTTGTGACGATGAATAAAGAATGGTCGCGGCAGTGCTGAAAATGCGCAGATAGCGAATCTCTGTTTTTCCGGCCTCGTTAAGTCGACAGATGCGAAAATCAAGTGAGTGAATTTCCTTGACTGCGCTGCGTCCCGGCCTTTCAAAGTATGATTTTAAAAGGTGCAAATCTTCTGAATAAACAAGTTTGCAAAAATCTTTAAAACTGCCATCTGATTGTGCATTTTCACCGAGCAGGCGGCGCATGGTTCCGAATAACTGCAGCTGGGCATTCACCGGGTTATACTGCCACGCCACGATGCCGCCCGCTTCAGTGCTCTGGCGAAGGATCTCTTCGTTAACGCGCAGTCTCTCTTCAGCCTGTCTCTTGTCTGTAATGTCGACAAAGCAACCTTCGCAGTATTCACGGCCATTTTCGTAGAAAATCCGGCCATAAGCCGCGGCCCAGAAGACTTCACCGTTGGCGCGGCGGAATTTCATCTCAAGACTGCGTACCTGATCACGTTTTCTAAGCTCGTCAAAAAAGAATGTGCGATCTACCGGCGTGATGTAAACCTGATGCTCAATGCTTTGCACCTTGTCTATCGCTTCTTCTGGCGACGAATAACCGAGAATTTCGGCCATGGCGAGATTCATGCTGATGAAGCGGTCGTTTTGACTTCGCCACAGTCCAACAGGCAGATTCTGGTAAATACTGCGAAAGCGCTCAAGCTCAGCCTGCAGAGCTGTTTCAGATATCTTTTTATCTGTGGCATCAGAGATCACGCCATAGAGTTGTGGCTTTGCAGCATTGCTTTGCCAGTAAAGCGACACTTTTACCCAGATTGCTCCAGAAGATGCCTGGTCATAATCCGATCTGGCACCGGCAAGTTGCCATACTGATTCACGACGGCCGCTCGCGGTTTCTTTGCTCAAAATAATCTTGCGCATTTCGAGCCACCGCGTGTGTACCTGCTCATATTGCTCAGGGGGCAGCAACGCGAGAAGATCGCCTGTTGTTTTAATATTCTCAGGATCGGCATTAAGCAACCTGCGAACATCGCCGGTCAGCCGAACCGATTCATCAGCCGGGTCAATAGAGAAACAGACAATTTCTGCGGCGTCGGCATAGTGTTTGAGCTGGCCAAGTTGTTCTCTGGCGGTTTCGACAATTTTCGTCACCCGGGTGCTGATTTCGCTGAACTCGTCGGTCACGATATCTGCAGACTGTGCCGGCAGGCTTCCATTAGTTAATGGTTGCAGACTCTTTTTGAGACTGGCAAGACGCCTGCCGACTGTCAACTCTATCGAAAAAGCAATACCAACAACCGCTCCGGCAGACATTAACAAAATTATCACCAGCTGATAAAGCATAAATTGATCAGTCATGCCAGACAAAGCGTTTGGTCTGATGCGAAGCCTGATCTGCCAGTCTTCGGTCTTGCCATCTATATCAGGAATCATCAGGTTTTGCTGGTATGAAATACTTGGCAGCCTGCGTTCGCGAATTCCGTCACTGTATGAGGCTACGGTGTTTCCTGATGCGTCAACGAGTCTTACATTGCTGGCATCAATTGATCTGGCGATTGTTAAGACGAGTGCCTGAACTTCATGCTGCTGCCCTGAAAGAATGGCTATGCGCAAATCTTCTGTATACTCGCCGACCAGCATGCTGAGCTTTTGCTGAAATTGCGCCTCGAAACTACTATAAGCAAAATGGGTCATCACCAATGTGACGCCACCGGCAATCAACAGCATAATTGTCAGCGAATATGCTACAAAACGCAGCTTAAGAGAGCGAAAAGATTTGTTTCCTTTCGCATCCGCGACAATATTTTCTTCGCGCATGTTACTCATTGCAGTTCCTGCGGGTTTGGCTCTTATGATCTCTCTAGGCTAGAGGAGTCTCTATAACTTATTTCTTTATATCTAGTAACGCATTATAATAGGTTTCTTTCCTGTGAGTCAATCACAGGGAAACGCTTATCCAGTAAAGAATTCAGGAGCAGTCTGAGGTTTTATCGGCTTTTGGGAAGCTCAATTTTTGTCGGCTTTTCGGAAAATGGCCGATAAAGCACGATAACTCGCCCGATTATGCGCACAAGCAGAGCGCCAGATTTTTTGCAGATATCAATAGCAGCTTCTTCTGCTTCAACAGGGGCTGAGTCGAGCAGCTTTATCTTTATAAGCTCATGAGTGTTGAATGCTTCAACTACGCTCAGAATAATTTTTGACTCCAGACCCTGTTTTCCTATGCGTACAATCGGTTCGAGATGGTGGGCAAGGCCTTCGAGATGTTTGCGTTGATTCGAGCTGAGCTTCACAGTTGTTCTCCAGATTTCAGATTAGCAATTTATACACCAGACCGCCGGACTTTGCAAACAAACCCGCTTATAGCAATGTTCCTGTTACAATTTCATAAATCTGTTGCGGATTATTTACAACATACGCGTTAACACCTGCATCACGAGCGGCTATTACATTCGTTTCGCTGTCATCAAAAAAGTGTACCAGATCCGGATCTTTATGCAGACGACTGCAGACCGCTTCATAAATTTCGCGATCAGGTTTTACCATTCCCATTTCGTAAGAAAAAAACAGATGCTCAAATGGCTTGAACACATCAGTGCTGGCACGCAGCATCTCAACATGAACAGCATTCGTGTTGGAGAGCATTGCAAGAGTGCCGTAGCTCCGCAATAATTCGAGTATTTTTAAGCAGTCGGTTTTGAGTGGCCCTATTATACCGGCAAACTCACGTTCAAACTCGGCAATGCTTAACTTGCTGGCGGTTTCGGCAACAAAGGCCTGGTAAAATCCGGTAAAGTCGCTTTTACCGGCTTCGTAAGCGCGCGCCGATTCGAGGCGTAACCACTTTTGTTTGAGTTCTTCCGTGTCCTGTTCCTGCGTGAACAGCTTGCGCGCACGGTCCTGCCAGTTAAGGTCGATCAGAACTCCACCAAGATCACAGAGAATAACTGAATTGCCTGCTTCAGTCATGCTGACAATGATCTGGGGTCTTGAATCCGATAGTGGAACGCTGACGTTCTTCTTCGATCCGCCGCAGGCGCTCGGCTTCGATTTGTCTGAATGCCAACCAGATCAAAAATGGCACGATAATCAGATCATCCAGATAGCCGATAATCGGTATAAAATCAGGAATCAGGTCGAATGGCCACAGAAAATAACCAACCGCCGCAACCAGCAGAATCTTCGCCGAAAGTGGTGTTTCGTCGCTTCTTGCGATATCCAGATAGCTATGTATCTTGGTAGTGAATTCGCCAGTTTTGTTCATATTGACTCCTTGCCAGCCAGGCCAATTATAACACAAAACTGGCGAATTATCACCAGTAAACCGCTGTCTGGCGGCAAGGCTTAGAGAATCTGAATTCCTTCGGCCTCGCAGCGTGTTATCTCGTCGGCAGGCCAGACGCTGACCTGCACCTCGCCAATGTGACGTTTCTGCAGCAGCAGCATGCTCAGGCGCGACTGGCCGATACCACCGCCGATAGTCTGCGGCAATTTTCCAGCCAGAAGCATTTTATGCCAGGGAAGCTGCGCCCGTTCTTCGCAGCCACGAGCTTTCAGCTGCTGAGTCAAAATCTCAGGACTAACCCTTATTCCCATCGACGAGAGCTCAAACGCAGAGTCGAGTATCGGGTTGAAAACCAGGATGTCGCCGTTAAGACCTTTTCGGCCCGGCGCTGTCTCTGTGGTCCAGTCGTCGTAATCCGGTGCCCGCCCGTCATGCTCTTTGCCGTCCTGCAATGGGCCGCCAATACCGATCAGAAACACTGCGCCGAATTCGCGACACACTGCGTTTTCACGCTCTTTAGCCGTCATGCCGGGATATCGCTGCAGAAGCTCCTCGCTGTGAATGAAGTGGATTCGCTGTGGCAGAAACTTCTTTAGGTCATAACGGCTGCAGATATGGTGCTCGGTTGCCAGAATTGCGTGATAAAGAGTTTCTACTGTCGCTTTGAGATAATCGAGATTGCGCTGGTCAGGCGACATAATGCGCTCCCAGTCCCACTGGTCGACATAAACCGAGTGAATCGATGATGATATTGTCGGCTCATCAGGGCGCAGCGCGTTCATGTCGGTGTACAGGCCTTCACCCTCAGGTATTCCGTAGCGCGCCAGCGCCAGTCTTTTCCACTTTGCCAGAGAGTGAACTATTTCGAAGCGGGTTTTACCTATTGCCGGTACAACAAATGCTACGGGCCTCTCAATGCCGTTCAAGTTGTCCTGCAGACCTGAATCGGCATCTACGAACATCGGCGCTGATACCCGGTGCAGTCGCATGCTGCTGGTCAGGGTGTCTTCGAAATGCCGCTTGAGATCAAGAATCGCGCGTTCAGTCTGGATCAGGGTAAGTTTGGATGTCGTAGCCATTTAATGTAACCTCGTGTGGGATTCGTATCTTTCAATCGCAATTTACACAATATTCAAAGTGCAGTCTACCGAAACCCTGATTTCGTTTGATATGCCCATTGACCGCGCATTGTCGATCTGGAAAAGCAGGCAGCTCAGAGTTTGTTGCGAGCGATGATAGAAGCGCGTACCATTTTTACAAAGTAAGATATGGCGCGGTTATCATCAGTGAGTTCGGGGTGAAATGCGCAAGCGAGAAGACTGTCCTGTCTCGCCATTACGATTTTACCATCGTGCTCGCACAGAATTTCAACGCCTTCACCAACTTTAACGATGTGCGGCGCCCGAATGAAAACACCCGGAAAATCCTGGCCGATATCTTTAATGTTGAGGTTGGCTTCAAAGCTCTGTATCTGGCGGCCATAAGAGTTACGGCGCACCACGATATCCATCATGCCGATGTGATTCTCTTCTTGCCCTTCGATGCTCCGGGCAAGAAGAATCAGCCCGGCGCATGTGCCAAAAACCGGTTTGTCAACGCTTATAAAGCGCTTCAGTGGCTTGAGCATGTCGTATGTGTCGATCAGTCGGCGCATTGTCGTGCTTTCGCCGCCTGGTAGTATCAGACCGTCGATATACTGCAGTTCTTCGGCAGATTTTACCTCGACTGCTTCAACGCCGCATTTTCTGATAGCAGCAGCATGTTCTCTTACTGCGCCCTGAAGCGCAAGAATGCCGATTTTCGTCATTTCGTGAACTCCGGTTACCACCCGCGATCCTGCATGCGGTCGGCAGATGACAGCGAAGAGATCTCAATGCCAACCATTGGAGCGCCAAGGTTCTTGGAAATCTCGGCCAGCAGCTTGTAATCCTTGTAGTTGGTGGTAGCTTCAACTATTGCTTTGGCAAATGCCGCCGGGTTTTCGGATTTAAAAATGCCCGAGCCAACAAATACACCGTCAGCGCCGAGTTCCATCATCAGGGCTGCGTCAGCTGGTGTTGCCACGCCACCGGCCGCAAAATTAACCACCGGCAGCCGGCCGTTTTTCTTGATCTGGAGCAAAATTTCATACGGCGCGCCGAGCAGCTTGGCTTCTGTCATCAGCTCATCTTCGTTCATCGCTACAACGCGCCGCACTTGCGCGTTAACCTTGCGCATGTGGCGCACGGCTTCAACTATGTTGCCGGTACCGGGTTCGCCCTTGGTGCGCAACATGGCAGCGCCTTCGCCGATGCGGCGGGCGGCTTCGCCAAGATCGCGGCAGCCACAGACAAATGGCACGGTAAAAGCGCTTTTCAGCAGATGATATTCTTCGTCAGCAGGTGTCAGAACTTCGCTCTCGTCTATATAGTCGACGCCCATGGCTTCGAGAATGCGCGCTTCAACTATGTGGCCAATGCGGGCTTTTGCCATAACCGGAATCGAAACTGCTTTCATGACTTCTTCGATAATGGTGGGGTCGGCCATTCTGGCAACACCGCCGGCCTTGCGTATATCAGAAGGAACACGCTCGAGCGCCATTACCGCAACCGCTCCAGCTTTTTCAGCTATGCGGGCCTGATCGGCGTTGACTACGTCCATAATGACGCCGCCCTTCTGCATTTCGGCCATGCCGCGCTTAACCAGAACTGTTCCTACTTTGTTTTTCATCTTTGCACTCCATCATTCAAACATTACAATATACAGGAACAGTTAAATACCGCATTGGCCGCTAAAAGGCAACCACCTTTTTAGAATTTCTGATGTCGGAACATGGAGCGCCAAGTTTATCGATACCAGTCCCTTACTTCAGAACTTTCCGATAAGCTTTTGAGCGAAGCGGTTTTGCCAAAAGCAAAGACCTGCTCTGAGCCAATCCTGGAGAAAGGGCGAACCGGCTGATGGCTGGAACTTCAGACTGAAAACAAGAAAATGAGCTCTTGTAGAAAGCGCACAAACTAGCGCAGCATTGAATTGATATGCTCTTGAAGTTTTTCCTGCTGATCGGTGACTTTGTTGATGTTGGGAACGCATATTGCGAGTGGATTGTTTTTGAGCAACAAAGCAAGAGAAGCGCTCTTTTTCTTGAAGTCTGGATCCTGCTGATCCAGGGTAATCCACGAATCCATATGACCTGCCACCTCATTAAGGCAGCGATTGAACTCTCCGGAAGCGATGAATTCACGGGCAGCCGCCTCATTCTCAGGATCGAAAACTTCCAGAACTTTTGCAGCTTCCGACGAAACCTCATCAGGTCTATAAAAGCACATTTCTTTCCAAATTGCTGGGTTGCTTGCAGCCTTCTTTAAGCCATTGATAAGGAAGCGCTTCTCCCATTTTACCATAGCTTTAAGATCTACTGCCGGGCTTGGCAACTGTTTTAGAAAAGTTCTAACTGTATTATGCCTTGCTTGGCCCGGATTACGATTCAGAACTCCTTCAATTAGATCCAGGGCATCACTTCGTATAGTCATCCCAATAAGCCCATCCAACATGCTTCCCTGTAGTTCCTGATGCTGACCAAGTTGAAATACAGCCAACAGAATTTCCAGCGCCTGATCTGGCTTTTCGTTCTTTTCGGCATTAAGAGCCAGAGCCATCGAAAATCTGTACAACCCTCGAAGTTTCTCTTTGGGTATCTGGTCTGGACTATCTTTGTCGTCCGGATTATAACAACATATCTTACACTTTGCTCCCCACTTCAAGGCGCTGAGCATTGCCTCATTGCGTGGTGCCATCAGCATTTTTTTCGCCTGACCAGAAAGCATATCAAGATCATTGGGGCACTTGCAGTCTTTAAACTGTTGATGAGCATTCACTACTTCTGGGTCCAGATTTGCGATCGCTAACAGATAGCGCGTTGCAGCGTTTTCATCAACAGCAGAAAACTGCTGAACTATCAGAAGAGTTAAGACAGATATAAGAACTATTGTAATCAGCAACTTCATTGCATTCTCCCTGCATTTTCAACTTCCTCACCAGAGTAATCCCAAAATCCCCGGCGACAACATTCATGGGGCGCGCGCTTTTGCTGGTAAGGACAAGCTTCACACTGAATCGACTTGTTGTCATGTAAAGTTTCAACGGGTCAGATCAGTCATAACCGGTGCCAGAATAAGTGATATTCATGGAAGCAATCAGATGTCTATTTTACGAGAAGGTGCCCTTAGTAAGCTGGTGTTTTCCTGCAATTCTCCGCCTGAGGCATTGCCTCACAATACTTTTCGAATCAGGCTGAGTAGGCTAAGAGCGGCGAACTCTATGAGCAGTCTTTCCGACACTTTTTCCGAAAGTCAATGTAATGAGCCTGGTTTGCACGTTTCGGAGTGATTTCGGTTCGGGCTGGTTAGTCATCAGCCGCTGATAGGTGATTTGCAGATTTTCTACCAGCTCATCGAATGTTTCAGCTTCACTGTAGACGCCTGGCATTTCGCGAATTTTGCCGACATAACGCCCTTCGTTGTTCCAGTAGACAAGCGTATATGACCTGATCATTTTTTCTCCGTTACATGTTCTATAAGACAGATCGCCAACAGCAATCCGGCAATTCACTCATGAGAAAGTTAAAGCTCATTGATTTTTCCGAAGGCACACGCATGCGCAAAGCTCTGCGGGTATAGCAGTGGCTTTACAAAAACTGTCCGATACGAGTAGCTAGAACAAGATTTCATTTAATGAAACTGGCGAGCCCGTCAAATTTGAGAAAGGGAAGCTTCGAATATGTTGTCTGGCTGGTTGTCGGAAAAACGAAATCAGAAATGCCGCTTGCAGAAAATATTGCATCAGTGGCGGTCCTGAGTGCTTCATCATCCTTGGCATATCCTGCAAACTCAAAAGCCCATTTTGAGTTGTTTTCAGAGATGATACGTAAATTTGTCAACCAGATGTCTATCTCGTCATTACTTTGTTGAAATTTGACTCCAGGCTCAAACTTAGCCCTTCTGAGAATCTCTTTCAGTTCAGCGTTTGGAAAGAATTTTTTCGCTTCATCTGCTGCGGGAGAACAAAATATACTGGCATACATCACCACTTTCACAACGATTTTTCCGTCTTGTCGAAAATCAGCAGAGGAAAAAATCGCCATACTGGAAACTCTCAGGGAAGTGTCTGATTCAAAAAAGGATTCCAGCTCTTCGATCAGATCAGGTGTTCTTTCAGGTTCGCACATGAGAAAACCTATCTCGACAGGAAAGCGCTTCAACACGCCAAGTTCAAAAGGCTTCGAGACATTGAAGGATACCTGTTTTGTTTCGAAACGCTCGAAAAGGCTGTTAAGAAAACTGTCGGCCACATCAAGTTCCGAATACGCAGAGAAATCAGCTGCTCCAGATAGAACCGGCGCCAGAATAAACGCCAGAATAACGATCACCACTGGAAGGTATCTCATAAATTGCTCCTTGCTTCCAACTATGAATTGAACAACGACTTCCATGCCAAGCATAGATAAAATCGATTAAATAATAGAGAATACGAAAAACTTATGCGTCATTTTGTCTGGCTGGCTTTGCGCATTTCGAAATCCTCCAGCCATTTTTTGCAGCGAATTTGAACTTCTTTACGTTCGGCAGGAGTAAGCTTTGAAGCAGCCAGATCTCTACATGCCGTATTACCACCGTGGCGCGCTTCAAGAGAATACCAGAAATATGCTTCAGCATAATTTTTCGGAAAACCGTTCTCACCGAAATACAAACCTGCCATTGCAAGCAATGAAAGTCTGGTCCCCTGTTCAGCGGCTTTAAGATACCACCTTTCAGCTTCTTCATAGCTCTGAGTTACGCCACGTCCGTATAAATACGAGAAACCCAGGTTGTGCTGAGCCACATCAAGACCTTGTTCCGCAGCCTTATGGAACCATTTCACCGCTTCTTCATAGTCTTTGGGAACTTTCGTGCCCATCTCATAAGCACACCCAAGAGTTTGCTGAGCAAGTATATTTCCTTGCTCAGCAGCCTTATGATACCACTTCATAGCTTCTTCGCAGTCTTTCGGAATCACTTCGCCCCGGTCATATAGCTCTCCGAGATTATACTGAGCCACAGCTTGTCCCTGCTCAGCAAGCTCACGCACAATCTTTACATCGGTGGTGTAATTTTCTTTTTTGTACACAGCTTCCAACTCTTCGAAAGTCGCTCCAAACGCAGATGAACACAATAATATTGCTAAACAAACCGATAATATCTTCTTCATCAGAAAGACCTCCAGAGTTCTCTGCAGTTAATTGGTTAAACAGATACTAATCCCGGTGCTAAACAACAGTCCGCTGTCGCAGTTCTCAACGCTTGCTCTTATCAAAATTTTCTAACCACTTTTTGCATCGAGCTCGCGCTTTTTTGATTTGGTCAGGTGTAAGTTTGGCAGCTGTTTCATCGCGCCCTTTGTTGTATTCTGCTTTTTGGCTTGCTGCAAGATTCTGCCAGAAATATGCTTCAGCATAATCCTGAGGAACACCTTCACCTTTGCGATAAGCCAGGCCAAGGTTATTCTGAGCGATCACATGGCCTTGCCCGGCAGCTTTTAGAAACCACTTTACAGCCTCTTTACGATCCTGAGGGACACCTTCGCCAAAGTAACAAGCAACCCCAAGGTGAAACTGAGCCTCTGCATCGCTTTGCCCGGCGGCTTTTCGATACCATTTTACACTCTCTTTATAATCCTGAGAAACACCATCGCCTAAGCGATAAGCAACCCCAAGGTTAAATTGAGCTTTCAGGTCGCCTTGTTCGGCGGCTTTTATAAACCACTTTATACACTCTGCCTTATCCTGAGAAACACCATCGCCTGAGTAATAAGCAAACCCAAGATCATGCTGAGCCTTCGCATGGCCTTGTTCGGCGGCTTTCAGGAACCACTTTACACCCTCTTTATGGTCCTGAGGAACGCCAACGCCTTTGGAATAAGCAACCCCAAGACTAAACTGAGCCTTCGCATAGCCTTGCTCGGCTGCTTTTAGCACCCACTTGACACCCTCTTTAATGTCCCGAGGAACACCTTTGCCCTGGCCATAAGCAACCCCAAGATTATACTGAGCGTTTGCATAGCCTTGCTCGGCAGCTTTTCGATACCATTTTACAGCCTCTTTCTTATCCTGAGGAACACCATCGCCTATGTCATAAGCAACCCCGAGGGCAGCCTGAGCGACAGCATCGCCCTGCTCGGCTAATTTCTTTTTAGAATCAATATCTCCGCAAAACGCAGACAAACAGATCATTATTGCCAAGACAACCAGTATTGTTTTTTTCACCTGAGGGCCTCTTTATTTGCTGTTTTTTAAATCCCCGGCGGCATTCATTCCATCCGCCGGGGCGGTTGGCGGCTAGAATGAGTTCATGAGATTGGCTGGCTTATCCTCATCCTGATCCTGACCTTGATCCTGCTTACGTATTTGGATAGGTCGGACTTCCCAACCAGGTATGATTACTCCATCGGGACCGATTCTGGGCTTGACCAGCTCCCCGGGTCTCATTATATAGTCATCAGATTTTGCATTTATGAAGACTAAATTTATCTCTGGATATTTTTCAATGTACGCCTTCCGGTTGTGAACGTAGTTGGCTGCAAAAGCTACTTCAAGATCATTTGTTCTATATTTGACCGGAAGGTTGTTCGGCTTGAGAACGTCACCTCTAAAAACCAGCATAAAACCTTCAGAATGCTGAATAATGCGACCGGTTCCTTGAATGTTTGCGTCTGCGATTTCTGTGGTTCCGGATGCTGGAGCCTCCGGCTGTTCAACCGGAGAATTCTCAATGATAAATGCTTCATAGAGTTCTTTCAATGAAGGTTCCAGGCTGTCAAATATTCTTTGCTTTATCCAGAATCCTCGCATGCGGCTGAATAATTCCTTAATTTCAGAGCCAGTCAACTTTTCGAAAACTTCCTGGTTAATAAATGCATTTTCTATAGCGTTTAGTTTATCTTCGCGGTCCTGAATAGCTTTTTCGAGCTGAGCCCTAATTTTGCTCACTTCGGAAAGTTCAGAATCTGTCAGCGAACTAGCTTTTTTGGCAAGTATTTCAAGCCGTGCTCTCAGACGGAATGTTTCATTCAGCAAATTTCCCAGCTCGATTATATCTTCTCTAAGATTTTTCCAGGTGATTTCGGAGCTTTCTCCGATTTCAGTCAGATGCTTGACGATTTGTTTCTCTAGTTCTTGGTTATCTCTTTCGACTGCAAGTCTAGACTCTAAACAAATTGAAACCTGCCTGTCAAATTCTTTACCAAGCTTTAAGCCTATTTCTGGCATGTAACAACGCTGTAAGACTAGAACTTTATCTTCTTCCAAGCGGCTCAGCTTTTCATCTATCGTTTTCAAGGACGCCTGAAGCCTTTTCAGTTCATTGTCAGCCAGTTTTTTGCCGGTATTCATCTTTTTTAGAATGGCCAGTTTCTCTTTTAACAGCGCCTGTTTGGTTTCCGCAAATTTTTTGGTCTGTTTCTCAATGTCTATTTTGATTTCAAAAACATTTCTTTGCGCGGAAATCTTTTCAAACATTGTTTTAAGGTTGCCAAAATCAGCGGGGTCTTTGTTGAGTTTCATAGCACGAATTATTGCGTTTGCGGCTAGTCTATACTCACCCTGTAGGCTGAAAAACTTTACTGATTCGTTCCTTTCAATTTCCGCCAGAAGTTTGTTCTTTTGGGTTTCACTCAAAATGCTGTTTTTGATATCAGCTTTGAGAGTAGTAATCAAAAAATCTGCCTCGGAAAAGCTCTTCCTTGAAATTTGTGTGGCAATCTCTTCTCTGACTCGATCGAATTTCACCAGTGCTCCAAATTCTTCCTTCAGGTATTCATCGGTAGTGTCTTTTGCTCCCGGAGTGGAAGGGTTTGTCGGCGCTTTGGTCGGAGCCACAATCTCAGGACCCGGGATCGTCGGTCCATGCCTGCCAGGATCTCTGGTGGGATTTGCTCTTGAGGGTGCACCCCTGTTCTGGGCAAAAACCGGGAATGAAAGAAAACACGTTGTCATCAACACAAAACCGATTATCGAGCTTCGTTTAACCATTTTCACAACTCCTTCAGGTTTTTATTCTACTTCTGCGAATTGTCGTCATTGCCTTCCAGCCATGCGTAGCTGATGGCATGTCGTCAAAAGCAGTAACATCCTTTGAGTTACTCTGACCATTGGGCATAAGTACCGAGGTTGCGTAATCTTTGACTTTTTTGCCGCCGGCGCCAGTGATTTCCTGCTGTTGTGTTGGAAACGGCGGCGGGGAATAAATTTCCATTTCGCACAAATTGTTGTCGCTGTCACGGTAAGTAATTTTTCTTTGCTTCAATTCAAGGATCGGTTCGGATTTCTGATTGCCTTTTGATTTGCCGCGGGTTGTTTTTACTTCAAGCAATTCACAGACTTTTTCAAATTCCCAGAAAAAGCTTTTACCTGGCAAAGCGGGCATGTTGGCTGTTTTAGTCGCTGTCTGCGTGGCATTTTTTAAATAAACCTTCCCATTGATCAGAACCATGCCTCTATATTTCTGTAGCTCCGCCCTGCTTATGAGTCGTGCATGTACCAGACGGATCAGGGCAAAATCAGAAATCTCGGTTATTGGCTTCTGTGGAGGACAATATCTTTCGTTAAAATTTGAAACACTATTCTCAAGCCTAATAGAATCTGCATTTTGTGTGTAAGTAGAGTTTACTTCATCGTTCTTAGTCACCGGCGCACTACTGCGCACTTGGGTTGGGATTTTTAAGGGGCTGCTTATCGGCTTCGGCTGAGCGGGACTTGTGGCAATTCCAGAGTCTAAAGATGCATTCTCCTGCGCTTTGCAGTCTGCGGAAATGAAAACAGACGAAAAATCCAGTGCTAAAATGATTAGCAGTATTCTTAACCATAATTTGTTACCTGTTTTCACTTCTTTACCTCGCTTATCTTTCAATATGATTAGTCCGCATGAAAGGAATCAAAAATTAAAAATCCAGATAATTCCAGTTGCAGTCGGATAGTCGATCTGAAAAAAATACCGAACTCAGTTTTATCTCACATGATGGGAATCTGGCATCTTCAGAATCAACAGATACTCTTACCAGCAATCGTCCGGTGTTCCTCACCAGAGCGCTTACAGTATCGGGCATTCTTATAAAAAGCACTCCAAAGTCTTTCATACGAGGAACCCCGAATAGTTTTCTTTGTAGTGAAGGTTTTGAAACTGACTGAAGCACTCGCTCGACATAGTTTTTGCCGCTGTCTTCAACCAGTGAATACGTTATCTGTTCCGTCCGGGTTTTCAGCGCCAGAATTCTAGAATAGGTTGCAGAATCAGGTATCATTTCTGTGCCCAGATCTATTGTTGCTACGGCTCCGCCCGTTGATAAAGAAACAAAATGCAGCATATCCCGCCGAAGACTCGAAAAAAGCAGACTGGCAGCTCTTATGGAATCAAGGTTATCCTGACCTTTCATGGTAACTCTGACTGTGTGCGAAAAAAGGGCCTGAATTACGATCATAAGGCTGCAGGCAATTGCCGCGACCACAAGTGCTTCGGTAAATGTGAAACCTGCTTTGCGTTTTTTTACTCTTTCCATATTCGTTCAGTTTTCTTTTAAAAAAACAGCCATGTTAACTTCTCTGGAAGAGTCATTTCCTGACAAACTGGCCTTCCAGGCCACTTGAACTCTTATTTTCAGATAGTTTTCACCCTTCATTATGCTGTTGGTTGATGAGTTCACTGTAGTAGCTGTTATGCGTCTTCTACTAAACACCTTGTTGAGCGGCGAGACCGTAAAACGCACGGGGAGGCTGGTTCCATTCGTTTGCAAGGGTATGACTTTTGTATTGTCGCCGTGTTCTTCCAGTCTGGCCTGAAACCCTGAATCATTGAGAATTGAACCTAAACTAATCGATGGGTTTCCGGTCATAATCCTGGCGTCATTAACTATTTCAGATTCTCTCTGACCGAGACTGAGCAGCTGGTCGCAAATCTCGCGAGCATAGTGAACGGCCATTTCTTCATAGATCGAAGCATTGCTCATGCGATTTGAAGAACTCAATAATCCAAGCAGAGGGCCGACTGCCAGAGCAATGACGACCGACGCAACCATTATTTCAACCAATGACAACCCTCTGCGCAGATTCATGTTCCCGCCCCTTCAATACTGATTTTGCCGGAACTATTTTCGATTACAAACACTCTTGAATCGGCCATCGCAGGGGAAGATGGGTTGAAACGCGGGTTATACTGTATTTCGCCGCCTTGAGTGAAATTGCTCATGGTAGTGCTCAGGTGGTTAAGAGGATCACTATTCGGATTTTCGTACAATCCTATTTCTGTAAGTGCAAGCCCTCCCGAGATCTGAAAATGTTTTGGGGCGCTGGCGGATGCCGGTGGGCGCAGCATGCGACCGGCAGATGGACTAAGGGATGCCATATAGGCATGGATGATGCGACTCGAACCCGTTCCGTCAATGAAAAAATGACCGTTGCCCAGCGCCAGGGTGCAAAGAGTTGCTGGCGCTCCATCTGCGATTGCACTGGTAATGTCTTGTTTTAAAACCAGGCTGCCTTTGTCTACGATGACAATTAGCGGCTTAACCAGTTTGACAGGCTTTTTTGAAAGAATCAGTGCATCGGCAAAGCTGTCAGCAACCCCATTACGACGCACAATCAGAAATATTCCCGTTTTGTAGGTCTCGTTGATTCCGGTTGATTCGTTGCCAGCTGTTTTGAACAGAAACCTTTCAGTTGCTTCCTGTTCTTCTTCAGTAGTGTCGCATTTGCGCAGATCAAGCGTGTGAGTGATTCTGCCTGAAAGAAGATTGGAATCCAGAATTGTCAGCTTTCCAGGATCACCCATGAAGTAACAGTTGTCAGGGTTAGAATTCGGATCGTAATGACCATTTTCTTTCAAGAAAATTCCCATTTTATTGTGCGGGTGAAGGCCCTTAACTGCACAATTGCGCATTTCTTCTGCTTGAGGAACGAGAAACCGCTCGGCATCAAATGCTTCTCCAGCAATACCTGGAGCTGCCATGAGGTTTGGATAATAATCACGCTGATATTTCATGAAATCAAAAATCAGGTTGAAGGCAATACCGTTTCCATGCATGATCGGTGATGGATTCGGAAGACTGTTATAGGGCATCAGTTTCTTAAAACTTTCAAAGCCATTTTTGAAAAAATCCAGAGCATAAATCGGTGGTGATAGATTGCCGCTCCACAGACCAAAACTCTCCAGTGTCTTGTTTGTCGCCGCTCTTATATTGAACATGCTCTCGGGCATGTTTGCCCACAAACCTTTGTATTCGTCTGCAGTTGAAGTATTGCGGCCTCGGATAAAACAAAACTTGAGAAATCCGGCAAGAACCGGCCCGACAATAAGGGTTCGCGATTCCCTGTTCTGGTTTCCATATGGGTAAAGCCATGTCGATGCCGATCGAATGTGGTCTGCCGGCTCGAATGCTGCTCCGGCAGAAAGGCCTGGCCACAGATTTTTCCCGCCGACCCCATATTGGTTGCCCTCTTCCCATGTGTAAAAGCCCTGATATCTTCCTCCGAGTGAATATTCATGCCCGATGAATTCGGTGTGAGGCGCAAAACTGCTGCTATCATCCACAACTTCAGGTGCCAGAACGGGTAATGCTGATGCTGATGGCCAGCCTAACATGAAATGCCCGCCGGCCGACGGGTCAAAACCAGATGGAATCTTGACAAAAACGGCCTCGTCTCCTCCTGGGGCGGATGGCCCAAGGAACACCCATCCCCTGGAACGCAGATGTTCTTTATCTTCAATCAGGCTGCGTTCTGGCATGGAAGAGGTGACGGCAATACTGTCAGTCCCGTTGAATACTACGAGTGGGCCGGTGAAAGTTTTTCCACCGGCTGGCGGATGGCGGTATGTATTATCAATGGCGCCGTCAAATTTGACGCCCAGAGCATTGTAAGAATCAGGATATGGAGTTCTTTTTACAAATAGTGAAAATCGGCTGAACGGCCCCGGAATCATACTTATCACTCTGAACTGCCGTGTCATGCTTGCTTCTCGACGCAACCCTCTATACTCAACGCTGCATTTCACCGTCAGCTGGCCGCATTTTTCAACCGGATCACGCCCCATTTGAAACTGTTCCGCGGTAGTATCAGGATTAAGGCTTTGCACATTCTCAAGCTTGATCTCCATGGCTAGACAGACAGGATAACCACCTAGCAGCCCAGGCTCGTGTAAATCCTCCAGAGTGTTGAGAAAATTCTGGAAATCATTCCGGGCATTGGAACAGATTGCACTGTTGCTGTTGATATGGAGACTGTTGCCAAATTCTGCCGCAGTTTTTGTGAACAACTCCGGGCAACTGCTTTTTAAAGTGGTTTCGAAAGAACTGTTTAGTTTTTCAGCCAGAAGGGAAAGCCCTGAAATGGCCAGATAACCGGTTGTTTCAGAAATCATCAGATGATGAGCCTGAATATTTCTTTGTCTGACGATACTGTTGAAAGAAAAAATAAAAACTGCCATAAGAAGAGAAACGAGCAGAACAACCCCAAGAAGAAAACCTCTTCTTTTGCTGCCTTTAAATTCTATGACAGGCCTATTTTTCACAACGCTGTTAATAGCCAATCCCAGGCTCTTTTTGTAAGGCAAATTATTCTTTTGACGAACCAATAAGAATTTACTCGTATACGCAATTTGGTTCTTTTTTGTGACGGATTCGTGAAAAAAATAAATAAAATCGTTATAACTTTACAAATCCAACAGATGAAGAAATTGCCGAGTGTAATGATCTAGCGGCAAAAAAGGAATTCCCGCTCTCAGGTCAGATCTGGTGTTCTTTCAGGTTCGCACATGAAAAAAACCTAATAATTCGACTCCTTTCGGGAAAAAACAACTTTGAGAAAACATAACCCGAGCACAAAATATAGTATTCCCATCATGTAAGCAAATGTTCCTCCATGTCCTTCTAATGCTTCGAATTCTACGAAGATAAATCTACGCGGATTTACTGGATCCACCTTGATTGACAATTCGCAGCCCAAAGGCCTTTTCGCAGAAAATCTATTGACATCATCCATATCAATAGATCTGATTTGTCCATATTCAATTGAAATTGTTTGTGTGCCAACCGACCAGCTGTAGTTCAACACCAGAATATTTTCATCTCCAATTCCATGAACATATTGATGTGCAATGCGCTTGCCGGTTACAGTGGCAATAGCAGGGATCCAGTGGCTCGTTTTTGCGTCACGCGATCTTTCAAGAGGGGCTTCCCGAATCCAGGCATAACTGGCATAGAATAGTAATAATGCAAGCGCCAGGACTCCGCACTTTTTTATGAACTCTTCAGATTCCATTTCTTTCGACCCTCCGATTATCAATTTTCGGTAAACTACTGAAAAGTAGAAGTATGCAAAATTCTTATGAACCCGAGTGTAGTTGAAAGAATCGTTTATAAATAGCATATATGAAAGCGAAAAAACTCTCCAATTCAGATACGACAACTCCCGGCGATCTGTGACCTCTTTTAATGTTTTAATAACTCAATTCCCGGTTTATAATGAACCTGTACAAATATGTCACAGACGGCATTGATCTTTCGTATTCATTGGCAGGTTCACATTCAATTTTATTTTTGCTTCACAACCAACGCCTGGAGCAGCCTGGGAAATGTTTGTTGGAGCTGCTGGTTAAAATTAGCCTGTTATTCTTGTGCTAAACTGACAATTGAAGGAGAAAGTCTTATGAAAATACAAACTTGGCGTATTCTCCTGTTACTGGTATTTGTGACCATAGTGTTATGTGGTTCCGCCGTGATTGCCGAAAAAGACATTTCCGAGTGGAATACAGGTAATGACAAACCTGATTCGGAAGCAGATGGCACCGAAGGCTTCGGGATAGATTTAGGCTTGAATAAACAGGGGGCAGAAGCATCAGGTGAAACATCTGATATCAGCGAAGCCGACCAGACCACCGAGCCAGAGGCGGAAGGACAGGAAGCTCTGGAAAGTGGAAAAACGCTGAAAGGCGTTATTGATGTAGACACTTATTTGAATATCCGCAACGGCCCATGGAAAAATATCATTGGCGGCTTGAGAACTGGAGACAAAATAGAAATTGTAGCCAAGGATGGTGACTGGTTCAAGATTGTCCACGGCAGCGATTTCGCCTATGTTCATGCCTATTATGTCGATGCACCGGGGTTTCCCTCGCATCAAGGTGTTGAGCCACCGATCCTCGGCTCCAACGAGTCTCCGTATGGCAATAAAAGCAGTTCGGCAGGTGGTAGTGGTGGAGCGGCCCTTCTTGGGTATCTGCAGCAGGCAGGTCTGACAGGAGAAGAGTTAAAAATGGCCTGGGCCATCGGCATGGCTGAATCGGGGGGCGCTCCCGACGCCTATAATGGTGACAGCTCAACCGGCGACATGTCATACGGTTTATTTCAGATTAACATGCTCGGAGAGCTTGGGCCTGCGCGCATGGCACAATACAATTTGAGCTGTTATGAGGACCTGTTTGATCCGATGACCAACATTCGCGTAATGATTCAGATGAGCGCAAACTGCTCTGATTGGAGCCCATGGAGCACTTACAAGCGCGGCAACCATGAAGAATTTCTCAGCCAGTTTCCGCAATAGCAGAAGCAATTCGAAAAAATCCCGCCAGGAATCCTGGCGTTTATGGAGAAAGTAAGATGAGAAACAAGATCAGTTTGCTCGTATCAGTATTCATTCTCTTTGGGATATGTAATGGCTGGGCAGCCACAGCTACCGGAGACAGCCAAAATGAAGCCCCCATAAAAATTACCAGTTCTATTTCTGCCGTCATCAAACAGTTCACCCGAAAGATCCCTCCTCCGAAACTGGCAAGAAAAGAAACTATAGCTGCAAACATTGATATTCACTTTCCCGAACTGTCTTGCCAGACCGGGGTTAGTGTTACCGTGAATGCCATCAATAACGCCATACAAAGCAAGCTATTGAAAATATTGGACGGGAAACATCCTGAAACAGTGGAGCAGCTTATAGAGACTTTCGGCAGCGACTATGAAAAGTCCACGAAAGCGACTCCAGAAATGCCCGGCGCATGGCTCCTGAAGTTTTCAGCAACAGTCAGCTATCACGATGAAGACCTGTTTTGCCTCAAGATACTCCAGTCCGTTTTTACCGGCGGCGCGCATCCAGCTTCAAATCTTACATACCTGGTGTTTTCCATAAAAACAGGCGAGCTTTACAGTCTCACCGACCTGATTCATAAAAACAGCCCGGCGAAACTGACCAAAGTCGCAGAAAACCATTTTCGCCAGATTCGGAACATGAAACCTGAAGAGACCTATAAACAAGCAGGTTACTGGTTCGAAAACGATCAATTCTCTCTTAATCGGAATTTCCTGATTTCCAAGGATGGGATGTCATTCTGTTTTAATCAATGCGAAATCGCACCATATTCCAAAGGAATCATTGAATTTATTGTTCCATGGAGTGACCTGAAAACAATTGTGTCTCCCAAGGGCCCAGGCGGTAAATTTTTGAAGGAATGAGAAATTACTATTTATCTTTCAGCAGCAGGATTGCTATATGAGAAATCGCATGCTCATGCTAAGCCAGGTTGTATTTTTTATACTGATATTTTGCCTTGAGCTGACTGTTGCCGGCGTTTGTTCCTCACATTCCGAGTGGGATGAAATGATCGAAAAATACGGGCCGGTTCCAAAAGAAATTCTTGAGCCTCTCTTCGGCGAGGAAGAGGAGATGCGACAAAATGATTCTGTAGTGAAGCAAATTTTGCGGAAGGTCGATTTTTTGAGAATAACTCGCCCAACTCACATGGCGCATTCTTGCATTTCCCGGCAAGATCGGATTATGCATGCGATTAATTTTTACAACTCAGACAACAGCGACCTTTATAAAGAGCTTAATCCGTCAGATCTCGTAGATCCCGAAAGTCCTCTTTTGAAGGGCAAATATCTCGAATCCAAAATAGTGAATGTAGATGACAACTGTGTTCTTCGCAGTTACGGCGACTTATCAGAACTGGGCATAATCTACTGTGAATACCATGGCATTAGAACTGCATATCAAAATTCAGCGCGCGCAGCGAGTGAATACACCCCGAAGGTCGGCATACAAAGGCACCCTGAATTGCTGGTCATCTGGCTTTTGATGCTGGGCTTGAGTTCGCTGCTTCTTGTGTATAGAGTTGTCCGCTTTTTGCGGAAAGCCAGTTGAAGCTGCTTTATGACATGTCCAGGGAGTTCATATGGAATTTTTACTGGTAGGGGTTTTAGTATTTATTTTAGGCAAGGCCTATCGTTCGTTTGAAGATTATTTGCGTTCGAAAAACCTGTCGAATGCCAGAAGCAGACAGAAATCGGATACAATACCGCTTGACGCGGTCGCCTGCCCACTTGACACTATGTTGCTAGTCTTGAGTGCAGTTGCTATTCTAACATTTTTTTTGAATTTTGTATTCGGATATGACGATGGCTTCGATTCAACCCATATTTATTTCGCAATCAGCAGTACCATTGCTTCTGCACTTTTTATATGGCTGCTTCTTCATTGCGATTCTCGCTATTTCCTGAATATGAAGAACCAAAATATCGCTTTCAGATGTTGTTATATGCCACAAAACCATTTCTCTAAAATTTCTTTTAAGTAAGCCCAGGGATTGTGCGTGAAGTACATAAAGCAGTGTTGCCTGAAAATTTTTACTCTCTCGAGGCAAAGTTTGTAACTAATATCAGTTTCAGCATTTTCCAGCATCGTTTTGGCGTGATCATAGGCGGTTCTACCAAGGCTATCCTTAAATCTCCAATTGGCGCCGGCTTTAAGCAAGGTTAAGATTGTTTCAGGTTTTCGCCTTTTCGATACTGCATACATAAGCACAGTTACGCCATCGTTGTCGAATGCATCGACATCAGCACCGGCTTTCACAAGTAAATCGATTTTAATTGAGGAATCGGCCTTCATAAGCGCTGTTTTTCCAAATTCATCGCAAATATTGGGATCAGCTCCGGCATCCAGTAAGGCGGCCATGATGCCGAGGGAATCGCTATGCATTAATGCGGTCTGGCCACTTTGATCGATAGCGTTAACATCTGCTCCGGCTTTCACCAGCTCTTTTACAACTTCCTGATTCTGGGCCCACATCAATGCAGTCATTCCTTGATTGTCTTTGGAATTAACATCGATTCCAGCTTTCACAAACATCTCAACTATCTTTGGTGATTTCTCAAATGTCAGCACGTTAAAACCATTGTTGTCGCGGGCATTAATATCGACACCGGCTCTTACCAGAGCTGTTATCGCATTAAGTGATTTTCGCCACCACATTGCATTTTTACCATCGTCGTCGCGCGCATTGATATCAGCGCCAGCCTTTACAAGTGCTTCTATTGCTTTGGGATTTTCGGCGCGCATTAATTGCGTCTGTCCATGATTGTCTTTGGAATTAACATCAGCGCCAGCTGCCACAAGCATTCTAATTCTTTTGGGTGATTCCACAAAGCTCAGTATGGTGAAGCCATCATTGTCGCGGGCATTAATATCGGCACCCGCTTTTACCAGCGCAGTAATTTCTTTAAGTGATTTTCGCCACCACATTGCAGTTTCACCATTGTTGTTGCGGGCATTGACGTCAGCGCCGGCTTTTACAAGTATTTCAATTATCTCATAAGATCTGGCATTCATCAGCGGAGTGTTAGCTATATCGTCACGGGCATTGACATCAGCCCCGGCACTGATTGCTGATTTTATCTCTTCAATTGTAGAGTTTGCTATTTTGCATAAATTCATTTATTTCTCTTTTCAAATGGTGAAACCTGGTGTTTATACTTCTACTTATTGTGATCCGGCCCCAGGCCATGGGAGCTCATTTTATTAGGCAAAGCCATACAATAAATCTTTTTGGAACAACGAAATGTCTCATCGACCACAAAAAGGCATCAATCTTTTTAATTTGATTTTTTCGTCATACCCTTCCCAAATTATTGTTCTAATCTTAATGTTGTTTTCACAATGTTACTCGTTATGCCAAGCACTTTCAGAAAGAGCCAATTTTGAGGAAGTATAACCCGAGCGCACAATATAGTATTCCCATCATGTAGGTAAATATTTCTGAATATCCTTCTAATGCTCCGAATTCTACGTAGGTAAATCTACGCGGATTTGCCGGGTCTACCTTGATTTCCAATTCGCAACCCAGAGGCCTATTCTCAGAAGCTCTATTGACACTATCTATATCGGTCGATCTGGTTTGCCCATATTCAATTGAAATTGTTTGTGTACCAACCGACCAGCTTAAGTTCAGCACCAGAATATTTTCATCTCCAATTCCATGAACATACTGTCGTTCAATGCGTTTGCCGGTTACAGTGGCAATAGCAGGGATCCAGTGGCTTGTTTTCGCTTCACGAGCTCCTTCAACAGGTCCGTTCTGAATCCAGAGATAACTGACATAGAACAGCAATAATGAAATAGCTAAGGCACCGCACTTTTTACTGATCTCTTCAAATTGCATTTCTTTCAATCCTCCGATTATCAATTCCTGGAACAATAAAGTTAAAATGGACGCTTTTTAAACGGCCATTTTAACTTTTACCTATTGAGGCTAATTCTGTCGGTATTTTATAGCTTAATAGTATCCGTGACTGGTGCCAGATAATCTTGGATGTCTGCCTTTAAACAGGCATTAGTCTTGCCAGTGCAGATCAGGAGCAGGAATTCCAATAAGATAAGAATACGCAGTTTGAAATGAGAATTAGTCTTCCCAGTTTAATTGGGGCTTAATAAATGCTGGCATCATTATTTTTTCTTCCTCTGTCGGCTCATCACCTATGCGTTTGTTCATTTTATCAAAGCTATTTTCAATCATTTCGTCTATGGAGGAATTAGTTGGCTTTACTAATTCTTTGATCATCATTTTGGATAGCTCTCCGTTAAACTCTGAACCTCCCCACATGTCTTCAGCGGCTTCGCCAATCGAACCGGACAGCTTACCGATGGCCTTTCCAGTCAAGTAGTCGCGGCCGTATTTCAACCCCTCTTTGACAGCGACATTGGAGATTAGTTCAATATAATCTTTATCACTGGTTATTGCGTTATCAGCGGCTTCTATCAGAGACTCTCCGGTTACTTTAATTGCAAATGCCGCGGCAGTACACACTCCAGCCAATGGTCCTGTGATTGCTGCAACTGGCGCGGTAAAAGGAGCCAAGGCTACTGTTGCGGACATCGCAACACAGGCCTGTGTAACAAAACCAAGCAGTCCTGCGGCTTTTTCAAGCGATGCTGCCGCTGCAAGAAGAGAATTGCCGGCTCTTTTTAACACATCCTGATAGATGGCCAATGCGCTGGTGTTCTGGTCGAGGCTGTTGTAGACTTTTGTGGGGTCCGTTTTTGCTGCTTCTTCCAATGAACCGTTTTTCAGAGAATTCATTGTCTTCCAAGCATCCCACTTGATCTGTGCTATATCTTTATTCGCTTTTTCTATCTGGGCAAGGTAACCCTCAAGCTTTGCCTTTTCCTGCTTAGCCTGCATTTTTGCGGCCCACTCGCGTGACTGCTCGGGAGTGGTTAGCCCTTTATCGTCTCTTGGAATTGCAATGTAATTTTCGCAGTTCCAGATCATCCTAAGGATCTCTGCCGTAATAGATCCAAGTTCAATTTCTTTGACGGCCTCTATCTCGTCATAGGTTCCCTGAAATTCATCTATTGCCTGCTGAATTTGTGCTTTCTGGGTATCCTGAGCGAAAACTACAATCGGTGTGAACAGCTGCATAAAGAAAGCAAACATTGTCACCAGAGCGACTGTTCTGCTGAAAGAATTCTTCATAAGAATCTCCGTTTTTTCTCAAGCTATAAATAAAAATTTCACCTCAGGTGAAATGCTGACTCGTCACCTCCTGTTATCCTGCCTCCAGACGAGGCCGAATACACGGAGATTTCTCATCAGCAAACATTCACCATGAGCTGCTTAAACGCATTGTATTCGCAGAGATTTATCAAGGCAGGGCAAACGTGATCGGAAACCAGGACTTCTTGTCACTTCGAAAGCCAAATACTTTGCCATCTGGCGTGATCGCTTTTTTTCTGGGATAAAGGAATGCAACTGCCAGGAAATCTGCCTGACCAAGAGTCTTTCCATCGCTGCTGAGCCGAAGAAATCGGTATTGGTGGATAACACCAAGTTTATCGCAGGCGATCAGCTGGAGATAAACGTTCTTTTTTGCATCAGAACCGATCAGCTGAGCCGAAACATAACGCGCGTTACGCTCTTTCGGGGTCTGCAGCGGGAATTTTGCAAGCGATACGGTTACAGTTGGCGAAGCCTTGTCAGCCCTGAACAGTTCAGCTTCCAGATCATTGAATTTAACACCAAGAGGTCTGTCGTTAGCGTCAACAACTGTAGAAAGAAAGGTCTGACCATCATAACGTTCAATCAGTTCGCCAGCCGGATTGAAGCGCAGCAGAGTATGCATGACCGGGTTTGCCACCAGCAGATTTCCCTTGCTGTCAATTCCGATTTCACGAGAATTCGGCAGACCTTCGACGTATGCCTTTGGCATGCCTTTATCATCAACCCGTATTACCATACCTTCTACTGAATTATAGAGATAGAAACCACCGGTTGGGATTACCGCCATATCCTGCATTTTAACGAACTTCTCTGAACTGCTTCCCGGGAAAGTAAAACAGGAAATCAGCTTTCCATCAGCAGCAAAATGCTTCATCTTCTGATTTATTGTATCAAGAACCCAAAAAGAACCGTCTGCCAAAGGACTGTAGGCAAATGGGGCGCCACCAATTTTCATTTTATGGCTCTCTTTGTCACCGCCGACATTGCTATCGCCAGCGCCATAAAGAATTGCGCAGATATCCTTATGAGCAACAGCTGATGAAGCTAGACCCGCCTCATACTGTAAGCCGTTTATCAGAACACCAGAAGGCTTTGCAGATGATTTTGCATCAACAATACCGGAAAAGCCAACAATACCTATAACCAGCAAACCGATGATAAGCTTTTTCATGTTCAAATCCTTTCTTACTCGACAAGCGGAGGAAATTCCAGGCCTGGCACATCACGTGGATTAACATAAGTGCCACTTGAATCCATTATTCCCATGTGCAGATGTGCGCCAGTCGTCCATTCGCCTGTGTTATCCGAGAGCGCGATATCCTGACCGATTGCCACCCGCTGCCCTTCGTTAACAGAGACACTCTCAAGATGGCAGTAGAAAGAGGTATAACCATTATCATATCTTACCATGACAAATTTTCCACCACCATCCATCCACCCAACTTCCGTAACAACGCCATTGCCAAGAGCATTGAGGCGAGTTCCGTTGGGAACCGGCAAATCGATTCCTTGATGATCAGAACTGCCGACGCTTATGTCACGCGGACCGAAGTCTGAGCTGACAGAATCAGGCATTGGCGAACAGGGCTCGGCGCCAAATGTACCATTGTCAACAGTGGCACTTGAGCCAGGATCGCCAGTAACTGGCGCCTGATCAGAACCAAGAATCGGCGGCTCAACGCCCTGATGCGACGGGAAACCCGGCGCACTGACGTAATATGAATGAATATACGCTTCGGCACCGTTGTGGATAATCTTGAACCAGTCACCTTCTTTACCAAGGATTTTGACTGGAGCCTTATTATTCAAACCACCAATGATTTTTCCCCATGGACCGGTACGTATATTTAAGTAAGTGTCAACATCAACAACCCCTTCCAGAGTTGCTCCACTTGCCAGGGCTTCTTCGCCTTCCAGCGCTGTTTCGCCTTCTTTGACATCAGCGTCAGAAGCTTTATCATCTGAAGATGCCTGATCAGGCTTGGGCAAACCGATATCAATCCCAAAACCCTCTGTTCCATCGGGGTCAGCGTCGGGCGTATTATCTGTATTGCTCCACTCAGAAATTTGTTCTTCAGCCACCACGTCATGACCAAGTAGAAACATGACCGTAAACACCGACAACAAGAGAATACCCAGAGTCTTAATTTTCATTGAGCTCTCCTCCTTCTATTTCTGTTTCATAAAAAAATACGGAAAAAATCACTTTTTGTGACACATAAATCATTTCAATCTTGAGCTAGTTCTGATTTCTCTTGAGGGGGCAGCTCGACTTTGGTTTTGAGTCTTGTCCGATGCCGGCCGATGCTTCTGGATCACGTGGTTTCAGGTCTGTTTCCGGAAAAAAGCCTTCTTTACTTCTGTCGCTGATACGCACTGAAAAATTGTGGGCTAATTTGATGTGGGGAACTGTTTTCAGCTCAACCTTGAGGCTCAGTGTATTCACCGTGTTTGGGTCCAGGACAAATTCCAAGGATTTCTGAACATCTTCCTGCTCGCACTTAAAGGGATAAACAGAAACATTTCCCTCCATGTTTCGAGTGATATCACCGGTTCCTGTGCAAATATTGTAGTAAATCCGGCCTTCAATCCGTTCAATGGACAGAGAATTACCTACTTGCAGTTCAGCTGCTTCCGGCGCGTTCGGATCTTGCGGAATTTCCCAGCTCCTGCAGCCTGCGAGATCTCTTTCCAGCTGCTCGCGAATCATTGCAAATGAACGCTGGGAGTCTACTTCTATATTCTGTTGTTCATGCACCCGTCGCGTTCGCCAGAACATAAAGATAAAAAATGCCAGAACCAGGCTTGCCACCAGAGAATAAATAGAGAGTTCGACGATAGACATTCCTCGTCTGTTGCTGAAAGCAGGTTTTACTGAAATTCCATCAGGGTTTTGGAAACACATAACCGCGCATACCAACCTTTCGCACAACTTCGTCTGCCGACCCGGGAAAGCGAAACTCGGATTTCACATCAATCATGAGCATTTTCACTTCAGCGCAACGGCTTATATTAACACGCGTCGCGATATTTAGATTGTTAACCACTTTTCCACCGCAATATTTTCTGAGAATGCTGGAAAAAGTTGCACCTGATTCTGATAACAGATCGTTGTAATCAAGCATGCGCAGCTCTCCGACACATGATGTCTGGAAGGAATTCACAATAACGGCATCTCTTGCAGCCAGAGAAACCCGGCGAGTGCGAACAAAATGCTGCGTCAGAGGTAACAGGAATACGGCAAGAATAAACAGCGCTATGGCGATCTCAATCAGCGTGAAACCAGCAAACTTTTTGTTGTCTGACCATGCACTTTTCGTTTTACTCACAAAACACCTGCTTTCAAGCCGTTACAAAAATTGTTCTCGACACCATACCTACTCTTTTACCAGCTCCACGCGACGATTTCTTGCCTGTCCCTCAGCCGTTGCATTGTCAGCAATTGGCTTAGTGTGACTCATGCCGACAGCCCTGATTCGCCAGCTGTCAACGCCGCGCTCTATCATCCAGTCTCTTACAGCATCAGCTCTGGCCTGGGAAAGGGCAGGGTTAAGAGAGGTATCTCCAGAGGTATCACAATGCCCTTCAATGGCGATTCGAACATCCGGGTTGTTACGCAGGTACCCGAGAACCGCATTAAGTGAGGCCAGCGATTCGTCAGCAAGGTTCGCGCTGTCAAATTCAAAGTTGATTCCATTAACAATGGCTCTGCCTGTCGCATCAATAGTCGCTTGTAAGCTCTCAGGAGTTGGAATTACAGTAGTTTCAGGAAAACCGTCTTCCATCTGTGGAACCACATCCTCTATTGCAACCAGCGTTTCAGGAGCTGGTTCAGGGGTTACGGCAGGAACAACCGTCGGAATATTGTCCGAAACTGGAAACACAGTGTTCATCTGAGGTGAGTCAGGTGAAGGCGTCTTGGCTTTTGTAGAAATTACGCGGCCCGGAACAAGAGGAATTTCCATTACTTCGTTTTCGTAGCCGATAATTGCCTTGTAGGATTTAGCTTCACAAATCGACGCAGAGATACACAAAAATAAAAGAATGACAGCTGTCAGTCGCAGCGAAAATCGGCTCCTACTTTGCACAGGCGTATTCATGGGTTTATCTCCTCTACTCTGAAAATAAGAGGGCTGCCATTTCGATTCGGATTCGTAAACCTGAAAACTTTCTCAATCCCTCGAAACTCTCGTCCAATAGTATTTCCTTGCAGCGAATATGTAATTGATCCGGGATTTCCATCGGGATTGACAAGCAGGCTTACCCCGTTATCATTTGGGCATACCGCTTTGGTCATGGCCAGATCATTGTAAAATGTTTCGGTAAACATCCCAAGATCCAGATAGTATTGAGAAGATCTGCTATCAATGTTTGCCTGATTTGTCTGACGATCAAACACCAGATATATCGCCCCCGAAATTATTCCCACAATGCAGACAGCTACGGCTATTTCGATTAGTGTTACGCCACTTTTTTTTTCACTTCGCAGTCGGTTAATTTCCACCTTCAACATAATATTCCTCCTCCTGCGACAATTGATAACGGTAAGCTGTCTTTTCACTCCATTTTTTGCGGTCATTGTAAGGATCATGTGCCGGCTCAAAAGTTATAGATTTTTCATTTGCCTTCATGTTTGAAGTGTCGATGTAACGGGCCGCCAGACCGCCTTTAATGTTAAAGCCATTGGTGGCCCGAAATTGTCCCATCAGACAAATCAGATGCGCTTCGATGGGTCTGTTAGATTCAACAATGATGTCTTTCAGAGAAACTATTGTGACGGGATAGGGATACCGTGATTTCACTGCGGATTTGATGATAACGTTACCGCCACAGATAATCATTCCCGGACTGGTTATCTGAAGATCATCATCGATGATTAAATCATCCTGGCCAAGATAAACAATTCCAGGGAGTCTTAGCTGTGAAGTATCTTTATCAAAAAAATCCTCTTTAAGTTCAGCGAAAGATGGAAATACTGCGGTTATCTTGGCTTGAAACTCCTTGCAGCCAGCAATATCAGCAAGTTCGCCACTGTAAAGGATTGTATTATCTATGCCAAATGAGCCATTTGCCTTAAACAGAGAGTCTCGATTGCCGATCCAGGGGCTGGTAGTAGGAGAAATATTGCCATCGATCATTTGTGGGAGGGGAATATCATAATCTTTTGACTTTGGTCTCAACATGGTCCCACTTTCACGCACTCTCAAAAAAATGTAATCAAGCGCATCAAGATAAGGCCTGCTGGCAATCTCGGTCATGATTTGCGAGTAATCAGGATAAACAGAAGATGCATTATTTCGATCAGGAAACTGCAGAACGCGAGCAAAACCAGCCATGTTTGGATCATCTGGCAAACTCGGCCTGAATGCCGCCGTAAAATCTGCCTGGCTAAAAAAACCTGGTATAAGAACATTCGAATACTTATGTTCGCCATTTTTCCCGGCGTTCTGAAAGACAACATCCATGCCCCGCAAAATCAGATACTGCATATAAACTGGTCCAAACACCAGAGTTGGTGAAAATTTGGTGCCGGTCCCAAATAGCCTCAGCAAAGAGATTTTGGGAGGAGCATTTGGAAAAAGATAGCGAAGGTAGAGAATATCACTGGGCTTTTTCCGGACCTCACCATCTTCAGATAGCGTTTCATAATCTGTTTTCATCCCCTGAAATTTTTGCCACATACGTTCAATTACTTCACCCGTAGGAGCTTTTGCCGGAAAAATATTTGCCAGACTCTTCTGCTCGTACATCCCGACGCGAAGCAGCAGTCTGTCGTCAAATTCACTGTAGTCACCGCCCCCTGACAGGTTAAGAGTCCATGGGGCCGTCGTTGCAGAATTCAAAAATACCCATCCGGAATTTTGCACGAGCTTTGCAAAGTTGCCATCTGCGACCAGTGACAGATCAAATCCTTGCGTACTCGGCTTGATTACAGGGTATGAAAGATTTTTAGCTTCATCAAATCCCTGATTGTTCAAGATGATTGGCGAGCCGTTATCAAAGGCGAAAGTCGCGGTTTTTCTTTCAAGAACATTCAAGTCCTGTCCATTCAACATTTCCCGTATAAAAAGCGTAAATTTTGACAGAACCGGATGAACGATCATGACAACCTTAAAACCTTTTCTGATACGAACTTTACGGCTTGCTTTGCCAACTTTTCCGATAGAAGTAAACTCTATTACTCCAGACTTCTCGACTGGATCCTGTTGAAAGCCTTTCAGTTTATCAGGCACGGCTATGCGGGTTACATCATAGATTCTCATCTTCACCGCAAGTTCGCCATTCAATTCGTTATCTACATAGTCCAGCAACTCCGCCGGGTATTGAAGTTCAAATTCACCGCCCGCTGTAGAATTACCGAAAAGTGCTTCACAAATAGGGTTATTAAGCTCATACGAACCGCTGGCATACTTGGTTACTGCCCAGTCTGCGCCTGCCTTGGCTATGGAAAGAGAGTGAGATGAATCGATAAAATGGCTGGCAACCATGGTCTGGCCACTCGAAAGAAAGCTCATGACAAAAAAATACAGAGTCAGAACTGCCATTGCGCCAAAAACAAGCGGCAGAACAAATCCCTTTCTGAGTCGCCAGAAATTCGCACTCCCTTTCAGGAAGACATTTGCAATATCAAAGCGCTTTCGCATCATTTTTCATTTCCACTTTTAGAGCTGGTCACGAATGGGTTTAATCGTAAAAACCTTCTCTCCCGATAAAATCTGGTTCTTCATCTTCTGAGGCTTCATTGGCACCACTTTCCGCCTCGTCTTCTTCCGTTGTTCCTTCTTCATTCTCATTCTCATTCTCATTTTCACGTTCAATTTGACTTCCCTGCAGCGGCACCTCAACTGGTTCATCGTTATCATCAGGGAGGGAAATCTGAGACTGAGATTCAGAAGCAACCGGCTCAGCAGGTTCTTTTCCCGGCTTTTCTTCAGGAGCGACCCGAGGCGCCGGTTCGGCATAGACCCAGGTATTTTCGGTAAGACGCACGCGCTTGCCGGTTTGCAGACGAATAGTTGTCTGCGAAGCGTTGTCTGGAATAATATCTGCAGCGCCTTCGACCAGCAAAATTTCTGAACGCGACGGTTGAATGTCAAATTGAATCTCTGTGCCGCGAATAGCAAGCACAGCGCATGGGACTCGCACTTTCATAATACCTGCAAGATTCTTGAATTTGGCGTTGAACTTGCCGGTTTCCACATTGAGCCCATCTTTCAATACTTTCATCTGACCAATCCCGGTCAAAAAGACTTTGCCGCCATTCTGATATTTAAGTTCAACAGGTTCAGAAGAAGTATTGAATTTTATTGCTGATTCCTGGGAAAGAGCCTGCTCAGATATTAAAGCAATACTTTCTCCCTTTCCGCCTGCAGAAAGAATGGTGGCAGAGCCTTTTATAACAGCGAAAGAACTTGTTTCTGGCGACAAGGGAACGGGGGGCTGGCGAAATAGCAGGGAAGATCCAAGGAAAAGCACCAGAATAAACGCTGCCAATGCAAATGCCCATTTCAGGTTCATCCAGAAAGGTGTAGACATCTTTGTCATGTTGCGTGGATCAGACCTCTGAGATTCAGCCAGAGCGTTTTTCTGAAATGTTTTCATAAATTCTCCTGTTTCACTTGCGGAAAGAGATCGAAAACCATTATCCCGGGGAAGATCGCGAAAATATGTCACAAGTTGGCGGCAATCCGGGCAGGAATTGATGTGTTCGGAAAGAGAAACTGGAATTTTTGTTAAATCAGGAGGTGGATCCTTTTCAAGAAACTCATTCACTTTGTTGCAAAGTTTCATTGGCCACCTCCTTCCTGATAGCTAGAACAGCTCTCGAGACGATTTTTCGCAAGGCCTCTTGCGACTTGCCGGTAATCCGGCTCATTTCATCGTAGGGGATCTGTTCAACATACCGCATGTAGACAATTTCCCTCTGATTAACAGGCAGTCTGGAAAAAGCGGGAAGTCCTTCGGGCCAAACATCATCTTCAGATCCGGCAGTATTCTCAGTATCGCTTGTCCTGGCTACAGCTTGCTCTATCTGCGCTCCCGTATATTTCACAGCCGGGGCCCTGCGTTTATAGCGGTCAATAACCATGTTTCTGGCGATTTTCATGACCCAGGCCCGAAATGAATTTTTCAGCTGCGGGTCAAATTGCTGCCACGCCTTTAAAAAAACATCCTGGGCAATATCGCTGGCATCTTCATTTCCACGCGTCAGGAAGCTTACGTATCTGATAACACTGTTCAAATGAGTCTTTACCAGAACTGAGAATTCAGTCAGATGCTCCTGAGAGGTCATGCCCGAACCACCTTACCACGATAAAAATGCAAATAGTATAAATAATTCTGAGTCCCAATCGCTTCAATAATGCGTTGTTGCATACTTCAAACCACAATCATTCTCAAACACCAGGCCAGGCATCCGACAGAAAGAACAACACTTTGAGCAATACAAACATGAAGTTCATATTCCAATCCCTTTGCCAGCACTTACTACGAAATAATGTCAGTATTTGTGACACCTGAATATCTTCTAAAAACAACAGCCCTTTGCGAAGCTCTTTGAGGGGGGGGCGAGTTGTCTACGCCTCGTATAAAGACCCTGCTGGTGCATTTCGCCATGAATCATGCATTTATCAAGAGATCGTAACTTTTGTAAAGAATGCAATCCTGTATCAATGCTTATCTGTTATTCGCTGAAGATACTACCCTCACTTTTTTGAGTCAAGTAAAGCTAAAATTACTTATTCAATATCTAAAGACAACTGAATAGCTACTCTATATGAGGGAAAAGGGAACAAATACTGAAGCTTCTTCGCGAGTTGCTTGAGAAAACAAGTGCCTCTCAGCGAATACGTCTGCTCTAAGCTTTCGCCGAACGCTCCAGCAAAAGAACTGTGTAATCATCAGGCTGAGGTTGCCCGGTCAGGAATGAAGGATGATGATCCAGAATGTCAACGCAGGCTTCGGTAATCGGAATAAGCGGTCGAGTATCCAGGTATGACTGCAGAACCGCGATCTTCGTCTCGTTTTCCACGTCGTCTCCAAGCGATTCACACAAGCCATCAGTATAGAACAGCCAGCGCTCGCCAGGATGGATTTCAACGGGAGTTCCAGGGGAAGTTGTATGTTTCTTTACACCCAGCGGTGGCGCAATTAGGCATTGCTGCTGCGACCAGGCACCACCCAGCACTCTCCGGAACGGAAACACATGACCACGATGGTAAATCATTCCGGTGTGCTCAAGGGTATCGATAACCATGAATTGTGCTGTAACCATAAGCCTTTTCCCCTGGCTGTTCAACAGCGTATCATTGATCGTATTGGCAAGTTTTTCGATCGAAAACCCTTCTAGCTCTCTCTGAAGAACAGATGTCTTTACGATCGTCATCCCAAGCGCGGCAGGAACGCCGTGGCCCATGACATCAGCAATTAAAACTACCAGGTATCTATTTTCGACGACAAAGTAATCAAAATAATCACCACCAAGCTGGGTAGCCGGGCGGGAATTGCCGGCGACCATGTAGCCATTTAATTCAAGCGGCTTCTGAGGTAAAAAATTTGCCTGAACCTGCCGTGCAAGTGAGACCTCGCATGCCATCTCATAGAGTCTGGCATTTTCAAGGGCTGTGCAGCATATTCCGAGAAGGGTTGTCCAGAAATATTCGCTTTGCCAGCTCTTTTTCAAGGCTCCCGATTCGTGCAGACAAATCGCTCCCCAGCACGAATTGCCGACAAGAAGAGGCAGATAAGTTGAATACAATGTTGAACCAGAGACAGTCACCTGCTTCTTCCCGTCAAAAACGGATTTCAGGCATGCGGCGAGCTCATCGCGATATTCCTGAATATACGCATCGCCCCTGACACCGGCGACTTGTCCAAGAGGTTGCGACTGACCGGTTTTCGGCTCAAAATAGACAAGAAGGCCGGCATCGGCACCGCGCAGCTCACAAAGTCTGGCAATAATTTCATTCGACAGAATGCTGGTTTCGAGAATAGCCGGAAATCTGGTCCCGGCAGTGTGTAGAACCATAAGCTCAGTTACTTTCTGGTCGAGTTTTACATTCTGTTCGATCAGATTGGTGTTTGCCTGCTTCAAATTGAAGATCAGCTGCACAAACCTGACAACAACATACTGCATTACTGACATCAACAGAGGAACCGTCATCGGCAGAACCAACTGTTGTCCGGAAAAAACCATGAAACAGAAAGCTGAATATGCGGTCAGCAAAATACCGAATATTGTTGTAGAAAGCACGAACACGCCTTCCCAACAAAGAATACAAAAGGTTACAAATGCAAAAATCGCGATAATTACGATCTGGGCTGCCATTGAAGGGGGAATAATGAAATTCGATGCCAGTATGTTTTCGAGAAGATTCGCGTGAACCACAACTCCTGGTTTTAAGCCATGCGGTGTAAGCTTGAGATCGCCAAGGCCAACAGCAGAAGGGCCAATAAGAACAACAGCATCACGAAAATCTTCCGGATTGAACTTTTTCTCGATGATATCTGCAAACGAATATGTCAGAAAAGGCTCCTGATATCTGGTGCCCAGGTAATTGATGTAAACCGCCTTACCGTTGCCCGCGTGCCATGAGTTTTTAACCGGTTTCCAAGGGGGAAGATCAATTAGAGGAAGCGCCCGGCCACAAAATGTCATGCCCTGGTCGTTGATAATGAACTGCTGACGATTTACCTGCTCGGCAATTGCCATTGAATAAGCCGGAATCCAGTGATCTTCGAATCGGTGCGCCAAAAAAGTTTTCTGTATTACGCCGTCTGGATTCAGGTAATCGAAGTCAGCATTGATATAACCAAAACCTGCGGCGGCTTCTGCAAGAGCCTGAAACGGCAGTCGAACTTCTTCAATCAAAATTGGCGAAGATGCGAGATTTTCGTACACCTGCACTTCAGATAATACGAGAGGCAAAATTACTTTGCCGTATTTGCGACAACTCGCGACGAATTCTTCGTCACCCTTTGAGTCTGCGGTAGAGTTGTCTTCAAATACCACATCAAATGCAATAGCTTCTGCTCCGACGCCGGCCAGCTGGTCGATGACCGAAGCATACAGCGCACGTGAAAGTGGCCAGGTTCCAAGGCGAGTCAAGCATTCATCGGTAATTAGAATCAGAACAATCTTTGTCTTTAATTTCGTCGTCGGACGCGCGCGAAAGCGCCAGTCCAGCGTCCGGTTTTCGAGGCCGTCAAAAAAGCCGTACAGCAGAATAATCACAAAAATGGCGAAAAAAAGGGCAGCTATGAAGGCCTCTATCAGGCGAAGATTTTTCACATAAACATCTCAAACGAATGACGTGACAACTTCAATCTATCTTAACCGGTGCCGCCAACTTATCACTTCATAATTTAAAAAGCAACGCCAGCCAGTGTGAATCGTTTCTCCATCTTTTCATAAACGCCTGGCACTCAAAATAATGGCTGTAATAGCCGTTTTAGCCAAAGAAAGGAGCCTCGGAGTTTTAACTGCGCCAGTCTTTTGTAAAAGATGATTTTAATAATACCACCCGCATCTCTTTTCATGTGGCTACTTGTCGGTACGACTCATGCAAAATTACTATGCAATTCAATGCTTATAGATGGCTAACAGAAACGATTGTGCGAGTTTTTCGCTTGTCTTTCGGCTGCATTTCACAGTCGGCTTTGCCGTAAAAATCTTGCTGCGAAATTTTTCACAAAGATCTTGACGTTTTAAAAGTTTAGTCTTATATTGATAGTGTAATCGAGAAAAATTTATCGATAAAAAAATATTGTTAAAAATTTCTCAATGTTTTCGAGGTTTGGCAAAATTTCTCTCAGTTTCTCGAAATACTGCAAAACGACTCCAGGCTTAGGATGTCTGGCGAAACTGTTGAAGGCTGCCAAAACCTGCCGGCGGGTCTCAAGGCCTGCCGAAACCGCCGGTAGTCAGAGAAGACATTTATAACAGCTGAAGGAGACGGTAAGATGTGCGAAATGCTCCTAAATATCCCTGTCAAAAGTTACATAGTGCATGACCGTATTCAAATATCTTCAGCAGAAAGCATTTCAACGCAAATACAACTGGGAGGCGCCAATAAATGATCAGTAAGCCGGAACTCAGCATTCCTGAACCAACTTTGCGCCGCCTGCCGCGCTACTATAACTACCTCAAAGAACTGCTCAAGGTTGGTCGCGAGATTGTTTCATGCACCCATATCGGTAAAGATCTCGATCTTGACCCGCCGCAGATTCGCAAGGATCTTGCTTTCACCGGCATCCGGGGAGTTCCGAAGGTCGGTTATCAGGTCGAAGTTCTGCTGAAAAGCATTGAAGACTTTTTTGGCTGGAACAATATCGACGAAGCCTTTCTGGTTGGCGCCGGCAACATGGGGCGCGCCCTTATCGGTTACCAGGGTTTCAGCCGCTATGGTTTCAAGATTATCGCTGCTTTCGATAACGCACCCGAAATTATTGGCCAGACAATCAACGGGGTAGAAGTGCTTCCGTTGAGCAAGATCAAAAGTTTGTGCAAACGCATGAACGTGAAAATCGGCGTAATCGCCACTCCAGCCCATGCCGCTCAGGAAGTAGCCGAAATGATGATCGCGGGCGGTATCAGAGGTATCTGGAACTTCGCTCCCGCGGAGATTCGCGCACCAGAAGGGGTAATAGTGCAGAACGAGAACCTGGCAACAGGACTCGCTGTGCTTTGTAAGAAACTGCAGATGCTCCAGCAGTCAGGCAAATTCAGACAGGAGGTCGAGAAATGACCAGTCAGCCGCACACCGTGATGAGAAAGTTCGAAAAAGTCTGCGAAATTATCGAGCTAAACAACAATGACTGTTCCAGGTTGATCCCGATTTTACAGGCAGTCCAGGAAGAATACCGCTACCTGCCCGAAGACGTGATCTGCTATGTCGCCACCGCACTCGGCATACCTTCGGCACAGGTATATGGCGTAGCCACATTTTACTCACACTTCGCCCTCAAACCCAAGGGCAAATACGTGATCAAAATCTGCGATGGCACCGCCTGCCATGTAAAAAAATCAATCCCGATTCTCGAAGCTCTGCTCAAAAAGCTGAAACTCACACCTGACAATATGACCACCAGCGACATGCTGTTCACAGTCGAAACCGTTTCGTGTCTGGGCGCCTGCGGCCTGGCACCAGTGCTGGTAATCAACGAAGAAGTTCATGGCCTGATGACACCCGAATCTACAGTCACACTCATCGATCAGATTATCGCCCGGGAGGAAGTCAAATGAATACAACTGCATTAGACCTTAAAAAGATTGCCGCCGACTTTCGTAATCGCCTCGAAGAACGCCGGGTAATTGTCTGCGCCGGCACCGCCTGCGTAGCCAACGGAGCTCTTTCCCTCATAGACGCTCTTGTGAAAAGTATCACCAGCGCCGGCATCAATGCCAGGGTTGATGTTCACGAAGAAGACAAGAGAGATCTCCTTTTGTCGAAAAGCGGCTGTCATGGCTTTTGCCAGATGGGGCCACTGGTAACCATAATGCCGGAAAACATATTGTACACTCGTGTTAAAGCCGCTGACGCTGCCGAAATTGTCGAAAAAACTCTGGTCAAGGGCGAGATCATCGAGCGCCTGCTTTTCGTCGACCAGGTGACAGCTAAACCAGTTAAGGGCAGCGATGAGATCACCTTTTACAACCGCCAGAAACGCACGGTTTTGAAGGAGTGTGGGCACATCGACCCCGAAGATATCAACGAATACATTGCACATGACGGCTACGAAGGTGCCAGAATTGCCTGCAACGATATGAAGCCGGTCACCGTGTGCGAAGAAGTCATGGCCTCCTGGTTGCGGGGAAGAGGGGGCGGCGGCTTTCCGACCGGCCGCAAGTGGCAGCTTACTCTCGATCAGCCAGGTGCCAAAAAGTATGTCATCTGCAATGCCGACGAGGGTGACCCGGGCGCATTCATGGATAGAAGCGTCATGGAAGGTAACCCGCATGCAGTAATTGAAGGCATGATGATCGCCGCGCGCGCCATTGGCGCCGATGAAGGCGTAGTCTACTGCCGCGCTGAATACCCGATGGCCGTAAAGCGCATGCGCAAAGCCATCGCCGATGCCCGCGAACTCGGTATTCTTGGTAAAAATATTTTTGACAGCGGCTTTAACTTCGATGTCAACGTTATGGAAGGCGCCGGCGCTTTTGTCTGTGGCGAAGAAACCGCGCTGATAGCTTCTGTCGAAGGCAAGCGTGGTATGCCGACCCCCAAACCGCCATTCCCGGCAGAAAGCGGGTTGTTTGGCAAACCGACTGTCATCAACAACGTCGAAACACTCGCCACTGTGCCATTGATCATACGCAACGGTGCCCAGTGGTTCAGATCGCAGGGCACTGCCAAATCGCCAGGCACCAAGACTTTTGCACTTACCGGCCATGTTGCTAACACCGGTCTCATCGAAGTTCCCTTTGGCACAACCCTGCGCGAAATCATTTTCAATATCGGCGGTGGAATTACCGATGACCGTGGCAAGCCTATGCCAGATGGTTTCAAGGCGGTTCAGATTGGCGGGCCATCCGGCGGCTGTCTGATACATGAGCATCTCGATCTGCCGCTCGACTTTGATTCTCTTCTTGATAAGGGTGCCATGGTTGGTTCTGGTGGTCTGGTCGTCATGAATAACAGCACCTGTATGGTGGCAATCGCGCGTTTCTTCATGCAGTTTACGCAGAATGAGTCCTGCGGCAAGTGTGTGCTCTGTCGCGAAGGCACTCGTCAGATGCTGAGCATGCTTGATGACATCATGGCTGGCAACGCCGATGAAAAGACGCTGGAAAACCTCGAAAAGCTGGCGCGCGCCGTCGCCAAAGGTTCACTCTGTGGACTTGGCAAAACCGCACCAAGCCCGGTTATTTCGACTCTGCGCTATTTCAGAGCTGAGTATGAAGCGCATATCTTCCAGAAAAAATGCCCGGCCGGCCAGTGCAAGGCCCTCGCTAACCCTGAAATAGATCCGGCACTGTGCAAAGGTTGCACGGTGTGTGTCAAAAAGTGCCCGGTTGGAGCCATCAGCGGCGAACTGAAAAAAGCGCACAAAATCGACGTGGAAAAGTGCATCAAGTGTGGGGCCTGTGCTGCAGCATGCAAATTTAACGCTATCGTGGGGGTGTGACTATGTCTGATATCGAAAAAAACACAGTAATAATCAATGGTATGGAAGTTGAAATCGGCGACGAGCGCAACCTGCTTGAACTCATCCGTAAGACCGGCATAGAAATTCCGACCTTCTGCTATCACTCTGAACTCAGCATTTACGGCGCCTGCCGTCTATGCCTTGTTGAAATCGAAGGGCGCGGACTGCATGCTTCCTGCTCGATCAAGCCTAAGCCCGGCATGGTTATCAGAACCGCCACCGAAGAAATTCGCGAGATCCGTAAAATATCGGTTGAGCTGTTGCTGGCGAACCACAAGGTTGAATGCCCGACCTGCCCGAAGAGCTCGACATGCAAACTCGAAGAGCTTGGGCGACGGCTCGGTATTACCGAGGTGCGCTTTAAAAAGACCAACATTGATTATCCCAAAGATTTTTCTTCTGATTCGCTGATCCGCGACCCGAACAAATGCGTGCTTTGCGGTGACTGTGTGCGCTACTGCCGTGAAATTCAGGGAATCGGCGCTATCGACTTTGCCCACCGCGGCAAGAACACCATTGTGTCGCCGGCCTTCGGCAAAGACCTTGCCAAGGTCGAATGTGTAAACTGCGGTCAGTGCGCTGCCGTGTGCCCGGTTGGCGCGATCACCATCAAGCCGGAGATCGACAAGGTGTTCAAGGCTCTCGACGATCGCAAAAAAATGGTGGTCGCTCAGATCGCACCAGCGGTAAGAGTGGCTCTTGGCGAACAGTTTGGCATGACTGCCGGTGATGTCGTAACCGGCAAAATCACCGCTGCGCTTAAACGCATGGGATTTGCCAAAGTTTTCGACACCTCATTCTCTGCCGATCTGACGGTTATCGAAGAAGGAACTGAATTTCTCAACCGCTTCAGCAAAGGCGAAAAACTGCCGCAGTTTACTTCCTGCTGCCCGGGCTGGGTGAAATTCGCTGAACAGTATTTTCCCGAAATCCTGCCGCGACTGTCTTCGTGCAAATCGCCACAGCAGATGTTTGGCTCGCTTGCGCGCGAAGTTCTGCCCGCCCTGTATGGCATAAAGCCCGAAGACCTTGTGATAGTCTCGATAATGCCCTGCACTGCCAAAAAGTTCGAGGCCAGAAGGCCTGAGTTCACGCATGCTGACATCAGAGATGTTGATTTTGTTCTGACCACTCAGGAACTCAGTACAATGATCGAGAGCAGTGGAGTGCGCTTCGCCGAGCTCGAACCCGAATCTCTCGATCTGCCGCTTGGTTTTAAAACAGGGGCCGGCGTTATTTTTGGTGCCAGCGGCGGTGTTACCGAAGCGGTATTGCGCTTTGCCGCCGAAAAAGTCACCGGCCGCAAACTGGAAAACGTCGACTTTCACGCGGTGCGTGGCGAAGCCGGTCTGCGCGAAGCAACTATCAAACTGGACGGCAAAGAGGTGCGCCTGGCTATTGTGCATGGTCTTAAAAATGCGCGCAAGGTTGCTGCGGAAGTCAAGGCCGGCACCAGCAAATATGACATCATTGAAGTTATGGCCTGCCCGGGCGGGTGTGTGGGCGGTGCCGGCCAGCCGGTCAGCTTTGCCGACGGAACCATCAAGCGCCGCGCTAAAGGCCTGTATGAAGCCGACAAGATGCTGCAGCTGCATAAATCGCAGGAAAATCCGTATATTATCGAGACCTACGAGAAAATACTCGGTGATGTTGGTGGCAAAAAGGCGCATCACCTGCTGCATACCAGTTATCAGTCGCGCCGGCGCATTACCGAAAAGGGCATGCCATTGCTCACCGGCGAAGGAACCGACAAGCTGCAGATCAAGGTCTGCGTCGGCACCAACTGCTATCTCAAAGGTTCTCAGAGTATTCTCAAGGCTTTGACGCACGAAATCGAAAATCGAGGATTGAGCAATGAAGTCGACATTCAGGCCACTTTCTGCTTTGAAAAGTGTGGTGAAGCACCGAACGTGATGATCGGCGACCAGCTCATCAGCAGATGCACTGTCGAAAAAGCCCGCGCCATGCTTGACGCCGAACTCAAAAAGCTTTCTGCAAAAATCACCGCTGTCGTCGCCTGATGACTACAGCGCTTTGATAACTAAGTTGATCGTCTACTACCACTCTCTCATTTTGTCGCACGCCAGCTGCCGGAGCAGAAAACACCTCTCTCCTGCACAACCCCTCCTTCACATGCTTCCGGCAGCGCGTGCCGACTCTTTTTTACAGCAGTATGCTGATTGAACAAAATTTTGCCGGCAGTTGTCACATGGCGATATAATGTTGAGAAATCCCGAAATATGGCATCGGGCAGAACCTGTTTCTGACAAATCAACTGCGGAGCCGTAATCATGACGAAAAAATTTAGAATTACCATCTGCTCGGGCACAACCTGCTATGTTCTAGGCGGCGCGCACCTGCTGATGCTCGCCGAAGCTATCCCGGCCGATCTCAAAGATCATGTAGAAATCATCGACTCCAACTGCATCAAAGCCTGCCTTTACGAAAATGCGCAGCCGCCTTTTGTGCAGATCAACGATTACCTGATGTCGCAGGCTTCTGTTGCCAAAGTCGTTGAGTATCTTCGCAGTCACTGAGCAAAGCA
This sequence comes from Candidatus Riflebacteria bacterium HGW-Riflebacteria-1, assembly GCA_002839445.1. GTDB lineage: Bacteria > Muiribacteriota > Ozemobacteria > Ozemobacterales > Ozemobacteraceae > Rifleibacterium. The sequence goes on from PGYB01000015.1 coordinate 82,820, forward strand.
GGAGCATAACCATGAACTATATCAACAATGCCTCATTGCTCAAGCGTCAGCTGACTGTGCGCTTCGCCCGTCTCATGTTTGCAGGCAATCTTAAGGAACGCATAGATTATTTGCCGATGCAGCAGGCTCCCAGAGATGTTGCGGCTGTCAGGTGTTGCGTCCATCATGACCGCGCTGTAATCAGATATCGCCTTATTGCACTGCTAGGCTTTGCCATCGAGAATGAAAAACCTGAAGACGAAGCGAGAAGTCTTTCCAGCTTTGTCGAAGAGGCTGAAACATCTGGCGAAAGCCGTCTGGCCGGCAGCGTTCTTACCGTAATCGACGAAGCCTGCACCGCCTGTATTCGCGCGAATTACCGGGTAACCAACGTCTGCCGCGGCTGCGTCGCGCGACCCTGCATGATGAACTGCCCGAAAAACTGCATCTCTTTCGCAAACGGGCAGGCGCACATAGACGAAAAAACCTGCATCAGCTGCGGCATCTGCGCGAAGGTCTGCCCTTATCACTCTATCGTTTACCAGCCGATTCCATGTGAAGAGGCCTGCCCGGTCGATGCTGTTACTCAAGATGCGCGCGGCAAGCAGGATATCGATGCCCAAAAGTGCATCAACTGCGGCAAATGTCTGCAGGCCTGCCCGTTTGGTGCGATTATGGAGCGTTCAGAAATTTTCGAAATTCTGCGCGCCATAACCAATCCGGCGGAACCAACAGTGGCATTGATCGCACCTTCGATCATCGGTCAGTTCAACACCAGTCTCGGAAAACTGGTCACCGCGCTACGCCGCCTCGGTTTCGACCATGTAGCTGAAGTCGCCTGGGGCGCCGATCTTGCTGCCGAAAAGGAAACTGCTGAGCTTATCGAACGACTCGAACATGGTCAGACCTGTATGACATCATCATGCTGTCCGGCTTATGTCGAAGCTGTCGACAAACATATTCAGCAGCTCAAACCATTAGTTTCAGATACCTTGAGCCCAATGCAGTACACGGGCGAATGGGCCGGGCGACAGTGGCCTGGTGCCCGTCGCATTTTTATCGGACCCTGTATTGCGAAGCGTGCCGAAGCGCGCCTGTCGCCGCATATCGAAAATACGCTTACCTACGAAGAACTCGGCTCGTTTTTTATTGCCGCCGGTGTTGATGTTACTGAATGTGAAGAGAGCGTCGCCGATCTCGAAGCCAGCAGTGTCGGCCGAAAATTCGCCGTGTCAGGCGGAGTCAGCGCCGCTATAGTTGGCGCCGCCGACGCCAGTGGTCATACTGTTAATGAAAAAGTCATTAATGGTCTTGATACCAGGTCGCTTGCCACTCTCAAGGCTCTCGAAAAGATTGTTAAGCCAGGAACTTTCGTCGAAGTGATGTCGTGTGAAGGCGGTTGTATCAACGGCCCAGGCGTCATCAGCAACCCGGTGGTTGCCCGGCGCTTTTTAGAAAAAATGCTTGAGGAAAAAAAGCCATGACCCCAGCTAAAGCCACACGCAGTCCGGTTGTATTCACCAACAAGGCAGAATGCCGCGATTGCTATCGTTGTCTGCGCCATTGTCCGGTTAAGGCGATTCGCATGGATAACGGCCAGGCCAGCGTCGATCCCGAGCGCTGTATTGCCTGTGGCACCTGCATCAGAGAATGTCCTCAGGGTGCCAAGCAGTTTCGCAACGATACCGAACAGGCGATCAGTCTTTTGAGCGGCAGCAATCGTGTTGCTGTCAGCATTGCCCCGTCATTCGCTTCATTTTACAGCGGCTGGGAACAACGCCGCCTGCCTTCAGCCCTGCGCCGCCTCGGCTTTGCTCATGTCGCTGAAACTGCAATCGGCGCCTATCACGTTGCCGAAGAGAGTCTGCGCCGTCGCTACCCGAAATTAGATTCTATCTGCACTGCCTGCCCGGCTGTAGTCGACTATATTGAAAAATATGTGCCGGAAATGGTGCCCAACCTGTTGCCGGTAGCCTCGCCAATGCTTGCCCACGCGGCAATTATTCGCGAAAAGCTTGGCCCGGAAACCCGGGTCGTATTTATTGGCCCATGTATCGCTAAAAAAAACGAGGCCGACAATAGCGAAGGGATGCAAAAGGTTGATTGCGCTCTTACTTTCAGTGAGCTCGAAGAATGGCTGATGCGTGAAGGTATTCAGCTCGACCGCCTTGAAGACAGCTCTTTTGATGATGAGCCCGGCGGTGAAGCTCGACTATTTCCATTGCCCGGCGGGCTTACCCGCACGGCAAAAATGGGCTCAGACAGCCTGGCTGCCGACATAATAGCGGTAAGCGGCATTGCCGAGATTCGCAAGCTGCTTGAAGGTCTTGGCAGATCAACAAACCATCTTTTTATTGAACCGCTGTTCTGCGCGCAGGGCTGTGTTAACGGCCCGGGTGCTCCAAAAGACCGCAATCTGTTCGACAGCCGTCATCAGCTTCTCAGTTATGCGGGCGCTTTTCCAGGTAAACCAGTTACCGCGCCAGCATCGCCTGTGCTGATAGCTTCGCGCTACAGGAGCGTGCCTTTAGAGGCACTGCAGCAGGAGTTCAGCGAAGAAGAAATTCAAAAAGTGCTCGGCGCGACCGGCAAGAATGCGAAGGCCGACGAACTCAACTGCGGCGCCTGTGGTTACGACTCTTGTCGCGAAAAGGCCATCGCCGTGCTGCGCGGTCTGGCCGAGACAGAAATGTGTATTCCTTACATGCGCCGGCTCGCTGAGCAGCGCACTGACCGTATTATCGAAACCAGCCCGAACGGCATCGTGATGCTCGATAATCGGCTCAACGTCATCAATATGAATCCCGCGTTCAAAAAGATGTTTCTCTGTTCTGAGGCGGTTCTTGGCCGACATATTTCATATCTGGTCGACCCTGAGCCTTTTGAAAAGGTTGTTACCGGCCGTCAGAGCCTTGTCGAAGAAACGGTTAAACACCAGCGCTACAACCTGGTTGCGCACCAGATAATCTATCAGCTCGAAAGCGAGAAGCAGCTGGTTGGAATATTTGTCAACATCACCAGCAGTCGCCAAAGCATGGAAGAGCTGGCAAAGTTGCGGCACAGCACGATTCAGCAGGCGCGTGAAATGCTTGAGCACCAGGTAAAAATGGCGCAGGAGCTGGCCAGATACCTTGGCGAAAGCACTGCCCGCGGCGAAACCATCATCGAGAACCTGGTCAAGCTTACCGAAAGCGATGACAGTTCAGAAAGCACCGGAAGGATAACGGAATGGGATATCTTCACGTCGAAGTAGCCAGCGCCAGTAATCCTAAAAAGCCCGACAACGTATGCGGCGATGCTTTTCTTTCGTTTAGAACGCCCGACGCAACTGTGATTATTCTCGCAGACGGCATCGGCTCTGGCATCAAGGCAAACATCTACGCCAACATGACTATTTCCCGTCTCGAAAAGCTTCTCAATGACGGCTTTTCATTGCGTCGCGCCTTTACCTCTCTGGTTAATACCATGCACGAAGCACGCGGCACCGACCTGCCTTATGCCGTGTTTACTGTGGTCAGAGTGCTGAATAACGGCGAAACTACAGTTCTTGCCTATGAAATGCCGGAAGCGATATTTGTTGGCCGCCATTCAGCCAGCGTGCTGAAGCGCCGCAATTTCACTCTCGGCAATGATGTGATCAGCGAATCGAATCTTTTTCTTGAGCCCGGCGAAGCTCTGCTGCTGTATTCAGATGGCATCACTCTGGCCGGTATCGGTGGTAAAACCAGACTTGGCTGGAGCAGTGAAGAAGTGTGCCGTTTTGTTAACAGTCAGCTGGTTTCAGGAACCAGCAAGAAAATGCTGGCAAAGCATATTCACGAACAGGCACTCAACCTATGGGGAAAGCACTGCGGCGACGACTGCACGGTAATCGGCGCCTTGTGCCGCCCCGGCAAGGTTGTCAGCGTTTTCAGCGGCCCGCCGGCAGACAGGGCGCATGACGCCCGGGTTGTTGAAGAGTTTCTTGCGCTGCCCGGCCAGAAAATTGTTTGCGGGGCAACTACTGCTCAGCTTGTCGCGCGCCACCTCAGCCGCAAGCTGCAGATCAATACTGCAGATGCCAGCCTGATCGCGCCGCCCGGCTACAGTCTCGAAGGCATCGATCTGGTAACCGAGGGAGCTGTTACTCTTAATCAGCTGTTTAACATTATTGATGCCGATCCGCTCAGCTTTGAGGTTGAGTCGTCGGTGACCCGCCTGTATGAAGCGCTTGCCGATGCTGACCGCATAAATTTTGTGGTCGGAAACAGCAGTAACGTCGGGCATGCCGATATCGCTTTCAAGCAGCAGGGCATTATGCCGCGCCACAAAGTGATTGACCTGCTCGCGCAAAAGCTCCGCACCGAAGGCCGCCTCATCGACATCAAACAGGTTTAGCCATAAGCCATCGCATGGCAAATATGAGCCGTGGACATTGAACGCTGGCTTTAACTCTCCCTCGATCCAGGCAACCGGTAACTCCCCGGCGCTTCCTGCCCGCCGCCCCCTTAAGGGGGCTCCCAAGTTAACTTATTTACGAAAAAAGTTGCCAGAGACAAAAGTCCCCAGCAACTTTTCTTAAATCCGATTAACTCGTTATTTCAGCTCTTTGCCTCTATAGAAAACTTGAGACCGAAGGAATTTAAGAGATTCCACAGGCTGCCGAATTCGGGATTGCCTTTAACAGAAAGCATTTTATACATACTTTCTCTGTTAAGTTTGGCTAAACCGGCAACTCGGCTCATTCCTTTGGCTTTAGCGATATCCTTGAGGGCCAGCAGAAAAATCTGGATATTATCACTTTCTATAGCCTCTTCCAGAGAGGCATTAAGATATTCTGCTGCCTCTTCAGGGTTCTGAAGATCCTTTAGCAGACTTTCCTCGTAGGGTTTGGCTGGTTTAACTGTCTTAGTCATGTTCCTGCATCCTCCTTTTGTAATCGCTTAAAAGCTCAGTGGCTTTCTTAATGTCTGCGCGTTGTGTTTGTTTGTCGCCACCACAAAGAAGAAGAATAACCTTTTTGCCGACTCGGGCATAGTAAACCCGATAACCTGGCCCGAAATCAATTTTCATTTCCATAATTCCGGGGGCAACCGTGTTAAATTTCCCAGGGTTTCCGGCTCTTATCTGGTTTATTCTCGCGCGAATCTTGGCACGACCTTTAATGTCTTGCAGTGCCTCTAGCCATTCAACAATTGGCTCGTTTCCATTTGGTAGAACATAATTTTGAACGGTTTGATTCATTTATCCCTATGTAGTTAATTGTAGTCCATGAGCTACAAAAAGTCAAGCGTTTATTGGGGTCACAACGCCAAGCGAAAATTGCCAGGAATAAGGCTGCCCTTGCTGACGCTTTCAGCGTCCCGATTTGTTTTTAAATCACATTTGCGCTATTCGCGAATAGCGAATGCAATAATATTATGCTGAAACCACAAGATATCGTAATTCTCCTGAAACTGGTCGTAAAGGCTGCGGCCAACTCACCCTGGAACTTCGCATCTCTTGCCAAAGAGCTATGCATGAGCTCTTCCGAAGTCCACGCCGGCTTTAAAAGGGCCGTAAAATCGCAGCTTATCCATCCGCAAACGCGCGAACCGAATGTTAATGCCTTGTCAGAATTTATTATACATGGCCTGCGCTATGTTTTCCCCGCTGAACGCGGCGAAATGACACGCGGCCTCCCGACTGCGCACTCATTTGGCCCGTTAAAAGATGTTCTGGCCGATAATCATGAAATCCCGCCCGTCTGGCCTTATGCAAAGGGCAACACCTGGGGCCAGTCGTTTCTGCCGCTGTATACTTCAGTTCCCCGGGCCGCCGAATCAGACCCATGTCTTTATGAATTGCTGGCATTGGTCGATGCTGTCAGAGGTGGCCGCGCCAGAGAACGAAATCTGGCTGTCAAAGAATTGAAACAAAGATTGGGCGTTAACCAGTGACATTATCTGAAAATGAACAAATGCTGTCGCGCTGATTACATACCGGCTGACAGAAATTTCTCAGGTGTTATTATATAAATAAAAATGGGGGGGGGGATCCTATGAGCGGAACCAAAGCATCAAAACTAGTTCAAGCCTTTGTTGACCGCGTAGTCAACGATGTTGTTGTCGTTGTCATCCGCCACCCAGGCGCCGCCGAAGACGAACCCGATACTTTCAAAGAAATTTACATTCCTGGTGAGCGCTTCAAAGAGTTCCCGAACGAAGGCGAAGCTATGAAGAAAGCAGGCCGCACCCGGAGCCGCTTGCTGGAAGAAAGATCGGCAACCAGTCAGAGCCCTGGTTGCCTCCAACAGGTTGCGCCGCCGCGATCCCGGAGC
>PGYB01000036.1 GCA_002839445.1 Candidatus Riflebacteria bacterium HGW-Riflebacteria-1
TTTTATGATAAATATTCATCATATGACTTCCAATACAGAGGACTTGACCATCAGAGTGATCTCACCTCATAAGTTCACGCCCATGCCGGGCGTACACAAGAGATCTGCCGGTCATTGTCGTTACAGCAAAAGATCTGACTGTAGAAGAAAAAAGGAAGTTGAGCGGCAATGCTTTCTCTGTGCTGGAGAAGAGCACCGCCATACCGGCAATTCTTCTCCAGGAAATAAGAAGGTCTCTTCAGAACCTCGAGAAGCCGCAAACGGCTAAGATCTCTACAGATGCGCCGGACCGGCAACGAATACTGCTTATTGAAGACAATGAAGCAGCAATTATCCAGGTCAAATCATTTCTGGAAAGCGTCAATTACATCGCCGACGTTGCCAGGGGTGCGCAAGAGGCTTTCGCTTACGTTGCGCATACGATACCGGACGGCATTATTCTCGACCTGATGATGCCCGATATCGACGGTTTTGCAGTGCTCGAAAAAATTCGAGGTTCTGCGGCTACAGCTAAAATACCAGTGCTGATACTAACTGCCAAGGATCTGACGCCGGAAGATTTCCAAAAGCTCAGCTACAACAACGTTAAGCAGCTGGTGCAGAAGGGTGATGTCGATCGCAAAAGCCTTTTAGATAAAATTTCAACTTTGCTGGCAGACAATGCCGACAAACCAATACCCGCTAAATCGACAAGCAAGCCATCAATACTGATCATGGAAGACAACCCTGATAACATGGCGACTTTTAAAGCTGTGCTGCAAAATAATTACCAGATATTCGAAGCAACAGACGGTGAAACAGGTTTGCAGATGGTCGAAACACTTCTGCCTGACCTGATTCTTCTCGACATGGCTCTGCCCAGAATTGACGGATTCAAGGTAGTCGGGAATCTGAAAAGCAACCCGAAGCTGCATCATATTCCGGTAATAGCTGTAACAGCAAGGGTTATGAAAGGCGATCAGGAAAAGATAATTGACGCCGGTTGTGATGATTACATCGCCAAGCCGATAGACCCTGAGAATTTTATACAGAAAATCACTGAGTGGCTCAAAGGATAAGCGACCTTATGCAAAAAATACTGCTCATTGATGATAAAAGAGACAATCTGGTATCTCTGGCAGCTCTTTTGAAGAATCTGATGCCTGAACTGGCCATAATAAGTGCACAGTCTGGCGCAGAAGGCATCGAAAATGCCAAGGCCGGGCAACCAGATGTAATTCTGCTCGACATCATGATGCCCGACATGGATGGCTTCGAAACCTGTCGGCGTCTGACAAATGACGAAACCACCAGACACATTCCGGTAATTCTGCTTACGGCAATCAAAACCAATACTGCCAGCAGGGTCAAAGGTCTCGAAATGGGTGCCAACTCATTTTTAACCAAGCCTGTTGATGAGGCAGAGCTTGTCTCACAAGTCAAAGTCGCGTTGCGCATTAAAACGGCAGAAGACGCTCTGCGCAAAGAAAGAAAGAATCTGGAAACCCTTGTCTACAAGCGCACCGCCGCCCTGCAGGAAAGCGAGCGGAAATGGCGAAACATTCTCGTCAACACGCCCCAGATCGGTATAAGCCTTGACACACAGGGTAAAATCACTTTTGCCAACAAGCATTTTCTCATTTTAACCGGCTGGTCGAGAAAAGAAGTCATTGGCAAGGACTGGTTCGAAACGTTCATTCCAGCAGAGATTCGCGCGGAAATCCGCCAGGTTTTTCTGGCAAGCATGAATAAAGAAAATGCTTTTGGTCATTCCACCTATGAAAACGACATTCTTACCCGCGATGGCAACCGGCTTACCATAAGCTGGTCGAACGTTGCCACCAAAACCATGAATGGTGAAATCATGGACATAACCTGTCTTGGTGTAGATCTCACCGAGCGCAGCCGGGCAGAGAATGCTATGAGAGAAACCAAAGCGCTGCTCGAAACTGCCGGGCGAGTTGCACATTTTGGCGGCTGGAGCGTAAATCTCGCTGACAACAGGTCAAAGTGGTCTGATGAAGTCGCGGCGATTCATGAAATGCCGCCTGGCTATTCACCAGATGTAAGCGAGGGAATCAGTTTTTATGCGCCTGAGTGGCAGGAACGCATAAGCAGGGTGTTCAGCGACTGCGCCAGCAAAGGCACTCCTTACGACGAAGAAATGGAAATCATTACCGGGCGCGGCAACCGGATCTGGGTAAGAACCACCGGTCAGGCCGTTTACGATGAATCCGGAAAAATAATCAAGGTCGAAGGGTCTTTTCAGGACATTACCAGACACAAACGCACTGAAGAAGCTCTGAAAATCAGTCAGGAGCACATAAAATTTCAGGAAGAGCTTCTACGCAATGCCCCCATGCTCACGATCTTTCATGATACCGAGTTCAATGTAATCTGGCACAACAAGGCATTTGAAGAAGCTACCGGCCGGGCGGCGCACGAAATAAGCGGGAAGAAATGCTACGCAGCATGGGGCCTGAACAGCCGATGCAGCAACTGCCCAAGTGCATCAGCCATGGAAAGTGGAGAGAAATGTCAGGCAGAAATGATATTCGGCGATCAGAATGACCCGACTACAGACCAACGGCACTGGGATATACGTTCCACACCAGCTCGCAACTCTTCTGGAGAAATTATCGGCGCCATAGAGATTGCTATTGATGTAAGCGAGAGGGTAAAGCTGAACAATCAGTTTCTGCAGGCACAAAAGATAGAATCGGTCGGACGCCTTGTCGGCGGGGTAGCCCACGATTTTAACAATATGCTCGGCGTTATTCTTGGCTACACCGAGTTAACAATGGAGAGCATGCCAGCATCTAATACTCTTTATGCCAATCTTAAAGAAATATTCAATGCGGCCAATCATTCAAAGGAAATTACCAGACAACTTTTGGCTTTTGCGCGTCAACAGACTATTTCGCCGCAGATCCTTGATTTAAACACTACGGTTGAGAGCATGTTCAAGATGCTTCGCCGTCTTATCGGTGAAAACATAGAACTCATATGGAAGCCTGAAAATGGTGAATGCACCGTGAACATGGATCCATCGCAGATCAACCAGATTCTTGCCAATTTATGCGTTAATGCCCGCGATGCCATTGCTAACGTTGGAAAAATTGTTATCGAAACCAGATTAGTTAACATTGAACAAGCATTCTGTGCTTCTAATCCTGGCTTTATGCCGGGCTCGTTTGTAAAACTGTCAGTAAAAGACACTGGCCATGGCATTGATAAACAGACAAAGAGCAAGCTGTTCGAACCATTTTTCACCACAAAAGAAGTCGGCAAAGGAACCGGCCTTGGTCTGGCAACCGTTTATGGCATAGTCAACCAGAACCATGGCTTTATCGATGTCAACAGCGTTCCAGGGCAAGGCGCCAAATTTGACATCTATCTGCCATTCTACTACCACGCAGTGCGACGGGAACCCGGCGAAAGCGCTCCTTCAGTTCCAGAAGGCAAAGGCGAAATCGTACTGATTGTAGAAGACGAACTGTCACTGCTTAAAATCAGCAGAATCATGCTGGAGAAACTTAATTACAGGGTTCTGACAGCAGCATCTCCCCAAGAGGGCATTCGGATGGCTAGAGAGTATGACGGCCAGATAAGCCTTCTGCTGACCGATGTTATAATGCCGGAAATGAGCGGGCGCGAACTTGCAGATGAGCTTTTGCAGCTAAACCCGAATCTCAAAATACTCTTCATGTCGGGTTACACAGCAGATGTCATCGCTCACCAGGAAATACTTGAAGCAGGCGTCCAGTTTCTACAAAAGCCTTTTCAAATCTCCGACCTTGCGCTCAAAATGTACCAGGCGCTGCATAATAATTAGGGCCTGACAATTAAGCTTTGTCTGAAGACATCAGCCTGTGATAGATTCAAACAGCACTTATCGCGAACCGCATTCAGATGCGTGAGAAAAAATGAACCCAGAGAAACTCTATAAACTTTCGTGGAACCTGCCTGGCGACCGCGCCGGCAGATTGCGCGCGACAGCAGAATGAATAATAAAGAATTGATCGACCAGGCTTTTTATGAATTGATCAACGGCAAGCAGCCTGCCGCAAAGCTGCCAGAAGATCTGCAAACTGAGCTGTTTGCAAAAATTGCTCAGTTCAATGCAGAACTGACGCAGGTAGTTATGAAGATGTCCAGCGGCCAGCTTGACGAGCAAGTCGTCTACAAAGGCTCTCTCGCCGGAGCAATAAAAGCCCTTCAGGCAAATCTCAAGCATCTGACCTGGCAGACCAATGCCATTGCCAATGGTGATCTGACACAAAATATTGCGTTCATGGGCGAGTTTTCCAGCTCTTTTAACAGTATGGTCGAAAACCTGCGCGAGAGCCGTAAGACAATTGAAATGAAGAACCAGGAGCTTGAAAGAGACTTGAGCCTGGCCGAAGAAATTCAACAAACCATGCTTGGCGAGCTCGCCAAAACCGATTTCATCGAAACACATCTTATTTACAGGCCGCTGCACAAGGTTTCTGGCGACTTCGTATTCACCTGCTGCAACAGTGGCCAGGAGTTTTCGGCCTTTCTCGGCGATGTCAGCGGGCACGGCATAGCCGCCGCGCTGATCACGATAATGACCAAGACTGCCTTGGAAACCATTATGCCGGATAACGCTCCAGACGAAGTAATGCGCCAGCTCAACTCCATGCTTGCTGAATCAATACCAGAGGGCATGTATCTAACCGGAGCACTGGTTAAAATCAGTGCTGATGGCAGAATGGTCATGACCAACGCGGCCCACCCCGTGATAATTGTGCAGCAGCATGACAGTGAGCACATCAGACAGATCAGTGGCACGGGTCTTTCGTTGGGTATGTTTGCAGAAGAGATAGAGCAATACAGCAGCAGCGAAATTCACCTTAAAACTGGTGACCGCGTTTTTCTTTTCTCCGATGGTCTTCTCGATATAAAGACAGAAAACGGATTTTTCGGCATCGAAGGCATTGCCGATCTTTTGCGTTCATCGCGCCAACAAAGCCTTGCGGCCACAATGCAGCTACTCAATTTAATAGTAAATGAAGCTGTCGTCAACAATGCAGTTTCTGACGACCTGACCGTGCTGGCACTCCAATTTACCGGCTGAAAAGAGCCTGACGATTAAATCTAATCCGGCAACTTACGGGAGGAAAACATGGACAAATTTCTGGCAAGAACTGCCGGCATGGCGCCGGTTTCGCGGGCAGCCGCCGAGGCTTATGATTCACGCAAGGGACTGCTGGCAGAGCGAGTAAACCAGTCACTGCTAGCGCGTCCTGACCTGGCACAAATCATCGGCAGCACCGATGCAATCGAGTTAATGCAGGACAACCACCGCAATCACGCACTGTTTCTGACGACGGTTCTTCATCTGAACGCATTTCGCCTGCTGGCCTCGGTCGTACCCTGGGTTTATCGCACTTACCATCAGCACGGCTTTTCGTTCAGTTATTTTCCCGTCGCCCTGAATGCCTGGAAACAGGCGGTCGAGAAGGAACTGCCGCCGGCCGCCGCGGCCGACATTGTTCCAGTCTATGACTGGATGCTGGCCGAGCATCAAAATGTAATAGATCTGGTCAGCAAACTCTCTGCCGAAAAAGGCGTCGCGATGACAGGCAATGCCGAGGGATTCTTAAAAAGTCTGCTGAAGCAGGATTTGCCGGATGTTATCGGGCTGGGCGAAAAGAACCTGAATCCGGGGGCGGCCCTGCGTTTATTTTATCGCGACACCATGCGGCCTGCCATGTATGAAGTGGGCTCCAGATGGGCGCGCGGCGAAATATCAGTGGCCGAGGAGCACCTGGCAACTGCGCTTGCCCAGACGGTTGTTGCCAACATGCAGGCAAGATCGGCGGCGAGTTCCGGCAAGCGCGGCAGAGCGATTATTACCGCCGCAACGAATGAACAGCACGATCTCGGCGCGCGCATGGTCGCACACGCGTTTGAAACCGACGACTGGGAAGTAATCTATCTCGGCGCCAACATGCCTCTGTCAGACCTGACGCACATGGCTCGGCGCACTATGCCGCGCTTTGTCGGCATCTCTCTGGCAATGCCATATCATCTGCATCATGTTAAGCGCATAATCGACACATTTAAAAGCGATGGCGAACTCGCACAGATCAAAATACTTGTTGGTGGGCTGGTTTTTGCGGTGTTTCCTGAAGCGGCAGCCTGTCTGCCGGGGGCCTTGATCGTCAGCGATCTTGAGGAAGCACTCGACCTCGCCAGGGGGTGGTCGGTTGGCTGAGCAGCACGCTCTGACAGAAATCTTGCCTGACGGCCTGCAGAAGCTTCTCGATCTATCTGAACGGGTCTTTATCTTAAGACTCGCAAAAGATGGCACTATTCTGGCCTGCAGCGACAGTCTGCGCAGAATTCTCGGGAACCCGGATTCGCCTGTCGGTAGCAATCTGGAAGAAATTTTTCTGCCCGCTACCTCGCAGGAGAAGCATCTCTGCATGGCTGATCTGACCGAGAACAACGGAACTTCACCGCTGCTTGCCCGACTGGCAATGAGCAATCGCCCGTGCCGGCTGTTTTCTTTCATTGAGGCTGATAACTTTATTTGCTGGGGCGAGGTGATCGGCGACCGCGGTTCAACTGGTCTGAGCGAAGTCAGCGGCCTTGCCGGCCAGATTCAGTCTTTGCTGGCTAAAATCAGAAAACAGAACAATGAGCTGAAACAGGGCCTTAAAGCGGCATCCTGGCTGCAGAATCGCTTTCTCCCCGAAGGCAATCGCTTTGCCAGCATAGAGACCGCGTGGTTGTTCAGACCCTGCGAAAGTATTGGCGGCGACTATTTCAATGTTTTCACACGCAAAGATGGTCGGGTCGCCGCTTATATTCTCGATGTATCCGGGCACGGAATGGCTTCTGCCATGATGGGAGTTGCAGCTACCCAGAGTATACAGCAGACAATCACGAGCTTCGATGCCAACAATGGGGCATCAGATATGCCTGCATTACTGGCAAAACTTGAACAGGAATTTCCACTTGAGAGATTCAATCTTTATTTCAGCATGGTTTATCTTGAAATCGACCCTGAATGCCGCAATATGACCTGGATCAATGCCGGGCACCCCGACCCAATAGTGGTCAGGCGCGGGCAACCTTCGAAGTTGCTTAAAGGTGGCGGGCCTTTTATCGGCCTCGACCAGGCAGAACTGGTCGACGTGCAAACGCTGGAACTGCAGGCAGGAGACCGGATTTACCTTTATTCTGACGGCATCACTGAACGCAGAAATCCATCAGGAGATTTTTTTGGCGAGAAAGAGCTGCTGACGATCCTCGCAAGCGAAAAGCAGGACGCTCTGCAACAGTCAGTCGACGAGGTAACTGCCCGGAACGACGCTTTTGGCGCGCCGCTTTCGGCTCAGGACGACCTTACTCTGGTTGCCCTCGAAATACCTGGCTGAAAGGCGATGTAAAAATCGTGGTTGGTAGTGCTCGTTTTCCGCGTCGACGCTCTCTTTATGCAGTCTATGCTACTTTTTGCCGGCGCAGGGAGACCAGAAATTCTCGGTGAGTTGTAAAACCATCATCAACAGAGATCATGATATTGAGGCATAGCTTTTTTATTCGTCATCCTGCGCGCAGCGAAGCGCAGTCGCAGGATCCAGAAAAGCGCTAAAAAAGTGGATTCTGCGACTTCGCCTGACGGCTTGCGCAGAATGACCGTTTGATTTTGACCGAGAATTGCTGCAGGTAGACGGCGGGAATTGACTAGGCACACTTATATTGTTATGATCAAGTTCATTGATACTGCTGGTTCTGTAATTGTTCTGACCTCGTAATTTTATGTCATTATACTCTGTAGGACTCTTTTATAGATTCTTCGCAGATGAAAGGCCGGGTTGGAATGAACAACTTGCTGTCGCAGGATTTTGAAAAGGCCCTTCTCGACATGGATAGAAGAGCTGCCACAAAGATTTTGACGCAGGCATGCGAATCGGTCGAGCCCATTGTTTTTGTTGAGCAGGTAATCGTGCCGGCATTGGAAAAGATTGGCGATGACTGGGACAAAGGGCGCATTGCGTTATCCCAGGTTTACATGAGCGGTCGCATCTGTGAGGATCTTGTAGACACCATATTGCCGCCGGCAAGTCCGAATAGAACAAGTCAGCCCGCGATGGCAATAGCCGTTCTTGACGATTATCATGCCCTGGGAAAGACTATTATATATTCATCTCTCCGGGCGAGTGGCTATGAACTTCTCGACCTGGGCAGGGTTAGCGTCGACGAACTTGTCCGCCAGACAATTGAGCATAAGCTTCGAATCATACTGATTTCTGTTCTGATGCTGCCATCTGCCCTGCATGTTAAGCAGGTAGTCGAACGTCTGAGGCTGCAAAACTGCAATGCTAAAATCGTGGTTGGTGGCGCTCCTTTCCGTTTCGACCGGCAGCTCTGGCAGGAAGTCGGCGCCGATGCCACAGGAACAAACATCGCAGATGCCCTCACAGTCATTCACCGCATTATGGAGGAGATGTCATGACTATCGAAACAATGACTTCATTGCAGCGTGTCCTGACAACCCTGGGTCACAAAGAGCCTGATCGAGTGCCATTTTTCCTTCTTCTGACCATGCATGGCGCTAAAGAGCTGAACATGACGATTCGTGAGTATTTCTCAAAAGCTGAGAATGTCGCCGAAGGTCAGGTCAGAATGCGGAAAAAGTATGGTCACGACTGCCTTTACAGTTTTTTTTATGCGCCAGTAGAAGTAGAAGCCTGGGGCGGCAGCGTAATTTATTCTGACGAGGGGCCGCCAAACTCCGGTGAACCAGTCATTGGCTCTTTTGCCGACATAAAAACACTCAGGGTGCCCGATATTGGCCAGTCACCCAGCCTTGCTAAAGTTCTTGAGGCAACCAGGATTCTGAAAGAAACGGTTAAAGATGAGGCTCCAATCATCGGAGTAGTCATGTCGCCCTTTTCGTTGCCGGTTATGCAGATGGGGTTTTCGCAATACTTCGATTTAATGTTTGCTGAGCCGGCTTTGTTTGAGAGGCTGATGGCCATGAACGAAGAATTCTGCGTGAACTGGGCCAACGCGCAACTCAAAGCCGGTGCCACCGCAATCTGCTATTTTGACCCGGTCTCTTCATCTACTATCACACCTCGAGATCTGTATCTCAAGACCGGCTACGAAGTTACGAAACGTACTCTTGCCCGCATCAATGGTCCAACTGCCACGCATCTGGCGTCAGGAAACTGCCTGCCGGTAGTCGCTGATATCGCCAATACTGGTACCGCGGTCATAGGCGTCAGCTGCAACGAAGACCTGATGGCAATCAAAGCAGCCTGCCGTGGCAAGTTAACTGTTCTCGGAAATCTTAACGGTATTGAGATGCGAAGATGGACACCTGAACAGGCGGAGAACGAGGTAAAAAGCGCCATACAGCAGGCAGCAGCCGGTGGCGGTTTTATTCTTTCCGATAACCACGGTGAAATCCCCTGGCAGGTTCCTGAAGATGTACTGATGGCTATTTCGCAAGCCGTTCATAAATGGGGCCGGTATCGCACAAAATGACCAGCAACCTAAAACTGCTGATATGTGAAAATTTCAGCGAAGAAGCCAGGCACGTGCTTACAGATGCCAGCTTTGCCGATGTCGAGTTGCTTGTTTTCCCTGCCAGGTGCGGGCGCCCGCCGATAACCCCGGCAGAAGTTGCCGAACTTGCCAAAACAAGCGCGAAAAACTCTCCTGCACAGCTGTTCGGCAGTTGTTGCGCCAGCGACCTGATGAATACTCCGGGGAGCGAACAGTATTGCAAAGTGAACTACCTGCAACAATGCTTTCATCTTACCTGCAGCAAAAGTATGGTTGATGAACTGTTGAAAGAAGGGGCTTATCTTATAACGCCAGGATGGCTCGCCGGCTGGCCCGAAAAGATAAAAGAGATGGGTTTCGACCGGGCAATGGCCCGTGACTTTTTTGAGCAGTCGGTCAAGAAGCTGGTATTGCTTGATACCGGCATAAGCGAAGACAGCGATAAACAGCTTCAGGAGTTATCAGAGTTTGTCGCCATTCCACACCAGCGAATTCCGGTGGGTCTGGATTTTTTGCAGATGATACTGGGCAACACAATTGAAAAATGGCACGTGAATAAGCTGCAGGCCGACCTTTCACTCTCGCAGAAGCGCGTCGCTGATTATGCTATGGCGATGGATTTTCTTGATAAACTGGCCTGCCTGGAGATAGAACAGGATCCGGTTGCGACCATTAAAGAGCTCTTCTCAATGCTGTTTGCACCTGATAAGCTCGAATTCATTTCAGATGCAGCTCATGGAGCGATCTGCGAGGATCATTGGGAAAGTGCAAAAAAGAATGGTTTCATGCTGACAGACTCGGGTGATGGCTTCTTGTTGGCTCTGCACAGTCAAGAACGCGTTTTTGGCATGCTAAAAATCGACCATGTAATGTTTCCTGCGAATTTAGACAACTCCCTGAACCTGGCGCTTTCTGTTGCCGGAGTATGCGGTCTGGCATTGCACAATGCCGCCATCGCGAAAGATTTGAAATCAGAAATTACTGAAAAGGCCAAACTGATTAAAGAACTTCACCAGGCCATTTCCGAGATAAAAAATCTTCGCGGAATTATCCCGATATGCTCATATTGCAAAAAGATTCGCAATGATGAAGGAGCCTGGGACAAGCTTGAAGATTACCTGCTGGAGCATTCCGATGCCGAGTTTACGCATGGCATGTGCCCGCATTGCTATGAAATTCAAATGAAAAAAATGGATGACGAAGAGCAATTAAAGTGAGGCTGCGCTAATGGTTTCCGGCATGCACATCATAAGATTTTCAGTGACCCCTGACGCAGAATAGCGGGAGGAGAGACGGTAAAGTCTGCTACGGTAGATGGCAGGGACGGTTTGAGCACACCGCCGTCGATCAGCCAGTCGATCTCGCCGGCAAACTCGGCGGCAAGCTTTGCCGGATCGCAGTCAGATGGTTCGCCAGAACGGTTGGCACTGGTAGTCAGAAGCTTGTGATGATAGCCTGAGAGCAGCTGTTGCAATTGTGCGTGCGCCGGGATTCTTACACCAAGCTTTTCAAAGGCAAACGCACTGAGGTGCTGATGTTCAGGCTTATGTAATATCGCCGTAAGCGCGCCCGGCCAGTATTGTTCAAGGCTATATGCAAGCTCAGGTGCAAGGTTGAAGCCTGTATTCACAAGCTGCTCGATCTTGTCGAGAAAAAGAATCAGTGGTTTGCGGGCATCGCGATTTTTGATCTCGTAGATGCGCGCCACGGCCGCCGGCAGGTGTGCCGCAACCGCAAAACCGTACAGCGTGTCGGTCGGTATTATCGCGACTGCGCCAGCATCGAGATCGTCGTAAAACTGCCCGAGCATAGCGCTGTCTGCCAGCAATCGCGTTATGTTTACACGTTTCATTCAGGAGGTTGCATCAATAGAAATCTTAAGACCAATTGAACTCAAGATTGCCCATAGGCTGGTGAGTTCCGGATTGCCTTTTTCAGAAAGCATTTTGTAGAGGTTTTCGCGGTTCAAATGAGCTCTTTTAGAAATTTTAGTTACGCCCCAAGCCTTAACAACATTTTTAAGTGCGAGAAGAAACAACTCGTTGTCACCTTCTTCAAGGGCGGCGTTGAGGTAAGCGGCCGCTTCCTTGGAATCTTTAAGAGTTTCAAGCAGGCATTTCTGATGATCTTTTGTCAGCTTGCCATTCATAGAGAGTATTGTAGTTTAAAACAAACAAAAATGCAAGAGATTTAGGTAACAGACAAGCTTTATCTGGTGAGAATAAAATAGCGTTCGCGGCCGCTCAGATCATCGCCGGCCTGGTGTGAACTCCACGCCTCGCCGATCATCTTTGTTATTGCCTCGCGCTGGCCGTGGCCGTGTTCAAAAATCAATAAACCACCGGGTAATAATTTTTCTGCAGCCTGGTCGAGCAAGCGTTCAATAATATCGAGACCGGATGTACCGCCATCGAGAGCGAGATGAGGCTCATGGTCTCTCACTTCGGGCATCAGAGAGGCAATATCACCACGGTTTACATAAGGCGGATTCGAAATTATCACATGCAGGTTGGCCCGCTGTACCGCTGCAAGCAAATCGGACTGTACAATGTCGACTCTCGTATACAGCTCGCTGTACACAGACAGGTTTTCGGCGGCTACCCCCAGGGCAGCTGTGGAAATATCGATAAGCAGTCCGCGTGCCTCAATAAAGCGCCGAGCCAGAGCGATACCAAGCGCGCCGGTGCCAGTGCCAACATCGGCAAACAAAAAATCAGAAGGCAGCCCGGCCAGCTCGATTGCCCGCACGGCGGCGATAAAGACCTCTTCGGTTTCGGGGCGCGGAATCAAAGCGCCGGGGCGAGTAACCAGAGTCATATCGAGAAAACTCCAGTTGCGAAGAATGTATTGCAGTGGCTCATTGTTACAGCGTCTCTGTATCATCTCATCGAGACGTTCAACAAAGCCCGGTTCGGCCGGGTCTGGCCAATACAGAGGCAGGCGCCCGATATCGACGCCCAGAACAGCTGCAGCCATGCAGTTAACGTTAAAGCTGACATCTTCGATGCCCGCTTCCGCCAACCGCCCCCGCGCATCCGACATAACCTGCTTTACAGTATCAGCCATATGCCTATTCTTGAAGCAGGCGGGGCCGACTGAAAGATTCGCCATCCTGATCTGTACGGCCATTCAGAGTTGGAAGATCCAGACCATTTTGACGTCTTAGCAATTCATGCAAAGCATGACTTATCAAAGAATTGAGAGACTGGATACCAGTTGCAGACTTGCATACTTCTGCCAGCACGTGGTCAATCTCTACGCTAACACGCTTTAAACCCATAATTTTCTCCTTCGAGTCAGGGTATTATATCATAAGAATAGCAATTCAAAAAATTCCAGACTTACCTAAAGACTCAATAATAGCAGCAGCAAACATTGACATGGTATATACCACGATATATGCTTATATAAATGGAGGAAAAATATGCAAACAGCCAAACTTTTCCAGAATGGGCGATCACAGGCAGTAAGACTGCCTAAAGAATACCAGTTCGCTGGCAAGGAAGTAATTATTCAGAAGCTTGGGAACGCCATACTGCTTGTCCCAAGAGAAAAGGCATGGGAAGTTTTTCTTGAAGGTCTTTTCGGATTCTCGGAAGATTTCATGAAAGACGGACGCGAACAGGGCGTAGACCAGAAAAGAGAAGAAATCTAGTGTATCTGCTCGACACTAACATCTGCATATTTGCCATTAACAAAAAGTCACCAAAGCTTCTTGAGAAGCTCAAAACGCATTCAAAGAAGGGTGTCTACATCTCTTCGTTGACCGTAGCTGAATTGGAATTCGGAGTACAGAACAGTCAGCGAGCAGAAAGTAATCGACTTGCGCTCCTGCGCTTTCTTTCTATCTTTGACATTCTTAATTTTGACAGTCGCGATGCGGTAGATTACGGGCTCCTGAAAGTTCGACTCAAAAAAAAGGGGCAGATAATAGGCCCTGTCGATATGTTGCTGGCAGCTCAGGCATTGAATAAAGACATGATTTTTGTCACAAACAATGTAGAAGAATTCACTAGAGTCGATGGACTGACCATAGAAGACTGGACAGTATAATATTTTTCTGACCAATCTGGTCGGTAAGAATACTTTAAAGCATCTAGATGTGGGAGTCGTCTTCGGCGAGTTTGCGCAGGTTGTCGGCTTCGATGAGGGCGGAAATGATCTCGTCGATGTCGCCGTCGACAATTTCGGTCAGGCGGTAGACGGTGAGACCAATGCGGTGATCGGTCAGACGCTGCTGCGGAAAATTGTAGGTTCTGATGCGCTCAGAGCGATCGCCACTGCCAACCTGGCTGCGTCGACTGTCGGCGCGGGCAGCATCGGCCTGCATGCGTGCGTTGTCGAGCAGGCGGGCCATGAGAATGCGCAGGGCCTTGGCCTTGTTTTTGTGCTGGCTTTTTTCGTCCTGGCAGCTGACTACGATGCCTGTCGGCAGATGGGTTACACGTACTGCCGAGTCTGTGGTATTAACGCTCTGACCGCCGGGGCCTGACGATCTGAAAACATCGAAACGCAGTTCGCTCTCATCGACGCGAACGTCGACATCTTCAGCTTCGGGCAGAACAGCAACCGTGGCCGCTGAAGTATGCACACGACCAGAAGCCTCAGTCTGCGGCACGCGCTGCACGCGATGTACACCACTCTCAAATTTGAGCCGGCCAAATGCGCCATTACCCTGAACCGAAAAAACCACTTCTTTTATGCCGCCGATGCCGGTTTCACTCATACTCATCAGTTCGCATTTCCAGCCACGGCGCTCAGCATATCTTGAATACATGCGATAGAGAACGGCAGCAAACAGGGCCGCTTCTTCGCCACCAGTGCCGGCGCGGATTTCAAAAATCGTGTTCTTGCTGTCATCAGCGTCTTTGGGGACCAGTAAGAACTTTATTTCTTTTTCGAGTTTCGCGATCTCGGGCGCGGTCTCGGCAATCTCAAGCTCTGCCATCTCAATGATCTCGGGGTCGGTTTCGCCCGCAATCATCTGTTTCGCGCCGTCAAGACGGTTAAGCAGTTCGGCATATCGATGATATGCTTCAACTACCGGCTCAAGCTCGGAGCGGCGCCTGGCAAGGCGCTGAAATTCAGCCTGATTGCTGATAACTTTCGGATTCGAAAGCTTATCGGTCAGTTCTTTAAAATTGGCGTTTATTGATTCGAGGCGGTCGAGCATCAGTTATCAGAGCCTTTCGAGCATCTTTTCGACGAGTTTGAGAAAGTATGGCTGCGCGGCAGCGGCTGCGGCAATAACATCTTCATGATTTACTTCTTCGTGGCCTTCGCCGGTTGCCATATCGGTGATGCAGCTGATGCCAAGAATGCGCTTGATGCCGCCATGCACAGCGACAATGACTTCGGGAACTGTCGACATACCAACAGCATCGGCGCCAAGGGTTCTGAAGGCGCGCAATTCGGCGGCGGTTTCATAGTTCGGGCCGCTGACGGCAACGTAGACGCCGCGCTCAACCGGAGCGCCGATATGGCGGCCGATCTTCATGGCTTCATCGACCAGTTCTGGCGTATAGACGCTCTGCATCGGCGGAAAACGCGGGCCGACTTCGTCGTCATTGATGCCTCTGAGCGGGTTATCGCCCATGTGATTCATGTGATCGGTCATAATCATCAGGTCGCCAACCCTGAAATTACGGTTCAGGCCACCTGATGCGTTGGTGATAATGAGGTCAACCGCGCCAATAGCCATCATAACGCGAATAGGAAAGGTGATTTCCTGCATTGAGTAACCTTCGTAATAATGAAAGCGCCCCTGCATGGCCACAACCTGCTTGCCACCGGCTTCGCCAATTACCAGACGACTGGCATGACCTTTAACCGTAGACACCGGAAAATGTGGTATCTGATCGTAAGGTATGGCTACAGCGTTTTTAAGAGAATCGGCGAACTTACCAAGTCCTGAACCCAGCACCAGCGCTACGGTTGGCCTGACGGTGGCTTTCTGATTGATAAAGTCGGCAGCCTCTTTGATTTTGGCTTTCATTTCCATGGCGATTTCCTTATGCTTGCAGATTTAGCATCTTCCCGTGACGAATCTTCGGGATGCGTGCTCTAATGGCAAAGTAAGGTAACACGCCCTGTACCCGCATGTCAACGAACATAAAAGCGGCTGAGCGATGCAGTTCAACAAGTCGATCCCAGGTATACTGCTAATACCGGGCTCTCGGCAGAATCCCATTCGCTACAGCTATCGACAGACGTGACTTTGAGGTTGGAGTTGTCGGGATTGCGTCAATATTGCCTGTCTCGCAGAGCTGCTCTATCCTGCGCAGCTCTGCATAAGCACGTCCTTGTGCAAAAAAGCTTCCGCGCATGGGACCGGGCGATCTCCATCCTGAGCCGCCCGGCATAAGCACCTCGTGTGCAAAAAACCTGCCT
>PGYB01000037.1 GCA_002839445.1 Candidatus Riflebacteria bacterium HGW-Riflebacteria-1
CCGTGTGAGGGAGAACCTCATGCACGGTTTGATGTGGCGGGGATAGGAAACGGGTTTGCCGAAAGGCGAATACCGCGCCTGTCCTCGACCCTACCAAACCGCCCCTCGCATCAGGGTTTTACAGGCTGTTGCCTGTAAATCTGGCTATACTCACTCAAGTGCCGCTGCCCCTCCCGCGAATTCAAAGACAGCAACTAAAGGAAAAACCTCTTTGAAAAGCAGCTGGTTTTAAGATCACAGAATGTGATCTTAGAGAAACATAGTATTTATAAGTGATTGAGTGCTGTTAAATGACAAAAACTTTGCTTTTCCCGAGCGTTCGCCCCGCCGTTCATCTTGCCCCTTACTCGCAACCGCCTGATAAACAGAAAGTGCCCGATCTTTTCCGAAGCCAGTATAGTCTCCGGGCCATAAACCCGATGTCACGATAGCGAAACAGGCCCTGCGCATCGATCATTTCCAGTAAAGTGCTGTAAAAAGTATTGACATCGCCAGGCCCGAGAATGTTCGCATGATGCGCCAGCACCGACTTTATCCGATACCACATCGACCTGATGTTTCCGAGGGTGAACTCGCGGAATTACTATTACAAGCAGGGTTGGCGGTCAGGATGTTGTTGATTTGAATTGTGAAACCAGATTTGATTTCAATCTGGAGATGATTTTTCTTACATTTCCGGTTCTGGTGGGGCATTTTGTCAAAGCAAAGTCAAGCTCTCTGGTAGTTTCGCCGATTAGTTTCGCTTCGGCAACAGTGGCTGTTTCAAGGGATTTGCCAAGCCGATCGAGAAAGTCACCAAAAGTGAGGTTGTTTTTTTCAAACTGTGAAAGAGACTCCCATAGCAGGTCAACATGATCCATTTTCATATTATCTATTCCTTTCTGTTATTCAAGGTCTGTTTTTAAGACTATAGTTCAGTTAACCATCGATCTGGCGGCATTTACATAGGGTTGAATTTTATCAACCAGGTCTTGAATGGGCACCGGTTGATTAAACATCCTGGTTGTTGATACATAAGGGACTTTACCGTCTTCCTCTTTCTGAGGATTTACAGGAAGTACGGGTATGTTCCTGATTGATGGGAATTGTCGCAGAGTGGCAAAAGTTTCACGGTCATTAAACCATGGCATGTCTGCACCCAACAGGATCAGGCCGGGACGTTGGCTGATTGCCATTTCCACTCCCTGCCGACAATTTTCGGCCTCGATAACTTCAAGGCCAGTTACAGCCAGCACATCTCTCATGAACTCACGATTAATCACATTGTTATCAACCAGCAGAATTTTTCTACCCATGATTCTTTCCCTTGCATCTCGAAAATATTTGAAGACAAAAGCGGTACAACGATGACGGAGAGGTTTAAAATGGCGCTCAGAGCGTGCCAAAAAAAACCTGTCCGCGCTGAAAAGATCAGCAGGACATAGCTGTTGCGTTGTTTAACTGCGGGACTCTCTGAAGACATGGTCGCCTGTTAGGCAACAAGATGACAGAGAATTTAACTAGAAGGTCTCTCAAATGTCGTGAATTTCTATTGTGTACATACTTATAGCAAATTGTGATGTTAAACGCAACATTGGTGCAGGTACACACCGGATGATGCAATGCGACCGATGGATGTTGCGAGATCGCCTCTTTGGGGCAATAATTTTTTTTAATATTTGTCGAAGGCTTAACCGCATGTGATTTCGCCAGAATGTTTATGAATGTTTTTATGGATGAATCACCGGGATTTGTGTTGTAATACTTTCCAGACAAAGTCAGTTTCGCAACCTCGCCGAGAAAATTACAAAAGAATGAATATGAATTGGTTCAGAACAGCCTGAGGCGCGGGCTGCCGGGAGCTGCCTCAACGTTGGTTGAAATGATGCGATAACGTATAATCAGCTGCAAACAAATAAATCGGCGGCAGGACAAAAGGATAACCGATGCGTAAATGTCTTCTAGCCATAGCGTTTCTGTTGCTTCTCGCAGTGCAGAGTCAGGCATGCAATCCAGAGCCCGGACCACAGCATTTTCCGGTGATTACTGAACTGTCGCCGCCACCGCGAATTGTCAGTGGCTATTTCAGCGTTTACAACAGCCTCAACGGCTTGCCGCACAATGAAATCAAGTCGATTCTCCTCTTTGCTGCCGATGACAAAAATTACGTGATAGTCGGCACCATCGGCCATGGCCTGATGATATTTGATGACGAAATCTGGCACACAGCTTCAAAAGACGGCCTGTTCAATTTTCCAGAAACAACTGTAACTGCCCTGGTAAAAATCAACAGCACCAGCTTTTATGCCGGCACACCAGCTGGCATATTCAAAGCCCGATATTCTGGGGGTCGATTCACCTTTGAACAGGTCGCTACCGGGCACCATGAAGTTTTGAATGTAAACGCAATCTCGCAGCACCCGGATGAACCCGAAAAGTTTCTTATCGCCTGCGATCGAGTTGCCGGCACCCTGATTGATACCAGTTTTACTGCATTCAGTATGCCAGAGCATCTTGATCCGAGCGGATTTTCTGCCATTATCGTTTCAGATCTCGGAAGTTTCGCCGGCTGCAATGGCGGACTTTTTGAGATCAGCGGCAATGGACTGCTTCCTCCCAGTGGCACTGTAAAGGAAATTGGCTGGGTAAACAGTCTGGTCAAGGCCGGCGATCGACTCTTTATTGCCTCATCAAATGGCGTCACTCAGCTGATGGAAGAAGACAAACTCGAGTCTGTGCTGCCCGGAGCCTGGAGCACCTGCCTTGCTTTCAGCGCCATGCCGCAGGAAGCTCTTTCCGGCAAGGATTTCAAGGCGTTTGAGAACACCGGCGGCAGCAGAGAAATGCTTCAGGAAGACGATCCCTTCGAAAGTCTGCGGCAGCAACATGCAACGCTGCAGCGTGATTACGCAGAATACACGCGCCGCTTTGCCGATCAGCCGATTGCCGATCCCGGTGCCGTCGATCAAATGTACCAGCGTTTCTTCGACTTTTACGCCGCCATGGATGCAATCAACAGTGGTCTCAGGGGCAAAGAGGTCAAGGTTCCACTCTTGCGCGGACTGTGGATAGGCACTCAGGATGCCGGACTGGTTCTATTTGCAACCAATGGCAGACGCTACCATCTGGCTGCTGATAATTCCAAGCTGCCGGCAGATCATGTTACAGCCCTCGCCTGCGCTGAAGATGGCGAAACCTGGGTTGGCACCTCGGGCGGTGGCTTGATGCGCTATCACTCCCGTCAGATAGGAGGAAAGGGGGAAGTTCGCAATCTGCTCACCTGTCAGCCGACAAGAATCAGGGTTCTCGGCGATATGCTGGCTATTGGCACTGAAGATGATGGCATGCATCTTTACGATATAAAATCTCTCAGCAGTTACGGACATTTTACGCACTCGACCATTGAGGGGTTCCATCAGAAGGTAACTGACTTTATCTTCGACCAGGACGGCCGTTTATGGGTAACCGGTGATAAGGGCGTCTTTGTCTTGAGCGGCAAACACTGGCAACAGATCAAAATGGTTGATGACAAAAACCGCAAAGTTGATCAGACAAAGACCGCGACCAATATCATAATTGACAGTCAGAAGCGCATTTTCGTGGCTTTTGCAGATGACGACAGAGTTTACAATCAGGTGCATTTTTTTGATGGAAACCTGCTGGTAAGAACAGATCCGGCGGCAGTTCAGCGCATTCTGGAAGCTACCGGCTCGGCACAGCTCGAGTCAATAAAAACGCATGCCCTCAATGGCGTTTATATGCGCAACTTCAATTTCGCCAGCGCAGCTGCTTCATTGGCTGCTTTTGAAACTGGCGACAGTAGCAGGGTTACCGCGCTGCTCAACACCGAACACTACCTTCTTGTCGGTCTCGAAAACGGCATGCAGAAGATGTTCGACGGCGAGAGCTATAAACAACTGTCAAAACAGGGAACCGGCCATATCGGCGCCATTGCTAATCTATTCAGGCTTCCCGGTGGTGTGATTGTCGTGCAGGGCAGCGAAGGCATCAACGAGTTTGATGGCCAGCAATACAAATTGATAGTATCTCCAGCCACCGGCCCCGGATTTAAAATCACCGACATGTGTCTTGACCAGCTTAATCCAGAGACTTACCGTATTTCTTTTTCAAGCTCGCAAGGCGGCGGCTATTCCCGTTACCAGGAATCCTTCTGGGAAAAATTTTATACAACTTTTCCGGTCATATCAATGGCTCAGGCCGATCGCATAATATTTCTGGCCTCTCCTGAAGGCGTCAGTTATGTGATCGAGTAATCTTAAAATCAAATCCAGGATTCGAAGCAAAATTATTTTTTCTAAATCCGCCTGATCGACTTCGCGTTTTAATTATCAGAATACGACGAGGAGGTTGATCATGAAAAAGCTTAATAGAATTTTCAAAGTAATCATTGCCGCCGGTGTCATGTTTCTCTCAACAGCAGCGCTTATGGCAGAGACTGTTCCGGTCAGCGAGAATGACACTGTCAGTCAGCTGGCGCAGGAATTCTCATTTCAAGGCGAAGTCGCCAATCATGACCCATTCAAACCAGTTATAGTTAAAAAAATTGTCGAACCAGTTAGAATCGAAAGAGTGAGAAAAATAGATCAGGTTGTCGAACCCAAAAAAGAGGTTATCCCTCCGCTCAAACTGGAAGTAACCGGCATCTGCGGTAACGACGGCATCAGACAGGCAATCATTCAATTCGAAAACGATGAGCACATAGTCGAAACCGGCCAGGTAATCGATGGCAAGTTCAAGGTAATCGACGTCAGCCCCGACAAACTGGTTGTTTACTCGATCAGAGAGCAGCGCCGCTCAACATTCCCTCTCGAAAAAACCAACTGACCTGCACCATCCCGTATAGAAGGGGTCGCTAACGCGGCCCCTTTCTCATTTTAGGAACAGCCCGCGCGCGTGGGGGGCGTGCAAATCTGTTCTGTGCTAACCTCATGACAATGTAAAGATTCAGTTTTAAGTGGAATCCTCTTGTTAAGGGCGCAGGCAGGTTTCCCATGCGCGAAAGCTTTGAGACAGGCAAATTTGACGCAATCACGACAGCTCCAACCTCAAAGCTTCGTCTGTCGATAGCTGTAGCGAATGGGATTCTGCCGAGAGCCCGAGTAAAACAAGACAAATAAGGTGATATGAAAGATGTTGTCAAAATTGCATCTAGACGAATTTCCAACAGTAACTGAATTCTTACATGACAATTCTCAGCAGACTTGCATCAGACGGCATTTTGCGGTAAGATAACAGACGAAATCGCGCGAAAGGTCTGTTTATGAGCAAGAAAAAACTGATACGCTTCAAAGCCAACAAGCAATTTGAAAGGCTATTTGAGCCGAGCGCCCTCGACCTGATTGCTCAAGACCATGAGTTAAAAGGGAAATGGTGCGAAGATTTTTTTAAAAACAATAATGAGCTGGTGCTTGAACTTGGTTGTGGCCGGGGAGAATACACGGTCGGCCTCGCGCGTCTAGATCCTGGTAAAAACTATATAGGCGTTGATATCAAAGGTTCGCGCCTGTTTTTTGGCGCAAGAAAAATCGAGGAAGAGCGTCTCGACAACGCCTGCCTGGTCAGAAGCCAGATTGAACTGGTGCCGGCGATTTTCGACCGCGAAGTCAGCGAAATCTGGCTGACATTTCCTGATCCGCGGCCAGACAGAATCCGTCGCCGCCTTACCGCGCCAAATTTTCTCAACCGCTATCGCAAAATTCTTCGTAATGACGGCAATATCTGTCTCAAAACCGACGATTACGACCTCTATGAGTTTACTCTTGACCTGGCGCACAAAAACAAGCTCGAAGTTCTTGACCACACCAGTGACCTGTATGCTTCGCGGCTTAAAGACAGGCTCCCGCCAATTCAGACGATGTACGAAGAAAAATTCATCGCTGCCGGCAAGAAAATCTGTTTTTTAAAATTCAGGCTCGACCGCGATGTCGCACCACTCAAGCCCAAGGCTCCTGCCGTCCGCGCCTAGCCCTCTGTCGGCATGTTCGAAACCGACCATCGCGCATGAGTCGGCGAATATTGTAACAGACCCATATCTTTGGTTTGTGTCGTCATGCTTCCTGATATAGAATAATCCTGTAAAAATGATCAGGGAGGCTGTACGATGCGAACAAAATTAGCGATGGTTCTGCTGTTACTTGTATTCTGTGCCACGGCCG
The DNA here is from genome assembly GCA_002839445.1 of Candidatus Riflebacteria bacterium HGW-Riflebacteria-1. Classification (GTDB taxonomy): domain Bacteria; phylum Muiribacteriota; class Ozemobacteria; order Ozemobacterales; family Ozemobacteraceae; genus Rifleibacterium. The sequence goes on from PGYB01000037.1 coordinate 6,156, forward strand.
GTATCGCGGCCGAAGAACACCAATGGGAGACTATCGTCAGAATAAAGAGTCCAACAGATCTCTGGAAGTCGATCGCAAGCATCGAGGAGTTGCAGCCGGTTATCAATGCCTGCGCTGATAAAACCTGGGAACTGCTTCTGGGGGATCATTTCGTAATACCGGAAAATTTTTCGGTCAACGAGATAATGTATATCGCAATTGGCAGAAACAAAAAAAGGCATAAGTCCATTAGTGCTGTCTGGAGCGAAAAACCTGACGGCACCAGGGTGTTTCTCGGTGCCTACGACGGTTTTCTGTCGATCTTTGATAAATATCAGTATGAACACCCTGTCGCCAGCGAGGGAGTGGCTTTTCCTGATGTTTTTGCAGAACTTGATCCGAGCGCCATCTTTCATCTGCGCTTTTTGTCAGAAGGTGCGGTTTCCGATCTCACCTATGCGTTATCCGCAGAACTGATGAGCGAGGATAAAAAACTCGATTACCGTTGCCAGGAAAGTGTTCGCAAGTTGCAGAGGCGTCTGCGCAAAGGAGAAATTGCCGGTCTGCCGGCTCAAGGCCTGCCTGATTGCCCTTTGCAGGGTAAATATCTATTTGATGCAGCAACAAAAAAGTTTGCCTGCAGTCATCAGTTGAAAAAGCCCGATCTTGCTACGGCCGAATTTGAAGGGTATCAGCAGACGGCATACGACTTTTTAAATATGCTGCAGCACCTCAAAAGTTTTGCGATAAAGTTGGGCGGCGATACAGATAAACTGACGGTTGAAATCGATGTAACCGCCGAACCGAAGGCCGCTTCTGGCCATAAGTTTGCAGCATATGCTATTCCTGGCTGGTTTGAAGGTATTGCTGATTTGCATGACTTTTCGCAGTCAGCCAGTATGCATCTGGTTCTTGCACCTGATTTCTCAAGATTCATCAACGATTTCCGACGCGGCGACCCGCAGTTTTTCGAGAGGGTGTTCGGTGAAAGAAAGCCAGAGGAGTTTTTGCCGCAGGGGCCAATTCAGCTTTCGCTTTTCGGGGATCTTAATCTGAGAGGATATAGTCTTCCGGCAGTCGTTGTTTCAGCCGGAATTTCACCTGAAAAATATGTTGTTCTCAAGGACTTTGCACTCTCGCAGGGCATGCCGGTGCAGCCACAGAAAGTCGAGATTTACGGGCGCGAAGTCGATCTTATAGAGATGCCGGTTGAGAGGCACGCATTCAACCGTCAGGAAAGTGACCAGCGCATTTTTATTCTGTCGGAAAATGCGCAGCGAATGGCAGTTTGCGTCAGCGAGGCAGCGGCGCGCGAAAAACTGGCGCTGCTTTGCGGTGAGCGACTGCCTGTTTCCCTGTTTACCGATATAAAGCTGCCGGTAAAGCTGGCATTTGCCTATCGCGCCGACGGTCTGGGTCAGGGCCTGCTTGAATATGTCAACTCAAGCGCAATGCAGCTGGAGGCCAGAGAGTGCTCGAAGCGTCTGTCCGAGTGGAAAGAGGCTAACAAAGAGGCTTTTACCAGGCTGAGCCATGGCGATAAAATACCTGACGATCTTGCCCGGCTGTGCCCGAGAAACGGTTATTTTATAGCCGACAGGAACGAGTATGACAAGGTCAGGTGCGCAGTACATAACTACCAGGCTCTTGGTGAGGCGCAGACTCGGTTTATCAAGGCAGAAATCCCGGCAGGAAGATGGTTGCGCGGCTACATCGTTAAGGATGGAACGAAGAGACGTCTGACACTGGACTTTTATCGGCCGGCGGAGGTGAAATAATATGAAAAAGCTTGCCTGCATCATTACTGCGTTGCTTCTGATTCCGCAGATTTTGCTTGCGAATACAACTATGACGCTTACTACGCCCTGGTCAGAAGGACAAGCAGTGCGAATGGTCGAGAGATCAGTCACTCTGCACGGCGAGAATGGTCTGGTGCTTATGGAAATGGAAGACAGCTTCCTGAATCTGAGTTCAGTGCAGTGCGAGGGGTTGTATCGGTTTACTCTGCCGACAGGAGCCTTTGCCGCTGGTTTTTGGATAAATACTGACGGCAAGGAATGGGTTAAGGGCGAAGTGCGTGAGGTTACCGAAGCGAGAAAGATTTATCAAAAAATTACCAGTCGCCTGATTGATCCTGGTCTGCTCGAACAGAAAGACGGCGACATTGTCATCAGAGTTTTTCCGGTTGAAAAGGATGCGCTGGTTGGCGTAAGGTTTCGCTGCTACTTTCCGGCCCAGGTTGAAAATGGCAGATACCGCATCCTTTTGCCTCTCAACTTCAGCCTGCCATCATCAGAGGGCGATGTTAAAAGCGCTTCTGGTGGCAGCATTAAATTCAGACTGGCGGCAGCTTTCAAGGATTCACAGGGAATAGACGGGTTCACCTGTAACGACGAGCGTGCCCGCGTCAATTCTTCAGGCGCTGAAACTCATGTAAAGCTTGAGCTCGGCGAAAGCAATCTGAATGACCTCGAAATATCATATTCTCTGCAGAATCAGCAGAAAGTCGCCATGGCTTTCTATCAGGTGCCCGAGGGAAATCGTTTCAGTCTGCTGCGAATTGCGGGCAATGAATTTTCTTCGGCAAAGAAGGGACTCCGGCTCGGAGTCATCGTAGATGCCAGTGGCTCGATGGGAAGCATAAACCGGATAAGAGCGCTAAGCCTTTGCGACAGCCTGTCGGCGGCGGGCGACAACTCTTTGCAGATATTTGTCTTGAACGGGAATGGCTTGCAGAAAGTCAGTCGTGAAGAGCTTGAAAAGATAGAATTCTTCGGCCCGACGCAGTGGCAGCATCTTGAAAGCTTTTCGGCAGCAGATTGCGACGGGGTGGTTCTGGTAACAGATGGTGAATACCTGACTCAGGCCTCAATAAAACAGTTGTGGATCAAAGCCGGTCGTAAGCCGGTTCGGGTCGTTTATTCCGGAGTTAAATACACCTCCGGACTGGCTAACATAACAGATCTTTATGGTGGCTGCGATTTTGTTGCGCCGGGTGATACGGTAGATGCGGCTGCGGCAGGCATTATCAGAGCAGTTGGGTTGAATGCCTGCCTCTACGACGGAAACGGCAGTCGTTACCTGCCGCTGTATGGCAATCTTCTGCAGTCGGCCTTTTATGTGCTTCCCTTCAAGGCTGGCAAATATCAGGTAAAAGACGCCGGCGGGGAAAATCTCCTGGACTTCGATGTTCCCGCCGATCAACAGTTTGCGACGATCGCGCCCTGGTTCGTCAGCATTGCTGCGCGTCAGCAGATCAGAACGCTTGAAACCATGGATCAGTCAGAAGCGGTCATTAAAAAGATTACCGAACTCGGCATCAGATATTCTCAGGCCACCGATTATACCGCGTTTCTCGCGGTTCCGGAGAGTATTGCAAAGGCAAATGCCGACGTAATGAACCCGGCATATCTGGCGATGTTCGCGACGCCCAATTTTCGCAAGGCCAGACAACAGGCGCGAGGCAAAGCCTGCTATGCCAACCAGCGAGTGTTGATGGGCGCCATTGAAATGTATATGATGGACAATAACGATTCGAGTAAACTCGAATTCGACCTTGAAACCGGTCATATCAACATGGAAGAGCTGGTGCGGACAAAGTTCCTGAAGTCCCCTCTGGTGCCACCGAACCAGGAATGTGAATATCGTTATCTCGGTGACCCATCTAAGACAGGGGTTCCTTTCTGTGTCGTGCACGGTTCGGTTGAAGACGGCGAAACAATGTCGGTCGAAGAAATGGTGCGAAAATACAGTCTTGAGAATGACCTCGACCCTGACGATTTTGATATTCCTTATCATCTCTACAATACCGAAGGTTATGGGATGGGAATATGGGAGCTGATGCGCAAATACGAACTGTTGCAGATGCTTTTGCCTCTGTTGCTGTGACTTGCGAAACCACATATTTCACCAAACTGAATTTTTTCACCCGGCGTGTCGCGTAGCATGGACTGATCGATACTTGTAAACTGCTGCGAAGCGGGGGTAACTGCAGTCGGCCGCCTCGCTTGTACGAAATATAGTAGTCTATTTTCGTGGTTTATACGAAATATCGTATGTGACAACTATCAGCCCTGACTTGTGATGCCTTAAACGCTACCTTTTTGGTATCAATTAGAGTTGGCATGAATCCTGCATTATTAAAAGTATGTTGATTCCTCTTGGAATTGAATTACTCAAATTAACGAACCTAAGGAGCAAGCCTATGAGATGAATGGAGGTTTCACTGTCAGGTGAATTCCTCTGGGCACTCAAGTTTTTTCAAGCAACAACCTCTCTCTCTGATTCTAAACCCCTTCAACGGCTTATCTCACGATAAGCCGTTTTTTCATGCGCATTTTTGCAGTTTCAGCAACTTGTTGCAGTCTACAAATCTGCGTATTCTGATTAATTCAGCCACCAACTCGTGGCAACGGCGTCGCTGTGAGCGTGGAGTTTCGGAGCAAGCGCTCCGCGCTATCGGTGTTTGAAAAAGAGTTTCTTGCGCTAACCCGCGGTTTCATCTAAAATCATTTTCAGACAACCTTTGCGAAAGGATTTTTATGAACGAAATCAAGCCCCGCTTTGAATTCAGAACATTCGCCCAGAACTTCGGCCTTGTCGAAAACAAAATGCGCAAACTGTCGCCGCTCGACAAGATCAGAGAGAGCTCAGAAATCTACATCATGTCTTCCGGCAACAGCGAAAACAATACCAAGATTCGCGATGACCTCATGGATATAAAAGTGTTTGTTAAGAGTGAAAAAGGCCTTGAACAGTGGAACCCGAGAATGAAGGGAAGTTTCCCGATGAAGGCCGTCGAGATCGCCGAAAAGGTATTTCCGGCTTTTGGCGTTGAGCTGCCGAAGTTCGCACGTGACGAATATACTCTTGACCAGTTTATCAGCGAAATTATTCGCCCCCACAAAGACCTTGTGCCGGTAAGGGTTGTTAAGAGAAGATTCGGCTTCATGGTTAATGAATGTATCACCGAATACGCCGAACTGCTTATCAATAGCGCCTCAATCAAGACTGTCGCCGTTGAATCAACTGATATCGATGCAATTCTTAAGGCCAAAGCCCTTCTCGGTCTTGAAGAATACGAAAATATCAACTATCTGCATGCCATCAAAAGAATCATTGGCATGGAATCGCTGCCGGAATAGGAGTCAGCAATGGGTAAAGAAATCGAACGCAAGTATCTCGTAAAAAGCACTGAATGGAAAAAACTGGCGAAAGGCACCAGCTATCGCCAGGGCTATCTTTCAACGGTAAAAGAACGCACTGTTCGTGTCAGAACCATTGATGACAAAGGCTTCCTGACGATCAAAGGCATCACGGTCGGCGCATCACGCGCAGAGTATGAATATGAGATTCCGGCGGCTGACGCCAATGCCATGTTGAGTAATCTTTGCGAAAAGCCTCTGATAGAGAAGAATCGCTACAAGATCGGCCATGCCGGCCTGACCTGGGAAGTCGACGAATTTTTTGGCGATAACGAGGGTCTGATCGTTGCCGAAGTAGAACTGACTTCGGAAGACCAGAAGATCGACCTTCCATCGTGGGTTGGCGAGCAGGTTACCAGCGACCCGCGCTATTTCAATTCAAACCTGACCAAAAATCCCTACAAAAACTGGAAGTAAGCATGAAAAAACTGCTGATATCGCTTGTTTTCGCACTGTTAACTTTTTCGGCGGCAATGGCACAACCTTTGGCTATGCCAGATTCACGCGAATACAAGGTACTGCTTAATGCCGACAATTTTGCATCAGTAAAGAAAGGGTGCGAACTGTTCTGGGATCTCGTCGAAAAAGTAGCGAATGACCACGGTTTTCAAGCCAAGAAAACCGTGAAGTCCAGCCCGAACCGCGAAATCTGTTTTATCGACACCCCGCGTTTCGATCTTAACAAAAGTGGTTTTGTACTCCGTATCAGAGCTGAAACCGTTAGATATCCTGCAAGAGCGGCAAGCCTTTTGGCTGATGGCAACGCTGAGCTTACGCTGAAGTTTCGCGCATCAGACCTTGAATCAGTTCTCATCGCGCCAGTTGAGCCGGCAAAAGCTTACGGTGACGATGTTTCGTCAGAAGTTGATGTTGTCGTAAAAGCGGCAACTCCTGTCTCTGTTTTCTCGCGTTCCGGCAAAATCGCCAGCTTTGGCCCGGTTCCACAGGATATCAAAGAACTGCTGCAGTATTACCCCCGGCTGTCAATCGTAGGGTTGAATAACAGCCATGGCCTTAAAGTCGTAAATGACCTGGTTATCGTTGAACAGAGAATTCTGCATGGCTCAATTGATTTTGGCCGCGACAAGGTTAAAACGCTTTTTTCGATCTGGTATAAAAAAGGCGAAAGCAAGCCCATGGTTGCCGAGTTTTCGTTCAAGATCAAAACCGACTCTTATATGGTTCGGGGGGCGCAACGCTCTCAAAATCTTATTGACAAGTTCTTTGTCGATCTGGTCAGGCGCGGCAAGCTTTTTATAAGCCCGCATCAGACCAAGACCGGCTTGATTTACCAGTATCAAACCGAAGATTAAGTTAAGCTCCCGCGCAACTACAGCTCAAAACAAGAGCCCCCTGACGGGGGCTCTTGTTTTATAAGCGCAATAGCAGGGCTTAGAAGAAGCCAAAAACGCCATTTGGCGTATAGCCGAGAAATCGGTAATAGGTTTCGCCCATCAGAATTATCAGCAGCCAGCTGATCACCATCATAGTGAAACCAAACTTGAAGGTGTCGGTAAAACTATACTGATCGGTTGAATAAAGCAGCAGTGCCGGTTTGCTGTTAAATGGCAGCACATAGACATGCTCAATAAGCAGCGCGACCGGTAGTGCCAGACTCATGATGCCAAAGCCGAAACGCTGGGCAACTCCGATGGCGATCGGCACGAAAATCATGGTGCGCATGGTTTTTGACTGGAACAGAATGGCGCTGAACATCATAGTCCCGGTCAATATGATATAAAGCACCCAGAACGGAGTCGTGCTTCCCAGATTTAAAGCGTCAAAAAAGGCATTTACGCTGATCGCAGGCAGATCGGTTATGTTGAAACCGGCGCCAAGAGTGTAAGCTCCGGCAGAGAAAATCAGCAGATGCCAGGGTATGTCGACGTCGTTCCATTTTACCACGCCGATGCCCGGCAGCAGGGCAACGATCGCGCCGACAAATGCCACCGCCGTGGCGCTGATACCGTGATACTTGTCGGTGGCCCACAGCGCAAGGATGATGACAAACAGCACAATCGCCTTGATCTCCTCAAACTTGATCGGACCCAGTTTGCCAAGCTCCTCATTAAGCGAATCCATGCCGCCCTGAATGTGCGGCACTTTTTCTGCTTCACTGAGCGGAAAAATAATCTTTGTCCCGACAATCCAGCCGATGAACAGCAGCGCGACAGAAAGCGGGAACGCCACTATCATCCAGTCCTGAAAGAAGAAACCGGCGCCGGTTGCGCCAGCGATAAGTGATGCGGCCAGCAGATTTGCGCCAGACCCGGTAACAAAAGCGCTGGCACCGATATTTATACAGAAAAGATTTTGCAAAACGATGTTGCGGCCGAAGTTGTTTTTGTGTTTGCCGCCAGTAGCACCGTAAACAGCTGCAACAACCATAAATATTGGCAGCAGAATAGCAGCTTTGGCGGTTGTGGCCGAAATAAAGGCAGACAACACAATATTGATAAGGATAAACGAGATAAATATCGAAGTCGCATTTTTGCCGAAACGCACGATAAACCATAGTGCGAAGCGTTTGGCGGCGCCGGTTTCGACGAGCATTGAAGCGAGAATGAACGAAAGAATATTCAGCCACATTATTTCATGGCCAAGCTGCGCGTAGGCAACTTTTTCCGGCAGAATTCCGGTGAAGACCATGGTTATGATAAGAATCAGCGAGGTCAGGTAATTTGGCAAAGCTTCGGTCATCCATAGAATCACCGACGAAACAAAAACTGCGAACATCGCAATATTGATTTTGCTGAAACCTTCGGCGCCAAGCTTGTCAAAAGACGCTTTCGCAGCTTTGCTCAAGGTTTCCGGGCTAAAATTCTGCAGAAAAGGCAGAGGGATAATCCACATGATCAGAACAAAAGCCAGTATTGCAAGAGGAACGCCGATTTGGGCGATACGCAGCTCAAAGCTGGTTTTTTCGCGCACCGGAAGATTTTCCATCCGGTAATTGTGCATGTCAAGAGGGTCAAAACCATTCTCAAGGTCGACGACTTTCATAAATGCTCCATGTAAATCTGTTGCATTGATTATGCTGCGCGGCATTTTCAATGTCAAACTTTCATGAAGGATCTATATTAAAACAAGTCGCCACCCACTCTCACTTTTAGGGTTGCTAACACATCTAGTCCTCTGTCACATTTGAATTGTATAGCTAACTCCTTAAGAACTGTGTCTAAAAGTTGTCATTGATAGAAAACGTTACAAGGGCGTAGGCGGGCAT
>PGYB01000016.1 GCA_002839445.1 Candidatus Riflebacteria bacterium HGW-Riflebacteria-1
CTTTCTACCTGAAGCTTATCGGTAGAAAGCTCCTTACAAATCACTGTTCATGGACATGCAGCACATATATTCACCACAAGGTGAATATATAATGACAGATAGAAAGCAATAGAATCCTCTCAAGGCTTTGTCGTGCCTGCTCCCAGTCACAAAACGCTTGCTATATAATGCTGGTTAGGCCTCTCACCGGGAATTGCTGCCTTACTGCTGATCGGGTCGCCTGAAAGCCATTGAACAGCAGTGTCAGAACAATTTTTGATATTCGCGGCGGCAACTGGTACAATGGCAGGCAGGAGAAAAGTCATGCATAATAAATATCGCAGCAGATCCTTTTTGGCTCTGTTTTTAACTCTGATTCTTGTGCTTGGGTCATTGCCGCTGCTTTCACAGACAGACATCGGGCAGGTGGTGGGGCCGCAACCCCTTCCCGCTACTCAGCCTGCGCAACTGGTTGACCGCTCGGTTTCAGGCATCGTCGTTCTCGCTGACACATTGAAAGAGGATTTTGTCGCGCTCGCGCAGAAGATCGCTGAAATCAAGGATCTCACCAAGTCCAGCACCGAGCTCAATGCCGTCAGAACACGCATTGTTGAACTCAAAAACCGCCTGGCTGAGATAAAGAGCTCTGGAACCTATGGCTTCGAACAGGTTTCGCAGCTGCGCACCGATACCCGTTCTCTAACTGAAACAACAGGTCGTGAACTTCGCCTGGCTGGCGCGAAAATTGAGAAGGCGGGCGCTCTTAAGCTATCATGGAAAGCTCAGGAAACCAGCTGGAATGAACGAAAAACATCATATGCCGGTGAAGTTAGTGACTCTCTGCTTCCTATTTTCAAAGAAGCTACAAAGACCATCAACCAGGCCATAAAGGACATGGATGGCATCGAGACTCCCCTGGTCGCATTTCAGCAGCAGGTGCTCGAACAGCAGCGCGAGGCGCAGGGTTTGAATGCTGAACTCGACAAATTAATGGTCGAGATGCGCAAGGACCTCTTTCGCAAATCGCGCCCCGCCATGTTTACGCCAACATTTTTCAGACAGTTCAATAAATCGGTATGGGAAGAGTTCTGGCTGGGTCTGGCCACCCTCGAATTACCACACGCGCAATTCTACTCAACCTATGGCTGGATCTTCGTTCTGCAGTTGATTATTTTTGCCGTTGCTATTTATTTTTTCAAGACGCTCAAGAATCGTAAAATGGAACAGCTCAAGCTCGATTTTATTTTGCAGCGCTATGTGTCAGCCAGCTTGTTGCTGGGTGTTCTGTTGCCAATGCCCCTGTTCGAAGACAAACCGCGCATTGTCAGCCTGTTGCTTGTCGGCATTATCGCAATAAGCGCTGCCCGTCTGGTGGCAGGAATCATCGCCAGGCCATGGCGGCGGCGACTGATTTACATGGTTGTTGCTCTCTATCTGATTGTGCAGTTTTTTAACTTCATCTCTCTGCCTGTGCCCATGATGAGAACCTTTACCGCGACTGTTGGCCTCGCCGGAGCTGCTTTTTGCCGCTGGCGCGCCAGAATAAACCAGGGTGACGATACTGCGACGTTTTACACAACCGGTATTAAATTCGGTGGCGCGACGATGATGCTGGTGTTTTTGTCTCAGGTCGCCGGTTATGTTGCGATGTCGAATCATCTGCTCGATATTCTTATAAAGACCGTGTTTTTGGGTCTGATCGCCTGGATGATTGACCTTGTCGCCCGTGGCGCGCTTGAGGTGCTTTTTGATAACGAACTGATCAGAAAGAACAAGATTATCGACAAGCATCACAAGCTGTTCATTAAACGTGGAAACTTTATTGTCGACATTCTTGTCGTCTTTATGGCTATTTCAAGCATGCTTTCGGTCTGGGGTTTCTTTGATAACGCTTCTACTGCTGCGGCAGCGATTCTCGCACTGGGTATCAGCCTGCGGGGCTTAACCATATCTCTTGGTCTGGTTGTTTCTGCCGTTGTGGCTCTATATATTGCGCTATTCGTTTCATGGCTCATTCAGAGTATTCTTAACGAAGAGGTTTATCCGCGCAAAAAGGTTGACCGCGGTGTTGGCATCTCAATCAACCGACTCATTTCGTATGCCTTTGTGGTGGTCGGCGTTTCTCTGGCCTTTTCAACTCTGGGAATCGGCATGCAGAACCTGACGGTGATCATTGGTGCTCTCGGCGTCGGTATCGGTTTCGGCTTGCAGAACATAGTCAACAACTTTGCCAGCGGCCTTATTCTGCTGTTTGAGAGGTCGATAAAAGTTGGTGACGTTGTACAGGTTAACGGTGAATGGGGGCAGATCAAAAATCTCGGGTTGCGCGCCACTGTTGTTGAAACGTTTGACCGCTCAGAGCTTATTGTGCCAAACAGTGATCTGGTCTCTTCGACAGTTACCAACTGGACATTGACCGATCGCCAGGTTCGCCTGCTCATAGCTGTTGGCGTCGCATATGGCTCTGATGTCGATCTGGTAACCCGACTTCTCTCGCAAATTGCCCAGGATAACCCTTTCATTATGAAGTTCCCAACGCCCTCGGTGCTGTTCACTAATTTTGGCGCCAGTTCTCTTGATTTTGAACTGCGCTGCTGGGTTGCCGACATTGATAACCGCCTCAAGATCAAGGACGAGATAAATAGAGAAATTGACCGCCTGTTCCGCGAGAACAAAGTCGAAATACCTTTCTCACAGCACGATCTACACATACGCACCATGGATCAACCATTCAAAAATGCCTTGTCAGAAATTCAGTCTGGAGTTAAGGCAGAAATTAAGGAAGAAGTTAAGGCCGAAGTTGTTATGTCGCCACAGCCGCCAAAAGCACCACAGCCGTTACAGTCACCACAGTCACCACAGTCACCACGGAACCCCGGGCCTCCTCCTGGGCTTCCTGAGCCTCTTGAACCACCTGAAATGCCTGAGTCGGACAACATTGGCAGCGATAAGTAACGAGAAATACCGTTGCCCACCTGGCGGCTGAAGAGTATTTGCTAACAGAGGAGTAGAGGAATGAGCGCTCTGGTATGGTTTCGGCGTGATCTCAGAGTGAGTGATAACCACGCGCTTTACCGGGCTGTCGCGAGCGGTGGCCCGGTGACGGCCGTCGCATTTGTAACTCTACAGCAATGGCTCTCGCACAATGATTCACCTGGCAAGATCAGTTTCTGGCTGGCCAACCTGCAGATTCTGGCTGAACGCCTGGCTGCCCTCGGTATTGTGCTGCATCTCGAAAGAGTTGCTGACTTTGCCGCCATACCAGATGCCATAAGCCGTTTTGCCATTAAAAACAGTTGCAATGCCCTCTATTTTAACAGTGAATACGAATCAAATGAACGGCAGCGCGATGAGGCCGTGAGCAAGTCTCTGGCCCGGCAAAAGGTAAAAGTTTTTGCGTTTGCCGACCGCCTGTTAATCGAGCCGGGGCGTGTACTGACCGGATCTGCCGGGTATTACACGGTATTTTCACCGTTCAAAAGATCATGGCTGGGCGTCGCGAAGATCAGCGATCTCAGCCCCTTGCCAGCACCTGGCGCGGTTGCCGCCCCGGTGAAATCAGGCCCTTTGCTGACAGCAGAAATGAAGGCAGAAATGCAACTGCCAGGCTGGCGCAGCGATCTGTGGCCGGCCGGCGAGGCCGCCGCGCAGAAACGTCTTGCTGCTTTTGCCGGCACCGGTCTCGCGAAATACCATGAATCGCGCGATTTTCCGGCCATTGATGGCACCAGTTGCCTTTCGCCCTGGCTGGCCTGCGGCGCGCTTTCCCCGCGCCAGTGTTTGTCTGCTGTCAGGCCAGACGATAAAAAATGGCCAGCCGAAGGCTCGGGCGGCGAAGCCTGGCTGAGTGAGCTGATCTGGCGTGATTTTTATACGCATGTTGTTGTCGGGTTTCCGCGGGTGAGCCGCTCACAGCCTTTTCAGAAGAAGACAGCCGGGCTGCCGTGGCGTGATGATGAACGCGATCTGCAGGCCTGGCAGAACGGTCAGACTGGCTACCCGATTGTTGACGCGGCTATGCGTCAGCTTAATCAGACCGGTTGGATGCACAACCGCCTGCGCATGGTTGCTGCCATGTTTTTGAGCAAACATCTGCTGATCGACTGGCGGCGCGGTGAAAAATACTTCATGGAAAGCCTGCTTGACGGCGACCTGGCCGCGAACAATGGAGGTTGGCAATGGTCAGCCTCGACCGGAACCGACGCTGTGCCGTATTTCAGGATTTTTAACCCGTTCAGTCAGAGCGAGAGATTTGATACTGATGGCAGTTTTATAAAGAGATACTGTCCGGAACTTGCTGATATAACGGCTTCTGCCCTGCATAACCCGGCGAAGCTCGCGGCTGAACTCGCAAAGAAAAAAATCAGCTACCCGGCGCCGGTTGTCGATCATAAGATAGCGAGAGAACGCGCGCTGGCTGCGTTCAAGAATTTATAAAGGGATTAAACTGGAGGAAAAGATGCTCGAACGCCTTTTTAAACTGAAAGAGAACGCCACCGATGTCAAAACCGAGATACTGGCAGGTATCACCACGTTTTTGACCATGGCTTACATACTGGCAGTCAATCCGATGATTCTCGAAAACGCCGGAATGCCGTTTTCTGGCGTGCTCACTGCGACGATTCTGGTGGCTTCACTGTCGAGTATTCTCATGGGCCTTTATGCCAATCTTCCTTTCGCACTGGCGCCAGGAATGGGGATCAATGCCTTTTTTACCTTCAGCATGGTCATCGGCATGAAGATGCCGTGGCAGACGGCGCTGGGGGCTGTTTTTATCTCGGGTATTGTGTTTCTGCTCATGACCGTTTTCAAGCTGCGCGAAGCTATTGTCAGGGCTATTCCGCATTGCGTCAGACTGGGAGTTGCTGCTGGTATCGGACTCTTTCTTTGTCTGCTGGCACTCAAATCAGCAGGATTCATCGTTGCCAACCCGGCGACGCTCGTAGGATTTGGCGGCTTTAACGCTTCGACCGTATTTTTTCTGCTTGGTCTGGCGTTTACCATTCTGCTCGAACATCGCAAAATTCATGGCAGTCTGCTGCTCGGTATCGTTTTTACAACGGTTCTGGCTCTATGCCATGGTCGTTTGTGGTCTGGCGATTTATTTGTGGCAGTGCCGGCGACCTTTTCTGCAACGCCTGATTTTACTTCAGTCTTTTTTCAGCTTGATATCAGAAGCGCGCTCAATGTGGGTATTGCCGGCGCGGTTTTTACCCTGCTGTTCACCGACCTTTTCGACTCGATTTCAACCTTTATGGGCGTTGCTTCGGTCGCCAACATGGTCGATGAAAATGGCGAACCACGCAATTTTCAGAAAGCATTACTGGTAGATGCCATTTCGACAACGCTTTCAGGTCTGGTCGGCAGCAGTTCCGGCACCACCTATGTTGAAAGCGCTGCCGGGGTCGAACAGGGCGGACGCACTGGGCTTACCGCCACGGTAACCGGGTTGTTATTTCTGCCATTTTTATGGTTCGCGCCAATGCTGCAGATGATACCTGCCTGCGCGGTTGCACCGGCACTGCTGCTGGTTGGTTTTTTCATGTTGCGCGCTATTTCTGGCGTTGACTGGAAAGATTACGAAACCGGCCTGCCGGCTTTTATTGCGCTGATCCTTATTCCATTCACCTTCTCGATCAGTCAGGGAATCAGCTGGAGCCTGATTCTGTTTGTGATGCTGCGAATTTTCAGCGGAAAAATAAGGCTTGTCGAGCCAATGCAGTGGGCTGTCGCAGTCTTTGCCGGTCTTGCCCTGTATCTGTCTTGATGCCCAGTATAATACCAATTATGCGTTCGTAAATACCTTTGGCATTCTTCTTCTGTTTGCTTTTTCGTGCTCGTAATCGTAATCGCTATTTTTTGCACCAGTAGACAATGGCAGGCGGGATGTTGCCCCAGACGACCGGGCTTGTTTTTACTTCTGAAAAATGCTGTTTAAGCTTGTTGCGAAAGCGAACGCCGGATGGAAGAACCAGCCCGTGCAGATAGGCGAAAGTTGAAAAGACGCCGCCCCTGCGCAGACCGGCTTGCGTCTCGTAGAGGATTTCATCCTGCAGGTCCGCTGAAAATGCCGCCCATGGCAAACCGCTGACAATCGCGTCGGCGTGTTTGACGCCATACTGGCGCAGGTATTTCCTCACCTCAGAAGCGGAATCCTGGAAAATAGTTATCTCTGGCGCCATCGAACAGGCGACACGGTTCATGTGCTCGTTCAGTTCGAGGCCGAAAAAAATGGTGCGGTTCAGATTTATGTGCTTGAGCACCTGACGGGTAAAAGCGCCGGTGCCGGGCCCATACTCAACTATGACACGCGCCTGTTCAAAGTTTATATGCTGAATCATCCGGTTGGCAAGCTGGTTCGAGCTGGGCGCGATTGCCCCGATGGTGCGGGGTTCACGGCAGAATTGCTTAACAAATTGCCAACTGCTCACCAACTCACCGCCTGATTTAAAGATGAGCTGATTATAACCCTCTTTGCGTGAAATGCCAAATCACTTTATCCCGTTCGGCCAGAATGTGTTAGAATCCTGTTAACGCATCGGAGGTAAGATATGCTGCCTTTTGTCAAAAAAGGGATCGCTGAGTCAAAGGCCGGCAACCCGCAGGGCACCATCGTTAACTTTGCCCCTGACAGGCTTAAACAGACAGTGGTTGAGTTGTTTAACTACGACCAGGGGCATTGTTCAGAGAGCAAGGTGGTCGCTGCCGCGGATATGGCGGCAATTCGCCGTTCATCAGGCATTTCGTGGCTCTGCTTTTTTGGTCTTGGTGATGTCGAGATGCTGCGGCAGACCGCCGAAATTTATGAGATCAACCCGCTTTCGGTTGAAGACATTCTCAACCCCGATCACCGGCCAAAGCTCGAAGTTTTTGACAATTACCTGCTGATCATCGTTAAGATGATCGATATTAGCGATGAGGGCCGTCTGGTCAGCGAACAGGTCAGTTTCGTCGTCGGCGAAAACTACGTGCTGACTTTTCAGGAAAGGCCTGGCGATGTCTTTAACCCGATTCGTGATCGCCTGCGCAAAAACATCGGGCGCATTCGCAGCATGGCGTCTGATTACCTGGCGCTTTCGCTGATCGACGTAATTATTGATAATTATTTTATTGTACTCGAGGGACTCGCAGCTGGCCTGGAAGAAATCGAGCTGACCCTGCTTAAAGTGCCCGACGGCTTTGAAGGCCGCGAAGTGCATGAGGTTAAAATGCAGCTTTTTTATATGCGCAAAATCTGCTGGCCGCTGCGCGAGATCGCGTCAGCCCTGTTGCGCAGTGAATCGCCGATAATCAGGCCGGAAAGCCGCATTTATTTTCGCGATATCTATGACCACACCGTGCATGTGCTTGAGACTTCCGAGACATTGCGCGAAGTTTCGATCGGTGTTTATGATCTTTATATCTCGAACATCAGCCTGCGCATGAACGAAATCATGCGCACGCTGACCATTATTGCGACCATATTTATTCCGCTGACCTTCATTGCCGGTGTTTATGGCATGAATTTCGAAAATATGCCCGAACTCAAATGGGGCTGGGGCTACTATGGCATATTAGCCATGATGCTCGCGGTGGCACTGGGCATGCTGAGATACTTTAAACGCCGTAACTGGCTATAACCTGCGGGTGACTGGCCGCTATTTCTTGTGGCGCCTGACGAACTCTTCGATGAAGAATGAGGCCACATGCTCGGCAAATTTGCCCGGGCCAAAACCTGCGTCGTAACCGAGTTCCTTGGCCAGCTCGTTGTTGATGCGTGGGCCGCCGGCGACGAGGATTACCTTGTCGCGCAGACGCGAGGCTTCAAGCAGTTCGACAAGCTCGACCAGGTTGCTGACGTGAACGTCTTTCTGGGTCACGGTCTGCGAAACCAGCAGCACATCGGCTTTCAGCTCAGCTGCCTTTTTGACGAATTCTTCGTTCGCCACCTGGCTGCCGAGATTATAGGCTTCGATCATTTCGTAGCGCTCAAGACCGTAATGGCCAGCGTAACCCTTCATGTTCATGATCGCGTCAATGCCGACTGTGTGCGCGTCAGTGCCGGTGCTGGCGCCAACGACGACGAGTTTGCGCCCGATATTCTGTTTGATAAAATCATCAACGCCATGCATGTCGAGAACCTGGCTGTCAATTGTGCTGACCTTGATTGTCGTCACATCGACGGTGTGTGTCATGTTGCCATAGACTACGAAGAAGGTGAATTCCTTGTCGAGGGCCTCATGGTGTGCTACCAGCACGTCGCTCAGTCCCATTTTAATGCCGAGCTGGCGGGCCGCTTCAATGGCGCGCTCATCATCAGCAATTGGCAGGGTGAAGCTGAGCTGAACTTTGCCGTCGTTCATGGTGTCGCCATAGGGCTTTACTTTGGTCAGATCGAGGTTCTGACAGAAATCTCTCGCTTTGGTTGAATATAATCCGCTGCTCATGCCTTGCCTCCCTGCTGCATCAGTTCAATAAACGGGTTAAAGTAGCTGTCCTGTTTGGTGGCGACGCCGTCGAGGCCTTTGCCACCGGTCAGTGGGCGTTTGACGCCGGCAAATCTGCCCATTTCGAGGGTTTTGAACAGACCGTCGCGTCTGATCGTTTCAAGCATGGCGGCCGCTTCACGCAGCACCTGATTAGCTCTGTTGGCCATTATACCATCGTTCTTGAATTCAATTTCGTCGCCGAGATCGGCCATGGTATTGAAAATGTAGCGGGCGTTTTCGATCGACAGCGCGCGGTCTGACATCAGCGGTGTGTGTATCGCTTCGGTCAGCATGCCGAGCAGGTGCACTTTCTGGCCGGTCATGATGGTAACCATGTTGAACAGCGCATCCTGAATGTGGCCTCTGAAGATATTGCCGGTCTTGAATTTGGTCGGCGGCATATATTTGAGCGGCGCTTTGGGAAAGATTTCACGCGCCATCTGTGCCTGCGCGAGTTCGTAGAGAAAGCCATTTTTGAGGTCGGGCGTGATTTCAAAAGCGTGTCCGAGTCCCTGCTGTTCTTCGGGAACCCCTGAAAGCAGAGCAAACTGTTCATTGATAAACTGCGAAG
This sequence comes from Candidatus Riflebacteria bacterium HGW-Riflebacteria-1, assembly GCA_002839445.1. Lineage (GTDB taxonomy): Bacteria > Muiribacteriota > Ozemobacteria > Ozemobacterales > Ozemobacteraceae > Rifleibacterium. The sequence goes on from PGYB01000016.1 coordinate 9,019, forward strand.
CCAGCACGGTGTGCGCTTCTTCGACGGCATCAGCGGTGGTCAGGTAATTGTCTTCGCCAGTATTGATGATAACCCCGGCAAAGCCGTTGATCATGCGTGAAAAATACTGGTCGATCATGGTGCGCTGCATGTTGATGTCGCGGAAAAGTATACCGTAAAGAGCGTCATTAAGCATCATGTCGAGACGTTCGAGTGCTCCCATCGCGGCGATTTCCGGCATGCACAGGCCAGAACAGTAGTTGCACAGGCGGATATAGCGGCCATGTTTTTCTGAAGCTTCGTCGAGAGCCGTGCGCATCAGCCGGAAATTTTCCTGGGTGGCGTAGGTGCCGCCGAAACCTTCAGTAGTAGCGCCAAAAGGCACAAAGTCGAGCAGGCTCTGGCCAGTGGTTCTGATTACGGCTATGACGTCGGCGCCCTGCGCCGCGGCAGCCTTGGCCTGTATAATGTCTTCATAGATATTGCCGGTGGCTACGATTACATAAATGTATGGGCCCTGTTTATCGCCAAAGCGACCAAGGTATTGTTCGCGCTGCTGGCGGTTAGCCTTGATGCGCGCGGTGGTCTGGCGCGCAATACCATCGATCTTTGCCCTGATCTCAAAGAGATCAGCCATTTTAAGCTTTGTAATGTCGAGTTTGCCGGCAGCAACTGCTTCGGCGATCTGCTGCGGCGTTTTGCCGGTCTGCAGCATGGCGTTGCCAAGATAGACTGACAGCCCGAGTCCGAGACCTCCAGCATTTTTGATGCTGTCGACAATCAGGTTGGGCAAAGGCACTTCGTAGGCGTCGACGCCATCTATCCCAAGCAGGCGTGCGCAGGTGCGTTCAATGGTGACGCTGGTATGCTGTAGAATAAACCTCTGGGTGTCTTCTGCAATGGCGCGGGCAGCCTGTCGTGCTTTTTCTACTGCGGCAAAATCAAGATTCAGCTTGCTTTTCATCATCTTTCCTTACAGTGTTTCAAATATTTTGTGGCTCAATTATAACGCTAAAAGCTCAAAAGCGCAGCCCTTTTGTAATACCGCCATCTACCTTTATGGCTTTCCTCAGACTCAGACGAAATGTAATCAGCGGTGCAGTTCTGCAAAAGTTACCATGCTCTTGAGCGAGCACACCAGATAACCTTCAGCAGGCAATCTTCTGAAAATCTCTGTTTGCTCATCTGCATTCATACTGCTGTAAGCTCTTTTGAGGATGGACCACGCAATGTCCTTTTAAGCCAGTTTCATACATGGACGGCATCTGGCCCGGAATATCTGGTTGCTGAAAGAAGCGACGTGAACTCTGATTTGCCAGATTGAGCCAGGGCTGATCATTGGCGCGAATTGATGCGTTTGGCAAGGTAACACCACCCGGTCTTCTTTCAGAAAGCAACTGTTACAAAGTTGTTACCCTGCCGAAATTCATTTGTTACATGCTTAAACCAATATAAGGACATGATCATATTCGAGGAGGAATTATGAAAAAGTTCTTATCGGTTTTCTTTCTGTTGCAGATGATGATTTTGGGTATTGGTGAAAAGATTTTGGCGGTCGAACCGACTAACGTTTTGATCAGATATGCAAAGCCTGGCAAAAATGGCAGCTCGGGATTTGATCGACATCGTTACTCGGATCGCGCAGTAAATGCGAAAAGCGTGATTGCAAAATCATTTCACATTTCTGAGGTCAGAGTAATTGCTCCTGAGAAGATTGAATCGGCAACTTTGGATGTTTTCGTGCAGATGCCTGAATCCTATGACCCGCCGGATGTGAGAGGCTTTTCCGGCTGGAAACAGATGGGTGCGGCTCTTCTGCATTACTTTAACTGTCAAGCCGTCCTTGAAAGGCGCGAAGTCGATTTGTTACTGCTTACCTGGTCAGATGACCAACCTCCAGAGATGATAAAAAATAGAAATATTTCCGCATCGATTTACTCAAATGAAACTCTAAATGAAGGTCAGGGTACACTTGAAGATCTGGCCAGAACCATCGAACGTCAAAACCGGATTCCAGTTTTGATAAACAAACCGCTGTCTGGATTCTTAACATGGAGTCTTCCGTTTGATCGCAACAACCCGCAAAAACAATTTAAAGCTTTGGCGAGACAACAAAGAATTCTGTTGCAACCGGCAAGAAAGTTGATTGATTATCTGGTGATTTCAGAAAAATAGAAAATGAAGCACTTACCAGGAGGATCCCACTCAAAACTGAATCTTTACATACCGAAAAACCTTTCGCGTGACTGGTGCTCTGGAAATGCTTAAAATAGAGATATGCAAGACAATATAATGAACCACAACACTGACGAAAGCCGCTGGGCCCTCAATGACATTGTCTCAGCCCTGGACTGGGCTAAATATCGTTCTCAGCAGGGCATCTCAGCTGCGCTCGACCCTCTGGGCGAATATGCGCAAAGTGCCATTCAGGCAGAAGAGTCGGCGGGAAGCTACCTGATGACGCTTGATCAGATCAGCGCGAGTGGTTGCGCCGCTTCGCTTGCAGTCAAGCTGTCAGCTCTCGGCCTGAATTTCGATCGCCAGCTGTCAGAGCATCATCTCCAGAAAATTATCGAGCACGCAAGGCAAAGAAATATTCCGGTTGAAATTGACATCGAGGGCACTCCGACCGTGCCCGTTGTCTGCGAAATAGCACAAAGCTTTGCTAAAAGCGGCCATAGCCTTATACTGGCGCTGCAGGCATATCTTAACCGCAGCGCCGACGATCTCAGACTCTCTCTTGATGCCGGGCTCAAGATCCGACTGGTCAAGGGTGCTTATCGCGGCGACACAGAAAATTTTAATGAAATTCAACAGCGCTTTATGCTGCTTTTTTCCATTCTGCTGGCGGCAAAGGTGACATTTGACGTCGGTACGCACGACCCGGCGCTGCTTGCAGACATGACGGCAAAGCTTGATGAAAAGACGGGCAATCTCGTCTGCTTTGGCTTCTTAAAAGGGCTGGCCGATCAGACCAAGCTCGACATGGTCCAGAAAGGGTTGCGGGTATCTGAATATGTGCCTTTTGGCTGCAACCGCCGTGCCTACGTGATGAGACGACATGCGTATCTTAAACGACTGCAAGAACTTGGCCTGGCTCCCGCCCCCTGAACAAAACCATTGCGTGCGCTACATCTGGTGGTAATCTCTGGCCAGCCCGCCTTCGCTGGTTTCTTTGTAGAGTGAGGGCAGGTCGTGTCCGGTCTGCTTCATCACATCGACTACCTTGTCGAAAGAAACGCGATGGGTGCCATCGGAAAAAGTTGAAAAAATGTTCGCATCAAGAGCCCGAACCGCGGCAAAGGCGTTGCGCTCGATACACGGAATCTGAACCAGCCCGCAAACAGGGTCGCAGGTCATACCGAGATGATGCTCCAGGGCCATTTCGGCCGCATATTCGATTTGTGCGGGACTGCCGCCGAAAAGCTGGTTGGCGGCGCCGGCAGCCATCGCACAGGCAACGCCGACTTCACCCTGGCAGCCGACCTCAGCACCTGAAATCGAGGCATTGTGCTTGACAATATTGCCGATAAGACCGGCGGTTGCCAGAGCGCGCAGGATTCGGGCGTTGCTGAATTCTCTGGTTGTCTGCAGATGATAGAGAACGGCCGGAACAACCCCGCTGGAACCACAGGTTGGCGCTGTGACGATTTTACCTCCGGAGGCATTCTCCTCACTGACCGCGAGCGCATATGAAAAAACCAGTCCGCGCGATTTAAGAGTCTGCGTATAGCCGCTGGCACGGACATGATAGGAAACCGCTTTTTTTCTGAGGTTAAGAGGTCCGGGCAGTGAGCCTTCCTCTTCCAGACCTTTTTTCACTGCCGCTTTCATGGTCAGCCAGATCTCTTCGAGGTAGTCCCAGATGTCGATATCTTCGCATTCCTGCATGTATTCCCAGTAACTTTTGCCTTTTTCTTCACACCAGGTCAGAAGTTCTGTCATGGTGCTCATACGGTAAATTTCGACACCTTCTCCGTCTTCGACTCCGACCGGGTTGCCGTTTTCATCAGCGAGAGCTCCGCCGCCAACGCTGAATACTGTCCAGCTTTCGAGTTCGTTGCCGCCATGTCCAAAAGCTTTAAAATTCATGCCGTTCGCGTGACGGGGAAGAAAAACCTTCGGCTGCCAGATAATTTCAGTCGTTGCCTTTGGCCTGAGTACCGAGAGAATGGCGGTGTCAGTCAAATGCCCGCGGCCGGTTGCAGCGAGACTGCCGTAAAGAGTTACCTGAAAGGCGGCAGCACCATGATGGCGCGTGAGAAAGATCTCGGCAGCTTTGCGTGGACCCATTGTATGGCTGCTTGAAGGACCGTTTCCGATTCTAAAGAGTTCTTTAAGTGATTTCATAATTTTCCTGAAGTTTTAATAGCATTTTTTTCAAGTAAAAGCCGGTACACAGGTTTTCTGCGATCTCCATGCTGTTTAGGATTATTGGCATTGTCTGATCTGTCAGAGTTGGGCTGATTAAGCGAGGGCGGCCTGATAATTCACTCCACCCGGAAGCCGCTGGCAGTGGTGGTGATCTGGTAACCGCTGCACCCGGCGAGAACGGCAGCGACTTTTGCCGGCGACTGATCAACTATTTTTATTGTCACCTTCCCCTGAACGTTCTCGGCCAGGTCGAATTGCATATTGCTTTTCTGGGCCAGAATCGAGAAAACTGTGCGGATGTCAACGTTGCGGAAATCGAGGCTGACATTGTCGTCGGCTTGCCCGGCAGGAACTCTTAGGTCCTTATCGTGCAAACTGCTGATAATTGAAGGCGATGCGATAAGCCAGACTCCATCATTATACATGCAGTCATACCCGGAGGCCCGCGCAATGGCCTTGACCGCGACAGCCTCTGTGACATCGTTCAAGCTGATGCTTAAATTGCCGTCAACTGTGCCGGCAATAACTATGCTGGCGTTTTTCCGGCGGGCAATGGCTACTTTGAGGATGTCGGCAAGTGCAGCATCCTTGAAACTCATGGAAATATTGTCTTCAGAAGCCGGACCCGCGGACATCGGCGCCGACAACAGTTCAAGGTCGGCGGCAGTGCCGACAAAAATTATGCCATCATGCAGGCAGGTCTGATAACCCATGCTGTCAGCGAGCGATGCCAGGGCTGCCGGCCATTCGACGTCTTTAAGGTTAACCTGTTCGATTCTGCCGGTGACGCTTCGACAGGCAACAATATTGAACTTTGCCATTCTACCGAGAATTCTGATAATCTCCCGGACAGGAAAATCTTTGAATAACAGAGAAACATGATTGTCGCCACTGCCAGCATCAAGGCCGGCAATTTCACTGGTGCCCGTGTAACCAGGTGCTGCCGTCGAAATGTGTATTCCGGCGCTGTTTTCGCGCAATTCAAGAGCTCCGCCCACCTTGATGAAGTTCTTTTCAGGCGCGGCAATCAGCAGGTTGAGGCCAGAACAGGCAAAAATCAATACCAGAGCGATTTTTTTCATATGTGTTCCTGTCAGTCGTAGAGTTTTTTGAGCAGGCTTAGGAAGCGGGAGTCAGCGTTGAGGAGGGTGGCAATGTGCAGTGCGTCGTGCGGTACCTCGCTGTGTCCGTCGAGCTTACGCAGACGATAGTCCATGTTGGCGCAGAGATTGTCAATCAGCGCGCGCAAGTTGCTGGAGTCAGGAGCAGCAGGGTGCTTGTTTTTTAGGCCGATTACCTGGTAACAGGAGGCTCCGGGCAGGTTGATGCCGTCGTAATGTGTGGCGATTATGCCGTGCCAGCCAGTCTGTTGTAGAAATTCGCCGAGAGCCTGCACAAAACGGCGTCCTTCGTAAGGATTGGTCGAACGGGCAAACTCGTCGAATACGGCAAAGCCACATCCCTGGCTGGTAATGGCGGCGAGTTCCTTGAGCTGCATGACTTCGGCGCCAAAGCTGCTGAGGCCAGAAGCTTGATCCTGGCCATCGCCGGCCACCAGGGAAACATAATCGAACAGCGGCATGCTGAACTCGACGGCAAACGCGAAAAAGCCGAGTCTGACCAGCTCAGCGTTAGTTGCCACGGTCATCAGGGCGACACTCTTGCCGCCCATATTGGCGCCGGTTATCAGGGTGGTGCCTTTTATCACTTCTATTGTAACCGGCGTGAATTCTTTGCTCTGCCCTTTCAGAATTTCGTACATCTGCGGGTTTATCGCTTCAACTGCTCGCAAAGGCTCATTCTGGCCAAGTAATTCGGGGCGGCATGACGGCCAGGTCAGGGCGGTTACGGCACGCGCCAGAAGCATTTCAAAATGGCCGATTGTGGCCATGCTGCGGGTTAGTGCCGGTAGCCATGGCTTCAGTTGCTGGCCGAGAGAGCTTCTGACCTGGTATTCCTGCTCTTTTTCGCGGCGCACCAGTTCGCTGCGCTGCTGGCGCAAATGTTCTGCGGCAGATCGTTCGGTGCTGCCAAGAATCTGGTTCTCAAGCTGTCGCTTTTCGTGTCTTATACTTTTGAGTTCGGCAGAATAGCTGTCGTGCAGGTGAAATGACGAGATTGTCATTTCATCAGGGTTGAGAAGCTTTACCAGCGGCCTGAAATCGTCAAAAGTAATATCGGCGAGTCTGAGCCCTGATTGGGCAACGAGGGCGGCCATGTCGCAGCTGTGTATGGCGAAAAGCTTTATCTCGAAAAGTTCGATTTCGTCAGGGACTTGCTCTTCGTGAAGATTGAGAACTGACCCGGCAATGTTGCGCAGCTTTCTGAAAATAGCCTGAGTATGCTGAATAAACTCGGGGTGCTGCCGGCAAAAGTCGATGAGATTCGCGAGCTCCTGCAGAGACATTTCGAGCTGTTCACGATCTTGTGAAAGAGCTGGCTGTAGTTCTTTCAACACCTTGCGACCATAGGGAGAGCTCAGGCTCAGATTAGCCAGAACCCAGGCCGTTCCAGTGGTTGCCGGTTGGTATGCTTTCGGGTTGTTCATATAACTTCTGCTTTGTCAGCTATTATATCGAAAACCTCTACGGAAAGCACGGATTTAAGACTCTGGCACAGGTCTTTGCTGTTGAGGCTGAAGCCTTCGGGTGACCAGGGGTTAACTGTTACTGCCAGCAGGTTAACGGGTTTGATAACATGCAGACTGGCCCCACGTCGTTTCAGTTCGCCGTATTGCGCTGAATTCAATAAAAATCTGGTGCCGTCAGCGCCAATCAACGCGAGGTTTTTGAGTGACCTGGTGCGTTCGAGAAGTTTCTGAACAAGGCGCGCGGTAACTGCGCCAGTAAAATACACGCGCAGCGGTTGCTCAACATGAGTGGCAATGACCTCTGCTGCGCTGTCTTCGAGACTGCTGGCAGAGACAATTACTTGTGCAGTATGGTCAACCAGCAGGCAGTCGGCATCCTGGCTGCCGGCGCCAATAGTTGAACAGCTCGGGTTTTCAGCTTTGAAATATGCTTGTTTGATTGTTTCTGGCACATCTGTGGCGGGCGGCAGGGTAAGCATTGCTGCAATATGCCTGGTGTGCTCGACAATTTTTTCAGGATCTGGAGAGTATGAGGCGCCGGTTGCGAGAAGGCAGGCGTCAGCAGTTGAGACAGCGGCGGTAGACTTGCGCGCTGCCGCGCCATCGATGATGATGCGCCCGGCATTTGCCTGCTGCAGCATGCGGGTGAGTCGGCTCATCTGTCCGGTGGTAGATGGACCGGCAATCTGCGCGTAACCATCGCTAAGCGCGCGCAGAATGACGACCTCGCCAAGTGGGGTGTAGAGACCCGTTAGTCTGACCAGTTCTCGGGTAAAATCACACTGCCCGATAAGATCGCTGGCCGTGGCAACCAATGTGCCACGGCCAACGTAAATAACTGGCTTATCGGTGCCGGTAACCTGATCGACATCTTCACCGTCGTAACCGATCGAAGTAATGGCCTGGTCAGGCCGGCGATCGGCTGCCAGCAGGTGGTTGAGAACCGTAGTTTTTCCGGCGTTTTTTTCAGTACCGATAATCGCCAGGCACTTACAGTCTGCCACCAGCTCGCTCAGGCGCATTCGCATGACTCAGCTTTTTGTGCTGCGTTGTTTGCGCTTTAACCCAACCGGTTCGAGAGATATCTTGCCCTGATGCAGTCCGGCAATGCCCTCGATTTCGATATTGCCCTTCTGGCATGCTTCGCAGGAGCAGCTGGGCCGATAACCGTCGGGCTCGTTATAACAGGTGATAACACCTTCGTAATTGCGGAGAATGGTCTTTTCGTAACCGCTCGAAATCAGGTAATTCGGCATGACCGGAATCTTGCCGCCACCACCCGGCGCGTCTACAACATAGGTCGGTACACAGAAACCGCTGGTATGACCGCGCAGAGCTTCGATTATCTCGATACCTTTGGCTACAGGCGTTCGGAAATGCGACAGGCCGTAAGACAGGTCGCATTGATAGATGTAGTAAGGTCTTACCCTGATTTTTGCGAGCTCATGTACCAGGTTTTTCATAACATGTACACAGTCGTTAACTCCGGCAAGCAGCACCGACTGATTGCCGATCGGAATGCCGGCCATGCTGATCAGATCGCAGGCGCGCGCGGCGTCAGTGGTGATTTCCCTGGGGTGGTTGTAGTGCGTGTTGAGCCAGACTGGATGATACTTCTTGAGCATGTCGCAAAGCTCAGGAGTTATGCGTTGCGGCAATACCACCGGGGTTCTTGTACCGATTCTGATGATTTCAACGTGTGGTATTGCCCGCAGTTTCTGCAGTATGCCTTCGAGTTTGCCATCGGCAAGCAACAGCGGATCGCCGCCAGAAACGACGATATCGCGAACTTCCTTGTGTTTGGAAATATACTCGATGGCCTTGTCGATATTGCTCGACGGCATCGCAGTGTCTTTTTGTCCAGCGAAACGGCGTCGTGTGCAATGTCGGCAGTACATTGAGCACTGATCGGTGACCAGTAGCAGTACACGATCGGGGTAGCGGTGGGTTAGTCCGGGGACCGGCGAATCGCCATCTTCGTGCAGTGGGTCTTCGAGGTCAGCCGGTGACCGGTACAGCTCGTAGCCGGTGGGAATCGCCTGTTTACGCACCGGATCATTCGGATTGTCCAGATCGATGAGCGTCAGGTAATAGGGAGTGATCGCCATGCGCAGCGTGACGAGGCAGTCCTTTATTCCTTCTACCTCCTTACCGGTGAGCTTAACATGCCTGCTGAGTTCCTCGACGGTTTCGATGCGGTTTCTTACCTGCCATTTCCAATCGTTCCAGTCAGCGTCGCTGACTTCTGGAAACAATTTGCGACGACGTTGCAGATGTTCATCTCTAGTGTATTTGCTGTTCAAAGCAGGTTCCTTTCTCTGTGGGCGCGTATCTACCTCAGCAGAACATTTCTTCGAAAAGCTTGCGCAGTTTTGGGCTTTCGCGCATCAGCTGCAGCGCAATAGCGGCATGACCTTTTGAATAGCCGTTTCCGATGATCATGTTAACATCTTTGCCAACGCCTTCGGCGCCAAGAGCGGCCTGGGTAAAGCTGGTGGCCATGCTGAAGAAGTATACGGTTCCGCCGTCTTTGCAGGCCAGAATGCTTGCCATTTCGGTGTTGGGTATGTTTACGCAGTTAATAACGAGATCGGCGAGCTTGCCGTCGGTATGTTCCATGATCTTGTTGTACATGCCGACTGCATCAGTTGCATCTGCTGCGAAATAAGCATCAGCCAGGTCAAGGCTTTTGGCACGTTCGGTGCTCTTGGGGCTACCACCGACGCAGATAATTTTGCCAGTTACGCCGGCGCGTTTTTTCGCTTCATAGAGGCAGAGCATGCCTGATTTTCCGCCGCCACCGATTACGACAACGGTGTCGCCGGGGCGAACGAGCTTGGCAGCCTGTGCCGGTGCGCCGGCAACGTCAAGCACTGACAACGCGAGATTTTCGGGCATATCAGTCGGCAATACGGCATAAATGCCGCTTTCAAACAGGATGGCCTGACCCTTGATGTCGACCTGGTCAATGTCGGGTCTGACTTCGAGAATTTCTTCGATTACCAGAGGAGTCAGCGAGAGCGAAACCAGGGTGGCTATTTTGTCGCCGACCTTCAGGTCGGTTTTGCCTTTGAGGGCTGGTCCGATCTCTTTAATAGTGCCAATAAGCATTCCGCCAGAGCCGGTGACCGGGTTCTTATGCTTGCCCTGTTTGGCAACGAGGCCCTTCATGATCTTCTTGATTTCTTCGATATCGCCTTTGGCCTGCTTCTCGATCTGGGTGAAGCTGGCAGAATCAACATTCAGGGTCTGTACGTCAATGAGAATCTCATTGTCATAAATTTCCATGCTGTTGTCGATTTTGTCTGCGGGCTGCGGCAGCACGCCTTTGGGTTCAATAACTCGGTGCGTTCCGTAGGGGCAACCTTTTTTCACGATCATTTCTCCTTGCGTATTTGATAAAAAGTTAGTGTGAACTTTCTCTGAGTGACAATATACCAATGGTATAGAATAAAATAAAGCTTTGCGTTACACTTCCATCGTTTTCAGGTTTTCTGACACGATAAAATCTGCGTCGGTATTAGCACGTATTTCATCGACAGAGCTGTCTTTGTTGATTTCAATCAACGCCAGACCGCCCGGAGTAACACGAAAAACCGCGAGTTCGCTGACAATCATATTAACGACGTGCCTGGCAGTCAGCGGCAGCGCGCACTTTTTGAGTATCTTGGGCTTGCCCCGCTCGGTATGCAGAGTTGACACAATGACGTTTTTCGCGCCAACCACGAGATCCATCGCGCCGCCCATTCCGGGGACCTTTTTGCCGGGAATAATCCAGCTGGCGAGACTGCCTTCCTGATCGACTTCGAGCGCGCCCAGGACCGTGTATTCGACATGTTTGCCGCGGATCAGCGCGAATGACATGGCGGTATCAAAATAGCAACCGTAGGGCAGCGCAGTTACCAGAGCCCCGCCGGCGTTGGTAACATCGGGGTTTTCTTTCCCGGGCAGCGGTGCCGGGCCCATTCCGATAATACCGTTTTCAGACTGAAAAATTACGTTAATTCCCTCGGGAATATGGTTCGCAATCAGCGTCGGCAGGCCTATTCCGAGGTTGACGAGCTGATTGTTTTTGAATTCGCGGGCGATGCGCCGTGCGATAATGGTTTTAGCGAGATTGACATCTTCTATCATGGTTTTCTCCCTGTTTGTCAGCTTTTTGCCGGCGCAAAAATGTGGGTTACCAGCGGCGATGGCGTCATGACCAGTTCAGGCTGAATTTCGCCGATTTCCACGAGTTTCTGCGCTTCAACAACCACGACGTCAGCGGCCATTGCCATGATCGGGTTAAAGTTGCGTGTCGTTCCGTTGTATACAACGTTGCCGGCCTTATCGACAATGCTGCCGCCGATAAGGGCAAGTTCGGCGCGAAGCGGCAATTCGAGCAGATAGTCAATGCCTTCGACAGTGAGCTTCTGTTTGCCTTCTTCGACCATGGTCCCGACTCCGGTAGGCGTGAGAACACCGCCAAGCCCGGCGCCGGCGCATCTGATGCGCTCGACCAGTGTGCCCTGTGGAACGAGATCGACCTTGAGGGTGCCGTCGACCATCTGTTTGCCGGTTTCGGCATTAGTGCCGATGTGCGAGGTTATGACGCGGGCAACCTGTTTAGCTGCGATCAGGCGGCCAAGTCCCTTGTCGGTGAACGAGGTGTCATTACATATGATTGTCAGGTTTTTTGAGCCCTTTTCGAGAATAACATCGACAAGCGTTTCGGGGGTGCCGCAGCCTAAAAAACCGCCTATCATGATAGTCATGTTGTCTTTGATCAGATCAGCAAAATCTTTTCTGCTTATTATCTTATGAAACATCGATCAAACCTTTCATTGGTAGTTTGGAAAGAAACCGTCAGCGGGCTGGCAGTCCCAGTATTGCGCGAGCTTCGGCGGGTGTGGCAATTTCGCGGCCGAGCTCAGTGGCGATGCGCACTGCCTTGGCGACCAGTTCGCCGTTAGATTTTGCCTGTACACCTCTGGATAGATAAGTGTTGTCTTCAAAGCCGACGCGAACATGGCCGCCGGCAACAATAGATGCTGCAGCCATCTGAAAAGCGGCTCTACCCATTCCCGAAACCGTAAAAGAGCTGCCGGCCGGAATGCTGCCCTGCATGAACACGAGATCGCGCATGGTGGCGCTGATGCCGCCAGTGACACCGAGAACGAAGTTGAAATGCATCGGCGTCTTGATAAAGCCTTTGCTCTGCAGTCTGATGGCGGTGTCGATCATGCCTTTGTCGAAGACTTCGACTTCGGGCTTAACGCCAAGCTCAATCATTTTCTGGCCGAACGCGATAATGGTGTTTTCGGAGTTGACGAAAATGTCGTCTTTGCCGAAGTTCACAGTGCCACAGTCGAGAGTAGCCATTTCAGGCTGCAGGGTGACGGGCTGCAGGCGCTCCTCGTTTGACATGCCGACGGCGCCGCCGGTTGACGGCTGAATGATGATATCGGGGCAGCATTTGCGTATGGCATCCATGGCCAGCTTAAAACGGGCAGCACTCTGAGTCGGAGTGCCGTCATCTTCGCGCACGTGCAGGTGGATTATAGCGGCACCGGCATCAGCAGCAGATTTGGCTTCGCGCGCGATTTCCTCAATCGTGTAGGGAACCGCCGGGTTATTTTCCTTGGTTACTTCGGCGCCGCAGATGGCAGCTGTGATAATCAGTTTGCTCATGTTTTACACCTCAATATTTTTTCGTGTCAATGTAGGAAAGAGCCTGGTCTATTGATTCAAGCGTGTATTTAAGGTCTTCGTCGGTATGGCGGTAGCAGATGTAGCCGTGGTGATACGGCTGCAGAAAGACTTTGCGCCTGATCAGCTGTGTGTAAAAATCCTTGCGCATTTCTTTATAGGTTTTGGCGGCATTCTTTTTGAAAGTGACGAACGGCATTTCGGGAACCGGCGAAAGCTCAGTTTCTACATGGTGTTTCGCGGTAATTTTAGCGAGTTCGGCATTGAACCACTGGCCTTTCTTTTTGATCACGTCGAGCACCTTGTCGCGTTCGAGTATTTCGAGGGTTTTGAGTGCTGCTGCGAACTCCAGGCTGTTCGGAAAGAAGGTCGACGAAATGAAAACTTCTTTTTCGACTTTCTTCATGAACTGCGTTTTGCCGACGCACGCGCCGATCGGGTAACCATTGGCGAGGGCTTTGCCAAAAGTGGCGAGGTCCGGGGTGACGCCGAGCAGAGTCTGTGCGCCGCCCATGTTTACTCTGAAGCCGGTGCGGATTTCGTCGAATATCAGCACAGCGCCGTATTGGTCAGCCAGTTTTCTGACGCCTTCAAGAAAGCCGGGTTTCGGGTAAGAGCACTGTTCGGCCAGCGGGTGACCGATTGGCGTGATGATGATGGCGGCGACATCACTGCCATGCTGCTTGAGCAGGTCTTCGAGCTGGTCGAGGTGATTGTAATGAAATTCGAACACGTCTTCATAGAGTTTAGCCGGAACTCCGCCTTTTACTTCGACGCACCAGTCGTGCCAGCCGTGATAACCGCAGCGAATGATTTTGTTGCGACCAGTGTAACCGCGGGCTATTCTTGTAGCCAGCGTGGTAGCGTCAGAACCGGTTTTTACAAAAACCGCCATTTCGGCGCATTTGATCAATGATTTGATTTTTTCTGCCAGCTTGTTCTGAATCGACTGCGTCAGCGAAAAACAGAAACCCTTTGATCTGATCTGTTCTATCGCTGCGTTGTCGACCTCTTCTTCGCGGTGACCGATGATGATCGGGCCGTAGGCGCAGAGATAATCGAGATATTCGTTGCCGTCGATATCGGTGATCCGTCCGCCTTTGCCATGTTCAAAATATATCGGGTACTCGCCTTCGACAAAATTGTAAGGTCTTCTTATGCCGAGAACTCCACCTGGAGTGCAGGTTTTCCCGCGTTCAAATTCTTTGAAGCTCTTGCTTAGGTTCAGTTTTGGTGCGTCGTACATTTCATTCCTCCTGAGGTATTCTTTGCAAAATGTCTGTAGTAGAGTCTGTTGTTATAAGTGTTCTTCTGACAACGTAGCTGCGTGCCAATGTGGGTTGGCGCGTCTGGGAAGCGCTTTTAGCCGTCACATTCCTATCTGAAGCTTGATGTGCGTTGTGTGATCGTGTTGGCGCAGCGCTTTGCGCAGAGCTGCAACAATGCGTCTTGTGGAGTCGAAAGATAACGTGTCTGATAGCACCCGGCAGTGGGCATAGTGCTGCTGCAGGGTTGAACTTGCCAGGCATCGAAATTGCCGTGTGAGCGTGCTTGATGCGGTACAATTCAATCACTCCAGAACAAGAGATCTTTATGCAGCAAGTCTATCATAATAAGCAAATAACTGCCGCAAAAAAAACCGCCCGATATAACGGGCGGTTTTTTTTGCTGGAAAATCAGGTGATTATTCTTCTTCCGAGTCTTCTTCGGGTTCTTCGGTTTCACCAGAACCTTCTTCGGGTTCATCTTTGTCTTTTTCTTTGTCGCCGGAGTCGTCTTCAGAAGGCTCTTCATCTGCTGGTTCTGGTTCAGGAGCGGGTTCTTTGTATGCCGGCTCAGAACCTGCACCCTGTTTTACTCTTGACCAGGTGTCGGCAGTAACGTCTTTGCCACTGATTGAGCCTTCGATTTTTACATCGTTGTTTTCATACTGTGTCGCAATTGCCTGACCATTTTCATCCATGACAAGGTTGTAGATGACCGGTGCGCCTGAGCTGTCTCGATTGCTTGTTTCGATGGTCGCACTGACAATCGCCCTGTTAGCATCTCTGGTGACTGTTATGAAACCTGAAACCGTCGCGGCTGAGAGGACACCGCCGGCCAGAACCAGAGCGATAATGCACAGAACCAGTGCTGCAGTTTTTGAATTCATTGATTACTCCCTTTTGTACACATAAATACAACTTATACCCTAGTCTGAGTATACATCATAACTGTCAAGATTGTCATTTTCATCGTCAAAATTTTCGCGGCGCACTCGTTTTGGCTTTTTTGCTTTGCTTTCTCCCTTAACGCATTCAAAATTGTTAAAATCCTCAATGAACTTTTTTGGACCGGACTTATAGGACTTCTGATTTTTCACCGTGCAATTGGTCTCCTTCGGGCACTTAGCCGGGCTGCTGCAAGTACAGACTCCATTATACTGATGCCATAATTGCCGAAGAGTGTCAAAGGTTTGTGCGGTTCTTTATAAGCGATTTAGCTTTAATCCGGCAGATTGCCGGCAGCGGTTTGGAAAAATCTGCTGCAAGCTTGCAGTCGCAACAAATTTGGCGATTTTTTGCTGCCTTGTGCTGTACAGCGCGAGTTATGGGCGTTCAGCAATGAAAACGGCTCTTACCGGCGCCGGGTGCCCCTCGATGGTAAGATCGCTGCAGACCGGATCAAGGCATGCTGCAAATGACTCGCCAGGCATCCATTCAGTTCTGCGCTGCTCTTCGACTGTTGTTTTGCAGACATCGACAGCTTTTGCGTTGGCGAACCCGGCCTTGTTGAGCCAGGCAAGCATTGCCTGAACAGAGGGAATAAACCAGACATTGTTCATTCTGGCGTAACGGTCAGGTGGCACCAGAACGCTGTTCTGGTCGCCTTCGATTACCAGGGTTTCGAGAATCAGTTCGCCGTTTTTGCGCAGCAGTAGGCGCAGGCTTTTTAGAAAATCGAATGGTGAGCGGCGGTGATAAAAGACGCCCATCGAAAAGACCGTGTCGAAGCACTGCATTTCTTCTGGCATTTGCTCAAAGCCGATTGGCAGCATAAAGGCGGTGTTCTGTCGGCAATAGTGGTTTATCGCGGTAAACTGGGCAAGAAACAGCAGCGAAGGGTCGATGCCAACCGCTATGCTGGCGCCGGCTCCCGCCATGCGCAAGAGATAATAGCCGTTGCCGCAGCCGACATCAAGAACTCGACGGCCTTTCAGGTCGGCAATATGCGGAGCTACTCGCGCCCACTTAAGGTCAGAGCGCCATTCACTGTCGATCTTTATTCCGTGCAGGTTGAACGGCCCTTTGCGCCACGGGCTCAACTGCATGAGGGTTTCTTTCAGCTGTGAAACAGGTTTTGCATCAGCCGGTAGCACTGTGCCGGCGGTAACCTCTGGTTTATCGAGGCTGCAGTAATCGCAGGAGATTTCTGGAAGCGCGGCCAGTGCCGCGAGCCAGGCGGGCAGGTTGCCGTCGCGTTTTGTCAGTGCGCGCTCAATTTCGGCGCTGAGCTGCGCTTGCCAGTTCCCCAGCCCGGCGCGGTTAAGTGCCTGATAAAAGGGATCGAAATCAAATTCGCTCATCACTTGATCGCCAGCATCGACATGAAATTAAAGCACTGAAACCAGACGTCAGCGCTTTTGAAACCGGATCTGATAAGGCGATCACGGTGGTCCTTGATGGTTTCGGGAATAAGCACATTTTCGAGAGCAGCGCGTTTCTGGCTGATTTCGAGATCGCTGTAGCCGTTGGCTTTTTTGAAGGCGTGGTAGACCTCGATCAACAGCTTGTTTACTGCCTGATCTTCGAATCTAACTTTTTCTGACAGAATAAAGATGCCGTTTGGGCGCATGCCGGCAAAGATGCGGTCGAGCAACTCGCGGCGACGCGCTTTATCGACGAACTGCAAGGTGAAATTCATCACCACCACCGAGGCGTCTTCAATCTCGCAGTTGAGAATGTCGTCACAGTGATACTCGATTCTGGTCGCGGCATTGTTGCCTGTCTGAGCGGCGATGCAGCTGTCGATCATTGCCCGGGAGTTGTCGACGGCGATGATTCGGCAGTTTTCAGCCCGGAGCCCTTTTTGCATCGACTGCGCGCTGGCACCGAGCGAGCAGCCAAGGTCGTAGAGGCATGTATTGTTCTGGGCAAACTGCGCCGTCAGCGTCTCGATCATGCCGATTATTGCCGGGTAGCCAGGAATAGAGCGCAGCAGCATGTCAGGAAAAACCGCGGCGACGCGCTCGTCAAACACGAAGTCCTGCGGCTTTTTGATTGCTTCTGAAAATATTCTGTCTTTGTTTGAATTGTTCATGATTTGACCATCATTAAGTGTGATTTATACTGTAATTCGCCGTAATTGTGTAAAGGACTAGTCTTTTGTCAAAATTGAAAGTATTTATAAAAATTGTCATTGCGAGGAGCGCAGCGACGAAGCAATCTCTCTTGTCAAAAAGATTACAAGAGATTGCTTCGCTTCGCTCGCAATGACAGATCATATCCATGCTCAATCTTGACAGGCCACTAGAAGCCCCCGCCGGTGCGGCGTGGGGGTGTGTAAGGCGTTGCGATGCTGCCGCCGCCACTGCTGCCGGGGTTGCCGGTGCTGGTGCTGCCACCACCTGAGTGTGTGCTGCCCGACCCGCCCGGGCTTGATCCGCCAGGGTTGTTTGAGCTCGACCCACCAGGATTGCCGCTGCTGCCGGGGGTGTTGGTTGAATTGCCGCCAGATGTGTTAGCCTGGCCGCCGGCGCTGCCGGGTCCACCGGATGTGCTGGTTCCTGACCCGCCGGCGCCGGGATTATTGCCGGTGCCGTCAGCAGTATTGGCACCGCCATCAGCTCCGCCTGGCTGGCCGGTTGCAGTGTTGTCGGTAGCACTACCAGAACTGCCGCTGCCGGGCGCCCCGGATGTGGCGTTTTCGTTGCCGCCTGCTTCGCCGCCACCACCTGGCTTGCATACTTCGCATTGGCATACTGGCTTGTTGTGGGCCAGAATGCCGTCGGCGAAAAAGGTCTGGCCGGGCTCAACTTTGGACAGGTTGTAGACTTTTGTGTCAGACAAAACGGTCGAGATTGCTACTATCTTGTGCCAGTCATCGTCGCTGCCGAATACTTCAGCACCAGCCCTGAGCTTTCCTGTCTGCATTTTGTAGATATCAAACGTGAACCCCGGATCGACAGAGGCCCAGCCATTACGGGCGTATAGCGGGTGTTCATCGGTGAGTCGCAGAGTTTTGCCGTCAGCGAAGGTGAGCGTGGTAAGGTGATCGCGCTCTGGCGATTCTAGTGCCATGACTTCGCCAGTGACGCGAGTTTTGCCGGATTCGTCATAGGCTGCGACTTTGTCGCCCACCGTGACTTCTTCTATTGCCCTGAGCGAAGAATCGGCCATGAGGATCATGGTGCCAGCAGCAAAGCAGCAGGTAGTGCATTTGCGCGTGGTCTGGTCAGAACTGTTTTCGGGTGGCGGCGGGTTTTCGCGCCAGGAATAGCTGCCCTCGGTCGGGTCAACGCCAGGAGAGCCAGGAGTTGCGTTCCAGGTACCACCAGTCTCGATTTCGATGGGTGGACGCACATTGCTGAACTGGCTGTTAACTGGCTCAACAGTATTTCCGCCATGACTGGTGCTGCTTTTGCTGCTGGTCGGAGCAATGGCCGCTACCCGGTAGCTTTTTTCGCCACCATCAGGCGGGCCGCCGGCTGGTTCGAAGTCGCGTTCGCCACCAACAGGTGATGGTATTAATTTCTTCGCGCCATTGCGATGGCTCCAGGTGGGATCACCGGGAGGAGTGCCAGGAGTGCCGGGGTTCCAGACCCAGGTTCCGCCGGGGCGAGCGCTTGGAGGTTCTGGAGCCGGTTTTGGCAGTGGCCAGTCCGTGTGTTCAAGGGTTCTGACGTCTTCTCGCGGGCTTTGCGAGCCGGTGTCGTCGTAATACTTGCGCAAAAAAGTCATCAGATCGCCCATTTTGATCGAAAAGCCCGATTCGGGGTCAACGAAAGTGTAGTCTTTGGTGTATTTTTCGACAAATACTCTGACGTTTTTTTCGGGTTTGACGATCTCTATCGAGGCGTCGGTCTCGCGAAATACTGGTGTCGCATTTTCAAAGTCGCCTTCGACGATATCGACGTAGCGCGAAGCATCTGAGAGTTGCGACAGGCTCTGAATAAACTGCGCCGGGTCAACGTTAAACTGCGGCTTGAGCAGCTTGATAAATTCGCTCTGCTTCATTTTTGGCTCGTAATAGCGCGGGTCAAGTCGGGGCTTGGTATTGAGCAGAAAGGTCAGGTTGAGGTCACGCAACCAGTTGATCAGGTCAGCCGGAGGCTGCGTTGTGCGCGGGTGGTCAAGCTCAAGATAGGTTTTGTCGAGCGATTTTTCTTTGCGTTCCCAGGTGCCGCCGGGCACGGTGAAATTCTGGATCATGTTGGCCAGAAACATATTCTCAGCGCGGTTTCGGGTGGTGTTGTTAACATCGGCCGGAAATTTGGCCAGCAGTTCTTCGGCGCTGAGCTTGTTGTTAAGCTTGTTTCCGCCGAGATTGCTTATAGCTGATTCAAGAGAGGCGTGTGCCACGAAATTCTGCAGATAGGCGTCTGAAAGGCCGCTGATATACTGGGAAAGTGCAAAACGGTCGGTGCGGCTGAGAATGCTGAGTCCGTGCCAGATTCTCGGGTCGATTTTGGTGACTCTGACCATTTTTTTGAGGGTTTTGCTGTCGGCAATTCCGCCCGCTGTAGTGATCTGGCGGCTTAAAACGGCAAAGGTGTCGCCGGCGCGGCAGGTCTGGCCTTCTTCCAGCAAAATTTCGCTGATTCTGCCGTTTGTCTGTGGCCGCAGCGAGATTTCACCCGTCGAACCGTTCGCAGGAACCAGTGTTGCCACGACACTGTTGATATCTACGCTCTGATTGGCTGCCGCGAAGATTTTTTTGACGATAAAATCGTTAACATCGGCGCCATTAAGCATGGCCGGAAGTATTCGCAGCGCGGCTGCTCTTGGTGCACCGTATTCAGGACTTTCATACTCGGAGGCTTCGGTTGATGTACTGTTTAACGCCGGTTCTGGAGAAATAATGTAACGTCCGTAAACAAGGGCTTTTGCACCTTCGAATTCGCCGAGGGCGTAAACATTGATGTGATGAAGATACCAGAGCCTCTGCATGCCTCTGACGTTGCTGCCCGGCATTGCGTTGGCCACGTCTTCGCAGACGACAGTGACTTTGCCTTCGTCAGATCCAAACGGGTTAAGCTCCTTTACGCCATGCGTCGGGTGCACTCCGACCACTTTTTCGTAGGGTTGAAACTCTTTCTGATACCAGCGTCCTTTGCGCAGTTCGCTTTCTGCCCAGTCAACTCCTGACAGGGCAAGCAATTCGGCTTTGCGAACGGCACTGATCGCTTTCACATGCTTCATTTCGCTTGAAGAATAGCGTAAAAGCCCGCTCACTACTACAAAAAAGACCGAGCCAAGAATTACGGCAACCATTATTGCCGAGCCACGCTTTTTCATATCAGCCTCCCGCCGTCAAAATACGTTCATCAGCGCGATGCGGTTGGTTACTGCAAACTCGCGCTGGTCAGCTTCAAAGCACAGCTTATACTCAATAACTGAATTGCCGTGTCGTCTTGCCAGAAACTCTTTTATACTGGACCCCAGCGTTTTTGCCCCGGAAAGATAAGGCCCGAGCAGGCTGTCATAGTTCAACAGCACGAGCTGGTCTTTTTCGTTCACAAAAATTACCTGCGTCTGATTCAGCGAGTTGCGATAAACGATCTGAGAATGCCATTCGCCTGCGCTTGAGCCAGCCGGCTTCGGCGGGTAAAGAATTGCCGAACCGAACTTGATCTCAGAGGCGATTTCCTGGTCAACCCGCCGCACGTCGTGATAAGAGTCGAGGCGGTTCATGGTGGTTGTCGCCCGTCGCGAATACGAAAAAACCGGTATTATAAACAGCATTACCAGCGTAAAAACCGCAATGGCAACCAGAACTTCAATAATTGTAAAACCCTGTTTCTGACTGTTCATTTCTATTCCTTAAATGCCAGGTCTGGTCTTGAGTCGCGATAGTTCAAAGTTATGAGGCCTTTTGTGGTCGCTATCATGATTGCCCCATCTGAATTCTATGCGCATTTTGTAAAGGTCGCCGTCAAGGGAAATGTGCGATGTCGCCTGCAGGTTGCGCAGCATTTCGATGTCAGAAAAGTAGTCGTCGCTGAACAGCAGCGTGACATCGTTTTCGCCAAGATCTGAAGCCGGAAGTTCGCCCAGATAATTGATGCGGCGTTCAAGATCGTTCAGATACCAGTTGCAGGCATTCATGGCAACAGTAACTCCCCGCAAAAGATTGTGCGAATCAGTAGCAGTCGGTGCCAGAGCCTTTATTGTGTAGCCGAACAGCAGAAAGAAGAGGATCATGGCCATCATGGCCTCAACCAGTGAAAAGCCATTTTTCGTGCGCAGGCATTTGTGATCATCTTTGCAAGACAAATTTACCAGGTGCATCAGGTTCGTTTCCCAAGGTTTCTGTAGTTGTGGTGTCTGTTCTGTAATAATGATACTACAAATACAGACGATGCACCTGCTGAATTTGTTACACGAATGTACCGACGACAAAGGCAATGTCGCCGGCAGCACATTTGCGCGCCATTCCTGTGGCGTAAATGTATAAGACCATCCGTGGTCAAAAAGCCAGCTCTGAGCTAATCCTTCTGTCCATGGGATTGCCGCGTCTGGCTACCGCCCTCTCCTCGCGAAGACCATGGATGGTCAAGTGTCGGTGAGCATCAGGATTGAAGCGAACCGACCAATGACGGCGAACCATCGAACTCATATGTGACAGATGACTGGTAATTTTTACAAGCCTGCCGCCGCCCTGACAAGGGAGGTGACTGGTCATTTTCTTGTATTCTGGAGCCAGTAGTCGTTGAAAACGCAGCCGTGATCAGAGTAGTCGAGATCAAAGCCGATTACCCGGCAGGTGCCGTATTGCCATGGGCCGCGAATAAAATGGTAGTCAATTTTTACATCAGGCTTGTTTTTATACGTTGTATTGAGATTGGCGCTGGTGTCAATCATGCGTTGAGAAAGCCATTTTATGCGCGCTGAACCTGGTCGCGAATTGAAATCGCCGAGAAGAATCACCGGTTCTTTGCTGGTTTCAGCGATTTTCCAGATTTCTTCGATCTGCTTTGTTGATTCGTCAGCCTTGAGACTGAGATGCGCAACGAGAATCTTGATTTTGCCGGGTTTGCCAAGGTCGATCACCGCTTCGAGACAGCTGCGCTGCTCGTGCTTTTCGTCGGACTTATAAAGGTTGTGATTTTTATGTGAAACTATCGGGTACTTTGACACGATTGCATTGCCCTGCGTGGCCAGCTTGCCAAACAGACCGCGCTTGTAGTTCTGCTCGTAAACATGGTGATAGCCAAGATATTTTGCGATAAATTTCGGCTGGTTTCTGAACAAAACCCGCAGGTCGCCCTGTGAAATTTCGGTGAAGCCGACGATGCTGATTTTGTTGTCTTTAATCAGCTGGGCAATGCCTTTGAGCTTTGATGGCTTGCCGATTTCTTTGAGTCCGCCGCTTTCTTCACCGCGGGCGTGCGCGATGTTATAAGCAGCAACTCGCACATGAAAGCCAGGCATTTTCTGCGTTACAGCTTTGGCAATAGATGATCCGCTGCCGGATTCGCTGCTTTGATCAAGTTTTAAGGGCGCGTCGGCAAAAGGCGCCGCCAATGCACCGGTCATACCGGCGCTTATCATTATCAGCAATACCAGAACAAAATGTAATGCTCGCATTAAATTACTCCTTCGAAAAACCCTGATTCAACTCATATTATACCTGACTTTTCATAAAAAGTTTTGTACGAAGTCGCATGTTGCCAGCAATTCTCGGTCAAGAATCCACATTGCCTATCTTCGTGCTCATCAGAGCGGTAATCGCAATCGGCATCAAGTCGTCATACTGCGCGCCCGGGTGCGATTACGATTACGATTACGAGAACGATTACGATTACGAGAACGAGATAGAAGAAGAGACAGGATATCGACGATAAAAAAGGCCTGCGGCGGAATATCCGTCGCAGGCCTTTGATGCTTGATCAGTCGATGGTTTTAACAGGTTTGCGCATAGCGAAATAGGCGAGGGTGGCACACAGAATAAGAAAGGCGATTACGCCTCTTGACTGGTTGCCGGCTGCTTCGCCGCTGACTTCAAGTTTGCCGTCAACAGCAGAAACGTATGCCAGTTCCCATTTGCCGAGCTCAATGGTCTGTTCGACCGAAGTCCCGTTCAGGTTAGCTTTGAACGCTATTACCTGGGTTTTTGCTTTTTGCAGCTGTTCGTTTAGCGCGGTTATTTCGGCGGCCTTGGCCTCGACTGCAGCAGTATCAGCAGGAGTTACCGCCTGAAGTTCGCGCTGGGCAATTTTTGCCTGCGAGATTTTTTCGACGATAGAGTCGGTTGCCGGGTATTCAGCTGGCGAAACCTTGTAGTAGTTGCCAGTTATTGGCTGACCCTTGATTTCGATATTGCTGAGCTGCGTTGACGCAATATGAATACCGGGTTTGTTGATGCCTTCCAATAGACCGGGTCTGTTTTCGGCAAAGCCCATCAGCACCATGATACAAACGCCGGTCAGTGCGGCGCCGGCAATCAGGCCAGATGAATAAAGCACGCCGGTTTCGCGTTTTTCTTCGAGGTCGGGGTCACTTTTGCGTCGTTCAAGAATCCAGCGGATGATGCCGCCGGCCATGATCGGAACCGACAGCGACAGTGGCAGGTAAAGACCAACGGCGAAGGCAAGCGAGTTGATGCCGAGCAGTTCTACGCCGAGAGCGATGAACATGCCGCTGATGACGAGGTTCCATGGCAGATTGCCGCCGATAACGCCGTCAACTACCAGTTTCATCAGGTTGGCCTGCGGTGCCGGCAGTTCGCCGGTCGTGATTGCATCTTTGAGCAGATACATTACGAAGCCCATGGTCAGACCTGAAGAGATGACACCGATAAACTCACCGATCTGCTGGTATTTTGGGGTAGCGCCGATAAGAAAGCCGGTTTTGAGATCCTGAGAAGTGTCGCCGGCGATTGCCGCCGCGATACAGACAAAGGCGCCAACGGTAAGAACCGCGACTTTAACATTCGGCATTCCGGCCATACCAGCAAGAATGAAGATGATGCAGGTCAGCAGGAGCGTCGCGATGGTCATGCCAGAGATCGGGTTCGATGAAGAACCCAGCAGACCAACGATGCGCGATGATACGGTTACGAAGAAGAATCCAAAAACTACGATCAGTATGCCCGATATGGCAGACATGCTGAACGAGTGAAAAATTGTCATATTGAGAAAGATTGTGGCGACAGCGGCCAAAAACAGTGCGCCGCCGATTATCAGACTCATTGGCAGATCCTGGTCGGTTCTGACAGTTGTGGTTTCACCGCTGTTTTTGCCAAGCTGTGAGAAGCCGGCTTTAAAGCTTGATATAATGACCGGGATTGATTTAATCAGCGAGAAGATACCGGCAAAGGCAACGCCGCCGGCGCCGATGTAACGTATGTAACGCGACCAGATCTGTCCCGGGCCCATGTCTCTAATCAGGTTGCTGAGTTCTGGATAAATTGGCGATGCGCAGTGTTCGCCAAACAGGGTGATAAGCGGAATAAGCACCAGCCAGCCGAAAATGCCGCCGCTGAGCATTATGGCAGCAATCTGTGGCCCGATGATATAGCCGACGCCAAGAAGTTCAGGTGTGACTTCTGCGCCGATTTCAGCACCTTTGAACCCTGGAATATGGCTGGCTGGTTCTTTGCTCCAGAATCCGAAAAGACGATTGTGCATCAGTGCCTGATAGAGAGCTCCGATGCCCATTCCCTGAAAAAGGGTTTTGGCTTTAGAGATGTCCCCCTGACCGGCTACCAGAACTTCGGCGCAGGCGGTTCCTTCTGGATATGGCAGTTTGCCGTGTTCCTGCACGATCAGATAGCGGCGCAGCGGTATCATGAAAAGCACGCCGATAGCGCCGCCGACAATGGCAATAACTGTTATTTCGAGCTTTGATGGCTCAAGACCCCAGATAAAGAAAGCCGGAATCGTGAAAATAACGCCGGCAGCCAGAGATTCCCCGGCCGAGCCAACGGTCTGTACGATGTTGGTTTCAAGAATAGTGCCCTGTTTGAAAAAGATGCGGAAAATGGCGACGGCCATTACTGCCGCCGGAATTGATGCCGAAACCGTCAGTCCAACCTTGAGGCCAAGGTAAGCATTGGCGGCACCAAATACTGAGCCGATAATTATGCCGATGATAACAGCCTTCAGCGTGAATTCAAGCGGCGTTTCGCTGGCTGGAACAAAGCTGGGATAGTCTTTGCCGTCGATTGCCTCGTAGGCTTTAGGCGACAATCTGTCTTTCTGACTCATATTTTCTCCTCTGATTAGCTTAGGCGTCAAAATAACACAGACACCAGCATCATGCCAAACCTGTTGTTTATTCTGGTTCAGTTTTTATGCGTAAAATCTATGCGACATCGGGGTGGAATATGCTGCGAATATCTGCTAGAGTATGCCTTGTTCGAGCTTTAATCGATGGGCAGGTATTATGGGACAGACTGTGTTTGATCGGATTCTTTCTTCATGCGCGTTTGCGGCTGAGCGGGCGGAGTTTGTGCGAATAAATCAGGATTATCTGACAGAATACGCGCGGATTCTGCCGGTTGAAATCGCGCAGCACCCGGTCATGGAAAGCGAAAACCATTTTTGTGGCGATGCTGCCGCGACCCTGGCGTATTTTGTCACTCTCGACTGTATCAATTTTGGTTCGGGCTATTTTGGCGCTTTACGCAAAGACCCGGGCAAAACCGGGTATTTTACCGTTGCATCGCGTCTCAAGGCTGAATCTATAAGGGTTGGCGGGTTTTCAACGCAATGGCTACGCCAGATCACTGCCGCCGAATGTTGTCTAATATTTGACCAGAACCCGGAGAACAAGATGGCATACGAACTGATGTGCCTGTTCGCCGAGGCACTGAATGCCATGGCAGAATTTCTTGACCGCAGCTACGGGGGCAGTTTTGGCAAATTTATTGAATCGGCGGGCTTTTCGGCAGCAGTTCTGGTTGATCAGCTATGTCAAATGCCATTCTATCGTGATGTTTTTTCTCTGCAGGGTCGCGAGATTTTTTTGTTGAAGCGGGCGCAGATAACCGCTTCTGATCTGCATATTGTGTTTTCCGGGCAGGGGTATGGCAGGTTTGACGACATTGGCGAATTGACCATATTTGCTGACAATCTGGTTCCGCATGTGCTGCTGACTGACGGACTGCTGTCATACTCACCTGATTTACAGGCTTCTATCGCGGCAGGAGAGCCACTTTCGTCGGGTTGTCAGGCAGAGGTCGAGATCAGAGCCTGTTGCATACATGCTGTTGAGTTGCTTCGACAGTTTTACGCCGGCGTCGGCGTCGAAGTTTGTTCACAGGGGCTCGATTATCTGCTGTGGAACCGCGGTCAGGATGAGAAATATCGGCAATTCCCTACGCATGTGACCCGTTGTGTGTATTACTGAGCAAAGCTGACTTTTTTTAGAAGACCCTGTTATAATGTTTTCAGTTACCTATATCTTAACAGGGGATTTTAAATGGAAACTTCACAAATTGCCGGAAAACTGATTCTCACCAACATCGATCGCGTGCCGGGCAAAGAAATTGTCGAACATTATGGCCTGGTAGCAGGCTCGACGATTCGCGCCAAACATGTTGGCAAAGATATCATGGCCAGCATCAAGAACCTTTTTGGTGGCGAGCTGACCGGGTATACCGAATTGCTCAATGAATCGCGAATTGAAGCGACCGAGCGCATGATCGCCCAGGCGAAAAAGCGCGGTGCTAACGCGATTATCAATATCAGGTTTTCTACATCATCTATCGCCCAGGGAGCTGCCGAAATTTACGTTTATGGCACAGCCGTAAAAGTCGAGTAGCAGCATGGAAGATTTAATTGGTATTTTTGTAGGCATTATAGTCCTTCTGCTTTTCACCGTTGTGCCGCTTTTTATCTGGTACAAGATTGGCAAACACTTCGAAGATAAGCATTTTGTTGACATCATAGAGCGCGAAAAGCGCATGATTGACCTGGCTGTGACTCCTTCTGACACAATTGACCCCAATCGTAGAGTTGAAGCTGTCGGCATGGTGACCGGGCATGTAGTCATAGGCTCAGACCCTTTTAAACGCTATATCGCAAGTCTGGTCAATCTTATTGGCGGACGTATATCGGTTTTTGAAGCTCCTCTTGATCGCGCCCGCCGCGAATCGATGCTGCGCATGAAAGAACAGGCACTGCGGCTCAAGGCCGACGAAGTGGTTAACTTTCGTATGGAAACCATGAGCATCTGCGGTGGTAAAAGCGATCAACCGCTTGGCATCGTCGAAGTCGTGGTTTATGGCACCGCAGTAAGGTATGCCAGAAGCTGACAGCGATGAAGTATGTAGCAAAATACGTCGAAGAAAACGAGAACATCTCTGAACCTGCCGAATTCTCTTATGCGATGCGGGTAATATTCAGAGTTGTTCTGGTTGCTTTCGCCCTTTATCTGGCGCTGGGCATTATTGTCGACGTTGCCGTGCCTTATATCCCGCCTGCCTGGGAAGACAGCCTCGCCGCGCCGATTATGCGGGAAGTCTATGCTTCTGGACAGAAATCGCAAAAGTTCGACGTGGTAAAGATTCAGCAGCTACTCGATTCACTGGCAGGGCTGATGGAAGGGGTTCGGCGCAAATTCTACATAACTGTTATCGAAAAAGATGAGACCAATGCTCTGGCTTTGCCGGGTGGTCACATCGTAGTCTATTCTCAGTTGCTTGAGAAAGTCGCCTCTGAGAACGAGCTGGCAATGATTCTGGCCCATGAACTCGGGCATTTTGCAGCCCGCGATCATCTGCGCGGCCTTGGCCGCAGTTTTCTCTTTTTCATTGTTGCCAATTTTGCACTTGGCGGGCAGGGAGACAGCGTTCGCCAGTTCATGAATTCATCAGGGATCTTGCAGAACAACTATTCGCGCCAGCAGGAGTTTGCAGCCGACAAATACGCTCTCGAAATGCTGGTCAAAAAGTATGGCCATGCCGGCGGCGCCACTGACTTTTTCAAGAGACTGGCCGAAAAAGAAAAGTTACCGCAGCTGGTACATTATCTGTCGACGCACCCGGCTTCTGATCGGCGGGTAAGTGCCTTGAACCAGATTGTTACCGATAACTCTTATGCGGTATATAATACAGAGCCGGTCAACTGGTCTGTCGGCGAAAAGCCTGACAAATAGCCAGATTTACCATTCTGTGTCGGGCGATTTTTGTGCGCGGGCGGCCTTGATAAGTGCTGTAAAAATTCGGGCAGTATGAACCGGATCGGCATCTTTCATGCTTTCTGGGTGCCATTGCACAAACAGGCCGAAAACACCGTCTGTGCGTTCGAGCGCCTCGACAATGCCGTCGCTGCTTCGAGCTACTGGTGTCAGGCCACTGCCAATTTTTCCGGCGGCCTGATGATGCCGTGAAATGACTCTGGTGCTGCGAGTCTGCAGAACCTGCTCAAGCAGGCTGCCCGGCGCGACGGCTATCGGGTGCAGATTTGTGTACATTGTGCCATCGCGATGCGTCACTTTTTTGCTGACCAGCTCCGGGATATCCTGAATTAACGTGCCGCCCCGGCACACATTGCTGAACTGCATGCCAAGACATATTCCCAATGCCGGCTTGCCCGCATCGAGAAATCGTTTAATGAAGCGGCTTTCAAATTCAAAACGAGCCTTTTCCATGACCTGACTGGTCGGGTGTGGCTGCTGCCCATAAAAATCTGGTGGAATATCAGGACCACCCGAGAAGACAGCGCCATCAAGCATTCTGATGTATGCGTCAATAGTGTTTTCGTCTTCGGTTGGTGCAAGAATGATGGCAATGCCGCCATTTCGCTGTACCGCGTCAACATAATCATTATTCAGCTGTATGCTGTTGTTGCTGAATGACGGTGTGATACCAATCAGGGGGCGGCGGTCCTCGGCATAGGCGACTGTCAGTGTCAGGCATATTATCAGAAGGGCAGTCATGACTGGCTTGATCATGTGTCGATCTCCCGTTTTCAGTTATTTCTCAATAATTTAACACAAATTCCTTGCATTGTTTACATGATTGCATACATTCTCTCATTAAAATACTGTGGCCGGTGAAAACTGTGATTCAGACCGAAAAACCTCTGATTCTGATTGTTGATGACGCGCCTGTCGCCCTGAAAATGGCGGCTGAGATTTTGGGCGGCGAATACAGGCTTGCGCTTGCCGAAAGCGGTGCCGCTGCTCTGCGCTTTGTCACAGAACGTCATCCTGATTTGATTCTTCTCGATATCATCATGCCGGATCTCGATGGTTTTGCCATATGCAAAAAACTTAAAGAATCTTCTGAAACAGCTGATATACCGGTGATTTTTTTGACTGGCCGCGCCGAAAGCAGTGATATAACCAGGAGTTACGATCTTGGTGGCGCTGATTATCTGGCCAAGCCTTTTAACGCTGCTGAAATGCGGGTAAAGGTCAAGACACACATTGAACTGGCATTGCTTAAAAAAGTGACGGGTCAGTAACAACGCGATTTCAGCTGAGTTTTATTATCTTAAAAAGTTACGATCAGGCAGTTCATTGCTGGATTTATTGTCAGCGTGATTTTCGGGTCTGAATTCCTGGCCGAACATCATTGCTCTGGCGGTAGTCTGCTGCTCTGATGGAATATAAAACGAAGCAAAATATTTGAGCACTGATTCGGCGTCAACCACGCTCTGAGAACTGGCCAGCCCGGAACAGAGAAAACCCGCTACTATTACCACGATCAGGACTTTTTTCTGCATGATTGCTTTCACCTTTACCGCAACTGGTTTTACAACTTGTTCACTGTCAAACAAAGCAAAAGGTGTACCAGCATAGCCAGATAATCTTATCCATAGGAGCTGTTTAAGGCCTGATGCGCATTTCGGTTGTGGTGGGCATGGCCGGGCACAGGCTGTTAACACGGAGAATTGCCAGAAAACTGTCAGGCAGTGGCAGCATATTCAGCTCCCTGTTCGAGGTTCAGTTTGCGCAGACGGCTTTCGAGGCGGCGCTGAAACTCTGCTTCGTCGATTCCTTTAAATACTGGTGCCAGCAGCTGGTTAAGCGGCACTCTGCCGATAAAACGGTCGAGATAAATCTTTGGTGACAGGCTGGCGATGAATTCGCAGACTTTATCGAGGTAATCTTCGAGTGTGTAAAGGCGATAGTTTTCGGGGTGCAATTTATAGAGTTCGGCCAGCCGCGAGCCGTTTACTATCTGCAGATGATGAAGTTTGACCATGTCAGCGCCTGATTCTGAAACAATTCGGGCTGCCCTGGCCATGTGATCAGGCTGTTCGCCAGGCAGGCCGCTGATCAGATGAATGCTGACCGGTATAGCTGCAGAACTGAGCAATTTGACTGAATTAAGCGCTGTTGCAACATTGTGGCAACGGTTAATACTGCTGAGAACTTCGTCATCGCATGATTCTACGCCAAGTTCGACTCTGATGAAAGTTTTGCCGGCAAACTCTTTGAGCAGTTCGACAATCTCAGTGCTGATACAGTCTGGTCGCGTAGCGATGACTAATCCTATGATGCCTTCGCTGTTGGCAGCCTCCTGGTATTTTTCGCGCAGGGTTTTGACCGGGGCGTAGGTGCATGAATAAGACTGAAAATAAGCAAAAAACTTCTGGCAACCATATCTGCCGGCAAAGTAAGCGCGACCTTTGTGCAGTTGTTCGGAGATGCTCAGCTGCGCGCTGCTGTAAAACGGCGAAAAACTACGGTTGTTGCAGTAAAGACAACCCTGTTTCGAAAGTGTGCCATCAAGATTCGGGCAAGAAAAGCCGGCATCAACGGGTATCTTTTGCACGCGCCCGCCAAATCTCTCTTTGACCCAGGTGCTGGAACGGTTGAACAGCGCTCTGCTCAAAACTTGAACACGAGGTGGTCGCTGAAATGATGCATTGAGTTGAGCAGGCTTTCGACACTGCGCAGCACATCAAGCAGAAGAATGCTTTCGAGCGGGTCATAGTCACCGTTTTTGATGCGATCGATCAGATTGCTGCGCGCGGCACGCTGCAGCATAGCCTGGCTGTAGATCTGGTGGTGCATCTCTTCGGTGGCCTTTTCACCGGGGCTGAGCTCAGAGCTGATTACTTTGAAAATTTCGGCAATGCGGTTAATACATATATGCAGCTCTTCGCGTGAGTCGGTAGAAAGCTTCTTGCCGCTTTCGGCATTTTCTACCATCAATGCCATCATCTTGTTCAGCTGTGAAGACATGATTTCAAGATCCTTGCTCAGATACAGGATTCTCGTCGTCTGGCGGCTCAAAAGCTCAGAGAGACCTTTCTGCGACAGAGAGACCAGAAACTGGTTCAGTTCGCGAGTGATCTGATCGCGCTGCCGGTGCAAAGAGGCAAGATTTGAAGAGACGGCGGCGATTTCATCCATATCGCAGTCAGCATCATCAAGCAGGCTGTTAACTTTATCGAATTTTTTGCTGACGAGCGCAAATGCCTGTTTGAGGTGTTCTTCAGCCTGACCGATCGCGATTGCCGGCGTTGCCAGAAAGCGCTTGTCGAGATTGTTTATTGTTGCGGGTTCTTCGCCATGCACCGGTACGAGGCGCATAACCATAGCCTTGAGAAAGCCGGTCAGCGGAAGAAACAGGATGCCATTGGCCACGTTAAAAATCGTGTGCGCGTTGGCAACCTGTCTTACCGGGTCGACAGAAGTTTTCAGCATCAGATTGCAATATAGCTCGAGAACAGGCAGTATGATCAGTGTTCCGAAGACATTGAACAATGTGTGGGCGAGTGCTGCTCTTCTGGCGTTTCTTGAAGCACCGATCGAAGCCAGGAGCGCGGTTATACAGGTTCCGATGTTGTCGCCGAGGATTATTGGCACAGCTGCCATCAAGGCGGTAAATGGATCGCTGCCAAAAGCACCGGTGCCCATAAGGCTCATGGTCAGGCCTACGGTGGCAGAACTGCTTTGAACTATGAGTGTTACCATAAGCCCGGCCAATACACCAAGAATGCGGTAGTGAGAGAGCGAGACAAAAGCTGTTTTAAAGGCTTCGTGGTCGCGATAGACGGTAATGGCGTCACCCATAAATTTCATGCCGAGAAATAGAAGGGCAAATCCAAGCATTGCTTCGCCAAAAGACTTGTTGGTGCGAGTTTTGCTGAGCAGAATCATTGCACTGCCTATGGCCAGAACTGGCCAGGCCAGATCAGTCAGCTTAAAAGCGATCAGCTGCGCAGTTACTGTTGTGCCGATATTGGCGCCGAGAATAATGCTGATCGCCTGCTGCAGCGTCATCAGCCCGGCGTTGACAAAGCCCACAACCATAACGGTTGTGGCTGAACTGCTTTGAATGATGACAGTGACTCCCAGTCCGGTAAGCATGCCGGCTACAGGATTGCGGGTCAGAGCTGATATTATGCTCTTCAATCTACTGCCGGCAATGAGCTGCAGACTGTCGCTCATCAGGTTCATGCCATAAATAAACATGCCAAGTCCGCCAAAAAACACCGAAAAGGTGTCGCGCGCGGCCTTGCCCTGATAAAAGTGCAGATAAAAAAAGGCTGCTGCAAACAGTGTCAGCAGCAGTCGCTTGGTGTAAAGCTTCAGAGTGCGTTTAAATGTCTTGTCGATCATCAGTGTCTCCGATCAAAAATTGCGCAGTCACAACTTGATGCCTCAACACTAGCAAAAAGTGTTCCAGAATTAAACTGTTTTTTTGCTTACCTGCTGTTGCAGAATTTTTAGATCCTGCGAGATCTCAGTAATGTGCTGTTTAAGAACGGCAAGCTGCTGTAATGCCTGCTCAATCTGGCTGTTTTTGCAGAGATCCTCGATGTCGCGCGCCAGCTGAAATGATTTTTTCGCTCCCAGCATGCCAGCCAGGCCTTTAATTGAGTGGGCCACTTCGCGCAACCTCAGGCAGTCATGCATTTGTTCGCACTCAGCCAGTTCTGCCAACAGCTCAACCGATCGGCGCGCAAAAATATCGCTGATTTTGAGAATATTCTCTGGCTTTTTGAGAATTCTAATCTCGAGCTCGTCGGCGTCAATCTGTTTGAGAGCCGCTATTGGCATAGAAATTGTCGCTGTTTGCGTTTGCGTTTCTGTGGCGGTTTCTTCTGTGGTGTGGGTAATCGCCAGGTTGGCAATCGCTTTCAGCAGGTCGTTGGGAAAGTATGGTTTAACCAGATATGAGTTGGCACCGGCCTGCAAGGCCTCCTGTTTTTCCTGGTCAGAAATGAAGGCGCTGACAGCAATTACTGGAAGCTGGCCGGCATTGCCAGAGCTGCTGCGTATCTGTCTGATTACTGCCAGGCCGTCAACCTCAGGCATCTGAATGTCAATCAGGGCAGCGTCGAATTGTGTTTCTGCAAGCATATCAAGAGCTTCTCGGCCATTCCGGGCGTATTGGTGGCTGCCACCAAATTTTTCGATAATTGATCCTGCGAGAAAAAGGTTGATTTCGTTGTCATCGGCGATCAGAAAATGAAGTGGCCGGCCATTTATGCAGAGTTTTGGCTGAAGAACCTGAACTGGCGGTTCTTCTGATATTGCTTCACCGCGACCAAAAGGTATCTCAAGAATAAAAACCGTGCCGGTGCTGCCAGTTTTTTCTATAAACAGGCGACCCTCGAGCAAATCGGTGATCTGCTTGCATATCGCCAGGCCAAGTCCGGCGCCTTTGGCTTCGTATCTCGTGTATTGGTCGCCATAAGTGAATGGCTCAAAAAGATGTTCCTGTTTATCCGGTGAGATTCCGCCGCCGGTATCACTTATCTTCATTTCGATACGCTCAGCATTGTGCCCGGCGATAACCTTTGCCTGCAGACTGATTGATCCGGTATCGGTGAATTTTACGGCGTTGCTGAGCAGATTCAGCAGAATCTGGCGTATACGAACGCCATCTGACAGGATGTGGCGTGGAAGATTCTGGTCAAGGCTGAAGACAACATTGATCTGACTGTTTCTGGCCTCAAAAACAAACAACTGCTCAAGCTCTCGCAGCAGCTGATGCAGGTCGAAGCGTGTCGGTCGGATACTGAATTTTCCAGACTCTATTTTTGAAAGGTCGAGAATATCGTTTACCAGCTCGAGTAAAGATTTGCCTGAAGATCGTGTCAGATTGAGCAACCGTCTTTGCTCTTCTGACTCGCACAGCGTCAAGGCCATTTCGGTAAGTCCGATTATCGCTGTCATTGGCGTGCGAATCTCGTGACTGGCGTTGGCGAAAAATCTTGATTTAAGCTTGTTGGCATTTTCGGCGGCATTTTTTGCCTGCTGCAGCTCGAGTTCATGCTGTTTCTGGGCGGTAATGTCATGCAGCAGCAGTATGATTGCCTTGTGATAATTAAAGGTGACTGGTGCGCCGGTAACTTCGGCGCAGAAGGCCTCGCCATTGCTTCTGACAAAAGTTCTCCGGTGTTTGAACAGCTTTTCGGCGCGGTCGTGCCAGACATGAGTGAGATCATTGTGACAGGCCGGCAGCAGTTTAAGGTAGTTTAAGCCGATAACATCGCCGATCAGTCCGAACTGCCTTGTCATGCTGTGGTTGGCCTCGAGAATTTCGAGAGTCTTAGCCGAGATGATGATCATGCTGTCAGGCGCATGATAGAAGACTGTCTGAAAGCGTTCCTGAGCCACCTCGTAACTTTCGCGCGATCTTATGTTGATCACTGCTGAGTTAAGCGTCAAAATCAGCGTCAAGCAGATCAGGCTGAGAGTTATCATCAGCCAGATGAGATCTTTATTGTCGCTGTTCCCGCCGGGTAGCATTACCAGCAGCCAGCCCTCTTTTTTGATTTTCGCGACAGCGTGTGCGACATGAACTATCAGGTCTGCATTACTGGCTGTTTCGTCGGCCGCCCTGTGCGTGTGAGAACCTGTTTTCAGGCAATGAATGTAGTTGCGGCGTTCATATCGTTTGTCGCTGGCCACGAAGATAACGCCGCTTTCGTCAACGATCATCGCCGGGTGATAAAGCTTCAGCAGGTCTTCGATATCGACCAGATTGCGCTTGACTACACAGGCGCCAAGAACTTTGCCATCAACATTGCTGATGACCGGATTGATTGAATAAAAGCCGAGTTGCCCGGTGAATTTGCCATAGTCGATCATATCGCTGCTTTTTCCGGCCATGGCTTTCTTGAAGTAGTCGCGAAACGACACGTCAAAGCCTATCATAGACTCATCGCTGTTTGAAGAAACAAGGATTTTGCCATCGAGCCCGGTCAGAAAACACATTCCTTCGGGATCTCTGGGCGAGATTGTATCGAGATAATCTTCGAGAAGCTTATGGTTTGCCGGGTCAGGCTGTTCAAGATACTGAGCAAGAATTGGCGCAGCAGCAATGGCGTAAGAATAGTTGGCGGCCATCAGCATGCGGTAGTTGATCAGCTCAGAAAGGCTTTCGATAGCCTGTGTCAGAGTGACTTCGCTCTGAAACTGCCACTGCTTTTCAATATGGCGACCAAATAAGCCGCCTGCCCAAAGAACCACGACAATGCACGAAAGAAAAAGAAGATGGCTGTAAAAACCGAGGTCGCCACGAAGACTGTGCCAATGCAGCTTTTCGCGGGCGTGCCGGGCCAGCATGGCGAGAATTATTATCGCAATATCAAGAGCAGAGGGAAGTAGAAACTTCCATTGAACTGCGCGTGCACCACTGATCGGCTCAAGCGTCTGCCAGTCAAATTGAAATCCCAGACGCGCACCGATGTGCATTGTAAAGGCGATTGCGGCAAGTGCGAAGCAGCCTTGTGCATAACGTTTAACTTCTGCCGGCAGCTGGTGAGACTTTCTGAGGCCGGCATAGCTTACCAGAAGCCCGATCAGCAGAAATGCCACTGCGCGCACCTGTATCGCCATGCCGCTGTACCAGAAGCCATAGGTCAGCAGCAGAAACAGTGGCAGGTGAAGCAGCAATTGATGACCGGACGCATTTTCGCTATAACTGCGTCTGCTGTATTCAAAAAACAAATGAATTGATAGCAGGGCGCAGCCGCTCTCAATTGTCAGCAGAAGAGGGTTGTGCTGCAGCAGTGAAAACGAAAACAGAATTCGCGCAACTCCAGCGGCCAGAATTCCTGTGGCCAGCCATCTGAGTTTGAAGCGATCAGTCAGTTCACTATCAAAGCCGTAAGTTATTGCTGCCAGCGTAATCAGCAGGATTCCGTTGGCAAAAATGTAATAGCCTGAAGTGAAAAAATTGGAATACGAAGTTTCTAGCATTTCAAAGGCTTAAAATCAGAAGAGCTGAAAACCTGTTCTCTTTTTGATGGCAACGACAAAAGCGGTGAACGAAGCAACCAGACAGCCTGCTCCAAGTATCATAAAAAGCAGGCCGAGGGCTCCGAGCGAGGCGCCGGCGAATGCGTAAAAATAGTTTTCCCACTTTTTCATATTGCGCTCCTCATTTTGATCTTATCTAATATAACACTTCTCAAGTGATCTTTTCGCAAAATAGTTTTTCTGTGTTGCATCTGTCTTCATGCCCGCTTCGTTAGAGGTATTTCGTTTTGCTCTTCAATGCATTTTTCCGCAGATTTCACAGATGGCGCAGAAGGTTTAAGAATAACTGCAAAGAAACATATAATAAAGCTTCTGAATAATCTGCGATAATCCTTTAATCTGTGAATAACTCTGCAAAAGAGCTCTGTATGATTGTCCAGGAAATAGTCCAAACGAAATTTTCAGTAAAGACTTAATGAACAGGCAACTGTATTGTTACTGAAATAGTGCTTATAAGCTTGCGCGATTAACGGCATTATGTGTATCTTAAGCAGACCTGCCCGCTATGGCAGGAGGAGGTACGTATGGAATTTGGTAATAACGGCGGCGGAAGCGTTGAAGACGCTATAATAAATGCCGGCAAGCATTTTTCGAATCTGCCGTCACAGGGAAATCTGGTCAAGGCCGTAATCGGTCTGATTTTGTTCTTACTGGTCACTGGCGGTGTTTTAAGCGCTTTTTACAAGGTCGACACTGAAGAGATGGCGGTAATACTGCGACTCGGAAAATATGCCGGGGTAACAGGCCCCGGTCTGCAGCTCAAGATGCCGTTCGGTATCGATAAAGTTTTTCTGGTCAAGACCGAGCGGGTTATGAAGGAAGAATTTGGCTTTCGCAGTTCAATCAACGGTGGCAGAACCGCTTACAACAAGAAGGAGTTTGCCGAAGAGTCGCTGATTCTCACGGGTGATCTCAACGTCAGCGACCTTGAATGGATCGTGCAGTTCAAGATCGAGGACCCTTTCAAGTTTTTGTTTAACATCAATGATCCGGTCGGCACGATCAGAGACATCTCTGAGGCAGTAACCCGCAAGATCGTTGGTGATGCCAATGTTTCTGATGTGTTGACTACCGAACGCGCCATGCTGGCACAGAAGATTCAGGATGAGCTGCAAAAGATTCTCAACAGTTACGAAATCGGTGTGCGCATCATTACCTGCAAGTTTCAGGATGTTAACCCGCCCGAAAAGGTTAAGGCTGCATTTAACGGCGTTAACGAAGCAGAGCAGCAGAAGGAAAGTTTGATTCTGCAGGCTCGCGAACAGTATAACAAGGAA
The DNA here is from genome assembly GCA_002839445.1 of Candidatus Riflebacteria bacterium HGW-Riflebacteria-1. Taxonomy (GTDB): domain Bacteria; phylum Muiribacteriota; class Ozemobacteria; order Ozemobacterales; family Ozemobacteraceae; genus Rifleibacterium. The sequence goes on from PGYB01000016.1 coordinate 46,311, forward strand.
GTTCCCCGGGCACGTGGTCAGGCCAAGCAGTCTATTCAAGAGGCCGAAGGCTATGCTCTCGAAAGGGTTAACCGCGCCAGTGGCGAAGCAACCCGTTTTATGGCTGTTCTCGATGAATACAAAAAATACCCGGAAGTTACTCGTAAACGCATGTATCTCGAAACGCTTGAGAAGGTTATGCCGAGAATGAAAGACACTATGATACTCGATGGCCAGGATGGCAAAAGCTCGGTGCTGCCACTTCTGCCTCTGCAGTCGATGCAATCTTCAGAGGGGGGCGCCAAATGAAAAAGCTTATTTTTGTGGCTGTTCTTGTAGTTTTGTTGATTGTCGCTGCCGGCAGTGCGTTTGTCGTTCATGAAGGTGAGCAGGCAATTGTCACGCGTTTCGGCAAGCCCGTTGGCGAAGTGCGCCATGCCGGGCTGAATTTCAAAGTCCCGTTGATCGAAGATGTCTATCGTTTTGAAAAGCGTATTCTGAAGTGGGATGGCGATCCCAATCAGATCACCACGCGTGAGAAAAAGTTTATCTGGGTCGATGCCACTGCGCGCTGGCGCATTGTCGATCCCCTGGTGTTCTTTCGTACTGTCGCCACGATAAGAGGCGCTCAGAGTAGACTTGACGATATCATCGATTCAGTTATCAGAGACGCTGTTTCTGGCAATTACCTTGTTGATCTGGTACGCGGGCCAACTTATGTGGCGCCAAAAGATGTCAGTGCTGAAGAGATTCTTGACCCGACCAATCGTCGCACTCGCGAACAGATACTTGACGATATTCTGCAGAAAGCGCGCGCCAGCGTTCCTGAATACGGCATTGAGCTTATCGACGTGCAGGTAAAGCGCCTTAATTATATTGAGTCTGTTCTCGAAAAGGTCTATGAGCGCATGATTTCGGAGCGTAATAAAGTGGCGGCTGAATACCGCTCAGAAGGTGAGGGCGACAAGGCTGAGATTCTCGGTGAAATGGAAAAAGAACTGAAGCGCATCACCTCTGAGGCGTTTAAGACTTCTCTGGAGATCAAAGGCAAGGCCGATGCTGAGGCCGCACAGATATATGCCAACGCTTATAACCGTGACCCCGAATTTTATTCATTCTGCCGCAGTCTTGAGACCCTTGAAAAATCGGTCGGAGCGAACAGCAAAATGGTGATTTCGACTGACTCTGAATTGTTCAGATACTTTAAGGACTCACAGTATAGCAAGCCCTGATGGTAAGCGAAACCGCCTTGTTCTAGCCAGTCTGGAACAAGGCGGTTTTTTATTCAATGGTGATCTGTTTGAGGTCGCGATGCAGCACGCGCTCGGCGACCTTTTGCGGTCTGAAAAACTGCTTGAGCACTGCATAGGCTTTGCGTGCCTTGTTATGGTCGCCGCAGGTAAAAATATCGATCTGAACCGACAAAAACTCTGGCCAGGTGTGCAGGGTGATATGTGATTCAGCCAGCAGAGCTGTCGCGGTATAGCCGGTCGGGTTGAACTGATGTGAATTGATATGTATGCAGTTTAGCCCTGATTCCTTGACCGCTGTCGCGAGAGCAGATTCACCTGATGATCTGGTTTCGAGTGTGCCGGGCAGGCAGCCGCTAAAGTCGGCGATAATATGTATTGAATCAGGTTTATGCATGATCGGTAACCTTTAGAGCGCCCAGCGCTCCCAACCTTCTTCATAATAAGACTTTACGGCGTGAGTATCAATAGTGTTGATTTCGGTGTCAATATGCTGAATGTCAGGTGAAAAGACGTTCATTACTTTGATAAAATCGGTGTTTACAAACCTGCTGGCGACTTCGATTCTGATTTTATCCCATTGAATCGGGGTATTTGAGGCCATGACAAACCCCCAGCTGCCAAATGACGGAACATAGCAGCTGTAGGCTTCGGCTTCGAGGCAGATGGTCTCTGAGGCCAGTTCGCTTTTGTACAGAGGGTTTTCAGTTGCGCGCATGGTATTGTAAATGCACCAGAACGCTTTGTTCGCATAGAGCGGCGACGTTGCCTGGGTGACTATTTTGCCACCACGCGCGAGTTTGCCGGCGAGCAGTCGGTAAAAGCTGCGTGAATACAGTCGGCTGAGCGTGAGGTCGTCGGGGTCGGGCAGGTCGATAATTATTACATCGTAGAGATCAGGGTCTTTTTCGAGAAATTTCCAGGCATCATCGTTCACGATTCTGGTTTTGGGGTGCCGCATTGAATCAAGGTTGAGCGCACGCATCATCTGGTTATCCCTGGCAAAGTCTGTGATAGCCGGGTCAATATCAACTATCAGCAGTTTTTCAACATCGCTGAATTTGAGAATCTCACGGGCAGCCAGGCCGTCGCCGCCCCCGATAACCAGAACATTACGCCGCGAATGGGCTGATGACATTGCTGGCAGCACCAGCGCTTCGTGGTAGCGGTATTCATCCTGACTGCTGAACTGAATGCTGCCGTTGATAAACATGCGCACGTCATTGCGGGTTTTGGTCACCACAACTCTCTGATAAGGGGTGTTAGCCGTGTAGATGATTTCATCACTGTAAAGCTTGTCTTCGGCAAAGCTTGATATGTGCCCGGCAAATACAAAGCAGGTTGCAAGCAGCAGCATGCTGGTAGCAGCAAGTGTGATCAGGCCTTTCCGTGCAATGATTCGTTCTCTGAAGACATACAATGCGGCTGACGCAACAGCTACATTCATCAGGCCAAAGGTCAGACTCGTTCTGATCAGCCCGAGCTGCGGCACCAGAATGATCGGAAAAAGCAGTGACGCGAAGAGTGCACCGGCGTAATCAGCGGTCATCACATTCGACAGCACAATCTTGAGAGTGTTGTGCTCTTTGACGATACGCAGAATGATCGGCAGCTCAAGGCCAACAAGGGTGCCGATACCCACCGAAACCATTATCAGGAAAGGCGTGTAGTTTTCGATGTGCGAAAAAGCGAGAAACAGCACGATCGCACTCATGCCCCCAGTCACACCGGTGAGCAGTTCAACCAGAATGAACCAGTCGTGCAGCTGTTTGTTTATATAGCGCGAAAGAAAAGAACCCAGTCCCATGGAGCTGACGAACATGCCGATTACCAGCGAAAACTGATAAACCGAGTCACCGACCAGGTAACTCGATATGGTGCCGGCCAGCAGCTGATAGACCAGCGCGCAGACAGATATCAGAAATACCGCGAACAGTAGAAAAAGCTGCAATTTATACTTCCAGTTTCCGGCAGCAGGAGAGCGCTTTTGGGCGCCAATCAAGCTGCGCAGTTTGTTTGATTATAAGATTTGCTGTGGTGTGCTTATCAGTGCATGGCTGAGGCAATGATTATCGAAAGGCCGAGCATGACGGCGCCAATGATGATTCCGAGCGAAGTGTTCTGGTCGATTTCGATTTCTTTGCGTACCGAAAACGGTGATACTTTGCAGATTATCCAGAATGCGACCAGATACATGACCAGTCCGACCGCCGAATAAACGATTGTTGACAGAATCGGTCCGGTTGCAAGTTCAGACATTGCTGATTTGGGGTCCATTTATTGTTTTCTCCAGTATATTTTGAATCTGTCCAGATTATTTTCCATGCATAAAACCGCGGTGAGTCCCGCGCATGCTGACGCTGCGCTCTCTCAGATTTTTGTCAGCATTGACCTGAGGCGTTTGATAAAAGCCTTCTGGCTTCATAACGTCGGTGGCAATGGCAAAAACCGTAATTGTCGTAAAAATAGCCGCAAAAATCAGTGCAAGTTTATCCATCAGTCGTCCTCGTCGTCTTCGTCCCAGCGTTTCTTCTCGAATTTGTACAGAAGTACAAAATAGGGAGCAGAAACCAGCAGTGTGATAAAAAACCAGGCAAGAGTATGATGCCCAAGGCGAACGCCCCGAAAAATTTCGAGTTTGACAGTGTTTAACATGAAATTAGCGTCGGGGTAGCTCGTTTCTCCTCGATTACCTTCGCCCTCTACCTCAAATTTGTAGGTTCCTGATTCGGGAACCCTGAAATACGCGGTTTCTTCGTCTGAGCCTTCTGTCCAGTGCTCTCCGCCTTCGTAGCCCTCATAATAAGAGATGTCGAACGGTATATTGCAGAATTCTTCGGTTTCTTGTGGATTCACTATTCTGACGTCAAGAGCAACCCAGGCATTTTTGAGTTGTGGAACTGATACTGTCAGACCGTAGAGTTTGCTGGGATCGTCGATGGTAAACTCGCTAGTAACACCGCCATCACTGAACACTTCTCTGCCCAGGACCTGACTGGTAATATAAACCCCGTTTGATGAAACAATAAAATATAACAGCAGGGTAAGCACAGAGGCTGCTAGAGAGCCTTTTGCCAGCGCCGCGATTGTCGGCGGGCAGCCAAAAGGCTGACAGGCAAAGACGGTAGATGGCTTGATCATTTCAAAATTAAAGGCTTCGCTGACCTCTTTTGCGCTCAGATACTCGCCCCAGAAATACTCAATTTCGTTTGCGCGCTTTTCGATCGAATACATGTACGGCGGGCATATTGCATCGAGATAGCTGATTGCTTCGTTCTGCCTGGCCTGCCAGGTAAGCTCGCCTTCTACATAGGTCAGCTTGGCTGTCGCACATTCAAAAACCTTGAAAGTTTTGTCGCGCACTACTATTTTGGTTTTGGGCGGTGTGAAAATCTCGACGTCGTTTTCGGGCAGGTCTTTGACTTCGTGCATCATTACCCAGTGCCCGTCTTCATAACAGAGGTAGACATACCCGTGCGTGTATGAAAAAAGCAGATATTCAAGCCAGCGGTAGACTTCGCCGTCTTCGCGCTGTTCGTATTGCAGGACGCCAATGACGGTAAAATTTACACCCTTCAGTTTGCCCTTCGCGCCAATCGTGAGAGGCATGAACGGTCGTTTCTGGTTTAAAAAACTGTGTAATACGGCAAATTCTTTTTTGCTGTCAAGGCAGGCACCGCAATATCTGCAGACAATTGTTCTGACATTATGCCCGCCGCGCAGCTCTATCGGCCCGCTGCATTGCGTACAGCTCAGCTTTTTAAGTTTTGGTGAAGCTTTCTGGCTTTGCATCTGGTTCATGCCTCGGTAATCTCGAAGGGGTCGATCCAGACACCTTTGTAACAGTCAACTCTGTCGCCCTGATACTCGATGGTGAACGACACGCGCTTTGGCCCAAGCAGGTCGATGTAATTGTAGGTATCATTGGGAACAATCTTGAACGGCAGTTCACCCTGCGCACCGATCATCGTGCAGCTGTTCTTTTCGATGACAGTCATTTTGACGCGGTTGATCATCAGTGTCCCGCCGACGTGAATCTCGTTGAACTGCGGCACCTTGATGTTATTGTGGGCGAGTGCCTCAATGGCAATATCGCCTTCATCGACTGAAATCCAGTTTTCTTTGCCGCCGTCGCTTCTTACATACCATTCATCCCAGAAACCATCGCCGTAATCGTAGCGCACCCGACCGACCGGCGTGAATTTCCAGTCTTTGTGGCGATAAGTCTTATAAATCTCAAAAATGCTAGGATACTCGGTTAGAATGGCTGACTCGCCGATTTCTTCGAGGCGGCCGCTGACAAGCAGATTCGTCGAATTGCACGCTGAGCAGACGACTATCTGCGGAGAACGCGTTACCTGTTTGATAATGTGGCCGCATGAAGGGCAGGTCAGGCTGACAGGCATTATCATCTCTCCCGGATTTTATCTCATTTTATAACTTGACGCCGGCTGGTGTTGTCAGATCGCATGAAAGTTGCGCAGAAAATCTTTGCTCTGAATAGCGTTCATGCGGTGGTTGCTCTTAAGAAAGCCCGCTCTGTCGAACTTTCCAAGAAAATACACGATCATTTTTTTCCACCAGGGCCAGTCATGGTTGACATCATAGCCCCAGAGATCGAGCAGAACAGGTATGCCGGCTTTGTCGAGGTTGTTGCACATGGTAGTCGCTTCGCCGTTCCACTCTTCCCAGGCTCCCTGGCCGCTGCACACAACCAGCAGGTTCTGCAGCAGCAGTTTTTTCGTCTGCTCATTGATTGATGCACTGTAATACATTGGGTTATGGGCAAATACGTCCTGATTGCTGAAACCGCCGATAGCGAAATCGATGTTGTAGCAGCCGCTCAAAGCAAGGCCCGAATCGAAAGTATCGGGGTGGCGCAAGGCGAAATTAGCGGCGTGATAGGCGCCAAAACTGCAGCCGTGCGTCAAGATGCCGGCTCCTGCATGGCCGTCATCAAGGATATGCGGGACAATTTCGTTTTTTATCGACCAGTCATAGTCGTTGGCACGCTTGCCGCGTTCGGCCGGCGGCAGGCTTGAGAACCAGCTCTGGTGGTCGATGCTGTCAACGCAGTAGACCTGAATCTTGCCGTCAAGAATGAATGGCGCGATGGTGTCGATCATGCCAAAATTTTCGTAGTCAAAAAAACGGCCTTCCTGTGAGGGAAAAACCATTACCGGCTTGCCGCTCTTGCCATACACCAGCATTTCCATGGGTTGCCCGAGCGTCTTGCTCGGAATCTGTCGATATTCGCGATTCATTCAGGCCTCCCAGGTAATGTCTTTGACGATTTCCTTGAGCTCATTAAGGTCGGTTGAACGTGCAAGATAGCCCCAATGACCCATGACCGAATACTCGATCGGGTTCATCGGCTGGCTGTGTACGATTTTACCGTTCCACTTAACGTAGAGCTGATCGTGAGAATAGTGATAAGGCCGGTTATGCTTGCGGCCAATGAACGCGCAGTGATACTTGCGGGTAAAATTGCGCTGCGAAGCTTTTCCGGCCATGATCGAAGCCCACCAGTCGTAGACATCGATATCGCTCGAAAAATTGAACATGTGGGTGGTCAGGCCTCCCGGTGGTCGCATGTTGATCTCGAGAGCAAGCAGCGACTGGTCTGCCTTTCTGAAAAATTCGATGTGAAAGAACTTTTCTTTGACGCCGGCGGTCTTGACGATCTGGCGGCCGTATTTTTCGAGTTCGGGCGGAATGTCTTTAACGTTGTAATACGAGACGTTCTCATCTTTTACGACGACCTTGTGAATGTCGTTGCTGAATATGTGAGAAGTGTAGAAGACTATGTTGCCATTCTGGTCAGTAAGACCGTCGAAAGATACCAGGCCGCCATCGACAAAGTCTTCCATAAAGTAGTCATAGCTCTGTTTGCCATTGAAAAAATTGCGCAGGTCGTCTTCTGTTCTGATTGTATAGGTGTCGGCAGCTCCGACGCCAATGTCGGGCTTGATGAAAACCGGGTAGTTGCCGGCGATGAACTTTTTGCATTGCTCAAAATTGCTGACGAGTTCGCCTCTGGCGGCTGGCACCTGCGCGCGTTTGAAGAGATCTTTCATTTTCGATTTGCGCTTGATGAACTGCAGCTCGGCCGGTTTGGGTCCGGTGATATCATAGGCCTCGCGCAGTACGGCTTCGAGTTCGATCCAGGGTTCAAGATGCGATTCGACGCGGTCTATTTTGCCGATATGATCGTTAAAAAAGCCGCAGCCCTGTAAGACCTGATCAACATCCTCAAGTCTTTCAACTTTGTAATGGCCACTCATAGCGTTGCGCAGGCGTGGATCGAGCGCCTCGTCGGGCAGATCTGATATGCCGAATACTTTGACGCCATATTTGGCGAGGCATTCGACAAACTGTGAATAATGTGCAGGATAGTGAGGTGACAGATATACCAGATTCATCTAATGTTCTCCGACTTGAAGTTAATTCTATACTTATACACGATTTTGCCGGCAACATGGAAGAATTTAACAGATTTTCAGCGCAACTTTTGCTCTCAACTGTTCCAGTCTGTGAATCAGTAATGTTCCATTTGATAGCTGATGACGTTTGTTAGAGGTGTTTCGTTTTACTTTCCCATACATTTTTCCACAGATTGCGCAGATTGTTTTGGGATAACTGCAAAGAACATACAAAAAACTTCTGAATAATCGGTGGAAATCCTTTAATCTGTGGATAACTCTTCAAAAAGCCTGTCTGAAAAAAGAGTCCAAACCAGATATTCCGTAAGTCCTCACAATAGGCAGTTGGACTGTTGATGCCTGTGAATTCGAGAGATTGTCATGGCTCAGTGTTTTTTTTTGCAATTGCGGGGGTTACATCAGAGAATCGAATAGGTTATAATCTTATAGTTATGTACGCCTTGTCAGCACTTATGTAAGGAGAATCGAATATGAGAAAGCGCTTACTGGCTTTATTGATGGCATTGTTCCTTCTGGCAGCGGTTAACCCGCTCTGGATCGAAGCAGCCACCGCCACACCACAGAAAAAGAAACCGGTAGCCACGGCTCCCAAACCGGCAGTCAAACCAGTTACCACAGCCCAAAAGCCAGCCACGGCCAAGAAGCCAGTCAAGAAGCCGGCAACTAAGACAACAACAAAGAGTGCGCCAACCAAATCATCGGTTGATGCTGCCAGTCAGAAGGCTCTTATTGGTGAAGTCGCCATGCTTCGCGAAGTCTGGCGGCGCAAGATCACCCTCGAATATCTTGGTGACAAGCGTTCTGAAAAATTTCTTGCCAGCCTGATCGCAGATTTCCCCAAAAAGCTGCAGAGAAATTTCATTGAGAATATAACTGGCGACTATAAAGCCGAATTCATGGCAAACTATGCCGCCAAGGCCGATGAAGTAACCGACCGGGCATTCGCGGTAATGAGTGATAAGCCCGCTCTTGACGGTCTGCTGGGTAAGGTTATCAAAGAGTCTGGCTTTCCGCTCGACCTCGCCTACAATGACCTGGTAAAGAAGCTGCTTGAACGCCGCAAATTTCAGGCTAACAACAAAGAAGCCGGCGCTGACAAGCTCAGTGAATACTGGCAGACTGTTTATACAACCATGAAGGCGAACGCGAAGAAATCGCGTTATGAAGCCGTCGCCGCTATCTACAAAGATGTAGCGCTTAATGATTTCCCGATTTCATGGTATGACGATGCCCAGCACAACGTGGCGTTTGAAACCGAAGGCGCGCAGCCTGCGCCCGTCGGCCCACAGGGGCGCAAACCCTGGACTGTGCTCGCGTATATCTGTGCTGATAACGACCTTGAGCGCTTTGGCCTGCAGGATATCAATGAAATGGAACGGGTTGGCAGCAGCGACAAAGTTAATCTCGTCGCTCAGATTGACCGCATGCGCGAAGGCCATGAAGGCGCAACTATCGCAGACGGCAACTGGACTGGCACCCGCCGTTATTATGTCACCAAAGACGCTGATATGAACAAGATTGGCAGTCAGATGGTCGGCAATCTTGGCGAACAGGATATGGGCGACAAGAAAACTCTCGCCGAATTCCTCAAATGGGGCGTTAAGACTTATCCGGCCGATAACGTGCTGGTAGTTATCTGGAACCACGGCGCCGGCTGGCTTGGCGTTGCCCATGATCAGGACAGCGACAACATGCTGAGTATGACTGACGTTTCCTGGGCGCTGCGCGAAGGTCAGAAGGAATTGTCGAAGGTTAACGGCAAGGCTTCAAAATTTGCCATAGTCGACTTTGACGCTTGTCTGATGGGCACCATCGAAGTTGCCTATGAATTGTCTGATGTCGCTCAGTTTCTTGTAGCGTCTGAAGAAAATGAGCCGGGTCAGGGCATGCCCTATACTGATTATCTTGAACCGCTGGTAAGAAATCCTGCTTTGTCGGCTCGCGAAGTGACGAAGCGCATGGTCGGCACCTACGTGTATTCTTACGCCAAGGGCGGGTCGGCTACCAATCCTTTCATCATGGGTTCGCCAGTCACCAAGTCTGCTACAGACCTTAGCAAGGTGCCTGCTCTCGTGAAAAAGTTTGACGCGCTGGGCAAGGCATTGCTCGACAATCACCAGCTCTACGCCGACCTTCTGGTTGCAGAGGGTGGTCGGTTCGCCTCGATCAAGCGCTATTCAGACGATACTCTGGTTGACCTCGTCGATTTTGCCCATAAACTCGCGCAGATGCCTGAGATTCCGACAAGCGTCAGAGAGATCTGCATCGACATCATAAAGACAATTGGCTACCCGGTTGAGAACACCAAACTGGCACAGCCGGTCACTATAACCAGCGATAAGCCGGGCGTGGTGATCTGGGGCTATAACAACTGGCGCACCCCGCCAAAAGAACTTTGGCCGGCAGGTACGCGTATTTTCAACTCAAGACTGGCAATGACACCGCTGCGTGAACTGCAGGGTGGTGGTTACTATGTTAAGATCGGGCCTTTCAAGCCAGTTAAGGATGAAGCTCTTGAGAAGATCGTTTTTGTCGATGAAATAAACTACCAGATTGTCCTCAAAGATGGTACAGAACTCGACAAACGCCGAATCAAGCAGGGCAAAGAATACATTATCGTATCGAAATTTCCTGAAAATTCACCAATGGTTATCGAAGGACACACCCAGGGAATGGGCGACAGCCATGGTCTGAGCCTGTATTTTCCGCAGGCCTATCGCTTCAAAAATACCTACAAGTCGCTCAAATTTGCCAAAGATACGAGCTGGGATGAATTCCTCGAAAAGATTCCTGAATTCAAGCGCGATGCAGATGTTCTTCTCTGCGGTCAGATGGTCGAAGACATGATGACCCTGCCGATGATTGCGCAGGCTCTCAAAGCCAACGATGTTAAATTCCAGGTGCTCTGGGATCCATCGGTATTCGCTTATGAATTCAAGCCGATCCTGAATCAGTTCGCTGAAGATGGCATGGTAATTACCGACAGTGTCAGCGCCAGCAGCATGGGTCAGCTTGCTCCGAGCTCAGATGACCTCAAGGATTATCTTAACAATGGTGGTCGGCTGATGGTGGCCGCGCAGTCTTTCGGCAAGTCCAACATTCATCGCAGTATACTCAAGGATTATTTCAAGTTTACCTTTGTTTCAGAAGAAAAAGATTTCGACGAAATGATCTGCAAAGGCAAGAGCGATTTCAAATTCGAGTTGAACGGCAGTGAGTCGGCAAAAACGGCTTCAGATGTGACTATCATGAAGGTTGCCGGTAATGGCAAGCTGTTCGCCACCATGCCTGACGGCCGTGGCGCTGCTATTTACATCTCTGACAAATCTCCTTCAGGCAAGCAGTATGTTGGCATCTATCTTGGCTTCAGGTTTGAAGCGGTTGGCGATACAGCTGCCCGCAACAAACTGATGGGCGAGATTCTTGATCGCACGCTTCCTGGGCGGCACCAGCTCAGTCTTTTCTGATAGCTCTTCTCTATCGCTTTCCAGAAAACCGGCTCTATAACAGGAGCCGGTTTTTTTATGCCCGGTAAATATCTTTGCGGCAAAAGATTGGCTCAGTGGCGTGGTAATAACCAATTTGATTGCTGAAGAGAGTTCTAGAGGTATTTCGTTTTACTCTTCCATACATTTTTCCGCAGATTTTCGCAGTCCCCCACAGGATGTGGGAGGATACTTGGTCGCCGCAGGATTAGGCTGCTCTTGTAGGTGGCTCTTATGGCCTTTGGCCATTAGAGCCACGTATCCCGCAGTCCTTAACCGGGAGTGGCTAGCCGTTAGAGCAGCCTATCCCGCAGGGCTACCCGGGGCGAGGCGACCGGGTGATTGGCGCAGATGGTTTTAGGATAAGTGCAAAGAGCATATAAAAACTTCTGAATAATCTGCGATAATCCTTTAATCTGCGGATAACTCTTCAAAAGAGCCTGTATGGTTTATCATGATTAGTTTGCCCGAGAAATGGTCCAAACGAAATATCTCGTAAAGCCCTTATGAATAGGCAAATGGATTATTACTGTCAGTAGCATGTTACACTGGCATTTTGGTCTCTGTCTGTGGTATTAATTAGTTACAGACACAGGAGGGAAGCGTTGGAAGAAAACACACAGCTAAAGATAAGTAACCAGAACGGAATTCCGTTGTTCAGCTTTGTTGGCAACTGCAAGGCCGAAGGGCTCGCCTGTCTGCCAGATAAGCTGCGAGAAATGGCGGAAGCTGGCCAGAAAAAGTATATTTTTGATTTTTCGGCGTGCAAGCTGATCAACAGCCCGGCCATGGGCGAACTTCTCGACGCGATTCTTCTTGTTGACCGCGACTTTGAGGGACACGTTGTCGTCTGCGGCCTTGATTCCCTTAAAGAGACACTCTTTACTATTTCCGGAATAATACCGATCGCGCAGGAAGCTCCAGAAGCCAGTTCGGCCGCGCAGATACTGCAGAATCTCGAAGACTGAAAAATATTTGTTATTTTTTTTTATGGCCATGCGTATTACTGGTTGAAAGCAAAAATTTAGTAATTATTTGAGGAGGAAGTTATGCGACAGTTCAGAAGAAACGCTGTTTTGATGCTTCTGGTAGCGTCGTTTTTCATGACCGGCTGCGATGCTCAGCAGATTCTTGACGTGATCAGCAAGATCGCCACTGGTGTTCAGCAGGCTATGCCGGCAATTAAAAATGTTGTCGACGCTTTTGGGCAGGTAGCTAACAATGTCAATAATGCCCCTGCCGATAACCCTGCTGCCGCCAATAACAATAACGAGCAGGCAGCAGCCAACAATGCAAATGTTGTAACTATCGACCCGAACGCAGAAAATGTCGGCAATGCTAACACGACAGGCGCTGCTGGAACTGCCGGAGTGGGTGCGGTTCAAGCCCTGGAGCGCCCCGATGGACGAGCCGGAATAGAGCGGGTATTCGGAGCCCGCGGCACGAATCAGGTTACGGTTACCATGGCTGCCGGACCGAATGGATCTGCGAGATCCATCACCTGTCATCGCTTGATAGCACCACGCTTGAAGGCAGTGTTTGATGAGATCAAAGCACAGGGCCTGTCTAATCTCATCAATACCAATGATGGCTGCTTCAACAACCGTAACAAGAGAGGCGGCACAAGTCCGAGCACCCACGCGTGGGGAATAGCGATCGATATCAATGCATCACAAAACCCCATGGGCAGCAGTCGTATGACTTCTGGACAAAGGCAACTGGCAGCAATTTTCCAAAGGTATGGTTTCTATCAGCTGCCGAATGATCCCATGCACTTTCAATACTGCACAGGATACTAGTCCCAGATTTCGAATGATCCAGTTGTCATAGTTATGCCTGGTTTTTTTATGACAACACGTAAATAATAAGTTGGAGGACACAACAATGAAACGCAAAGCCTCTCTTTTAATCGCAGTAGCGGTCTTCGCCCTTGCCATTGGAATTCAATTCACTTATGGGGCTGACGAACCTTCTGAAAAAGAATGGAAGAAATTCGATGGAGCCTGGTTCGAAATCCTGTATCCCGCCGATTTCCGAGTTGAGCCTTCGCTGAAAGGCCTCACCAGCGTAGAAGGTTATGATAGCGCGTTCTTCGTTTCCCCTTCAGAAGAGGTGGCATTCTATGCATTTTCGCCGCAATGGAGCGGAGAACCTTCTGATATTCTCCTGAATCAAGAAACTGAGAAACAGCTGTCCTTAGAAGAAAGCACGAAGGACGGGAAGCAGATTCGCCAATGCACTATCGAAGCCAAGGACGGATCCTATTACCGTATCTATGAAGACGTACAGGATCCTCAGATCAACACTCGACACGTGTTCGGAATCCGCTATAAAGATCAGAAAACCCTTGATCAATACAAGGAAAAGTATAAACATTTCCAGGATTCCCTCGCTCAATTCGCCGATTGACCTTCAGGGGCTGCGATCTCAGGATCGACGTAAGCGCTCATCAATATACCGCATTATCACAGCGCACTCTGCGGGCTACTGTTGTTAACTATATGCAATAACTCAGGTTGAGAAAAGTATGATAAGAGGTGCTTATATGAGCAAAGCAATTGTAGCAGCGGTAGCAATGACCATGTTTATTCTTGTCCCGGCTTTTGCCAACTGGCAGCTGCCATTTGGCAAAGATGCGGGCATGGTCGGCATCATCGCTCCGGTTGGCGCTGAAGACTTTCCGGTCGGCCCGGCTTCTTTCCGCGTGGTTGGCGATAATCTCTGGGTTCTTGATTCAGCCAACGGGCGGGTTCTCTGTTTTGATGCGGCCAGCAAGCTGGTTAAGCAGGTTGCCGTGCCGGCTTTGCCAAAGGAATTCATTCTTGACGACTTTGCACTGCAGTTTGCCAGCAAAGATGCTGCCGAGCCTTCGGCGATAATTGTTGTCGAGGCCATGGAACGACTGATCATCAAGTTTGCCATTGATGGCAAAGAACTGCTGAAAATCAAACCCGATAACCTCATTCAGATCGACGAAATCGATATCGACAGCACTGGCCAGTTTTATGTTGGTGATTATGCCAACTCGGTCATTGCAGTGTTTGCCGCCGATGGCAAACAGCTGCGCCAGGTGCCATGGCAGTGCTCAGGCTTTGCCATTGATGGCGACAACAATCTGCATATGATTCATTTCGAAGATAAAACAGGTCACTTTCATATCAAACTCGCCGCTGCTGGTGCAGAATTGTCACGCACTCAGCTTGGTCTGCCAGAAATGCAGAACCCGCGTATATGGAATGTAAGCGCAAATGGCGAATACCTTCTTTCTTTCATACCGCCCGTGGGCGATACCAATAGTCAGGTTCTGCACACTTACAGTCCGGCTGGCGAAATACTCAAGAAGGTTGAGTTTAAAAATCCCTACTATATCAAGCGCTACCTGTGCGCTGGCAAAGAATCAGCCTGGCTGGTCGAAGCCGATTACAGCAGAGCTCCTGAGCAACCGGTAACATTCAAACAGCTCTGATACAAACGACAGCAGGGCCCGACTCCCGCAACAGGCGGCAGTCGGGCTTTTCTTTTTGTGCCGGCGCGCCCTTGAACGTTTGCATCAGGCTACGTTTTGCCCGCGCAAAGATGCTTGAGATTATGTTATATTATCAGGGTGTCAGAGCAGGGCTACTGATTCTCCGTTTATGAAAGGTAGAGAGTTCATGTATAAGTTTTTGCAACGTTCTTCGCTGATTATCCTGGGTTGTTTTGTGCTGGCGGCAGTCGCTTCAGCTGACGCTCAGATGCGGGTCGACAGTGATCGCAGCCTGCAGGCCGACATTCATGTGGCCACGCCAAAGCTGAACCAGGTAGTTTTTAATGCCTCCGGCGAAGACTTTACTGGTCTTTATATGGAATATGCCGGCCTTCTGCTCGACAAAGGCAAGCCTGCCCTGCCGGTACTTACTGGTATGGTGATGATTTCTCAGAATCAAAAGCCGGTTCTTGAGATAATCAGCAGCAAGTTTAGTGAAATCACGCTTAAAAAGCCGGTTGTGCCCTCACGTGGCGCGATCAGCCGCAGCGTTGATCCTTCTACAGTTCCGTTTGAAACCGGTGCGGTGTATAAGAAGAATGCGTGGTTTCCGGCTGACAAAGATCTGGTGAAGATGTCGAAACCGTTTATT
Organism: Candidatus Riflebacteria bacterium HGW-Riflebacteria-1; assembly: GCA_002839445.1. Classification (GTDB taxonomy): domain Bacteria; phylum Muiribacteriota; class Ozemobacteria; order Ozemobacterales; family Ozemobacteraceae; genus Rifleibacterium. The sequence goes on from PGYB01000016.1 coordinate 61,586, forward strand.
TTCAGGGAAGCACGCGGTGTCAGGGTCGATGTAACCCCGGTGCAGTATAATCCGGTAACCGGCAAACTGCGCGTTTATCGCAGCATTCATGCTAAAATCAAATACGATGGCCCGGGCGGCGAGAACATTAATCGTGGTCGTTCAGAGCTGTCAAAGGCTTTTGCGCCTATCTACCAGAAGGCGTTTCTCAATTACGCTTCGGTTCCACGCCGCCTGTCGGCGGTTGACGAAAATGGCCGCCTGATCATCATCGCGGCTGACAAGCTCAAGCCAGCTGCTAAAGCCCTTGCCGGCTGGAAACAGAAATGCGGTATCAGGACCCTGCTGGTCAGTGTCAGCGAGGCAGGCGGTGCATCTGCGGAGAATATAAAAGCTTTTCTTCAGGAACAATATGACGAAGCCGGTTTTACCAACGTAATTCTTGTTGGCGATGCCGAGCAGATTCCGACTAACAAGGGCGAGAACGAAAAGGCAGATTCTGACCCGGTCTATGTTAAACTGGCCGGTGACGACCATGTTCCCGATGCCATTATCAGCCGTATTTCTGCAGCAACTCCCGAAAAAGTTGCATATCAGATTGCCAAGATCATCAATTATGAACAGTACCCAAGTCAGAACGACGAAGCCGACTGGTATGGCCGGGCCCTCGGAATTGCCAGCAATGAAGGCAGTCCGCCAGATTACGATCGTGTCGAAGAACTGCGGCAGGCTTTGCTGGCTTCGCGTTTCAGTGAAGTAGATTCTGCCTACGATCCGAAAGCGCCTGCAAATAATGGTGGCGGCTACGATGGTTATCCTTACCCGGGTGGCGGTTATCCTGGATCGTTTCCTGGCATGCCCGGAATGGGGCACCCGCATTTTCCGATGCAGCCGATGCCTTATTCTGTCAGCGCCGCCCGCGATACTGCCGGCCGTTCGTCACTTAAAGACAAGGTCTTTACCGCGGTCAACCGTGGCGTTTCGCTGATCAACTACATGGGTCATGGCTCGACTACAGCCTGGTCAACAACCGATTTCAATACCGGCGATTGCGAAAAGCTCGAGAATGGCCTTAGATTGCCGGTTATTATCAGTGTTGCCTGTGTGAACGGCAATTTTGTTGGCAAAGACAGTTTCTGTGAAGCCTGGATGAATGCCGGCAATATCGAGAACCCGCGTGGCGCCGTGGCCATTTTTGGCTCAACCACCAATCAGTCATGGGTGCCGCCAATTAAAGTTCAGGCGGCCATTGTCAGCGACTTTATCGTAAATGACAGTTTCAAAACCGTGGGCGGTCTGATGACTAACGGCATTATCAAAGGCCTTGAGATTTACGGTATCGAGCCAAAAGGCGAGGGCGTCAAGATGATGGAGCAGTGGCACCTGTTTGGTGACGGCACTACCATGATCAGAACGCGTAAACCCGAAAAGATCACTCTCGAAGTCAGCAGTGAGTCTATTTCTGGCGAGAGCCAGGCGATTGTAAAAGTTGTTGGCGGCGATGGCAAGCTGGTTAAAGACGCCAGAGTAACCTGTTATACAAAAGATATGAGCCAGATGTCTTCAGCCAGATCAAATTCTGAGGGAGTCGCCCGCGTGAATATTGGCGTGGAAAAGGGCGGCGAAGCTTACCTGTCGGTTGTTGGCGCTGACCTGATTCCGGTCGTCGACCAGAAGATCATATTCTAAGGTCCCGGCCTAAAAATTAAGCATTGTGGCTATCGTGCGTAGGGGTTCAACATGTTGAACCCCTACGGTTTTTAAATGCGATCATGCGTTGTCCGGTTGGTTGTGGCCGCGATAAACCAGCATGATCAGCGTGAGGTCATCCTGGGCGTCGCCGCTGCCGAGCCATTGCAGGTATTCATTGTATACCGCGTGATAATAGGCGGTGGCATCCTGACTGTAGTGCCTGAGAAGCCATTCTTTAAAGCGTTCATAGCCAATTTCACTGCCGGCCGGATTTTTGGTTTCGATGATGCCGTCGGTATAAAGAACCAGCGCCTGTCCCGGTTTCATGTTCAGTTCGATTTCAGAAAACTTTGAGTTTTTGAAGCCGCCGAGAACCGGTCCTGGTAGCGTGATTTCAGATGTGGAGGCAGATTCGGGGCAGACAAGAACCGGTGAGCAGCCGCCGGCGTTGGCGTATTTCCCGACCCCACTGGATTTGTCGAAGCAGAGATACTGAAAAGTCATGATTTTACGCTGTGTTCGGCTTCGGGTTGTGCAGATGAGCCGGTGCAGGTTTTCGAGAACTTTGAGCGGTTGGTCATGCCAGTCAGCGCAGCAGATGATGGCCGTTTTAGCCATAGCCATTATCAGCGAGGCGCCAACGCCGTGCCCGGCAACATCGCCGAGCAATGCGGCAAAGCCGTTGTTGCTGATCGTGAAGTAATCATAGTAATCGCCGCCGAGATCGGCCATGGGAACGCTGCGCCCGAAGATGTCGAACTGTCCGGATTCGATGGTCCGGTCAGGCATCAGTCGGCTTTGCACGATGCTGGCAATCGAGAGCTCTTCGAGCTCGGCGATGCTGGTGTTAAACACGCGGCCCATCTCACCAAATTCGTCACGGCCGAGATCTGGCAGTTTAAAGGCAAAGTCGCGTTTTTCTACTGCTTCGGCAGCTTTCTGCAGATGTGCGATTGGCACGGTAAAGCTGTGGGCGAAGAGAAGGGTCAGGCTGACCAATATGGCCAGGGCGGCCAGTCCAGAATATACGATAAACTGGCGTTCTTTTTCGATGGTCTCATCGACCTTGGACATCGGGTACATTGCCATGATTTTGAAATTATCAAGCAGATTGCCTTTGAAGCCGGCAAAAATCCAGGTCTGCTTATCATGAAGACAAAGTTGAGGCTCAAGAGCCGGGTGGGTACCAATTCGGCCAAAGAGAGTTATCAGCGCAGGATTGTATCTGATGTCGTCTGTTATCGGGTAGATATTGTATTCATCGTAGAGAAACACGTTGAGTCCGAGTTCATTACGGCGCAGGTTGTCTTGCTGGCGAAGAACAAAGGCGCGGTTGATCTGGTCGGGATCATGGCCGGCCAGAAAGAAAAAGTCGGCGTGTTGTGTGTCATGGACTCTGATTACATTCAGAAATACCGGAAAAACGCTTGATCCCCAGCCCATAACGGCTATATTGTCGGTTAACAGAAGAAGTTCGTGGGCAATTTCTGTCAGATTTTTATGGTAGAACATTTCGGTAAGCAGTTCGAGTTCGGTGTAGCGCTCGGGGTCGATCTGGACTCTGTTCAAAAAGCTCAGATAATAAGATCCGATGTCGTTGGCCAGCTTGATTCCAATTGGGATTTTGGCTGGACGGTATTTCCCCTTGTGATAGTAATTAAATATACCGTCTTTGTACTTTCCGTCGTGGGAGATCAGGTAATTTGACGTGCTGGCTACCGCGCGAAATTCGCTTTTGCTTATGTGCATCAGACCTGTGGTTCGTTCAATTATTTCGTCTTCTGCTGCTCCGCTGTTATAGAGCCGTTTAAATTCGGCAACAGCGCGGTATGAGTGTTGCATTATCTGTGACAACTCTGCAGAACTGCGCCTGTCTATTGCCTGAATATACTCTATACAGGTTTGGTATGCATATCTGATCAGATGTTCCCGCTGTTGTTTCAGGTGTTCAAGCGCGCCGATGGCGAGTGACAGAAGTGGCAGGCCAGAGCAGATAAATAAAAGCGTTAAAAGCTGCAGCTTCATTGAAATGTTGTTTGGCTGAAGAAAATCAGAGTTTGAGCGCAATGCCATTATTAGAGCGAATAATGTAAAAAGTGTTGTCAGCAATGTGTTGCGGCCACTGTGTGTGGTAAACCCTTTAACTAGAAGTGTGTTGGCGATAAAATCTGTCTGGCTGATGCGAACTATGCCGACCAGTCTGTTTCCAAACTGCGAAATTTCTCGGCCGCTGGCGATAAAGTCAAAGCAGGCCGCTTTCAGAATGACTGAGTTGTTTCCGGTCAATTCTGCCAGCTTGGTGATGTTGATATGTTGCAGGCTGGTTCCTGTGTGCTGCCAGCTTTTTGATAAAATCCTGAGACGTGGGTCTCTGTTTGTGATATCTGGCTTAAACAGGACAAGTGCGCTGATTTTTTGTGCATCCTTGCCGTCGTTCAGCCAGACGGATGGAAAGCGCCCGGCCGAGTCTGGCCTTATAAAATTGGGTTCTATGACACTTTGTGGGCGGTTGTAGTGTTCGGCGAGGTAGTGAGGGCCGAGCAGCTTTTTGATTTTGTTTTCTGCCTGTTGTCTTACCATGGAATCGCTGCTCCCATGGGCTATTCTGGCGTTTTTGATCAGGTCGTGCCAGTCTTTAAACTCATCTGGCGAAAGAAAGTTGGAGCGTTCGACCAGCACTCTTTTGTGCCAGACGACATATTTGAGCTGCTCGCCGGTAATTTGTGCCAGGCGCTCAATGCGTTCAGCCATTTCTTGAGGATTGCTGCTTCTGGTCAGTTCTTCATTAAGTGTTGCGCACCAGAATGTCTCGATATTTTTCGCGTATTTGATCTGATTGAGGGGTTCCATCAGCTTTATTCTGGCCGACTCAAGCAGTCGTGAGTTTTTCTGTTTTTCAAAATAATCCACGGCAAAATAGAGCATGACAGCCGGTGCCAGTATCAGGCTGATGATTAAAAACAGGTATTCTTTGCCAGTTGTTTTGCCTGACTCAGTTGCCATTTTTCTCTCCAAATCTGATTAACAACAGAGTCATGTCGTCATTTCTTTCTGATTCCCATCTGCTGATGGTCGCAAACATCTGGTTCGCGAAAATTTCTAGATTGCTGTCGCAGCAGTTCAATAAAGACTGCTCGAATCTGGCAAAACCAAATGTTAAGCCGCTTTTTGAAACGCTTTCGACCCAGCTGTCGGTGTAGAGAACCAGGAAATCTCCGGTTTCAAGTTTGCCGGTCAGCGCCTTGGCCTCATACTTCTCTTTGAAGCCAAAATACAGCCCTTTGCACATTTGCAGTTCTACTTTGCCAGATGTGTGTCTGATAATCGCCGGCGGACAGTGCCCGGCATTGAACAGGCTGAACTGACCAGTGTTGCTGTTAATAAACAGCGAAAGGCCTGACATGTATTCTTTGGCTCCCGATTTGCGCATCTGGTAGATGACATTATTCAGGGTTTGCATTAAATGCCCCTGTTCAGGTTCGTTGAAGTTCTCGAAAATCATTGCCGATCTCGCCATTGCCATAAAAAGTGCCGAAGAAATGCCGTGCCCGGAAACATCGCCGATAAAGACTCCGCTCACGTCTTTGTTTACGGCAAAAAAATCGTAGTAATCGCCACCGATATGAGACATCTGGGAGAGGCTTGCCAGCAGGCAAAGCCGGTTTTGTTGGTATTCGCGTCCGGGCAGAAGATTCTCCTGAACTATTCTGGCAACCTCGAGTTCGCTGAGATTCTCAAGAGTGTGGTTAAGGGCTTTGCTTAGTTTGCCGAATTCATTGTCTCCGACAATTGTCGGGCGGTATCGGAAATTGCGCTGGCCGATGGCTTCGATAGCTTCCTTAAACTGCTGCAAAGGCAACAGAAGTCGGTGTCGCATCATGATTATGCCGCCGCTGCAGAAGAATAGAAACAGACCCGATACGATCGCAAACCCGTAATACATGACGCGCATTCTGTCATCGATAACTGTAATTGGCACTGAAACTGCCAGGCAGGATTTATGCATGTTGTTGCCACGCATTGCGGCGGCGAATATAACATTGCTGTGGTTGATAATTTCTGTTTCTCTCACAACCAGCATTGAAGCGGCTTTGTAGAGCAGTTGGCTTAATTGCCCGGCTGGTTTCGCGTTTCCGCTAAGAAAACGGTCAGTTTCAGGAAAGTAGGCGGTAAAGCCTGGGTTGTCATGCATGACCAGCTCAAGATATTTTCTCTGCAGATGTTCTTGACGCCAGAACAGATAGAACATGCCTGATGCCGCATAGTCTTGAGTTTTGCCGACGCGGCCAAAGAAGGCGTAGGTTTCATGGTCGCCCAGCGAAAAGCTGTTGATGACCTGTGCCCTGTAACCAATATCTATGGCTATCGGCTTGGCTATCTGTGACAATGAAAAGCTGTATGTTTCTGATGCATTAAGGAACTCCAGCACTTCTTTGCTGACCTGGCTGATTGCGGAAGCATCAGGAAAAGGCATGTTGCCTTCGCTGCTGATCTGGTTTCGCCCTTCAGTATCAAAGAGCATTATGCTGCCTGGCTGATAATCTTTGGCAAAGAGTTTGCGCATGCTGGCAATCTGTGTTTTCTGTTGTGTCAGGGGCAGATTTGAATTGATATGCCGGTGCAGTTTTACAAGAATTTCGGCCGAGAGCCGATTCAAAAAGTAAGCAAAGCCCTCATCGATCTGGCGCAGCTTTTCCAGACCATGCGATTGCTCGGCATAGATCAGTTCGTTGCGCTTCTGTTGCAGATAGTCGGCCCCGATGATGAAAATTATAAGGACCGGAATGCCGCCGGCATACAGAAAAAGTGCAGAAAGCTTGAGTCTGGCCGAAATATGATCGAGCTGATATTTTTTTGCTGCGACCCAGCACAGAAATGCCAGTATAATCAGCCATTTGACAGCTGCGCCAGCTATTTCACGCTTGCGGTGCTGAATTGAAGATGTCGTATTTTCCGCCACATGGCAAAATGCCCTGATAGCAGGACTTATATAACGATAAGAAAACACCCGGTTTGCGTAATGCAGCAGACTACCGGGATGGAGGTTCTCGAATCGGCTGATGGCAAGCGCAATGTCAACCGGGTTGGCCTGGCAGTCATGCTGAAAAATTGTTGCTGGTTCGATTGGGTAACGGCAGTATCCTGCCTTTAATTCGGGATTTACTTCCTGTAACCTTTTAATAGCAAATTCCAGACCCGATTGTCCGACAAAAAAGTCGCTGTGAATGAAGGCCAGCATGGTTATTTGTGAATCGACGCTGTACCAGAGGTGACTTTTGCTGCCTTCAGGTTCGGCGACAATAGCGCTGGCCCTCCGGCCAGATTGCAAAGGTCTTTGAATCCAGTTTAATGAGACGACCCGGCCGATATAGTGGCGCACAATTTTGAGGCGGCGCTCGAATCCCGTTATTTTTTCGGGAGCCCCTGGATAATAGCGTCGGCAATTTTCGGCAAGATCCTGGAGAAGTTTGTAAACTTCGCGCAGCATATAGGTAAACGAGGTTTCGTCGGTAATTTGCTGAATTATACGACCCTTGTCATCCCAGACTGCGAATAAGAAAACGCCGGGATGTCGCTTTTTTAGGGCATTGAGCTGGAACTGCAGTTTTGCAGAAGGGTTGTCGCTGGCAAGTGCTGCGCTAAATGCGTGATTAAGCAGTAAATGGGCAAAATGACGGTTATTACTGCAGCTATCAAGAAGATCAAGTGCGCTTTCGAGTTTCTGCCGAGTTTTATTCAGATTTTTGCCGTGCTGTATCTGCAGGATCCTGTTGACAGCAGCATCAATAAGGAAAAGCGGAAACAGACCAAAGCAGATAAACAGCGCAAGGCCTGCAAAAAGCGGAAAGCGGCTCTGCAACAGGTCGTGCTTTGTCGATCTGTTCATCAGGCACTGTCTCCTACGGCTTCTTTCAGCACATATGCAGTGTCGCTGTCATTCAGCAGCAATGGTCTAAATGCCTTTCTGGCTGTAATAAAAGTGGCTGTTTCATAAAGTTTATCATCTTACGAAACAGCCACGTTCAAGGTCACAAAATTTACACTGACAATTTGAAACCTACCATGGCCAGCGGCGGAACATCGATCAGAATCGACTGATCGCGGTAATGCCAGCCGTGTTTTTCGGTCCAGCGGCCGCCGAAATTGCCGATGTTGGAGCCAAAATACATCTCGGAGTCTGAATTGAGGATCTCTTTGTAATATCCTTCTCTGGGCACTCCGAGGCGGTAATCAGTGCGTGGTATCGGCGTAAAGTTGGCGACGAAAACCATCATGTCATCCGGGTTGTCACCCTTGCGTACCCAGCTGATCATGCTGCTGTTGCTGTCATCAAAGTTGATCCATTCAAAGCCTGTGTGGTCGCAGTCTTTGAGGTGCAGACAGCCTTCGGTGCGATAGAGGTGGTTGAGGTGGGCGAGCAATAGCTGCAGGCCCTTGTGTGAATCGTATTCGAGCAGGTGCCAGTCGAGACTCTGGTTGCTGTTCCATTCGTTCCACTGTCCGAAGTCGCTGCCCTGGAAAAGCAGTTTTTTGCCGGGCATTGCCCACATCATGCTGAACAGCAGGCGCATGTTGGCAAATTTCTGCCAGAAGTCGCCCGGCATTTTGTTGATCAGGTTGCCCTTGCCATGCACAACTTCGTCATGCGAAAGCACGTAGACGAAGTTTTCGTGAAAGGCGTAGATCAATGGAAATGTCAGGTTGTTGTGATGAAATTTGCGATAGACCGGATCTTTCTGGAAATAGGTCAGAGTGTCGTTCATCCAGCCCATATTCCACTTAAAGGTGAAGCCGAGACCATCTTCGCTGCACGGGCGCGAAACGCCTGGCCATGCGGTTGATTCTTCAGCGACGTTGATGATGCCGGGGTGCTTGATCTGGCAGATGCTGTTGAGATACTTGAGAAATTCAATTGCTTCGATGTTTTCGCGACCGCCATACTGGTTGGGAATCCATTCGCCGGCTTTGCGAGAATAGTCGAGATAGAGCATCGAGGCGACGGCGTCAACGCGCAGGCCGTCAATGTGGTATTTTTCCATCCAGAACAGGGCACTGCTGATCAGAAAGTTCTTAACTTCATTGCGGCCGACGTTGAAGATCAGGGTAGCCCAGTCTTTGTGCTCGCCCTGGCGCGGGTCAGCGTGTTCATAAAGAGGTGTGCCGTCGAACTTTGCCAGGCCATGCGCGTCTTTGGGAAAGTGCGCCGGAACCCAGTCAAGCAGAACACCGATGCCTTCCTGGTGCATATAGTCAACGAAGTGCATGAAGTCCTTAGGGCTGCCAAAGCGGCTGGTGGGCGCAAAATAGCCGGTAACCTGATAACCCCATGACATGTCGAGCGGGTGCTCGGTAATCGGCATGAGTTCAATATGCGTGTAGCCGGTCTTTTTTACGTAATCAGCGATAATTGGCGCCAGTTCGCGATAGGTCATGAACCGGTTGCCTTCTTCGAGGTTGCGCATAAACGAGCCAAGATGGCATTCATAAATAGATACAGGCTCGCGTTTCCAGTCGCGGTGCGTGCGGCTCTGCATCCAGTCTTTGTCCTGCCATTCATATCCGGCAAGATCATAGATTTTGCTGGCTGTTTTTGGGCGAACTTCGGCGTAAAAAGCGAAGGGGTCTATCTTTTCAAGCAGGTGACCCTCTTTGGTTTTAACTTCGAACTTGTAGTTCTGGCCAACGCTGAGGCCGGGCACAAATATTTCCCACATCCCCGAATTGCCCAGGGAACGCATAACGTGGCGGCGGCCGTCCCAGCTGTTGAAGTCGCCGATTACGCTGACGCGGCGGGCATTCGGCGCCCAGACGCAGAAAGAAATGCCCCCGAGCTTGTCTTCGAAATAATCTATGTAACTGATGTGTGCGCCCATCTTTTCGTAAAGTTCATGATGGTTGCCTTCGTTGAACAGATACTGATCGGTCTCACCAATGCTCGGCATGAATGCATACGAGTCATAAAATTCGGCGCTGGCACCATTGGCGTAATGGCTTTTCAGGCGGTAGGCGAATACTTCATTGCGTTCGGTGATAACCGCTTCAAAAAAGCCGTCCTCGTGAAGTTTGTTGGCTTCAAATGCCTGGCCGTTGCTGATATCGATGACATCAACCTTAACCGCGTCAGGTAGAAAGGCTCTTATTGCGACACACTTTTTACCTTTGAATTCGGCGAGATGCGCGCCAAGTGTTTGGAAAGGATCGTGATGATCTGTTCTGACAATCTTTTCAATGGCGTCTTTACTGATAATCTGGTTCATGCGCTGCTCCTGTTCAATAGGATTGAGCGATCAGAGCAGGTTGGCTTTGATCTGGTTTTCAAGTTCTGCTTCGGGAACGACGCCAATCACAGTATGTACTGCCTTGCCGTTTTTGAAGAAAATGATGGTTGGTATGGTAGAAACGTTGAATTTTGCCGCGATATCAGGGCTGTCATCAACATTGAGCTTGGTGATTTTGACTTTGCCGGCCATTTTGCTGGCAAGGCTTTCGATGATCGGGCCCATCATGCGGCATGGTCCGCACCAGGGCGCCCAGAAATCCACTACGGCCCCGCCATTAAAATCTATAATTTCAGCCTGAAAGCTGCTGCTGCTGAGTTCCATTGCCATAATAATATCCTCCTGTGATTGCTTGATAATCACCAAAGAATACACTCTTTGCTGCAATATTACAACTTGTTAGTGTACCGCCAGGAGGTAGAAACTGGCAGTTTGTATGGCACGATGTCGTCGGGTTGCTGCATCGGTTCAAACAGCAGCGGGGCGTTGATGCACGCGCCTGCCCGCCTGACCCGGCTGTGCAGCCATTGCCATGAGAGATGCTCTGGCGTGTAGAGGCAGATGTCTGCCTCGCCCGAGCGCGGGTAACTTATAAGCACCAGCAGACCGGCGTCGCGATACAGGCTGCCGGGTATTGGCTGTTCGAAGAAAAAACGCTGATTGTCGCTGTCGTAGCCAGCGTCGAGTTCTTCGAAATATTCGGCGTTCTGTTCGATTATTCTTTGCAGATCGAGCCCGGTAAAACACTCGATAAGCATCTGGCGCGCTTTAAACACGTCTGCCCGCTGCTTGAACTGCTCTTCAAAATGAGCCCAAAGTGACGACAAGATCCCAAGGCTGATAAAGAGTACAAGAACCACAAAGTTTTTCATGCTGATCTCCTTATTTTTTTTCATACATAAGAAGATCAAATGAAAAAGACTTTGGGGAAAACTATTTTGCTTTTTTTCTGAAAATCAGCGTTTTTTCAGGAAGATGCGCAACTGGCCGGTGGTTTTTTGCAGATACCAGCCGCTGCCGGTTGGTGGTCGCAGGCGCCGCAATTTTTCGGCTGGCAGGTAGCCGCGCATTGCCAGTTCGTCGAGGCTGATAAAGCCTTCTGGCAGGTCTATGGCATTGGCTTCGAGCAGTTTACGCAATTCATCGGCAAGCGGGTCTGAGCTTTCTGTTTCGGCAAACAGCTCATTGCTCAGCTCAAGTTTTTTGTTTTTGCTCTCTGACATCTTCTGTGATGCTGTTATGCGTGCGCGTGTTTCGCCGGATGGGGGTGGAGAAGCGAATCGCGCGGGAGCAGACGGCTTGACTGATCTGGCAGTTTCGCGTTCTGCTGCCGGCGACATGGCCAGCTGCATCTCAGGCTCAGACGCGTCAGGCTCGTCAGCAAGCGAAACAGCTGCTGCACCTGCCGTTTTATCGGCAATAAAAGTGTCAGAACTGCTGTCGAGCGCAAAAGTCACGGCGCCGGGTATGCGTTCTTCTGATGATTCTGCAATTTGGTGAGCGTCTGCCGGCGCGGCTGCTTCTTCTTTTGGTGTCATTGCCAGCTGCATTGAACCGCTGTCAGAGCTGTCGCGTTTCGCGTCGACAGCCGGTGCGTCGAACTGCAGCGACTTGTTGTGTGAAGCAGGCAGTGGCTGTTCTTCGGTTTTTGCCAGCTGAAACGCCTCGTCTCTGCCAGTAGCTGGCACGGCCTGCTCCTGGTGCGTGGCAATAGTGGCCGGTTCGTTTAACGGAGCCAGCTGCGGCTGACGCAGAAGCAAAAAGGCCGCGAAAAACCCGGTCAGGCCGGCAGCAAATGCCACTTTAAACGGGAACCCCTGCAAGGAACTCAGCAACAGGTCGAACCAGCCTGGTTCAGCTGACTCTGCCGACTTTGCGGATTCAGGTGCCTGTTCAGATTGAATCGCCATGATTCTGGCTGCAAGATCGGGCGGCGCAGCTTCGCCGGCGATACCTGCGAAACCCTGGCGCAGTTTTCCCTCGTAGAGAAGAACTGACCGGCAGGCGGCACAGTCTTTGAGATGCGCGGTGACTTCGGGCAACTGGCCAAGATCGGCCAGGCTCTCGCATTCACTGAGCAAAACTTTGAATTCGTTGCAGTTCATAGGCCCTGTTCTACCCTTTTAATCTGCATTTTTTCGCATAACATGGCGTCGAGCTTGAGTCGTGCCTGGCGCACCCGCGTTTTTGCGGTGCCCAGAGGCATTTCCATTACGCTGGCCAGCTCGGGTATGCTCAAGCCGGCCAGGTATACCAGACAGACCGTCATTCGACTGTCTTCGTCGAGAAGTTCGAGACACTCATCGATCATTTCCTTCATCTGCGCGTGTTCTATCGCGTTGATTACTTCTTCTTCAACCCCGGTAGCGGTGTCGGCGATTTCGGGCAGATTATCGGAAAGAACTTCACGGTGCCCGGCACGGCGCCACTCGTCAATCAGCAGGTTGCGCGCGATGCGGAAGATCCAGCTTTTCAGCGATCCGCCGCCAAAGGCCTCGCGGCTTCTGAAGATGCGTAGAAAGACTTCCTGGGTTTTGTCGGCAGCCATCTCGACGTTTCTGGTATTTCTGAGAAAGAACTGATAAACCGGTCCGCCAAATAACTCGTAGAGCTTTTGCCACGACGGTTGATCGCCGCGTATGGCCAGTTTCCAGAGTTCTTCAGGGGTCATCTTCATATATAAAAACGAGACGGCATAAACCGGGATTTAGTTATTTTTTGAAAGTTTTAAGAATTTCTTTGCGCAGTGAGCCGGCACCACTCTTGTGAATCTTGAAGAAGTGCTGGTGCGGTTGAATGCACGGACGTACCTGGTAGAGCAGCAGGTGCCCCGCGTAGGCGGTAACGACTACGACGAGGTCGCAGCGCCCGACAATCTCGGCGGTTCGGGCCTGGCTGATAGTGTGATAGCCCTCATACCATTCGTAGTCCTCATTGTCGACACCGGCTTCTTTAAGAATCGGCCAATAATGGTCACGGCCGACGCCACCAAAAATTGCCACCCGCTTGCCAACCATGAGATTCTCAACTGAATAGGCGCTTTCATCGGGTATGGCATGCAGCTGTTGCAGCTTGCGCGTGAGTTCCTGATTTTCTTCGTCGAGTTTGCGCATATCGCTGCGCAGTTCGGCTTCTTCTTCGAGAGTTTCGTGCAACTCTTTTTCGGCGGCATTGGTTTTCGCTTCGGCTGCTCTGATCTGCTTTTGCACTTCGGCGGGGTCGAGGCGGTCGAGTTTCTGTTTGAGCTCATCATTGCTGTTTTTGAGCGCACGTGCTTCAGCCTGCGACTGGTCTTTTTCGACATGCAGACTCTGCATGCGGCGCCTGAATTCGTCGCTTTCTTCGCGCAGTTCCTCGATCTTTTCCTGCAACTCTTCCTTGGTCAGCTCGAAATCCTTGAGTGAGATTGCCGGGCGGGTCTGGTGATAACGCTTGAGCACAAAATGATGGTAAGTGTACACCTCTAAGATATCTTTGAGATAGTCCTCGTAGGCATCCTGTTTTTCTTCTGAAGGCGGGAATTCTTCCTGGATATCCTGAATAACCAGTTTCAGAAGCTTTTTGGCATCGCGATAAGCTTTGTCGAGATCTTCATAAAAGTCTGGTCTGACCAGATGCAGATCTTTGGTTTGCCCGAAAAACCACTCAAGATGCTTGAATGTGTCGACCTCAAGCAGTGCCCAGGCTCTGACCACGTCGTGCTGATGAATCTCGTAGCGCAGTTCGCCGACAATTTTTTCGAGTGCTTCGCGGCGCTCCGTCTCGCTGGCTGGTATTGGCTCGTCAATGCCTTCGCGGCAGACAACTTCGAGCTGTTTCATCAGCTTTTTATAGGATTGAAATTCTTCGCTGTCGAGGAAAAGGGCGGCCAGAAAGCCTTTGCGCTTTAAAAAGTGTCGCGAGAAAATGCGTTTTTCGCCGCCAACGTTGACATCATACTTTGAGTTGCGTTTGGCCTGCACCTTTACCTTCTGGGTTGAGGGTTCAGCGGCGGCTTCTTTTACTTTGCGCATGCGATTGATCTTGTCTTCGATCATCTCGTTAACCAGGCGCGATTGCACCGGGCCACTCAGCATTATGTCGAGAAGGTCACCCACGAACAGGGCAAAAGAGCGCCCTGATTTGTCGTAAATTTTTGCAAACATCTTGTGAGTCTGCCAGTGCCGGTCTTCGCCACTGTCTCTGCCAGCGTCTGCGGCCTGCTCGCCTTTTTTTGCAACATTGCCGGCTACCTCGCTGAACTTGTCTTTGGCGCCTTTGCCGGGTGAAAAACCGGCCAGCTTTTCAAGTTCGTCGAGATTTTTTTTACTGCGTGACATGAGAAGTTCATCGAGCGGATTTATCATAATTTCTTTCCTGCATTGTTACTCAATAACATGTTGTGAATTGCAATATTCTCGGCAGTATAGCTCAAACAGGCCGGTTTCATCAGGCCACCTGGTTTCCGCCACGTTTTCGTGCCTGCTTAAGGGCTTTCTCGGCAAGTTTGAGGAGGTCGCCTGGTTTGGCAGTGCTCTTGGAACTGCTGGCAATGCCAAAACTACCGCTGACCTGAATGCTGCGGTTACCTGATCTGATCTTCGTGCCGCTTAATGTGCTGCGCAGCTTGCTCGCGACAATCTGGGCGCCGGCGAAACTTGTTTCCGGAAGCAGCATGGCAAAAGAGTCTGAGCCGGTTCGGGCAACGAGATCGTTTATGCGCATGGTGTTCTTGAAAATTCTGCCGACTTCCCTGAGCACGCGGTCGCCATTGTTCTCGCCATGCGTCTCGTTAATCGCGGTAAAGTGATCAATATCCATGAGAATCAGTGAAATATCTTTCTGATGGCGCTGCGCCCGGCAGAATTCTTCTGAGAGTCGCCGTAAAAAGAGGTTCTGGTTGGCAATTCCCGTGGTCGGGTCGCTGGTAGCGTTATGGAACATGCGGGCGCGATTTATGGCCACAGCAGCCTGCGCTGCGAAAACCTTGAGAAGCTGATCAGCGCGCGCGGTGAGAATGTTGCCACTGTGTTTGGTGTCGATATAAAGCACGCCAGTGTTAGTCGTGCCTTCTTTAAGCGGTACCACGGCGACAGAAATGATCCCGGTGTCTTCGGGATTTTTGCCGCGTCGGCCGGGTTGCCTGAATTTGGCGGTCGCACCGATCAATGATTCCCCACTCTCAAAACACCTGCTGACCAGTGTGGCCGTTGCCTGCATGTCGCTGGTAATTTCGGCCTGGGCAAAATTCTGCATGGCGACAGTCTCGAGCCGGCTGAGCTCTTCGTTGAACAGCATGATCATCGCGCGTTCGCCACCGGTAACCGCCAGTGCCATTTCCAGCGTAAAATCGAGAAGACGCGGAAAACTGCTGATTGAATTAAGCGCGTAGGTAACTTCGAGTACGGCAGATAATTCTTTGATACGGCTGACCAGCTCACCTTCAGCAGCGGATAAGGCTGAGTAATGCTGGCGCGGAATCTTGCTGCGCATTGTCGTGAAACACTGGCGCACAAAATGTTCGTTACTGTTGAGGAAAAATGGAAATATTCTCTCGCCGCTTACCGGCTGGATTGCCTCGCCAGCTTCGATCTGCAGATGAATGAAAACGTCGTCGGTCAGCTCAATGAAAGCGCCAGGTTTGACCGTAGTAATCAAGCCCGGCTGCAGCATAATTTTGTTCACCATTATGCCGAATGGGCTCTGCAGGTCTTGCAGGGTCAGATGCCCGTCGCTGTTGTAGCGCAGCTGCATATGATTTTGGGCGATACCCATTTTGTTGAGCTGAATATCACAATCATTGCCATTGCCTATTATGATGCCGTTGCCATGCAGGCTTGGGCTGCCTTCGTAAAGTATTTTACCGCTCTTGTCGGTTATAACAATTTTCATTTGCGGATCCTGATAAGATAATCTGTTACGGTTGCACCAGTATACTGTAAATAATGAGATTTTGCAGCCCACACTTAAAAATTCAGGTAAGAATTCAGTTACTGGTGGAAATTTGTCTAGATGCAATTTTGACTACATCTTTCATATCACCTTATTTGTCTTGTTTTACTCGGGCTCTCGGCAGAATTAGGCCGTTCTTATGGCTTCAGCCATTAGAACGGCGTATGCCGAACTCTGTATAAGCACGTCCGTGTGCAAAAAAGCTTTCGCGCATGGGAAACCTGCCTGCGCCCTTAACAAGAGGATTCCACTTAAAACTAAATCTTTACAAATTCAGGCAATTATATGTAGCAGATAACGACGAGGGTGAGGTCGTCCTGTGCCTGTTGCCCGGCGATGTGCTGGTAATAGCTGGCGCAGATACGGTTGTAAACTTCTTCGGGGTCGTTGCCGGAGCTTTTTTCAACCAGTCTGGCAAAATTTGCGTAGCCGAATTCTACGCCGTCACGGTTGCGTGTCTCGATAATGCCGTCGGTATAGAAAACCAGCAGATCGCCAGACTTAAAAGCAATTTCGCGCTGCTGAAAGTTGGCTTTCTTGAAAGCGCCGAGTGCCGCACCTGGCAGCGCAATCTCTTCTGCCTTGCCGTTGCTGCAGAAAATTGGTGAACAGCCGCCGGCATTGGCATAAACAGCCCGGCCGCTGCTGCAGTCAGCAGTAATATATTGAAAAGTCATGATTTTTTTCTGCTTGCGGGTTTTTGAACCATATATCAGCTCGTGCAGACGCTCAAGCAGCTTAACTGGCGACTTGAGCTGGTCGCGGCATTTAACAATGCCAGCTTTGGCCATGGCCATAATAAGCGCAGCACCCACGCCGTGACCTGCTACATCGCCCAGTAATGCTGCAAGATTATTGTCATCGACCGCGAAATAGTCAAAGTAATCGCCGCCGAGCTCGGCCATGGCAAGACTTTTGCCATAAACGCGAAAGCCGCCCAGGTGCAGTGCTTTTTGCGGAAAAAGGCTTTCCTGGACTACTTTTGCTACTGCCAGTTCTTCGAGTCCGACCATGACATCGTCAAAAATTGCGGCAGCCTCACCGAATTCGTCTTTACCCAGGTCACCGATACGATGTTTAAAGTCTCGCTTTTCGATGGCCAGCGCGGCATTCTGCAAGCTGTTGAGCGGGTTCAAAAAGCTGCGCGCAAGAATCTGCGCGAGCCAGGCTGCCAGTATCAGGCAGAATATCGCGAAAAGAACCAGATCATTTCTTTGCCCGGCAATCATGCGGTCAAGGCTGTCGAGAGGGTAGAGTCCCAGCAGTTTATAACGTGACAGATGCTTTCCGTTGAAGCCGAGAACCATGTATTCCTGGCCATTTAGCTTCAGAATCTCGATTTCTTCGGTAGGCTGGTCAGTCAGTCGCCTGAAATAGTTCTGGAGTTCTGCTGGCACCTCACTGTCTACCGGGTAGAATTGGCTGTCGAGCTGATTGCTTGCTATGACCCTAAGCCCGAGAGGATTGCGGTTGACCTCATTGATGGTTTTCTGCAGATACGAAAGTTGAACGCGCGGGCTGTTCCAGATCATCAGTGCCATGAAATCTACTTTTTCATCCGCTCCTGTCGACAAAAAATTTAACAGCGACAGGTTCAGCGTTGCGCCGAATCCCCATGGACTCAAGCCTCCCATGGCCCTGATAAATGAATGGGTAATTTCATCAAATGACCTTTGCATCACTGACTCAAAAAGCAGTTCGAGTCGATCGGCTTCTTTGGTGCTGCGCTGTATGCCGTTGAGCTCACTCATTATGCGCTTGCCAATAATGTTGGCGATCTGGGCATTTTGCGTGTCGCTGCCCCTGTAGACGGGCTTGCCGAATTCATTGAGCTTCTTTTCTTCGCCAGCGCGCTCCTGCTGTTCGAGACTTTCGCTGAGACGTTCGACTCCATTATAAGAGCCGGCTATTGTTGATGTGCTGGCAATAATGTAAAAGTTTTCGGCAAGCAGTTTGCGGGAAACCATGACTATCTTTTGATTGCTCTCTTCATCGATCTCGCGGCCTGACATGGTTTTTATCCATTCTTGAAGATGCTGTGTGGTGCCATATTCAAGCTTGCTCCACAGCGACTGTATGCGCTCGTCATAATTTTGCAGCAGCACCAGCGACCGCCGGTGCGTTTCCTTAAGACTGGCATCGTATTTTTGCGCGTAATGCTCGCGGGCAAAGATCGAAATCGCCATGAAGGGTATCGCGCAGGCAAAGAAAAAAATGAATGCTATGCGCGGCCTTATCGAGATCGAGCCCGGTTTGCCGGCGATGGTAATGCGCCACGAATATATGAGAAAGGGCAGCATAAGCCCCGCAAAGAGGCTGGCAGCGGCAAGAGGGTAGATCAGGCGCTCCTGCTTGCTGTAATGCTTGTTTATGCCGGCAAAAACCCGTAAATCTGGTGTTAGAAAGGCAGTGGCCAACAGCAGGTTCTCTGCTTCGAGATTGCTCGTCGCGTCATGGTCGAGCTGTTTGAGTCTGTTCAGCAAGTTTTGCGGGCTGACAACCGGTTGGGGCGACCAGAGACCTGAAACGTCGGCATCTGGTCTGAACAGGCCGAATAGCTGTGGCCGGCTGCGGGCAAAGTTTTCAAGCAGTCTTTTGATACCCACATCTGATTTCAGAATTGCCGGGTCGAAGAAGATCAGATACAGGCGGTTTGCGTAAGAATTAGCCCAGATGAGCGGCCGGCGAAATGCGCTGTCGATACAGCAGAGTGAGTAGGTCTTCGGGTTCGCGCTATCTTCGACCATGTTGCTGACATATTGCGGTCCCAATACCCTGCGCACCCGGCTGAGGTCTGTTTTAACCTTGGGTGTCACGCGAAGACTGTTTCTGCCGCCATAACAGGCCTGCGAAATTTCGCTAAAGACCTCGCGCCAGTCGGGGCTTTGCGGGTCTGCCGATGTGTTGTGCGCAATGCTTGTGCCTGCTGAATCCCAGATCATGTAAGAGAGACAGTTGTCTAAAGTCTTTCTTTCATTTTCGAGCCAGCTGATTATTTCGCTGTCGCTTGCCTGGTTTATTGAAAAGTTGTGCAGCTGCTGGTCGAGATTTTTCGCCAGGTAATTGCTGATGTTGGCGCCCTGACTGGTTTCTCTGAGTGCCTGCTGCAGGCTCATTTTGAGATCTTTGCCAAGTTCAAGTTCGACAAGCTGGCAATAACGATCAACAGCGGTAAAAATAAGCATTGCCGGAATTCCGACAAAACAGACTGCCATAAGCAGCCAGGCCAGAAATTTTTGGCCGGCATTTATCCATGTTGCTTTGTCAGTATGCTTCATTGCTGCCTCTTCCTCAGCTTTCAGGGTGGCCGATGATAATCATCGTGCAGTCGTCGCCGCTGCTTTTGCCAGACCAGTCGAGATATTCCTGATAGAGCGCGTTATAATAACTCTCTGAACTTTTATGGTAATGATGCAGAGCGGCATGCATGAGGCGTTCGCGCCCATAAATTTCTCCGGTCGCGTTTTTTACCTGAATGAACCCGTCAGTGTAAAGAATCAACGCCTGACCTGGCTGTAACTTGACTGAGCAGTGACTATACTGCGGCGACTGGTCGACACCCAGCGGCATGCTGACCAGTTCGATAAGCTTTGTTTCGCTGCTCCTGCTGTCGACGACAAGCGGGTAGCAATGCCCGGCATTGTATAAATTGACGCCGGCGGAAGTCTTGTCGAGCAGCAGATACTGAAAGGTCATCATGCGCTTCAGCTGACCATCTTTAAGGCTGTAAAGTATCTTGTGCAGTTCTTCGATGAATAACCCGCCATTCAGCATCTCTTCGCTTTTTGCCATTTTGACGCCGGCTTTGGCCATGGCCATGATGAGTGCTGCCGCGATTCCGTGCCCGGCGACATCGCCAATCATAACGCTCATGCGATTGCTGTCGATTTCGATCAAGTCGTAATAATCGCCGGCCAGAGTGGTTGCCGCGACGCTTTGGCCATAAATGTCAAAAGGCAGAAAATTTGGCTGTTTCTCAGGAAAAAGGCTTTCCTGGACGATTTTAGCGATTTCGAGTTCGCCCAGACCTTCGATCATGCGATTCATGACCTGCCCGAGATGACCAAACTCGTCCTGGTCGGCAATATCTATGCGGTGGCGATAATCACGCAGACTTACTGCCGTTGCCGCGGCACTCAATGATTTGATCGGCACGAGGAACTGCCGGGCCACAGCCAGCGCGATGATGATAGTCAGGATTATGCTCATTGCTGCTCCGGCGAAAATGTGCCGGGTGATTTTGCCAATTTCTGCGTCAATCTCTGAAATCGGGTAGACAATGATAAAGCTTGTGCTGTTCATGTTTTTGCCACGCCATCCCGTGGCCAGATGCGTTTGTCCGGCAAACTGCAGACTGCCGTAGATGTTGCCGCTGCTGTGCGCTGCATCTTTGAGAAAGGCTGCGAGCTCGTTGCTGTCCTTTGCGATGTCAGGAAAAATCTGCCTGCCGTTGCTGGTTCTGGCAAATGCGCCGGCCATAAGGTTGTTGCGCGGCAACCGGCAGAAGTATTGATCGAGGAATATTCGCTGAAATTCTTCTTCATCCCATAACAGCAGCAGGAAATAGTTGTTGATATACTCATCAGGCTTGCCCAGCATGTTCCAGTAACTCATTTTCATTTTGTCGGCTATGCTCATTGGCCAGATTTTGCGACTGTCGCGAATAGAGTTGCGCACGAAGTCTGTGTGCTCAGGGTCGGAGATTTTGGTCAGAACATCTGCTTTGTCGGCCGTCACAATAATGCGGTTTTGAAACTTGAGAATGGCGTCGGCAAGGTTTTTTACGTAAGAAATTGAATGGCTGACACTTCGGCCGTTTGCAGCAATGCCAAAATGTATGACCCCTTTGTGGTCGACCAGAAACGCTTCGGATGGCCTGTATTCAAGAATTGCAGTTTTGAGGCGATCAATCTGTTGCGTGTTGAGCATCTGACTGCCGCTTTCGGCATTGATGCTGTCAACAATTGAGTTCAGCTGGCGGGTGTACTTTTCGTTTTGAATTATGAACCTGCTGTCGAGTTCGCGCAGCAGTCGTGCAGATTCGAGCTGAAACTCATTGCGCAGCGCAACTTTTCTGCTCTGCAGGTAGTCGTAGGATATTGCACCGAGCACGGTTATTGGCGCGAGGTTCGCATACATGAACAGCAGCAGAAGTTTCCATCTTATTGAGAAAAATGCCCGGCGCACTTTGAAGTTAAAATATAGCAGCAATCCGGTTAAAAGGTATAAAACAACAGCCTGGGTAATGGCTCGCAAGCGGATGATCTCTGGCGTGTAAATTTCGTCGTTTTTGAGGTGTAGAGCAAATATGCGTGTTTGCAGGTTGTGCATCTGTACAACGATTTGTGTGTTGGCAGTTTCGATAGTTGGCTCTGATGAATTTTCGTATCTGGCGAGAGCCATAACTACTTCGTTGGCGACATGGGCGTTTTTGCACAAATATGGGTTGCTAAGGTCGTGTATTGAGGCCAGTCCGATACATATATCTTTATTGCCAGCGTTTAAGGCTTTGACCATGTTATGCAGGCCGCGGGTGTCTGCTATGGCATCCCATGCTATAAAGCACAGCATGCTGATTTTAGCGTCAGTATGATACCAGAAATATGGGCGGGTTTTGCCGTAGTCAGCCAGAATCAGCGAGGACTGGTCGTCAGCCAGATATGGCTGATTGAGCGTTTCTGGCAGAAATATTCTGCCGAGAAAGTGCTTGATCAGATTGAAGTTGTCTTTTACGACCGTGAGTTTTTTTATTTCTTCGGGGTTGCCAGCGGCAAGATGATTGGTGACCTCTTTTAAGACGAGGTAAAGCTTGTTAACGACAAAGCGAAAGCGCTTTTCGTCAGTGAGTTTTTCGATGACTTTGCCTGAATTATCCCAGACAATGAATTCAAAACGGCCAGGGTGGTTGTTTTTCAGCCTGGTTATGGCCTTTTCGAGGTAGGCGGCGGGGTCTGACTGCTGTGTGGCGAGGTTGAATATTTTCTGCAGAACAAAGCTGTAATAGCGCCGTTCATCGTTGTATGGCAGCAGAAGTTTGAGACGGTCGGAAAGTTGCTGATAAACCTGATGTTTATGATTGTTGAGTTTTAGATCAAGAAGGCTTGCCAGACTTGCATTGAAAACAAATAATGGAAACACAAAAAAGCAAAACACCAGCCCGGCGTATTGCAGCAGTGAGGCTGTCCGGCTTTTTATTGATTTCTGCAAGTTCTCTCCGATAAGATCCGGCCTCACTACTATAATAAGCGCAGGCGACCATTACCGGCAAGCTTTGCTTGCAACAACATGCAATTAGTTAAAAAACTTGTTTACGCGGCGATGCAGCAGAGTTGTTCTGTCTGGTTCAGCTCGAATTTGAGATGGTGCAGGCGGGTCAGTTTTTCGTGAAGAGTTGGTAAACAGAGGTTTTTATCGACCACCTCGTGCTCGACATTTTTGGCGAGCATTTTCTGCAGCGGGTCGATATACGGAATCAGCTCGCATTCAAGCCGGTCAATCTGCATTTGCAGAAGCTGGTAGTTTAAGTGCGCAGTTTCGGAGAGCAGGCGGCCGAGAGTGATCTGATTATCAGTCATATCTGCTTATCCTTATTGCTGACCGTGATCTGACGATTGAGCTGAACCCGTATTTTGCTCTGATTATCTGCAGCAGATCGGGCAGCTCGCGTCGATATTCGGGTAGAAGCGAATCGAAAAGATCGGGAGTAAACGCGCCGGGTTGCAGCGCTCCGAGGTGAACGCCGACAAGGCGTATTTTGATGCCATCTTTGAAGATGCGATTAAAAAGAGCGATGGCGGCCTGGTAGATCGCGCGATCGTCATTGGTGCGGTTGATTTTTATCGAATGGCCATCGCTGGCGAAGTTCGCAAAACGCAACCTGACGCTGACACAGCCACAGGTCAGTTGCTCGGCGCGCAGTCGGTAAACCGTTTTTTCAACGAGATGCGACAGGTAGCTCATCAGAAGAGACCGCGAAGCAGTGTTCTCCGGGAGAGTAATGCAATGCGAAATGCTTTTGCGCACGGGCTTGTTTTCGGCAGCAACGACCTTTATATCGCCGATGCCGTGCGCGCAGTTAAAAATATATTCGCCAGGCTTGCCGAGAGCTGCGCGCCAGGCATCGAGAGGAATACGCAAAATGTCTTTTACCTGGTAAACTCCCATTGAATTGAGCATTGGCACCGTTTTGCGCCCAATACCTGGGATTTCATCGAGGGGCAGGTGCGAAACAAATGCCTGTTCTTCACCTGGCAATATTTCAAGAATTCCCCTGGGTTTGCCAAGACTCGAAGCGATTTTGCCCATAAGTTTGTTGGTGCCAAATCCTATGGTTGTAGGCAGGCCGGGGTCGCGGGCAATCTCTTTGACAATGCGTTCGGCAATCGCGAGATTCGTCGGGTAGATGCGGTCGCAACCGGTGAAGTCGAGGTAAAATTCGTCAATTGAAGCGGGTTCGACCAGCGGACAGAATTCTTTTAATCGGTTGTGAACAGCGTTTGACAGGTCGATAATGTTGCCGGGTGTTGGCAGCCAGGTAAGGTTAGGGCATTTCTGGCGGGCGATCCATAGCGGAGTGCCGGCTTTGATGCCGAATTTACGTGCTTCGTAAGAAGCCGAGCAGACAATAGCATGACTGCCGGTGCTGCCGACCGCAACTGGTTTGCCACGAAACTCCGGGTGCAGCAGCAGTGCCGCTTCAACAAAAAATGCATCGAGATCTATACAGGCAATACGCCTACGCATGACAGCACCTCAGTGGCGACGATATTTGCGCAAAACGCCGATAACTATTCCCTTGATTGTGACATCCTGATTTTCGATGATAATTGGCGGCATGCTGGGGTTGGAAGGTTGCAGCCGTACCCGATTGCCTTCACGGTAAATGCGCTTGAGCGTAACCTCTTCGTTTTCGATGCAGGCAATAACCATGTCGCCATTGTTGGCAGTATTGCGTTTTTCGACAATTACCAGATCGCCGTCTTTTATGGCCTCATCGATCATCGATTCGCCGCGCACCTCGAGTACAAAGGTCTCGCCTTTGCCAATCATCGATTCTGGCAGGTTGATCGTTTCGGGGATCTCGTTAATCTGAATTGGTTGCCCGGCAGTTACCCGTCCGAGCAGAGGAATCTCGACGCTTTGCCCGGCGCTGACCGGTTGCGATTTAACCGAAAGCCCGCGCGAACGTCGCGGCAGAGCATCAATGTGCCCCTTGTCGACGAGAATTTTGAGGTGCTTGTGTACAGTGGCGGTCGAAGCGAGGCCGAGGCCGTCGCAAATTTCCGCGATAGTCGGCGCGTAGCCCCATTGCGTGAAAAAACGGCGAACGAAGTCAAGCACGCATCTTTGTTTGGGGGTCAATGGATCGGGTGTCATAAATTCGCCTCCGTTCAGTTTTTCCTACGCTTGAATTATAGGCGAACAAAAGGCGAATGTCAAGCGAAAAAAGAACGAACAGCAATGACGGCATTGTTCTGGAGTTCGTTTTTTCGTGCGCGTAATCGCAATCGTAATCGTTGTCGCCGGCAATTACAACGGCAGCTCTGGTGTCTAGTCTTTTGCTGTGAACGAATCTTTTATGAATAGAATTATTTGTTTTTTCGTGCCCGCACCTGGTTGCCCCGTGGAGCCCTGCGCGTCGTAATCGTTGATTTCAGGCTGGATCTGCTTTCGAAGCCGCTTTGTACGTCGTGACGATTATGGTCAGGTCATCCTGGGCTTCGCTGTTGCCGATATGGCGGCTGTAAGCGTCGAAAATGTTCTGGTAGAAAATTTGCGGGTCGGTAGCGTAACTGGCCTGAATAATTTTTTTAAAGCCGTCGTAACCAATTTCGACGCCCGACGGGGAGCGCGCTTCGACGATTCCGTCAGTGTAGAAAATGATTGCATCACCAGGGCCAAATTCAATGTTGCTCTCAAGATATCTGGCGCGGCTGAACGCACCCAGCGCTGGTCCGGCCAGAGTAAATTCTGAGACTGACATGTTGCTTGCCCTGACCAGCATCGGCGAGCAGCCGCCGGCATTTGAATACAGGCCGCTGCCGTTGCTGGAGTCGATATAAAGATACTGGAAAGTCATCACTTTTTTCTGCTGTTTGCTCTTTGAAATCATTATCATGCGGTGCAGAGCCATCATAAGCTCGGCCGGCGCGTTAAGAAGATGTGGCGAGCTGAGAATACCAGCCTTCGACATTGCCATGATCAACGCCGCGCCGACGCCGTGCCCGGCGACATCGCCGGCCAGCACCGCGAAATGTTGCTCATCGACCGCGAAAAAGTCGAAATAATCGCCGCCCAGCTTGCTCATGCTGATGCTTTTTCCGAAGGTGGCAAAAAGGCCGTGGGCAAACTCTGGTGGCGGAAATAGGCTGTCCTGAACAATTCTGGCAACTTCAAGCTCTTCGAAGCCAACCATAATCTCATTAAAAATTGTGGCAACTTCACCAAATTCATCTTTGCCGACGCCACTGATACGATGACTGAATTCGCGGTTTTCGATGGCAAGCGCGCCGTTGCGCAAGGCGTGCAGCGGTTCGATAAAGCTTTTGGCAAGTATCTGCGCCAGGCTCGCAGCTAGAATGATGCTGAACAGCACGAAGAGCAGCAGTCGGGTTTTTTGCTGGTCAATAACCCGGTCGATGTTACGCAGAGGGTATAGCGCGATAATCTGGAACAGCCCAAGATTACGGCCATTAAAGCCAACGGCTATGTAATCTTCGTTAGCAAATTTTATCAGTTCAATTTCTTCGGTCGGCCTGGTGCCGAGGCGGCTCGCGAACTTGCGCAGATCTGACGCCTGGCTGCCAATTTCCGGCAGATAATTGTCACTAAAACGATTGCGGGCGATCAGTCTGTAACCATGCGCGTTACGGTTGCTCAGGGGCACCGCTTTTTGAATGAATCGCGTTTGCGCCCTTATCGGCCGCCAGAATACCATGAGTGAGTAATCGACGACTCCGGGGTCTAAGTTTGAAATGAGTTTGATGAAAGACAGGTCGTTGAGGCGCCCGAAGCCCCAGTGATTTATGCTGCCGAGGTTGCCGATAACCGAGTTGGTCATTTCGAGCATGGTCTGCTGCAACAGTGATTCGGCGATGATTTCGAGTTTGCTGAGTACGGGGCCTGAGATCTCAACGCGGTTGAGGTCGCTCATGACCTTTTTGCCAACCAGATTCGCGGTGATAATGTCGCTTTCGACAATTGTCGTTATTTCGCGCTTTACCTTGGTCTTTTCACGGTCGATGCTGGCTGAATCAAGATTGCCTTTGAGTGTGAAGACTTCGCCCTGATCAATTAATTTTTTGCTGGCGCTGGCGACGACGAAGTAGTTTCCTACGGCAAAAGGCCTGAGAATACCGTCGATTTTTTTTGCCATTTCGTCAGTAAACTCTTCGCTGCCAAATTTCTCGCGCCAATTGTCGAACTGTCGGTCAAGCGCGACGGCATCGTTGTCGAGAAAAGAGAGATAACGGCGGTCGAAGCTGAGAATCGTGTCGGTCGAATTCTGATGCGCCTCTGCGATCATGGTGCGGCGCATCTGCAGATTGTGTTCGTGCGAGACTACGACCATCGCCAGAAGAGGGATACCGCAGGCAAAGAAAAACAGAAAGGCCAGGCGGGTCTTGATGTTTGCCCGCCCGGGTTTGCCGGCGACTATGGTGTTCCAGCTGTAGATAAGAAAAGGCAGCATAAGTGCAATATAAAGAACAGCCGCCAGCAGTGCGCGCCCCAGAATTGCGTAGCTGTCATGCTCCTTTCTGGCTAACGCGAAAATTCTTTTTCCAGACGCGAGAAAGATATAACCGAGATAGTGCTGTGGCAGCTCAAGAAAGCTCAGTGACTCTCTTTCACATTTTGCCAGAATCTCCCGGTTCAAGCCTGTGCTATCGCCACTTTGCCAGGTAATTTCCGGAAGAGCCGCGGCGTTGCTGACGAGGCCGAGAACAAGCCTGCTTGACTCGGCAAATTTCTGCAGGGTGTAACGCAGTCCGCCAGGCTGTCTTAGCTTTTCAAGGTCGAAGCGTATAACCACTGCAATTTTTTCAATAAAGTATCTGGCGACTGGCGGTCGTTTTAAAGAACTGTCGAGCCAGACCAGAGAATGGCGTTCTGGATCGTTCTGGCCGGTCATCATTGCCGGGAGCAGCTGTGGCCCAAGAATTTCGCGCACTTTGTCCATATCGTGCGCCTGTTTTGCATAATGCACCTGAAAGCCCGGGTTTTCGCTCAAATAATAGAAAACCTGCAGCCAGTCTTCATTGCTGTATTCATCGTTGAACGTTTTTGCCAGCTGCCTGCCATCGCGTGACCAGGCAATGAATGCAAACTCGCCCGGAAACAATTTCTGCATTTCGCCAAGCCATGCCAGAACCTGTTCAGACTCAGACTTTTCGAGCTCAAAAGTGCTGAATTGTTCAAAACACAGACGACTCCAGAATACTTCCTGGTCAAGAGCGGCGACGGCTTCGCTGGCGGCGCGCTGCAGTTGTGCTTTTACGTTCAGCTGCAGGTCGTCTTCACTGCTCTGATAAAATTGATAAACAGCAAAAAACACCAGTGCTGCCGGCACGCCGATAAGGCAGAGCGCGGCCAGCAGCCAGCGCAGCAGGCGGCCTGAACGTGAAGTAAAGCTGTTGTTTTCTGATTTATTTTTCATGTCTGCGGTTGATAACGATCAGGGTAAGGTCATCGTCGTTCGTGTGGGTCCATTCGTTGTAGGCATCATAAATGCGTTTATAATAAATTTCCGGGTCAGGGTCGTAAGCGGTAATGAGAAGTTCGCGAAGCCTTTCGTAGCCGAACTCTTCGCCGGCGGCGTTATTCGCTTCGGCAATGCCATCAGTGTAAAGTACAAGTGATTCATTCTCGGCAATTGTAAACTCATAATTGCGGTATTTCGGCTTTCTACCAATGCCAAGCGGTGTGGCTACATGTTCGATGTATTCAGCAGTCATTTGTTGCGGCCTGACAATTAGCGGAAAGCAGTGCCCGGCATTGGCAAAGCTGAATAAGCCGGTTTTCAGGTTGAAGACGAAATACTGCAGGGTCATCATTCTTTTGAGCTTTTCATTCTTGATAGCGAAAAAGATTTGGTGCAGACGCATTAACAGAGCAGATGGATCTCTTTTTTCGGCGTCTGAGGCCATGATAACGCCTGCTTTGGCCATTGCCATCATCAGGCCTGCTGGCACGCCATGCCCGGCAACATCGCCGATTACCGCTCCCCAGTTGTCCTGATCGATTTCGAAACAGTCGTAATAATCGCCGCCAAGCGTGGTCATGACGACGCTTTTGCCATAAATCGCGAATGGCCCGGCCTGAAAATGATTTCCGGGAAAGAGGTTCTCCTGAACGATGCGAGCAACTTCGAGTTCGCCGAGACCCTCGATTACACGGTTGAAAACGCTGGCAAGGTGGCCAAATTCATCATCATCGCCGGCGGCAATGCGATGGGTGAAGCGACGGGCGCCTATAGCCATGGTTCCTTCGCCGAGCCCGTGAATTGGTGTGAGAAACTGCGATGACAGCGCGTGCCCGATGATGACGGTCAGAAGCAGGCTTATCAAGGCGCCGATCATCATAAAGAGGCGAATGTGGCTGACGCGGTTGTCTATCATGGTTTCGGGACAGACAAAAGCAAGCAGCATGTGGTTTAGATTACGGCCGCGCGCGCAGGCGAAAATGCTGCGCTGGCCTGCATCAGTGAAGCTTCCTGAGTGGCTGTCACTAAATCCTGAAGCCCTGGCAAATTCTCTTCTGATTGGTACTGGAATGGTTGAAAGCTCTGGCCAGCTTTTCCCGGCATCAACTTTTTGCGCGAAAAACTTTGCCTGCAGCGGGTTTTTCTGGGCCTGTGCAAAATACTGATCTATGTAATTCTCCTGAAAGCGGTCGTTGTCCCAGATTATCATCAAAATATGCGTGTTCTGATATGTTGCTCTGTCACCGAAGATATACCAGTAGCCGACTCTGGTGATATTGCCGAGGTTGACCGCGGTTATTCTGCCGGCGAGACGGTATGAATCCCTGATAAATTCAGCATTGTCAGGCGACAGCAGGGCGCTGAAAATATCGGTTTTACTGCGTCTGATGATTATGCCGTTGTTGAACTTGAGAATGGCTGCGCCGAGTTGTGCTATAAAATCCGAACTCTGGCGACTGCCGCGAACCATCGCGAGATCCTTGAATACCATGTTGCCATTGTTGTCGATCAGATACGTTTCGGCGGGCCTGAAAGATTTAATAAAATCTAACATCTCCTGGTTTTTTTCGCGCGAAAACCTGCTCTCCTGTGGGGTCTGGTTGACCTGCGCGAAGTAGTCATTGAGTCTGCTGGCAAAGTCTTCTTTAATCTGCGAATAGCGCATGTCGAAATCGCGTATCTGTCGCAGAAGGTCTGCCTGAACTTCATGACGCAGCGATACCCGCATGTTGTAGAGATAGTCCTGAGCGATGAAGGCGAGAATCGACAATGGCGCAAGATTGGCGAGCATAAACAATCCGGTGAGTTTCCATCTGATCGAAATGAAAGAAACGCGATAATTCAGATGAAAATATAGCAGCAGATGAAAAATGATAAGCAGTGCGGCAATGATCGTAAAACGCTGATCTACGAGGATTTTTCTTGACCACGCTTCAGGTGCTTTTTCGAGCATCGAAAAGCTTCTGACGCCAGAATGCGCGACATCGAGCATTATCAGCAGGCGGTCGTTCTCGAATACCGGTTCCGACAGATTTTCGAATTCGGCAAGCGCGCGCGAGAGAACCGGTAACAATTGGTTTGGAACAGGTGTCGCCGGGCTCGCAATATCTGGGCTCAGGGCGTAACCGTTAATAAAGTCAGGATTCTGCCGGTTGATAACTTCGACGATTCGCGTAAGTCCGTCGTGTTTTTGCCGCAAACGATCGCTTAGAAAGCACATAAAACTGAGCTTGCTGCCGATCTGATACCAGATAGAATTGAATCTGCCGCCGAAGTCAGTGAGCAGCGGTTCGGCCTGCTGCCCTGCCAGATAAGGGCGATTAAGATGATCGGGCAGAAAAATTTTGCCGAGATACTTTCGGATCAGGTTCAGGTTCGTTCGGTTTTTGATGAGCGGGAGCTCTTTGATATTTGTCTGCTGGTCGATGAGAAGGCTCTCAGCCACCTCTTTAAGGGTAGTGTAAAGCTTTTTCTGTATGTAGCTCAAATTCTTGTGGTCAGTTAAATGTTGATTTACCTGCCCGTCAGCACTCCAGACGATGAATTCGAAATCACCGGGGTAACGGGCTTTAAGGTTGTCGATGTTGCGGCGCAGGTGTTCAAGCGGATCAGCAGCAGTCTGGCTGCTCTCGAAAATCTTTTTGAGCAGCATGTGCAGATACCTTGAGCGATTGCTGTACTGCTCAATCTGTTCAAGATTCCTGCGCATGGTAGCCAGGCTGTTCAGGCGATTGGCTGAGGTTTTGACCAGATACAGATGATCGAGCCCTGAATGGATAATATAAAGAGGAAAGATCAGAAAGCAGAAAACGCCGATCAGCAGGGGCAGAATTTTTGCCGCGTGGCCGGCTTTTTCACCACTTGCAGATTCAGGCTGTTTCATGCTCTGGCGCGGGCTCCTGTTTTTTCTGGCCGGTATACACCAGTATAACTATTGTGAGGTCGTCCTGAGCCCCTTCGTCACCGAGATGTTTCATATAGTTCTGATAAATGTTGTTATAAAAAGTTTCTGCGTTTTCGTTCCAGCAGTTTTTCAGAAGAATCTTGAGATTGTCATAACCCAGCTCTTCACCGCTGCTGTTACGTGCTTCGACAATTCCATCGGTATAAAACACTATCGCGTCGCCGGGCGCGAAGTCTATGGTAATTTCAGAATAATTCGGCTTTTTAAAGGCGCCCAGAGCGGCGCCGGCCAGAGTCAGTTCTTCTGCGCTATCCTGGCTTTTTCTGATGATTATTGGCGAACAGGCTCCGGCATTGGCATAGGTTGCTTTGCCGTTTTGCGCTTCGACGCAAAGATACTGAAAGGTCATGATCTTTTTCTGTTTTTTGGTTTTGGAAGCATAGATCAGCCCATGTAGCCGGTTCAGCAGAGCGAGCGGTTGGTCGAGCAGATCTTCAGACTGAATGATGCCGGCCTTTGCCATGGCCATGATCAATGCCGCGCCGACACCGTGACCGGCAACGTCGCCAAGCAGAACACTGAATTTATCATTGGTGATTTCGATGTGATCAAAATAGTCGCCGCCAAGCTCGCCCATGGCAATGCTGCGGCCAAACAAACTGAAACAGCCAGTTTCGATCTGCTGCTGTGGCAGCAGCTGTTCTTGAATGGCTCCAGCTACCGACAGTTCTTCGAGATCAATCATGACATCGTTGAAAATGCCGCCCATAGAACCAAATTCATCACGGCCAAGGTCGGGCAGCCGGTGCTTGAAATTCTTGTTTTCAATGGCATGGGCACCGGCTGTAAGCAGATGCAACGGCACCAGAAAACTCTGGCTCAGCACCTGTGATAGAGCCAGCGTCATCAGCAGACTCAATATCGCAAAAACAATGAGCTGGCGCCGCTGGTTACGGATAATCGCGTCGATTTTTTCGAGCGGATAAAGGCCGATGAGCTTGTATTCCTTGATATATCTGCCTTCAAAACCCATTGCCAGATATTGTTGTTCCTCATAAGTCATAAACCTGATTTCATCGGCTGGATACGTAGTCAATGTTGCTGCAAAATCTTTGACATTAATATCTTGAAAGGCTTCTTTAGGCACGGTATAGCGGAAATCATTGATAGCCAGTATCTTCATGCCAAGCTGGTTGCGGTTGGCCTGCGGGATATATGTGCTGAGGAAATCATGCTGAAAAGGCAATCTGCGTATATTTGCGACAAAAAAGTAGTCTGCTGTTTTTGAGCCTTTAAGGTGCATGGTGTCGAGAATAGATGGGTGAATGTTGCGGCCGAAGCCCCATTCGATAAAGTTTCCGCGATTACGCAGCATTTCAAATATGAAATTTACAAGTGGTTTCTGGGTTACCGACTCAAGCAGCAGTTCTATTTCAGTAGCAGCCTTGTCAGAAACTTTTGTTCCGTTAATCTTGTCGAGGAAAAATTGCCCGACCTTTCTCGTATACTCACGCTGACTAAGACTTTGATCACTTGCCGTTTTATAGCTCTCGGGCATGATGCCCTTCTTGTCATCGATAACGCCTTCTTCTGTGCCGATCAGGTGACTTCGGCTGGCCACCAGGACAACTTTCCAGTCGGCGTTGCGCGAAAGTTTTCCGGTAAAAGACTTGATTACTTCGTCATTTAATGACTGGGTAGACAGCTTCTCGATCAATTCTTTTTCGGCAATTTTCTTGGAAGTCAGAGCTTTGGCATATTCAATTTCGATTTTTTCGTCAAAATCCTGAACGAACTGAATGCCTTTGTCGTGCATCTCGCGCAGCAGGTTGTCGCGTTTCTGGTCAAGAAAATCCGAGCCGATAAAGAACAGCACGATCAGTGGCAGACCGTTGGCAAAAAAGAACAGAAAGCGGAGCTTCCAGCGCAGAGAAAGGTTATCAGGCATCTCACGAACTATCAGGCCATAAGAATATCTGCCGGCAATGATCGAAGCCATTAGAAAGAAAATGGCCGCAATAATGGCTGGCAGAACCAGTCGGTCATTTGTCAGGCTGGATTTTTCAATATATCCGAGAACAGTAAGTCCGTGGTTGAGAAATCTGGGAAAGACGATTAAGTCTTTAGTCTGTATCTGAGATTGTTTGCCCTGCTCATGCTGGCGAAGAGCTTCTTCAACCTGGCCTCGATGTAGCTCCGGGATATCAGAGTGTCTGAAGCCATTTTTTTCGGCGATTGAAAAGCGATAAACGCCATTTGTGCTGCTGACGAATTCATTGACAGTGTTCCATACGCCATTGCTTGATTCAAGATCTGAGTTTTTAACAAGAATTGTAATATAATATTCATGTACAAAGCCGGTCCAGATCATGGGTTTTTCAAAGATACTGTCGGGATACATCAGGTGTGGCTCTTCCGGGTTTCTGCTGCGATCGAGGTGCTCAAGGTTAAGTTGTGGTCCCAGGAGTCGACCACTGGCAAGGTAGGCTTCTTCACTGATTTTTGCATTAGAAGACAGCGCGTATCTGGCCAGCGTATCCACCGCCAGCTCCCATTCTTTGACGTCTTCGAGAGCAAAAGAGCTGGTCGCAATGCCGGTTTTCTGGTTGTACAGAATATAGTCAAAATTGAGCTGCTGCCTGAACTCTGCAAGTTTTTGTGAAATGGTTTCTCTGGCATTTTCTCTGGCAATTGAAGATTTTGAAAATCGCGCATTCAGAAAATTGCAGTAGAACGCCTCATTGTTGGCATATTGCTGCAGATTTTGATAGAAACTTCTGAGCGTTTCGCCATGTTTCTGCAACTGGTTCTGTCTGCTTTGCTCGTTTGAATAAATGAATCCATAAACAACGAGAAGGCCCGGCAGACCGACAAAGCAGAGCATGAACAGCAACCAGTAAAAGGCTTTCTGCAGATGTTTATTTATGCTCATGCTGCAGTCTCCAGCTGCCCAAACTTTATCAAAACCATGGTTATATCATCATCTGCCTTTAAAGACCAGGCCAGATATGCTGCAAATATGCGCTGATAGTAGGTTTCGAGATTCTCACTGTATTCACGCCGCAACATTTCATTGAAGCGGTCAAAGCCCATTTCGAGGCCGTCGGCATTCTGCGCCTCGATAATGCCGTCTGTATAGAGAAGCAGAATGTCGCCGCTTTCCAGTTGCCCCGAGAGATCCTCATATTTGGCTCTTTTGGATATGCCAAGAGGTGAACCTATCGACTGAATCAGTAAAATATCATTGCCGCGATCCCTTATCCGTGCAGGAAAGCAGTGCCCGGCATTCGAAAACAGATACTCACCGCTCGTCGAATTGACGCAGAAATACTGGCAGGTCATCATACGCTTTATCTTGCTGCTTTTTATTTTGAAAATGACTTTGTGCAGCAAAGCCAGCATCTGGGCTGGTTTTGTTTTCTCTTCGCCGGTTATCAGAACCGAAGCTTTGGCCATAGCCATCAGCAGAGCCGCCGGCACTCCGTGACCTGCTACAT
Source organism: Candidatus Riflebacteria bacterium HGW-Riflebacteria-1 (assembly GCA_002839445.1). Lineage (GTDB taxonomy): Bacteria > Muiribacteriota > Ozemobacteria > Ozemobacterales > Ozemobacteraceae > Rifleibacterium. Next base: position 95,570 of record PGYB01000016.1, read on the forward strand.
CGCCCATAAGTATGCCGATCTGGTGATCGTTGATCGCGAAAAAATCGTAGTAGTCGCCGCCAAGTCGACTCATTGAAACGCTTTTTCCATAAACTTCGAGTTCGTGCTGTTTAAGATTCTCAAGCGGGAAAAGGTTTTCCTGAACTATCTTGGCAACTTCAAGGTCTTCAAGACTCTCGATAGCGCTGTTAAAAACCGAACCGAGATGTCCGAATTCATCCTGCGCGTCAATCTGCAGGCGATAACGGAAATCCTGGCGGCCGATAGCCTGAACTCCCTTTTCGAGCTCTTTCACCGGTTCCATGAACTGCGCAGAAAGAAGACGGCCAATACCGACAGTAAGAAGCAGGCTCAACATGGCGAATATTATCAGCCTGGTTCTTAGCGTATTGACCTGACTGTTGATGCTGTCAAGCGGAAACAGCCCGACGAAAGCTATTCTGTCGAGCTGGCGCCCGATGGTGCCAAAGGCGGCGTAATCTTTGCCGGCAAGACTCAGGCTGTCGTTTCTGACCACTTTCAGACTGAAAGCCTGCCTGAAAAGGTTGAATATCTCCTGTTCCGGCTGTTGGGTTTCCGGGTAAGTAACGCCATTGTTCTCAACAATGGCGAAGCAGCGTATCTTGCTCGCATTCTTGTTTAGCTCGTCGATTCGCTGCTTGACATATGACTGCTGTAGAACTGAATGTGTCCATGACAAAACCATGATGTTAGTGAATTTACGATTCCTGACATCGCCCAGAAAATTCCAGTAATACTGTCGGCCTTCTGCGCCCATCTGTTCCGGGCCTACTTTTTTGATTCGACGGAGAAATTGATGAAAAACGATTTTCTTGGTGCCGAGAAAATCTTCGGCTGCGTTTTTCCGCGACATTCTGACGTTTTTGAACATGTCAGGGTGGGAATAGGTTTTCAGGTTAATGTAGGTCAGAAGATTCCTGCCCATGTTCGCAAAAAACAGTCCTGAACGGTTAGAGCCGGGGTAGCCTGACTGGAACTTTCCGTTCTCGTCAGTCAATACAAAATCATAAGGATTCGTATCGATAATAGCATTTCTGAAGGCTTGATGATCATTGAGTTTAACAGACTGACCAGTATTGTCTGCATTAATGGCGTCGACGCCGCGGTTCAACTTATCGGCATATTCAGCCTTGATCAGCTCATAACGCGCGTCAAAATCTTTAAGAAGGGAAGCAGTCTGCTCGTGAGCCTGGTCAATGAGAAGGCGTCTTGTCTGCTGAAGATATTCGTAGCCAAGAAACCCCAGAATCATCAGCGGCAGACCGTTTGCGTAGATGAACAAAATCGCCAGCTTGTATCTGATTGAAACCAGGCCGGCTCTTCTGAAAAAGAGATACAAAGCCCCGATTGTCAGTATAATAAGCAGTATAGCGCATGAAAGAATCGCTATGCGTGCCGCCCCGACGTTGATGAGTTGCCCCTTCTTTTCCACCAGACTGAATCCCATTATCGATTGCGTTACCATTCGCGCCAGTATCAGATAATTTTCGGTCTCAAGCCGGGGTTCCGAAAAATGCTGAAATTTCTTGAGTTCTATGAGTATTTCTTCTGAGGCGGCGAGTGCGCTGCCGGTGAACACCACATTTTCGCTGGTAAGTTCGATGATACCGATCTGATATCCTGGCTTAGATGCTTTGTTTATGCCGGCTACCAGCTTTTCGAGATATCGCGTCGATTCTACTGCCTCGTGACTGATCTGTGCGAACAGGCCAATGTTTTCGCCGATCTGATACCAGAAATTCGATTTGTCCTGATCTGAAGATGCGATTAAACATTCGCCGAGACTGGCTCGCAACAAGGGCAGGTTCATATGCTCGGGCACCAGGAATGCCCCAAGATAACTGCGCAGAATATTTATGCGACGTTCGATAACCGGCAGAAGTTCAGGGTTACCAGGGTAGTTCGCTGTGCTGTCTTTTGTTATCTCACTGAACACCTCATACAGGGTTTTTACTATGTAACGAAACCCCTTTTCGTCAGTAAGATCTTCAATGATTTCACCGCTGGCATTCCAGACGATAAATCTGAACATGCCCGGGTTCTTATCTTTTAAATGTGCCAAAGCACTTTTTAGATAACCGGCCGGGTTCTGATTTGCTTCTGCTATGTCAAAAACCCGCTTAAGGAGCGCGTGGTGAAAGTGCCGGCTGTTGCGGTATTGCAGAAGCTTTTCGAGGTTCTGCTCGAGCGCGCGATATAGTTCCTGTTTCTGAAGGCTCTGTCTGGTTGAGAGCAGACTGTCCAGCCCGACATCAAGCAGAAAAAGCGGGAAAATTACGAAGCACAATATCATTCCGCTCCAGAAGGCGATCGGCCATCTGCGATTCAGCGGCAGTTGCGCGTTAGAGCTCATTTTTACCCGCCAGCCATACCATAGGTCAGTTCCTGTTAACAGATAAAATCCGTTTAAGGATACCGCAAAGCGCGCGATTTAGCAAAATACGGTAAATACAAAAACTACCGGGCGACTCTGTTTAGCCCGATGCAGGATAAGTGAATAGAAACTTCTGGTCAGCTGAAAACAACAATGATCAGGGTGGTGTCGTCCTGAAGCTCGCGATTGCCTGTCATCAGCTGGTGTGCGGCCATGAATCGTTCGAAATACTTGTGCGGGCAGGGATCATAGCTCTGGATTGCGAGCTTTTTCAGGTTTTCGATCCCGATCATTTGACCGCGGATGTCTAATGCTTTTATGAGTCCGTCGGTGTAGAGCAGCAGGCTTTCGCCCGCTGCAAATGCCATCTCGACCGTTTTGAACTGGGGCTTTTTCAGAGCACCCAGGCGTGGCCCCGGCAGCGAAATTTCGCTGATCTGCTTCTGGTCATGGCTTACCAGGAGTGGCGGCCAGCTTCCGGCATTGCTGTAGAGAGCCTTTCGTGTCTGCATGTCAATGTTGAAGAACTGAAAGGCCATGGTTTTCAGCTGTTGCTGACCTGTTGCGGCAAGCAGTTGATGAATTTTCAACAGCAGTTCGGCCGGTGCATCATGAAGATTGTCGAGTTTCATTATGGCGGCCTTGGCCATGGCCATTATCATCGCCGCGCCCACGCCATGGCCCGAAACATCTCCAGTCAGCAGGCAGAAACTGTCGTTTTTATACGAAAAGCAGTCGTAATAGTCGCCGCCAAGATCACCCCGTGAAAAGCTCTGGGCATGGATTCGACAACCGGTAAAATCGGGAATCTGGCGGGGCAGAAGATGTTCCTGAACTGCTCCGGCGACCTTGAGTTCTTCGAGGTCGATCATGGTGGTGTTAAAAACCTGTGCCATTTCGCCGAATTCATCGCGGCCAAGCTCAGGCAGGCGCTTTTCAAAGTCGCGCCGCTGAATCGCTTCGGCCCCTTCCGCAAGAATGCGCAGCGGAAACAGAAAACTGTATGACAGAAGCTGACCAAGAATCAGCGCAAGCAAAAGTGAAACGATGCCAAAGCTGACAAGACGGCTCTTTTCACGATATATCTGTTCTCTGATCTCGTTGGCCGGGTATAGCCCGAACAGGTTAAAATTGCCCAGGTATTTGCCGCGAAACCCCATTATCAGATAATCCTGATGGTCGAGGCTGATAAACTGCCTTGGCGGAACCGGGCGATGCGTAAACTGACGGGCATACTCACGCAGTAATTCATTAGCAGAGAGTTCTGATGGAATATACAGATCGGATTCTTCGTTGATGACGCCGAGTTTGAGATCGTCAATATTGCGACTGGCGTTAAGAAACTGATGCTCGATGTAACTGGCTTCCAGAACGTCGGTATTCCAGATTGTCATCAGCAGGTAATCGTATTTGTTGCCAGACTCCTGCGAGATAAGCTCAATATAGGCAGGGCTTCGCCTGATTCCAAGGCCCATGTGCGTGATCTGGCCATTTGCCTGCAGAAATTCATTCTGCACTTCCATGAGAGATTTTTGCATTATTGACTCGGCCAGCATTTCGATTTCGGTGGCCGACTTGGTATCTGCCGGTTCGCCGTTCAGGTGGGAGAGCATATAGCGCATGAGTGCGGTAAAGGCCTGCGCTTCTTCGTCCTTTTTTCGGAGATTCTTATCGCTGAGGATTTCATCGCTGATCGGTATGCGCTGTTTGTCAATATAAACCGCCTCGCGGGTGCCGATAAAATTTGCGGCGCTGGCTACCATAAAAATCCTTATATCGCTGCGGCTGTCGCGATCCTGTCTAAGTCGATCAACAAACACTTTGAATGGCGGAGCTGTGATACCGTGTTTGCGATACGAGTTCTTAAGGTCAGCAACCGCGCGTCTGGCACGATATATTTGCAGTGCTTCTTCGGATTTAAAGCGTTCGTCAAAGTTTTTTAAGAAGCTGGTTCCCCGGCTGTGTATGTCGTCAAACATGGCATGCTGTTTCTGAGCCAGGTAGTCGTAGCCGACGAAAAACAGCATGCTCAGCGGCAGACCATTCGAGTAAATAAACAGCAGCAGCAACTTGCGTGAAATCGACAGGCGCATGCTTGTGTTTTTGCCCGCAGCGAACCCGCTGTAGACAAGGTATGGCAACAGCAATAGCAGCAGCAGCCAGATCATCGGGGCAGTTGATCTGCCGGCTGACAGAGACTCTTTGCCGGCGCAGGCGAACAGAGTGAGATCTTTTTCGACAATTCGCATGAAGTAGTGTGCTTGACCGGTTTCCAGTTTCAGGCCGTTTCTAAGGCTATGCTGCTGAAGTATTTCGACTGCCTGCTCCTGGTCTGGCAATTTGCCGCTGCTCACTATCTGATCTTTTTTGACAAAGCCGGTTATGAAAGGAGTTTCACTGGTGTGCAGATAATTGAGGTAGTAGTTTAATCCATGAATTGAGTCTTTGATTGCCTCTGGCTTGACCATGGCAATCAGGACAAGACCCTGGTGGGCGGCTATCCAATACCTTGGTGCCAGTCCGCTGCTGTCGTGCATGAGCAGGACTTTGTTGTTTTCAGAAAGACATTCAGGGAGCGCCGAAAGCAGCATCTGGGGCCCTAAAAGCCGGCGCGCGTTAATTATATCTTCGTCGGTAGGCTCAAAATGGTTTGACCTGACGGAAAACACGGATCTGATCGAATTCAAGCACTGTTTCCAGTCGCCGTTATAATTGCCGGGATCTACTGTGCCTGCAAGCAGGCGATCAGAATAATCCCACAGCATATAATCGAACCCGCCAGCCAGCCTGTGGTGATAGTTTTTAATGATCGCTTCCGGGTCGCCTTTGCTCATGTCTATAAATGCCCGGCGAAAGGTTCTTGCCAGAAATTCCTCGGCGTTGGCATGTGTCGAAAAAATTGCCAGGGTTTCTTCTATTTTTTGTTCTACCGCCAGCAGCCTGTCGTTGTATCTGAGTTGATCGATGTGGCTCAGGCCAGCATACAGCAGAAAGACCGGAATCAGCAGAAAAACGGCCGTCTGTAACAGCCAGGTCCCTATTCTCTTTAGGCTGCTGTCTGGTGTCATGCTGCGGAGTCTCCTGAAAAGCGGACAAGAACTATTGTGATGTCATCCTCTACCTTTACTGACCAATCGAGATTAGCCTGGTAAAGATTAGTGTAATATTGTTGAATGTCTTTGTGCCAGGCGCTTCTGGCGAGAGTAAGCAATCTCTCCGGGCCATATTCAGTATTCTGCGGGTTTCTGGCTTCGAGCATGCCGTCACTGTAAAGTATCAGGGTGTCCCCCGGCCTTATGTCAAGATTATGGTTTTCGTAACGTGCCCGTTTTGTAATACCGACCGGCGACCCGACGATTTCTGCAAAACTTGATGTGCCGCCGGCGTCTGAAACAATGATCGGGTAACAATGCCCGGCGTTGGCAAAACTGCAGGCGCCGGTCTGCTCATTCATTACCAGATACTGGCAGGTCATCATGCGTTTGAAGCTGCTGCTTTTCAGACGGAAAAGTACATTATGCAGAGACGTGAGCAGAAGGGCCGGGTCATGCAGGCTTTCTTTGTCGATGAGAACAATCGCTTTGGCCATAGCCATGATCAGCGCTGCCGGAATGCCATGCCCGGCGACATCGCCCATGAAGACCCCGGTTTCTCCAGGGTTTGGCGTGCAATAGTCAAAGTAATCGCCGCCCAGTTTGGTCATCGAGATGCTTTTCGCGTATATTTCGATATTGCCGCTTTGATAATGCGCTTGCGGCAGCAACGTTTCCTGAATAATTCTGCCGGCCTCGAGCTCGTGCATGCCCGCCATGGTTGAGTTAAACACTCTGCCAAGATCACCAAATTCGTCAGTGCTCGAAATGCTGTTACGAAACCCGAAATTACGCCGACCAATCTGTTTTACTGATTCGGTCAGTTGCCTGACCGGTTCCAGAAACTGTCTGGTAAGGGTGTAGACGACGCCTGAGACGATAAACAGGCTGATCATGCTCAGCCATAGCAGCTGTATCTGCGCGTTCTTTACCGCTTTCTCGATCTCATCGGCAGATACAATCGCGGCGAGAGAAAGGTTGTCAAGCTGACGGCCGGCCAGAGCAGAAACTATGTAGCGTTTTCCCTCATGATATAAGGCGTTCTCATGCACCGACTGCAGGTTGAAGGCTTTGTGCAGAATCTTTCGCAGTTTGGCTTCGGCGATTGCGCTATTGCCAATAAGGCTGCCGCTGTGCTGAGCCAGTCCGGCGAGAAAGGTTTTGCCCGCACGGCCGCGGTTCAATTCCTCGGCCTGTTGCACGGCATACGCTTCCTGAACCTGGTTGTCAAGCCACGACATGATCAGAAGCGAATGAAACCAGCGCTTTTCAGGATTGCCAAAGAAGGTCATGTAGCACATTCTCAGCTCTGTACCGAACGAAAACTTTTCTACCTTGCCGGTGACATGCAGAAATGATCTGAACATGCCCATGCCTTCTCTGCTCATTGCTTCCCTGGACATCTCAAGATAGGAGGCGGTCCTGTGTTCTCCGATCCTTTCAGTTGTCAGATCGTCAACGGCGCGGTTGGTGAAGTGCAGGGAATGCGCTGCGAATATTTTTAGAATGGTCTGTGACTGCGCCTTGCGCGCCCGACGTTGCCCTATCAGTATTTCGCCGTCTGTTCCCAGAACATAAGCTTCTTCGGCGTTGAGATTCTCAATCAGGTTTTTAAAAAACGGAATATCGTTGCTGTCTGGAACACGATTCTGGACTTCTGCAGAATACGACGCCAGAGCGTCGCGCGCCCTGGTTTCGAGAACGCTGCGGTATCTTTTGAATCCGGCATCGACCTCTTCGAGAAGTCGCTCCTGGTTTCTGTGTGTTGCGTGCAACAATGAACCTTCAAGTTGCTGAATATACTCGTTGCCGATTGTGCCTAGAATCAGCAGCGGCAGACCGTTAGCATAAATGAACAACAGTGCTATGCGCGTTCTGATCGAGAAGTTGACCCGCGTCAGACGCAGACTGTAACAATATGAGATAAACAGTATAAGTAGCAGTGCAGTCGCCAGACGTGCGAAAAATACTGCCTTGAGCCGTTGCGGATAACCGTGGGGCAGGTCCTGTCGGTTGATTACGCAGTAGCCTCGCAGATAAGGATCGAGAAGCTTAAAAGCGACCAGATGGTCGTTCAGTTCGCGATGTGGCAGAGAAGCATTTTCAAACTTGCCAAGTTCAAGGAGAAGAAGCTGGTCAAAATCGTTGCTGGCCTGTTGTTCATTGATCTGGCGCAGGTCGATGAACGAGGTGCTGATGTCACCGCCAATGCTGTTAAGCTCTTTCAGGGCTTGTTCTACGCCGATATGCCGGTGTTCTTCCTGTGGGTTGGCAGCACAGAAGATGGTAAAGTCAGCGCGTGAGTCAAACCAGAACAGCGGAAAGCGATCTGGAGCATCGCCAAGAATGAACTTGCCGTGATCGCCTTTCTGAAAGGGATAGCGCAGGTGAGAAGAAACCAGAAAGCGTCCGAGATAGGCTCTGAAAAGGTTAAGGCGCTTCTCGACCACAGTCAGCAATTCGGGAAATCCAGGATATTCGCTGCGGCAGTGCTGAGCAATCTCAACAAAGAAGCTGCCGAGATTGTTAACTATGTATTTGTAGCTTTTCTCGTCGGTTAAAGACTCTACTGTCTGACCTCTGGCATCCCAGACGATAAATTTAAACAGCCCGGGATGGCGTTTCTTGATTGCCGTTATGCTTGCTTTGAGGCTTTGCATCGGGCTTACATGCTGGTCTGCGCGGTCAACATGCTGTTTGAGCAGTTTATGCAGGTAAAATGCAATGTCGACGTGCTGACTCAGAAAATCAAGCCGGCTGTTCATCTCGATGAATACATGCTGGCGCTCTTCTTCGTAGCGGAGACGCAGAGTATTGTCGATGAGAGCGTTCAAGAGCCATAGTGGAATCAGCGCAAAGCAGATAAAAGCGCCCAGCCAGGTAAGCAGCCGGTATCTGCTGAAAACATTGCCTTCTCGCCACTCTCTCATTGCTTTATCTTAACACATGACAGTCGCCAGGTAAAAAAAGACCGCCAGTTTCCCGGCGGCCCTTTGTCTCAATTATAAACAGTGGTCTCAGTAATTTTCGACCCATACCTGAAAGTGTTCGCGACCATGATCGCAAACCGGGCACTTCGGCGGAGCTTCGATGTTCTCAATAATGTGACCGCAGTTGTTGCATTTCCAGTATACCTTGCCGTCTTTTTTGAAGACAGTGTGGTTCTGTACGTTGTCATGCAGCTTGCGATAACGCGCTTCGTGCTTTTCTTCGACCTTGGCGATATTTTTGAAGACGGCAGCGATATCGGCAAAACCTTCTTGGGCTGCAATGTCAGCAAAGCCGGTATACAGTGACGTCCATTCTTCCTTTTCGCCATCAGCAGCATACTGCAGGTTCTTGAGAGTGTCGGCGTAAGCTACCGGGTAACCAGCATCGTTGATAACTACCACTTCGCCGTCCATACCATATTTGAGAAGCTGCTTCATGAACATCTTGGCATGTTCTTTTTCGTTTTCGGCAGTCTCAATAAAGATGTCGGCGATCTGCAGAAAACCTTCTTTTTTGGCTACTGATGCATAATAAGTGTAGCGGGTGCGGGCCTGGCATTCGCCGGCAAAAGCTTTCATGAGATTCTCGGCGGTTTTGGTTCCCTTTAATTGTTTGCTCATTTACGTTTCCTCCTGGAATGATATTGTTGATATATGCAGAAACTTTTTCAGTTTCTGGGACTTCCCTGGATTGTCTGCCCGGCTCTGAGTCCGGAGACTACTTCACGCATGCCGTTGCCGGCATCGATACTTCTGATCTGCCTTCTCAACAAGCGACCATCGATGATTTCGACAACCGATTCGAGCTGGCCGGTTTTGATTATAGCAGATTCTGGAACAGTTATGACTTTTTTGTTGGACTTGAGCGGAATCTTGATTGTACCGAACATTCCTGGCATCAGGCCGCCTGCATTGTCGATACAGACCTTTACCAGAAATGTGCGACTGTGCGGATCCACTGCAGGAACTATTTCGCGGACTGTACCCTGATAGCTGGCCTTCATGGCCGGTACAGCATATTCTACGCTTGAACCGGTGGCTACTTCGGTTACCAGCGCTTCGCGAATCGGTACTTCCAGCAGCAGGGTTTCCGGGTCAAACAGCCTGAGCATTACCGAAGCCGGGTTGCCAAGATCACCAGGATCAGCGAGTCTTTCGGCTACCAGCGCGTCGATCGGACTGTTAAGCGTGGCGTAGCCCAGCCCGGCCTGTGCCTGTCTGATACCCTGCGATACCGCGGCGGCATTTGCCGCCGCGCCAGAACGTTGCTGGTTGGCCTGCTGCAACCCGGCTTCTGCCTGCTTGTGGGCGGTTATCGCCTGGTCATACTCACGTCGCGAAATAGCATTTTGTTCAAACAGTGACTTGTTTCGCACGAGGTCTTTGCTGACCATGTCGAGAACTGCTTTTGCTGCCTTGACCTGCTCGTCAGCCGCCGCGACTGCTGCGTTAGCTGCGCGCAACTGGTCCTGACTCTGCGCGACTCCGGCTGTCAGATCCTGGGCGTCGAGTATGGCGAGAACGTCGCCGGCCTTGACACGGTCACCGCTGCGCACTTTGATTTCGACAATTCGCGCCACGATGCGCGGCATGATATCGATCTCGTTGCGACTTCTGACAGTGCCGATCGCTGTGTAATAATCAGGCCGCAAGGTTTCTTCGACGGTGATGGCGGCTCCTGTTTCAGCTGGCTTTTCGAGATTGATACCTGGCAATATCTGCCCGGTAGCAAAGAATCCGCCTTGAAACATCATCAGAAAGAGCAGGGCAGTAACACCGATAACCGGTCCGATATAACCCGCAAACCTGGTTTTGATAAGTGTCTTATTCTGGGCTTCACTCATGACTTGATCTCCTTGTCAGTTGTGCTGGCCTTGGCGGGCTGGGCGCCGGCCTGGCTGAAGTAATATATGGTCGGAACTACGAGCATGGTAAACGCGGTGCTGGCAAGCAGGCCGAAGATAAGCGACCATGCCAGACCCGAAAATATCGGGTCGAGTGTAATCGGCCAGGCACCCAGCAATGTGGTGGCAGCGGTCAACATGATTGGCCTGAAACGCACAGCGCCGCTTTCCAGTATCGCGTCTTCAAGACTGTTGCCCTGCTTTACCGAATCTTGAATGAACTCGATGAGAACCACGCTGTTTCTGATAACTATGCCGCCCAGCGCGATCATGCCGATCATCGCTGTCGCGGTAAAAAATATCGGGTCGGGGTAACCGCCGACAACATCGGCAGCAACCAGGTTAAGCAGGTAGAACCCCGGCGCGATACCGATAATGGTCAGCGGAATCGCCGACATAACCAGCAGCGGCATGACGAAGTTGTTCATCTGCACGGCAAGCAGCAGGTAGATGCCAAGCAGCGCTATGCCAAAGGCGATACCGAGATCGCGAAAAACGCGAACGGTGATTTCCCATTCGCCTTCTCCGGCCCACTCAGCGGAAATGCCTTGCGGCAGCGGGTTCTTTTTAAGACGCATATGCATGTCGAAGATGATTTCGGCAGGAGGTCGACCGACGCATTCAGCTGTAACAAAGACTACCGGGCGCAGATTTTTGTGTTGAATGACCTGTTCTTCTTTTTCGATTTTGAATTCACCAAGTTCACCGAGAGCGACCAGGCGGCCCGAACTGTCGCGCAGTCCTATTTCGCTCAGGCGTTGCAGATTGTTGCGGGCGGCCAGCGGCAGCCTGATTTTAATGAGCACAGGCTCGCGCTCGTTGGCGACATGCCCTATGCCGACAATGCTTCCTCGAATTGCCTGCGTAAGTGCCTGCTGAACTGATGTAGCCGAAAGGCCATGCATAGCTGCTTTCTGCACATCAGGCACAAAGACGATGCGGTCATGCTCGCTCTCGTTCATGTTGTCGATCTGAGCAATATGAACGCCGTCCTCTTCCTTAAGCTGTTTCTGCAGAAATTCTGCGCCGGCAAGGATCTCTTCGTAACTGCGGTCTTCATCGCCGTAGACTTCGACAGTAAGCGTCGAGAAAACTGGCGGTCCCGGTGGAATCTCAACGATGCTGACCACAGCATTATATTTGTCAGCGATGGCGGTAAGGTCGTTGCGCAGACGCAGCGCGATCGCGTGGCTCTGCTGTACTCGTCTGCCCTTTTCCGCCAGATTGATGCGAATGTCCGCATTGTTATTGTTTCGGCGCAGGTTATAGTGGCGCACCAGGCCGTTAAAGTCGATAGGCGCGGGAATGCCGACATAAGACTGCACGCTTTTGACTTCGTTAACACGTGCGAGATATTTCTCGAACTCGCGCACGGCACGGTCGGTGTATTCAAGCGAAGATCCTTCCGGCATGTCGACGATCAACTGCAGTTCATCTTTATTGTCGAATGGCAGCATCTTGAGCGGCACTTTTCTGAACAGCAGCAGCAACCCGGAAGCGCCGAGCATTACAAAGATTGCGATCATCAGAAGAATAGCGTTGCGGCGCTGTAGAAATGGCGAAATGAGCCAGCGGTAGAAGCGCCTTATCCATGGCGGAACACCGTCATTCTGCTCGCCCCCTGCGCTGCTGGCGCCCTTTAAGAGTTTGTATCCGACCCATGGCACGAAGGTTAATGCGCAGAGGGTAGAAAAGGTTACAGTGAGTGGCACGTTGATCGCCATTGGGCCCATATATGGCCCCATCATTCCGGTAATGAAGAACATTGGCGTGAATGATACGATGATCGCCAGTGTCGACATGATTACTGGAACGATAACTTCCATGACCGCTGTTACGGTAGCTTTTTCAGGAGGCTCTTTACCCATCTGCAGGTGGCGCTGAATGTTGTCGACATTAGTGATCGGATCGTCAACTACCAGTCCAAGGCTGAGGATCAGCGCGAAGAGAGTGACCCGGTTGATCGTGAAACCGGCGACGAGGTTAATAAACAGTGCCAGCGCAAAACTTACTGGCACCGAAAGGCCGACAACTACAGCTGCCCGCCAGCCCATGGTAAAAGCCATCAGGCCGACAACCGTGAGAATAGCGAAAAGCATGCTCGACAGCAGTTCGTTAACTTTGTCGTTCGCAGTTTCGCCATAATTGCGGCTGATGATCATGTCGACTTCGGGTGGAATGACCTTGCCTTTGAGTTTTTCGGCTTCGGCGATGATTTCGCGAGCAACGTTAACGGCGTTAGTTCCCTTTTTCTTGCTGAAAGAGAGAGTTACGGCCGGGTGGCGTTCGCCGGTTGTGTTTCGCTGTGCCGCGTCGCCCCAGGTCGAATGGTGATACCATTCTGGCTCGTTTACGGTGTCAAGAACGCTGGCAACATCTTCGATATACACAGCGCGGCCATCTGTTGCTCTGATTGGTATGCGTGCTATTTCTGCCGCTGATTTGATAGAATTGCCGGCGAGAATACGCACGCTGTTTTCGCCTTCGATTATGCGCCCGCTGTCGGCAACGAGGTTGTTGCCGGCCACCGCCATAAAGATGTCGCCGAAGCAGATGCCCCGTGCCTGCATTCTGGTCTGATCGGCTTCGATTCTGAATTCTCGGCGATAACCGCCATGGATTTCAGATCTGAAAACGTTGCGCACACTGGCCAGGCGTGCTTCGGCTTCTTCCGCGATACGGCGCAATTCAGACGGGCTGGCTTCGGGTGAAGTAAGCGTGAGAGTCACAATTGGCACATCGTCGATTTCGACAGGTTTGACTACCCAGTTTTGAACTCCCGGTGGCACAATATCTTTGTTGCCATCAATTTTGTCGCGGATCTTGACCATGGCTCGGTCGCGGTCCTGCCCGACATAGAACCTGACGGTGACCATGGATTGGTCGCGTCGGCTCATTGAATAAACATGCTCAACGCCATCAATCTGCCACATCAGCTTTTCGAGCGGTCGGGTGACAAGTTCTTCGACTTCGCGCGGAGAATGGCCGGGAAAGGCCACGTAGATGTCGACCATCGGCACCACAATTTGTGGTTCTTCCTCACGTGGAGTCAGTGTGATCGCCATGGTTCCGGCGATCACGGCAAATACAATCAGCAATATCGACAGCGGTCCGGTCAGAAATGCTCTGACGGTGCCGGCAATAAAGCCTTGAGGTTCGCTGCTGTTGTCGTTGTTCATAATTAAACCCCTCGGTGTAGCTGTATATTTGTAACACAAAATAATACCAAGATCAAGAGTATGGTAATGACCTTTGTGTATAAGTTGGCGTTAAGATATTACAACATTGGCAGCAAAAACAACAGCACAGCGAACATAGCTTGAACAGGCTGTTTAAGAATGTTGCGCGCAAACTTTTTAATGACCAGATTCAGACCTAAAGCCTGTCTTTGTCGTCGCTGTTATCGTTTACAAGTAGCTTCGTTCTGACGTGGGACCTGGTGTTTTAACGGTCAAAAATGCTTGTGAAGCTTGTCTGACTGGTCTGGTATTCATGGCGGCGAGAGTTGTTGTCGCGTTCAAAATTGCGTTCTCTGCCCGGTAGATTCAGCGTGTTGCCACGAATGTAAGTCGCTGCAATTTCGCGCGATATCGTTAATCGGGTCTTCAATTTTGCATTCTTCTGCTGAATACGCTCTGTAACAGCGGTTTTATGAAGGTTGGTAAATCTGCCGGCGAGTACATGTTTGCAAGCTTGTCTGGGGATGTCGTGTCGTGACCGTAAAAAACGTGCCCTATGTAAATGCTTTCTGGATGCTGGTTTTGTGAGTTTTTTTTCAGGTTCTCGAAAAAAAATAATTTTACCTATCACGCGAGCGATGCGGGTAGCCGATAATTACTCAAGAAGTTTAATGATCAACTCAGGGTTGTGTAACTTGAAAGTTTTCATTATACTTCTGCAATGCTTGAGTCCTGATCGCATGAACTTTGTTCGAAAGATCCCAGGCACTTGCGGCTCTAAACTGTAAATAAGGTTTTTAAACCAATATTTTTTCAATTTCCAGGAGGAATTATGGCGATTTCCAAGACTAAGACCAAGGCTGAAGAAACCAAGAAAAAGGCCCTTGCTGCAAAGGCTGCTGCTGATGTGAAGAAGCCTGCAGTAAAGAAGGTTGTAAAAAAAGCCGCAGCCAAGCCAGCCGTCAAAAAGGCAGCTCCAGCCAAAAAGGCAGCAGTTAAAAAGGCTCCCGCCAAGAAAGCTGTTGCCGCCAAGGTCGTAAAGAAAGCTGCTCCAGCCAAAAAGGCCGCAGTAAAAAAGGCTCCAGCTAAAAAAGTTGCCGCCAAGGTTGTAAAGAAAGCAGCTCCAGCCAAAAAAGCTGCTGTAAAAAAAGCTCCAGCTAAAAAAGTTGTTGCCAAGAAAGCTCCAGCCAAAAAGGCAGTCAAAGTCGTTACCAAAGCGGCTCCAGCCAAAAAAGCCCCAGCTAAAAAAGCAGTTGCCCCGGCCAAAAAAATCATCAAAATTGGTCTGAATAAGTAACTTAGAGTAGCAATACTCGCAACACATCGCCCCGTCGGCTTATTGTCGATGGGGCGATGTGTTTTAGACTATACAAAACCATTTCAGGGAGCGGTTGCATGACACCTCGCGAAGTAGTTGAATCATTTTGGGAAACCATGCGGGCAAACGATTTTCACGCAGCCGGCCGGTGGCTGGCAGATGGCTTTGAGTGCTACTGGCCGCAGTCTTCAGAAGTAATCTGCGGTCGCGATAATTTTGCCGAGATAAACACAAGATACCCGTCGGCCGGTCTCTGGCGGTTTGACATCGTTAGTCTTGTCGGCGAAGGTGATGCTGTTGTTACTGATGTCAAGGTCACCGATGGTGCTGTTCATGCGCGGGTAATAACATTTCATACGGTCAAAGACGGTCTGATTGTCAGGCAGACTGAGTTCTGGCCCGACCCTTTCGAACCGCCGGTATGGCGTCAGCAGTGGGTTAAAATAAAAGAACTCCGTGATAACTTCTGAAATGGTATCATTGTAAAAAGTTTTAACGGAGGACAAAGAATGAAAAAACTCGTGATGCTGTTGTTGTTCACTCTGATGCTGGTTTCTGCTGTCAACGCAGAGGTGCTCAAAGAGATTCAGACGCAGGCTCAGATTGTTTCTCTGGTTAAGAAGCATTCGCCGGAAACTTTGCAGTTCGTTAAAGATCGCCCGATTGTCGGCTATGTGCTGACTGTGTCTAGCTTTGGCCGCCTTCCAGGGGTCATTCAGAAGTATCTTGGCGGCATCGACAACACTAAATATAGCGACGAATACATTAAAGCCAACCGTGCTTCTATTGTTGCTCTTCAGATGAACGGTGACAAACCTGATTTTTACATCATTGATCTTAATGTTTTTGATCAGAAGTATAGGTCTGTTCCGATCGCAGAAGTCGCGAGCAAAAATGCCAAACTCTGGAAAGCTCTTAGCAGTCACCCCGAGGTCAGCACTTTGCTTTCCGACAAGAAACTGCATTTAACTGGCGCTTTGAAGGTCGAACCAACGGGAATGATCCGCATGTCGGCGCTGGGTTATGCAGTAAAAACTGAAGTGACCATACAGTCTCCCTGGGGTGGCCAGACCAAGCCGGCTGGCCAGGATGCTTTTCTGGTTTTCGATGACACACAGAACCAGTATTACATGGTTAACATAGATGACAAGGGTCTTCCAATCGGTTATTTACCTGTCAGATAGTGCGTTCTGAGCAGCTTTTGTTTACTTCTTTCTTGCTTTATGAGCAGATTTGGTCTATACTATTATCAGTGGTTGTTTGTACAATCATCGAACCGGGGGCGACCTGGTTTCGACGGGGAGTGTGAGCTGCCACCTGCCATTCGAGGTTGATCGAACGGCCTCGCAAAAAATCGATCAACAATTAACTGCTAACGAAGACTTAGCACTCGCAGCCTAAGCGCGCTGTGACGGTCCCCCGGATGATTCTGCCAGTAAGCACCGGGAAGGCCGACATTAAAACTGGCTGGACTTGATAGCGGGCCACTGGGGTATCAGGTCGAGACAAACCAGACGGATCGGATGAGTAGAGACCCGCCTGTGGGTTACGAAAATCTTAAACAAATAAACGCAGGATATAATGGTAGACGGTGTCTGTGAACCTTTTCGGACGCGGGTTCGATTCCCGCCGCCTCCACTTGTGAGTGGTCTCAGAAAGACCAGCAAGATCTGAAAATCCGCTGATAAAGCGGATTTTCGTCTTTTAGTCGTCTGTGTTTGTCTAAAAAGACCTAGCTATATCTACAGTTTTTGAGTAGACTTATCGGTAGAGGTTATACTTTAAAAAAGAGGCTCTACTCAATGGCACGCAAAATCCCACCATTAACCGATACGCAGCTGAGAGCTATTAAGCCTGGCACTAAAAATCTCTACCTTTTCGACGGTGGTGGCCTATATCTATTGGTGACCACAAGCGGATCAAAGTTGTGGCGGCTAAAGTTCCGCCATGAAGGTAAGCCAGGTGAGATCAGCCTCGGAAAATACCCGGGAGTATCACTTGCAAGGGCGCGTGAAAAGCGCGAGGCTGCAAAAACACTTCTTGCCGATGGAATAAACCCTTCAACAGCCAGGCAGGCCGAGGCCGCTACGGGCCGTGAACGTGGTGCAAATTCTTTCGAGGCAATTGCTCGGGAATGGTTTATGCGATTCAGCCCAACCCTCGCACCCAGCCATTCGAAAGTTACCTGGAGCCGACTCCTGAAAAACCTTTTCCCTTACCTTAAAAATAGACCAGTAGCAGAGATAACTCCCCCTGAAATTCTCGTTGTCGTCCGCAGAATTGAGAGCCGAGGGGCACTGGAGACTGCCCATCGGGTATTAAGGCTTGCCGGGCAAATATTTCGTTATGCTATTTCAACTGGTCGAGCAGTAAGGGACCCGACTCAAGATTTGCGTGGCGCTCTTCCGCCCTATGAGAAGAAGCATCTCGCTGCTTTGACCAGAGATTCTGACCGACCCAGGCTTATTGAACTGCTGCGGGCGCTAGAAAGCTATCAAGGATCCGCGACTGTTAGAGCAGCACTGAGACTCGCACCTCTGGTCGTCGTGCGGCCCGGAGAGCTCAGGCAGGCCGAGTGGAAGGATATCGATCTCGATGCTTCGGAATGGCGTTTTTTGATTACCAAAACTAAAACACAACACATCGTTCCCCTGGCAAGACAGGCCGTTGATATCTTAAGGGACCTTCAACAGCTTACCGGGGAATGCAGATATGTATTCCCGAGCCCGCGAACTCCCGCAGGGGACAGGCCAATGAGTGAGAATGCCGTCCTCGTAGCTCTTCGTACCATGGGATTCACCAAAGAAGAAATGACAGGTCATGGTTGGCGCGCTGTTTTCAGAACAATTGGCGATGAAGAACTCGGATTCAGGGTTGATCTGATTGAACATCAGCTAGCACATAGCGTAGCTGACACTCTTGGTAGAGCCTACAACCGCACCACTCACCTCGAAGCCCGCCGCGAAATGATGCAGGCCTGGGCGGATTATCTGGATGTATTAAAAGATAATTCTAGGTGATTGCTCTTGACATCTGCTTCGTGAATCTCATATCTATTCACAATGAATAAAAAAGCAGCGACAGTGATTGAAGTTGAACTCCAATGCGACACCTTACCTTTTGCTGGTTTTGAGACCAATAAGGTTAAGCCAACACCTGATACCGCTACCTCAATATTGATGGAGTTAATCAAGCGCAAGATCGTTGGCGGATTTAGAGGCGCAAAACATTATCCAAAGGCTGTAGATAATAGCAAAATGTCTGATGCAACAACTTCGGATGATTGCAATTATATCAATCCTGATTTTGTTAGATTAGCTTTGCAGACATTTTTGCCAGTCTTGGCACATGTCAGTTACCTTGATGATTGGGAGCATCGAGAAGCTGCTCAGGCTTGGTTCCAAGCCGTAGATATTTTTGACTCCTATTCGTGCAAAAGCTTTGATGAATGGTTCTGTTTTCAGAATGAAGCCATTGAGAAGTTCCTTTCAGTTACCAGTTTATCTAGTTCTAAGGAAGCAATAGTAACCGCTTACTTTAATTTACTCTGTTTATTCCATAAGTATCCATGGGATGATGGCAATTCACGTGCAGTTCAAGACTACAAAATGATCCATCGATTAATATATCTCTTGTCCACAAAGAGTCTTTTTCTGCCAAGCATTGTTGAAGCAAAAAAAATAGCCGCAGGAGGTGTGGTGATTTTAAAGGAAAAGGTCTGCTTTGATCAACCCAATTACGCTCTTCTGGCAGATATGGGTGAGTATTATCAGAATGAGAAATCAGTAATTGAAAGTTGGATTAAACAACGACTTTCTGAGAAAAAGTATCAAGAAAATGTTAAAATTCAAGATGGTTTTCTCGTGCGCAGCCCCATTCTGGTTGAATTTTCTGCCGATGGATTTGTAGATGGTGTGCTGATTAATCTCTTGAGAATAGTGCTCGAAGCATTTGAACAACGCAATGATTATTTCAGTCTTGGCCAAGTCTATATAGGGGTTTGCCATTACTGCGGTCAAATAATGGTTCGAAGTTCCAATAAGCAAAGATTTTGCTCCGAAAAAACGAAGAGATGTCGGCAACACTATTCAGCAATCATTCAGGGCAATTAAAGCAAAAAAGAGTTATTTAGAAACATAACAAAGCTTCACCGCCGGTGGGCATTTTTGGTTTTGCCGGTCTGGGTTCTCTGGGCAGCACAAACGGAAAGTTACATTAAGAGTGATTTCGCTTTGTTCATCACCTTTGTCACACTTGACAACCCTTTCCGTTCGTTCAATACCGCTATTATGGTCACAAAGAAGCCCTTTGCCGAATGGCACTTCTTGCGCAGGTGGCCTTTTTGACAAGTAAACCGACATAATCATCCACCGTCGATTAAGTAGTGGGCGGATTTTGCCAGAATACGTGCTTGCAACAACTTTTCGATTATTTATAAGCAAGGCATTTGTTAGCGAAGGAACGGTCGCAAAAGATCGTTTCTTTCGCTAAAAAAGGCCTTGCTATCAACCTCTGTAAGTGAAGAAATACCTTGTCTTCAATTTCTCTTCAGACATAAAAATGACCTTTTAACAAGTTGTTTTAGCGAAAGAAAAGCCTCATAAACACGCTTCAATAGCGAGAATTCGACTCTACGTTTTATTAAGATTTTAAAGTAGCATTAGTTGAAGGCAAAAAACAGAAAAACGAAAGGGGGTTAAGCAAAGGGTTTCGACATACTCCAGTATGATTCTGTACCGCAGAAACATACTCAGAGCGAAGAACTGATCATAATGTTACTGCCTTCATTTTAATCAAGTTTATTTCGCTCCAACTTGTACTCGAATCAGGAGATAAATCATGGATTCATCAATGTTACTCAGAGCAAAACAAATCGTAAACCTCCTCTCTATAGGCCGCAGTACGTGGTGGGCTTGGGTGAAAGAAGGCAAGGCCCCAGCCGGGATTAGATTCGGCAACCGTATCACAGTTTGGAGAGCTGGGGACATTCAGGCCTTTATTGCCGGTATGGCTAAAAAGGGGGCTGAAGCATGAAAAAAACAGAAAATGATGCTGTTATCAATGAGTCTACCCTCTCAAAAATGATCGATGCAGAAACCACAGCCCCCGAAACCTTGGCTGCAGTAAAGCCCGAAGATGCTCCCGAAATTAATGCTGAAGTCACAGAGATACGTAGCGATGAAAAGCCTCTCAAAAAACGTGGCAGGCCGCCAAAGAAGGGTCATCAGGCTCCACCTGTAGTTGTAGCGGCTGAACCTCAACAGTTGCCATCGGATGTCACGATGCCAATTGCCGACCTTGCGCAGGCGTTCGATAATATTCGAAATAAATACGATTCTAAAACCATAAAACGATATCAGGCTGCCGGCAAGGACAAGCTGCCTCCTATAAAGATCGCGTATTGCCCAGGTAACATCGCAATACACGGCAAGGTTCTTGATGGTATGCATAGAATCAAGGCGCTTACAGCGCTTGGCGAAACATCAGTTTCATGCCAATACGTGGCAGTTACAAATGAAGATGATGCTGAGGCCAAGGCATTTGAAGCCAATCTTGTGCATGGGAAGCATTACGATTATAAAGAAATGGCTAGACGCGTATACAAACGCGACAAAGATGGCTTTAGCCAAGCGTCCACTGTAGAAAAATATCACATAAGTCAGGCAACTGTAAGCAGGATGATCAGAGATGCTACTGCTGAGGAAGCTGGAATTCACATCCAGAAGCATAACAAATACAGCGACCCCAAACAGTGTGCAAAAATACTGCAAAAAATGGTTGACGGACTTAGGGAAGCAGCGATACCAGCAGCTATCATAGCCCGAATTGAAACCTTGACCACAGAAGTAAAAACGGTGGCTGCTGAGATTGCTGTTACAGCAGAAACAACAGAAGCAGCAGAAGCAGCAGAAGCAGCAGTTGTAACAGCTACGGGTGCCGAAGAGTTAACTCAGGCTCCCACTGAAGTCCAACAACCTCCAGAACCTCTTCTGGCAGAGGCAACTCCTGATAACCCAGACATGTCGACAGAACCAGGCAGTCAGAATCAGCACCCAGAACCTGTAGAAAAACTGCTCAATGAAGAAGGCGCTTCGGCTCTAACAGATCAGCCATCTGCAGCAGCGCACGCTGACCACAGATCTTGTGCTGCTGGCAATCCAATTTTGGCAGACTGCAGTGCTGGAGCTGACGCTATCTCGCCCATCAGTGCCGGCGCTGCGGCATAAACCATCATGGGGTTGAACAATTACCTGCCCGGGTAATTACTCGCCCCACTCCCTCAGGTTATCTGAACTTCAGATAACAAGGCCGTAATCAGCCTATAGCAAGGCACACAGCATGGCTGGCTATAGGAATGGTTTCGCACACCAAATTTACAAGGAGGATAACAGCTAAAAACAGATTGTTACAGCCTCAATAGGCATTCAAACAGCAGATGTCCGAGTATGAGTAAATCGACTTATGGGCTAAAGCAACCATGGCTGGATCAGATGAAAAGCTTTTGTCTGACCCTACAGTTCTTTGACAACTAAATGTTCTTATCCTTACGCAGAGCCTTAAAGGTTTTTCACCGAAAAACTTCGCTTTGCGACAAAACAGATGAAATGGAGTTTTTATGAGAAATGTTAAAAAAGGTAGAAATACTACAACTTCTAAAACTACAGGGCTATTGGCCCAGAAGAAAGGCAGGAACGCAATTACTATGGGGACTTCACAATTAACCCCGGAGGAACACTATAACATGATGACAGATATCGATGTTACAGAGCCGGTAACTCCGACGATGAAAGAGGACAATCCCATCACGCAGGCTTTCTGCGCAGCAATTTCTGACGGAATAGAATCTGTAGAAGACCTCTATGTCGCCATTAAGGAGACCAATGGACAGATTGAAAATCTGGCCTTCAAGTTCAAGCTGCTAGACGACATCAAAAAAGCTTACAAGTCAAGCAATGCAGTGTTTCTACCCAAGAGCAAGCTTCTTAAACAGCTTAATGTGCCGGCAGCACAAAAGACAGTTCTTTCAAGAAGCGAGCCTATAACGTCAGACACCCTTGTAAGTCAATTGGCTCAGATGCAGATATCACTCCGGAAGAAAACTATTCGCGGCAAAATCCAACAGGGTTATGCTCTTGCTGATTTCCTGGAGTATTTCAACCAACAACAGATTGATGAGCTGCCTGAGAATCTATTGAGGTAACTTCTGACTATTCTTCACTGGTCCTTACGGCTTTCGGGTGGTAAACAGCCATCCGAAAGCCCAAAGGCCAGTTTGGTCTAACCAAGACGAGCAAAAACCACCCGTAATGGTGGTTCAAAGACTCCCGTTCCGCGTTACCTGTTTGCGCAGGTATCTGATAGCGAAGCAGGCTCAGCGTTCAATATGTCATGTATTCAGCACTGGGTCAAGCTTTGCTCCTGACAAATTTCTAGGAGATTCACCAAACACCAACTTCACCAAGAAAAACATATAGATACCTATTCTGAAACAGCTTTGCTGAAAGAAGAAGAGGTATATGTATATTTTTTGATGATTTGGTGACGATCCATTATCTCCCTTTATTCATAGCTGTTTCACGGGCACCAACCACCTGGTGACGCATGGTGATTTTGGTGCGCTCAAATTTCCACTATTCAAATTACAAAAGGAGCAATCAATGTTAAATAGATTTTTAAAATTCTGGTTGTCAGGTGCCAATGACGGTGCCGTACCAATCATAACGTTTTCGCCTGGCAACAAAACGATTATCATAAAAAGTTTAATTTTTACATCCTCAATAGACGAGGGCATAAAAAATCTGGATATCGCAGTTTTCCAGAACAATTCATATTTCTCGGTATGCCCGATGGATCCAGGGCGACTAAAAGCTGGCCTTGATGACAACCCTCACACAAGGGGGGATAGCGAACTTGCACTCTGCATGCCAGGTTTCTGGGCTGATATAGATGTCACGGGGCCGACCCACAAGGCCGACAATCTTGTGCCAACAATAGAAAAGGGAAGAGAGATTGTCTTAAATGCCTTTCCTGTTGAGCCATCGGTAATAGTAAAAACTGGAGGTGGTTTTCACTGCTACTGGAAGTTCAAGACCCCACTGCTGCTTAACACAGATGAAGAGCGAGCTGAGGCTCAACAGCTTGCAAATTCTTTTAACACGCTGCTGTTTAATGCATTTCAAGCCGAGCAATACCACCTGGATAATGTTTCTGACCTTGCAAGAATCATGAGATTACCCGGTTCAATGAACAGGAAGCACGGGATCGATTCTCCGGTAATCATTCTTAAAGAAAGCACATACGCAGAATACGATCTTGCAATGGTACGAAACCATATTCCGGAGATCATCGAGAACCCCGTCTCTAAGTCAAGTGCGCTTTCTATTCCGTATAATCGGCCACAAATTGAAGAACTTACTGCCAAGTGTGACTTCCTCGATCATTGCTACAAGAATCAACACAATCTGCCAGAACCACAGTGGCATGCCATGATATCAAATCTGTTACCAATTAGACCAGGCGGAAGAGAGCTTTGTCATGAGTTTTCGAAAGACTACCCTGGTTACACTCATCAGGAAACAGACAAAAAAATTCTGCAAGCGATGGACAATTCCGGTCCAATAACCTGCAACGTAATCAGAGAAAGAGGCTTCGACTGTCCACGAAGCTGCAGAGTGAAGAGTCCTGCGGGCCAGTTCAGCCGCTCAATGGTAGCAAGCAGCTATCAACAGACGAGCAGCACCGTCTCTTTAAGCAGCCTGATAGATATAATTCTCAAAAAACCTGATGAAATATATTCAGAACGATTTCTAAGCCAATGTCATGAACTTGAGAACAGCTCACCAGAAGAGTCCGCAAGTATCATGCTAATGCTTCAGAATCTAAAATCATGTGACTTCGAGCAGTGGCAACAGGCATACCAGAGCTTAAAAGACAGACCAGCTAGCTGTGAGGATGAATCCCAGCTGACTATCAACCAATTGAAGCTGCCACCGGGTTATTTTCGCAAAGACAACGGCATCTATCTCTTAACTAAGGGTAAGACCGAAGACAAAGAGGCCTTAGTTATTACTCACGAAATCGCACCGACAAAGATTTTGCAGAGTCTGCGTGACAATAAAATCTCGGTCGAGATTTCTTATCTGATTGGCAACAGCAGGCATTCTGTGATCCTCGCACGGGAAGTTATTGCGTCAAACACGATCACATCACTTGCCGGTTATGGGGCACATGTTAACAGCACGAATATGAGTCAGGTTTCGAAGTATTTAATGGCCATGGAGCTGACAAATAGGGATCTGATACCAATCAGTGTTCTTATTGGCAAGCTTGGTTGGTTTAGAACAGAGGACAAGGAATTTTTCCTTGTCGGGGACAGGTATATAAAAGACGGAGAAATCAAACCTATTGCCGAATCTGCAAAAGAAATTATTCCATTTGAGCTGCACTTCCCTGATGCTGAAACTGCCAAAGTTTATTCCGGGATCAAAGCATCCGGGTCTCTAGAAGCATGGATAAAAATGGCCATAACCCTTGATCCCTATGCATATTTAAAAATAGCCATAATCGCAGCAATAGTTTCTCCCATACTGGAAAAACTTAAGCTACCGGGTTTTGTTATACATTATGGTTACCCTACCTCTGTTGGCAAATCCACCGCATTGTTTCTGGCAGGCAGCACATTTGGTGAGCCGGAAAAGGTTTACACAAGCTGGAATTCAACCAAAATTAACATCGAAAGAATCTCTGGTGCACTAAATGTTCTATCAATGTTGTTGGACGAAACCAAGGCAATAACTGTCAAAAACAAGCCTGAGTTCATTAGAGAGATAGTATATCAGCACTGTCTAGGCATCAGCAGAGGCAGGGCTAAACCAAATGGCCTTCAGGAAAAGCAATATTGGACATCAACAATGATCTCTACTGGGGAAGCAAACGTATTAGCGATGATTCAAGATGGCGGTGGGAAGGCCAGGGTTCTAGATCTTCCAGGCATGCCGTTCAAAGGGCAAAGCCCAGAGCTCGCAGATTTCATAGATTCAATCAACGCCGTGATCAACGAGAACTATGGGCACGCACTACCTGAGGTAATTGCCTACCTCATGGGAAGCCCGGGTAAGATGGAATGGGTTAAAGTCAGATTTGATGAAATCAAAACTGAAATCAGAAAGCTCTTGCCGGCTGGTATAGGAACAAGACTGGCGGCAATAATCTCGGTGATTCTTGTTGGCGGTGAAATCGTTAATGAGGTTCTGGGGCTTGACTGGAATCTGGAAGACGTAAAAACTGCGATGGTAGAGCCATGTCTGCAAATCTCGACTCAAGGCACTGAGGGCCAGAGAGCACTGGAGTCTCTGTATGAGTTCTCAATCGGCCATCGCGGGTGTTTGATTTCACCGAGCCATGATGCTGCTGAAGTTTCAGAAGAATTCAAGCCTGCTTACATCAGCCAATTCGGGGCAGACGTGGGGATCGTCCATCGTGCTTCACTGGCAATAACTTACTCCTTTGCCAAAAAGTTGCTTCAGGAAAGAGGCTTTGAGCCAGATGCAGTCTTCAAAGAGTGGAAAGAAAAAGGCTGGCTGGATGTTTACAAGGGTCGTAATTTCGAGAAGCAGGTAAACATAAATGGCGGGAAACCGTGGTGCATCTGTCTCAACAGCAAAGCCATGAAAATACTGTCACATTGCGAATATGACGATTGTGCAGACCAACTCATATTATGAGCTGAAGCTATAAGCCTGCCGGCAACATGCGTGCTGTCGGCAGGCTTTTACTGTAGGCATCACAGAAGTCTTACTATCGTGGAAGTCACAACAGTGCTGAGACAACTGCCGGCCAGGCAGAACCAATAATTATCCAGGAGAATAGAAAATGAAAAATACAAACACTTGCAGAAATGCAAACTTCACCAAGCTCATCGAGCTAACCAAGAACCGCGAACACGACCTTCACGGCGTGCCGTTAACCATGATGCTGGGCATGGTCTTGCAGATGATCAAAGGCAACGGAATCGCCGCAGGCAGCTTCCAGCTGGGCGTGGTCGTTAC
This sequence comes from Candidatus Riflebacteria bacterium HGW-Riflebacteria-1, assembly GCA_002839445.1. Taxonomy (GTDB): domain Bacteria; phylum Muiribacteriota; class Ozemobacteria; order Ozemobacterales; family Ozemobacteraceae; genus Rifleibacterium. The sequence goes on from PGYB01000016.1 coordinate 121,496, forward strand.
AAAGGTTGACATGTATGACCACCTGCAGGAGATCACGGACTATGTTGACCAGAACATAGATGCAGCGATTGCCGAGACGCTGGACCATACAACTCTCGCCTGGTAATTAGGGTCGCGGCAAGTTCGCAGAAGGCGGATCAGAAATGGTCCGCCTTTCTTTTTACAAAGTTGTCTATCTTCTCTGACCGGTGTAAAATCTTCTCAGAATAAAATAAATTATACCGGAGTGATCTATGGGACGAAGATACGGCGGCTACGGCAGATACAATAGTAATTATCGAGAAGAATCCTGGGGTGGCCATCTGGAGGTGTTCCCCAAGTTCAAGATCGTCTGTGAATCTGAGAACCACATTGGCTACATCAATGTTCCACCAAAGCTTGCGTATCAGAATCCGCAGGGTTATGCTCAAATTGATGCGGAGCTGTATAAGATTTCAAAAATCAGAATCAGCTACATTCAGATGATTGAAAAAAGTGGAATTACTAGTTACGCATATCGAAGACCCTCTGACATCAAGCCAGAATCAGACATGGGATGGCACGGAATTGTTAAGGTCGGGCACAACCGAAAGAATATTTTACATCTTTTCGTAGAAAAGTTAGCAGGGGACAGCACAGATTTACTTTGTGCTTTTTTACGAAAATTCTTCTCCGATCCCTCTGGACTAGCGGAGCTTGGAGGCTTCAGTGTTGAAAGCTCTAGCGGTGACGATGTTGGCAAGAGGCTTCAGAAAGAGAAACATCATAGTCGATACAGCCTTCCCCACAAAGAAGCATCGGCTTCGCCAATCGAGAAGCTATTCCGCGACGAGCTGATCAGGAATGGTATACAGTTCGAAGAGCAGGTCGAAATTATTCTTGAGGATAAAAAATTCTCTGTCCCTGATTTCGTTGTCGGATCTGCAGGGCTCATGATCTACTGCGACGGAACTGAGTTTCACAAAGATCCGCAGCGAATAATAATGGATAAGCAGCAGGATCGAGTCCTGCAGACCCAGGGCTTTAATGTCTTTCGCTTCTCCGGTTCTGAGATAGCCGCTGATGTTAAGAAGTGTGTGAGAGAAGTTCAGGCGTTTATCGCGAAAAGAAAAGGCTAGTGCTCAACTTAGTTGGGACAAGCAGGAATTGCCAAAGCAGCAATATACTTGTATGCGCTTAAACCTAGTGTTAAAATCGAAGACGCGTTTGATTGGGAGCTCTACGTAATAGCATCTTTCCAAGCGCATGGGAGACAATTTGGGTAATCAAAGTTGTATTAAGTTGCACGGATTAGGAGAGGAATAGAAAATGTGGGCAGACAAAGAATCTGAAAAAGATTATCTAAACTTTGGAGAGGTTTCTCAACTCGCAGTAGACATCATTCGCGCAAAAGATATGCTACCGGTTTCCATAGGCATTTTTGGAAACTGGGGAGCTGGCAAATCATCTTTGCTAAAATTAGTCGAAAATCAGCTGAAAGAAAATGCTAATGATCAAATAGTCATAAGATTTGATGCGTGGTTATACCAAGGCTTTGACGATGCTAAAATGGCCTTACTGGAAGTTATTGCTGTAGGGCTTGCCAAGAGCATAAAAGATAATGAAGGCCTACTTAAAAAGGCCTGGAATCTTGTTGGAAAAGTTAACGGCATTCGATTACTTGGATTGGCTGCAGAAGGTGCCGCTTTTGTAGCGGGCATTCCTACTGGTGGCTTTTTGTCCCGAACAATAAATGCTTTGGGCAAGGCATCGGATGGCATACAAGACCAGAAGGAGTATGAAGGCTTGGCTGATACTGCCGGGGAAATTCATAAAAAGGCGGCAGAGATAACAAAGCCCGAAAAAAAGAAAAGTCCACTACAACAAATTAATTCTTTCAGAAAAGAATATGGCGAAATACTCAATGAACTCGGGAAGCCATTGGTTATTATTATTGACAATCTTGATCGCTGCCTCCCCGCCAATGCTATAAATACTATGGAAGCCATTCGGCTTTTTCTTTTTTTAAACAATACGGCATTTATCATTGCTGCCGATGAAGACATGATTAGATCATCAGTTGCAAGCTACTTTCAAGGGTTATCCCAGCGCCACCAAATGGATTATTTAGATAAATTGATTCAAATACCAATTCGAGTTCCAAAAGCAGGAATTAACGAAATCAGGGCTTATCTTTTTATGCTTTACGCCATAGACCATGGTGTCTCGACAGAAAAATTGGAATGTCTTCGAGTTGGCTTGGAAAATGCACTTCAACAAACATGGAAAGAAGAACCTATTGCCAGACAAGATGCTTTAAACTTTATGGGTGAGGCGGCCAATAAGAATTTAGCTCAGGCTTATGATAGAGCTGATCGAATTTCCCCTTTGTTGGCCACGTCACCCATGATTAAGGGAAATCCGCGTATTGTAAAACAATTACTGAACGTTGTTAAAATGAGATCTAAAATTGCCCAACGCCGTGGGATCCCCCTTGATGAGGCAATGATTACAAAATTGGTAATTTTTGAGCGGTGCGCTGGGGCGGATGCAACTAGCAGTTTATATAGATTAATTGATTCGGAAAATGGAAAGCCTGAGATTTTCAAAGAGCTCGAAGATAATTCTAAAAAATCTTTTTCAAAAATAGCTCCAGAAACATGGAACGCCAATGAGGATACAAAAGCTTTTATTCAAGAGTGGATGCAGTTAGAGCCGAAGCTTCATGAACTTGACCTAAGACCAGCGGTTTATCTATCTAGAGAAACAATGCCTATCGGTGCACGTGTGACAGGTTTATCTGTTAATGGAAAAGAATGTTTGGAGGTTCTAATAAAAACTGAAAATGTGAGCTCTCCATCAGCAATAAAAATTATAAAAAAAATAACTGCTGAAGAACAAATTCCGATAATGGAGGGATTAATAAATCACTTTCGGCAAATCACAGATTGGTCTAGACAACCAAAAGGGTTTGCTGGCGGATTTTTATTAGCGCAGATGTCACCCACCGCAGCAAAAATTTTAGAGAGTTTCATCTCTGGACCTAATTTGGGTAAAACGCGCCCCCCTTGGCTTGCAGTAATGCTGAAAGACGAGCAATGGGCTAAGGGGGCTCAATAATGGGAACATCTCAATCAAATCCAGGCCCAGGTGGAAAATCCCCCTTAGTACCCTCATGGGCAGATGACATGCCGGAGACCCCTCTACCCCCGTCCCCAGTGGCTAGATTCAAACCATTTCGAGAAAATCTGGGTAAGTTCTTGTCCAGTGGCGATAAAAAAGATTTAGCAAACTCTCTTGCCCACTATGTAACAAAAGGAACTGGTGGCGGTGAAATCGCTGCCAGACGAATGGGAAGTGTTACTAAGGCGGGCGGAGGCTTATTTGGTTTTCTTAATGGGAAACCCACTGACGGTATTGAAGGAAATATCGATCTAGCAGAATTATCGGGCTTAAGCTGCGAGAATGCCATTTCAAAAATTAGTCAGGCGCTTTCCACTAGGGATGGCGACTCTGATAAAATCCGCGCTTCTATGAATCATGCTTTAACCGAGGCATTAGACGGGGTTGAGATTTTCGACATGAATTGTATTACAGATGAAGTTATTGTTGCTACCATGATCGGCTATCTCGCGGAATCTATCTTTCTTCAGATAGTTATGGATGCAGGAAAATCTTGGAACAAGGCAGAGACCCCTTCGCAAGCGATTGATGCCGAAAATTCGCTCAGAGAGGTCGTCAAAGTGATAGTAGACAAAAAACTATTCCCGAAGCTTACCGGAAGCATTAGAAGGCTTACTCCTACTCAAGTAATCATCCTCCAGAGAGAAGTTATTAAAGAGACCTGGGCAGATTGGGAGAGATTTCAATGATTAATTTTGTTTTTAATCACAATCACAATTTATTACCCCCAGCTTCCGAAAACACTATCCCTGTCCAACTATATAAGCTGAGTGGAAAGATTAGAAATGATGTATCCTTTGTCGGTAGCCCCGTCTTGAATAAAATTAAAAGACTAAGAGGGTATGTTTCTCCGCAAGCAATGGATTTTCTTAGCATTGCATTGGCCGTGACCGCTGCTGACACCTTTGTGCAACGTAGTAAGTCTTCTGATGGCTGGACTCGGGAATTCAGAATTAAGTTGCCCATTTGTGACCCAGTTCGCTGGGAGCCATTAAAACATAAGGTTGAAAAAGCACTCCACTTTCTAAGCGGTGACCTATGGGAATTTACTTTTTCCCCTGGAGGGCATCCACCACCCCGCCCTTATAGATCAAGAAAAGAGCGAACTGAAGTAATTAAGCTGAGAAATCGTGATTGCGTTTGTCTTTTTTCAGGGGGGCTCGACTCAGCAATTGGAGTTATAGACTTATTGTCTAGAGGTAAGTCGCCACTTCTGGTAAGTCACTCGTATCGTGGTGACAAATCTTTTCAAGAAGGAATAGCAAGTTCATTGCCAGGCCAATTCTCAAGGCTTTCAGCTAGCTTAAGCCCTCGAATTGCTTTATTAAAGCAAGGAAAAACTGACATTACAATGCGAACTCGTAGTTTAAGTTTCTTGGCTTTGGGTGCATTAGGCATTTCCGCTTTAAATTCAGTTCAGCAAAATGGGCCTATCGATTTTTTTGTCCCTGAAAATGGCTTTATATCGTTGAATACGCCCCTAACCCCTCGCCGAATAGGTTCGCTAAGTACGAGAACAACGCATCCATTTTTTATTAGTGCAATTCAAGAAATTTTTGACGAGGTGGGAATTCCTGGCATAATCAAAAACCCTTACCAGTTTGACACCAAGGGGGAGATGGGGAAAAAATGTCTTAATCAAGATCTTTTAAAGATAATTGTTGATAAGACAATTTCTTGTAGTCATTGGAAGAGAAATAACGAACAATGCGGCGCTTGTGTCCCTTGTTTGATTCGCCGTGCGGCTCTGCATGAAAGCAACATAACCGAACTTCTCAATTATTCATCAAATTCACTAACAGATGTCCTTACTCAAGTGGACAAACGCGATGATCTTTTGGCAATGCTAATTGCCTTAAATAGAAAATCCTCCAGCAATATAAGTTCATGGATTACGGATGCCGGGCCGTTACCCATTGAGCAGTTAGATGATTTTAAAGCCCTTTTTCTACGCGGACTATCCGAAGTAAAGAACTATTTGCAGTCGGAAGGGATAAAGTGTCCATAGATTTTCACAGTCATTTAGACTTATATCCAAAACCCTTTGAAGTCGCAGCTGAATGTGCAAAAAGAAACATATATGTACTGTCTGTAACGACCACCCCAAAAGCATGGGTTGGGACAAAAAAGTTAGAGGCAAATAGTAAGAGAATTTGGACGGCATTGGGTTTTCATCCACAATTAGCGCATGAGAGAGCTCAGGAGCTTGCTTTATTCGACAGTATCCTACCTCAGGTAAAATATGTGGGAGAAATTGGTCTTGATGGGGGACGAGATTTCAAGAATAGCTGGGAAGCTCAACTTAAAGTTTTTAGGCATATCTTAAAAAGCGTAAATAAAGCAGGTGGGCGAATCATGTCTATTCATAGCCGTGCCAGCGCTGGGGCTGTAACTGATGAGATTCGCGGGATTTCAGGAATCCCAATTTTACACTGGTTTACTGGCAGTAAGGTTGAATTATTGAAAGCAATAGACATTGGGTGCTGGTTTTCTGTTGGGCCTGCAATGCTTTGCAGTAGCAAATCCTTTGAACTAGTTTCTTTGATGCCCAAAGAAAGGATTTTAACAGAAACGGACGGACCATTTGCAAGCTTCAATGGGAAATCCCTGTTCCCATGGGATGTTGAACCTGTATATAGATATTTATCAGAAGTATGGAAAATGCCCCTGCTTGAAGTTAAGGAGCAGGTATTGTTGAACTTAAAAAGCCTTACCTCAAAGATGTAGTTTGCCTTGTAAAATCATGCCTATTAATAGCTAAAGAAAGGCCAGAAACAAATTTCTGTCCTTTCTCCTACTCTTCTGAAGATTTAAGCTATTTGTCCTTCTTGCTCTGATATTGGGCGCACCAAGGCGCGGCCGGGCAGAAAGACTCACAGCGGATACTCTTACCTGGTCTTAAATCCAAGTAGTGTTTTTCGCCGGCAACTTTTAGTGCCTCATCAGCTTCATCCTTATCAGAATAGAGCTTTACTGCTGTCCTGCGGCCCTCTTTCATCAGGGCAAAAACGTCATCGGTCTGCCATCGTTCTTCTGCTGTGCATTCCGGTAGTTTATCCCGTGCTGCCTGGTGGATACGAATGCGCTCATCAATGAATTCTTCGCACTTCTCTTCGTTCCATACAGGAACGTCGAAAGTAATTACCGGCTGATCCGGGTAATCTGCACTCCTCTGTGTCATGGATTTACTCCAATCCCTGAGGATAACGATTACCTGTAATTTGTTAACCTTGTAACCGTGTTCACGAAGAATGGCGGCGAGAATATTCATCTGCATAACCCATTCTGCTCGGTAACCATTTTTGACGGCATAGGTCGAAGTGACCTTGTAGTCTGTTAATACGCCGAAAATCGGATCGAAGTGGTCGAACTGACCACTAAGAACCCACCCTTGGCGTTCTATTGAGAACCTTGCCTCAGTGTCTGCAACGTGCTCTGCACGTTCGAGAACTACATGCATGGCTTGGCCGAACAGAGACCATATCTTCTCGGATGCGTCTTCTTCGAGATCTTTGTAATGCGCTCTTTCGAGTGCCACTTTGCGTGCTGGGCTGATCAATCTTGTAACTGAAATGTCTCCAGTACTTTGGTAAGGATCATTCCTGATCGCGTTAACGATAGATTCTGGTAGATTGAACTTGTTGGTGATCTGCATATTAAGCTGCCTCCTTGAGTTCGAGATCCTTGCTGAATGCATCGATAATCCGGTCGATGTCAGAATCCTTGATTTCTGCGGACTCTTTGATGGGCCGGTCAAGACCGATAAGGTTGCCGATAACAGCTTTCATGTCATCAGGTGTGTGGCCGAGTTGAGCTGACAGGCCGAAGATTGCCCTGATCTTCTGAATTCTGATCTGGGTCTGGTCGGCCTGCTTATTCTGCTTCTGGGCCGGTTTGTCAGGTTTGACTGTTTTTTCAGCTGCATCTGCTTTCTGACTGTTATCGCTGCGGGTTCTCTTGTGTTCATCGAGATTTGTCATCTGGACGATTTTAACGGGCCTCTGGGCGTTTTCTTTGGGCATGGCGGCTTCTGCGTCGTCGTCTTCGTCGGAAACGACACCTGCAAGACTTGCAAGCGAATAGCGGCGAGCATAGGTGATAGCTGATCCGATAGCCTGTGGGCTGTCTTTAATGATATTCATCGAGAGCTGATCGGATATGAACTCACCACTTGCGTGTATCAGCATGGTGGTCACGATTACGCGGTCTTCGATTACCGATGTTCCCTGGACTACAGCGATCTGGTTCTGGGAAAGCGCAGACCTGCACGCATCCATGATGCTGGCAAGCGTGGCGTATTTGTTCCTGAAGTGTAAGTTCTGGGCGTCGAATGACGCGGGTTTCATTTCGCCCTGAGCTTTGGCGAGGGCTTCTGAAAGTTTTCCGATTGTTTCACTTCGTTCCATAATATTTCCTCCTGTGGAAAATAAGAAGGGGAGCAGCCATATAAGCCACTCCCCGTGTAACGGTGGGTTTCATGCAGCATTGGCGATATATTCCGCTGCTGCGTCTTCGAGCTGCTTGCGGTCTTCTGGTGAGAGACCGAGTTGCTCTTGGGTTTGAAAATCTGTTACGGCTTGGACTACTCCAAACATAGTGTCATGGGGTTCTTTGTTGTAGGCCAGCATGAGGGGTTCTACGAGTTTGCCAGGCATGTGAGCCTGCTTGATAATGGCTTCAATGGCCGCTTGTGCGTTTGTAACTTTCTTATTCTGAGATTCTCTGAGCGCGTGAACTGCATAGCCGAGTTTCTCTGGCACTGCGCTCAATACATGCGAGATCTGATTCCAAAGATCTGCCTCTGGTCTACCGACATGGCGACGGCGCATAAGGGTTGCGCCTGCAACTGGCGCTGTGAGCCCGTTTGTGCAAATAAGCCTGGTAAGATGAAGGCTAATACTGAGGCTGGCGTAACCAACCCCGCTATTCTGGATGAGAATACCGCCCCATATCGTGCCAACAGCTGAGCTGCTAACGCTTTCGTAGGGGTCGCAAATTCGAATTGCGTAGGAAACGGTTCGATCAGTAAAGTTCGCCCGGATAACCGGAATCGGACTGTCATTTTGCTGGACTGAATGCAGTATCAGGTTAGTGAGCATAGTGTCTGATACTGCACTGTAAGTGGGTGACACAAAGGCTCTAAGCGTTCCATCAGCATTTGCATCGGTCATATCTGTGGTTCTGAGCTTAATCTGGCCGGTAGCGCGGTTGAAGCGCCGGTTAAGTTCGAATGCTTTTTCTGCGTTATCTGCATTTTCGAACCAGCGGTCGAATCGGATGCCGAGAAGATTGGCAATCTGTCTGCGACTCCATGAGGTAAGGGCGTAGTTGCCCTGGTCAGGAACAACGATATTGAGGTCGTCGTTCATCTTGAGGTCTGACAGATTGATTATTCTGTCTGGTTCATCGTGGCTTTCCACGATGCCGATGTGGTCTGCTAAGGTCTGTAGAGACATAGGTCTGCGTTCCTTGAGCGTGTTAAACGTGAGTTCCATAAAATGGCTCCTTTAAATTGAGGTTGAGAACAGGAAATTCTGATGTAAATCTTCCGAATGTTTTTCTGGGTGCGTGAATACGTGGGTTACTTAACTTTTCTAATCTGTTTGCGGGGTTCTGGCGCTTTTTCTGGTTTGTTCTGGCTGTCCATAAATAATTCAATGAGTCTTGCGATTTGAACGATAACGTCAACAATTTTCATACGTGTGCCTCCCTGTGGGAAAGATTAGAAGGATAAAATTACCTTCTATAATGCTTATACCCACAAACCAAGAAGAATTTCAGCGTTGAAAACTGGACTCCGAGCCGGAATAACCCTATGTAAATATGTATGCATTTAACACGGGAGGGTTGTTATGACAGCTCCAGAACTGATTGAGAGTTTATTCATCAAGGAAAACGGCTATCAGCCAGCGAACATTATTGCATCAGATCACTTTGCCGTGGGCTGTATGCTGATTATCGAGGGGAAGATTGATGCCGGGCTGAAAATTGTTTCCGGCGCCTTCAAGCTGATCGGTGGTGTAAGTGACACCAAGCAGAAGCGGATCCGGGATTACGTAAAGAAAAATTCGGCTGAAGCATTTCACCTGGTCAGGCCACATGCTGAGCTGTCGTATCTGGTGGGCCGTCCAGCAAAGTCGGATGCTGTAGAGGAAAGATAACAGGTATTGACAGGTTTTGATTTTCTGAACAGGCTACAGTTGTAAGTCTCCACAGATCCAAGGGGGTAACCTCTGGTGTTTGTGGAGTTGTGGCAGACGCAAATCCAGCCACTGACAACTTATTGCAGAATCACAGGTGTTTGTAAGATAGAGCCCAGCCCCATATAAATAATATTTTCATTCAAGTGAATGGTTAAAGGAAAAGGTATTACATATAGGGATATCTTTAAACTACCTGTGATTCTGTGATTAAGTAATCTTTCTTTAAAGAAAAAGCCCATGGATAAAGGGTTTTCCGAGAACACAGATAGACCCTGAATTGCTGTGATTACCTGTGATTTGCTGTGATCTGGTAACGGGTGTGACCACGGGCTGTTGCACCAAAATCACCACCTGGCAACAAAATGCTGGTGCCGTGGAAATCCCTTGGCAGCGGGGCTTAAAGTAGACTGTCACCAAAACACCAATATTTACACTATATACCTTTAGAATTCTATTTTATTCAAATGAATAAGAATGTATGTGTGTCAATTTCTGGTGATTCTGGTGCAACTCCAACCTTACCCTCTGGTGGTGAGGTTTTGAAGGGCGCCAAGGCATGGTGCTGGTATTGGTGTTTTGGTGATAGCATGGAGCTGCTTAACGCTTGTCGTGAGCGGAAATGATTGCCGGGCGAGGGTGTTGCTTACGCAACACCCGTGATCCGGCCCATTTTCCGAGTTCACACGTTAGGGTGAAATTTCAAATTCATCATATCCTGGAGTAACAAACACGTTATCAAATCTATTGTCGTGCAATGCTTGGGAAATGCTTTCGACCAGGGCATGGAAGTGACCGTTCTGACTCTTCTTTTTTACTCTTAAGAAATACATGAATCCATAGATTCGTGCAACAATATGGTTAGCAATTGGATCACACTTTTGCAAATGATTGTCTATTGTAAACTTTGGAACAAAGGCCTTTTCTAATAGTTCAAAGTAGTCTGAATCGGTGTCAACTAAGAAGATTGCTATCTTTGGTTTTAACCACATCGCTCGGGAAAAAAAGCGCTTAATCTTTTCTTTTGAAAGGACATTAGCCAAAGGTTGTTCTGTTCTTTCAAGGTACAGCGGCTTTTTTGCTTCAATCCAAACAATATTAGAAACATCTAGCGCTCCAATTACGTCGTATGGTTGACCATCCGAATCCTTGCGCTTGTCGGAATACGGGTATTCAATTTGCACTTCTCTTTTTGAATGTATATACCGCTCCAAAAGCGCCATCGAAACAGCGCATTCAAATAGTGGACCCAATTCACATTGACGGGCTTTCAATTTCAGCTCATTGGTTTTGCCATTCTTTGATACGACCCCAATCTTCATTAACTCTGCAAGGACAGGTAGAAGTGTTGAATCCAGGTTTTCTTCGTAAATGCTTTCATCCGAGTATCGCAACTTTTTCAACAATGAGAAACACAACTCCCCAAAATCTTTGAGAATCTTTTGAGCCTGATATGCTTCTTTGGGAGTGCGAACAAAAGACGAGAAAAAGGTGTCATCCCATCCATTAGGCACGTTTGGGGATTTTGATGACAAAATCCTACAACCACGTCTTCCCAGTGGAATTTCAGGCCCCATGTTGATATCGACGAAATGCGGTTGGGTTGGCATTATTATCCCCTAACAGTTGCTTTTATTCTGATTCTACTTTTTTACATCTTAGGAGCATTAAAGAGCGGTGTCAAACTAAAAACGGCCTGTATCCTCGGCAAAATGCGCCGGGTTTTCGGTATAATGTTGCTACAAAAAGCATTATATGGATTCGGTATGAGTGTGAGGAAAATATGCTGAAGGTCTTCGGCAGGTTTCTCAGAAGCCGCTATCGTCACGGCACACAGCCAGCGTCCTATAGAGCTGGTTAGTGTTTGCCACACTAGCTCATGGCAATGGAATCAACCTTGTGGCTTAAAAGTCTGCTGATTACTGATAATGACTCTGTCATTACCGAGACCTTTCCATATACCCTGAATTACGTTATGATACCCACATCAACGACAACTGAGGAAAGATGCCATGAGCTTCGGATACTTCTGGGATGGCTTTAACCACTTTCTTTTCGGCCTGCTGTTCATTTTTGTATTTGTTAAGCTCAGGGGCAGAAAGGAAGATTTTGCTGGCCTGATGTGGCTGGGATTGGTTCTGGGCAGCTCATCATTGTTCTTCCTTCCCAACAAGCTTCCATTCTTATCTCAACCTGTGAGCTATTGGTATC
>PGYB01000038.1 GCA_002839445.1 Candidatus Riflebacteria bacterium HGW-Riflebacteria-1
CTTTCTACCTGAAGCTTATCGGTAGAAAGCTCCTTACAAATCACTGTTCATGGACATGCAGCACATATATTCACCACAAGGTGAATATATAATGACAGAGAGAAGGGACATCTACTATATGATACAGGTTTGGCTTCTCACCGAGGATTGCTTGCCAGGGAGCCCTGGTGCGAGCACGAGCACGAAAGACTTAGCGCCACAGATAGACCTGTAGAAGGTTGGCGTAATCGTCAGTCCACAGGCTGTAGCCACTGGCGGGCGCAACTTCGTCCCAGCGCGCGTAGAGCTTGAGAGATTCGAGATGTTGGGGGTTGCCGGCAGCTATCCAGTCTGAACGACACAACTGATCGAAATCATACCAGTCGTAGCGCGTCGAATAGGTAGATGGATCATCGAAAGAGCGCAGAGAAGCGATTTCAAGCTCATCGCAGATGCGTTTAAGCACTGGCGAAAGCTTGAAAAAGCGGCTTGAAATATGAAACAGCAGCAGACCATCATGTTTGATCTTTGCTCGATAGAGCTCAACCGCTTCAAGAGTCATCAAATGCACTGGCACGGCGTCAGATGAGTAAGCATCGATAATCAGCAGGTCATAGAAGTTGTCAGGAACATTCTGCAGACTGACACGCGCGTCACCGATTATGTGCCGAATACTGGCTTTTGAGTTATGCAGAAAAGTAAAGTAGTCAGGATTTGTCGCTATTTCGACAACTTTTGGATCGATTTCGAAAAAATCGAAACTTTGCCAGGCGCGCCCGTACCAGGCCAGGGTTCCGCAGCCCAGGCCAACAATACCAATGTTCTTGAAGGCACGATTGATCTGGCCAACTCTGAAAACTGAGCCAACCGGGCCTTCGCGCGCGTAATAGGCAAGCGGGTAGCTCATGCGCATGTTGTCGACTTTGCGTTCAACGCCGTGCAGCGTGGTTCCGTGCGACAGGCAATAAAATATATCCTTTACCCCTTCGATCTTGAGGTCGGGGTCAACTACCTCACCATCATTAGCGAGTCTGGTTACTCTGAGAATACCGAAAAAGCTGCGATCGACCAGAACCAGACGCGGGTCAGCGCTGCTTTGCAGAAAAGCAGTTAGAGCGATGATAATCAGAAGTGGCGCAGCGGCTTTGCGAAAACTATTGAAGACATAGATCAGAAGCAGCGACATAAAAGTCATAAACATGCCGCTTTCACTAAGCAGCTTGCTGAGATTTTCTTCTTTAAGCCAGCCCGGCAACAGCAAAAAACTCATGAATAGAGCGCAAACAACGATTCGTCGCGCCAGAGTATACTCGGGATCGTAATAACTGGTTGCCATAAACGAGCATAAAAAGGCCGCTGCCAGCAGCGTGAGAATATACTCGCTCTGGGTCGAAAACATCATTGGCGCCAGCAGACCGTTAAATATGCCGCCGAGTATACCGCCGGCCGACATCCAGACAAAATATGAATTGAGCTGTGCCACTGGTGGGCGGTCTGCGGCCAGGCGACCGTGAAAATACATGCAGACAAGAAACATTGCGAGCAGATGCAGCGGAATCGTCAGCCAGGTGCGTTCAACTATTCTGAATTTATAGAACATCATCGCCAGCACGACCATGGGAAACATGTAGCGCTCCCACCTGATGCGGCGCCAGTAATCACCGCGCGCGAAGACCATAATAAATGAGACCAGATAGAGAGCCAGCGGAATCACCCACAGCATGGGAGCCGAAGCGATGTCTGTAGCCATGTGGGTAGTTACCGAAAGCATGGCACTGCACGGAACAAACCCGAGAAGACACCAGTAGAAAGCTGTTTTCCAGGTTGGCCTGGTGTGGTCATGCGCGCGCAGTTCTTCCTGCTGCTCTTCTTTAGCCAGGCTTTCGATAAAAGCATCAATGTCAGCGACGCCAGATGAGCAATCAACCTGATTTGCTTTACATGAAATCGATTCACAGTTGCCGGCAGCGCTGACTTCGCTTTCTGCCGATCTGGCAGGCGCGCCATTTAAGGCGTTTGCAGCTACAGCTCCAGCCTTATTTTTTCCTGAATTTTTCCAGAGCAGCATGCAGCAGGTCAGCACAAGCAGTGTCTGCACCACATAAAGCGCTGACCAGAGAACGCGCTGTTGCGACAACCGCAGCAGAGGCTCGAACGCAAACGGGTATAAAAGCAGCGCCAGCAGGCTTCCCACGTTGCTTGCCGCATAAAGAAAATAGGGATCAGCCGAATCGTTTTGCCCGGTCTCTGAGTAATAGCGCTGCAACAAAGGCGCGTTGGCCGAGATCATGAAAAACAGTATGCCGATCGAACCGGCCAGGCGCGCAATTAACCAGCCAGTCGGACTGTTGACCGCTGCGCCGGCGCCAGACGTGTTGATGTCAAGAGGTAAAAGCGTAAAAGCGCCAGTCATCAACAGCAGGTGCAGTATCGACTGGCGCTGGCAGCCAAGGTATCTGACTGACTTTTCAGCGTAAACATAGCCGGCAAGAAGCGCGAACTGAAAAAACAGCATGCAGATGGTCCAGACCGCCGGCACGCCGCCAAGATAAGGCAGCAGAATCTTGCCGACCATCGGTTGCACCATGAACAGCAGAAAAGACCCGACAAACACACAGAGCGTAAAGGCTGCGCTCACAAAATTCACGATCTTAACCGCCGTTAATCAGATTTATCGCCCGCCGATTATTCAGTGATCTTGAGGTGCAGTTCCTTGAGCTGTTTTTCGGTAGCCGCAGCAGGAGCCTGCATCAGCAGATCCTGGGCATTCTGATTCATCGGGAACGCGATGACCTCGCGAATATTCGGTTCATTGGCAAGCAGCATAACGATGCGGTCAACGCCCGGCGCAATGCCACCGTGCGGCGGCGCGCCAAATTTGAAGGCCTTGATCATGCCGCCGAATTTTTCATCGACGACAGTATTGTCATAACCCGCAATTTCAAAGGCTTTATACATGATTTCCGGCAGATGGTTACGAATCGCCCCTGAACTCAGCTCGATACCGTTGCAGACGATATCATACTGATAAGCCTTGATGGTCAGAGGATCTTTAGTCATAAGAGCTTCCATGCCGCCCTGTGGCATCGAAAATGGATTGTGGCTGAACTGCGTCGCGCCGGTCTCTTCGTCTTTTTCAAACATCGGGAAATCGACGATCCAGCAGAAGCGATAGGCATTCTTTTCGCGCAGATCAAGCTCGTCAGCCAGACGAATTCTGACTTTTCCGAGAATGACCGAAGCTTTGTCGGCACTGTCGGCCACAATAAAGATGCCACTGTTATCAGGCGCGTTGAACTTCTGGCGCAACGCAGTCTTAGTGGCTTCTGAAAGAGGTTTGGCAAGACTGCCCTTGCATTCATTTTCGGCAAAAATCAGCGAAGCGAGGCCTTTGGCACCGTTTTCGCGCGAGTAATCTTCGAGATCTTTCAGAAACTTTCGTGACTTGTCGGCAACGTTTTCTACGCAGAGTGCCCGCACAACGCCGCCGCCTTCAACAATCGACTTGAACGCATTAAAATCAGAAGCGGCAAAAATGTCAGAAACATCCTCAATTTCGAGCTTGTAGCGCAGGTCGGGCTTGTCAACGCCGTATTTGCGCATTGCTTCTTCGTAAGGTATTCTCGGAAACTGTGGCCTGGTGACATCCCAGCTTGAGAATTCGGTGAACAGGCCATAAAATAGCGTTTCGAGATGCGCAAAGACGTCTTCCTGGGTGGCAAAAGACATTTCGACGTCGAGCTGGTAAAATTCACCAGGAGAGCGGTCGGCGCGAGCGTCTTCGTCTCTGAAACAGGGAGCGATCTGAAAGTAGCGATCGAAACCCGATACCATCAACAACTGCTTGAATTGCTGCGGTGCCTGCGGCAGCGCGTAAAATTTGCCCGGGTAAAGGCGGCTGGGCACCAGATAATCGCGAGCCCCTTCCGGTGAGCTGCTGGTAAGGATCGGGGTCTGAAATTCGTTAAAGCCCATTTCGGTCATACGGCGGCGAATGCTGGCAATGACCTTTGCGCGCAAAAGGATGTTCTTGTGCAGCTTTTCGCGACGCAGGTCGAGAAAACGGTAAGTAAGCCGCGATGTTTCCGGTGCGTTATCCTCGTCGGCAACCTGGAAGGGCAGCACATCCGCGGCGCTCTGCACTGTCACCGTATTCACTTCTACTTCTATTTCGCCGGTTGGCATTTCGCGATTGATGTTGGTGCCACGACTGATGACGCTGCCTTCGATGGTCACTACCGATTCGACCCTGATTTTATCAAAGTCGCTATAAACCTGACTGCCTGGAGCTGCCATCAGCTGAGTTACGCCGTAGTTATCGCGCAGGGTTATGAACATAACGCCGCCGAGATCGCGTTTGCGATGAAGCCAGCCGGAAAGTTTTACCTGTTTGCCGCAGTCGGTGCCACGTAATTCGCCACAGTTATGAGTACGGTAGATGTGCATGCGAAAGCATCCTTTGTCGTAAAGTTTCGCAGAGAGTGTAGCGCAAAGCGGCAGCAAAAGCAAGTCAGATAAAGAGTTTGCAGCAATTCCCGGTCAAAATGAGTCATTGGGAATGGTGAAACGCTGAACGTCTCAATCAGCGAATTGATACAGGCTTTAAAAGCTCAGAGGATTTTTGCGTCAGGCTAACGGCAGAGTGATTTCGGCGACAAGTCCGCCGCCGACGCGGTTTTTGAGCGTGATATTGCCATTGTGAAGTTTTATGGCGCGCAAAGCTATGGCGAGACCCAACCCGGTGCCACCGCTTGAGCGGTTGCGGTCTACGGCGCAGCGGTAAAATGGCGCAAAGAGCTTGCTGAGTTCAGCTTCCGGAACTCCCGGGCCATGGTCTTTGACGCTGATAATCGCCTGATTGTTATTCACCGACAGCTCGACTTCGATCTGCGAATTGTCAGGGCTGTATTTGAGAGCATTACGCAGAATGTTTTCTATCGCGCGTTCAAGCAGTTGCTCTATGCCTGGCAACTTTACGTCTTCGGCCGTCGTTAGAACAACCTGGCGGTTATGGGTTCTTCCTTCAAAGTTCGCATCACTACAGATACGGTTGAGTATATCCGAAAGGTTTACCGGCAGACGTTCGCCACTGAGATTGCCAGCTTCGAGGCGAGAAAAGGCGAGAACCTCGCCAATGAGAGCATTTATACGCGCGACTTCGTTTTCGATACGTGCAAGCATTGGCTGTTCAGCCTCCGGAAGCCTTTTCTGCAGCAGTTCGACGGCAACCTGAAGCCGGGCCAGAGGCGAGCGCAGTTCATGTGAAATATCACCAAACAGGCGGCGTTGGCCGCGAATCATCTGTTCGATTTTTTCAGCCATGTCGTTAAAGTCGAGGGCAAGATCACCGATCTCGTCGAATCTGGAAATGGCATTGCCGGTTATGCGGGCGTCGAGATTGCCGCCGGCGAAATCTCTGCTGGCATGGCGCAACTCGCTTATCGGACTGACCATGTAACGCGACAGCGCGTAGCAGAAAAGTGCGGTTAACAGTAGAAAGAACGGCATCGATTCAAGCAGGTTGTCGAGCAAAAAGCGCTCGGGCTTCAGCATTTTCTGGGGCAGGTGACTTATGATGACATACTTTTTGTCTGTCTCCGAGGTTAACACGCTGCCAATAAGCATTTCACCAGCGATCTCGCTGCTTTCAGAACTGTGCCCGGCGAGCAGTCCACGGGCGATTTCTTTTACCTCATCGTCTTTGTTCGCAAAAAGCCGCACGTATCGCTCATGCCGGCGGCTGATATATTTGCGTTTGCTGTTTATGGTATTTTGCGGAGAAAAAATGCTGTTGAGCTGGTCATCATAAAGCCAGAAAGAGCCAGGTAGCCTTACCGAGAGCGCGAGATCGATACCGGAAGATTCGTAAGCGTCGACCACCATGCGTCCGTTTTCTTCGAGAAGCTCTCGACCCATGGTAAACAGGCGCCGGTTCTCAGGCTGAAAGTGATAGAAGTAGCCATAGGTTGCCACGAGAATGCCAGTTAGAACGACAGTAAGCCAGAACCAGAAAAAAAATTTAACGAACAATCCCAGTTTATAAGAGGGATTTATAGCATTGTCGCTGCGACTAACAGCTCTTTCTTCTTTATTTTTCAGGTCTGACATAGAGATATCCTGTGCCCCTTATTGTTCTGATGCATTCGTTACCGTTGCCGTGACCTATTTTTCGGCGCAGGTTGCTCATGTGAACATCGAGGCTGCGATCATCATAAGCAAGGCGCCGGCCAAGAACTTTTTCGGCGAGCGCCTGGCGCTCAACCACACTGCCGGCAGCCAGCATCAGCTGCTCAAGAATCGAAAATTCGACTTCGGTGAGGTTCAGATTTTCGCCGCTTTTAAGCGCACTGCGCGCCCCCGATTCAAGGCAGATATCGCCAATTTCGATGCGCACCGACTCTCTATCGCCATTTCCCTCAAGAGCAGTTGTCAGACGCCTGAACACAGCTCTGATCCTGGCAACCAGCTCGCGCGGGCTGAAAGGCTTGGGCAGATAATCGTCAGCACCGAGCTCAAGGCCGAGAATGCGATCAACTTCGTCACCACGGGCGGTCAGCATGATAACGGGAATATTTGAAGTGGCGCGAAACTGCTTTAAAACCTCGAGCCCGCTCATTTCTGGCAGCATGATATCAAGAATAATCAAAGCAAACTTGCCAGTGAGCGCGGCATCGAGCCCTAGTCTGCCATTGTGAATACTTGTCGCTGCAAACTTTTCGGAGATGAGATACTCGGCGAGTAACTCGCAAAGCTCGCTGTCATCATCGATTATAAGAATCTGCTTCATAATTTCCTTTGTTAACGGCCACACTATATTCAGGGTGACTAATATCAATATGCAACAGGTTTCTAGCCAGGCAAAGTTAAGAAATGTTAAGAGCCGGGCCAGATTCTTTACCCTTCTTTGCAATCAGTTTACAGCATCTAAAGGCGCAGTGGATTATATTGTAAGCATGGGAAACAAAATTATTACTGGAGGTAATGAAATGAAAAAACTCACTATAGTGCTGGTAGTGCTTATTCTGGCGACAACCGCAATGGTTCTTCACTCAGCAGAAAAGGAAGGCAGGCGGGTCAGAGAAATCGAGATCCGCAGAGTCATTGGCGGAAATGCTGACCTGATGCCCGGCGAACTGGCCAGATTGTTCAAATTTGCCGACAAGCTGGAGCTGACTAACCCTCAGCTGCTGCAGCTGCGCATACATTATCAGAAACAGGCCAAGCTTTCGAAAGAGAACAAAGATTGCAACGAGCAGTGCAAAAAGCTTTCTGACCCGAATCTCAAGGAAGAAGACGTTAAGAAAATCGCAGCCGAGCAGGCAAAATTGCTTGAGGCAAAAATTCTCGCGAAGTTCCAGATGAAACAGGAACTGAAAAAGATACTCACTCCAGAACAGCTCAAAAAGCTTGAAGAAATGAGGGAAAAGAAGTCCTCTAAAAAAGGCATGTCTTTCTTCAGAGGCAAAAAAGCGGGCACAGCGTCAATGCCTTTTCACAAGTTCGACAAAAGAGAAATAAAATCCGGCGAGCACAGGTCATTTAAAAAACAGAAAAGCGGCGAAGTCAGCATTACTGAAGAAATAAAGGAAATCGAATGACCTTTGTCACCCTCTTCTGACCTGCTGATCACAACCCGGGCTGCCTCAACAGGCAGCCCTTTTCAGTTGCGCTGAAAAGTCAGGCCGGTATGCCAGTTTCTCGGTGCGAGAGGGTTCTGACTGACTGATTTAAAGAAATCGGAATAGACGACATCGTAAAAGTCGCTGACCAGAATGCCCTTGCTGCGATCAGAGGTGGCGGATGTGGCAACGCTTACTTCAGCCTGTATTCTTTCTGGTATGTAGGCCAGCTGCAGTGTAATGTTCCAGAGATAACTCTGCTCATCGGCACCGACAATCTTTACCGGGCTGATTGCCAGCTGGCTTACTCTTTCGCTCAACACCTTGATTCGCTCTGGCGCGCCATCAAGCGACTCGATCCTGACCAGCTTCAGCAGATCAGAATTTTGCATTTTTTCGATGCGATAGCGCACATGCATTATTGGTCGCAGCAACATTCTCTGTCCCATTTCCGTCTTTTTGAGAAGCTCCGGAGCATTGGTATGGCGATACAAGCGGTATTCAGCACCCGCCAGACCATCGGCGCGCGAAAAATCGGCTTCGAGCAGGTCGCTGAAACGCAGGGCAAAACCGCCGCGATAGGGAACGCAGCTGTTTTTAAGGTCATCATGCATCTGCGCACAGATGCGGCGGCCTTCACTGAGCATGTCGATGCTGACGACACCAGATGTTGAAGAGCGCATGCCGCTTTGGTACAGATAAAGAAGCGGCACAGCTATGATTGTTGTAACTGCCAGTGCTATGGCAATCTCAACCAGGGTCATCGCTCTTCGGCATTTGTTTCCAGTCATGGTTGCGCCACCAGAATTGCTGAGCGGCTGAGCTGCTGCCCGGTTTCGAGGCCGAGCGGGTTCCCTTCGGCTGCAGATCTGACATCAACCTGTATCAAAACACCTTCAGTGCCGTCTTTGTTAAGAGGGGTCAACGTAATTCTGCGTTCGAATTTTGTCGCGTCCTCAGGCCTCTTGATACCGCCAGTTTCGCTGCTCTCGACAATTTTTTGCCATTCATTAAATTTATAACCAGCCAGCTCCTGCGACTGGTTATTCAGGACCTTTCTGCCGCCAAGAAAGCGAAAAACTTCAAGAGGTTCGCGTGCGAGCTGCTCGGCGAGATATTGCTGGTAGGCGCTGGTGGTCCCACGGTTAGATTCTGAGATCATCATGAATACACCGGCCGCAAGAAGGCCTAGAATAAGCATTGCCAGCATTGCTTCGACAAATGAAAACGCAGCACGTGTGGTTGGCGAAATTTTGTAAAAATTCATCAGTTTCTCGCTCCCGACTGATAGGTCACCCATGGCGAGATGTTTATCTGATAAGCCTTGTCGCCGGCAGCGAATGCCTTGTCAAAATCGATTTTGTGAACGCTGTTGCTCCAGTTGTCGAGGTTCAGGTAATCGGCAAGCAGCATACCGCTGAGATCAAGCGGCTTTTTTGCCTCGACAGTGCCGGTATAGTTCCTGTTGATAGCAATAAGAGCCGCTTCAATTTTTGCGTCGGTATCGACAACTATTTTGCCTTTGCGCGCGAACAAAACGAGGAGATCATCGACTGAAGCCTTCTTAAGGGCACCGCGAATGTTAAAGCTGTCAGCAACAAGCACGCCTTTCCCTTTTATCAGCCAGTCACCTTCAAATTCAAGCTGTTCAGGGCAATGAAAAATGCCGTTGACAGCAACGATCTTGCGCTCATCGTCTATAATCTGCATCTGCCTGAGGTCGGCTGACTTGAGGTTGCGGGCTGCCCACAAAGCGGTCTGATTGTAGAATTCTCTGTCATTGGTTGCTTCACCATTGCCGTTACTCGTCTCTCGCTCGTAACCGCTGACCTGCAGGCTGCTGTATTCATCAAAAACCTGATTATCGCGGCGAAGAAGCAGCGGTTTGCGCAATCTGCTGCCGCTGTTATCAAGGCAGAGAGCCGAGGAAATCAGGTATTCATACTGGGTGTGCAGAGTTTCTCTGGCAGCAACAGCTTTTTTGCCAGACCTCTCATCGATCAGACTGACCTCGATAAACATTGACAAAACGCCGTGCCCCTCTTTGGAAGAGGCATAAACGCGGGTTCTATGATCGTAACTGATAAAATTCACGACTTTGAGCTTACTCGAAAATTCGCAGGTATAGCCTGGCTGAATAAGTCTACTGATGTTTTCAGCTGCGAAAGGCAGGCGCATCTCCATTTGCGCACCTGCTACTGCGCCAAGAAGGAACCAGAACAACTGCGAGCGCTGGTCGCGGCTGTCGTTGTGCAGTATCAGCATTGCTTCTTCTCTGATCAGCAAGCTTATTTCGCGCGCAACAAACTGCTGGCCGAGGCGATGGTCTGTGTTTCTGACCGCCCGCATCATTCTGAAATAGCTGAGCGAAAGAATGGTCAGGCTGATCGCGATAAAAACCGCCAGCACCAGAACTGAACCTTGTTTAGTGCTATGTTTAAAAGAAAGAGGCATTTAAGGGTTCGATCATTTCAATTCATCTGTAGCAGATGGAAGCTGCAATTGCGGGAAGGCGGCATCATTTTCGCCAGCTCTGACATCTGGATCAGCGCGCATTTCGCCCTGAGAAGTCTGAGTTTGAGTCTTAGCCACATCTGACTTCTTGCTCTGCGAAACGACTGTCCAGGCTACGGTCGCGGTAAGGGCAACACCGATGGCGGCGGCCAGCAACTTAGACTTGAGCGCACCCGTAGCGGCTGCTTCTGAGGCCGAGGTTGCCAGACTGCTTTCGATTCTGCCCAGAAATGCGGCAGACGGCTTAAGATCTGAGACCGGCGAGCCAGACGTTTTTAACAACGCGAGAAGAGCCAGTGTCGCCGCGCACTTTGGGCAGGTTCTGGCATGCGCCTGCGTAGCCGCATCGGCGCCATGTTTCTCGATGGCCTGGTCAATAATTTTTTCGCAATCTTTTGCTGACATTCCTGTTACCTTCACGACCTGAACTTACTGCGCAACCGGACTATAAGACGATGAAAAACCAGTCTTGCGTTTCCTTCAGTTGAACCGAGAGCTTCAGCGATCTCGGCGAAAGACATCTGTTGAAAAACCCGCAGATCAAGCAACACCTTTTCTTGCGGTTTGAGCCCTGAATAAAGATCTTCAACCGCTGCATCCGAAACCACCTGAACCTCTGGTGTGCGATCATCTGGCAGATTCAGAAGATCAAGCTCGCTACCGGTGGTGTCGAACTTTTTCTCCTTGCGAAGCTTGTCGATGTGCTGATTTCTGGCGATTCTCAGCAGCCAGCCGACAAATGAACCCGAGGTCCTGAACTGGTCTATCTTGCGAAATGCATTTATGAAGGCCTCCTGCGCGATATCTTCGGCATCAGGCTTCTTAACGCCAAAACCCATCAGATAATACATTACCGTTCCATAATGCCGCTTTACCAGCATGGTAAACGCCTGCTTCTGGCCATTTCTGGCCAGTTCAATCAGCTCATTACTGTCGAGATTTTCGTTATTACTTGTCAAAACGGAGCGCCTGCATAAGGTACCGGACACAACGAAACAGACTGCTCTTCTGTATTATCAACGTGCGCAGATCGCATAATGTTACAGATTTTAGCATTTATTTAACCGCCCGCTGTATCTCTGGTTATTTCTCTAAAAGACCTGGGTAATAAAAATTCAGCCGCTATTACAGCAGCGCGATTGGAGACACCCCAGAATACAACTTATCTGGCAGCCATGGCAACCAGAATTCAAATTGCAGGGAAACAAAAAGAGCGGCCTTTTCAGCCGCTCCTTGCGCTCAACACTTTGATGGTTTTGCTTATGGCCAGAGAAACTCTTTGCCGTTCATTACGTTATTCTTGATGAAATTATAGCGCTCAATATCGATTTTGCCGCCATTTGAGGCCTCGAAATAGTCACCCTTTATTCTGCCACCGAGGAAGTAATAGCCGCAGCTTTCAGCAAAGTCTTCTTCGGCCTTGGTTTCGCCATAGGTGGACACGCTGTTACCTTTGATCACGCCATTAGGCCAGAACAGCTTTTTCCAGGAGTCAAACCTTATCGGGTTAGCTATATGGAAACAATGCGCCATTTCATGAACAAGAGTTTTCTGAAAGCCTTTTTTGATCTGGTAAAGTATCTCTTCGTCGGTCGGGTCACGTCCATAATATGTCTTGAGCTGCGCAAGAAGATCGCTTGACATGACAGTCGACGGGTCAAGCATGTGAACTACCAGTGCAGGAGGCTGAACGTAACCGCGCGCTGTTGCCGAGTCAGCGGTTGGGCCCTGTTTGTCACGCACAACTTTGTGAGTAAACTTCAGGAATTCAGCCGGAAGTTGCGAAAATGTTTCTTCGGTTGTTTCAAGCTGGCCTTTGCTCCAGGTTGCACCAATACCATCGGCAACTTCAACACCGTATTTTTCTTTAATCGAGTTTTTGAGATCCTGAGTCGGGTCGCCGATCGGACCAACATCGGTACCGGTGCCAGTCCCTGTGTCAGTTCCGGTGTCGGTACCAGTGCCGGTATCGGTACCGGTATCAGAGCCAGTTCCCGTATCGGTGCCAGTATCCGAACCCGTACCGGTATCTGTGCCCGTGCTCGTATCGGTGCCGGTATCCGAACCCGTACCGGTATCAGTGCCCGTGCTTGTATCGGTGCCGGTATCCGAACCCGTACCGGTATCAGAGCCAGTTCCCGTATCGGTGCCAGTATCTGAACCTGTACCGGTATCAGTGCCCGTGCTCGTATCGGTGCCAGTATCTGTACCGGTGTCTGAACCTGTTCCAGTATCGGTGCCAGTGCCAGTATCTGTGCCAGGATCTGGCGGAGGTATAATTTTTACGCAGTTGAGAAGCTTTATATTGACCGGTATACCGGCCATCTTAGCGCCAAGAATGCGAATGAGACTGTCGATAACACTCTGTATCTTCTGCTGCACCGCGGCTGTGCCGCTGGCAAGCTGATCGGGGTCTACTATCTGGCCGACATCTTCTGCTGCAACGGTCTCTGGCAGCATGTCAGAATCATTGCCAGACGCCTCAAGCTGCGAGATTGCTGAATCCACGGCCTGATAAATAGTTTCGACATAGCTGCCGCTCTGGGCTGACGAAACTGCTGGCAACCCGACCAGCAAACACGCGATCAAGACTAATGTTACGACAATTTGTCGGCTCATATTTTTCCCCCGACTGTACCAATCTCAACCTAATTATACTAATTTTTTCAGTTGCTGGCTGATAAAATTTCTGAATCCACTCCGCCTTTAAAACGTTTGAATTTATGACTTTGCCATATTTAAGCATTGTCTGTTAAGATGACGTGAAAAGAATTCTGGTCGCAGAAGTCTGGAGGCTACATGAAATATATCGCAATGCTTGTAATGATGACTCTGTTCGCAGCAGGAGGATACGGCATGATCGAAACCCTGAGTCTTGATTCGCTTGTTCAGAGTGCCGACGTCATTGCCATGGTCGAAGTAGTCGGTGTTAAATCGGTCGGGCGCCTGCCATCTGAAATTGAAGTAATCGCTAATCTTGTCACCGTTGACGAACCGCTTAAAGGCGGCGTGGCGGTTGGTGAAAAGCTTAAAATCAAAACCTATCGCGGCATCGAAGATAATCCCGACCTGGTCGAGGGTTCTCGGGTGCTGATTTTCTTGAACCGCGCCGACAACCACTACATCTTCACGAACGCCATTCAGGGCTGGTGGCCGGTTGGTGAAGACGGAAAATTCATGGCCATGGGCAAAGGCACCAGCCTCGACGATGTCAAAGAAGCCATAAAGCGCCCACCACAACCAAAGCCCGCAGCGCCAGATATCAGCCTGTAACCCTTGCCGGTGCTACTAGTCCTTCGTCACAATTGAGCAGATAAATTCAAATTGGGCATACCGCTTCTGCCAAGCTCTCGGCAGAATTAGGCCGTTCTTATGGCTTCAGCCATTAGAACGGCGTATGCCGAACTGCTCAGCGGCCCATTTGCTACAGCTATCGACAGTTGCGAATTTGAGGTAGGAGCTGTCGGGATTGCGTCAAAGTTGCCTGTCTCGCAGAACTGCTCTATCCTGCGCAGTTCTGTA
>PGYB01000017.1:0-76254 GCA_002839445.1 Candidatus Riflebacteria bacterium HGW-Riflebacteria-1
GCAACCAGGCCAATTCTTAATTCTTTTTACATTGAGCGATCTCATACAATCATAGTCACCGTTAACCCAGATCGTTATTTCATTTTTTTAGCTTAACGCCTGTCGTGACCGGAAATGAGAGACGGGCGCGGGTGTTGCGTAAGCAAGACCCGTGAACGTCGGTCAATTTCCGCGTCGACGCTCTGGTTATCGCTTTTCAATTTATTTTAATTGTTGCCTGTTTTTAATCACGTCTGCATTCTCAGATTATCATTTGCCGGAGCAAATTTTACCAGCAAAAAAATGTTGATCATACAGATCCTGGCGATGGCTGTTTGTCGGTTCAATACGTTGGCTCAAGACCCAGATTCTTGAAGATGAACGTGTAGACATCCGCCGCCTCGTCGATGCGTTTACTCGTATTGCTGGCCCCATGCCCTGACTTTTTTTCGATACGTATGAATGTGGGGTTGTCGCCAACCTGCTTGTCTTGAAGCGTTGCAATGAACTTAAACGAGTGGGCCGGGACAACCCGATCATCGTGATCTGCGGTCGTGACAAGAGTCGCGGGATATTGCACCCCATCCTTAAGATTGTGCAGTGGCGAGTATCCCAACAAATACGGAAAATACGTCGCGTCATCACTTGAACCATACTCGGTTTGCCAGGCCCAGCCAATCGTGAACTTTTGAAATCGGAGCATGTCCATGACGCCGACTGACGGAATGGCGACTTTGCAGAGATCAGGTCGTTTCGTCATGACTGCGCCGATTAACAGGCCTCCGTTCGATCGGCCGTTAATCACCAATTTGTCGGAGCACGTGTAGTTGCTGGAAAACAACCACCCGGCGGCGGCGATGAAATCGGCAAAAACATTTTCCTTCTCGAGTTTCATGCCGGCTTCGTGCCATCTCTCACCGTATTCACCGCCACCTCTCAGATTCGCCACGGCGTAGATGCCACCTTGTTCCATCCAGGCCACCTTCAATGGGTCGAACTTTGGATTGAGGATTGAACCGAAACCGCCATAGCCATACAAAAGAGTGGGGTTTTGGCCGTTGCGTTGAACACCCTTTTTGCAGATGATAAACATCGGAATCTTCGTTCCGTCAGCGCTCGCGTAGAATACCTGCTCAATACAGAAATTGTCGGGTTTGAAATCGACCGACGATGACTGAAACAACTCACTGGCGCAAGAGGCGATGTCGTATTTGTAGTTCATTGGAGGGGAAGTGAACGATTCGAACGTGTAGAACACAACAGTCGAGGATTTTTCTCCGACGAAACCCTCTGCTGTGCCCAGCGCCGGCAAGGCGATGTCGTTTTCGAAATGACCCGCTGCGTCGTACACGGTGATGCGGTGCGTTACGTCCTTCAAATAGGCGAGAAAGAGTTTCCCGCCTGCGGCATTGATCGACTCGACAGGTTCTGGGCGTTCGGGAATGATCTCTTGCCAGGATTGTTCGTCGATATTGTTTGTATTGACACATATCACTCTTCCGTTTGGGGCATTCCTGCTGGTATGGATGGTCAATTTGTCGCCATTGCTGTCGATCACCCAGAAGAAATCATCGAACTCGCTGATGAGAGGCCTGAAGACCACCTCATTGTTGCTCAAATCACGAATCAGCAGTGCATTGCCCTTCTTGCCGATGCTGGAATCCAAAATGTACAACAGCAGGAAGCGCTCGTCTTCGGTGATACCTGGCATGTGGAAGCGTTGCGGATGGGCTTGATCTTCGAAGATCAGTTCATCAGCACCCTGATCGGTGTGGAGTGTATGATAAAACACGCGATGGTTCTCGTTCTTTTCCGACAGTGCTATGCCGGAAGTCGGCGGAGAATCATAGCGACTGTAGTAGAATCCGTCACCGTACCAGGCAATGGTCGAAAACTTAACCCATTTGAGGCGTTCTGGCAGGATCGCCCTCGTTCGAATGTCCATGATGCGAATTTCCTGCCAATCAGAGCCGCTTTCGACAATCGAATAGGCCATAAAACTTGCATCTTTCGACACTTCCCACTCTCTGATCTGGACAGTGCCGTCCGCAGACATTACGTTTGGATCGAGGAGAACCTCGGGATTTCCGTCAAGGCCTTTCTGAACGTAGTGAACGAACTGATTCTGCAAACCGTTGTTCCTGGTGAAGAAGAAATACCCGGTTTTTTCACAGGGTGGCGAATATTTCGGATAGTTGTAGATCGTCTCGAGACGGGCCCGGATTTTTGCTCGGAAGGGAATGCTTTCAAGAAACGAATTCGTCAAAGCATTCTGCTCATCAACCCATTGAAGGGTTTCGGTGGCATTGTCGTCCTCAAGCCAACGGTAGGGATCGGGGATTTTCTTCCCAAAATAGGTGTCGACGTGATCGCATTTGCGGGTTTCAGGGTATTTCAGGTTGCCTCCAGCATTCATAGTTTATCAAACGATCGCATCATCGATTAATTGTATTTTTTTTGTTTATTTAGCGATAACGCCAGTCGTGACCGGAAAAACGAGACGGGCAGGGTGTTGCGCAAGCAAGACCCGTGACAGGCCTCATTTTCCGCGTCGACGCGATTGTTCGATGTCTTATTTTATATCATTTTTACGACTTTCCAAGGTTTGAATGAAGGGATAATGCAACCATGAAAATCGCTTTCATTTCTTGTTAACAGAACAATTTGAAGTCAATTTGCTTTTGCGACAATATCGAAACGCCAAACTGGCACTTTTTCATAAACATTTTTAGTCATGCTTAAGATAAAAACTTCAACGAAGGAGCCTGACTTGAAAAGTTCGTTCCCCAATTGGGTAATCTGTTTGGGGTCGAAGCCATACCCGGTTATCTGAAGGCGATTATCATAGTCCAATCTCAGGTTAGTAAGCCAAATTTTTTCCTTGCCTGTCTCACTGCCATTAATCCTCTTACTGACTTGTGGTGTAAAGGTGGCTAATTTCAACAGACTCCTGATCGCACGAGTAATCTGCTGATTGCGCTTCGAAACACAATTCCACATTTCAGTTTTATTCCCCTTCTGCTCATTTTCGGTGTTGCGGTAACAAATGAGTTTTTCTTGGGAAGAAACAGAAAGAACAGGCTGACCATCGCGCATTTCTGCAGAAACTGAAATGGCAAGTGAATTGTGGGCAAGTCTGGTGTCAGCAAAAGAGTAAACCAGCATTTTTTCAAAAATTGGAATCAGTGTGTCCTGGGTTCCGAGCCAACCAAGCTCAAAGGGAAATTCATACCATTGTTCTGCCATTACCAATGGCGAAACACGGACGTCATTATATTTCAGACCCAGGTCTGTCATTGTATCTGCTACGTAATCAAGACACATTTGCAAGTTGTTATACTCGGCCCTTCCGGTGTAAGCCTGCGTATTAGCATCCGTTTTATTCTTTTGTGAATCTTCAGGCCCGGCGAAGCCAGGGAAAACAATGCCAGCAAACAGACAAACCAACAAAAAACGTTTAATCATTTCAGCCCTCCATAAAAATTGTTTTGAAAAACAACACCACATCAATACAGAATCGCCACCTCAGGAACAACAGGCCCCGAGCATTCGCCGGGGGGACCTGTTCAAATTATTCCGACTCAGGAAAACCGTTATTTGGGAAACGAAACCTTCACTTTGAAACCAGGAAGGATCTGCTCTTCCTTGGCCTGGCCTCTTTCCACGGTAATCTGACTGGAAACCTCCTTCTTGGTCTGCCGATCTTTGTCCTTGAAGATACTCCGCAATCTCAGGTCTGCAGTGACTGAGCCGATCATGGTGCCAGAAAAAACCAGAGAATAGTGCCGATACTCTTCGGAACCAGCTATGGGTCCACCATATCCTCTCGTTTTCCCATCGACCAGATGGCGCCAATGGGTAGTCTGAGGGTGCCCATCTTCGATCACTTCGATATCCAGGATGGGTCTCCTGATGCCATCGATTTTTTCGGCAATGATTCCCGTCAATGCTTCGGGGTCATTTCCATACCAGGAACTGATGACTCGTCCGTCTGAAGCGATGAGATAGGTCAGTGGAACTGCGGACATCCCGAACAAGCGTTGGTACTTTTTGAACTGAACATCCTTCGCTTTTTCCGAGTTGTCGATGATCTGAGGATACGAAACACCGTTTGCCTTCAGGAAATCCACAGCAAACTGCTTTTGGTCCGACACGTTGAAACCGAGAACCACGACGTCTTTGTCCTTGTATGCAGCATGGATCTTTTCCAAGGTTGGCATTTCTTGACGGCAGGGAGGGCATCCGACCCTCCAGAAGACCAGCACCACCATTTTTCCGAGTTGCTCGGAAAGCTGGAAATTGTTCCCTTCAATTGTCTCGAAGGAAAACTCGGGCGCCTTCTCTCCTTCGGGAATCAGGCCATCCTCCAACTGGGGCTCAAACCATTCCTTCCAGTTTTCGGGCGGCTTCCATGCGAATTTCCCATCGTCCATTGCTGCATCGACGGTCACATTGAGCCACTGCTCATGATTCTCAATACCATTTTCCGTCCGGACGATCTCCTTGATTTTGCGTGGAAGGCCATCCTTATGGGAAATCCAAAACAGCTGGCTCCTCTGATAATCGAGAAAACTGGCTTCGATCAGATCACACATCTCCTCACCCACTTTTTCCCTCTTAAGGAGTCTCACTCCATCGAACTTGGACTTTTCCAATACATCCTTTGTCCCATGAAAGAGACTTGCCTGCATAATCAGCATGGGCATACCCGCCCTAAGGTCGCTGAAAGCATGCGCAAGAGAATGCTTTCCCGGCACAGATCGGATTTTTTTGAACCCGATACCAGCGATTTTTTCATATTCCTGAGGATCTTCAAATCCCATTCTGGGTCTTTTGTTTGGCCAGTAAATCCAAAAGTATTGCCCATCACCGATCAGAATTCCAGTAGTCCCATTCGCATTTTTGCTTTCAATCCGGGCGAAATTGGGCTTTTTCAACCAGATCTTGTAGCTCCCGCTGCCGACGGTTTTCCCGGCAAACCTCGATTCGAATTCACTCTCCCAGGAAAGAGTGCCGGCATCCAGCATCTTCTTTTTCATGGCTTCATACAGGGCTGTTCCTTCCTTATCTGGCTGAAAGGTTGCAGACGCCAAAGGCCCTGATTCCGCAAAAGAAGCCCCGCAAAAGGCACAGAGAAACATCGTCAAAAAAATGTGAAAGAACAGTCTTTGCATGGTACGCATTCCGAAATATCCCTTCTCAAAGGCATTATGGGTATCAAACGATGAAAATCAAACTTTCCGGAAAACCCGTTTTTCTTTTCTTTAACTCCTTTCCTTCTTTTGAGTCGATCGCCGGATCTCCTTTTCCGGCAATTGAAACTCCGGGCGGTCAAGGCAACAAGACTGTCGGAAAAACGCTTTTAGAAAATCATCTTTTTCCAAGCCAGGCCTCTGTCACGCTTGTCTGCATAACTTGCCAAGGGAGTTGTCATTAACAATTACAGCGGTCCTTTGTCTTTTGTATTTCAGCACCAACGATTGTATCAAGATTGATATACCAGATTTCATCTTGCTTCATAGAACGACTCAAAATCAATTGAAGAAAAAGCAGTTAGCTCTTTGTCAGACTCATAATCTTCCAGCAAAGCTTCTGCTGCTGATTCAAGATTTTTTTTCGGTGCAGCCTTGCGAATATTTTTTAATGTTTTTTCAACGATTAATATTCTTGCGTTTACTGGCAGCTTTTTTAGTGCAATCAAAATTTCTTTTGTTCCCATTTACCACACCCCTTAGATTCAAACACTATAGAATTATAGCAGCTTTTATCATTTTGCTTTTTATTTATTTTTATTCTTTCCATCGAACAGTTATTTTTATGCCGATTCGGCTTTTTTTATAGTTTAGGGATAATTCGGGGTGGTGTCAAACTAAAAACGGGTGGGTTTCTCGACAAAGGTGATGGGTTTTCGTTATAATAATGCTATAGATGTAATTATGCCGAGTCGGTATAAGTGTGAGGAAAAAATATGTTGGAGGACTTTCGCAGGTTTCTTGTCGAAAAAAGGTCAGTGCACGAAAAGGCTGTGCCTTGGTACCTGCGCTGGGTTTCCAGCTGCTTCGAATTCTTTAATCTTGATTACGCAGAAACGCTTTCCGATAAACAAAGCCAGGAATTCTTTGTCCAGTTCGCCAGAAACCATGAAGAGTGGCAAGTCAGGCAGGCAAAAGAAGCCTTGCGCCTCTTTAAATACTTCCAGGCCACTACAGATAGAACCGGTAGCGCCAGCAGACAAAGCAGCCCCGAATGGAAAGCTCTCGAAGAAGACGCAAGTAACCTGCTGCGGCTCAAACATCGGGCACAGAACACAGAAAAAACCTACCTGACCTGGCTGCGCTCATTTGCCGGATATCTTGGCAGCAAGCCGCCAGATCAGATTACTTCCGATGATATTCAGCAATACCTCAGCTATCTCGCGGTAGAGCGCAAGGTTTCTACTTCCACCCAGAACCAGGCACTGAACGCACTTGTTTTTCTTTATAAACAGGTTCTCAATAAAGAACTCGGTGAACACGAACTCGATGCGGTCAGAGCAAATTATAAACGAAAACTGCCTGTTGTCTTGACCAGAAGCGAAATTCAAAGCATTTTTGCACAACTTTCGGGAACCTGCAAAACAATGTCGATGCTGATCTATGGCTGCGGAATCAGACTTCAGGAATGCCTGAATCTGCGAATCAAGGATGTCGACTGCGACCGCGGCATGCTGATTGTCAGAGCCGGCAAAGGTGAAAAAGATCGAAGAACCGTGCTTCCAGAAATGCTGAAACAGGCAATCACCGACCAGATCTCGCAAGCAAGAACGCTGCACGAACTTGACCGCAAAAATGACGTCGCCGGAGTTGCTTTGCCCGATGCACTGACCCGCAAATACCCGAATGCCAACAAAGAGTGGGCGTGGTTCTGGCTATTTCCGTCAAGATCTCTGTCAGTCGATCCGAGATCTAATATTGCCCGGCGCCATCACGCCCATCCAGCGACCCTGCAAAAAGCCTTTAAATCTGCCGTAGAAAGTGCAAATATTGCCAAACAGGCATCGATTCACACTCTTAGACACAGTTTTGCTACGCATCTTCTCGAAAATGGCTACGATATCAGAACTATCCAGGAACTGCTCGGGCACAACAGCCTGCAAACAACCATGATCTACACTCATGTCGCCGGCAAAAATATACTGGGCGTAAAAAGCCCGCTCGATCAATGAAAAAAGATTTTTTCAGCTGTTAGCTTGCGCGAGTTCGGCTGATTTTTCGAGATAATAATCGTAGTTGCCATCGTAGGTGCGCAGATTGCCGTGGTCGACTTCGAAGACGCGGTTGACCAGATGACGCAGAAAGTAACGGTCATGGCTGACGATCATGATCGTGCCATCGAATTCCTGCAGAGCTTCAAGAAGGACCTCGCGACTTGCTATATCAAGATGATTGGTTGGTTCGTCGAGAATCAGAAAGTTGACCGGCAGTGACAGCAGGCAGGCAAGCATGACCCGGGTCTTCTCGCCGCCGGAAAGAATCGAAACCTTCTTTTCAGAATCATCGCCCGAAAATAGAAAAGCGCCAAGAATGTTCTTGATTGTGCCAACATTCGC
The DNA here is from genome assembly GCA_002839445.1 of Candidatus Riflebacteria bacterium HGW-Riflebacteria-1. Classification (GTDB taxonomy): domain Bacteria; phylum Muiribacteriota; class Ozemobacteria; order Ozemobacterales; family Ozemobacteraceae; genus Rifleibacterium. The sequence goes on from PGYB01000017.1 coordinate 7,568, forward strand.
CATCGGCAGACGTTCCTGAAGTTCTTCGAAAATCGTGCGTTCCGGGCGCAGAGTGTCGCATGAATACTGGCTGAAATAGCCAAGCTGGACGCTGGCGCCGATGTTGCACTTGCCCGAGCTTGGTTCGGCCAGGCTGCTGATGATCTTGAGCAGCGTCGATTTGCCAGCCCCATTGACCCCGGTTACCGCTATTTTGTTGGTGCGAATGACTTTGCCGGTAACGCCATGAAAAACCGGCAGAGTTTTTCCATTGGGCAACGGCCACTCTTTGGCAAGGTCGTTCATTTCCACAACTATGTCACCACTGCGCTTGGAAGGCACAAAACGCAATTTGACCACTTTGGGGTCGGGTGGTACAACGATGCGTTCGATTTTTTCAATATTCTTGACGCGCGACTGTACCTGGGCAGCGTGCGAGGCACGGGCTGCGAAACGCGCGATAAACTCTTCCTCTTTGGAAAGCATTGCCTGCTGACGACGCTGCGCAGCGAGGAGCTGCTCGCGCCTGATAACTCTCTCGCGCAGATAAAACTCGTAGTCGCCGCTGTAGGTGGTAATGGCTTCGGCAGCAACTTCAATCGTGCGTGAGCAGATGCGGGTCATGAATTCGCGGTCGTGACTGGTCATGACCAGGGCGCCCTTGAAGTCTTTCAGCCACTTTTCGAGCCAGATAATAGTTTCGATGTCGAGGTGGTTGGTTGGTTCGTCTATGAGCAGCACATCAGGGTTGAGCAGCAGAATGCGCGCAAGTGCGATGCGCATTTTCCAGCCGCCTGAAAAATTTTCGACCGGGTCTTCCCAGCGGTCAGGGCTGATGCCGAGACCATTAAGGATCGTCTGCGCCTCAGTTTCCTTTTCGTAGCCGTTAAGGTGAATGAATTCTTCCTGAAGCTTGCCATAACGGTTCATGAAGGCTTCGTCCATGACACAATCCGGCTCGGCCATCTGATGCTCGATGTCGTGAAGCTTGCGGCCGATCTCGTAGACCTTGCCGGCGCCGGCGAGCACTTCGGCGAGCGCCGTACGGCCTGACATTTCACCGACATCCTGCGAGAAGTAGCCGATGACGATGCCCGCGTTGATGTTAATTTCGCCCTCGTCAGGTTTTTCTTCGCCAGTAATCAGGCGGAATACCGTGGTTTTGCCGGCACCATTCGGGCCGACCAGGCCGATTTTGTCACCGGGTCTGACAAGAAAATTGGCATCTTGAAATAGAATGCGATTTGAATATGCGATTTTTACATTTGCTAAGTTAATCATGGCGCATGATTGTAGGCCACCAGCGCCGGCAAGTCAACTGGCAATTAACAGTTTGCCTGTAGCAACATTGAATTTGTTGACGCAATCTGCCATAATCGCTGTTATCAATATGACCAGCAAACGAATGAGTGGAATTCAGGTATTAGCAAGATGCTTCGGGTATCTTCGCCCATACCGGCGCATCACAATTGCCGCCTATCTTGCGCTGATCGCGGTTAATGTTGTGACTCTGACAATTCCGCAGTTTATTCGCTGGATTGTTGATCACGGTATTGGCCGGCAGGATGCCGGACTGGTCAAGACTTCGGTGCTGGGACTGCTGGTTCTGGCATTGATAAAAGGAATTATCAGCTATTTTCAGGGGTGCTGGACGGAAACAGCATCGCAGAACGTAGCTTGTGACCTGCGGAATGCCATTCACGGGCAACTGGCGCGCCTGTCGTTTTCTTACCACGATCGCAGCGAGACCGGTCAGCTGCTGACCCGCGCGATTCAGGATGTTGAACGTATCCGCTTCATCACTGGTCGCGCTTTTCTGCGCATTGCCGATGGTGTGGTTCTGGCAATCGGAACAACGCTGATGCTGTTATTAATAAATCCGCTGCTGGCAATTCTTGCTATGTCAACCATGCCGCTTCTGGTCTGGCGCGCCATGAGTCTTGGCCAGCGCCTGCGCCCCATGTCGCTGGTTATTCAGAAACAGCTGGGCAAGCTGACGACCAGGCTTGAACAGAATTTGCGCGGAGTGCGCATTGTCAAGGCGTTTGCCCAGGAAGACGCCGAAATCGCCAGATTTGCCCGCGAAAACCGGCGCTGGTTTTCTTTGTCGGCGCTGACAGCCAGACTACAGGCTTTTAATGGGCCACAGATCGATCTTATTGCCAATCTTGGCACAGTGATTGTCATTGGCTACGGCGGTTATCTGGTCATCAGCCGTGTTCTAACGCTTGGCGAGCTGGTCGCTTTTGCGACTTATCTCGGGCAGTTGACCGTGCCGGTGCGCCGACTTGGCAATATTGTTCCGGCGGTGGCGCTGGCTGTAACAGCCGGTGAGCGTGTATTTGAAATCCTGGATGCGATTTGCGAAGTCAAGGATCTGCCTGGTGCAAGTCCGCTTCCGGCGGTTCGCGGCGAGGTGTGTTTTGAGCAGGTTTCTTTTGGTTACACTCATGGTCACCGGATTTTGCAGGAACTGTCTTTTTGTGTCGAGCCGGGGCAGATTATTGCGTTGCTTGGCACGACCGGTTCTGGAAAATCGACCATTATCAATCTGATCCCGCGTTTTTACGATCCTACCGTCGGGCGGGTGTTAATTGACGGTCACGACATACGGCAGGTCACACTGGCATCACTGCGCGACCAGGTTGGCACCGTGCTGCAGGAAACGACACTGTTCGCAACGACAATTCGCGAGAACATCTTATTCGGAAAACCCGGGGCGGGTGAGGCTGAAATGATCGCCGCCGCGCGCGCTGCGCAGGCGCATGATTTTATCTGCGAAATGCCGCTTGGCTATGAGACTGTTGTTGGCGAGCGTGGTGTAACTCTTTCGGGTGGCCAGAAGCAGAGAGTCGCTATTGCCCGCACCCTGCTCAGGGACCCACGCATTCTCATTCTCGACGATGCAACGGCAAGCGTTGATACCGCGACAGAACAGCTGATTCAAATTGCGTTGGAGAGCCTGATGGCCGGGCGCACCTGTTTTGTAATTGCGCAACGACTAAGCACTCTTCGTAAAGCAGACAGAATCTTTATTCTCGACCGTGGCCAGATCGTCGCACAGGGAAAGCACGACGAACTTATCCTCAGCTGCGGCTTGTATGCTGATCTTTATCAGCAGCAGGCAAAGGTGAGTGCACTATGAGCTTTTCAATTGGCTCGGCTGGGTCGGCTATGGGGCCGCGCAGCGTCATGCAGGATTTTGGCCGCGAAGCCGGTGGCCAGGCGTTCAACGCGCGCATTTTTCGAAGGTTACTGGGTTTTCTGACGCCACATTGGCCCCGCATGCTGGCCGCGCTCATTCTGATGCTGATCAGTTCAATGCTGGCGCTGACAACGCCTTATCTTATCAAGATTGCCATAGACGAGCATATCGTTGCCGGTAACGCTGACGCGCTTTTTTATACGGCGATGCTCATGGCACTAGTCTTTGTTGCGCTTTATGCGACGACTGCGGTTCAGCAGTATTTGCTTTCATTCGTCGGGCTGCGGATTCTGACCAGTCTGCGGGCACGGCTTTTTCAACATCTCCAGGTTTTGCCGGTGTCGTATCATCACGCACATATTGTCGGAGTTACTATCTCAAGAGTGATCGGCGATGTTGCCGTAATCAACGATCTGTTGTCATCAGGCGTGGCGACGATCATTGGTGATACGGTTGTACTGGCCGGTATTGTTCTGGTTATGCTCTCATTGAATGTGCAACTGGCGCTGTCGGCTTTTGCTGTGCTGCCGCTGATGTTGCTGGCGACCTGGTTATTTTCGCGTCGCGCCCGCATCGCGTTTCGCCAGACCCGGCAACGTCTGGCTGCGGTTGTTGGCGGGCTGGCCGAAGATATTTCGGGCATTCGCGTCATTCAGGCATTTGCCCGCGAGGGGGTATCTGCCACACGTTTTGAAGAGGTCAACCGGGCTAACCGGGATGCCAATATTGATGCGATGTCGCTGTCGTTTATTTTTCTGCCGACGGTTGATTTTCTTGGCATACTGGCTACGGCAATAGTTTTATGGGCAGGTGGTCTGGCGGTGGCGCGTGGTGATATGACGCTCGGCACAGTTGTGGCATTTCTGGCTTATGTCTCGCGCTTTTTTCAGCCGATACAGGATCTTTCGCAGATGTATACAATGATGCAGTCGGCAATAGCCGGAGGTGAGCGCGTGTTGGAGATGCTCGACACCCGCCCGGAAATATATGATGAGCCTGCTGCGATTGATATGCCGTCGATAGCCGGCCGTGTCGAGCTCCGTCAGATCAGTTTCAGTTATCAACCTGACGCACCGGTTCTGCATGATGTTAATCTGGTCATTGAAGCGGGGCAGACTGTGGCACTGGTCGGGCCTACCGGCGCCGGAAAAACTACTATCGCGAACCTGGTCGCACGCCTTTATGATGTGACTGCGGGCGCCGTTATTATTGATGGTCTTGATGTGCGACTGGTGACGCAGCGTTCGCTGCGCCGGCAGATGGGGCTGGTTCCGCAGGATCCGTTTCTTTTCACCGGTTCGATTGCCGATAATATAAGGTTTTCAGCGCCAGAGATCTCGATGCAGAAGGTCGAGGAAGCGGCCCGCGCCGCCAACGCGCACGATTTTATCAGTGCGTTGCCGAAAGGTTACGCGACCCGCATTCTTGAAGGTGGCGTCAATCTGTCGCTGGGACAGCGGCAGCTGATCTGTATCGCGCGTGCCATTCTTGCCAATCCGCGCATTTTGATTCTCGACGAGGCGACGGCGAGTGTCGACACACTGACCGAGGGCCTGATTCAGGAAGCTTTGCAGAAGCTTCTTGTCGGCCGCACGGCGATTGTTGTAGCCCACCGCCTGTCAACGATCAGAAACGCCGATCAGATTTGCGTAGTGCAGGCCGGCGGGATCATCGAACGTGGTACACACGACGAACTGCTTGAGAACGGCGGCCTTTACCGTGAACTTTATCAGAGACAATAGCCTGAGTCATTCAAGAGACTGACCTGCCGCCTGCAACAATTCGCTGACAGAGTATGGTTTATGAAGCAGCGGGATTTTTAATTTTTTCAAATGATCCAGTAATTCCGGCTCCTGAATAATGTAACCGGTGGTTATCAGCAATTTTGCTCCGGAAAAATAGTTACCAATAAAATCCAATAATTTTATTCCGCTGAATTCTGGCATGACAAGGTCGGAAAAGACAAGATCAAACGGGCAGGCACCATTCTTTCCAGACAAATACTTGATAGCTTCACTGGGACGGCTGGCACCAGAAACAGAATAGCCGTTCTTTGAAAGAATCTTTATCGCTAACTCCAGCAGAATATTTTCGTCTTCCAGCACAAGAATTCTTTGCCCAGTTCCCTTTTTGACGAAAAGGCTATTGCCGGGGATAGAGATATGCTCCAATTCTTCTACAAGCGGGAACCGGATGGTGAATCGAGTTCCTGCCTGCAGCTGTGTCTGCACTTCGATTTTCCCGTCATGCCGGTCAACGATCTGCTTTGCCGTTGCCAGCCCAAGACCGGTGCCTCGCCCCGAAGGCTTGGTCGTAAAAAATGGCTCAAAAATTTTCGCGAGCACTTCCTGCGGGATTCCAGTGCCGGTGTCGGTAATGGTTAAATATGCAAATGCTCCCCCGGTTTTGTCAGGAGTAGAATCAGAAGTTGTCTCATCGCATACCATTTTTCCGATTTTAATGATTATTCGACCACCCATTGGCATGGCATCGCGGGCATTGATGGTAAGATTCAAAATCAATTGCTCCATCTGGCCAGGATCACCAGTCACATAGGTTGGCTCATCAGGAGTTATTACTTCCAGTTTAATCTGCTCGCCAATAAGGCGGCCAAGCATTTTGATGAGGTTTTTCGCCACTTCGTTCAAATCCAGTTTCACTTTTTCAATCACATCATTTCGGGAAAACAGCAAAAGCTGCCTGGTCAGTGACCGCGCGCGCTGGCAGGCAATCAGAACCTCAGAGAGATCCTCGCGGCCGGCAAGATCTTCAGGTAGAGAATCGCGCGTCATTTCGGTATAGCCCAGAATAACCGCCAGTAAATTGTTGAAGTCGTGAGCGATACCGCTTGCCAGGCGTCCGATCGACTCTTCCCGCTGTAAATGCATGAGCTTTCGTTCGGTCAGATGCTTCTGTTCCTGGGCATTCTCTTTCTCAATAATCTGGGCCAGCAGATTTGACGCAATGTCAATAAACTGAACTTCCCATGGCTCAGAAACATGCCCATGCTTGACATAAAAGTTGAGCACTCCGATGATTTTGCCTTTGCCAGTTTTAAGTGGCGAGCAATAATGGCCATGCTCCTTCATCCCGGGATATTGAGTATCATGATCGTCATCGATGCAGGACTTGAATACTATCTCACCAAGTTCGAGAACCTTGCCGCACAGGCACCTGCCAACGGGAACAATTGCACAGGCCTCAACAATAGCTTTGTCCAGGCCATAGTGTGCGCGCATTACCAGATGACCGGTATTTTCGTCAACCAGAAACAGGCAGCCCTTGCGGGTAAAAGCCAGCCACGGCAGCTCGATGATGATTTCGAGAAAATCATGAAGAGTTGCATCAAACGACTGGTCCTTAAGGAGCAGGGCGGTTAATCTGTTTATAGTGTTCTGTACTTCCAGAGTTCTGCGGAAGGAAAGGTTGGCTTTTTGCAGTGCTTTTCGAGTTTGCAGGCACGAAATAGCCATTTCAAGCTGCTTTACAGCAATTGAAACCAGCTCAACGCATTTGCTATCTGCTGACTGAATTGGCGATAAATAGAAAATCATCACATATGCGACAATGTCTGGGACAACAACAGGAATTCCCAGAGCCGCATTCAAACCTGGAACCCTGACATTTTCTTCCAGGATGATTGTTTTGTTCTGAAGCACGCGCCCGGGCAAGCCTTCGCCCATACTGAAACGCTCCCCGGCGCTTTTTCTGGCAAATTCTGGCAGTGCCGGCTTGTCGGCATGCTCAACGCTTGTCAACACCAGCGATTGCAAAGAATGATCCCATATCCATACTTCGCCATATTCCCATGCCACGGCTTGAAGAATAGGCTTCAGGGCAGTTTCGACAGCTCGATCAGCATCCTCTTCTTTGAGAAGTGTTTTGAGAAGATCAAGCAATAATGAGGCTTCTGGAGCAAACTCAACCATAAACACGCTTTCCTTACAAACCATAATCTCATTGGCTGACGACTTATACTAACATCTTTTCAATCTGGGGCTGTCACATTTATATCAATGCAGCGGCAGATAAAATTTAAAACTGCTGCCTTTGCCTGGCTCTGAAGTGACAGTTATTCCGCCGCCATGATTTTTGATAATCCCAAGCGCAACTGCCAGCCCAAGGCCGCGACCAGTGAACCTGGTGGTGAAAAACGGATCAAAAATTCGTTCAAGATCGGCGCGATGAATGCCACTGCCGTTGTCGGTAATTTCGAAGCTGCCGTAATGTGCTTCTTCAGCCTCCCAGTCAACGGGATACCTGTCTACAGAAGAAATTGCATCCCTGCCGACAGCACATACCGCAGTCCGAATAACGCCTTCTCGGGTTCCGATCGCCTCAACGGCATTTGTATAAAGATTTGCTATCACCTGGCGCAATTGTTCCGGATTTGCCTTAACCGGCACAGGAGTTGCCGTTGCTGCGTGCTCAAATAAAATATTTTCCGGTGGCTTCTTTTGCAGTTCAGCCAACGTCGATTTACAGAATTTTTCGAGATCTACGTCGATTGTCGAAATTAAGTTTTCGCCAAGATACGTCAACATCAGTGCGCCAAGTTCGGCGGCCTGGCTGGCAAAATCTGTCGCAGCAGCAATGTTATCAACTGGCATTATTCCCTGTTTTATGTCGTCGAGGCTGAATTCCAGACTGCCTAACACACCATGCAACCGGTTATTGAAATGGTGGGCAACAGCTCCCGCCAACCGGCTAAGACTTTCTGTCTTTTTTAACTGCTGCAATTTTCTTTCCAGGCGGATCTTTTCATTTTCTGCACGAATTCTTTCTCTTATATCGCGTGATACCCCAACAACCTGAACCGCATTACCACTGGCATCAAAAACCAACCTGGCTGTGACCTCGGTCGGTACAATAGAACCATCGCGATGCGGCTGGTCTATTCGCAACAGGCTTGAATCAGAAGTGATCTCGTCATCAGTCATATTCTGCAGACCTTTCAGCCAGTTCGCAAAGTTTTCGCGTGCTTCTGTAGTCAACCACTCATCTATCGTTTGCGCCATAACTTCTTCAGGCGTATAGCCACGCATGCTGTAAACTGACGGGCTTATATACCGCAATCTTCTGGTCTGCAAGTCAAACAGCCAGATGACATCCTGCATATTGTCGGTGATCAGCTGCAGACGGTCACTGAGTTCCTTTAATTCTGCCCGAGCCCTCACCCTCTCTGTAACATCGATAAGCGAAGCAAACAACGCGCTTTGATTATCAAAAGTTATTGCTACAACATTCACCGACGCCCAGATTTCCTTGCCGGCAGTATTTTTGTATTGCAGTTCATAGTCTTTAACATGCCCTTCAGACTCGATTTTTGATAAAAAGGGCAGACGCTCACTAACATTGGCATAAAAATCTGTCATCAGCATCGGGTTGTTGGAATCTGACTTGATGCCAAAAAATGTTGCTGCCGCAGGATTATAGTAGAGAAGCTTTCCGTCTGCCACTGCAGTTATAAGCATCGGGAAAGGGGCATTTTCGATCAGATGCTGATATCTGCTCAGAAGATTGTTGTAACGCTCCTCAGCCTCAAGTCTGGCGATCATTTCCTGATTCTTGCGTCTGACGTAGCGCAAATAAAATGATGCAGCGATAAAAATCACTAGCCCCGCGAGAATAATCACCAAAGCAGACAAAAGCAGTTTTCGGTAATCAGGCTGCTGATATCTGTCATAAATGAAACCATCGAGATTGAAATCAGCCGGCATCATGCCCTGACTGATAAAGGTTTCAGCAATGTGCTGCCAACGACCGGGATTCATATAACCGATTTCAACGATCTTTGGAATAATCAGACGCTGCATCTGCTCTGCCTCATATTTGAGATGCGCGCGACTATGCCGTTGTGAGTATTTGCTGAGAATCAGGTCGATTATTTCATCAGGGTTCTGCATGGCATAGCGCCAGCCCAGCAACGAAGCCTCGACAAAAGCTTTCACTTTTTCAGGCGCTGCATCTATCTGTGCCTGCGAAGTAAACAGCACATCGCCATAAAAATCAATACCACCAGTTTTCGGGTCAAAAATAAGATATTCCATGCCAGCTTCATTCAGCACAAATGCCTCATCACTGATGTAAGCTGATATGGCATCAACCTCGCCTTTAATAAAGGCCTCTGGAGAAAAGTTGTGCGCTACCACCTGCAGTTTGTCTATTGGCAATCTCTCTGCCTCAAAAAAGGCCTTAATTTCGGCTGAGGGTTGCTCCAGCCATGACGCGTCGCCCAACCAGATCATGCAGAGAAGTAATTCCGGAATCCTTACGCGCCAGCAGCACCTCGGGTGAGTGCTGAAAAATTACTGCCAGAGCGACCACCGGGTGCCCCTGTGCGCGCGCCAGCAATAGATCAGGCCCGGTAACTGCGAAGTCGGCATGACCACCCATAACATCATGCACCGGATCGGGAACATCCCCGGGTTCGAGCAGGGAGACTTCAAGACCGGCGTCGCGATAATAGCCTTTGGCAAGCGCAGCATAATAACCGGCAAACTGAAACTGATGCCGCCATTTGAGCTGCAGGGCAACTTTCACCGGAGTAACTGTTCTGGTACGGCTGCAAACAGCAACTTGAGCAATGGCACTGCTGCTGTAAAGCAAAAAGCCGAACAACAACACTGCAGCAACTGCAAAAGACAGCAGTCCACTGCCTGCATCGTAGCGTGCGGACTTTCTTATCACTAACACACCCCATTAGTCTTATACGTTTCTATTTTAGATCTTCAGGGCGATTGTGCAATCCCTAAAAGATACTAGAAAATCCCCCACTGATAATTGTCACATATTAAGACCAGGTGTATTATGCTTATGTAAAAGATTAAAGAGGTATCTTGAAGATTGGTGGCGGGTTCGTTCTTGAGCTAAATTGCGACAGGAGTTATATTTATGAAGCTTCAAATGCTTGCTGTTACTTTATTTGTTCTTGCTGGAATCTGCTCGCCGGTCTGGGCGATTTATTGTACCAGTTGCGGAAATAACGCGGCGGATGCCTCCAGATTCTGCAATCAGTGCGGCCAAGCACTCACTGGGGTAACTCAACCAGTTAAAGAAAGCCCGCCAATGCGGGAACCTGCCGCGGTTGCTTCATATCCGACGGTTATTCCTGCGGCTGCACCACAAGCTTTTCAGGTAACATCTCACTACCTGCAGGTTGGCGGGTACCGCATTTATCGCAACAGCTTTTTCTGGATCGCCGAGGTCAGTGGCAGTCGTGCAAGGGTCTGGAGCGTCAATGAGGCTCCTTATAACGAGCTTGTCATGGGCTGGGTTTCACTGTCTGAACTCGAAAAGCGCTCGACCCTCAAACCGTCTACCCCGATATATTGCGTGGAACCGCCACCACCCACTGCCAAAATAGTTGTGGTTGAAACCAGGAGCTATTGGCAGCGCTGGGGCTTTTTTTCCGGTCCGCGCCGTGGTCGGCATGATTCTCATCATAGCCGCAGGCGCTACTGATTACCACCAGTCAGATTTAACCTCTTACCTTTTGTTATGAAAAAGAAAACAATCGATACTGACAAGCTGTCGATAGAACCAATCAGGCCTGATGTCAGGCTTAAGCTGGCAAAGTCTGTTCGCTAGTCGTTTGATTGCACCAGGTTAGTGCTTTTCAGTGCTGCTTTCTGGTAAGACAAATTCAACTGATTTGAAGGTGCCTGAATCAAGGCGGACCTCGGTTTCAGTTGTGCCGTCACTGACTTTGCAATTGAAAAGAGTTGAAGAGTAATTAGTAACCATGCGGGCTGAAGCAAGCTTCAGGACCTTTCCATCATGGAACGTGACCAGATAAACGTGGTTAGCTTCGTCATTTACAATTGTTTTGATATCGCCAAAGCGGTAATCCGAGCTGCCGCCAGCCGCGCCAGCAACCTGACCCTGAATGTAGCCGGCAGAATCCACGACGGTTACATTATAGGTTACTTCTACCATTTTGCCGTTCTGTTCTTCAACTGCAACGATTTTGGCAGAAATTGCCTCGCCTTCAAGTCTTAAAGCCCAAACACGATCAGAAAAACCGAAGAGGGTTACAAGAGCAAAGCATAAGATCCAGAAGCGTTTCATAAGTCTCTCCAATTGCTATATTTTGAGTGAGCCAGACAAATCTTCTTATAGCTTTATGCATAACATAGCTGATGATAATCAACAACTAAAACTCAATTACGCCCTTTTCCGGCGGATACAGAATGACGACTTTCTTGCTTTCAATGGTCGTTCCCGCAGACTTATCGTCTGTCCAGGCAAGGGTCACTTTATTGCGATTACGCGTTCCCTGGAGATAAATCGTCTGCTTTTTCGGCTTTGGCTTTGCCATGTTGAACCAGATTTCCTGCTGAACTTCATCGTCGAAGTAATGGTCATAAATCGGCAGGTCGGGATCCATTTTCGCAAGAGCTTTGATCATATCGCCTACGGTAAATTCTTTCATATCTGCTCCATTCAGCCAATGTCGGCTATGTGTGATAGCACAGGTTTCATGATATCACAAAGGAGGGTTTTCATTCTGGCGGCAACAATAATCACCAGTGAGCATTCTGCTCGGCAATAAGGCGATGAAAGCTTTTGCAGTCGATGTAACAGCGAAATTGACATGGTTCATGCCGGGTGATATGGTACAGTCAGTTGATGCTGATTTGCCAATAACTTTACTCAGGTTTTTGTCGTTTGAATATAGATGAGAGGCTGATCGAGATGAAAGAGGTTGCTGCGGTTCAATCTGCTGGTGGGAAAAGGCAAACGGAGGTGCGCGATTTGCAGCGCACCATTATTGAGTTGCGCGGCGAACTTGAAAAGAGAAATATTCTGACCGAAGATGCTGTTCAGATGGCCAGAAGGGATGCCACTCAGGAAATTCTGCAGCTGAAAGCCACCATTGGCGCACTTCGCGAAGAACTTGAGCACTCAAAAGTTTTGCAAGCGCAGGAGGCGCAGCGCGCCATCTCAAGCAATCAGGATGAAACAGGTCAGCTGAAAAAGCACATCTCGGATTTGCGAACTCAGCTGGAAAATCTTGTTTCTGAAAAAAACTCTGCCGTTCAGGCCGCACATGCGTCTTATGCCGGTGAAATTGATCAGCTCAGGTCGATGACGGCGAAACTTCGCGAAGAACTTGAGGCGGCAGGAGTCGAAAGAGATAACGCGATTCATAAGGAGAGGCTCAAGGCTGTTGGTGAAATCACGCAGTTGCACGAAACAATCGCGGCCATGCGTCAGGTAATTGAGCAGCTCAAGTCTCAATAATTCATTGAAAATCTTCGAAAAGAGCGAGGATCATGAAAACACAAAATAACGAACAGGTGAAAAATGCAGCAAAGAGAGGCGCTGGCAGCAGTCTGGCAGCTACGGTTCGCGACCAGAAAAAACGACTGCTGGAGGCTGAGCTGCTTCTTGCTATTTCGCATCGGATTTCGACAATGGATTCGCTTGATGCGGTTCTGAAAATGCTGGTTGAGATGGCCACATCTGAGCTTAATGCTGAGCGCGGCTCACTTTTTCTAAATGATCCGAATACCAACGAGTTGTATTCACGCGTGGCTATGGGCAACTTCATGCGTGAGATCCGCATACTCAATACCAATGGCATTGCCGGTTATGTTTTCACGACTGGTGAGGGAGTTATTATTCCAGACGCCTATGCTGACCCCCGGTTCAATCGCCACGTTGATGAACAGACGGGTTTTGTTACCCGCAACATTCTGTGTGTGCCGATAAAAACGGCCAAGGGCGATATCATGGCTGTGGCGCAAATTCTCAACAAGACGAAAGGCAAATTCACCCGGGAGGATATGCGCCTGTTTGAAGCGATGATGAGGCAGGGTGCACCTTCGTTACAGAGCATGCAATTCATCGAGCAGATGGAGACTATTCGCCGTCAGGAACTCGAGTTCATCAATGTCGTTTCAGAAATGACCTCTGACATCAAGCTTGGTTCATTGCTGCAGAATGTAATGGCCGAGGCCACCAGAATGCTGAACGCTGAGCGTTCGACGCTGTTTCTTCATGACGAGAAGACTGATGAGCTGTGGTCAGAAGTCGGGCAGGGGCTGGAGTCGACCCAGATTCGCTTTCCCAGTCATGTTGGCATCGGTGGCGCGGTTTTTAAGTCAAGCAAGACCATAAATATTCCGTATGCTTATGCTGACCTGCGTTTTAATCCATCATTTGACAAGAAAACCGGGTTTTTCACGCGTTCGATATTGTGCGTTCCAGTTGTCAACAAACATGGCAGAACGATAGGTGTCACCCAGGTTCTCAATAAGCATGGCGGCCCTTTTTCACAGGAAGACGAAGCGCGCTTGCGTGCATTTACTGCGCAGGTGTCGATTGCGCTCGAAAATGCGAAGCTGTTCGCAGACGTGCAGTCGATGAAAAATTACAACGAAGCCATGCTTGAGTCGATGTCCAACGGCCTTATTACACTTGATGCTTCTGGCCGAATTGCCACCTGCAATGCCGCCTGTTCGCGCATTCTGAAAGTTTCTGCGGATTCAATTGTCAATAAAAAGGCCTCTGAGTTTTTCGTCGATGAAAACGAGTGGGTGATGGAAAAGCTGCACATCGTCATGGAAAGCGGAGAGCAGCAGACCTCTGTCGACGCGCCTGTAAGGGTTGGTGACGAAATGCTGTCGGTTAACCTGACAGTGCAGTCTCTGCTCAACATGGACCAGAAGCGCATTGGCTCGATGATTATCATTGAGGACATCAGCAAAGAGAAGCGCCTGAAATCAACAATGTCGCGCTACATGGACCCGGCGATTGCCGACCGCCTTGTGGCCTCAGGCACTGAGATTCTCGGCGGAACGAATGTTGAATGTACTGTGCTGTTTTCTGATATACGTGGCTTTACCACGTTAACCGAGCAGCTTGGCCCGCAGGGTACAGTCGCTTTGCTCAACGAGTATTTTACGCTCATGGTTGACTGCATTCAGCAGGAAAGCGGCATGCTCGACAAGTTCATCGGCGACGCCATTATGGCCGCGTTCGGGATTCCGGTGCCGCATGAGGATGATGCTGACCGCTCAGTTCGGGCTTCTATAGCAATGATAGAGACTCTCAATAAATGGAATCGCCTGCGCACCTCTGAAGGCAGGCTTCCCGTCAATGTCGGCATTGGCCTGAACACCGACACCGTTGTTTCGGGCAATATTGGATCAAGCAAGCGCATGGATTTCACGATCATCGGCGACGGCGTCAACCTGGCTGCCCGCCTTGAATCAGCCTGCAAGCAGTATGGCTCCAGGATTCTGATCAGCGAATTCACCATGCGCAAGTTGAAGGGAACATATCGGACCAGAGAATTAGATCTGGTGGTGGTTAAGGGCAAAACCAGGCCGGTTGCGATCTACGAAATTCTGGCTTACCACACTCCGGAGAGCTTTCCGGGGATTGGCGAAGTGATGGGAATGTTTAAAGACGGTCTGGCAGCTTATCGCGCCCGCAAATGGGATGCCGCTGTTCGTCTTTTTACCGACTGCCTGGCTATTAACCCAAACGATAAGCCATGCAAGCTATATATCGAGCGCGCCGAGTTTCTCAAGAGAAATCCGCCGCCTGAAGACTGGGCCGGCGTCTGGGTGATGGAGAGCAAATAGCAAGAACTTCTGATTTCGCGAAAAGGGGTTAATATGGTCGAATGGGTAAAGGGCTTTGCCGGCGCAGTTACCGTGTGCGATAAAAATGGCATTATTCTCGAAATGAACGAGCAGGCGCAACAGGTTTTTGCCAAGTATGGCGGAGACACGCTGATTGGCGCGGATCTTCTCGAATGCCACCCTGAACCAGCCCGGTCAAAGCTGGTTGAGTTGCTCAAGCAGCCTGCGGTAAACGCGTATACCATTGAAAAGAACGGAATGAAAAAGCTGATTTACCAGGCTCCATGGTATGATAACGGCGAGTTTGGCGGCCTGGTAGAGATCTCTCTGGTGCTGCCTGAAAACATGCCGCACTTCGTGCGGACTCCTGTGCCGGCCAAATGACTGATCCGATGGCAATGTGTATCGCTGAAGCAATATGCAAAAATGGGCCAAATGTCATTGCGAGCGGAGCGAAGCAATCTCAGATTCGCAGAATATTGCAAGTTCCTCCCGGGTTAGAAGCTTTTTTGAGGCGGCTTACAGCAGGTCTGACCAGACATATCCTGGCTGTTTTGCTGATTGTAGTTGCAGCGAGCTGTTGTGCTCAGTCCCCGGCGAAGAGCGGCCTGACGATAGTCGTTATCTCTGATCTCAATGATGCATACGGTTCTGTGAGCTACAGCCCGCAGGTTCACACCGCGCTTGATTACATCGAGCGTTCGCAGCCAGATCTGGTCATTTGTGCTGGAGATATGGTCGCCGGGCAAAACCTGAAGTTATCTGAAGATAACCTGAGAGCCATGTGGCGCGGATTCGACGAACTGGTTCTCAGGCGCATTCGCCACCACAATATTCCATTTGCCTTTACTTTCGGCAATCATGATGGGCCCAGTAACCGTAGATATGAGCATGAACGCAAGATCGCCGTTGAATTCTGGCAAAAAAACAGGCCTGAGCTGGATTATGTAGATAACTCAAATTTTCCGGAGTTCTACAGCTTTACGTTCAAGGGCCTTTTCATTGCCGTCATCGATGCCTCGACATCGCAGATAAATCAGACGCAAAGAGACTGGCTGCAGAAGCAGTTGCAGAGCGAGGCTGCCCGCGCGGCGAGGTTGCGCGCAGTGGTTGGCCATCTTCCGCTTTATGCAATTGCAAAGGGAAGGGACAAAGCCGGCGACGTGCTTGCTGATGCCGATGCGCTGCGAGCCTTGCTGCGCGCAGGCGGCGTCGACTATTACATCAGCGGGCACCATCACGCTTTCTATATTTCGAAAAAGGATGATCTCAAAATGTTGTCTGTCGGCGCTCTTGGCGGTGGTCCGCGCCAGTATCTGAACTCTGAGTTGCCTCCGGTCAAGACTTTGACCACATTGCAGCTCGCAGATTCTTCCAGCTCTTTTTCGTTGCTGGTCCACGATGTCAGCAATGGTATGAAGGTTGTTAAATTGTCCGACCTGCCAAAGGAACTGCACGGACACAACGGAGTCTCTCTGCTTTGCGATTCAGACTGTGACTCAAACAAGCCTGTTCGCTAATAGCTGTGGCGTCACATATTTATTGTTGTCTGATATGTTTTTTGCTAAGATCTCGTTCGTGTTATTATATGACAAGTGTTCTAAATGAGAGAAATAAAACCGGTGCTGGCAGACTTGGTTCAGGTTGGTGATATCCTTTTTTGACAGGCGGATACAGATGTTTTCATTGCGAGACTGCTGCATGAATATCCGTGGCTGTTTTTTTGCGACCCATGTTGTATAAGGCCTGTCTGCAGCATAGCCGAAGGAAACTGTAATGGAAATAACTGATACCAGAAAAGAGTTGTGCGTTTGTGGTGGTCATTTAAAGAAGCTGTACGATTCGCCAATTCGAGTAAGCGCTCCTTACGCCCCGCAGGATGAAGTCTGGACATGCCAGGTCTGTGCCAAATTTTTCATGAAAACCTGGCGGGCGGGTAACATCGACTATTACACCGAGAAGGCTGACTATGTAGCTGTTTTTGATGAACTCAAGCCAGCACTTAAATTTTGTTTGTCCTGCAAAGGCGCACGCGAGACCAATAATCCAGTTTATTTTAGACAGCCGATGTGCACAAAGTGCTTTATTCTCAAAGAATGGGAAGAAAAATGCACTCGTCGTGAAGTCGAAAAAAAGTTTCCATCTGATACAGAGTTGAGCAATTTTTTAGCTGGAATGCGGGCTTTTGATGACAGGTCATATACCGAAGCCCTGGAAAAATTGAAACCCTTTGCAGAAATGGGCTTCGCGCTCGCAGAATACAAGCTCGGAGAAATTTTCGAAAAAGATTATGAAGATCGGCAAAATCTTCCGCTAGCTCTTGAATGGTTCTCAAAGTCGGCCAGACGGTGTTTTTCGCAGGCTTTCCTGAAAATCGGCAAATTGTTTTCAGAAAATCATAAAATAGGCATCAATCTGTCAGAAGCCTATAAATGGTTTAATCTTGGCGCTTATTTTGGCGAGTTTCAATGTGTCGCCGCGCGCGACAATATGGCGACAAAGCTGTCGCATGAAGAGGTTTTGCAAGCCCAGGAAGAATCGGTATTTGAACTGAGAAAATACTGGAATTCCAGTGATCTGCGCAGGCGAATTGCCGATACACTTAAAAAAGAATACGGCGAACTTGAGGGAACCTTCAGATACGCTTCAGTTTTAGAAGGCACAGCTTTTCAAACATTCACACTTGAATACCGCGAGTCAGAAAAACTATACCGTAGCCTGGCAGAAGACAGATATACGCCAGCGATGTGCAGACTCGGCGAAAAGCTGGCGCGGGGCAGCGGTATTCCGGCAAATCTTGATGAGGCAGCGCAGTGGCTTTCAGCAGCAATCTCACGCGACTACCTTCCTGCCATCGATTTTGCCTGGAGCGAGGTTTGCGCAGGCTCGGCACTCCAACTGGAGCGCGAATGGCTCAAAGAGAGATTTCTTGAGCAGATCGAAAACGGCGACGCGAAAGCAATGTACAGTTGGGGTACGATAAACTTTAAGGGCAGGGGAGTCGCTGAAAATTTCGAAGAGGCTCATAAATGGCTGAATCTGGCACAATATTTCGGCGTTAAGCTGCCGCGCCCGAGTCCTCTTGAAACCATCGAAAGAGAGATTTCATTTGATCAGCTTGAGCGCACCTTAAAGGCCACGCAGAAATGGCTTGAAGACCATCAGGGTAAGATTCGCTCGATTGCTAAAGACCTGAGAAACCTGCGTGATCGGGTTATGACTGCAGGCACAGGAAAGTGGTTCATACTTGGCGAATCTTTTCATTATGGCGGCGAGGGCTATCTGCGCCATGTTATGCTGGCATACGGATGCTTTGATCTTGCCCACAAAGCCGGTGAAAGTGCCGCTTCGTCGCGGTTGGAATATCTCAAGAGAATTCTGACCTCTGCGAGGATCGACAATGCTGTAAACATGACAGCTGATTTCGCTAAAACCGGCAAAGTTCCAGGCAGCAGCTGAATAAGTTTTGCCAGTTTTGCCTGGCGGCAGACGTAACGCTTTGCAGGCTTTATTGGCGAGCTTGTTACCGGGTGTGACATCTGATCAGGCAGGGGGGTAAATGTGGGGTTTTTCGACTTTCTGTTTGGTAACAAGGAAGACCCGACAAAAGACTGGCCGGTGACTGATTTTTCAACGCCAGATTTTGTCATGCAGGAGCAGAGTTTCGGTCGGCTGCATTTTGGTTGCGAGCTGGCAGATGCTCAGCATTTTGGCCGACCAGACCTGTTTGTCTGGCGTGACAATGATTATTGTGAGCTGGTTTATGCGTGTCACGGTTTTCAGCTCGATTTTGAAGAGGGGCGGCTGTGCTACATAGCTTTTTTTATCGGGCCCGACTCATGCCTGCCGAATCTTCCCGGGATGGTTTTCTCGCAGCCTTGCTTTGAAAAGGTTGCGCAGTTTACTCAGAAAACAACCAGCCAGGACCTCGTCGACCTTTTTGGTGAGCCCATATCAGAAGACTTTGACAGTGAAGAAATTGTTCGCAATTTTGTGCATTCGCGCCTGGTTTTTGAGTGTGAGCTGACCCCGGAGGGCTTTCTCAAACGCCTGAATCTTTTTCCGGAACAGGATTAAGTCGCTATAAATAAAAGAACCCGGGTCTGCTACAACATTTGTAACAGACCCGAATTTTTGTTTATGTGATTATGTGCGAAAAAGCAGACTGTCGGTCAGTTCTCGTTCTGCTGGTGCAGACCCTCAAACTGCTGTTTCTCTGAAAGTATTTTCAGGTAATTCTTTACTGTCAGCAGCTGTCTATCAGCAGGTGTCAGTTTGCTCAAGGCGTCTTTGACATCGCTCATTCTGTCTACAGCATAGATGAACTGGCAGACGCGTGCAATCTGGGCGCTGTTGGGCTTTTTATTGAAGAGCGGATTCCGCCTTGCGGCTGCATGATCATTATCGCTTGGTGGCGTAGCGCCGCTTCCGGCGTCTGCGAAGTGTCTGTAGGTTCTGCCCAAGGCATTAAGACGTTCCTGTGACTGAACGGCCATCTGGGTATGTGCAAAGCGCGAAATGCACTTGCGATAATAGCTGGCAGCATCGCTGTTGCGCCCGATGTATTCATGAAGAATGCCGGTTGTGTAAAGGGCTTCCGGGATCAGGCGGGTGTTGTAGTTCACGTCATATTGAATGAGAAAGTCGCTGAATTCACTTATTGCCTGCCAGTAATCCTGCAGCTGTGCTGAGCAATAGCCGATGTAATAAGCCGCGTCACGGCGAACTTCGTCAGTGCTGCCGGTCTGTGCGATTTTGCGAAACTGGTCGCGGGCACCGTAAAAATCATTCATGTTCAGCATGGTATGGGCCCGGCGCAGTTCGTAATCATAGATGCCGCCGGGATATTCAATACCCATCTGCTCGATCAGCAGGTAGCTGAATGGGTGCAATTCTTTGGTGATCGGGATTCTGGCTACCAGAAGGTTGTAAAGAAGATCTTCGGCGCGCAGATAGGGGTCGCCACTAATCTGGTATGCTACTCTTCTCCCACTGGGG
Source organism: Candidatus Riflebacteria bacterium HGW-Riflebacteria-1 (assembly GCA_002839445.1). Taxonomy (GTDB): domain Bacteria; phylum Muiribacteriota; class Ozemobacteria; order Ozemobacterales; family Ozemobacteraceae; genus Rifleibacterium. The sequence continues at coordinate 27,347 of PGYB01000017.1, forward strand.
TCTTCACGCCATGTCCAGCCGCTGTTTGGGTAAGTAATGCGGTGCCCATCGCGACCTTCGGTCCATGTCCAGCCGCTGGTCGGGTAAATGACCCGCTCGCCATCACGACCTTCTGTCCAGCTCCAGCCGCTGGTTGGGTAAACTAAACGTCTGCCGGTTGAATCTTCTGTCCAGGTCCAGTCGTTGACCGGGTAAACAACGCGTCTTTTATTGCGTCCTTCGGTCCATGTCCAGCCGTCAACCGGGTAAACAACGCGGCGGCCGTCTGAGCCTTCGGTCCATGTCCAGCCACTTGATGGATAATAAATGCGAACGCCGTCTGATCCTTCAGTCCATGTCCAGTAGGCGTAGGCCGACTGTGTGAGAGCCATTACCATAAGGGCGATAATGATAAGAACACGGTTTTTCATAATTCACCTGCTAAGCGTCAGGATTAAAATACGAACTGTGATTAAAGAGTATATTATTCAGATTATAACAGTCAGAGAGAAATTATACAATTTTCAGCAACACTGTATTCACGATGAATTGGGCTGGTAACGATATGGCAGCGCATTGTATATTTACTAGAATCGTGGCAGAATTTGCAGAGTGAGGAAAAATATGACAAGCATTTTTGACAAGGCCAAAGAGCTGTTTCAAAGGGTTCCGGTTTCGCCGACCAATCCGCAGGCTGCAAAGGTAACTCCTGAGTTTAGAATCGAAGATCTATACGAATCTGACCAGCCTGGTAGCAGCCCGGAAAAGGCCGGTCTCGATGAAAAGCTGCGCCAGGCATACTTCTGGATTACCAACACCGCCATAATCAGCCCGTTTTATGATATCGAATACAACGAAGAGCCACCCAGAACATTTCAACTCGGCGACCGCAAGCTCGAATTTACCCTGCCAACTGGCCAGAGTTATTCAAGCTTTGTGTTGATTCCATTGTTAAACCTGGCGGTGCGCGGGCGATGTCTGATTGTTGGCGGGCCTGGACGCGGAAAAACCGCAACCGCCATTCTCATGGGTCTTCTTGCCGGATATTCACAGCTTGAGGTTAAGCGGGCAATTCAACACGGTCAGCCGCAGATGACCATTGCCGATCTGCTCGGACACCCGCTGCCAGCCGACATGGTGAAAGCCGAAAACATGTCCGAGATCAGAATCTCGTGGCGAAAATGGCTTGCGATGCGCGTTAAAATTATTGATGAATACAACCGCATTCCAACCCGCACTCAGTCGGCGCTGCTGACGGTTCTTGCCGACAACTATGCCGAAATTCTCGACCAGATCTATGAATGCCCTGATTCGGCCTGGTATCTGACCGCCAACGATGACGGCGGTGGCGGAACCTACCAGGTTATTGAAGCTCTGCGCGACCGAATAGACATAGTTATTCGCGCTTTTCATTTTAATACCAGATTCCTGTTAGATCTGCAGAAGCGGGTTGAGCTAGCTGTCAGGCCTGAAGAGATGATTCCCGAAGAAGTCATATTTACAGCTGACGAACTGACCATTATGAACAAAGAGATTCGCAAGGTGAGAATCGCCGACAGCGTGCGCCGGCCGCTCGAATTCTTTTGCCGGCATTTTGAGTTTTTTGAACCCGCTTCTACCACGCTTGAATACATGACCAAAGATACGGCAAAGCTTTCAGGCCAGGACTTCAGAACGCTTGCTGGCGAGGAAACCGGAAAAGACCTGGTGCGTGATCTTGGCTCGCAGACCAAAAATGGCTTGTCAGTGCGTAAATTGATGACAATTATCCTGTTTTCCAAGGCTCTCGCCTGGTTCCGTGGCGCTGAAGAAGTGCTAATCGAAGATCTGCGCCAGATTATACCCTTTGTCCTGCACGACACGCTCAGCCCGCATCTCGAATCACCATTTTTCGACGAGCCGCGCCACGAACCATACCGCGTCGATCGCATCACCTGGCTGCGCAAGCTTTTTGATCTTTCCTGCGAGGAATATTACCGACTCGGTTTGCAGAAATCTGATCCGGTCGTCGACTTTGAAAAAGAATTCGACGGTGGTCTCGAAGGCATTTCGAAGGCAGAAGTTGAAAAGCGCATGAACGCAATTGAGAAGCAGATAACCAAAATGGCAAAATCTGGCAAAATCTATGGGCACATGGCTGATGACATTCTCAAGCTCAAGTATTTTCATCAGCGCTACAATAACTATCGTCGCTGGCTCAAATGGAAAAAGTAACCTTTGCACCGCTGATCGCTTTACTGCAGGAAAACGCCGAGGCCCTTAACCAGTCACTGTCTTTGGCTGGTTCGGGTGCGCGAAAGTTAAATGCTGCCGATGTTGCCGCCTGGTTCACCGCAGTTATTGAGCCGGTGTTTGAGGCAGTTCATAAGCATGATTTAACGCGGAGCCGAAAAGTTTTTGACGTTCTGTTTCGCGACATGTTGAGCACTTTGCCGTCGGCCGTCATAGCTCCAGATTTCGAGCAATATAAAGATTGCCGGTTGCTGCTAAGGCTTAATCCGCGGCTTTCTGCAGGCAACCCGGCGCGCGTGCTCGGTTCTCTGGCAACCGCCCTTAAAAAAATCGCCAGGCATTCGCAAACGGCTGCCAGATCATGGATTGAACTGATGCAGAAAATTGTTCCACTGGTCACAGACCTTGACGGTCTGCTGACAGCGGGCCGTATCGCGGCGTGGCGCTGCGGCATGGCTCATTTGCGAGAGCTTGCCGCTGTTTCGACGTCACTCGACCCGCAGATTACTGCGAGCATTTTTGCTGATAAACAAGCATTGTCAGAGCAGCTGCAACAGCGCTGGGATTCCTCTGGCACAACGGTTGCGGCAGCGGCCGGCGGTTTCTCAGGCTACGGCGGGCCGTTCACGCGGCCACCCCGGGTGTCGCTCCGCGACGGTCTTATCGTGGTTGCAGACGATGTGCAGACAAGAGTGCTTTTTGCCGATCGCTTTGGTCATGTTTTGCTCGATTGCCCCGATGACTTGAAGTCTTCGACTGATTTCGCGCCAGCCCCGTTTTCTTCGGCATCTGCGCCTGTCGCAAAAATTCTGGCCCGTTACAAAGATATTACGTCGTGGGTGCATCATGATTCGACGCTTTATCTGACTACCGAATCGTCACATGCCATCTTTGTTTTTGGAGCAATTGATGGCTAAGCAGCCGAATTCCATTGAACAGATAAAACAGGTCTGGTCTGCTGCCTGGCCTGAAGCCGTTGCTGTCTGGAACCCATATGTAACGCTGCGCGAACCAACCTGGTGCCTCGCAAGCAGGGATGCTCATCTCGAAGGCCTGACCAGCAGTTTTGCCATGATCAGACTGACCGATCACCGCATTGTCATCGACCTCGAATCAGTGCGCACAAACAGGGTCGAAAACTGCGCGTTGCAGATTCTCGCCCACGAAATCGGTCATCACGTGCTGATTCCGGCAAACCGCTACGACAATATTGGCGTGTTCAGGCGCATGCGCCTGGCGCTGGCCGGTATCGAAGACCGCGTTCCCTTCGTCGCAAACCTCTATTCCGATCTTATCATAAATGATGCTTTGCAGCGCATTCACCGCCTCGACATGGCTTCGGTGTACATGAAAATTCAGCAGGGCGCTGATATCTCTTCATCGTTGTACATGTGGTATATGCGCACTTACGAGTATTTATGGGGGTTGGGCCGGGGAGTTCTTTCGGGGAAAAAGCAGTCGCCGCAGATCGACGCCGATGCCTCGCTGGCAGCGTCTCTGATTCGCAGTTACGCCCGCAGCTGGCTCGACGGTGCCGGTCGTTTTGCCATGCTTGCTTATCCTTATCTCATCGAGGATTCAGAGTATAACAAAGCCAGAAAAGAGCTGGCGAAATATCTCGATGCTGAAAAATCCGGAGAAGGCTCCGAGGTGGCCGGTGGCATGGCCGAAATCGATGAATCTATTCTCGAAGGCATTGTTGATCCAAGAGCAGAAGCATTGGATGATCGCATAAAAGCTGACAGCGGCGGTGATCTCGCCGGTGAGGGAGAGGGCAAAGAGCGAACGAAACCTTCGTCGTCAGACCAGAAATCGCTTCTGGGTGGAACCGGCCCGCGGCAACGCTATCTCGAGCCGGGAGTCTACATCGATATGATGCGTCAGGTGGATCCCACTGCCGATGATAACAAGCTGATCATACGCTATTATCGAGATATTGCCATGCCTTATCTCGTTCCGTTTCCGGTTGAAGAATCGCTGCCGCTCGCTGAACTTCTGCCAGAAGGCACTGAGCAGTGGGAGCCAGGCGACCCGGTTGAAGAGCTCGACTGGTTTGAAACGACTGTTACATCGCCAGTCGTTGTACCAGGCATAACAACGCGCCGGCGAGTTTATACTGAAGATGTCGATGCTCCAAGTAAACCACAGTCTTACAATCTTTATGTCGGCATTGACTGCTCAGGTTCAATGCGTAACCCACGCTACAATTTTTCATGGCCAATCTGTGCCGGCACAATCGTGTCGCTTTCTGCGCTGCGTGCCGGCGCAAAAGTAATGGGCTGTCTCTCCGGCGAACCTGGCTCTTTCCTTGAAACAGATGGTTTTGTGAAATCCGAGCACGATGTCCTTAATGTTCTGACCTCATATCTTGGCACCGGCTATGCTTACGGGATTCCGCGACTGCAGACGCCGCATCTCGACAAGGTTAAGCGCAAAACCCACCTGTTGATCGTTTCTGATGACGATATTTTTTCGATGCTACAGGCGACAGGGCCTGACGGCAGCCTGAATTACGATATTGCCGAAAGGGCTCTGCTGCGGGCCGGCGGCGGTGGAACCTTTGTTCTGCATTCCAGCAGCAGTTGGCACTCTGAAGGTGTCAAAAAACTTGAAAAAATGGGCTGGGCTGTACACTATGTTACGAAAGAAGAAGAGATGGTAGAATTTGCTCGCGCCTTTGCGCGACAGTTTTATAATAAAACCGGAAAACGAGCATGATTATTGTACCGACAATTTCTGAAATGATTCATCACATCAAGCGCTGCCCGCCTGAATTCTTAGCGCCGCCACTTCTTCGCGGGCGCGGTGAAATTCATACCGAGTCTCTGGTTAACGATATCTTTCGCATGTTGAGCGGCAACCCGGCAGCGCCAAAGAGAATCGAGCTGTCGACCGAGAAGCGTTCTAAGGCTGAGCTGAGCCTCATTCAGATCTGCTGCTGGGCGTTGTCACACCCTTTCTTCAGGCAGATTGACAGTGGCTGGCTCAATGATGTTTTCTGGTCGCAGCTGGCCGCTATCGCGGCGCTGGTAAAACCCGAGCTGTGGGTGACTGACGAAGAGAGGTCAGAAGAGCTTGCCCGGATGATTTTAAAGTGCTGTGGTTACGTTCCGGCAGGTGAGACGCCAGAAGAGGCGCTCGACCGCTTTGATTCAGTGAACACGGTCAAGCGTATGAAGGTTATCGAAGAGACGCGGGCCGCAAACGAGCGGGCGCAGGCAATTCGCCGGCAGATGGCAGAACAGCGCGCGCGTGAAGCTGCCAACGTATATGGAAGAGAATGATGAAACCAGTAGCCGCATTATCTGATTCCGAAAGATTTCCGCTAATCGATGACCTTGGCTTCCTTAAAGAGCTGCGCCAGGACAGCAGCGCGCCAATGTTCAACTTCGGCTCGGGCGATCGCCTGACCTCAGAAAAACTGGCGCAGGTCAATGATTACGCTACTCGCGCACGGGCTCAGCAATTCTGGCAGAAAGGCACACAGCCTGATTGGCTGCCGGCATTTCTTGAATGGTGCCGGGCCACTGTGCCGGCTTATCGCTCTTACCAGCCTGGTTTTTTGCAGATGCCTTCATTGCGCCGCGAACAGATTGCCAGCGCGCAATGGCAGTATGTTTCTGATGAATGCATTGCCGATGACATGCTGGTCTACAACACTTCTGGCTCTACCGGAGCAGCGATGGATGTTCTGTTCGACGCGGTTTCGCAGGCGGCATGGATCGTTCAGCTTGAAGCGATACTCGCAGCTGATGGTATCCGCCTTGAAGGTGGCCCCGGCCGGGTTTCAATCTGTCTCGTCTGTAATCAGGAATCCACACTGACCTACGCTTCTCTTTCTACTTATCTGCGCGGTGCCGGCATACTCAAGATAAATCTCAATCCGGCAGACTGGAGAGAACCGCAGGATTGCGTCTGCTATCTCGAAAAGCATGACCCCGAGGTTCTGACCGGCGATCCGTTTACCTTTCTTGCGCTGGCTGAAAAGGCTCCCGCCATTCACCCGAAAGCACTGGTTTCGTCAGCCATGACCTTGCATGATGGTTTGCGGCAGCGTCTCGCATCGCAATTCAAGTGCCCGGTCTACGATATTTACTCGCTGACCGAGTGCCGCATGATTGCCGTGGCGAGAGAGAGCGGCGTTTATCGCCTGATCCGTCCTGATCTTTATGTTGAGATACTTCATCCCGACAAAGACGAGGTTTTGCGCGAAGGCGAACGTGGTGAAATCGCGATAACCGGCGGTATAAACCCGTTCCTGCCGCTTATTCGCTATCGCACCGGTGATTACGGCTGTCTGCGCCATGACAACGACTTGCCATGTCTGCATGATCTGTCTGGTCGCGCTCCGGTAATGCTTGTCGCCGCAGACGGAAGATTTATCAACAATGTCGACGTTTCGCGGGCGCTGTGTGAGTTCGCTCTTGCCGGATTTTCGTTACATCAGCGCAAAGATAGAACGCTCGAATTCGCCGCATGGGGCGAAGACGTGAGCGAAGCCGATATCAGGCGGGTTTTCGCTAAGTTATTCGGGCCGTCTGTTGTCTGTAAAATTGAGATAATGGGAGCCGGTATGCCTGAAGGCAAAAAAGTTCAGTATTCGAGCGAATTCAGCGAAACGGATGTCTGCCGATGACGCCGATTGAAATCATTGCCGTCGTAGCTGGTTTTCTTTGCGTTTATTTTACGATAAAAGAGAACATTCTGTGCTGGCCGACCGGTTTGCTGCAGGTGTCTCTGTATATTTTCATTTTTTACGATGCCAAGCTTTATTCTGACGTGATTCTGCATGTGATATACGTTGCCATGAATATTTACGGCTGGTATTACTGGCTGCACGGCGGAAAAATGCGCAAAGAGGCGCGCATAAAAGAAATTTCCCGGGCGTGGTTGACTGGTTCAGTGATTGGTTCTGTGTTGGCCACTGTGCTGCTTGGCTGGTTAATGGCAACTCGCACAGACGCTTCTTTTCCTTACCCTGATGCTTTTACCACGATTTTCAGCCTGGTGGCACAGTGGCTTATGTCGCTGAAAAGGCTTGAATCATGGTATTTCTGGATTGCTGTCGACGTTGTCGCGATCGGCGTCTATTATGCAAAGGGCCTTTATCTGACAACAGGCTTGTATTCGCTGTTTTTGCTAATGGCAGTAATTGGGCTGTTAAAATGGCGTCGGTCATTGTTAAGCACGCAAGACGTGCCTGATGGCGCTGAACTGGAGGCGGCTGCGTGAAGATCGGTCTTACCATCGGCAAGTATTCGCCGCTGCACAAAGGGCATCAGCTGGTTATTGAGACGGCATTAAGCGAAGTCGACAAGCTTTATGCCATGATCTATCACAGCCCTGAAACCACTGATATTCCGCTGCCGGTGCGCGCACGCTGGATTCGCGAACTTTACCCGCAGGTCACGGTTGTTGAGTCCTGGGATGGCCCAACCGAATGTGGCTATACACCTGAGATCATGCGCCGGCATGATGAATATCTGAGCGCGCTTTTTCGCGACAAAAACATCACACATTTCTATTCGAGTGAGCCTTATGGCGAACACGTAAGCAAGGCTCTAAATGCCAGGAACCGGACAGTCGATATTGCCCGCAGCACGGTGCCGATTTCCGGAACCGTGATTCGCGCTGATCCTTATGCGGCGCGCCAGTATATTGCTGACATCGTTTACCGCGACCATGTTGTCAATGCGGTATTTCTTGGTGCGCCGTCAACCGGCAAGACTGTCATTGCCGAAAGTCTGGCTGCAGATTATGCAACGGTCTGGATGCCTGAATACGGTCGTGAATACTGGGAGCAGAATCAAGTCAGTCGCCGCCTGACGCCTGAACAGCTTGCTGAAATTGCGCGCGGTCATCTGCTGCGCGAAAACAGAATGCTGCTGCAGGCGCGCAAATATCTGTTCACCGACACTAACGCGCTGACGACGAGGATTTTTGCATATCATTATCATGGCAGCGCGGCCGCCGAACTCGAGCAGATCGCCGATGCATGCGTTGCGCGTTACGACCTGTATTTTGTGTGTGATACCGATATTCCCTATGAAGACAGCCCTGATCGCTCGGGCGATGCAAACCGCCACGAAATGCAGCAGCAGATCATTGACGACCTGCTGCGCCGCCATATTCCTTACATAGTCCTGAGCGGCACTCTCGAAGAACGCAAAGGCCAGGTCAGTAATGTGCTGCGGGCGTTCAAAAAATTCTCTGATGTCCAGATCGAGAATGCGGCTCAGGGCTGATAAAGATAGCTTTTCGTAATCTGCCAGGATTTAACGTGAGCGTTGCTATCATTGCGAGTGAAGCAAAGCAATCCGTCTGTCAGTGAGATTGCCACGTCGGGCTATCGCCCTCCTCGCAATGACGGCGAACCTTTAAACTCATTTGTGACAGAGGACTGGTTTTTTTGCTCTACTTGATCAGCGCCTTCAGAGCGCTGAGGTTCATGCTGTTGAGCGCGTCAAGGGCTCTTTTGCCATCAGCCTCTACTGATACAACAATAGATCTCACACTTGCAGATGGCTTTTCAACATGTTCTGGATGCTGCATGATCGAGATGTCGTTATCTTTACCAGCTTTCCATTCGTTGCCGAGAAAGATAAATGTGGTGCCTTCGATCCAGGTTCCGCTGTTATTTCTGCTGTCTTCGACGCGATAAAATGAGGTTCCGTCACTAAGTTTGCCGGTCTGTGGCTCTTTGTTAAAGCTTTCGTAGAACTTGTTTATGGCGATGCGTACAGTCAAATTGACGTCATGCGGCAGATTTTTTTCAACTATGCTTTCTACTTCCTGATTGAATGACTTGGAGCCTTCTTCCATCTGCTTTGCCATGACTTCGGCTTCTTTCTGCAGACGTGCGACTTCGACCATATCGCCGGCTTCGGCGGCTTTGCCCATTTTATTGGCAAGCTCTTCAAACGCTGTGGTGTCGGTGCTGGCAACTCTTGCCTGCAGTTTTGGCGCCAGAGCAGCAAGCTCGGTGTCGCTTCTGGTGCGGGCTTCCTGAATCTTTGCGTTGTCGGCCCAGCTGATGTTGAAATAATGAACGAGCGGGTATTTTTCGCTGTCTTCAGTAATACGGTCATCATTTTTGTCACCCGACCGGCTGTCTTCTTCCCAGGTTGTTTTAATGCCGGCTGTTGCGCTCTGGCAGGCCTGAATCACTTCGTTGAAAAAGGTTTTCTCAGTATCTGTTTTCAGCCTGGTTGCTGAATCGGCCAGCAGCGTGGCAGCAAGCAGCATCGCGAGAAGTGAAATAGACAATATTCTGACGGTTCTCATAAATGGCACCAACTTTAAAAGTATAAATATTTGCCCGTTTTTTGTGGGCAGCAAGATGTCAATATTCCAGTCTTAAAACAAAGTCAAGAGGCTGTGTCGGTTCTATCACTAACTCACTAAAATGCCCTCGGCTTGCCATCAGACTAAATTTTAGCATTTATTCTTCAGCAATTTTCGGGCAAAAAATTGTCATTGGTCGGTTCGCTCCGCCCGCAATGTGTTTCTTTCAAAGTCAATTCTGGACTTGAAATGCAACGGCTCGTATTCATCGTCTCTTTTTGCCAACGCGCTTTTCGAGCTGCACTATCATGCGGGAGAGAGTCTGCTCCTTTTCTGAAGCGCTTTCGCCGGGCAGAAGATATGAATTGTCTTCAAGAAGTATCTCTGACTTGCGCTCTTCAGATTTTTGAGCTGCCAGTCTGCGCTGTATGCTGGTAAGCTTGTTCAACAACTTGTCCGAGCTCCAGTCCCAGTAACTGGCTTCTCCGCAGGTGATTTCTATGGTTTCGGCCGGGTCACCAAGAGGGTCTCGACATTCGCTGCTGTTTATTGTGATTTGCGGCTGTTTGCCTGCGTCGGAAGCATGCTTCGGTTTTTTTTCGAGTTGCTCTGCCCGAGGTGTGATGGCTGCTGCATCCGGTATCGCGCCGCTCAAAAGCTGAACCAGTTTTCTGACCAGTGGCATTCTGACAATCATTGAAAATGATTTACCGGCTTGCTCATTCTGAATGCCGACTCGGGGATCCATCTCATTGCCGGCGCTGAAAACCTCGATCCTTTCATCAAGCAGGCTGTGCCGCTGCTCCTGCGTCTGCCAGTTGCCGACAAATGCTGCAAGAGCCTCGCGAACCCAGGTGATATGTTCCGGGTAGATTGCAACTTCGCTAGACATGTCGAGTCCGTCTTCGACCAGCGTCTGCCGCAAAATCACCTTGCCGTCATGCTGCCACACAACAATAGATTCATCAGTCATGGAAGCTGTTTCCTTTTTAATAAAGCTGTCGCACAAGATGTTAAAGAATGTGACCGACAGTTTTTCGTGTGCCTTATGATATAATTTTTTTTGAGAAAATACACCTGCCGTCAGGAGTGCTGAGATGAAGTTCAAGAAGATGAGATTTTCTTGAATAAATATATCGTTGATGATTGTCTGCCGACTGTTCCTGATGCTGGTTCGCCCGATTTTTACCGGCAGCTTGTTGAATTCGGCCGTTTTGTGGAAAGTGAGTGCCGGCCGGGGTGCCGCTACGATTTTGCGCGCTGGCCCAACCTTTTGTGGCAGAAGGTCGAAGCGCAGATGCTGGCTGGTCTGCAGCAATTTTTGCGCGCCGACGCTGACGGCATTACCATGCTGCAATGGTATAACTCAGGCCTTTTCATCAAGGCCGCTGGCAAAATTGTTGCTTTCGATATTGTTCCGATTCCGCGCTATTACGGCTGGCTCGAACCAGAAGGCCTGACTGCGAGGATTGCCGAAGCCATCGACGCTCTTCTGATAACCCATGCCCATCAGGATCATTTTGATATAGAACTGGTTCATGCCTGCCAGAGACTCGGAAAGCCAGTTTATATGCACCCGTCCGCCGCGCCAGTGAAATCTGGCGTGTGCCCGGTTACAGACGGTTGCCGCTATAATCTCGACCGCATCAGCTTTGTTGCGCATCATGCCTGCCATGTCTGGCGTAAAACGGCAGAAGAGGTGCCACTGACAGCTTTTGAAGTCGACTTCGCCGGGCAATTTCGCGTTGTTTTCTGTGGCGACGCAGATTATACGAGGGGTCTGGCGAATGTTGCCACATCGCCTGATGCGCTGTTCATTACCTGGCGCAACCCCGGCCCACAATACGAGGACGGGTATTCTGAACAGACTGGAACTACGCTCGATGCCGTGCGTCTGGCGGTTGCACGCTTTGCTCCCCGTCGACTTATTCTTGAGCATTATGGCGAACTCGACCACGTATATAAGGGCTTTTCGGCAAGCTATGAAATGGCGATAAATCTGATTGAAAAAATCGAAGTGCCGGCAACAGTTCATTTCTGGGGTGATATGGTAAAACTGCAGGGCAACGGAGAGACCGGTGGATAAACACAGCACAACTGACTATTCGGTGATCATACCGGCTTTCAACGAAGCCGCTCTGATCGCCGCAACCATTCGTTCGGTTCAGGCCGCGATGCGGCACTCTCAGCTCAGCGGCGAAATCATCGTTGTCGACAATGATTCGACCGATGATACCGCTAAAATAGCAGCCGGCCTGGGTGCCCGCGTCGTTCACGAACCTTTCCGCCAGATTGCCAGGGCGAGAAACAGCGGTGCCAGAGCCGCGCAAGGGCGTTACCTGATTTTTGTCGATGCCGACACAATTATTGCCGCGCCTCTGTTGAACGAGGCTCTGCACCTTCTTGTCAGCGGCAGAGTTGCCGGCGGTGGAACCAGAGTCGAATTCGACCGCCCGCAGCGCTTTCTGGCATCAGCGCTGCTGCGATACTGGCAGATGATATCGCGCGCCGCTCGGCTGGCAGCTGGTTGCTTTGTGTTCTGCAGCGCCGAAGGTTTCAGGCAGGTGGGTGGTTTTGACGAAAAGGTTTACGCTTCAGAAGAGATCGGGTTTTCAATTCGCCTGCGCGCCTGGGCGCACAGGCACCGGCAGATCTTTAAGATTATCAACAGGCCATGGCTAAAGACTTCAGCGCGCAAAAACCAGAATGTTATGCAGCTGCTGCTGACAATACTGGTTATTGCGCTGTTTCCGGCAGCAGTGCGCTTCAGAAGTCTGTGCTTTCTCTGGTATGCCTGCCGCCATTCTGATACATTACCCGAACGCAAGTTATGAATCCGAAATTTAACGCAAAGGCTTAGTGCCAGAGCAAGAGCATAACAGGAGAATTGGCATGTTTTCATATCAGCAGATGAAGAAACTCATAAAACAGAATGTGCGCGGTGGCGAAGGCGAGGTGCACTGCCGCGATTATATCAAGGCCGATCCTGATGGCCTGCCGTTCGATGCGTTTGGACTGAACGAAATGCAGCCGGGCGCAACGATACCTGAACATTGTCACGCTGATAGCGCCGAATTTTATTTCATCGTTTCAGGGCGTGGTATTGGCTGTCACAACGGTAAACGCTTTGCAGTAGGCCCAGGCGACGGCTGGCTGTGTCGCCGCGGTGAAACGCACGGAATACTCAACACCGAGGTGCCAGACCAGGTGCTGTCTTTCGCCAGCGTATACTTCTGCCAGCCATAACAGTATGCATTTATGATCTCTCGGTAACCAGTCAGATCAGAGCCAGGAAGGTCTGTTCTATTTGAACAGTTTGCCGATGCGGTCGGGCGTATTTGTAATGTAGGCGGAAAAGCGATCCCAATGGAATACATACCTGGTACGCTGTTGCGGCATACCGGTGCTGGTGATAATCTTTTCCGTTGTGGTTTCCAGGGTATTACTTCGCACAAAAACCCAGGAAAACAATAAAATCAGGATACAGAGCAGCAGAACCGGCTTGAAAAATACATGCATAAAAGCCTCTGTCAGCACTTAAACTAGCTTACAGAGTATTTCAGAACGATGAAAAAAGCAATCAATCTGACTTGTCTGCATGATTCATTGAATTGACCGGCAAGCTCGCGGCGAACTTCTCTCATGGTGCCCACTCTTAGCTGATTGACGGCTCGTTGGCGGCTGTCGATTTAAAAGCGTCGTTAGTGGATTGACGATTATCGGGGGGTATGCTAGGCTTGCCTATTAGAATGCCGATAGAAGGCATTCTGTCGTATCTGAGGAGGGACTCTCCATCCTTCGTCAGAAACGGCTTGTAGAGAGAGTTATAAAATAGACCAAGGAACGCACGAAAGGAAATTGTCGACATGACCACTCACGAGCCCCGGATTTATTACACCAAAACTGACGAAGCTCCTGCTCTGGCCACTGTTTCACTCCTCCCGATCATCGAATCATTTGTTGCCCCCGCTGGTATCAAAGTTGAGCTGCGCGATATCTCGCTGGCCGGCCGAATTCTCGCCAGCTTCCCGGACCACCTGAGCGCCGAACAGCGCCAGAGCGATGATTTAGCTTTTCTTGGCGATTTAGCCAACCGACCAGAAGCGAACATTGTAAAGCTTCCGAATATCAGTGCTTCGCTCCCCCAGCTGACCGCTGCGATCAAAGAGCTTCAGGATCAGGGCTTCAAGGTTCCCGATTACCCGGTTGAACCGAAGAACGAAAAAGAAACTGAAATCAAAAATCGCTACGCCAAGGTTCTGGGCAGTGCGGTTAACCCGGTTCTGCGCGAAGGCAACTCAGACCGCCGCGTAGCCGCGCCGGTCAAGGAATATGCCCGTAAGCACCCCCATTCAATGGGCGCCTGGAATCCTGATTCAAAAACTCACGTTGCGCATATGCGGGCGTTTGACTTTTTTGGCCGGGAGCAGGCTGCGGTTATCGAAAAATCTGGACATGCCAGGATCGTTTTTGAAGATGAAAACGGCAAAGAAACTGTTCTCAGAGACAAGATCATGCTCGATCATGACGAAGTTATTGATGGATCGCGCATGGAAGTTAAAAGTCTGCGCAAGTTTATTGCCGAAGAGATCGAAGATGCCAAAGCCAAGGACGTTCTTTTTTCATTGCATCTCAAGGCTACCATGATGAAGATTTCTGACCCGATCATGTTTGGCCACGTTGTCAGCGTGTTCTTTGAAGATGTTTTCAAAAAGCATGCCGAAACTTTTGCGAAACTCGGTGTCAATCCTAATAACGGCATGGGTGCTCTTTACGATAAAATTAAAGAATTGCCGGCAGCACAGCAGGAAGAGATTTGCCGGGATATCGACGAAGTTCTCAAAAAGCGCCCGCGACTGGCGATGGTTAATTCCGAGAAAGGTATCAGCAACCTGCATGTGCCCAGCGACGTTATCATCGACGCATCGATGCCAGCCGCCATTCGCGCTGGTGGCAAGATGTATGGCCCAGATGGCGAGTTGCACGATATGAAGGCTGTTATTCCCGATCGTTGCTATGCCCGTATTTATCAGTCGACTATCAACTTCTGCAAGGAGCATGGCGCATTTGATCCGCGGACCATGGGCAGTGTTTCCAATATTGGTTTGATGGCCCAGAAAGCCGAAGAATACGGCTCGCACGACAAGACCTTTGAGATCAAAGAAAATGGTTTTGTTCGCGTTGTTGACTCCGAAGGAACGACTCTGATCGAACACGCTGTCGAAAAGGGTGACATCTGGCGCATGTGTCAGACCAAAGATATCGCGGTTCGCGACTGGGTGAAGCTCGCGGTAACTCGCGCCCGCATCACCGGACAGCCGGCTTATTTCTGGTTAACTGCCGAACGTGCACATGACCGCGCCCTCATCGGCAAAGTTCAGAAGTATCTCAGAGAATACGACACCGCAGATCTTGATATTCAGATCATATCGCCACGCGTCGCCATCAGTGCTACTTTGCAGAGATGCAAAGAGGGCAAGGACACCATTTCGGTGACCGGAAACGTGCTGCGCGATTACCTGACCGATCTTTTCCCGATTCTTGAACTGGGCACCAGCGCCAAAATGCTGTCGATCGTGCCGCTTCTCAACGGTGGCGGTCTCTACGAAACCGGCGCCGGCGGTTCTGCTCCAAAACATGTGCAGCAGTTTGTCGAAGAAGGGCATCTGCGCTGGGATTCACTTGGTGAATTCCTTGCCCTCGGAGTTTCGATCGAAGATTTCGGCCGTCGCAACAAGAATGCCAATGCCGAAATCCTTGCGAAAGCTTTGAATGACGCAGTTGGCAAGGTTCTCGAGGGCGATATCGCGCCGTCGCGCGATGCTAAAAAAGGCATCGACAACCGCGGCACCCATGTCTATCTCGCCCGCTACTGGGCCGAAGCCATGGCCGCCCAGAACGAAGATCTCAAGCTGAAAGAGCGCTTTGCCGTTCTGGCAAAACAGCTTGCTGAAAAGCAGGATACGATCCTCGCCGAAATTAATACGGCCCGCGGTTGCCAGCTTGACATCGGCGGATACTACCGACCCGAAGATAAGAAAGTCGCTAAGGCCATGCGGCCGAGTGCGACAATGAACAAGATTCTCGCCGACTTTGTCGGTCAGGCCTCGCTTGCCGCCTCTGCCTGACAAATGGTGAGTTGCCGGTAATTTGCCGGTAGTTTCTGCACTTGATCCTGAGTGAAGAGATTAGAATGTATTATTAAAGGGCTGTCTCATAGAAATATGAAACAGCCCTTTTTCATGAATCTTTGCCCTGAAACAAAGTGTTGGTTTTTAAAAACTCTGGTTTCGCGTCATTCTATCGGGAATGCGGCACAGCTAAAAGAATTTGCAACAAAACTAAGTGTTTGTAGCGTAAGTAGTATAGAAAACATTGATTAATTCTGTTGTCAGATGGCAAAAGGCAAAAACTTTTGGACCATCTAAGTTTGTTGCATGCAGATGTGATTGATAATAAACTGAAATCAAGACATAACTCAGGGAAGAATCATGACAGAGAACAAAGATTCGAAAAGTCTTTTAAAGAAGATCGATCTGGGAGACATGAAGATACTGATTATTGGCGTCATTCTGCTGATAATTCCGGTTCTCTTTTTGTTATTCAGTTTGAGCCGAACGGGCAAAAAAGATGTAGCGACCTCAGCGCGCGATCGTCTTGGCATGAGCAAGGCAGCATTCTCGTTTCAGCGCACAGCATCGCAGCACCCGGCAGGCAAGACGGGCACTTCCGCAAAACCTTCTGCAAAGCAGCTCTCACCAGAAAAAGAATGGGCGCAGGCTGCTGAACGTATCAGCAAGGCGCCTGCTTATATTCCGCCGCAAATAGCCGCTCTGCCGCCCTCAGAACGCAAATATTTCGAGGCCGAAAAACACACCGGAATAAGAAATGCCAACGTTCTCATTTCGCAGGGTCGCCTCGACGAAGCGCGGGCGATCTGCGATGAAATATTGCGCACCGAGAACGAAAACGAATTTCTTCGTTTTATGGCGAGCGGCAATCTTTGTACTATTTATGATGAAAAAGGCGATATTGCCGCTTTGCGCAAAGAATTTCTGCGCTATCTTGATCTGCTCGAGAGCCTTAAGATAAAAGGGTTCGAGGCCAAAAACATCAAGGCCGGTTATCTGTCGATGAACAAGATGCTGCTTGATTTTGGCAAGGTCAGATCTGACCCTATTGTCAGGAGTCACATCGGTGAAGTCATAAGACAAAATGGCGCAGAGGGTGTTGCAACGGTTGACAGCGTGCTTGACGATACTCTTGGCTATCTCAAAAATTTTCCGTCGTCGAAACATTAGGAGGATAATATGGCCAGAAGAGGAAACGTATTTTTGACAGTTATTGGTATACTGGCGGTTCTGGCTGTTATGGCGATCTTTTTCATGAACACGACGATACAGGAAAAACACCAGACAGAGCGCACCCACATCAGCACGCAGGCGCAGTGCCTGGCAGAAGCAGGCCTCGAACGTGCTCTTGGCATAATACAGCAGCAGCTGAATGACCCTGAAAAGTTCAAGGACGCCGCGCATATCGCTGCCTGGATACGTGCGCCAATGAAAGCCAAAGGCTCCGGTGTTTTTGAATCTGGTATTGGCAGAGATTCCGAGCTTGACCCGGAAGGCTTGTCACGTAAACTGATTCTGACAAAAGATGATCTTCAAGGTCCCAACGGCGATGAACTTACGAATCTGGTCACTTATATGGCCGGCGAGCAGTCAGATTTTGAAATAGAAGTAAGCATCGAGCTTGATAAGGCGTATTCAATTGCTCCTGAAGCTGACGGTGGTTATCCGGTGCCCGGCGTGCAGATTCCCTGGAACTGCCACAGCGGCGTCAAAGACTTTTTCAGCAATCAGGGTTTTGTTGCTTTGACACTGGCTCTGCCAAGCGGCCTCAAATGGCTGCAGTTCGAGTTGAATTTTGGTGTTGGCACTGTAACCTTATTCAGCGTTGAAGTTGTCAGTGTTCTGCAGCAATTTGCTGACTGGTGCGGTTTTGGAGCCATGCAGGATCTGCTTAGATTGACGTCAATACATGAGCTGCTTTCTGAAGTTTTGCCAGACAGTATCTACCCTTATGAAATCAAGCTCGACAAGGATATTTTTCCTTCGCTTGCCAGCAAATCCGGCCTGACACTGCCTTCTGAACTTTCCGCTGACCGTCACTCCGAGAAATACGGCATGTTCAGCATTGAATCAAAGGGCACAATCATATTTCCGACACAGGAACGCGTAACCAAGACAATATACGCGACCAAAGAATTCAAATGTGCAGATGTTGAGCCGGTTTCGCCGATGTACAGCCTGTTCGTCGCCAACATGCATGACGAACGCCTTGTTTTGAACGATATCGGTGGCGATCTGACCGTGAACAATTTCGCGAATTACAGTGTAATAACCAGCAACCCGAGTGAAACCGAAAAACGCGAATTTCCTGGGCTGGTAAGGATCAATGGCACCAATCCTATGGAAGTCAATATCGCCTTTATTGGCAATCCGGCTGGTCCGATGAATTATCCCAATGATTCGGGATTCAAGCGAACAGCTCGCGGTGCAGAATGGCTGATGATGCTTAATAATAATGTCAAAGGTGTATTTGCCAAAGGCGACAAATTCACGCAGATGACGAACAGAGAAATCGCCTATGTTCAGCCTAAAACCCCGGTTCCAGACGCAGCAAAAGGCGAGGCCCCAGTAGGCGGCGGCACCTCGACACCTGCCGCGCCATCAACCGAGCCAGGAACTTCTGCCCCGCCCGCACCGGTTACTGAGAATCCAAAAACAGCAATGAATGCCGGCAAAGATGCTGTTATCGGCGCTGTTAACAACTTCTTCAGCGGGGTGCTGTCGAGTGCCATGAAGATCAACGTTTTGCCTAACAAGACCGACTTTGGTCTGAGCATGTTTCAGCTGCCACTGCATTTTCTGGGGGCTGACGTTCTTGGCGGCAGCATCGGGGGAGTGATTAAGATAAAAGACCCGATGTCAAAATGGGAATGGCCGATGGCCGGGGTAGGCTTTCGCTATTATCGCGTGCCTTTTCCGACTCCGAGCCGCACAGTTACCCATCTTTTTGGCGATTCATCTTTGTTTCCGACCCTTACTCGCGAGATTGAAGGCTATGTGCTAAAAAGTTACCGCCAGTGGCATTTTTGCATGATGTCTTATCCCCCGGGCCCGATCCCTCTCGGCAACCAGATCCCAACGCCATGGGGTTTCATGATTCTGCCTATTCCTTTTCCGCTCTGGCACACGCATGATCTTGCCGACAAATACGGCTTTAATCTGGATCCACTTAAGTCGCCGAAGAATGAGAGTGGTGAGGTTGATACCAACACCAATTCCTACAATCCAGCATTTCTTGAAAATGCTGCGCCTAATCTGTATTCACCTGAGCAGTATGCTAAGAAAGCGGTCTATTACTACCCGACCGCCCAGGATTTTTATGACGACATTCCGAATCGGCTCAAGGACGAAAATGGCAAGAAGTGTCTGAATCTGAATGGCATCACTTATATTGCTGATTCAATCACACTGCCGGCGCCTGGCGTGGCAGAGATGTCAGGCGACACTTTCTACGTGACCGGCCGTGGCGGCATTGTCGCGGGCGGCAATATCAAACTCGAAGGACACATTAAAGATGCCTACACAGGTGAAGAAGAGCGCGCCGCCGGCACCCCGCGAACGGTTTTCTCGCTGATCTGTCGTAAAGGCGGACTGCTTATCGAGAATGGTCCTGAGAATATTGAATTTGAAGGATCTCTCTATACCGATAAAGGAATTGCCATTGTCGGCGGGCGTAGCCTGAGAATCATCGGCAACTGGACAACTAATAAGTTCAGCAAAGCGCCGGCGCAGGGTGACATTCGCGTCGAATACACTGCCTATAAAACCCGCAGTTCGATGACCTCATTGCACCCAACTTACGGTGTTTACGACCCCGAACGCTACATCGTCTCGCTCGCGCCTGGCTATGCCAGCATTCGGGCGCAGTAGGAGCCACAACATGCAAAAGAGACAAGGTCTGTCGATGCTTGAGATCATGATTGGCGTGTTTATATTTGCCATCGCGTTTATACCGCTGTTCAGGCTCGTTCAATACGGCAGCAAATCAACGGTCAAGATCAATAATTACTCAAAAGTTGCACGTCTGGCGCAGCGCCTGATTGAAGAGTGCAAGCATGTTCCATTCAAGATTTATCTCAAGGATTATCAGGAAATGGGGGCGGGCGAAACTTTTGTGGTCAATCAGAATTACTACCCCAAGACGCTTGAGGCGATAGGCGAATTCAGCGAAGAACTCAAGAGCCTCAAGGTTGAAGCAGAACTTACCGTAAAAAAGCTGCCTGACAATCGTATCAGCGAAGTCTGGATAAACATTAACGCGACCTGGAAAGAAGGCGACGGTACGACCGAAGGTGACAACAACCGTCAGCTGCGGCTGGGCAATGCAATTCGCAACCCTGACTGTTATATGTAAGGGGAGGAATATTATGAGAAGACGCGCAATGACGCTGGTAGAAGTTATGGTGGGCGTGTTTCTGGCCAGCCTGGTTCTGGGCGGAGTGTTTCAGATTTTCAACACTTCACAGCGCAAAGTATCGCGCGCAGCCACGCAGCAGACTCTGGCCAGCGAAGTCAGAAACGCGCTTAAGGTTCTTGCCCAGGATTTTAAAGCGGTCAAGGCCGACAGCCTTGAGGTAGACTCGGCGGCAAACGCAAACAGCGCGGTCATAAGATTTGACCGTTATATGGTAACCGGAGAAGGAGACCAGGAAAAACTGGCGTTTGATCGCTTTGAAAGAGTTGTCTACGAGTTTCGCAAGCCGTTTTTGACGCGAACCGTTGCTGGCTCGACCAGGACTATTGCCCGGCACATTGATTCGGTGGCATTTTCCCGACCAGAAGCGCCAGACCCTGCAGCTGCTGCTGGTGGGCAGATAAATTATGACGAAGGCTGGGCCGCGCGCATGGATATCAGCATGGTTGGCAGTCGCAGGATACCGGGTTCAGTTCAAATTGCCAGTCATACCGAGCGAGTCTCGGTGTTTATGATCGAAGAATACTATCGTCTGATCAACAAAAACCGCTTTTTGTCGATGGCGACTCTGGCAAAAGACGACGGTGCAAAGGTTCTCGATGAAGCGTTTGATTTTGACGCCATGTTTGCGCAGTCGCTCGACCCCGAAGAACTGGCCAAGCTGACGATTCAGCAGCTTGAAAACCTTCTCGACAAAGAGAATGACTCGCTCACCGAAGTGAAAGAAAAGCTTGAACAGGTTGACGAGTCGATTGATGGCATTGACACCAGAGGTGATCGCACCTGGTACACGCTCTGGCTCGGCCGCGCCCCGACCGAAGTGACCGACTTGCAGAAAGACCTTAAAAGGCACACCGAAGTTGGCGATCTTGAAAACGACCTTGCCAGAATCGACGCGACAATAGACACTTATGAAACAGAGCATCTTAAAAACTCGTTTTCAGGTGCCGGCCTTGATACTTCAAGTATGGACAAAAACTCTAAGGAATACAGCGACCTCAAAGAAGCTTACGACATAAAGATGCGCGATTACAGTATGAAAGAGGCTTATGAAGCCGGTAAGCAGGATGGTGACCCTGAATATGTCAGCATGGTTGATTCTTATAACCCTTCCAGCCTGCAAAAGGGCGTTATTACCTCCTCAGATGGTTCGCAGGAAACCTTTACTGAAACCGATTCAGAATTTGCCATCAGACAGGAAAAGGCGCAGGTAATCCATGCTAATCTGCAGAAAGTTGATCTGACCTGGCGTGACGAGAAGGGCGGCGAAGAGAGTGTTAAGAAATACACTGCCGCAAAGGATCTGCGTGACCTTGCCGAAACCAAGGTAAGCTTTGCCAAGCAGCGCGACGCTCACGAAGATAACATCGGAAAGATTGAAACGGCTAAGAGAACTGCCAGCTGAGAATCTGGCTGCCATGAAGCATTTGTCTGCTGAATTTTTTTCTGAAGCGGAAGACTCTTTGTCCTGACTGATTTCAGACAACTATCAGCTGATTTTAGATTATTGCCGATAGCTCGGCTGAAAAATCATGTCAGGAAGTTTAATATTGCTGATAAATCATCGTCAGATAACGGTCTATCTTGCTCTTGTTGCAGTTGCGCTTGTTCTTGCCTCTGGTTGCGGAGGCGGCGACGGAGGATTGTCTGACTGGGCCAAACCCGCTCAGGTTACCGTTGTTTCAAATCTCAGTGGCCAGATTTTGCCGCCGGTGGCGGGCGCTTCTCTGCATGAATCGGCAGCCTTTTCGCTGCTGTCGGTCGAGGGCACGCGTGTTCATATCGAAGAAAAGCCTGAATTCAGCACTGTTGTAGACAGTCAGGGCAAATTTGTTATCAAGAATCTGCCGGTTGGCAAGTATCACGTTGTTGCGTATACGGTCTCGGGGACTACTGCTTACAAGCAGCGATCTGACCTGATAAACCTGACCGGGCAGTTTGAAACACAGGAACTCACAGCGGCGCTGCCGCTGGTTATTGCACCATACCGGGTTAACTTGCGGGTAACCAGTCTGATTACCGATAACCCGGTTGCTGGCGCCAAATTAAGCGTCTGGGGTGCTGACTACATTACTTCGGCCAGCGGCGATGTTGTGGTTGGCCCACTTCCCGCAGGATTCTGGCCAATGCGCATTGAAGCGGCCGGGTATATGACAGCAGTCATTCACCCCGGTTTTCAAAAACAGCGCAATGCACATCTGCGTGTCAGATTGACACCTCTCAGCGCAACTGAGCGCAATCAGGCGCCGGTTGTCGAAATTGAACAGGCTTTTACCAGCGTTAAAACCAACGAAAGCGTAACCTTTTATGCGGCCGGCTTTGATGCTGATGGCGACTTTATTACCTATAACTGGCGCAGCACGCGCGGCAGCTTTTCTTATGATTCTGGCAGCAGTGTGGTTTACACTTCGCCCGCCAGCACTGGCACAGTTCAGATTACCCTTGTCGCCAAAGACAGCAAAGGCGCTGAAGGTGTGGCTATTCTTGATCTCGACATTCTTTCGGGCAGCAGCCTGCCGCCAAACCCGCGCAATCAGTCGCCGCTGGCGGCCAGCGATCCTTTTCCCGCCAATCTGGCCGACAACCTTGGCAGCGATATCATGCTGCGCTGGACCGGCAGGGATCCTGACAATGACCCCCTTTCTTACGACCTGCTGATTGCAACGCAGGGGGCTGATCTCAAGGTGGTTGCCAGCAATCTGACCGCGAGCAGTTACCGTATTACCAATCTTGGCGCCAATCAGACATATTTCTGGAAGGTTGTCAGCCGTGATATTTATGATGCGGTATCGCCCGACCCGGCGATCTGGCAGTTTAGAACCGGCGAGGGCAGCAATGCTTCACCATACCAGCCGAAAAACCCGGTGCCTGAAGATCTTGCTTTCGACCAACTGCCATCGTTGGGCTTTTCATGGACAGGCGGCGACCCTGACCCTGATGACACTGTAACTTACTCGTTTTATATTTCGACAGACTCAAGAAACCTGGCGCTGGTAGCAACAACGCGCGCAACCAGCTATGAGCATGGTGGTCTGGCACTCGGCAAGACATATTACTGGCAAGTAATCGCCGCTGATAACCGCGGTCGCGAGACACCCTCGCCAGTATGGCGTTTCAGCACATATTCGCAGCCAAATCAGCCGCCCTCTGACCCGATTGTTGTGTACCCGGCCAGCGGTGCTGTAAATGTTGTCGCCGATGTGCAGCTGCAATGGAGCTCCGAAGATCCTGACGGCGATCCGATCACCTATGATCTGTTTGTCGGCAAGACTTTTCCGCTTGAGAAAATTGTTGCTGATCTGGTCGGGCCTTCTTATCTGCCGACCCAGCCCTATGATTCCCTGAGTACTTATTACTGGCAGGTTGTGGCCAGAGACGACCGCGGTCTGACTAACGTCAACTCCCCGGTGTGGTCGTTCAAAACATCAGACAAGACCAATCTTGCACCTAATGTTCCGATTGCGCTAAATCCTGCCAATAACGCGACCGGAGTTGATCTCAGGCCGGTGTTTTCGTGGCGTGGCGGCGATCCTGACGGCGATACAGTGCTTTACGACCTTTACCTCGATACCGAGATAACGCCAGCACAGCTTGTCGCGGCAAATCTGACAGAAGAACGCTGGACGCCAGCCACCAATTTGAACGAAGGTGCGCATTATTACTGGCGCGTTGTTGCCCGCGACCCCAGCGGCCTCGAAAGGAACTCGCAGATTTATTCGTTCTTTGCCAGAACCGCGCTTGATTCAATTGCACCAGCCTTGATAAGTGTAGAACCGGCGAATGGCGCCGCCGGCGTTGCACAGACTGCTGTTGTCAGAATCGTTTTCAGCGAACCGGTAAGGAAAGATACGGCAAGCCAGGCTCTCAGCCTTTCGCCGGCAGTTGCCGGCAACTGGACATGGGAAGACGACGTAACGGTGCACTTTATGCCGGCATCGCCATGGCGTCTGGGCAGCTATAACCAGCTTACTATCGCCAGCAGCACAGTTAGAGACCTTGCCGGCAATCTAATGGCCAATGGTTCTGTATATCGGTTCACGATTGATACGCCGGTGCCGATTCCGAGCAGCCATCGTTCGAGCGGATTTCCGGTGCAGGCAGATGCTGGCGTGAGTGTTAAGTCAGAGGTTGCGAACCTCTCGTCTGGCTCAAAATCGTATGCTCTGGCGGTTGCATCGCCTGATAGCTCAAGTTTTGCGGTACAGGCAAGCCGTTCAGCGCAGCCGTTAATTACTGACCCTGGATCAGCATTTAGAGAGTTTGAGCGTATGGCTGCAGAAAGAGTGCCAGCAGATCTGTCGATCAGCGCTTCGCTCGAGCCATCGCCACAGGCTTCCCCGCAGGTTGGCGTCAGCGAAAACTTCTATATCCCGGCTTATGGCTCGGTTGCTACCAATACTGCATTTCCAAACAATGTTATCAGCGCGACATGTGTTGGTTTGACCGACAAGACCGCTATTTATGTCGACGATGCAATTACCAGTCCATCAAATACCCTCGTAGCCGAGGTGCGTAAACGTTTTGAAGAAGGAATCCAGCCGGCGATAAACGATTATTTTGGCCAGGAACCTGCGCTGGGGCCAGATGGCGAGAATCGAATCACCATTTTGCTGACTGACTCAATGGCTCCAGGCATTCTCGGCATTTTTTATGGTGTCGACCTGTCGGCGCGCAACCCTGCTGATATTCAGCTTCGCGAGAGCAATGGCCGCAAGATGCTTTATGTTACTTATACCGAAGATAATGACGCAACGCGCTATGGCACCATGGCGCATGAATTTCAGCACATGGTCAATTACTGGCAGAAACGCCTTAACGGTGGCGGTTATGAAGCTACCTGGCTTAATGAAGGCATGTCTAAGTTTGCCGAAGAAGTCTGCGGCTACGGAGTTCTGCAGGGTGACGAGAATACTGCCCTGTTGATAGAGCTTTCACAGAAAGAGTTTAACAAGTCGACTCCGCTCTCGCTTACCAACTGGACTGGTCTCAACAGTTATGGCCTGTCTTACCTGTTCGTCAGGTTTCTCGCCCAGGAAAACCGCTATGGCACCACCTATCGCGAAGTTACCCGATCTCTGGTCAGTTCGTCAAAGACCGGAACTGCCAACGTAGCAGCAATTACCGGTGAAGCATTTGATGTTACGCTGGCAAAATGGGGTCTCAGTCTGTATCTCAACCGCTTTCAGTCGACAAACAGCAAAGATTACGGTTTATCAGGCCTTAATCTGCGCGGCGCCTATTCAGGAGTTACTCTGCCAGGT
The DNA here is from genome assembly GCA_002839445.1 of Candidatus Riflebacteria bacterium HGW-Riflebacteria-1. Classification (GTDB taxonomy): domain Bacteria; phylum Muiribacteriota; class Ozemobacteria; order Ozemobacterales; family Ozemobacteraceae; genus Rifleibacterium. The sequence continues at coordinate 52,648 of PGYB01000017.1, forward strand.
TTTGTTCCGCAGATGGTAACGACTTCACAGGTCACCACAAATTTGCCGGCAAATGGCGTGCGCTGCTACGAACGCACCAGCACTGGCGCAGGTTCGACCAATATTGAAGTCATATCAACAGCCGGTGCTCTCAATCTGTGGTTCTTTGACCAGCGACCTTAAGACTGAATAAGACTAAATCAGCTTTATGTCGGCTAAATCTGGCCGGCAAAATTTGGCTTGCTGGCGTTTGCCCGTTTTGCTGGGTGGTTACTGCGAAAAGCCGATGGTCAGCCGACGAAGATCAGAAAAAAAGTGGTCAGCATGAATATCCAGACCGAAACGATGGCTATCAGATTCCAGTCGAACTCTTGTTCGACCTTTTCTAGAAAGCTGCGGGTGTCTTTGGTTTCTTCTGACATTAGTTATCGCTGGTGATAAAGGTTTTCTCGGCGCTTGAAATCAGGCTCTGGCGTTTGGTGAGTTCGGCATTGCCCTGATGTTCTCGCGAAATGTATGCGATAAGAGCACTGGCAGCCTTGAGATTGCCGAGATCGATAAGCTTGTCGAGCAGAATAATGTTCGACTCAAGCTCAGTCGGATGCTGTGGCATGTCGCGTTTGCTGGTGCCGTCTGGTGCAGTAAGCTCAAGCCCGCATTTGGGGCAGAAGTATTCGTGTGGGCGACAGGCATTAAAACACTCAGTGCAGTTGAACACTGATTTACCGACCCAGACGACAGCCTTTTGAATAAGGCGGGTGCCAGAAACGAACCCTGGGCCTTCTTCTTTGATAATGATGTTGTCGGGCAGAAAGTCGTTCTTAAACGCTCGGGCAGCCTTGTGTATTTTGCCGTCAAAAGCTTCGCCAATCGTATGAACGCGCTGAATGGCGTTCGACTTTTCGAGAATGGCTATAGAATCGCGGGCGCGCGCGTAAACATCACGGTTCTCGGGGCTCTGCGCCAGACGATTAGCTGTTGTGGTCAAAGTTTCGAACAGATACACACATTCTTCAGGGGCGAATGAAAAGCGCTCGGCCTTGTTGTTGGCTTCGCGTGATTTGATAACACTGCGCAGAGTCGCTTCGAGGTCGACAATACGTTGCTGCAGCATTTCTTTTTCGCGAACTGATGCTTCGGGGTTGGCCAGATTCACGGCTTCGCGCAGTCGCATTGCTTCTGTCTGTGAGTCAGTAAGAGCCTTTTCCAGATAACCGATTTTTGCTTCTGTAGCTGCAACATTGTTGCGATAGGCGTCGGCTGACGGCAAAATGCTCATTGCGGACTCTAATTCGCTTATTCTCGTCCTAAGAATTGAGTTCTCATTGCGTGCTGCCGAAATCTCGGCCAGTTGCGTCTTGAGATTTTCGATCTCTGATTTGTCCATTTTCATGGCTTCCATCAGAGCTTCTTTGCTCTTGGACAGTTCAATTTCTTTTTTCTGCAATGCCTGTCGCAGCTGATGTATCGTTTCTTCGCCTTTGCTCAGGCGGGTTTCGAGGTCTGCGACATCGGCTTTGAGGTCTTCGTATACAGATTCGTCAACAGTGCTCTCGGTAATAACTGGCACTGGCTTGTTCAGAAGTTCTTCGATTTCTCTTTTCAGCTTGTCAACCTGCTCGATCAGAGCGGCTTCAGACTTTTGCTTGTTTATCAGCTCTTCCTGGTAGTTTAGAAACTTGTCGCCGGTATCCTGCGACTTGTTCATTTCCAGAAACAGTGATTCTTCGAGCTTGGCATTGGTGGCTTTTAGCCCTTCAAGCTCTCGCTCGAGTTTCATGTAGTCTTCTGTGTTGCGCGGGTCGTGAAAGGCCGCACCTTCCAGCTGAACAATCGTGGAACGCAAGGTGAAGGTCATGCTCTGGACCTGTCGCAATACGTCATCTCGCGATTCTTTAGAGCTGAGCGAAGGGACTTGTCCTTTGAGGTAGACAAGAAGATTTCTCACTATTTCATCAAAAGCCAGACTTTTCACTGTGTATGTTCCAGTTCAATCATTTTGAATTCTGAGATTACTGTATACGGCTTATTAATGCAAGCCAGTTATTTGTCAGCCTGCTTAAACCTGTATACACCATGAGCTATCAGGTATGCAACTGCCGTTAGCATTACTATAATCATTATATCGTCATTTATCGTCACTTTTGCAAGATCTAGAAACATTGCTTTGCGCAGCGCAGAAAAAATGTAGGTCGAGGGCACAAAGGGCGCGGCGCTTCTCACTATGTCACTTGAGTGCTGCAGACTGGGTATCATCTGGAAAAACAAAAAAAGAGTCGTTCCGATAGCGTTTACGGCGGCCTGGGTTTTGGCAAAATTGGCGATAATCAGGCCGGTAAAAATGGTCATCAACGCGCCTGAAAAAATTATCAGTATTAGATAGCCGACGTTGTCTCCCCATTTCTGGTTAAGGCTCAGCATGACGGTAATGGTTGTAACTGCCAGAAAAAGGCTGAACAGCGATTTGCCGGTGATGAATTCGCTGGTTTTAATCTGGGTTAAAAAAATTGCGTTGAGCGTGCCCTTTTCGCGTTCTTCGACAATTGCCATAGGCAGGGCCAGAAAACCAACCATGCCCATCGCCATTACCATAAGCATCGGAAACATGCTGTCGGCCATGGCATTGGCGTTGCTTGAGCTGCCAGACACCGCTTCTACCTTGAATTCAAAGGGAAGTGGCTGCGGCGTCATATTCAGCTGCGCGCGTATTTCAGTTTCAAAAGCACTTTTGAGAGTTTCGACGCCAAAATCAGGAATATGCGGAGGGTAGAGCAGGGTGACCGGCTCGTTTTTAAGGCTTTTGGGAGAAATAATGTCAGGCATGATGATGCCAAAGCGAACCCTGCCCTCAAGAATTGCAGATTCAAGGTCGTGCCGGTTCTGATAAAACGTTATCTTTTTGCTGAGACCTTTGCCAATAAGAGATTCAATGAGAGGTTGCTGCGGGCTGCTGATTACACCAATTTCTGGCAGAGCAGCCGAGGTCTTGCTGCCACTCATGACATTGGTGAAAAGCAGAGACAGTATAATGGGCGTCAATACCATGAGAACGACCTGATAATTACGCATGCCGTCGAGAAGATCCTTGCGCAGTATGGCCAGAATTGCTCTTGAGTTCATGCTTCGGTTTCCTCTGAGTTTGATTTCCAGCGCGCGCCGGTAACTCTCATGAATACTTCCTCCAGCGTCGCTTCCTGGGAGTGAATTTTGTGCAGCTGCCCTGAACTCACGATCTTAGCCAGGCTGGCCAGATCGCCCTTGTCTTCGAGAGAAAAGTCTTTTGTCGTTACTGCGTCATTTTCTACAAATTCGACAGCAGCTGCGCGGCGGCCATAGTTCTTTTTCAGGTTCTCAGGGCTGTCGCAGGCGACAATTTCGCCGAGGTTCATGATGGCGAGACGATCGCAAAGCTGGTCGGCCTCTTCCATATAATGCGTGGTAAGAAAAACGGTGGTGCCATTGCCTTTGAGTTTGAGAACAAGATCTCTGATAAGCCTTGCTGAATGTGGGTCAAGGGCAGATGTTGGCTCGTCAAGAAAGAACAGGCGTGGTTTATGCAACAGGCCGCGAGCGATAAGCGCACGCTGTCTGAGTCCGCGGCTGAGATCTTTGCAGGCTTTGTTCTGATGCTCTACCAGAAAAACTTCGGAGATCACTTCGTCGATGCGCGCTTTATCTACGTTGTTGAGCGCGGCAAAAAATTCAAGGTTCTGACGTATGGTGATGCGGTCGTAAAGATTCTGGTAATCCGGAACAACTCCGACCAGCTTGCGGGTGCTGGCGATCTGCGATGGAACGTCATAGCCAAGAATGTTGATGTGTCCATTTTTAAAGGGTATTTCGCCGATCATCATTCGGATGCTGGTCGTTTTGCCGGCACCGTTCGGGCCAAGAAACCCAAAGATTTCGCCGTGTTGTACGCTGAAAGAGATGCCTTTAACAACTCTCGTCTGTCCATAGGACTTTTCGAGCCCGTTGACTTCAATTGCGTAATTAGTCATTCGACTGTCCTTAAGAAATGTACCTGATATCGGATTGTAACAGATTGACAGTTTTATTGCATTGTGGTTGAATGAAATTCAGAAAAGAGGACTCATGACAACGTCACCAAAAAAAGCCCGCACCTTTGTTGTTACCAGTTTTCAGGGTGGTATAGGAAAAACTTTTGTCGCCTCGGCCTTTGCTGCTGCATTGCAGAAAAAAACCGGCAAACCGGTTGCGCTTGTCGAATTCAATCTTATGCGTCCTTCGACGATACTTGACGAACTTGACGAGAAAATGCAGATCAAAACAAGTTTTCTCGAATATTACATGGGCAACTGGGCTTCGCTTACGGCAAACAATCTTGCCAGCATATTTACCGCCCACCAAGGCGTTTATTACATTCCATTCTGTGGAAACAGGCCCGGAGAAACGCTGCAGCCAAGATTTCATCTTAGCGAGAGTGAGCTGTCAGAGTCTCTGAGCCACCTTCTCAAGTTATTTGAAGAACTCGAAGGCTATGTCGTTGTCGACATTCTCTTTAACCTTTCGCCTTTGCCATTGTTTCTTCTTAATCGTGCCGATGCGATGCTTTATGTTTATACTTCGCAGCCACCTTCTCCTGCATCTGCCCATAAGTTCAAAGATGAAGCCAGCTGCCGCAAAGGTCTGGCTGAAAAAATTCTCTGGGTAAGAAATCATGCCGAAGATACAACCGAAAGCAGCGAGAGTTGCCTTTTTGAGCGGGAATGTGCTATTCCTCTCAGCGGCGAGCTTTCCGCAGAATCAGGTGAAGACAGGCTGGAAACATGTGTGCAGAACCTTGTTAAACATGCTCTGATCATGCCCGCTCTCGGCGCCTTGCCTGAAGCAGACCGCGGCACTGTTGGCATTATTCCCACTGAAATTATCGACTATCAGAAGGAGCTAAGAGCCGAGGTTGTTGGTGAACTCGACAAGAGTTTCGGCATCTCTGATCATGAGCTTCGCGAAAAAGTCGAAGCCAAGATCGATGCGGCCATGCATCGCACTCCTCCTCCCAAAATTAAAGGGCACAACACAGAAGCCGAGGTTAAAAAGTATCTTATCGACGAGATTCTTGGCCTCGGACCGCTCGAAGAATTCATGCGTGATGATGAAGTTGACGAAATAATGGTCAACGGTCCTGACAAGGTTTTTGTCGAAAAGAATGGTCGGCTGATTCTTACTGATCGCAAATTTAACAACACAGATCATGTGCGCACGGTCATTGAGCGCATTCTGATGCCGGCCGGGAGAACCGTTAACGAACGCAATCCTTACGTTGACGCGCGGCTGAGTGATGGTTCGCGCGTTCACGCGATTATTCCACCACTCGCTCTCACCGGGCCCATGATCACAATACGCAAGTTTTCAAAGGTTCCCATCAGCATGGATGACCTGGTTTACAGGTTCAAGAGCATTTCTGTCGCAGCTGCTGAGTTTCTCAAGCTGTGCGTGCATCTGAAAAAGAACATAATCGTTTCTGGTGGCGCCAGCTCGGGCAAAACTACTCTGCTCAATGTGTTGTCAAATTTTATTTTGCCAAATGAGCGCGTGATCTGCATAGAAGACTCGGCAGAGCTCAAGCTGAACCAGGTGAATCTTGGCAGACTTGAAGCCCGCCAACAGGGAACCGAAGCCAAAACGCAGGTAACCATCAGAGATCTCGTGCGCAATGCTTTGCGCATGCGCCCCGACCGCATCATAGTTGGTGAATGTCGCGGCGCCGAAGCGATCGACATGCTGCAGGCAATGAATACTGGTCACGACGGTTCTCTCACGACCCTGCATGCCAACACGCCAAGAGATGCTCTGGCCCGGCTTGAAACCATGGTGCTTATGGCGGGGGTTGACCTGCCGTTGCGCGCAATTCGCGAGCAAATTGCCAGTTCAGTTAATTTTGTCGTTCAGAATGGTCGTCTCGCCGATGGCAGCCGACGACTGCTAGAAGTGGTAGAAGTTATCGGCATTGAAGACAATATCATACAAACCCAGACTATCTTCAAATTCGAGAAAAAGTGGATTGGCGAAGATGGGCATGTGGTTGGAGAGCTTCTTCCCACCGGGGTTTTGCCAGAATTTATCAGGTCTATCCCGGGTAGTTTCCTTGAACAGAACGCGCATTTGTTTAAATTGAAGGGCCCCACCCACAAAATTGAGGAGGCAGCACAGTCATGACACTTATTCCGGCAATCAAGATCCTGGCCATACTGGGAGGGATTATCGGTATCTATTTTGTGCTTGAGGAGCAGCTCGATATCAGTTTTGATCCGAGCAAGATCAGCAAAGACAAAGACTCTGGTGGTCGTTCTCGCTATCTCCAGAGCGTCACCGGCACAAACCTCGAAGATCAGCTTATCGAGGTTCTATTGATGATCAGTTCCTGTCTCAAAGCCGGCCGCAACCTCGATCAGGCTTTTGAATTGATTGCCGTAGCAACTCCGCCGCCAATCTGCAACGAATTCAGAACTCTCGTTCAGGAAAGGCGCCTCGGCACTTCGATGGTTGAAGCGCTCACTAATCTGGCTGCGCGTGTGCCCAGCGCTGATCTGAAGCTGGCGGTTAACGCTACTATTTTTCAGCAGGAAACCGGCGGTAATCTCGAAGATCTCTATCGCCAGATCGTTCTGACCGTTGCAGAACGCAAGAAAATCATGGGCAAAGTCATTGCCGGCACCGCGCACGCACGTGTTTCTGGCAACCTCGTCGGTTCGATTCCGATCGCGCTTGCCGTTCTCATTACCTCTTTTCACCCGCAGTATCTGGTGCCGATGCTTGAGAACCCTGTAGGTCAGGCTGTTCTCATCGTTTCGATTGCCGCGGCGATTATCGGTCTCATGTTCATTAACCGCATGGCTGGCTCTATTCTGCCAGAAGCCGAAGAAGCAGTGGTTGCTAAAAATGAGGCGCGGGCAAAGGGGCAGGCGCGCTGGCCGGTGTTGCGTGCAGTGTTGGCGCCGTTGACTGCGCTGAACCGCTCTGTCTCTGGTGATTACTTTAAGCGCCTGCGCGCCGAGATCAAGTTTCTTCTTGAGGCATCTAACAAGGCTGCAGAGTTTACTGCTGATGAATACATCGCGATCATGGAAGTTTCGTCAGTTATGTTTCTGTCGCTGCTTGTCATCTTTGTAAATCCATTTGCCTTCAGCGCGCTTTTTGGACTGATCGTAGTTGTTCTGCTCAGCCCGATCGGTTTCAGGCTTCCGCGAATCTATCTTGGTCATCTGATCAAAAAGCGTCAGAAAAACATTGAATTTGAGCTGCCATACATCATTGATCTGCTCTCACTGGCAATTGAATCTGGCCTCGATCTCACCGGTGGCATTGCCAAAGTGGTCGAGAAATCTAGAAACACTGACATCATAGTTGAATTCAAGATGTTTCTGTCGGATACCAAAGTCGGCAAGAGCCTTGAAGAAGCTTTGGCTGATATGGCCGAGCGTGTCAGAGTACTGTCATTCTTCTCGTTTGTAAGTTCGCTTATTCAGGCACAGCGTCTTGGCGCAGAAATCGGGCCGACTCTGCGCGCACAGGCCGAACAGATGCGTTATCAAAGAATGATAATGGCTGAAGAACGCGTTAATAAGCTGCCGGTTAAACTGCTGATCCCTCTGGTTATTCTTATCTTTCCCAGTATTTCAGTTCTTTTGATTGGCCCGGCGCTTCTGCAGATGCAGAAAAGCATGCCCGGGATAATTGAAGTCAGTTCGCCACGTAACGAAGAGGTTTTCGATAGCAGCAGCGCCGCGGTCAGCGACCCTGCCACTGCCAGCTCAGATCTGAGCAAGTCGATAATATTGCGTGACAGCAGTTCAAGGCTCAAAGATAAATCAGCAGCGCCGGTCAAGATTGTTCCGGTTGGTGAGTCTCTGTTTGAGCCGGTTATGGCTCCTGTCGTGGTTCCTGATGTCGTTCCGGAACCATTCTCAGCGCCTTTTTTTGAAGGTGCTTTTGATGGCGGCGCTGCTTTGCCCGCAGCCAGCGTGCCGGAACCTTTACCGGCGCCGAGCTTTGTGCCCGATGCCGCAGCAGACCCGCTGTTTGTCGAGCCCGGTAATTAGTATAATCTGAAGTTCTGGAAATATTATGTTAGAACCGGGTTGTCGAATACTTATCAGCGCCTGCCTGGTTGGCTGCAAATGTAATTATAAAGCGTCTGAGGCATCTGTTTATGCCTCAGACGTTGTTTTCTGGAACAGGTTGTTTGAGCTCTACCGGCTGTTGCCGGTATGTCCCGAGCAACTGGGTGGCATGCCCACGCCGCGTGTTCCTTGTGAAATAAAGGATTCGGCAAGCCTTGTGTTACAAGGCGCCGGTCATGTGTTTAATCGTGAGGGCCTCGATACTACCGCCTGCTTCATCAAGGGCGCCGAAGAGGCTTTGCGTTTTGCCAGACTCAACGGCATCGAGCTGGCGGTTATGAAAAGCCGAAGTCCTTCTTGTGGTGTCAACGAAGTTTATGATGGTACATTTTCTGGCCGTCTGGTCACTGGTTCTGGCGTGGCCGCGCGCGCTTTGCTTGACTCTGGCTTCAAGGTTGTCGATGAGTTTGAGTTTAGCCGGATGTTTGCGGTACATTCTGTGTCTGGTCTCTAGGCGCTGTTCTTTGTCTGGTGCGTTCCTTTCTGCTGTACCGCATCTACCGGTCGCGTCGGTCCCGCTGGATTCTTTTAAAAAAAGCAGAAAATAACCCGCCCAAACCCCCTTGGGCAGCGGCGAAAGAATGTACACTGAATTTATTTTAGCCAGCAATCGTACGGTTGGCCTCAGATCCTCGGTGTACGCCAGTTTGCGCGATAAAAAACGTTGACCTGTGCCGGTTCGTTTGCTATTATCGGCACGACGTTAAAAAAAAATTAATACAACGTGTCTGGGGAAAGCTGGAGATGGGGTTTCTAAGCAGTTTTAAAGTCATGAAGATTGAAGGTCATGACAGTGATACCGTTTCATTCAGGACTTCGCGTGCCTGCGTGTTGCTGGGCGCACTTTTTATCTTCGCAGGAATCGGCATAATCATACAATTGCTGCGCGGCAAGCTGTTTTTTTCGCTGTTCTGGTTTTGCCTGTTTTGTCTTGCAGTATCAGCTGGTTTTATTTTAGCCGGCCTCGTTCTGATCACTTATCGAAAGTATGTCGGAATAACGCGGTCGCAGCGCAAAATCGCTCTGATGGAGTCGAGTATTCTTGGCGTGCGGTCAAGTGCTTATCACTTTGATGAATTGATGAACGTCGAGCTTACCAGGGACTCCGAATGCTTTTTGACCAACACCGCCAATCTATGGGTGGTCAAATTATTTTTCAATGATGGCGACGGATTTGTCGTAGAAAGGGTTTTCTCGTCGATTTGCGCCCGCGAAGCAAAATACGCTGCCGAGATCATTGCGATTGCCACCGGCAAAGAACTTGTTGTCAGCTGTATGCCCGAGGAACGCCTGATCTTAAGCCGAGTTTGATCAGCGCTTTTTTGCGCGCAAAATCTGGTGAACCCTGTCTTTTTTCGCTCTTATAAGAGCTTTTAACGCCTCGATATCAGACTTTACTGCCAGCCGGTCGCCTTTATCTTCTGCTGGCGATGTAATTGCCGCAAATTTAATTACTTCGTTCAGCAGCTTGGCTGCTTCATACCAGGTTATAGACTCATCCCCGGCAAATCTGCCATCGCCATAACCAAGAGCCAGCCCGCACCCGGCAAGCTTGAGGAGTGATTCGAATTCGGGTTGCTCTATCGAAACATCGCGGTAATCGACTTTTCTTGCGTTCAGGCGATCACGGGCAAATTCATCCAGAATGTATTCAAGAGCCAGCGCCAGGTGGCGCCGCTTTGTGAAGGAGTCGCTGCTGCTGTCTGAAAAAATCGTTTTTAACCGCACCTGATCGATCTCTTTGCCGGCTCTGGCAAAAACTCCGTTAAGCATTTCTGTCAGATCAGCTACGCTGACAAAGGAGTCGCCGTCAAAACTTGGCCTGAGAATCAGCTTGTCAAAAGCTCCTCCCTGGGTGAGGTTTTCAATGATTTCCATCATCGGGTGGCTGAGCGGTATGTCAATAAAACTTAGTTTTTCAGCAGGTCGTTTGCTCATCATTTCTGACGAAACTGCTTCGTAAAATCTGTAGAGAAAGAATACTGCTTCGCGTGTAGTCAGATTGCGGTTTTTGCCAAGAGAGCCGTCGGGATAGCCTCTGACAACGTATTTGGTCTGCAGCCAGCCAATGGCATTGGAGTATTTTTCGGCAACCTTGTAGTCACGATAGTTCTTTGCTCTGCTTTCGCTAAGGTTGATCAGGTCCTTGCCGGAAATAATTATCGCCGCCCGGGCCAGTGTTTCAATAGTGCTGGCGCGTGACATGTTGCCAGAGCTGGCTTTATTGGCTATGATACTTGTTCTGAGCAGTTCGCTTACTTCTGCAGATTCCTGGGCGCCAAGCAGCATCATGGTCAGCGAAAGCCTTTCAGCAAAGCTTTTCGCGGTGATTTTCCTGTCTAATGTTGCTGTCTTTAAATGTTCTGCCGATATCAGGCCAAGTTCACAACCCAGTCTGAGCTCGCGAGGCAGGCGGCCGAGGTTGTTGCTGGCGAGGACCGTGCTGAGCAGACTGCTTCCACCGAGCAGAGCAATTGCTAGAATGGTCAGCAGAGCACCGGTTACAAAATAGTTGTTTGGCTGTTTCATGTTTGCGCTCCATCAATTTATATCTTGCTAGAGATATCGGCATCAGGCTCGGCAGGCATTAGGGAAAGCAGGCAACCCCCCCATATTATTTTGCGATTCGAAGGGCTGGTTGTCGCGGTATGATAGTGATAGAATGTAATCATATTACGCAGGAGATAAACCAATGAAAGCCGTTGCAAGATTGATTGCAGTCTTTGTATTGTTGACTGCATTTGCAGTTTCTGCCGCTGGTTCGGAGCCGGCGGGTCAGATTTTTACTTTTGATAATGGGCTGAAAGTCTACATCAAGCCAGTTCAAACCAGCCCTGTAGTCGCTCTGAACATCTGGATAAAAGTTGGTTCGGTCAACGAAGAGCCCGGAGAAGAAGGCTATACGCACCTTATCGAGCACATGATGTTCAAGGGAACTTCAAACTATCCTTATGGTGCGCTTGACAACGAAATCAAGAAAATGGGCGCCGAGCAGAATGCTTTTACTGCCAATGATTACACCAGTTACTATCTGGTCGGCGCGTCGCAGTATTTTGACAAAATGATGCAACTGCAGGCTGACGCTGTTTTAAACAGCTCATTTGATGAGGCTGAGCTTAAGAAAGAGAGCCAGGTTGTCATCGAAGAATTGCGGATGAGCCTTGATAATCCCAGTAATCGCATAGTGCAACTGATAATGGAAGAGGCATTTCAGCTTCATCCATACCGCCATCCGATAGTCGGTTATCTCAAGAATCTTGAAGAGATAACCCGCGACAAGCTTTACGCCTTTTACAAAAAATTCTATGTGCCTTCTAACATGTGGGTTGTCATTGTTGGCGACGTAAAACTCGATGAGGCGCTGGAGTCGGTACGCAAGTATATGGGAGACGCGCCAAGAGTGCCAGTGCCCGCGCAAAAAATTGTTGAAGAACCAACTCAGGAAAGCATGCGCACCAGGATTGAATATGCCGATCTTCAGCATGCTTACGTGAGAATGGGCTGGAAGGTTCCGGGAATACATAGTAATGACCGGTTTGCTCTGTATGTTCTCGCGCGACTGATCGGTGGGGGAATGTCAAGCCGGTTATGGCGAGAACTTGTTGAAAACCAGCAACTGGCTGTTTCGGCAGGGGCTGGTTACTACTCAAGTCAGTATCCAATGCTTTTTCAGGTGGGTGGTGTAACTTCACAAAGTAAGGTGCGCCCATTCATCGAGTCTGCCCGCCGAATAGTGTATAGTCTGCATAAGGGCGAAATCGACGATGCTGAGCTCGAAAAAGCCAGACAGCAGATTATTGCCGAAGATATATATGACCGCGAGAAGGCCGAAGATCAGGCTACCAACTACGGCCACTTTGCAATGCTGGCTGACATAGAAGACGCCGACAAGTTTGTCGAGAACATTCGCCAGGTCAGCAAAGAAGACCTGGTCGCTGTCGCTAAAAAGTATTTCATCGATTCTAACCTTACTGTGGCCAGACTTGAGCCAGAACCGCCAGCGCCAGACGCTGTGCCTGAGATGGTTACTCTTGATAACGGAATCAGGCTGATACTCAAGCAGAACAATACGACACCATTGGTGGCGGTTTCGATCAAAATAGCTGCCGGCGGTCTGGTAGAGCAAAGTCGTGAGGCCGGTCTGGCAAATATGGTTGCTGAGATGCTGCAGCGTGGTGCCAACAGCATGAGCAGCAATGAAATCGCCGAAAAGTTTGAAAGCATGGGCTCGAGATTTCGTGTTCAAGCCAGCAAAAGCTATGTTTCTTTCGATCTCACCTGCCTTGCTGAAAATTTTATGCCTTCCTTTGAACTGATGTTAAACATTCTTGACAAGCCCGATTTTCCGGGCTCAGAGCTCGACAAACTGCGCAAGCAGGTTGAAGACTGGATCAAGGCCGACGAAGATGATCTCTATAAATACACCTCACAAGGGGCTCTCGAAGCCTTGTTTCCCGATACCCCGATTGGCTATTCCTCATACGGGCGGGTCGATGATATCAAACGCTTTAAAACTCAAGATCTAAAAGACTTTCACAAGAAGCACTATGTTGGTTCAAATATGGTTGTGGCGATTGTTGGCGACTATTATTCGCGGGAACTCAAAGATTCATTGTTGCAGGGGCTGGGGCGCTTCTCTCAGGGCAAGGCCAATGAGTTCAAGGCTTTTAAGTTAAAGGACATCGCCGCGCCTCTTGAAGTAAAATTGCAAAAGAACCGTGAACAGGCGCAGATTATCTACACAGCACGCACCTTTGCGGCAAATGATGAAAAGGTTGCGCCAATGGCGGTTGCTACCACCATACTTTCAGGCAGCATGTCTTCGCGCCTCTTCAAGAACCTTCGCGCCAAGGACTCGCTGGCCTACTCGACCTGGGCGTTTAACGTCGGCATGGCAAACGGTGGCTATTTTCTTGCTTCGATAAGCACGGCGGCTTCAAAGGTCGCTACCGCTACTCAGCGTCTCAAAGAAGAGATTGATCTCTTTCGCGATCAGGGGTTTACCGACGAAGAGTTCGAAGATGCCAAAAAATATCTTATTGGCCAATACGCTCTGACGTTTGTAAATAACGCCTCAATGGCCGATAATTACGCCTCTGATGAGTTCTTTGGCAAGGGCTTTGACTACTTTCGCAAATACCCGAACCTGATTAACGCCGTTACTCGGGAACAGGTGACAGATGTTGCCCGCTCTTATCTGCTGGCGAGTGGCTCATACAGTCTCGCAATAACACAGCCCTGATATCAGAAAGTAAAAACCGGCGTTCAGCATATTAGCTCTGAACGCCGGTTTTTTGCGCTTGTTAGTTTGTTAAAGCTTAAGAGCCATAACGTTCTTTGATCTTGTCAAGCACCATGAAGCCAACGGCAACAGATGCACGTGAAATTACAACAGCTACACTGATAAGAAACAATGCGGTGAGAATGGTCATCTGGTTTCTCCAATATTATCCAGTCAGACGGCAGCAACAGGTATGGGGCTGAAATTAAGGTTGCGTGCACGCATTGATGCAAGGACTTCAGGCCCTACACGGGTAATGCTGCCTGCTCCCATGGTAAAAACAACGTCGCCTGGCTCAAGGTAATTGAGCAGGTGCAGTTTTACGTCGTCAACGTTTTTTACCATTTTGACTTTGCGGCGGTGCGACACTGGCATGTTGTCAAGAATCACACGACTGGTTACGCCTGGAATAGGCTTTTCGGAGGCAGGATAAATATCGGTAATAAACAGTTTGTCGCAATTATCGAAACAGCGACCGAACTCATGTGATAAAAACAGAGTTCTTGAGAAACGGTGTGGTTGAAAAACTACCACAACGCGACGGGCACCAAGACTAGAAGCGGCTTCGAGCGTAGCTTTGATTTCGTTGGGGTGATGGCCGTAGTCGTCGATAAAGGTAACGCCTTCGCATTCACCTTTCTTTTCAAAACGGCGACCAGCGCCGCGAAAGTGGCTGAAGCCAGTCTGGATTTCGCTGAGTGGCATACCGATCTCGCTGCAGAAAGCGATGACTGATAGCGCATTGAGCACATTGTGACGCCCGGGAACTGAAAGTTCAAAGCGGCCATAATCGCGCCCGGCAATGGTCAGATCAAACCTTGAACCGTATGGCAGATAACTGATGTTGGCAGCCATAAAATCAGCAGGGGTATCAATACCGTAGGTTACGGTGCGGAGTTTCTCAGGGACAGCCAGATTGCGGGTAAGTGCATCATCTGCACACATAAACAGGGCGCCATCTTGAGAAATGTGGCTGGCAAAAACTTCAAAAGCTTTGATGATGGCGGCTATGCTGTCATAATGATCAAGGTGATCATTGTCAATGTTGGTGATAACGCCATATTGCGGAAAATACTTGAGAAAGGTCGCATCGCTTTCGTCTGATTCTGCGACAAAAAGTTCTGAGTGGCCGGCAGAAGAATAGCCGTTGAGCGCATCAACAAAGCCGCCAACAACACAGGTCGGGTCTTTGTCGGTGACTTTGAGAACCGTCGCCAGCATTGAGCTTACCGTGGTTTTACCGTGGCAGCCAGCAACTGCGACGCCGCATTTTGAATCAAGAAACAGCTCAGCAAGAAGATCTGAGCGATGCAAGACGGGAATGTTTTTCTTGTGAGCGCCGGCCAATTCGGGGTTATCAGTCTTGATGGCTGTCGAAACAACCACTCGGGCTGTATCTGCCGACAGGTTCTTCGCGCTGTGCCCGATATAAATTTCTACGCCGCGAGCCTTTAAAGATTCGGTCCGTTCGCTTGCTGATATGTCAGAACCGGAAATTCTGTAGCCACGATTAAGGAAAATGTGAGCCAGGCCGCTCATTCCAACGCCGCCGATTCCAATGAAGTGAATCCTGCTTTGTTTTGTCATCTTAGTAATGTTGCGCCTCCTTGCAATTGCTGCCCTCGGCAGTTATTTTTCTTAATACCTATCGACAGTTATCTATAAATGTTTAAGAAAAATCTTGAAGCCAACTGCAATTCGTTGGAATGAATGCCCCGTGCATGCGGAATCAAAAAATAGCACAGATAGGCTGTATTTGCAAGAAAGCGGTTTAGCTGGTTTTATGCCGAAACAGCAGGCAGTGCTCGCCTGAAGTCGAAAAAACAACAATTGAGGGAATTTGCGCTGATTTAAACCCGTGCGCTTTGCACCCGTAGGGTGTAGCGGTTTCCCAGGTGATATAAAAGCTGACGCAGTCTCGGCAATTAATGCGCGGTGTACTTTGTCGCCCGGCGCTTTTCTTTGCCGGGGACTTTAAACGTGCTGCCGATGGGTTTTCCTGGCTCGCAAGAGTGCGCGCCAACAGCTTTCTGGTTATCGGGTCAGGCCATTTCATTTGAACAATCTATCACTTTTGCTGCTGATTTAAAACAGAGTTTTATCTTTGTGCACGAAGAATTTTGACGTTGATTGACAGGTGACCTGTTCGAGAATACATTGATTGCATGAGTGCTGACAAAGTTGAAAAAATGTTCTGGCTGCTTGTCCTAGCCTGGTGTCTGCTCAGGATATTCTTGATGGGCAGTCAGTATCTGGGCGCAGGTGATCCGGCAACACGTGATGCCGTGCTGCGATATTTCAGTGAGCAGGATATTGCTTCTGGCCGAGAATACGCTTTATATGGTTTCTGGTTTCGCGCCGTATTCGGGTTTTTGCTGGTAGGAGTTCTCACCGCACTTTTGAAATACGGTTTCTTTGCCGGGTTATGGCAGCGCGTCGGTTCGGTTGCTGGAGAGGGCCTGCTGCGCCAGGATCTACTTTTCATATTAACCAGTTTGTTGCTTGTCGAAATGATTTCTTTTCCGGCCGCCATTTATCTGGGTTACTGGCGTGAGGCCGAAGCCGGGTTTGCCAACATCGGTTTATCTGGCTGGCTTGTGCGCTACGCCAAGTCTCTGTTGATCGGCGTTGGGCTGCAGACGATTGCGATAATACTGCTGCTGGCAGTGATGCGCTGGTTCCCGAATAAATGGCAGCTGGTAGTACCTTGTGTGATGGGCCTGTTTGCCTTGACTGTAACCTTGCTGGCGCCAGTTATCATAACGCCTTTATTTTACAAGCAGATTCCTCTGGCTGAAGGCAAGTTCAGGTCCGACCTTCTGGGGATGGCTGAACAGGCTGGCATGGAAGTCAGCGAGGTTTACGTTATTGATGAGAGCCGTTATTCAAAACACACCAACGCCTACTTCACCGGTGTTGGCAGGCACCGCCGTATAGTGCTTTATGACAATCTCATTAAAAGCCACACGCCAGAAGAAGCAGCACTGATTTTTGCACACGAAGCCGGGCACTGGAAATACAGTCATGTCGCCTGGGGTTTGAGTCTCGGCATGCTGGGCATGCTGGCCATTGCGTTGCTCTACAGCATTTCTTACCCGACAATTGCGCAGGTCGAGTGGTTTGGCTTGCGTGGTCTGGCAAGTGCTGCTAATCTGCCTTTTCTGCTGGTGCTGGTAATGCTGCTGCAGTTGTTCACCTCACCTGTTGAAAGCCAGATCAGCCAATACATGGAAAGACAGGCAGACCGGGTAGCCCTTGAGCTAACCGGTCTGCGTGATGTTTTTATCAGTGCCCAGGTCAGATTGTCGCGTGATAATCGCTCTGACCTTCTGCCTGCTCCAATAAGGGTGTTCTGGCTCTATTCACACCCTCCGGCAATCGAACGTATTCGCATGGCCGAAGAGTTTGCCCTGACTAAATAACGCTTTCCTGATTGTTGAGCGATAGAATCAGGCTGTCGAGGCCGAATTCTTTTTTGTAGCGGTTCGAAAAGTCGACAATCTTGACCACTTGATTGTTGAGATCCCATTTCGAGGTGTTGCCGCAAATCAGCTTGCATAGCGTGTTGTTGCGGGTGATCGGGCCTCTGGTTGCAACCTTTTTGAGGGCCAGGGAAAGCTCGGCGGCGCCACTTTCGATCCAGCGCGCAGCCAGTTCTGCCTTCGCCGGCTGGTCGTCAAGTGTTGGTAGAAACAGGCCAATGCTCTGATCAAACAGAATGTCGAGGCCCTGTTCGGTGCAGACCCTGGCGAGAGGATGCTCGGGACTGCTTTGCACCAGCAGTTGCTGTTCAGGGTCACGTTTTCCTTGAAGTTCTTTGCTGAACGGAATTTCAAAGCTGATGCGCTCGCGGTCTTTGTCGGTGATCAAGCTTTCCTGGGTAGTATCGCCAGTGGTGTGGTTCACGCCGAAAACGATTTTTTCAGGAGCTACTTTCCAGCCGCGACGGGTTTCGTCAAAGTGGTCCATCAGGCCGGTTAACGATACGTTTTTGCTCGATATCAGATAGACAATTTTATCGCAGTTCTGCACGATTTCTTTGGTTACCTTGGTATACATCGAGCTCGAATCAACTACTACATATTCATAATGCTCAAGGATCGTCTGCATTAGAGAAAAAGTATGAAATTCCTTCAGTCTGATATCGGTTAAACCGTTTTCCTGTGGCAGAATGGTGAGCAGGCCACATGGCGCCTTAACTACATATTGCGACAGGTCCTTGATTTTTTCGCGGTCGACCAGTTCGTCGATGATGCGTGAGCGTTTCTCGACGCCGAGGCTTCGGGCAACACGTTCGTCACGCAGATTCGGGTCGAACAGCAGCACTTCCTGGCCGAGCTCTTTCTGCATGGCCATGGCAAGATTGCGGGCAAACAGGCTTTTTCCAGAAGATGTGTCAGGTCCGAGCACGGCGTAGACATTGTGCATTCTGGTCTGTGCCGCGCCAATATTGGTTTTAGAGAGGCGATTGCACAGAGTTTTAATTATGCTGAGTGAGACAGCCGGACTTTTGTGCAGAAGCTTATGAAAGCTTTCTTTGGTAAGCTTTATCAGCTCAGTTTCAGCAAGAGCAACCGAAGATGCATTTCTTGGTTCTTCGGTAAGCAGCGCCATCTCGCCAAAATATTCGCCAAGCTTAAGGTGGGTCAGTATTTTTTTCCCGCCACGGCCGTCGTCGCAATAAATCTGAACAATGCCAGACTTGATAATGTACATCGCGTCAGCCTGTTGACCCTCTTTGCAGATAATCGCGTCACGAACGAATTCGACAACTTCTGCCTGCTTGCTGACGTTATTAAGTTCTTCGTCAGAAAGGTCGGCAAAGAGCGAAACACCCTTCAAAAAATCAGCCTGAACCATAATTGCTCCTCAATTCTGCAATAATTCTATGAAACCATGCTACAAATGCCAAAGCTGCATGTCAATAGATTAGTTGGCGGCAAAACAATAAGAACTCTATCGAATAAATTGATAATTCTCGGTATTTTGCTTAGAATAGGGCAGATTAACAAGGGAAGGTGTTATGCGCAGTCACCGCATGTATTTAAAGAAGAATAAAGAATTTTCGCTCATGAAAGGCCACCCATGGGCTTATGGTGAGGCCTTTCGCGAAGTGCCGCCACAGCTGGCTACCGGCGATCTGGTTGAAGTATACTCACATCGCGACCAGCTGCTTGGCTATGGCTACGCTGATATCGATTCAAAAATTCTCGTGCGCATGTTGCCACTGGAGCGCGCGGAGACCCTTGAAGCAGGCATCTGCCGGCTGGTGCGTCAGGCGATCTCCTATCGACTCGAACGCTTCAAAAGCAGCGACACAACCGCTTATCGTCTGGTTAACGGCGAAGGTGATGCTGTTCCTGGCCTGATCATCGATAAGTATGACCGGGCAGTCTCGATGCAGATTTACTCGCTCGGGCTCGAACCCCATTTAAAGGCGATTACCAGATGCATCAAAGAGATGCTGCCACAAACAAAATGGATCTGGCGGCGCAATCAGATCAGGCTGGCCCGTGCCAACGCCGCTGAACTTGTGTTTGGCAGCAACATGCCCGAAAAGATCGAATTTGTCGAATATGGCCTCAAATTCAATACCGACCTGGTTAATGGCCAGAAAACCGGATTTTTTCTCGATCAGCGCGAGAATCGCAATCTGATCAGATCTATTTCTGCGGGCAAGAGTCTGTTGAACGTGTGCGGCTATACCGGAGCGTTTACGGTGGCGGCCGCTGCTGGGGGTTGCAGTCGCAGCGTCACAGTTGATACGGCCAAGCCGGCCCTGGTCGAAGCTGAGAATAATCTCAAAATGAATTCGTTTGCCGCATCATCTCATCAGATGGCCTGTGCCGACATGTATGACTATCTGACGGCATGCCCGCATGGCCGTTTTGACATAGTAGTATTAGATCCGCCTTCGATGGCCAAAAACCGTAAGGATGCAGAAAAGGCTTTGCGCGCTTATCGCCGCCTGAATCAACTTGGTGTTAAAGCGGTCTCACCCGGTGGTTATCTATTCACAGCCTCATGTACAAGTCAGGTTGGCCGCGAAGAATTTCTCGAAGCGGTCAGAGACGCCGTGGCGTCGGCCGGTCGCCGTGCTGTGATAGTTCACGAGTCTTTTCATGCACCTGATCACCCGATTGCTCTGGCGCATCCCGAAGGTCGATATCTCAAGGGCCTGCTGCTCAAAATCTATTAGGAAATTAACAACCATGGCGAAAACTGCAATAAACGTAGCCGCTGCCGTGCTTGTTCACGGCAAAAAGGTTCTGCTGGCACGGCGACGCGGTGGTTATCTTGACAGCCTGTGGGAATTTCCCGGCGGCAAGCTCGAAAAAGATGAGTCGGCCGGGCATGCCGCACACCGCGAACTGATCGAAGAACTTGATATCAGAATCGTGCCAGAACAGACCTTGCTGGTACTTGAACATGAATACCCCGACAAAACTGTGCGTCTGCACTTTGTCAAATGCCGGCTCAGCGATTCTCCCGACCAGTGTCTGGCAAAAATGACGAAGAATCCTGAAGTCAGCTGGTTTGCGCCGACAGATTTTCCGCTTGGCGAATTTTGCCCTGCCGACCGCATCGCGGTTGGCCACCTTCCCTGGAAACAAATAATAACCTGCGAGGACGGAAATGAATGATAAACTGATTCTGGTTATCAATCCCGGGTCGACCTCGACCAAAATAGCTTTGTTTAACGGTCTTGCGCCGTTGAAAGATGTCGACATAACCCATCAGACATCTGAACTGGCCGGCTTTGCCAGCAATCTTCAACAGCTTGATTATCGCTATGCAGCAGTCGAGAAGGCGCTGAAAGATTGGAATTGCAGCCCTGCGGATCTTAAAGCGGTGATTGGCCGTGGCGGCCCGCTTAAACCTCTGAGTGGCGGTGTTTATCACGTTGGCGAATCTCTTATGAGGGATTTGCAGAGTGGTAAACTCGTTGACCACGCCTCGATTCTTGGCGGGTTGATAGCCTGTAGAGTGGCTGCAGATGCCAAGATTCCGGCATATATTGCTGACCCGGTTTCTGTGGACGAATTTGACGATATCGCCAGAATAAGCGGCTGGCCGGAATTGCCACGCATTTCATTGTCACACGCACTTAACATAAAGGCAGTAGTGGCCGAAGTTGCCGCTGAGAACGGCAAAAAGCCTGAAGACGTGAATTATGTCGTAGCGCATCTGGGCGGCGGTTTTTCGGTTGCAGCGCACAGAAAAGGCCGCCAGATAGACGTCAACAATGCCAACGATAGCGGACCGTTTTCGCCCGAACGCAGTGGCACCTTACCGCTGACCGGCTTGCTCAAGCTGGCCTGCAGCGGCAAATACCAGTTTAATGAACTTAAAAAAATGCTTATTGGCAAGGGTGGGCTGGTTGCGCATCTGGGCACATCTGATTGCCGCGAAGTTGCCAAGCGCATCGATGCTGGTGACGCGAAGGCAAAGCTCGTTCTCGAAGCGATGGCTTATCAGATAGCCAAAGAGATTGGTGCCATGGCTACAGTAATGAAGGGGCAGGTTGACGCCATAATACTGACTGGCGGCGTAGCCAACAACCCGAAAGTTGTGCCCTGGATCAAAGAAAGAGTAGAATTTATCGCACCGGTAATTGTGAAACCCGGTCAAAACGAGCTTAAGGCGCTGGCGGCGCACGCATGTCGAGCTCTGGCAGATGCTTCTATCGTAAAAGAATACTGAATCAGGAAAGGATGTTGCCATGAATTTTGCAGATGTAGACAAACTTCTCGGAACACGAAAAGTGCCTCTGGCCGTGTGCATGCCCGAAGATATCGATACGGTATCGGCGGCACATGAAGCCGCGAATCAGGGCTTTGTCGAATGTATTTTTGTCGGCAATAAAGACATTATCAAAGGTTGCCTTGATAAGGCTGCTCCAGGCTTTAATCCCGAAATTATTCATTGTGATACGCCAGAAGACGCAGCTTTCAAATCGGTCGAACTGATCAGACAGAACCGGGCCAGTGCGCTGATGAAGGGTTCAATTTCGACGCCTGTTTTGCTCAAGGCCGTTCTCAACTCAGAAACCGGCATAAAAAAATCAGGCGTTCTATCGCACGTGCTGGTGTTCGAGTGGGAAAACAGTCTGCGCTTTCTGACCGATGGTGGCATGCTTACTCACCCGAGTCTCGAAGAAAAAATCGAGATGATCAACAATTGTAAGGCTCTGGCGCGCAAGCTTGGCGTAGAAGTGGCGCGAGTTGCCGTTCTCTCTTCTGTTGAGAAAGTTAATCCGAAAATCCAGAGTACGATTGATGCCGCGGTGCTGGCAAAAATGGGTGATCGCAAGCAGTTTGGCGCCGACTGCATAGTTGACGGCCCGCTTGCTCTCGATAACGCGATATCGCTGGAGTCGGCTCACCATAAGGGTTTGTTCAACGAAGTGGTTGGCCGGGCTGATATTCTTATTGCGCCTGACATTGACACCGGCAACGTTCTCGGCAAAATTTTGTTATACTTTGCCAAAACTCAGGCCGGTGGCCTTATTCTTGGCGCGCAGTGTCCGGTGGTGTTGCTGTCACGCTCTGATGACAAACAGACTCGCATGAATTCGATAAAACTGGCTCTGGCAGCCGGTAAAATGTGATGTGAAAAATGATCAGCGCTGCTGAATTTTTTTCAGCAGCCTGGTCAGACCATCTATGAGCAGTCGGCAGATGCGATAAAGCGGGCTGCGCCCTGGCAGCTCGGCCAGAGCAGGGCCGACGTGTGAATAGAGACTTATAAATACTCGCCCCGCCAGCCTTGGTCTAAGAACTTCTTCGCGAAAACGTCTCAAAAAGACTGTGTCTGGGTGGGTTTCGCCATAAACTCTGGTCGCGACAAAGCAGCCGCCGCCTGAATTGGGTTGCTCATTTTTGTCGCGAAATATCGAGTAAACATCGTAATTGGGGTCAATCTGCCGGATTCTTTCGAGAGTAGTCTGGGCTTTTAATGGCTCTCCAGATCTTATGCGGCAACGATAGAGGCCAGCCAGCGCCGTCAGGTTCTGAGAGTCAAATGACAGGGCATCAAGAAAACAGCTCAGGGCTGATTCGATCCATTTCAGCTGGTGCGAGCTTCCGGGCTTTTCCTGTTCAGCCTTATAAAGAAAATCGAGACCGTCTTTTAGATTCTGATCGAAGATCTGTCCCTCAACGGTTTTTTTCATGCGTTGCGCTTTGCTGTTGTTCTGGTTTTGCCTGAGCGCTACCTGAATGCATGAAAGCGCTTCCTGAAAATGCCAGAGCTTTGACAGAGCTTCAGCTTTCATCAATAAGAGGTCTGAATTGGCTGGTTCGGTTTCGAGCCCGAGATTTACTATCTCAATAACGGCAGCAAAATTGCCGCTTTCTTCCTGTTTGTGCGCAGCGGTAATAGCCGAACCAGAGCGCTTGTGCGCCATTTCTTTCCAGTGCTTTTTTGCGTTGTCGAGCAGTTCCAGAGCATACGCGCGCTTTTCTTTGTTGTCGATTTCGGTATAACACTGGATAAGGCCGAGAATAGCATTGGTTTCGTGCTGTTCGAATTCAAGAATTGCGCAAAAGGTCGTGGCGACTCCTTCGAGATCCTCGTAGTGCTTTTTCCAGAAGGCTTTTACGTAAGGTTCTTTGTTTTTTGGGTTCTGGGCATCTGGGTTTTCTTCGAGAAAGTGCGACGCGGCAGCTACTACCTGATTCCACATGGCTTTCGCTTTACTGAGTCTAGCGTCGATGAATTCATGCTGAAGATCGGCCAGTTCTTTTTTGTCTCGCATAAACACTGGCAGTTCATAGTAGAGGCGCTTGTAAATTTCGTAGGCGCCTCGAACATCTTTTTGTTTTTGCTTTAAACGGGCGAGTCGGTACAAATAAATTGCCGATTCACCGTTTTTGCTTTTGAAATCTTCGAGTTGCGACTGAGCAACTTCAAAGCGTTCAAGAAGAAGCGCATCTTCAAATGAAGCGCCAGCATCGGCGTGGGCGTCAGTATAAAACTCTTCGCCCGGCCCTCTCTCATTCTGAGAATCTGTATTTTCCATACAATTCCTCACCACTGTCTATGACTATCTAAGATAAGATATGTTACAATACTGTTTAGTCAAGAAGCAAATTTAGCAGGACATGAGAGTATGTTTGCCAAAATCGCTGCAGCAACCATTTCTGGTTTCGAAACAAGCCCGGTATTCGTCGAAACTGATATTGCCGGTGGTCTGCCCGG